>NZ_JBHXID010000002.1:0-16105 GCF_042723935.1 Microbacterium sp. NPDC058342
TATCCCGCCTGGCTGGCGCGGGCGCGGCGGGGGCGGCGGGGCGCCTGGGGCAGCCGCCGCGGGCGCGCCCGCGCGGGCTCCGGTCTCCGGGCGGCGCCGCGGTGGATGCCGCCGGTGCGGGTGACGTTGGGAGACGTCACGACGCGCAACGGTCGGCATCCGATTCGCCGGCTCGGCCGGTCTTCCCCCGAAGACGGCCGTGATGCCGGCGAAGGTCCATTGTGCTGTTGTCAGGGGCGGGTGCCCCGCCCGAAGGGGAGGCACCCGCCGCGAGCGGCCGGCGCTGAGAAGGCCGGAGACCGCTCGTTCCGCGTCGCGCGGGGGAGGGGATCCCCACGGGCCGCGGTGGAATGCCGTCGCTGCGGGCGACGCGGGGAGGCGTCACGACGCGCAGAGGCGGGCGGGCGCGCAGCGGCGTGCGCGCGATCGGGCGCGGTGAAGCGCCGGGGCCCGTGCTCAGTCGGGAGAGACGTCGGTGGCGGAGCAGGGCCCGGCCGGTGGCCGGTCGTGACCGGCCCGGCCGATCGTGCCGAGCACGCCGCGGGCGTGCGAGGCGTCTGTGCTCGCCGGCAGCACGCCGGCAAGCGGTGCCGGTGCCGAACCGGTGGAGGAGGCCTCAGGGGGCACGGTGCCCGGATGCTGCGGGGCGGCGCCGAAGGTGCTCGACGAATCCTCCGTGGGCTCGGGGGGCGCCTCCACGGTCTCCACGATCACGTGCACCTTGGCCGCCGTGCGTGGTGGGGACGACTGCTCGTGGTGCCGGGGCGGAGCCGGCGCTGTCATCGGATGCTCGGGTGCCGCCGCGGTCTTCTCGATGCGGACGTCCTGGCTCGGGTCGGCATGACGCGGAGGGACGGTCTTCTCCGCGCCGGGCTCCTGACGATCCAGCCGCTGGTTCACGCCGTCGTGGGCGTGCGCGAGACCGTTCAGCATCTCCGTCAGCCGGCGCTCGGCGTCGGCCCGGTTCTCGGCGAGCCCGAACGTCGTGACGGATGCTGCGTCGTCGGCGTCCGTCACCGGGAAGAGGAAGGAGGAGGCGGTGGAGCGCGCGGACATGTCGGCGGCGCGGGCTTGGTCGGCGCGAGCGAGGGCGGCGCGGGGGAGGTCGCGTGTGGCGGCGGGGCGAGGGCCGGCGGCAGGCGTTTCGGCAGCGCGAGTGTCGACACCGGGTGCGACGGCGGGCACCGTCTTCGCTGGGCGCGCGGACGTCGGTGCCTGCTGAAGCCTGTCTGCGTGCGCGGTCTGATCAGCGCGGGTGGACGGTGCTGCGTGCGCAGGCCTGTTCTCGGTATCCGGCAGATCCGCGGCGCGTTCAACGATGCGGGGGATCACGAGCTCACCGGAGTGGCCGGTGGCATCCGAGATCGACGACCCCGGAGAGCCGTGAACGTCATCGGCGGCGTGGGCAGCGGAGGAACTGCCGAAGACGACCGTGAACGCCGCCCACACGAGCACGCCGAGGCCGCACAGCACCCACATCCGGATGCTGCGGGTGTCGGCAGACGCGGACCGCACGTGATTCCTCCCCCGGCCGCCGCGCGGAGGCATGTTTCCGCGAGACGATCGGTGCGACGATACCCCGTGTGCGGGCGGATGTCCACACAGGGTGACATCCTCGACAAGGCGCGCCGCGCGAGCGGTGGCGCCGGTGCCTTTCCCCAGGTTCTGCACAATGCGCGTCACCTGCCGTCAACCTTAAATCTGGGCTTGAAGTCGAATCCCGTCCACAGGATGGGGATTCCGTTAACGGCTGGTCAGGCGATAAATCGTCAGTCGAAATCTCTCCTCTCCACCGGGTTATCCACAGCGGTTCTGCACAGACACTCCCGAGTTGTCCGCACACTCTCCACAGAGTTATCCACAGGGGGTGTTGCATGGGGATAACTCTGCTCCTAGCTTGGTGGAGACCGGATGTCCGATGCTCGTGTTTCGCTGGTGCGCACGAGCCGGGATCAGCCCCGGTCGCGAGGGCAGACGGCGCGGATCACGACGCCGCTGGGGAGGAGCATGGGTGTCGATCGCTGATATCTCCGACGAGCGTCTGGGCGGGTCCCGGGGCCCTGAGCGGACACCTCCGCACGACCTGCTGGCCGAACAGAGCGCCCTGGGCGGCATGCTGCTGTCGAAGGACGCGGTCGCCGACGTGATCGAGTCGCTCAAGGGCGCCGACTTCTACGTGCCCAAGCACGAGCTGATCTTCGAAGCGATCCTGTCGCTGTACTCGCACGGCGAGCCGACCGACGTCGTCGCGGTCACGGACGAACTGATCAAGACCGGCGAGCTGGGGCGCGCCGGGGGTGCCGACTATCTGCACACGCTGACCTCGATCGTCCCGACGGCTGCGAACGCCGGTTACTACGCGGGCATCGTGTCCGAGCGCGCCATCCTGCGCCGTCTCGTCGACGCCGGTACGCGCATCGTGCAGCTCGGGTATGCCGGAGAGGGCGACGCCACCGACATCGTCAACAACGCGCAGGCCGAGATCTACTCGGTCACCGGATCCGAGACGGCCGAGGACTACGTGCCGCTGACCGTCGCCGTCGACGCCGCGGTCGAGGAGATCGAGGCGGCCAACGGTCGTGACGGCACGATGACCGGCATCCCGACCGGCTTCCGCGAGCTCGACGACCTGACCAACGGCCTGCACGGTGGCCAGATGATCGTCGTCGCGGCGAGGCCGGCCATGGGCAAGGCTCTCGCGCTCGACACCCCACTGCCCACACCGACGGGCTGGACGACTATGGGTGAGGTTCAGGTCGGAGATCACCTGTACGACGCCGACGGGCGTCCGACGCGTGTGGTCGCCGCGACGGAGGTGATGGTGGATCGCCCCTGCTACGAGGTCGAGTTCTCGGACGGATCGAAGATCATCGCCGACGGCCAGCACCAGTGGCTGACCGAGACCAGGGCATCGCGTCGGATTACCGGTGGCGTCCCCCAGATCGTGACGACGGAGCAGATGCTCGAGACGCTCACCGTCGGCGCCGAGGAGCGCGCGAATCACTCGATCCGCAACGCGGCGGCGCTGCACGCACCGGATGCTCAGCTGCCGATCCCGCCCTACGCACTCGGCGCCTGGCTCGGCGACGGTCACAGCGATGGGGCTCGGATGACGAGCGAGACCGGCGAGATCCCCGGGCTGATCGCTCGTGAGGGACTGCGCGTCGAACCGCGGGGAGGAATGCTGTACGCGCTGAAGCTGCAGACCCGCACGCTGCTCGTGCGCAACTGCGAGGTGTGCGGCGAGACGTTCACCGCACGCCACCCGCACGTGCGCACGTGCGGGCGCATCTGCGGTCCGAAGAACAAGGGTGTGCACCCGGAGAGGCTGATGTGCCCGGAGTGCGGATCGCCGTACTCCGGTGAGGCACAGCGCTGCGCGCGCTGCTATCGCGAGCACGGCTCGTTCACGGCGCTGCTTCGCGGCCTCGGTGTTCTCGGCGACAAGCATGTTCCCTCCCTGTACCTCCGGGCGTCGGAGGAGCAGCGCCGCAACCTGCTGGCCGGCCTGATGGACACCGATGGCACCGTGGTCAAGGGCGTGGGCTCGTGTCAGTTCGCCGTCACGAACAAGCGCCTGGCCGACAGCGTCTATGAGCTCATCGTCAGCCTCGGGTACCGGTGCGGACGGACCACCAAGCGCGTCGCCGGGCGGACCGAGGCGTCGTCGACCTGCTACGTCCTGAACTTCTCCACGACCGACGATGTCTTCCGCTTGGAGCGCAAGCGCGTGCTGCATGCTCAGGAGAGACCCGCGAGCACCGTGCGCATCGGCCGGCGGTACGTCAAGGCGGTTCGTCCGATCGCCAGCGTGCCGGTACGATGCGTGCAGGTCGACAATGACGACCACCTGTATCTCGCGGGGGAATCGATGATCCCGACGCACAATTCGACGCTCGCTCTGGATTTCGCGCGCGCGGCGTCCATCGGCCACAACGAGCCGTCGATCTTCTTCTCGCTCGAGATGGGCAAGAGCGAGATCGCCATGCGCCTGCTCAGCGCCGAGGGGGCGATCCCGCTGCAGAACATGCGCAAGGGCACGCTCGACCCGCGCGACTGGACGACCGTCGCCGCGACGCGGGGGCGTATCAACGACGCGCCGCTGTACATCGACGACAGCCCCAACATGACCCTCGTCGAGATCCGCGCCAAGTGCCGCCGACTCAAGCAGCGCGCGGGGCTGAAGATGGTCATCATCGACTACCTGCAGCTGATGACCAGCGGCAAGCGGGTCGAGTCGCGTCAGCAGGAGGTCTCGGAGTTCTCGCGTGCGCTCAAGCTGCTCGCCAAGGAGCTGCAGGTGCCCGTGATCGCACTGAGCCAGCTGAACCGTGGGCCCGAGCAGCGCCAGGACAAGAAGCCCGCGATCAGCGACCTGCGTGAGTCCGGATCGATCGAGCAGGATGCCGACATGGTCATCCTGCTGCACCGAGATTCGGTCTACGACAAGGACGTGCGCCCCGGCGAGGCCGACCTGATCGTCGCCAAGCACCGCAACGGTCCCACGGCCACCATCAACGTCGCCTTCCAGGGTCATTACTCCCGCTTCGCCGACATGGCACCGGGGGACTTCGGCGGCGGTGGAGGCGGCGGCGACTTCAACTGAGGTCGCGGCCGGGTTCTGTTCCGGTCGCCGGGCTGCGCAGGAGGACGACGAGGGCGTTGCCGGCCAGGAGAAGCGCCTCGGACTGCTCTGCGATATTTCGCAAGCGGTCCTGCAGCGCCTCGCGAACGCTGCCCGCCTCGTGCACGGATCGCAGCGACGCGATGGCGGCATGCACGGCGGGAATCCGGTATCCACCCGCGCGCAGGGCGGTGACGATGCGCGCATCCCTGACGGCGTCGGGCGGATAGATCCGCGCACCGTGGTGCGGTGAGCGTTCCGGAGCGAGCAGTCCCTGCTGCTCCCAGAAGCGCAGCGTCGAGGAGCGCACACCGAGGGCCGTCGACAGCTGCGTGATGGTCATCGCATCCTCCGCGACCGGGGCCGCCTCCTGCACGCCCTCTTCGACGATGCTGTCGAGCGCGCTGAGCGCGGAGAGGACGGCGGCGCGGGATCGGGCGAGGTCCACGTGGACGGCGATGATCCTCGCCACCGCCTCGTCGTGGGGCACCCCCTGGATGTCTCGCATCGTGCTGCGGGCGGCGACCGGGCCGACGGCGATCGCCAGCCGTCGGTAGGCGCGCAGGGCGATGACGTGCACCGGGTTGAACTCGCGGTACCCGTTGAACTGTCGGCGTGCCGGCGGGATCACGCCGAGCCGTTCCAGGTCGCGCACCTGCTGCACGGAGTAGCCCGTCGCGGCCGCGAGACGGCTGGTCGTGTACCGATCAGGTTCAGGTGCGAGGGCATCCTTCACCATGGGAAACCCTCCATAAGCACTTCAACATCACACTTGAACCATGTCACTGGAGAAGATCCTGTCAGAAGTCCGAAGCTATGAGGGCGTTCTCGAACTCGCGCCGTCGCCGGGGAGCGAGCATCCCGAGATCTCCTGGGGCGACCACTTCTTCTATTACGCGCCGGATGGTCAGGTCCCTCGAAACCGTCAGCCCTACGCGACGATCGTGACGAAGGACTACCCGGATGATGCCGGCTCCCGGCTCGACGAAGCGGGACGCTGGCGCCTGAACGTTCATGTCGGGTCGGCGGTGTTCGCCGAAGTCATCGGCTGCCCGCTCGAAGCCGTCGACGACCTCGAAGCCGACTACAGCGTCGAGGACGTGTTCCACCCGCATCCGCTCTACGGCGCCTACGGGTGGGTGTGCGTCGTGAACCCGGGCGTCGCCACGCTCGACCCCGCTCTGGACATCCTCCGCCGGGCCCATCTCGCGGACCGCCGACGAGTCGAGCGCCGACAGTCGCACGATCGGAGCACGTCGAACGAATGAGCCGGGGACGCACGACGAGGCCGTCGATCGAGCTCTCAGCTCGCCGGCGCCACCGGCTGCCGCAGCAGGGTTCTCGGATTCGGGTCGGTGAAGGCGGTGAGGTAGATCTCGTGGTGCAGCCCGTGGGGCATGAGATGATGCTCGACCATGAACTCGTCCATGGCCTCGAGAGTCGACCGCTCTTCGCTGTACGGCCCCTCGTGGAGCATCTCCACGCACTCGCCCTCGGTGAACGTCACGACCTGCACGCGGTCGACGGCGGCTCCGGATGCTCGTGCCCGCTCTCGCGCCGCGTCGACCCGCCCGGGCTCGGGAACCTCGGCCAGGGTGAGGAGCAGATGCCAGCGCCACTGCTCGCGCGGTGCGTCGAGTGGACTGAGCGCGGTGCCCTCCACCCACCAGCGGCCCTCGAGCGGACCGACCGGATCGCCGAGTGATGTCGCCACGGCGTATAGGGCGGCGATGGCGGAGACGTGCTCGGTCCCGCCGGGCTCACCCATGCCGGTGGCGTTGAGGCAGGTGACGGCGTCGTGGCGGGTGCGCTGCGGTTTCATTGCTCCTCCAGAGCGAGGTGGGTGTCGAGGACGGATTCGGAGACGCTCACGAGTGTCGGGCCTTCCACCGTGTGAGGGTCAACACCGAACCAGGCGCGGGCCGGATCGGCCGGTTGCTGAGAGACTGAGGCTCCGGGGGTCGCTCGTTGCGGGGAGAGCCCCCTGAGCGCGAACACGTTCCGGCCCTGAGCCGGCAGACACAGGGGAGGTGACCGATGGCCAGCGTTCTCGTCACCGGCGCATCGCGGGGAATCGGGCGAGCCGCTGCGGTGGCCCTCAGCCGGCGCGGCGACCGCATCGCCGTGCACTACGGAGCGAACCGTGCGGCGGCTGAGCAGACGATGAGTGAGCTCACCGGCGAGGGGCACGTCCTCGTGGCGGGTGATCTCGCAGATCCGGTCGTCGCACAGGCGGTGCTGGAGACGGCGTCCGGTGCGCTGGGGACCATCGACGTGCTCGTGAACAACGCAGCTGTCGCGCCCAGCGGCGAGACGTACCACCGCGTCGACGGAGTCGACTACGAGGCCTGGCAGAGCACCTGGCGTCGGATGCTCGACGTCGACCTGCTCGCCGCCGCGAACATGACCTTCCTCGTCGCGAACGCCCTGATCGCGGCCGGTCGCCCCGGCGCCATCGTCAACGTCGGCTCACGCGGAGCCAACCGGGGCGAACCCGATTTCCCGGCCTACGGGGCCGCGAAGGCGGGACTGCATGCGTTCGGCCAGTCGATGGCGATCGCTCTCGCTCCGCACGCGATCTCGGTCGCGACGGTGGCGCCGGGGTTCATCGGAACCGAGCGGCAGGGACCCGCGCTCGCAGGCGACGACGGCGACAGCATCCGAGCGCAGAGTCCCTTCGGCCGGGTGGGCACGCCCGAGGAGGTGGCCGCGGCGATCGTCTATCTGACATCGCCCCAGGCGCAATGGGCCTCTGGCGCCGTGCTCGACCTCAACGGTGCCTCGTACCTGCGCTGAGCCCGCACGCCGGATGCGCGCGGGGCGGAAGGCGCATCACGACCGCCGATATCGGCCTCGCTCTCAGCGCGTCATTGGGCGAGCACGATACGCTCCACGTGCTCCTGCGCCTCGGCCAGGAGCAGCTCATCGGCGTGCGGGCTGGTGACGAGCACGTCGATCGAATCGAGTTCGCCGTAGCGCCAGACGCTCGCCTGGCCGAGCTTGGTGCGGTCGGCGAGAAGCACCGTGGTCTCGCCGACCCGCAGCGTCTCGCGCTTGAACTCCGCCTCCGACTGATCGGGTGTGGTGAGACCGTGCGCTAGCGAGAAGCCGTTCGTTCCCAGGAACGCCACATCCACGTGGATGTCGCGCAGGCTGCGGATGGCGAAGTTGTCGACCTCGCCCAGCGTTACGGCGCGCACGCGCCCGCCGAGGGTGATGACCGTGAGGTCGGTGCGGGGAGCGAGGAGGAGCGCGATGGGGAGTGAATTGGTGAACACCGTCAGATCGCGTGACGTGGGGATGCGCTCGGCGAGGAAAGTCGCTGTGGAGCCCGACTCCAGGAAGATCGAGCCAGTGACGGGCACGAGGGAGAGCGCCGCCTCGGCGATGCTCTCCTTCTCAGCCGAGAACTCCCGGCGCTCCGAGATGCGGGCTTCGTAGAGAGAGCGCTCGAGAGGCACAGCGCCGCCGTGCATGCGCTTGAGCAGACCGGAGCGCTGCAGCGCATTGAGATCCTGTCGCACGGTCTCGGCTGTCACGCCGAATCGTTCCGCGAGACGGGCGACCTCGACCCGGCCGGCCTCTCGTGCCAGCCGCACGATCAGGTGCCGACGCTCCTCGGCGTAGAGCTTTGCCTCGACGTCCATACGTATCCCTTGCTCCAAGCTGACACTCCACGATAGGCCACATGCCAAGAAAACAAAGATATTGACATTCTTTGTTTGCTTGTGATGTGCTGTGTACAACTTCATTTCAAAGGGGTTCAGATGAACAAGGACGTCATCGTCATCGGTCTCGGGGCAGCAGGCTCCGCCGCGCTTCGAGCCGCCGCTCGCCGCGGCGTCGACTGCCTGGGCGTCGAGCAGTTCGAGATCGCCCACGACCGCGGCTCCTCACACGGACGCTCGCGTCTTTTCCGCAGCGGCACGTCCGAGGGGCCCGAGTACGTCGACCTCGCGGCCCGCTCACGTCAGCTGTGGCGCGAACTCGAAGACGAGACCGGCGAAGAGATCGTCACCATCGTCGGGGGGCTCAGCATCGCCCCCGCCGACTCGCCTCTGCTGGCTGATGTGCGCGCTGCGATGGACGCCCGCGATCTTCCCTACGAGCTCTTGGACGCGAAGGACCTCCGCGAGCGCTTTCCGCAGCACCACATCGAGGACCGCGACCGCGGAGTGCTCGATCCCGGAACAGGCGTGGTGCGCCCCGAGCTCGCGATTCGGCTGAGTGTCGAGGCGGCGCAGCGCGCGGGCGCCGAGGTGCGCATCGGAGTGCGCGCCACCCGCATCACCGAGCGGAGCGGCGGCGTCGATGTGCAGCTCAGCGACGGCTCGACGGTCTCGGCCGCACAGGTCATCGTCGCGGTCGGTGCGTGGACTGCGCATCTGCTGACCGACTACGCGGTGCCGTTGATCGTCCGCCGTGCCGTGCTCAGCTGGTTCACACCACGACCGGGAGCGGAACGGCTTTTCACGCCGGATGTCTTTCCCGTCTTCACCCGCGAGCTCGACGAGCTGAGCGGATGGGGCGCCCCGGTGATCGATGAGTACGCCGTGAAGATCGGGCTGCACGACCAGGCGGGCTTCGAGATCGACGACCCGACCGCGAACGACCCGCGCGTCGCCGACTGGGAGCTCGAACGCGTCGAAGCCTTCTGCGCGGCGCAGTTCGCCGACCTCATCCCCGTGGCGCAGCACGCCCGCGGCTGCATGATCACGCTGACCCCGGATGAGCGCTTCGCGATCGGACGTCCTGAGGCCGGATCGCGCATCGTCACGCTCGCCGCGTGCTCCGGCCACGGCTTCAAGCACTCCGCCGCCGTCGGCGAGCTGGGCGTGCAGATCGCTCTGGACGAGCAGCCGATCGTCGACCCCGTTCCCTTCGATCCCACCCGATACACCAACGAGAAAGAGGCAGTTCAATGAGAGGTAAGAAGCTGATCAGCACGATGGCCGTGCTGTTCGCCGCGTCCCTTGTCGCCGGTTGCGCCGGTCCGAGTTCCGCAGGATCCGACGGCGGAACCAAGACCGATTCGGCGACCGCCGCCTACGAGACCGTGCGCCCGGGTGTCATCCAGCTCCTGGTCAACAGCGACGCCGCACCGTTCGCATCCGTCGGCGATGACGACGAGTTCGAGGGTTTCGACGTCGCGCTGCTCACCGAGGTCGCCGACCGCATCGGCGTCGACCTCGAGATTCGCACACAGGAGTTCGACACGATCCTGCCGACCGTCGCGATCGGCCAGGCGGATGCTGCGGCGTCCTCCATCGCCGACACCGAGGAGCGCCGTCGGACCGTCACGTTCTCCCTCCCGACCTACACCGGGGTGATGTCGATCACGGTGCCGAACGAATCCGACATCGAGGACGCCGACGATCTCGCAGGCAAGAAGATCGGCGTGAAGTCGGCGAGCAGGAACGCCGAGTACGCAGAGCAGTACTTCACCGACTCGGAGCTCATCTACTTCCCCGCGGAGGCGCCGATGTTCAATGCGCTTCAGGCGGGCAGCATCGATGCCGCGTTCTTCGACGGGCAGGCGGCCGACAAGTACGTGAACCAGTACGAGGTGAAGGTCGCGTTCTCGGCGGTGAACGACGACAACATCGGCGCGGCGATCGTGCTGCGTCAGGGCGCGGATGAGCTGCGCACCGCGATCAACGCGGCCCTGCGCGACATTCTCGCGGACGGCACATACGAGGAGATCTTCACGACCTGGGTCACGACCGAGCCCGTGGAGCGTCAGCTCGACTTCCTCACCGGGTACTACGACGAGCACCCGGACGACACCTATCCGAACTGAGTTCTCGAAGGAGGGGCACGCGCACTTTGCGGCCCCTCCTTCCCTGAGACGGGACGAACCATGACCGACTTCTTCACCATGTTCTTCAACCTCGAGTACATGCTCGCGGTGCTGCCCGACCTCATTGGCGTCGGCCTCCTCAACACGCTGATCCTCGCGCTCGCGGCGACGGCGATCT
Source organism: Microbacterium sp. NPDC058342 (assembly GCF_042723935.1). Classification (NCBI taxonomy): domain Bacteria; kingdom Bacillati; phylum Actinomycetota; class Actinomycetes; order Micrococcales; family Microbacteriaceae; genus Microbacterium; species Microbacterium sp. NPDC058342. The sequence goes on from NZ_JBHXID010000002.1 coordinate 10,603, forward strand.
CCCTGATCATCGGCATGCTGGTCGCGATGGCCCTCATCAGCCGGCACCAGTGGCTGCGCTGGCCGGCGCAGGCGTACATCGATCTGCTGCGCGGGCTGCCCACGATCCTCACGATCTTCCTGATCGGCCAGGGGCTGCCGTACATGGGGCTCACCTTCCTCGGGACCAGTGCATACCCCTACGGCATTGCGGCGCTCGGGCTCATCGCCTCGGCCTACATGGCCGAGATCTTCCGTTCGGGCATCCAGAGCATCCACCACGGCCAGCTCGAGGCCGCCCGCGCGATGGGGATGCCCTACGGGCTCGCCATGCGCATGATCGTCGTGCCGCAGGGCGTGCGCAACGTTTTCCCTGCGCTGACCAACCAGTTCATCAGCATCATCAAGGACACGAGCCTCGTCTACGTGCTGGGGCTGGCGCTGGGCGAGCGCGAGCTCTACCGCATCGGGCAGGACATGTCCCAGCGGGTGGGCAACCTGTCGCCCCTCGTGGCCGCCGGCATCGTCTACCTGATCATCACCATTCCGCTCACCCACTACGTCAACTGGCTGGATCGCCGTCTGCGCACGGGGAAGATCCCCGTGGTCGCCGAGGAGCCCACCGTGTCCGGCGACACCCCCACGAAGGCGGTCACCGCATGAATCCGCTCGTTCGCATCGACGGTCTGGTCAAGTCCTTCGGCTCGCACACCGTCCTGAAAGGCATCGACCTGACAGTCCGGCAGGGCGAGGTCGTCTGCATCATCGGCCCCTCGGGTTCCGGGAAGTCGACCCTGCTGCGCAGCATCAACCTTCTCGAGGTGCCGACCGAGGGAAAGATCACCGTGGGCGACACCGTGATCACTGACCCGAAGGTCGATATCAATGCCGTCCGCGCCCGCGTCGGCATGGTCTTCCAGAGTTTCAACCTGTTCCCGCACATGACCGTGCGCGACAACATCACGGTCTCCCTGCGTAAGGTCCGGGGGCTCTCGACCGCCGAGGCGACGAAGATCGCCGACGCCCGGCTCGCAGATGTCGGGCTGCTGATGAAGGCCGACAGCCGGCCGATCAGCCTGTCGGGCGGTCAGCAGCAGCGCGTTGCGATCGCTCGGGCGCTCGCGATGGAGCCGGAGCTGATGTTGTTCGACGAGGTGACGTCAGCGCTCGACCCGGAACTGGTCAAGGGTGTGCTGAACATCATGTCGTCGCTCGCCGCCGACGGCATGACGATGGTCGTCGTGACGCACGAGATGGGGTTCGCCCGTCAGGTCGCCGATCGAGTGGTCTTCATGGACGGCGGTGTCGTCGTCGAGGAGAACGTTCCGGACGAGCTGTTCGGCAACCCCCGATCGGAGCGGCTCCAGCGGTTCCTCTCCGAGGTGCTGTGATGACCGCCAGCACTCCGCCGAACCCCGCGTGGTGGCCTGCCCCGTCGCCGCAGCCGCTGATGGTGGTGGGACCCAATCCCGCCATGGACCGTCTCGAGGTCATCGGTCAGCTCGAACCGGGGGCCGTGCACCGCGTCCGCACCGTAGCCGCGAGGGCCGGAGGGAAGTCGTTCATCGTCGCGCGCAGCATCCGCGCCCTCGGTCCGGACGTCGAGCTCTTCGGGTTCCTCGGCGGGGCCGCGGGACAGTTGGCGCGCGAGGAGTGCGCGACGCTGGGCATGGGCGATCGTCACACGCCGATCGCCGCGGACACGCGCATCACTCCCGTGATCGTCGAGGCCAAGACCGGCATCAGCACGGTGTTCAACGAGCCAGGCCCGGCACTGACGGGCGAGGAGCAGGAGCAGTTCTGGAACGCCATCGATGATGCCGTGGTCGCGGACCGCATCACGGTCTGCACCGGGAGCCTGCCGCCCGACCTCGGCTCCGACACCTACGCCCGCATCGTCTCCCTGGCCAACAGTCGAGGGGGCTTCTCTGCCGTCGACGCGAGCGGCAAGGTGCTGCGCAGCACGCTGTCGTCGCACCCCTGGCTGGTGAAATGCAACAGGAGCGAGTTCGAGAGCGTGCTCGGCGACGATTCGACGCACGACGACGACGCGATCCGAGCGCGGATGCGGAGCCTGATCGCCGCGGGAACCGGAATCGTCATCGTGACGATGGGCGCGCAGAGCTTTCTGGTGGCGACGGCGGACGGGGTGTGGAGCGTATCCGTGCCGGTCGTCCCTGTCGTCAACGCGACCGGCTCCGGCGACACCTTCCTCGCCGCCTTCATCGCTCAGGTGAAGCTCGGTGCCTCCTTCGCCGAAGCGCTGCGCGCAGCCGCCGCCGGGGGTGCGTTCAATGCGGCGCACCTCGAGCCCGGCCTGGTTCCGGGGGCGGAGCTCGAGTCGCTGGCCGCACAGGTGCACTTCTCGGCGGTGACGGTCGACCACGCTGTCGTACAGGTCTCCCGCGCATGAGCGTGCTCCTCGGGCTGGACATCGGCTCCACCCGGTCGAAGGCGATCCTCTGGAACGAGCGCGAGGGGATCATCGCGCGCGCCTCCGCCCCGACGCCCGTTCTGCGAGGAGAACCTGACCGCCGCGATCACGACGCCGTGTGGAGCGTTCTCACCGCGGTCGTGAGGCAGCTCCCGGCACCCCTGCGCGATGAGGTCCGCGGCGTCGCCGTCGCCTCGGTGGGGGAGGAGATCGTGCTGCTGCGCCCGGACGGCACATCGATCGGTCCGACCCCGTGCTGGTACACGCTGGCACCGCGGCAGGTTCCGGAGGGGCCGGACACGGCGATCCTCAGCTGGCAGCTGTTCGCCGACATGAGAGCTGCTGAACCGTCGCTCCTGCGTTCGGCTGCGTCGTTCACGGACCTCGGCAGCTGGGTCACGATGCGGATCGCCGGCCTCTCGGCCTCCGGCTCGTTCCTCGACCGATCGCATGCATCCCGCACCGGGGTGCTGTCGGTGGACGGCGAGTGGGATGCCGGCGCGCTCGCCGCATGCGGCGCTGATCTGGTCGCCGCACTGCCACGCCTGGTCGAATCAGGCGATCCGATCGGCGCCGTCGCTCCTGCCATCGCCGCGGCCTGGGGCATTCCCGTCGATGTGCGGGTGCACGCGGGCGGACACGATCACTTCTGCGGGGCGTTCGCGGCCGGCGTCGGGCAGGCGGGCGACGTCTTCGTCTCGGTCGGCACCTCCGAATCGATCGCGCAGCTCGTCGACCGACATCGGCTGGCAGACATCCGTGAGCCGGGGGAGCACGGCTTCTTCGTGCACGGCGGACTCGGCTACCTGCACCGCTCGCAACCTTCGGGTCGGGCTATCGCCGCCTTGCTCGAGGCCCACGGTTCACCGCGCATCGAGGACCTCTACGCCGAGATCGCGGACCCGGACGCTGTGCCGCTGTCCGCCGCGGCGTCAGCATTCGACACCGAGCTTCGCCGCCAGGCGCACGATTCGGCGCGGCTGATCGACACGCTGACGAGCACCTCAGGAATGCCGGCGCGGCGCATCGTCATCGGCGGAGTTCCCGCTGATTCGCCCCATTGGCGTGCTGTCCGCAGCGAGGCGCTCGGGGGCGAGGCGGAGTTCGTCCGCGAACCCGAACTCGCTGGCATGGGCGCGGCCATGCTCGCCGCCACGAAGAGGGAGGACCGTCGATGACGCTGCAGACGACGACCGCGATGATCGCGCAGGCAGCCGAGCGGAATCACGCCGTCGCGGCGTTCAACGTCGTGCAGCTCGAACACGCGCAGGGAATCGTCGAGGGAGCGGAGAGAGCGGGCCGGCCCGTGATCCTGCAGCTCAGCGAGAACACGATCGGCTACCACGGCGGTCCCCGCGCGATCGCCCGGGGCATGCGTGAGATCGCAGAGGCGTCCGCCTTGCCCGTGGCCCTGCACCTCGACCACGTCACCAGCGCCGATCTCTGCGCTCGAACCGCCGACCTGGGCTTCTCGTCGTTCATGATCGACGCGGCGGCGCTGCCCTACCAGGAGAACGTCGAGCTCACCGCGCGCAGCGTGGCGCTCGCGGCATCCGATCGACTCTGGGTCGAGTCGGAGCTCGGCGAAGTGGGTGGTAAGGGCGCGCATCAGACCGGTGCCCGCACCTCGCCCGCCGAGGCAGCCGCCTTCGTCGACGCCACCGGGGTCCATGGCCTGGCCATCGCCATCGGCTCCTCGCACGCGATGAGCGAGAAGACGGCGACACTCGACCTCGCGCTGCTCGGCGCCATCGCAGCCGCGGTCGACGTGCCCCTCGTGCTGCACGGCTCCTCGGGCGTGCGCGACGAGGATCTGCTGGCTGCGACGCGGCACGGCATCCGCAAGGTCAACGTCGGGACTCAGCTGAACGTCGCGTTCACCCAGGCCGTCGTCTCGACGATCCACGACCAGCCGCGGGTCGTCGACCCGCGCGTGTACATCGGCGCGGGCCGCGCGGCCATCGCCCGACAGGTGGAGCTCGTGCTCGGCCTACTCACCTCCGGATCTCCGACGTGAGGACACTCGAAAGGAAAGCAATGACATCATCACTCGCCACCGCTCCTCTGGGCACCACAGGGATGGAGATCACCCGCGTCGGCCTCGGCGCCTTCGCCATCGGCGGACCCGCCTGGTCGTACGGCTGGGGGGCGCAGGACGACGATGACTCGATCCGCACGATCCGCGCGGCGGTCGATCGCGGCATCAACTGGATCGACACGGCGGCGGTCTACGGGCGCGGGCACTCCGAGATCATCGTCGGGCGCGCCCTCCGCGGTATCCCGGAGGCGGAGCGCCCGTGGGTCTTCACCAAGGGCGGTCTCGTCTGGTCGGACGACGACGCACTCCAGACCGGCGAGCGGAAGGTGGGCGACCCCGCCTCGCTGCGCCGAGAGGTCGAGGACTCGCTCCGTCGGCTTCAGGTGGAGCAGATCGACCTGTACCAGATGCACTGGCCGGCTGAGGACGGCGCCGAGATCGAGGACTACTGGGGCGCGCTCGTCGAACTGCGAGAGCGAGGCACACTTCGCGCGATCGGTCTGTCCAACCACTCCGTCGCGCAGCTCGATCGTGCGGAAGCCATCGGCCACGTCGATACGCTGCAGCCGCCGTTCTCGGCGATCTATCGGGATGCCGCGGCCGACGTCCTGCCCTGGTGCGCCGACCACGGCACCGGTGCCATCATCTACAGCCCGATGCAGTCGGGCCTCCTCACCGGACGGATCACGGAGGAGCGTGTGCAGCGGCTTCCCGTCGATGACTGGCGCTCGCGGCACCCCGACTTCTCCGGCGACCGACTGCGGCAGAACCTGCAGGTGACCGCCGCTCTGGCAGAGGTGGCCGAGCGCCACGACATCTCGACCGGCGCGGCAGCCATCGCCTGGGCTCTCGGCTTCCGTGGTGTGAGCGGCGCCATCGTCGGCGCCCGGACGCCGGAGCAGATCGACGGCTGGGTCGGCGCGGGCGGTGTGGAACTGAGCTCTGACGACGTCCAGCTCGTCGCTCGCGCTATCGAGGAATCCGGCGCCGGCTCCGGCCCGGCGATGCGTCGGTAGTCACCGCCTGACCAGAAGTGCCGCGCGCCCCAGGGCG
>NZ_JBHXID010000002.1:16115-802143 GCF_042723935.1 Microbacterium sp. NPDC058342
CTCCGCCTATCCTGTCTTGCCTTTTTTAGTGGTGGTGGTCGTGTGGTTTTTTTTTTATGACCGGCGCGCCGGTGGTCACCGCGCGTGCGGTCGCCCCGCCGCCCCCCCCGCCCCCCGCGCCACTTCTGTCCGTGCGAGGCGGAGCCACCGATCCGCGCTCGACCAGCGCCACCTGCAGCGAGACGGCGGCGCGAGGCCCCTCGCCGCCTTCGATCTCCTCGAGGATGATCCGGGCCGCCTCGGCGACCTTCGCCGGCATGTCCTGAGCGATGGTGGTCAGCCCCGGCGTGCTGTACGCGCTGAGGTCGAGGTTGTCGAAGCCGACCAGCGAGACGTCGTCCGGAACGCGCGCGCCCGCTTCAGTGAGCCCGGCGATGATGCCCACGGCCATGACGTCCGCGGTCGCGAACACGGCTGTGACATCCGGGTGATCGGTCCGCAGCCGGAGTCCGAAACGGCGCCCGTCCTCGAAGGTGGTGAGAACCTCCTCGACGGCGATGGATCGGCCGTCCAGACCCGCGTCCTGGGCGGCGGTCCGGAAGCCGTCCCAGCGCTGCGCGACGACGCCCGTCTCCCCTTGAGGAGGGCCCGCGAACAGCATCCGCCGGTGGCCCGCTGCGATGAGGTGCTCCGCGGCGAGGCGCCCGCCGCTGTAGTCGTCGGTTCGCACCCCCACCGTTCGAGGGTTCGCCGAGTAGCTGTCGATGGCGACGAGCGGCACGCCGTCGGTGCGGATGCGGTCGATCTCGGCATCCGCGAACTCCACGAGGATCGCGCCGTCGAGTGTCCAGCCTCGGATCGCGTCGGCGATGTCGCCCTCGTGCTCGATGCCGCGCAGCAGCACGTGGTATCCGCGATGGCGCAGATGCGCCTCGAGCCCTCCGATGACCGCCACCGTGTGGGGGCTGACCAGCAGACTGTTGTTCTCGCGGACCGGCACGAACGCCGCGACGATGTGCGACCTCGCCGCGGCGAGACTGCGCGCCGGGATGTTGGGGACGTAGCCGAGTCGGTCGGCGATCTCCCGGACCCGTTCGATGGTCGCGAGGGACACCCGCGCCCTCTTGCCGTTCATGACGTTCGAGACGGTCATGACACTCACGCCTGCTTCGTCCGCGATGTCGCTGAGCTTGACGGTCACACTTCCTCCGGGCGCAATCCTACGACGCGGGCCGGTGTCACCGCGCGGGCTGGGCGACTCCGAGTTTATCGCTAAAGCGAATCGCGGAGATCTTTCGCGAAACGGTTGACAGCGCTGCGATCCGGCTCTACCTTTCTTGACAAGATATACCGCTAAACCTAGCACGGTCGACGAGGAGGTCGCTGACGAATGGTCAGCCGGGAACTGCAGCACACACGGATGCCGCGCGAGCGCGTGACGGGCCCCGCCCCGGCCGACCGGTGGTGGCGCGACGCCGTGATCTACCAGATCTATCCCCGCAGCTTCGCCGACGGCAACGGCGACGGAACCGGAGATCTCGCCGGTGTGCGCGCCCGGCTCGGCTACCTTCGCGAGCTCGGCGTCGACGCCATCTGGTTCACCCCCTGGTACCTGTCTCCGCTGGCCGACGGCGGGTACGACGTCGCCGACTACCGCACCATCGATCCCGCCTTCGGGGACCTCGCGGATGCCGAGGCGCTGATCCGCGAGGCCGCCGAGCACGGCATCCGCACCATCGTCGACGTCGTGCCGAACCACGTCTCCGATCAGCACGCCTGGTTCCAGGAGGCGCTGGCCGCCGGCCCCGGATCTCCGGCTCGTGCGCGGTTCTGGTTCCGCCCCGGTCGCGGCGAGAACGGGGATCAGCGGCCGAACGACTGGGTGTCGAGTTTCGGGGGCAGCACGTGGACCCGCACGACCGACCCGGACGGAACCCCCGGCGAGTGGTTCCTGCACCTCTTCAGCCCCGAACAGCCCGACCTCAACTGGGACAACCCCGAGGTGCGTCGCGAGCACGAGGACATCCTGCGGTTCTGGTTCGATCGCGGCGTGGCCGGCATCCGCATCGACTCGGCGGCGTTCCTCGCCAAGGATCCGGCTCTTCCTCAGCTCCCCGAGCGACCCGAACCGGGCAGGCATCCGCACCTCGACCGCGACGAGCTGCACGACATCTACCGCTCCTGGCGCACCATCGCCGACTCCTACGAGCAGCCGCGCGCTCTGGTCGGAGAGGTGTGGCTGGACGATGCGAAGCGCTTCGCCGCGTACCTGCGTCCCGACGAGATGCACAGCGCGTTCAACTTCGAGTTCATGACCCGCCCCTGGGACGCGACCGCGCTGCGAGGCTCCATCGAGCGGACGCTGCGCGAGCACGAGCCGGTCGGCGCTCCGGCCACCTGGGTGCTCTCCAACCACGACATCACTCGCCCCGTCACCCGCTACGGTCGGGAGGACTCCGGCTTCGCGTTCGAGCGGAAGCGCTTCGGCGTTCCGAGCGACATCGCACTCGGCACCCGACGCGCCCGGGCGGCGGCGCTGCTCACCGCCGCACTCCCCGGCGCCCTCTACGTCTACCAGGGCGACGAGCTCGGGCTGCCCGAGGTCGAGCTCCCCGTCGAGGTGCTGCAGGACCCCATGCACTTCCGCTCCGACGGCGTCGACCCCGGGCGCGACGGCTGCCGCGTCCCGCTTCCCTGGGCGGGCAGCCGGCGCCCCTACGGTTTCGGCACCGCGCCGGGGCGGGACACCTGGCTGCCGCAGCCGGAGGACTGGGCCCGGCTGACGGTGGAGGCGCAGTCGGAGGATCGCGATTCGATGCTCTCGCTGTATCGCGCCATGCTCGGCATCCGCCGTCGGACCGCCGATCTGCACCGCGACGGGCTGGAGTGGCTCGAACTGGGACCGGACGTGATCGCGTTCCGACGCGGCGACGAGACCGCATCGATCACCAATTTCGGCGCGCCCTGTGCGCTCCCTGAGCACCGAGCGGTGCTCCTCGCCAGCTCACCGCTTCGAGACGGTGCGCTGCCCGCAGACTCCACCGTGTGGCTCACCCTGTGAAGCACGGCGACCCGGAGAGCGCCGGCCCCGGCGCACAATGAACACAGCACGAAAGGACAAGACAATGAGGTCATCCCTCACCCGAGTCGGGATAACCGGCGTCGCCCTCCTGTCGACCGGTGCACTGCTCGCCGGCTGCAGCGGAGGCGCCGACGCCGATTCCCCCGACGGCAGGACGACGATCACCGTCGCGATCGATGCCGGACTCGAGCAGGAGGCGCGCGACAACTTCGACGCCCGCGTCGCGACGTTCGAGAAGGCCCATCCCGACATCACGGTCGAGGCGCAGGAATACACCTGGACCGCGACGACGTTCACCGCCGACCTGGCCGGCGGCACCCTGCCGGACGTGTTCACCATCCCGTTCACCGACGGACGCGGACTCATCGCCGCGGGACAGATCGCCGACATCAGCGGCTACGTCGCCGAGCTTCCCTACGCCGATGCCTTCAACCCGAACGTCGCCCAGGCCGGCCAGGCCGATGACGGCAGCCAGTGGGCGATCCCGATCGCCGCGTACGGACAGGCGCTGCACTACAACCGCGCCCTCTTCGAGCAGGCGGGCCTGGATCCCGACATGCCGCCCACCACCTGGGACGAGGTGCGGGACGCGGCGAAGAAGATCTCGGATGCCACCGGCGAGGCCGGCTACGCGACGATGACGAGCGGGAACACCGGCGGCTGGATCTTCACGACGCTGGTGAACGCGTTCGGCGGGCGCACCGAGGACGGCGAGGCGTCGGCCCCGACGATCGACACGGATGCCGCCGCGGCAGAGGTCCTCGAGTACCTGCACGCCCTGCGCTGGGACGACGACTCGATGGGTTCCAACTTCCTCTACGACTGGGGCACCATCAACCAGGACTTCGCCTCGGGCCGTATCGGGATGTACGTCTCGGGCGGCGGCAACTACGGAAATCTGGTCACGCAGAACGCGCTGAAGCCCGAGGACTACGGCATTTCGATCCTGCCGCTGCAGGGTGCCGACCCGGGAGTGCTCGGCGGCGGCACGCTGGCGGCGGTCAGTCCCAAGGCCGAGGCGGCCCAGCAGCAGGCGGCGGTGGAATGGATTGACTTCTACTACCTGGCCAAGCTCGCCGACGAGAAGACGGCGGTGCAGACGGCCGAGCTCGCCGCTTCGCTGGATCAGCCGGTCGGGGCTCCCGAGCTCCCCGTCTTCGACGACGAGCGGTTCGCTCAGTACCAGTCGTGGATCGCGCCGTCGGTGAACGTGCCGCTGCAGCAGATGGCCCCGTACACCGAGCACAGCGGGTCACAGCCGCTCATCGGCGAGCCCCGCGTCGCGACACAGGACGTCTACGCGCTGCTGGACGCCGTCGTCCAGTCGGTGCTGACCGACGAGAACGCCGACATCGACGAACTCCTCCGCGGTGCGCAGGAGCAGGCCGAGGCGCTGTACGCCAAGGCAGGATGATGATCCACGCCCCGGGCCGGCAGCGACGCCGGCCCGGGGCCCGACCACCGGTGAGAAAATGACCCAGATCACCCCCATCGAGCAGGCGGCACCGCCCGAGCCGCCGTCGGACCTCGTCGAGGACGTACGCGACGGCCGGCCGCCGCACCGCCGCAGGCGGAGCTGGGTGCGCGGAGACGGTCCGCACACCCTCGTCTTCCTCATACCGCTGCTGTTCAGCTTCGTGCTGTTCTCGTGGAAGCCGATCCTCGAAGCCGGAGTGATGGCCTTCCAGCACACGAACCTCGTGTCGCCCGCCCAGTGGGTGGGATGGCAGAACTTCGAGACCGTGCTGAACGACCCGCTGCTCGGCACGGCCGTGCTCAACACTCTGTACTTCGCGGTGCTGGCGCTGATCCTCGGCTATCCCGTGCCGCTGGTGGTCGCGGTGCTCATGAGCGAGGTGCGAAGAGCGCGCGGCCTGTTCAGCGCTCTCGCCTACCTTCCCGTGATCGTGCCTCCGGTGGTGGGTGCGCTGCTGTGGAAGTTCTTCTACGACGGCTCGCCGAACGGTGTGTTCAACACCATCCTCGGCTGGTTCGGCCTCGGACCCCTGCCGTGGCTGTCGGATCAGGCTCTGGCCATGCCGTCGATCGTGCTGTTCGCCACCTGGTCGGCCGCCGGGGGCACGATCATCATCTATCTGGCCGCCCTGATCGGGGTCGCGCCCGAGCTGTACGACGCTGCGGAGGTCGACGGTGCCGGCGTCTGGCGCAAGGTCTGGCACATCACCATGCCCCAGCTGCGCGGGGTGCTGCTGATCACCTTCATCCTGCAGATCATCGGCACGGCCCAGGTGTTCCTCGAGCCCTTCCTGCTCACCGCCGGCGGCCCGGCCAACTCCACGACCACGATCCTCCTCCTCATCTACAAATACGCGTTCCAGTCCAGCCTGGGCGGTGACTACGGCGCCGCCACCGCGCTCAGCCTCATGCTCGCCGTCGTCCTGGCGATCTTCTCCGCCGTGTACTTCCGCCTGACGCGGCGATGGAGCACCTCGTGAGCGTCGCGGATCGGGGCATCCGGCGCCGCCGCCGGACGGATGATCCCCTCGACCGCGGGATCCTCTCCGCAGCGGACCGGCGCCGTCGGCCCGTGCTGATCACGGCTCGCACGCTGCACACGGCGCTGCTCGGCGCGCTCGTGCTCGTCGGGGTCGGACCGATCCTGTGGCTCGCGAAGTCGGCCGTGACGCCCACGCAGGACACGCTGCGCCAGCCGCTCGCCCTGTGGCCGAACGGCATCGACCTGGCGAATCTGGGCGAGGCGTGGAGCCGGGTGCAGATCGACCTGTACTTCTTCAACACGGTGGTCGTCGCACTGGGCGTGTGGGCGGTGCAGGTGCTGGTCGCGACCACCGCAGGCTATGCGCTCTCGGTGCTGCGGCCCCGCTACGGCAAGGTGATCGTGGCGGCCGTGCTGGCCACCATGTTCGTGCCGAGCATCGTGCTGCTGGTCCCGCTGTATCTCACGATCGTCCAGCCTCCGCTGCTCGGCCAGTCACTCATCAACACCTTCTGGGCGGTCTGGCTGCCCGCCGGCGCCAACGCCTTCAACGTGCTGCTGGTGATGCGGTTCTTCGACTCGCTGCCGCGCGAGGTGTTCGAGGCGGCGCGCATGGACGGAGCCGGACCATACCGGCTGTTCTGGTCGGTCCTGCTGCCCATGTCGAAGCCGATCATCGGAGTCGTCTCGGTCTTCGCCGTGATCGGGGCGTGGAAGGACTTCCTCTGGCCGCTGCTGGTGCTCAAGGACCCCGCCATGCAGCCGCTGTCGGTGCGTCTGCCGCAGCTTCAGCAGTTCATCGAGCTGGACGTGTTCCTGGCGGCCCTCGCGATCGCGACCGTCATCCCCATCGCCCTGTTCGTCGTCTTCCAGCGGCTGTTCCTCAACGGGGCGGGCCTGGGCGGTGCGGTCAAGGGCTGAGCGCGGGTCGTCCGCTCAGCGCTCGCCGTCGACGCTGAGAGCAGCGGGCGCGTGCTCACGACGACTGGACTCCCGTGTCTTCAAGGCGGGGAGCAGTTCTACCCGCGGGAGCGCTTCTGCGCTCGAGCCGCGCGCCGACGCGAGGACCTGATCCATGCACGTGCGCGCGGCGAGATGCCCGACCTGGAACTTCGGAGGTGCGACGGCGGTGAGCGGCACCGAGGCCAGGGAGGCGACCTCGTCGTCGTACGCGACCAGTGCGAGATCGCGCGGTACGACGATCCCGCGATCTCCGGCGACCTCGAGAAGAGAGATCGCGACCTCGTCGGGAAGGACGACGATCGCGTCCACCCTCTGGTCGAGACAGGCGTCCAGCAGCTCGTTCAAGTGCTTCCGAAGGGACGCGATGGATGCCTCGCGGGCAGGCAGCTCGAATTCGATGGGCGCGCGCGCCGGGTCGTCGGCGGCGAGCGCCCGTCGGTAGCCCTCCCGCACGAACGGTGCGGTCGGGCTCCGCCGCCGGGCCAGCGCGATCCGGCGACAGCCCTCGGCGATGAGGTGCGCGACGGCCAGCTCGGCACCGTGCGCATGGTCGCTGCGGACGGTGCTGAGCGCTCCGAGCGAAGCGGCGGAGTCGAGGGCGCGCTCCACGACGACGACCGGCACGCTGACATCCCGAAGAGCCTCGAAGGTCGCGGGCTCCGCGTGAAACGAACGACTCGGTGTGACGAGCATCCCGTCGACCCCGTTCGTCGCGAGCCGGGAGATCTGCTCCCGCTCGAACTCCGACGAGTACTCGGAGACGCCGAGCACGAGGCGGGCGCCCGCCTCGGCCGCGGCGGCCTTCGCGCCCCGGATGATCTCGGGGTAGTAGTAGTTCGCCGAGGGGACGACCATGCCGAGTGTCGCGAGCGGGGTGAGCCTGCGAGCGGATGCCGACGCGCCATGGCGACGCGGCTTCACCGCGCCGCCATGGACCCGTTCGACGAGTCCCTGCGATTCCAGGAGCGCCAGGTCCCGTCGGATGGTCATGCCGGAGGCGCCCACCCGGGCGGCGAACTCCGCGGCGCTCACCCCTCCGCGGATGTCGATCTCGCGCAGGATCTGCGAGTGACGCTGAGCGGGGAGCATGTGCACAAGTGTCCAGAGGTGCGCGGGTATGCGCAACGCTCCGTCGCGTCAGCGGACGATGACCTTCACCGTGTCGCTCGCCGTCACCCCGGCGTCGTTGCGCCACTCCACCCGGAACGAATGGACTCCCGGTGCCAGCGCGTCGACCTTGTGAACGGCCTTCTGCGCATGGGGGCTGCGGCTCTTCAGCGCACCCTCCGCGATGAGCTCGTCGTCCTGATAGAAGTGGTAGCTCGTTCCGTTCGTGCCCCACCACAGGTTTCCGGTGAGGGTGAACGAGCCGTCTCGGTCATAGTCGTCATGGCTGAGCGACGGCTTGCCGGGCTTCGCCTGGGTGACCCGCACGGTGAGGGGTCCGATCGGCGTCCGGCCGCGCGAATTCACGAGCTCCCCGGTGTAGGTGTAGGTGCCGTCCGCTCGGCCGGAGATCGCAACGGTCGCCGTCTGCGCTCGCGGAGTGTTCAGCGCGAGATCCACGGAGTCGATGAGCAACCCGTTCTCGTAGAGATGGAAGACGCCGGCGTTCTCTCCCCACCACATGTTCATGGTGATGTTGTAGTCGCCGTCCTGCAGCCCGGTGTCCCAGCCGTTGTCGGAGGACAGCCGGCCTGCGGCGGGCGGAGCGGTCGCGCCGTCGTCCGGACGCTGGGGCAGTCCGTTCGCCGTGCTCTCGTCCAAGTGCTCGAAGTCCACCACCCGTTCGTCGACCACCAGCTGCCCGTCGATCAGCTCGGCATCGAGGGGACCGCTGTCCGAGGTCGCGAGGACGATGCGGAACTCCGCCGCCGCTCCCACGCGGGTCAAGCGCAGGGTGCCGTCGATGACCTCCGCCGTCAGGCCCGCGCGATCGAGCACGAAGCCGGAGAGCACCGCGCCGCCGGGGCTGGTGAAGGTGAAGTAGGGTTCGTCTTCGGCGGCATCGCCGGAGATCGAGATGGCCACGCCCGCCTCGGGTCGGAGCTGCCAATCCCAGCTGTGCGACACATCGTCCGCGAACGTGTCCCGCACGGCGACGATCGCGACGGCGTCGTCGCCGCCGGAGAGATCGACGACCTGCTCCCGCCGGGCGGTGTCGACGAGGAAGTTGGCGGCTCCGTCCAGGCGGAGATAGCCGCCGCCCTGGTCGGGGAACGCCCGTGCCTCGAGGGTCCTGCCCGCTCCGGTGGCGGTCTCGTACTCGTTGCGGTACGGCTCCAGCTTCGCGTCGACCAGCGGCTTGCTCCACGCCAGCGGCTCCGTCCACTGCTTGCCGCCCAGGCTCGCCCACGTCGTGTCGTGGCTCATCCACGTCAGGGAGAAGGTCTCAGCGCTGGACCATCCGCGGTGCTGATCGTTGCGGCTCGCCGTGCCGATCAGGGTGTCGTCCCGATCGCGATACCCCGACCGGAAGGCATAGAAGCCCTCCTCCTCGTCGAGCAGTGCCGTCCGGGCCTCCGGTGCCGTCAGGTCCGCCGGATCGCTGCTGGCGTCCTCCGGGTAGAAGAGCATGGTCCACAGCGCGTGGACGCCGTCGAAGTTCTTGTCGTCCGAGAGCACGCCCTGAACGCGGTCGTACGTGTGCTTCAGCCCCGGGACCGCGGAGTCAGGGGTGATCGGGAACATCAGAGGGAACGATCCGTCCACCTGTCCGCTCGGGCCGGAGACGCCGAACTGGAGCACGTCGCCGCGACTGCGCGTGGACACGGTGTGGAGTGCGAGGTTCCAGAACTTCGGCCGGTTGAACTCCGCATCCAGCGTGCGCACTCCGCTGTCCTGCGCTGCGTAGATGGAGGGGAACATGTAGAGCTCGGTGTAGTGCAGGTAGTCCCAGCCCTCCTGGGTGAAGCCGGTGTCGGTGTAGGCCTGCTGCAGGTGACGATTCGTCTCGTCCAGCAGGAAGGCGATCCGGTCGTCGTGGTCGCCGAAGTCCGCGTCGCCGCGAGCGGCCAGGAGCAGCGCGAGCTCGGTCGAGCGCACGACTCCCACCCAGTTGCTGGTCTTGACCGTGTCGTCGAGTGCGTCGTGATGGTAGGTCGAGAGCAGGTCGATCGATCGGGTGATGATGTCGCGGACGTGCGCGCGCTGGGCATCGGTCCAGCCGGTGAACGCCCAATCGTAGGCGGCCGCCAGCAGCAGGTTCGCGCGGGCCAGTTCCAGTCCCATGTTGACCGGCCGTGCCACCACGAATCCCTCCGCTGAGATCAGGCTCTGGTACGCCTTCTCGGCGTAGCCCTGGTCGCCGGTGATGGCGTACGCGAAGGCGGCCTCGCGTGCGCGATACAGCCCCGCGCTCCCGTTCCCCGGGTATCCCGAGTCGGGTCCGGCGATGCGTGAGGTGATCTTCTCCCACGCCGCGGCGGTCGTCGCGTCTCCGGATCGCAGCTGCTCGTTCACGCGGTCGACGGTGTCCGGATCGAGGAAGGTGCGTGGATGAGCGGCTCTGCCGACGCGAGCGGTCGCGAGCACCTCGCCGGCGGAGCGCAGCGTGAGCTCTTCTCCCGCATCCCCGGGCAGGTCGATGCCGCCGGCGATGCCTTCGATCCGCTGCGGCTCTCGGTCTCCGACCTGAAGCGTCAGGTCCGTCTCGGGCTCGTCGGCGGCCACTGCCCAGGATGCGTGAGCCGCGCCGTCATCGTCCTGTATGCCGGTGAGGATCGTGGTCTCGGTGCGGTCCGCGAACGTCGCCGGCGTCGAGGTCGTGGCGGTGGGGCTGGTCGCGAGCACCGCGCCGTCCGCGTCCAGCGCCTGGACCTGATAGGTGTAGGTGGCACCCGGTGAGACGCTGTCGTCGGCGGTCGTGGTCGCCACCGCCGACCTCACCAGGCTGGACGAGTCGCCCTTCGGCGACCGCTGCCCGTCGGCGCGGTGCACCGCGTAGCGCGCAGCGTTCTCCGCCTCGACGCTCCAGCTGAGCTCCACCACTCCGCGGGCCGTCGCGGATGCGGTGAGAGAACCCGTCTGCGTCGTCTCGACGAGATCCATCGCGGTGAACCGGACGGTGCCGGCAGATCGGTCGAGCATCGGCTCGATGGAGATGCGGGTGGTGCCCTGCGGCAGCACGAGGTCGGTCGAGTACTCGCGCCAGTCGAACGATCCCGTCAGGTAGGGGCCTTTCGCCACGGGCACGGTCACGCGACCGGAGGCGTCGTACGCCTGCACCCGGATCATGCTGAAGCCGCCGGACAGCCCTTCGGCCTTCACGAGGCCTCGGACGGTGAGGCGGCGCGGCGTGGTGTCGTCCACGGCGACGCTCTGGGTCAGGGCGTACCGCGTCGTCTCACCGGAGGTCGACGTGATCGCCACGGCGGGGGATGCCTGCGGACCGTCCGGGCCGACGGTGACCGAGGCCGTGCCGGCGGGGTTCCACGCCCGCCAGGAGGCCGGATGGCCGGTGGAATCGACAGCTCCGAAGTCGGGATTCGCGATCGCCGGGACTCCGGCCGCGCCGGTGGTGCCGACCGCGCCGGCCGGCACCACCGAGAACATCGACATCGTCACCGCCAGGGCGAGCGCGAGCGTGCTCTTCAGGAGGAGAGAGGGAGTCGATGTCACGGAATGCATGGGAACCCCAGAAGGTCAGGCCGATGGCGGGCATCGACGAACGCGTCATTGCGGATTCCCGGAATCGTACGTGCAGGTCTGGAAGGGAACGGAGCAAACGCACAGAACTGAACATCCCGCTGGTGACGGGAGACCCAGCCGCGGCGAGTCCATCCGTCCGACGGATCACGCGGACACGTCTGCTGCTTCCTCCGTGCGACCCCCGCGAGGCCGGGACACGGCGACGAAGACGAACAGGGCGATCATGACGACGACTCCGACCCACATCGCCTGCTGCCAGCCGGCGACGAAGGCGTCCTGCGCCGCACGGATCAGTGCCTCCGCGTCGGGCCCGGAGCCCGCGGCGGCGGTGAGGTTGGCCACGCCCTCCCGGGCCGCGTCGGCCGTGGCGCCCTGCATGCCCGCGACGAACGGATCGATCGCGTTGCGGTAGCCGGCCGAGAGGACCGCCCCCAGGAGGGCGACCCCGAGAGCAGTGCCGAGTTCCCGCGTGACGTCGTTGAGCGCCGAGGCGACGCCCTGCTGCGCCCGCGGCAGCGCGCTCGTGATCCCCTCGGTCGCGGGGGTCATCGCGATGCCCATGCCGGCTCCCATGACGAGCAGTCCGGGGAGCACGCCGACATATCCGCCATCGGCGGATGCCAGGCCCGCCAGCAGGACCAGCCCGCCGGCGAAGACCCCGATGCCCGTGAGCATGGTGGGCCGGATGCCCACGCGGGTGGACAGCTTCGGGGCGAGTGCGGCGGACAGCATCATGAGCAGCGCCATGGGCATCAGCCCGAGCGTCGCGCCGAGGCCGGACCAGCCCAGCACCGTCTGGAAGTACGGGAAGAGGACCACGAGAATGCCCCCCTGCACTCCGAACACGGCCAGCAGCGCCACGGATCCGCTCGAGAGCGCCCGGGAGCGGAACATGCGCAGATCGAGCAGAGGCTCGGATCGTCGCAGCTGCGACACGACGAAGAAGGCGAGACCGAGCACGCCGGCACCGAGCCCGACGAGCGTCAGCGGAGCGCTCCAGCCGTGGACGGGCCCTTCGTGCAGCGCGGTGATGAGACCGACGATGCCGACCGCCGAGGAGACGGATCCGAGAACGTCGAAGCGGTGCGCGGAGTTGTCACGGGAATCGGGCACAGACTTCAGCGTGATCGCGAACGCGACCGCAGCGAGCGCGACCGGAAGCACGAACAGCCAGCGCCAGCTGCCCAGGTCGACCAGCACGGCGGACAGGAACATGCCCAGGATGCCGCCGCCGCCGCCCACGGCGGACCAGACGCCGATGCCCTTCGCGCGCTCCTCTTCCGGGAACGTCGAGGTGATCACCGCCAAGGTGATGGGCATGATCACGGCTGCGCCGACGCCGCTGAGTACGCGTGCCGCCAGCAGCACCTCGGTGGAGGGCGCCAGAGCCCCGAGGATGTTCGCGACCGCGAAGATCGCCAGACCCGCGAGCAGAGTCCGCTTTCGGCCCCATCGATCGCCTGCCGCGCCCAGCGGCAGCAGCAGTGCGGCGAGGGTGAGGGTGTACGCGTTGATGATCCACAGCACCGAGCTCTGCGAGGCGCCGAGCTCGACGGCGACCTGCGGTTGGGCGACGTTGAGGCCGGAGACCGATGCGATGACCGCCATCAGCGCGACGCAGACGGCGATGAGGATCAGCCGCCGTCGTCGTGGGTCGTCGATGGTGGTGAGGGTGGTGGAGATGGGCGCGGTGTTCGGTGGCGAGGTGGTCATGGGTCCTTCTCGGGTGGTCGGTGGGCAGGCGGGAGCAGCGCCCGGCGACTCGGTCGCCGGGCGGACATGTGCGGAGGGCTTCTACGGGGTGCGGGTGGCCGTGTCACTCACGGCGGCCGACCCAGACGGTGCGCTCGCTTCGCACGACGAGGTCGTCGCGGGCGCTCAACGAGCCGGAGGCGTCGTCGTCGAGGAGCCTGTCGATGGCGTCGAGGTCCTGCGGCTCGAGCTGGGTCAGGCGTCCCCGGATGTTGGTGAAGACCTGTCTCGCGTAGAGCGCCGCGTCCGCGGGCGCGGGGTCTCGCTGGTACGTGAACGTCCGTTCTGCGACGAGTTCGAATCCCGCGTGCTGCAGGTGCGGACCCCAGTCGGGGTGAGCGTTCCATCCGGCCCGGCGCATCGCCTCGTGGCACCTGCGTTCGAGGCCGGGGCGACCGAAGCCGATGTCCTCGGGCAGGAAGCGCGGGAGACCGTCCATCTCGATCACCGTCATGATCCCCCCGGAGCTCAGCGTCGAATGCGCGGTGCGCAGCACGCTGTCGGGATGCTCGACATGATGAAGCGATGAGGACGCCCACACGAGGTCGAACGTTCCGATGTCGGGCCAGCGCTCGTCTGCGTTCGCCTGGACGGGATGGACCCGATCCCCGACGCCCGCCCGAGCCGCGGCATCCGTCAGGTGCGAGATCATCTCCGGGGACTGGTCCAGGGCGATGATGGTGGACCGGGGGAAGCGACGAGCCAGCGCGAGCGTTCCCGTTCCGCTTCCGGAACCGATGTCCAGCACTCTCGAGGGCTCACTGCGAAGGTGGCCGCCGACCCAGCTCGTCAGCTCCTCGAGATGGCCGACCACGCGCGCGTCGAGGTCGAGCATGGCCGCGTGACCGTGACCGTGCGCGCTCGCCTGCGATGTGGGGTGGTGGTGATGCGGACTCGGCGAAGCGGCTCTCGGTGACATGAGGATCACAGTACCCGCGTCGTGCGTCATGCGCATATGATCTTGCTTATGAAGCAAGTACTGGATGTGGATCGGGTCGTCCGGCAGAGGATCCGGGCGATGCGCCTGGCGAAGGGGTGGACGCTCGATGCGCTGGCGCGGCAGTGCCACCTCAGCGCGTCCAACCTCAGTCGCATCGAGACCGGCGAGCGCCGCATCGCCCTGGACCAGCTGGTTCCGATAGCGCGCGCTCTCGGAACGACCCTCGACGAGCTCATCGAATCAGAAGAGGACGAAGACGTGGTCATCCGCCCTCACGCCACCGAAGCCGGCGACATCACCACGTGGCTGCTCTCGCACGAGCGGGGAGTGAACGGCGTGACCGTGGCGAAGATGCGCATCACTCCGGACCGGCCCACAGGGCCGGAGGACATGGTCGTGCATGCCGGCCGCGACTGGTTCACCGTCCTGTCCGGCACCGCACGGCTTCACCTGGGCGACCGCATCATCCTGGTCGAGACGGGTGACGCCGCCGAGTTCTCCACCACGACTCCGCACATCATCGGCGCGCACGACGGTCCGGTGGAGATCCTGACCATCGTGACTCACGATGGCGAGCGCAGCCACCTGCCGCACGGGACCGCGGCACACCCTCACGACTGAGCGGCGCGACCGCGGCGGCGGAGTCAGAGACGTTCGCCGATGACGCGGGCCGTGGCCGCCGGGTCGGGCCGGTGCATGATCGACTCCGGCACGATCACCAGTTCGGCATCCGCGATCTCGTCGGCGAGCCGGTCGGCCGCGGCGACGAGGAAGGGGAACGTCTGCGCGCCGCGCAGCACGGTCACCGGCACCGAGACGTCGAGCAGCGCACCCTCCGCGCGTCTGAGGCGCAGGGTCAGCAGGGCGTCGTAGACGGTGGACTGACCCAGCGGCGCGAGTGCGGCGAGCTGCCCGCTCGCGCGGCCCGCCTCCACCATCTCGGCGGGCAGGCCCACGGCGTCGAGCTGGAAGGACGCCACCGCCTCCTCCGGCGTGCCGGCGTCGACGAGCGCCTGAAGTCTCGCAGGAAGATCCTCGCCGAAGCCCTGCCCGTCGAAGTCGATCGGCGGCTCGGAGAGGAACAGCGCGCCCGTCGGCACGCCGCGGGATGCCGCGTACAGCGCGAGCACCGCGCCGGAGGAATGCCCCAGCACGGCATCCGCTCCGCCTGCCGCCTCGATCACGGCGGCGAGATCGGCCACCTCGTCGTCGGGAGTGGAACCGGTGCGGTCGCCGCTGGCGCCTCGCGCCCGGCGGTCCCAGACGACCGCGCGGAAGCCGGCGTCCGTCAGCGCCTGTGCGAGAGGAGCAGCGTCGGCCGCGGTGGACAGCGCTCCGTTCACGATCACGATCGTGCGGCCGGATCCGGCCGCGGTGAAGCCGATGGGGGTGCCGTCTGCGGAAGCCACGATGCTCATTCCGACATCCAACCACGCTGCACCGACAGCGGTGCGGTCAGGACTCGGAGGGCTTGGTCGGCAGGGCCGGACCGTGGTTCCAGGCGAGGATGGCGGGCTGCTCACGTGCGAAGCCCAGCACGGATGCCGAGCCGGCGTCCAGAGAGATGGAGGCCGCGAATCGTGGCGCCTGCCGGAGGAAGACGGCGGTGAGGATCCGCAGGTAGTGCCCGTGCGCGACGAGGGCCACGTCGCCCTCGGCCATCGCCGGCAGCACCCGGGTCAGCACCCGGGATGCCCGTGCCGCCACCTCCTCCACGGTCTCGCCGGGCGTCTCGCCGCGGATGACCCCGTGCGCGAAGGCCGTCCAGTCGTAGCCGAGCTCGGCGCGGATGTCCTTGGTGGTGCGCCCCTCGTATCCGCCGTAGTCCCACTCGACCAGCAGCGGATCGATCCGGGGATCCAGTCCGGCGAGCTCAGCGGTGCGCCGTGCGCGCTGCAGCGGCGAGCTGAGCACGAGCCGGAAGTCGTAGCCGCGCACCAGCTCCCCTGCGGCGCGCGCGAGTTCCTCACCGTGCGCCGTCAGCGGAATGTCGGTGAGCCCGGTGTGACGGCCCGTGCGCGACCATTCGGTCTCGCCGTGCCGGAGCAGCACCAGCTTTCCCTGCGGGGAGTCGGGGGCGGGGCGGTCGGGCAGCGCGTCAGGAGCATCCACAAGCTCACGGTACCGGGTGCTCAGGTCATGATGACGCGCGCCGACTGGACCAGCCGGGTGCGCACGTCGAACGCCTCGGTGACCCCGAGCGGTCGTGCACCCGGGATGCCGCCGCGCAGCAGCGGTCGCAGGGCGCTGCGACGCACGACCACCACTGGCAGCCCGCGAACCGACCCCAGCACGACGGCCGGCTCGTCGAGATCCTCGTCGGGGAGGATCAGGACGGCGCCGGCGAAGCGCACGCGAGCCGTCCGCGAGATCGAGCGTACCCGCGCGACCAGGTCGGCCACCGGCGTGCTGCCGCCCACCGTGCTGCCGATCGCCTCGCCCTGCCGGAACCGCACGCTGTCGCCGAAGTCCTCCGACACCAGCCCGTACAGGCCCGCGGGCCCGAGCACCACGTGGTCGAGCACGGCATCCTGTCCGCATGCGACGCCGTGCCAGGCCGTGAAGCCGATGCCGAGGTCGTCGATCGCGGCGGCCGTCGCCTCTTCGGCCAGGGCGTCGGCCAGCATCCGCCTCACCTCCCACGGCGCCGAGCGCACCACCGCGGGGTCGTACGCCTCGCCGTCCGTGGCCGAGCGGCCGAGGTGATCGGTCAGCATCCGCCGATATCGCATCCGACGCCATCCGCCCGCCTGCCCGTACGATCTCGTGCGCGGCCGGGTGCCGGCGCGCGCGGCGGATGCCCGCGGCGCGCCCCACGAGACGACCTCGCGGCCGCGGTCGTACGACGCCCGGTCCTCGGGCGTGCCGATCAGCTCCCATGCCTGCTGCACGCGGACGAACAGCGCCGCGTCGCCCCCGGTGTCCGGATGGGTCTCGCGCAGTCTGAGCCGGTAGGCGCGTCGCAGCTGGTCCTCGTCCGCCGTCGTCGCGACGCCGAGCACCTCGTAGGCGGATGCCGAGAGCGGGCCGTCGAACATCGCCCTCCTCCGGCGTCGGGACGGGATGACCGTCGCATCCAGATCCTACGGCTCGGTGCGGGCAGCGCGTGCGCGGACGCCTGCGGAAGCTCTCGTAGGCTGGAGCCATGACGAAGAGCACGATCTGGACCGTCCTCGGCGTGATCGCCGCCGTCGTGATCGCATGGTGGCTGGTGAGCGCACTGTTCTCGCTGCTGTGGTTCATCGCCAAGCTCGGCCTGGTGGCGCTGGTCGCCGTCGCCGTCTACGCCGGTCTCCGGGCACTCACCGGCCGCGCCCGCGTCCGCGACTGAGACCCGGCCGTCCCGCCGGTTCGCGCATCACGCGCCGCGCAGGAACTCCAGTGCGGCGAGGCGGAAGTCCTTCGACCCGGGAGCGTTGAAGTGATGCCGACCCGGGATCTCGAAGAAGCGCGCCTGGCCGGCCGCTTCGGCGAGCCGCCGCGATCCCTCGATCACGGCGTCCTTCGAGCCCGTGGCGAACAGCACCGGCTGCTGCGGCGCGTGCGCGGGATCGGGGTCGATCGACCGCGAGTCGCGCATGCCCTCGGCGAGGGCGAGCAGGGCGTGCAGGTCGTTGCCGGGCACCCGCTCGGCCAGGGCGATGTAGTTCAGGGTGACCGGATCGCTGACGGGGGTGCCGTCGGCGGCGTAGCGGCGCACCTGATCGATGTCGAGCCGGTCCAGCGGGATGCCGTCGGGCACGCCGCCCAGCACGGCGCGGGGGATGCGCAGGCCGAGGTCCTGCGCGACCTGCCATCCGACCCGGGCGCCGAGCGAGTAGCCGACGTACATCGCCTCATCGATGAGGAAGGCGTCGAGCACGGACTCGATGTCGCGCGCCAGGCTGCGCACCGTGTACCCGGCCGCGTCGTGCGGCTTCTGGCTGGCGCCGTGACCGCGCTGATCGATGCCGAGAATGCGCAGGCCCTCGCGCTCGAGCATCCGCACCCAGCCGGTCTGCACCCAGTTGTCGCGCGTGCTCGAGGCGAAACCATGCACCAGGAGCACGACGGGAGCATCCGGCTCGCCCCACGAATACGTCGCCAGCCCGACCCCGTCGCCCACCTCCACGAACCGGGGGTGCGGCATGCGGTTCAGATCTGCGAGCGTGTCGGCCACCCCTCCATCATGCCTCCGCCGGGGGCGCCACCGGCTCGTCCCACCCCTGCTGCGGGGTGGTGCAGGTGCCGCGGAAGACGTACTGCGAGGGCCGCTTGCGCTCGCTGCTCGTCCAGTCGATCGGTGGCCGCCGCTGCTCGGCGGGCAGGTAGCCGAGCCGGTACACCGCCATCAGCTCGAGCTCGGCGGGCACCTGCAGAAGCCGCTCGATCTCGGACCAGCGACCCGGCACCTCCATCGGGAACGAGATGAACTGGATGCCCATGCCCAGCTCCACCGTGGTGAGCCAGACGTTCTCCATCGCCGCACCCATGCTGAACACCGAGTAGAACGCCGAGAGCTCGCCCGGCCGGTACTCCGAGCGATCGAGCATCACACCGAGCAGCAGTGGTGACCCCGCCACGAGCTTGCGGTTCTCCTCGCCCAGCGTCTGCGGGATGCGCATCGCGTTCATCAGCTTCTGCCCGCGCGAGGTGAACACCTGGCCGGTGAAGGGACGCAGCGGTGCCGGGAGCCGATCGAAGAGCATCCCGTCGCGGCGCTCCTGCATCTCCCGCTTGCTGAACCGGAAGTACGGCTTGTAGCGCTCGAAGAACGTGCCGTTCGACATCGCCTCGGTCATGCTCTCTCCGCTGATGCGGGCGATCGCGTCGATCGTGTCGCGTTCCTCGATGATCACGAATCGCCACGGCTGGCTGTTCAGCTGCGAGGGGGCGCGACCGGCGACCTCCATGAGCAGTCTCTGATGCTCCTCGCTCACCGCATCGGGCAGGAAGCCCCCGTTCGTGGTCTTGCGCCGGCGCACCACATCCAGAAAGTCCATCCACTCACCTCCGAACCATCATGACGGCCGACGCGTACCAGGGCGCGGCCGACAGCGCGAGCGCCGTGTGCTGCGCCGTGCCGCCTCGTGTCGCGGGCATGGCCGCCATCGCCGCGGCCGCCGGCAGCAGCACGACGGCGACGTCGCGCCTCTCGACCAAGGCGGCCAGCAGAGACAGCCCGGTCAGCGTCGACGTCGCGATGAACAGCGCATGATGCACCCACCGGGTGCGCCGCCGGCGCACCGCGCCCGTGGCGATCAGGGCGCCGTAGGCGGCATTGATCACCCAACTCAGGCACGCGAGCGGAACGATCCCGCCCGTCACCTCGACAGCGGCAGCGCGCGGACGGCGCGACGCGTGAGGGCTCATCCCTCGGATCGGGCGGGGTCCTCGCCCTCGCTCTGCGACGGGTGCGCCCGCTGAGGATCGGGATGCTCGTCCTCGCGCCCACGGTCCTCGCCCTCGGCCTGACTGGGGTGCTCGGGCTGGTCGGGCGGCTGGATCGGCTCGTCGTCGTGCGGTGTGCTGCTCATGAGGTGCTCCCTGTCGTGTCGTCGTTCTCCTGTGCCGGCGCGTCACCGGTGATCGATGCGGCGGGCCAGCGCAGCACCGCCCGAGGCGGCTGCGGGCCCCTGTCGGACCGCGGCTCCCCGTCGTCGGGCTCGTCCTCGACGAAGAGCACTTCGGCATCCGTCAGCACGGCGGCGCGCACGAGCGCCTCCACCGCCGGAACCGGGGTGCCGGGACCCGCGTCGAACGCGTCGGCCGCGGTCAGGGCGACCCACGGGGTCGCTGACAGTGCGAGCAGCGTGTCCTCGTCATCCGCCATCCGCTCATCGAGCAGCAGCGTCTGCACCTGCGCCTGCTGCAGTGCGCCGACGACATCGGCCAGGCCCGATGCTCCGTTGCGGGCGTCCTGCTCGGCTGCGCGGTCCCGCACCGCCGAGATGGCGTCGTCGTGCGCGATCGAGACCGTCTCGTCGATCGCGTCACGGAGCGACTGGTCGTCGGCGCCGTCGGCACGGGTGTCGGCATCCACCTCCACCACGAGATCGAGCGTGCCGCCCTCGATGTTCTCCAGCAGCAGGCCTCGCGCCTGCGCGTCGCCGGTCACGAACACGTGATCAGGCTGGCGCTCGCGCACGATGCGATCCACCGCGTCCGCCACGTCGGACTGCGTGTGCTGCCAGACCTCTTCGACGCTGCGCTGGAAGCGCGCCTGCGACCAGCCGCCGGGATTGACCTTGGTGATCGGCTGCTGATCGCCCTCGACCTGTTCGGTGTGCTCGGGCTCGGCGCGTCCGAGGCGCTCGAGGCTGAGTTCTGCGCCGTCGCGCCCCGTCTCGACGACGAGGATGCGCCGCTGAGCGCCGCGGTGACGTACCAGGGGGACGATGTCGGGAAACGACCCGTGCGTGATGCGCTCGAGACCGCGCCGCGCAGACGAGAAACCCTCGTCCGCGACGATGTCGCCCGCGCGAACCAGCAGCCAGCGTGCCGACGGGGCGGGAAGGCCCGTGTCATCGGGGAGCGCGGCCAGCACGGCATCCGCGTCGTCGTCCGGCACGCCGGCGTCCCGCAGCCTGTCCTTCAGCGACCGCATCCTGCTCTCGACCGCACCGGGCGGCTCACCCTGCGGGCCGTCGGTGTAGACCGTCGTCCAGGCACCGGGCTCGGCGAGCACCTCATGCATGTCCAGCCCGCTCACCTCAACCGAGCTCATCGTCGTCCTCCTGCGTCGCATCGTCTTCGCGGGCGTCGTTCCCCGCGGCCGGGTCGTCGCCGGCCAGATCCGGATCCTCGCGGGCGAACGCCTCCTGCACCTCGGGGTCGTCGGTGTCGTCGGGAAGCGGCTCGGTCTCGCGGAAGGGCTCGGCGTGCGGCGCCCCGTGACCCTGGACCATTCCCCGGGACTCCTGCTCGAGCTGTTCGTCGAGGTTCGGTCCGTGCGTGGTGTTGCCGCGCTGTGCGTCGCTCATCTCTCCTCCTTCATCGGGGTGTCCGAGCGACGTTATGAGGGGCGTCGGACGATGCACAGCGGGTTGACATCCTGCGGCCGGCTGGTAGGACTCAGCCCAGCAGCTCGATCAGCTGCCCCTCGACGCGCCGCGTCGGATCGACGACGACGCCCTCGTCGTACAGGTCGAGCAGCCGCGGGTCGATGTAGCTGGCCCGCGCGACGGCCGGCGTGTTGCCGAGCACGGATGCCGCGGCGCGCACCGCCTGGGCCGCCGCACGCGACCGGGCGCTCGTCGAGGCCTTCGGGCCGATGCCGGCCAGCGCGATCGCGGCGGAGATCGTGCCGTGCAGAGTGCGGAAGTCCTTCGCGGTGAACTCGCCACCGGTGCGCAGGCGCACGTCGTCGTTGATGTCGCCGGCGCGCAGCGGACGCCAGGCGGACCCGTCCTGCCAGCTGAGCAGCAGTGAGCGACCGCCGCGGCGCTTGAGCCCGGCGATCAGCGCGGCCAGCTCCACGTCGTCGACCTCGGACTCCCACGGCTGGCCGCTCTTGCCGGGGAATCGCAGCTCGACCACGCGCTCGCCGCGTACGCGGGCGTGCGAGCCGCGCAGGGTCACGAGGCCGATGCTGCCGTGCTCGCGCGCGTACTGCTCCGACCCGACACGCAGCAGCGCGGCGTCGAGCATGCGGAAGGCGCCGGCGAGCACTCGCGTGCGCCCGAACCCGTCGGTGCGCAGATCACGGGTCACGCCGCCTCGCACCGCCGGCATGACCTCGGCGAGCTGCAGCATCCGATCGAACTTCTCACGCGACATCCGCTCGTGCCACGCCGGGTGGTAGATGTACTGCCGGCGGCCCGCCGCGTCGAGGCCGGTGGCCAGGATGTGTCCGTTCTCGTGCGGGCTCAGCCAGACGTCGGTCCAGGCGGGCGGAACGGCCAGGGCGCGCAGGCGTGCGATCACGGCGTCGTCGTCGATGCGGGTGCCGTCGGGTATCCGGTATTCGAAGCCGCGACCGCGGTGCACCCGGGCCAGCCCGGGCGCGTGCGGATCGCTGCGTCTCAGTCGCGTCATGGATCCGGCGTACCGCCTTGCCGTCCGTCCGGGCAAGCCCCTCGCCGATCGCCGCGTCGGCGCCTACGCTGGCCGGTTCCGCGAGCGGAAGGGAGAAGACCATGAGCGACAGCGACCACGGCGACGTCGTCACGATGTCCAAGCGCGGGCAATGGGTGAACCGGGTGGAGGGCGAAGAGGAGCTCTCGCAGGGATACGCCACCAAGGAGGAGGCCGTCGATGCCGGCCGGCGGCTGGCGGAGGAGGCGGGCACCCGTCACCGGGTGCTCGACGCGGAGCCCACCGGCGTCGTCACGGATGAACAGGACGCCGCTGACGAGGACGAAGGGGTCATCGAGGTGGAGGACCTTCCCTGATCCTCGGAGTGGTGCGGCACCGAATCGTTTCGATAGAATGAGCGCGATGGCGCCGCGACCGATCGCGGTGCCATCGTCGCTCTCCGGCCGCCCGCATCCCGCTCCAGGACCTCATGGCTACCACCCTCATCACCGGACGCCCGTGGCGCGTCATCCTGGCCTTCTCCGTGCCCCTGCTCATCGGCAACGTCGTGCAGCAGCTCTACCAGTTCGTCGACGCCATGGTCGTCGGCCGCTGGCTCGGCGTGGACTCGCTGGCGTCCGTCGGCGCGACCGGCAGCCTGATCTTCCTGGTCATCGGCTTCGCCTGGGGCCTGGCGAGCGGATTCGCGATCCCCACCGCGCAGGCCTTCGGTGCCTCGGATGCCCAGGGCGTGCGTCGCTCGGTGGCCACGGGCACGCTGCTGACGGCCGCCACCAGCCTGATCCTCACCGTGATCGGCCCGCTCATCGCCGCACCGTTCCTGCGGCTGCTGCAGACGCCGCCCGAGCTGATGGCCGAGGCCACCGTGTTCACGCAGGTGACGTTCATCGGCGGCAGCACGATCATGTTCTTCAACTACCTCGCCGCGATCATCCGCGCGATCGGCGACTCGACCACCCCGCTGGTGTACCTCACGATCTCGTGCGCGCTGAACGTGGGGCTGGTCATCCTCATGGTCGGACCGCTCCAGTGGGGCGTCGCCGGCGCCGCCTGCGCGACGGTGGTGGCTCAGGCCGTATCGGTGCTGCTCTGCCTGCTGCACGTGTGGCGGCGCGTTCCCGTGCTGCACGTGCACCGGGCCGACTGGCGTGTGACGCGCGCCGATGTGACCTCGCACCTGCGGCTCGGGCTGCCGATGGGATTCCAGGCCTCGATCATCGCGATCGGTGCGCTCATCGTGCAGGTCGCGCTGAACACGCTGGGAGCCGACGCGGTCGCCGCGTACACCGCGGCCTCGCGCGTCGACAGTCTCGCCACCGCGTTCCTGGCATCGCTCGGACTCGCGGCGTCGATGTACGCGGCGCAGAACCTCGGGGCGCGCCGCCCCGATCGTATCCGGCGCGGCACCATCCAGGCGATCTGGATGGCCGTGATCGCCGCCGTGGTCCTCGGCGTGGTGATGATCACGCTCGGAGCGCCCGCAGTGCGCCTGTTCGTGGGCGACGGCGCCGACCGGGTCGTCGAGCTGGCGCACCTCATGCTCATCATCAACGGCGTCACCTACGTGCTGCTGGGCGTGCTGTTCGTGCTGCGCGGGGTGCTGCAGGGTCTCGGCGAGGTGCTCGTCCCCACGGTCACGGGCGTGATCGAGCTGGTCATGCGCGTCGTCGCCGCGGTGGCGCTCGGCGCGCTGCTGGATTTCGGCGGGGTCGCGATGAGCAACCCGCTCGCGTCGGCTCGGCGCGGTCGCGCTGCTCGCCCCCGCCTACGTGCGCGCGCACCGCGGTCTCGCACGCATGGCGGTCGACCCGATCGAGACGACGCTCACCACCCCGATCCCGGTGATCGGCCCCACCGACGGCTCGATGGTGGTGGATGCCGTCTACACGGCGCCGATGCCGGTCGTGCCGCCCCGCCTGTCTCGGCTGCGTCTGCCGCGCAGCATCCGCCGCCGCTGAGCGCGCCGTCGTGCACCCGTCATCCTTCAGGATGATGCCGAATCGTTCTTCGGGCGGAGGAATTCCGCAGGTTGACGCGGGTAACCTGGGGGACAAGACGCGCAGGGGGCGCGTCCACGACGGGGGGTCGTGACATGTCCACACTCGCAGTGACGAGCGCACTCGCATCGGTCTTCGTGCCGATCGGGATCGCGGGAGCGGTCATCGCCCTGATCTGTGCGCTGATCGTGGCGTTCGCGCTCGCGCGGGGTGCGGCGGGGCTTGCAGGCGGGGCCGTCGGCGTCTGGATCGTCGGCGCGCTGCTGAGCTGGGCATCGTCGTTCGCCGACCTGTGGTCGCCGTTGCTCGTCTCGGTGGGCGCGCTCGGGGCTGCTCTGGTGATCGGCGCCGTGCTGCGCGTGCTCGTGCGAGGCCGTGGGCGCGCGCCGCAGCCGGTCGAGTCGCGTGCCGAGACCCCGCTGGCGCCGGAGCCGCGAGCTCAGGAATCGCGGACTCAGCCGTCGCGCGTGACGCCGACGCCGGTGCGCCCGGCGCCGCCTGTGACCGAAGGCGTTCGCGCCGTCGCGTAGGCGCCCGCGCGGGCATCGGCTGTTCCAGCGCATCCTTGCGCGATTCACCTCCGCCGCAGGATGCTCGATCAGCTCACCCCTTCAGCGTCTCGACGTCGATCACGAAGCGGTAGCGGACGTCGGATGCCAGCACCCGCGCCCACGCCTCGTTCACCCGGTCGGCCGACGTGATCTCGACCTCGGGAGCGATGCCGTGCTCGGCGCAGAAGTCCAGCATCTCCTGGGTCTCGGCGATGCCGCCGATGTTGGAGCCGGCGAACGAGCGGCGGCCGCCGATCAGGGTGCCGGCGCGTACGGACATCGGCTCGGCCGGGGCGCCGACGTTCACCAGCGTGCCGTCCAGGGCCAGCAGCTTCAGATGCGCATCCAGATCGATCGTGGCCGAGACCGAGTTGATGATGAGGTCGAACGAGTTCCGCAGGGCACGGAAGGTCTCCGGATCCTCGGTCGCGAAGTAGTGATCGGCGCCGAGCTTCAGCGCGTCGTCCTTCTTGGCCAGCGACCGCGACAGCACGGTGACCTCCGCGCCCATCGCGTGCGCGATCTTGACCGCCATGTGGCCCAGTCCGCCGAGCCCGATCACGGCCACCTTCTTGCCGGGGCCCGCGTTCCAGTGCCGCAGCGGCGAGTACGTCGTGATGCCGGCGCACAGCAGCGGCGCGGCCTTCTCGTACGGGATCGCCTCGGGAACCCGCAGCACGAAGTCCTGCGTGACGACGATCGAGGTGGAGTAGCCGCCCTGGGTGATCGTGCCGTCGACATCCGTCACGCCGTACGTGCCGATGGCGCTCCGCAGGCAGTGCTGCTCCTGCCCGGCCGCGCAGTTCGCGCACTCGCCGCAGGAGTTCACCAGGCATCCGACCCCGACCCGGTCGCCGACGGCGAACTTCGTGACGTCGGCGCCGACCTCGGCGACCGTGCCGACGATCTCGTGACCGACGGTCAGCGGGTACTGCTGCCGACCCCAGTCGCCCTGCACGGTGTGGATGTCGGAGTGGCAGATGCCGGCCCAGCGGATGTCGATGCGCACGTCGGATGCTCCGACGTCGCGGCGCTCGATGGTGCCGAGGAAGAGCGGTTCGGTGGCGGACGGGGCGACGATGGCGGGGATGGACATGATTCGAGCGTAGACGCGTCCGGATGCCGTGCGGCGGCTGGCGGGCCACGGATGTCGGTCGAGACGACGGATGTCGGTCGGGATCGTCCGGATCCGCCGACATCCGTCGGCTGCGCCGCCATCAGGCGGCTGTCGACCGACGCCGGACGATGCGCAGCTCGCTGGCCAGGATGCCCAGCACCACCAGCAGGCCGCCGATGAGCGCCAGGGCGGGCAGGCGCTCGCCGGCGAGGCGGCCGATGCCCGCCGCCCACACGGGTTCACCGGCGTAGATGATGGTCGCGCGGGTCGGCGAGACGGATTTCTGCGCCCAGTTCATCGTGAGCTGGATGACGCAGCTGGCGACCCCCAGGCCGACGCCCGCCACGACCCACGCCCAGGAGAACTCCGGGACGCCCTCGCCGGTGAACGGCATCGTGGCCAGTCCGAGCAGCCCGGCGGTGAGCAGCTGCACGATGGTGATGCGGCCCAGGTCGATGCGGTTCGCGAAGACGCTGATGAGGATGATCTCGCCGACGATCGGCAGGGTGCTGATGAGCGTGGCGGTCTCGCCGACTCCGAGCGAGAAGGTCAGCGCGGCCGGTCCGGCGATGAGCAGAAGACCGAGGAACGCGAGGCCCGCGCCCAGAAAGGCCAGCGCGGGCGGCCGCCGGCGGAAGAACAGCCACTGAGCGAACGGCACGAGCGGCACGTACAGCGCGGTCAGGAACGCCGACGTGCTGCTGTCGATGGTCTGCAGGCCGAGCGTCTGCAGGCCGTATCCGCCGTAGATCATCACGCCGATCGAGGCGCCGGCGCCGATGTCGGTCCAGGTCATGCCCCGCAGCGACCGACGGAAGATGAGGATGCTGATGCCCGCCGCCACGAGAAAGCGCAACCCGACGAAGAAC
Organism: Microbacterium sp. NPDC058342; assembly: GCF_042723935.1. Classification (NCBI taxonomy): domain Bacteria; kingdom Bacillati; phylum Actinomycetota; class Actinomycetes; order Micrococcales; family Microbacteriaceae; genus Microbacterium; species Microbacterium sp. NPDC058342. The sequence goes on from NZ_JBHXID010000002.1 coordinate 42,451, forward strand.
CACGGCCCCGAGTGCTCCATGGCCCAGTGCACGAGCAGGAAGGTGCTGCCCCAGATCGCCGTGATGCCGATGAGGGCGAGCTCCTGCGGGCGCAGCCGCAGCCAGCGAAGTCGAGTGGTCACAGCCGATTCTCCCGCATCCGTCCGGCCCACCCAGGTCGGATCCGGCTACGGATGTCGGCAGAAAGCACGGATGCAGGTCGAGGGGCCCGTTCTGCGCCGACATCCGTTGGCTGCGCCGACATCCGGCCGGTCGGATGCCGGCCGGTCGGGGCCGGATGCGGATGCCGGCCGGTCGGGGCCGGATGCCGATGCCGGATCCCGGATGCCGGGTCAGGGGCGACGGGATGCCGTGACCGCGTGGGCCAGGCCGATCGTCAGCCACCAGCCCCCGAGCCAGACGAACAGCAGGGTCAGCAGCTGGCCCGAGACCAGGCCGACGAGCAGCACGATCGCGCCGATCGCGGTCACCGCCCAGCCGGCCGCGCGGTAGCCGATCGTCATCAGTACGGCGAGCGCCAGCAGCGCGGCGAAGAACGGCCAGGCCCAGGCGCTCAGCTCGAACGCCGAACCACCGTCGGCGTAGCGCCCCGGCATCCCGCCGAAGACGGGCGCCAGGAAGGCGAGTACCGGCAGCGCCGTGAGCACCCCGCCGGCGATGCGCCAGCCCAGGCCGAACACGGACCCGCGACGCATCCGCGTCCACACGATCAGCGCGGTCCACGCGAGCAGCACGGTCGGCAGGAAGAAGCCGCCGAGCGTGAAGCCGCCGATCAGCACCATCGCCGTGAGCAGCACGCCGGCGACGACCGAGGTGATCACTCGCGCACGGCGCGGCACGACGAAGGGCACGAGTGCGACCAGCGCGGGCACCAGGGCGATCAGGGCGACCCAGAGCCCGTTCACCGCGACGAGCGTGGAGGTGCCGTCGCCCGTCGTGTACGACGGCATGATGAACGCGGCGACCACGCCGATGACGACCGCCAGCACGACGGCGGCGCCCTGCAGCATCCGCCAGGCCCGTTCGGCGCGCACGTCGACGGCTGCCGCGTCCGCTGCGAACTCCTCCGCCGCGCGCTCGGCGATCTCGATCGGCGAGCCCAGACCGCGGATGGTGTCCTCGACGGGGCGCCCGGCCTCGTCGGCGTCCGCGAAGTGCGCCCGCAGGTCGTCGATCACGGCTGCGCGGTGCTCGGGTGCGATGCCGTTCAGCATCCGCTCCACCGATCGCAGGTACTCGTCCTCTGTGGTCATGATGCCCCCTCGATAATGGTGTCGACCTCGGGCCCGACAGCGCGCCAGACCTCGATGAACGTCGTGAGCTGATCGCGTCCGGCGGACGTGATGGTGTAGTACCGGCGCGGACGGCCGCCGCCTACCGCCTCGGTGCGGGTGTCGACGAGTCCGCCGTCGCGCATGCGGGCGAGCAGCGGGTAGAGGCTGCCCTCGCTCGCGATCAGCCCGCGTCGCTGCAGATCGGAGGCGAGTTCCAGGCCATACCGCTCGTCGGCGGCGAGCAGCCCGAGCACGCAGTACTCGAGCACGCCCTTGCGGATGTTGGTCGCTATCCGCTCCGTGTTCTCCGCCATGGGCCCACAATAACCTTGCGTCGCAAGTATTGCAATGCAAGGTTAGAGAGGTTCTCACCGACCGGCGCCGAACCGGGCGGCTCGCCCCCCGGCGTAGACTGGAGAGGTCACCGATCCGAGGACCGTCATGCCCCCCACACCCCGCCCCTTCACGGCGCGTCACGTGCATCTGAGCCGTGCCGTCCTGGCGGCCGTGGCCGCCGTCATGATCACCTTCACCCCCGACCACTCTGCCGCCGTGGGCATGGCCGTGTTCGGCGGGTTCGGGATCGCGACCGGACTGGTCCTCATCCTCTCGGCGGTCATCGTCTTCGACGAGGGGCGCCGCTGGCCGATGGTCGTCATGGGCGCCCTGTCGACCGTGCTCGGCATGGCCGCGAGCGTGCCGTCCTTCCGCACCGACACCGTCTTCTTCGTGCTGGTGATCGTCTGGGCCGCCACGACCGGTCTCGTCGAGCTGCTGGCGGGCATCCGCTTCCGAGGGCAGGTCGGGGCGCGCGATGCGATCGTGACCGGCTCCCTCGGTCTGCTGCTCGCCCTCGTGCTGCTGCTGATCCCCGCCGGGTTCGTGCAGGAGTACACGACGCCTCAAGGCGAGGCCGCGCTCACCGGCATCATCATCGGGGTCGGCCTGTTCGGCGGCTACGCCGCGATCGTCGCCGTGTTCCAGGCCATCGCCGGCCTCACGCCCGACGCGACGAAGAAGGTCGAGGCGGATGCCTCCGCCGACCACCTGGCCGACCACGGAGGACACGCATGACCGACCAGAAGCCGACGCGACGCGAGATCCTCCGTCCTCTGCACCTCGTGGGCATCGCCCTGGTGTGCGGCATCTTCGCCACCGTCGTCACGCTGGTCTCGACCGGAGCGTTCACCGAGCGCGTCAACCGAGCGATCGCCAGCGGCGCCTACGAGGGCCTCACGCCGCTCGCCCTGGGCCTGGTCATCGGCGGGGTCTCGTTCATCGTCACGCTGCTCGGACTCTCCCTGCTCATGCTCGCGGTCGACCCGGCCGACGTCACCAAGCAGATCGACCGCGCCGTGCTGCTCGACAGCGAGGACGCGGCCGCCGAGAGCCCGTCCGATGACGAGCGCGGCGCATCCGGCGCATCCGGCACTCCCTCCGCCGGCTGAGCTGATCACTCCTCCGGGAGGCGCACCTGCAGCAGGCGGTCATCGCCCGCACGGGGCGACCCGCGGCCGTCGGTGTTGTTCGTCAGCACCCAGGCGGTGCCGTCCGGGCCCGCGACGACGTCGCGCAGCCGACCGAACTCGCCCTCGAGGAACGACCGCGGCTCGGCATCCGGATCCGACGAGTCGTATCGCCACAGCCGTTCGCCCCGCAGCCCGGCGATGAGCACGGTGTCGCCGATCACCGCGATGCCGCTGGGGCTGGCGTCCTGCGGCTTCCACACGGCCACCGGGTCGACGACCCCGGGTGCGTTCGCGATGCCCTCGTGGTCCGGCCAGCCGTAGTCGCCGCCGGGTACGATGCGGTTCAGCTCGTCCCAGGTGTCCTGCCCGAACTCGCTCGCCCACAGCGTGCCGTCGTCATCCCATGCGAGCCCTTGCACGTTGCGGTGACCGACGGAGTACACGGCGGTGCCGAACGGGTTCCGCGCCGCCGGCTCGCCCTCCGGCGTCACGCGCAGGATCTTGCCGCCCAGATAGTCCCGGTCCCGTGCCTGCTCGCGCCGGCCGGCATCGCCGGTGGCGATGTACAGCATCCCGTCGGGGCCGAACGCGATCCGCCCGCCGTTGTGGTTGGTCGAGCGCGGGATGCCCGTGACCACCTCCTCGATGTCGCCGGTGTCCAGTCGCAGAGCGCCGGGTTCGCCCGTCACGGGCATCCGCACCACGCGGTTGTCGTCGGATGTGCCGTGGTATGCGTACAGCCAGCGGATGCCGTCGGTCTCGCGCAGAGCGAGGCCGTGCAGCCCCGCCTCGCCCCCCGCCACGACACCGGGCACGGTGCCCGCCGTGCGCAGGTCTCCGGATGCGGTCATCTCCCGCACCCTGCCGTCGTCGCGCTGCGAGATGAGAGCGCCGTCGCCGACCGGCACCACGGACCAGGGGGCGTCGAGACCGGATGCCAGCGTGATCCGATCCTCCTGCGGGCCCACGGCCGGCGGCGCGCAGGCGACGAGGGTCAGCGCCGTCGCGGCCAGCCCCCACACGCCGAGAGTCCTTCGGATGCCGCCCATGTTCGCCTCCTTCCTCCCAGGATCGCACGGCACAGCGGGAAGCACGCCGACGGGAATACCGGGCATCCGATCCCGCTTGAGCCTGTCATGGCCACCTCCGTCGATCGAGCCTCTGTCGGCCTGCGCTCCGCGCGCGGTCCCGTGCTCGGTGCCCTCATGCTCGCCACCGGACTCATCGCGATCGACGCGACCATCCTGGCCACCGCAGTGCCCAGCATCGTGCGCGACCTCGGCGGCTATCAGCAGTTCCCGTGGCTGTTCTCGGTGTACCTGCTCGCCCAGGCGGTCAGCGTGCCGATCTACTCGAAGTTCGCGGACATGATCGGGCGCAAACCGGTCATCCTGCTCGGCATCGCACTGTTCCTGCTCGGCTCCGTGCTCTGCGGGTTCGCCGGCAGCATGCTCTGGCTGATCATCTTCCGGGTGGTCCAGGGGTTGGGGGCGGGTGCCGTCGGCCCGATGGCGATGACGATCGTGGGCGACATCTACACGGTCGCCGAACGGGCGAAGGTGCAGGGCTACCTGGCGAGCGTGTGGGCGATCGCCTCGGTGGTGGGGCCGGCACTGGGCGGCGTCTTCGCCCAGCTGGACGCCTGGCGCTGGATCTTCTTCGTGAACATCCCGCTGTGCGCGGCCGCCGGATGGATGCTGCTCAGCCGGTACCACGAGGAGAAGCAGACCCGCAGGCATCGGGTCGACTACGCCGGGGCGGCCCTGCTGACCGTGGGACTCACCGGCATCATCCTCGGCCTGCTGGAGGGCGACAGCGCCTGGCCGTGGCTGTCCATCCCCAGCGCGATCTGCTTCGGTGGCGGAGCGCTCGCCCTGCTCGCCTTCGCGCTGGTGGAGCGTCGGGCGTCCGAGCCGATCATCGACTTCGCCCTCATCGGACGTCGGCTGATCCTCAGCACCACGCTGGTCTCCTTCGGCATCGGAGCGCTGCTCATCGGCGTCACCAGCTTCGCGCCCGCCTACCTGGAGGGGTCGCTCGGCATCGCCCCGCTCCTGTCCGGGCTGGCCGTGGCCGCGCTCACCCTCGGGTGGCCGCTCGCGGCCGCGAACGTGGGACACCTCTATCTGCGCATCGGATTCCGTCGCACGGCGCTGATCGGGATGGGCACCGCCACGGTCGCCGCTGCGCTGCTCGCCGTCAGCGGCCCGTGGCCGAACGTCTATCTGCTCGCCGTGATCGCCTTCGTGCTCGGCTTCGGCCTGGGCTGGGCATCCGCTCCCGTGCTGATCGCCGCGCAGTCGTCGGTCGGCTGGGGCGAGCGCGGCGCCGTCACGGGCATGAACAACTTCGCCCGCTCCGCCGGCAGCGCGGTGGGCGTGGCCGTGCTCGGCGCCATCTCGAACGCGGTCATCGCACAGGGCGCCGGCCCGCACGATCCGGCGACGATCGTCGCGGCATCCACCTGGGTGTTCGTCGGCGCGGCCGTCACCGCCGCGCTCACGCTCGTCGCGCTGCTGTTCATGCCACGCGATCCCGCACCGGCCGGAGGCGAACCCGCGTCGGCCGGCGGGGAACCCGCACCGGCCGCCTGAGCCCCGTGGGGTCGGCTCAGCGGGCCAGGCGCTCGGCGATGCCCGTGTAGGTGGCGGGCGTCAGCGCGAGCAGGCGCTGCTTCGCAGCATCCCCGATCTCGAGCCCCTCGACGAACGACGCGAGCTCCGCGGCACCCACCCGGTGGCCCCGCGTGAGGTCCTTGAGCAGCGCATAGGGGTCGGTGATGCTCGAGCGGCCGGCGACGACCTCGGCGCGGATCACCGTCTGGATGGCCTCGGCGAGCACCTCCCAGTTGTGGTCCAGGTCGTCGAGCAGCACGTCGCGCGACAGTGAGATCTCGTTCAGTCCGCGGCGCAGGTTGTCGAGGGCGAGCAGCGAGTGCCCGAACGCGACGCCGATGTTGCGCTGCGTCGTCGAGTCGGTGAGGTCGCGCTGCATCCGGCTGGTGACCAGCGTCTGCGACAGCGAGTTCAGCAGGGCGCCGGCGAGCTCGAGGTTCGCCTCGGCGTTCTCGAAGCGAATCGGGTTGATCTTGTGCGGCATGGTCGACGACCCGGTGGCCCCGGCGACGGGGATCTGCGCGAAGTAGCCGAGCGAGATGTACGTCCAGATGTCGGTCGCGAGGTTGTGCAGGATGCCGCCGGCGTGACGCACGTGGTCGTACAGCTCGACCTGCCAGTCGTGCGACTCGATCTGGGTGGTGAGAATGTTGAAGTCGATGCCCAGGCCCTCGATGTACTCGCGGGCGATGGTCGGCCAGTCGGCGTCGGGGTCGGCCGAGAGGTGCGCCGACCAGGTGCCGGTCGCGCCCGAGAACTTCGCCAGGTACTCGGATGCGGCGATGCGGCCGCGCACGCGCTCGAGGCGCCACGCGAAGACGGCGAGCTCCTTGCCCATGGTCGACGGGGTCGCCGGCTGGCCGTGAGTGCGCGAGAGCATCGGCGCGTCGGCATGCTCGACGGCCAGCTCGCGGAGCTTGGCGATCACGGCATCCAGCGCCGGCAGCCACACGCCCTCGACCGCGCGCTTGACCGTCAGTGCGTACGAGGCGGAGTTGATGTCCTCGCTCGTGCACGCGAAGTGCGTGAGCTCGGCGATGGCATCCAGACCGAGCGACGACAGGCGGTCGCGGACCAGGTACTCGACGGCCTTGACGTCGTGACGGGTGACGGCCTCCTTCTCCGCCAGCCAGTCGATCTCGGCCTGGCCGAAGTCGCGGTACAGCGCGCGCAGGCGCTGCTTGTCGGCATCCGACAGCGGCGACGTCTCGAACAGCGAGCGATCCGTGAGGGCGATCAGCCACTCCACTTCGACCTCGACGCGGGCGCGGTTCAGGCCCGCCTCCGAGAGGTAGTCGGCGAGGCCGGAGACGGCGGCGCGGTAGCGGCCGTCGAGGGGGCTGAGCGGCTGGGCGGGGAGGGAGGGCAGAGAACTCAGGGGAGATCCTCCTGATCGGGGCGCCGCATCGTGCGGAGCGTCGTACGGGGGGCTCGCACGGCGGGCTCGAGCTGCGAGAAGAGGCCGCGCGTCGCGGTCTCAATCATAGCCAGCACGGAATCGAACATCGCGGGACCCGCGTAGTACGGATCGGGCACGTCCATGCTCGACGCATGCGGGTCGAAGGCGCGAAGCAGCGTGACCTTGCCCTCGTCGTCGTCGGTGCGCGCCCAGGCCCGCAGGACGCGCTCGTGCGTGCGGTCGAGGGCGACGATCAGATCGTTGTCGGCGAAGGAGGTCGCGCTGAACTGCCTTGCCCGGTGCGCGGAGCCATCGTAGCCGCGGCGCTGCAGCGATTCGAGGGTGCGATCGTCGGCGCGCTCACCGAGGTGCCAGTCGCCGGTCCCGGCGCTGCGCGAGAGCACGCGTGCGCCCAGACCGCGCTGCTCGGCGAGCGCGCGGAGCACCACCTCGGCCATCGGGGACCGGCAGATGTTGCCGGTGCAGACGAAGATGACGCGGAAGGGATCCGGGTCGGACATGGCTCCCATTCTGCCGGTAAGCACTTCCGTCCCCAATCATCGGATGCGAGAAGTTCTCCACAATCCGCGGGATCGGCGCGCGTGCGCACGGTCCGGCTCCCGCACGCTGTTCGCATGCTCTCCATCGCACATGAGACCGCGTACGCGGCGGATGAACTCTGGGCGGTCTTCGCCGGGCTCCGACAGCTCGACGAGGCCGCCGACGGTGCGCAGCAGGCACGCGCCGATGTCGCGCGCGTCGCCGCCGACGCGCGGTGGGAGGCGGCCGGGGTGCGGAAGCTTCGGAGGGTGCTGATCGAGCTGGATGCGGCGTACGCCGGCATCTGCTCCGACCTGACCTCGTGCCGTGATCGGGTCGCGGCGGTGATCCTGTGAGCGACGAGCTGAACATCACCGCCGGCGGCGGGATCAGCGTCGACCCGGACGAGATGCGTGCGGTCGCCGCGCGGATGGCGGCGGTCGCGGACCGGACGGATGCCGTCGCCGAGAGCGCGCGAAGAGCCCACCAGATGCTGTGGCAGGTTCCCGCTCTCGTCGCGCTGACGGACCTCTCGGGCATCTCCGACAGTGCGCGGCGGGCGGAGGAGCTCGCCGCGGAACTGCGCTCGGATGCGGAGGGGACGCGACTGATGGGCGACGCGTTCGAGCTCGCCGATCTGCGCGCCCGTCAGGAGCTGCTGGGCATCGGGCGTCCGGAGGAGGCCCGCGTTCTGCAGGAGCGCATCGACGAGCTGGTCGCCTCGGACGACCGCCTCGACGCCATGGCCATCAGCGTCGCGGCCGGATGGAAGAAGAGCGCGCAGGAAGGCCTGTTCGACCAGTGGGGCGACCGGCTGGTGGGATTCATCTGGCCGGGCATCGGGCTCGGCGTGACGTCGACGATGGCGGAGGTGAGGCGGAACCCGCACCAGTACGGAATGCTCCCGAAGGGGACGAGGCTGAGGGGGCCGGCCGCGCCGGTGACGGTGACAGAGGTGGCGCGCACGCACGTCAGCGGCGCCCCTCGCTCGCTGAAGCAGCTGGCCGAGCGCATCCCGAAGGCCACCGCCCAGATCGCCGTGGAGAAGCGGCAGCACCGTGACGGCTCGGAGTCGTACGAGGTCTACGTCGACGGCACCCGAGGCTTTGCGCTCACGGAGGAACCCTGGGACATGGGATCGAACTGGGACCTCTATGTCAGCCGCCGGGAGGGCGCCTCGTACGAGGCGGTGCTGGAGGCGCTGGAGATGGCCGGCGCGGAGCCGGGGGCGAAGGTGGATGTCGTCGGCTACTCGCAGGGCGGGGCGGTCGTGACACCCCTGGCGATGAGCGGGCTGTACGAGACCGATCGGGTGACGCTCATCGGATCGCCGACGGTGCCGTGGCTGGATGCCGATCAGCAGCTGATCCACATCACCCACACCGACGATCCCGTGGGGTCGGGGCTCACGGGAGGGGGCCCAGCCGGCACGACCGGGTCGGCCGACAGCATCACGGTGTCGAGGGAGTACGCCACCGGGGGAGAGTTCACCTCGGGGCAGTCGCACTTCTTCGACGCCTACATGGAGACCCTGGGTCTTGCCGAGGCATCCGGCGACACCCGTATCGACGCACTCGACGAGAGCCTGCGAGACGAGGCCGAGGACATCGTCTCCGTCGAGAGGATGGAGTTCAGCGCGAAGCGCCCATGATCGTCACCGGGACGGCGGATGCGAGACCCGTGTGCGACCGCTCAGCGCCGCCGCTTCTTCTGCGGACGCAGGATCGCCCCGAAGACGGCGTTGATGATCGAGATGAGGATGGCCGCCACCACGCCCCACCAGAACGACTCCACGCCCAGGCCCCAGCCGAAGCCGCTCGTGATCCAGGCCGTCAGCCAGAGCAGGAAGCCGTTGACGATGAAGGAGATGAGCCCGAGCGTGAGGATGTAGAGCGGGAACGCGACGATCTTGATGATCGTGCCGATGATCGTGTTCACCAGCGCGAAGATCGCGGCGACGGCCAGCAGCGTGAGCACGAGCTGCAGCGTCTCGCCGGGTGCGAACGGCCGGATCGTGATCCCGAGCACGGGGATCAGGCTGACCACCCAGATGGCGAAGGCGTTGATGACGACGCGGATGATGAATCGCATGGTCTGCACAGTCTTGCACGGTGGGGCGAGGCGTGGAGCGGGAGTGATGTTCAGCGCCTGTGCTTCAAGCTCGGCGGGCGGAGTTTGAATCAGACAGTGGACACTGTGTTCATCAAGTGATAGCTTCAGAGCACTTCAATCACCATGTGCCTCGACCTGGCCGGGGCAGGAAGGCTCGAAGATGCGCCCGAAGCAGAGAACAGTATCCATGGTGGCATTCGCCGCCCTCACAGCCCTCGTCCTCACCGCCTGCGGTTCCGGCGGCAACGCCGAACCCGGGTCGGAAGACGCGGCCTCGAGCTACCCGGACGGAAAACTCGAGTACGTCATCCCGTACAAGCCCGGAGGATCCACCGATCCCGCTGGACGCGAGTTCTCACGACTGCTGGCTGAGGAGCTCGGCACCAGCGCCGTCGCAGAGAATCTGCCCGGCGGCGACGAGACGATCGGTCTCGCGTCGGTGATCGACGCGGAACCCAACGGGATGCGCCTGGGCATCAGCTCCGCCACCGGCATCGTCGTGCAGCCGATGGTGAACCCGGACCTCACCTGGAAGGGCATCGACGACTACACGCCGGTGGCCAAGATGCTCGAAGCGCCCAACATCCTCGTCGTCGGCAAGGACTCGCCGTACGAGACGCTGGACGACCTCATCGCGGATGCGAAGGCGCGACCGGGCGAGGTGCGGGTCGGAACGACGGGTCGCCTCACCAACAACTCCTTCGTGATCGCGACGCTGGAGAAGCAGGCGGATGTCGAGCTCACGATCGTCCCCTTCTCGGGTGGTGCCGGCGAGGCCGTGCTCGCGACGATGAGCGGCGAGGTCGAGGCCGCCGTGCCGACGGCCGCCGCCCAGCTGGGTCTCGTGGAGTCGGGTGACTTGCGCGTGCTCGCACACACCGGTGACGAGAGGTACGACGACGTCGCCCAGGGTCCTTCTTTCGAGAGCCTCGGGTTCGATGTGCCTTACTCCTCCGACTACGTCACGATCGCCGCGCCCGGTCTGCCCGACGACGTACGAACCAAGCTGGTCGCCGCAGCGCTCGCCGTCGCCAAGAGCGACGAATGGGCCGCATTCTGCGAGAAGAGCGGATTCGTGGCCGACCCGATGGCCGACGACGAGCTCGTGGCCTGGATCGAGAAGACCACGACCGCGAGCGACGAGGGCATCAAGCTCATGGACGCCAGGGAGTAGGTGCACGACGAATATGACCTCCATCGATCGCTCCACGCGGATCGGCCCGCTGTGGGCTGGGCTCCATGCTCAGCCCGCAGCGCGGGTCCCGTACCGGGACGCGCAGGACCTCGCACCCCAGGACCGGGACCTGATGTCCCGCCCCATCAACCTCTTCCGTGCTCTCGCGAACAGCCCCGGAGCACTGCGCGTGCACCATGCCTTCGGCGAATGGATCCGCTGGGACTGCACGCTGGACGGAAGGCTGCGCGAGCTGATCATTCTCTTGGTCGGCTACCTCACGCACTCACCGTACGAGTACAGCCATCACATCGCGATCGCCCGCAGCTTCGACGTGGACTCGGACGACGTTCGCGCGATCACGGAGTGGGCGAATGGTTCCACCGAGGCCTTCGCCGGTGAACCTGAGGTGATCGCCGCACTGACCATGACCGTTCAGATCGTGGAGCCGGGGACGGTCGACGACGAGGCCTGGACGCGCGCCTCCGCGTTGTTCTCCGAGGAGAACCTCACCGACATCGTCGTGATCGCCTCCTTCTACTGTTACGTCGTGCGCGTGCTCGGCACCGTGCGTATCGAAGTCGAGCCGGACTACGCGATCGAGCTCGACACGCACCCGCTGGACTGAGATCGGGAGAATGAGCATGTTGACTCGCCTGAAGGCGCCGGACGGGCGCTGGGATCAGAAGCGCACGGGCCGTGCCGTGATCGGACTCGTCGGCGTCGCGGTGTCCGGCGGCTATCTGTCGGTGGCACTCGGGATGCCGATGGGCGGTGCCGGAACGCCCGGCCCGGGCCGATTCCCCATGATCGTGGGGATCGCCGCGATCATCATCTCCCTCCTGGTCATCGGGGAGGCGGTGCTCTCGTCGGCCGGCGGTGGCGAGATCGAGCTGCCGAAGGGCAGAGAAGCGAAGAACGTCATCGGGTTCGCCGTTCTGACCATTGCCTTCATCCTTCTGCTTCCTCTGCTCGGGCAGTACATCGGAGCCACGCTCTACTTCATGGCGATGATCTGGTTCCTCGGGCGGATCGCCTGGTGGAAGGTCATGCTGTACGGGCTGATCGCCGGCATCGGCACATCCTTCGTCTTCATCGAACTACTGGGTGTGCGGCTGCCCGCGGGGGTGATCCTCGGATGAGCTCGATCGACGGCCTCCTTCAGGGGCTCGCCATGGCCATCACACCGGAGCTTCTCGTCGCCGCTCTCGCCGGAGCGCTGATGGGGACGCTCATCGGGGTACTGCCCGGTCTCGGCCCGGTGGCCGGCGCTGCGCTCATCCTGCCGCTCACCTTCGCCTACGAGCCGGCGGTGGGCCTGATCATGATCGCCGGGATCTACCTCGGGTCTCAGTACGGCGGGTCCACCACATCCGTGCTCCTCAACATCCCCGGCGAGGAGTCGTCGATCGTGGCGACGTTCGACGGCCACGAGATGGCGAAGAAGGGTCGCGCCGGTGCGGCGCTGTCGATCATGGCGGTGGGGTCGTGCATCGCCGGATTCCTGGGACTGGTGATCCTGGTCCTGGCTGCGCCGGTCGTTTCGGAGATGGCGATGAAGTTCGGTGCACCGGAGTTCTTCGCCCTCACCGCCGGTGGGCTGATCGTGCTGGCCCGCGTGACCGGTGGCAGCATCGGTGGGGGACTGTTCCCGATGATCATCGGCGTCGGCCTCTCGACCGTCGGGACCGAGGCCAGCAGCAGCTACAACCGCTTCACGTTCGGAAACCTCGACCTCTCACTCGGCTTCGCGCTCGCCTCGGTCGCCGTCGGCCTGTACGGAATCAGTGAGATCGTCTTCATGCTCTCGGGCAGGAGCGGTGCGCAGAAGCCTCAGAAGGTTCGCTTGCGCGAGCTGCTCCCCACGCGCGAGGAGTGGCGTCGGTCGTGGACGCCCTGGGGTCGAGGCACTCTCATCGGTTTCTTCCTCGGCCTCCTGCCGATCCCGTCTGCGACACTCTCGACGTTCGGCTCCTACAAGGTGGAGCAGACGGTCTCCAAGTACCGCAAGGAGATCGGCAAGGGGGCCGTCGAAGGCATCGCCGGCCCCGAAGCCGCGAACAACTCTGCGGCGATCGGAAGCATGGTCCCCGTGCTCGTGCTCGGTCTGCCGTTCTCCGCCACCCTGGCGATGATGCTGTCGGCGATGGTGGTGCAGGGCATCCAGCCCGGCCCGCTGATGATGACCCAGCACCCCGACGTCTTCTGGTCAGTGATCGCGGCGATGTTCATCGCCAACATCATGCTGCTCGTGCTCAACCTGCCGATGGTCGGCGTCTGGGTCCGGGTACTGCGGACGCCGTGGCACCTGCTGATCCCGGCGATCATCGTCTTCGGTGTGATCGGCTCCTACAGCCTGAACAACAACTTCATCGACGTGCACATCATGCTCGCCATGGGCGTCGTCGGCTACATCCTGCGTCTCTACGATTTCAGCCTGGCGTCCTTCCTGGTCGGCCTCGTGCTCGGCGAGATGATCGAGCATTACTTCGTACAGGGGACTTTCGTCGGACGAGGAGACATCGGATACTTCGTCTCCACACCCATGTCGGCCGGTATCTGGATCGGGGTGGGCCTGGTCCTGCTCGCCGGCATGGTGACACCTCTGATCAAACGCCGAGCCGCCAAGCGTGCGGGAGCGGCGCCGGACCAGAGCGGGTCGGCTGACAGCGGTTCCGCACCCGCCGAGCTGCCCGGTGAGGATCTTGCCGCACCAGTGGAATCGGCGCTCGTGAACGACGCGACGGCGAACGGAACGCCAGCCGGAACGCGCCCGGCAGAGCATGCGCATCTGAACCATCGCACTGCCGACACACCCAGGGAGGACACATGAGGGAATCCGATTCCGCGCGCGGGACGCAGGGCAGGCTCGACGGCAAGGTCGCGATCGTGACCGGGGCCGGGTCGCAGACCGAGGGCATCGGCAACGGCCGCGCCGCTGCGATCCTGTTCGCCCGGCACGGCGCACGAGTCGTGGTGAACGACCGTGACGTGCACGCGGCCGATGCGACGGTCGAGATGATCCGTGAGGAGGGCGGTGTCGCGCTCCCGTTCGTGGGGGATCTCACCTCCGCCGCGGTCGCTGAGCGGATGGTGTCCGAGGCCCTCGATGCCTACGGGCGGCTGGACGTGCTGCAGAACAACATCGGGATCAACGGTCCGGGCAGCGTCGTCGAAGCAACCGAGGAGATGTGGGACCGCGTCATGGAGATCAACGTCAAGACCATGATGCTGACCGGCAAGTTCGCCGTGCCGGCGATGCGCCAGGGCGGAGGAGGATCCATCATCAACATCTCGTCCATCTCTGCGCTGCGGCCGCGGGGCCTGACCCCCTACTCCGCCTCCAAGGGCGCGGTGATCGCGCTGAGCCAGGCCATGGCCGTGGATCACGCGGCAGAGGGCATTCGCGTCAACTGCATCGCGCCGGGACCGGTCTTCACACCGCACGTGGTCGTCGAAGGCATGTCCGACGAGCGACGGGATCGTCGCCGGCGCTCCTCTCCCCTCGGGACCGAGGGCACGGCATGGGACGTCGCCTACGCATCGCTCTATCTCGCCTCCGATGAGTCCAGATGGGTCACCGGCCTCGTGATGCCCGTCGACGGCGGGGTCACCCTGACGAGCGCCTCACGATGAACTCTGCGCCAACGTGGAACGTGACCGTCCTTGACGACTACCACGGTGTCGCCGCCGACATCGTCGACTGGGGAAGGGGTGAGCGCTCGGTGCACGTCCGTTCCCTCCGGGAGCACGTCACGGAGGAGGATGCGCTGGCCGAGCTCCTCGTCGACAGCGACGTCATCGTGGCCATGCGGGAGCGGACGCCGCTTCCCGAGAGGCTGCTGGAACGACTTCCCCGCTTGAAGCTCATCGTCACCACGGGGATGGGCAACTCCGTGATCGATCGCGTCGATGACATCGCGCTCTGCGGCACCCGTGCGCTGTCGTCTCCGACACCCGAGCTCACGTGGGCGCTGATCCTGGCCTCCCGACGACAGCTCCTGTCCGAAAGTGCTGCGCTGCGCGCGGGCAGGTGGCAAGCCGCTCCGCTCGGCGCTGGTCTCGAAGGATCGACGATCGGCATCGTCGGACTGGGCGTCGCCGGCGAGCGCGTCGCCCGCATCGCACAGGCGTTCGGGATGCGCGTGCTGGGGTGGAGCACCAATCTGACGCCGGAGCGCGCTTCCGAGGTCGGCGCCGAGGCGGTGTCGAAGAGCACTCTGTTCTCGCAGTCCGACGTCGTCAGCGTGCATCTGCGCGAGAGCGAACGAACACTCGGGATCGTCGATGCGGCGGCGATCGATGCGATGTCCTCCCGGGCGCTGCTGGTGAACACGTCGCGAGCGGGCATCGTCGACAACCGCGCACTGGGACGCGCGCTGCGGGACGGCAGGCTGGGCGCCGCCGCTCTGGACGTCTTCGAGAGCGAGCCCCTGCCCGGCGACGCCGACGTTCGCGAATGGCCTCGCACGCTGCTCACCCCTCATCTCGGCTACGTCACGGCCGAGAACTTCGAGCTCTTCTTCACAGACGCGCGCGATGCGATCCAGGCGTTCTCGGCGGGTGCGCCGATTCGTTTGCTGCATCCGCAACCCGAACCACCGAAAGAGGAACCATGACAGACACGCCCCGACTCAAGGACAAGACCGCACTGATCGTCGGAGGAGGGCAGACCGTGGGGGCGACGGTGGGCAATGGACGGGCGACCGCCATGACCTTCGCGCGAGCAGGCGCTCGCGTACTCGTCGCCGATCGTGATCCGCAGTCGGCGCAGGAAACCGTTGACATGATCCTGGACGAGGGGGGACAGGCGGAAGCCGCCCAGGCGGACGTGACCGATGAGGGCTCGATCGTCACACTGGTCGAGCATGCTCAAGCGACGCTCGGGCGCATCGACATCCTGCACAACAACGTCGGAGTCAGCCTCGGCGGCAACGACGCGATCATCGAGGAGATCGAAGCCGACGATTTCGATCGTGTCATGCGGATCAACCTGACCGGCATGGTGCTCACCTGCAAGCACGTGCTGCCCGTCATGCGCCGGCAGGGCAGCGGTGTCATCCTGAGTGTCGGATCGCTCGCCTCACAGATCGACTATCCGTACATCGCGTACAAGACCTCCAAGGCGGGGGTCGTCGCGATGACGCAGAACCTCGCCATCCGACAGGCCCCGCATGGCATCCGCGCCAACGCGATCCTCCCCGGTCTGATGGAGACCCCGATGGCGATCGAGCACCGTGTGGGATTGAACGGCATGACGCGTGAGGACGTCATCAAGGGGCGCAACTCCCACGTTCCGCTGAACGGGCGGATGGGAACGGGCTGGGATGTGGCCAATGCCGCTCTCTTCCTCGCCTCGGACGAAGCGGCGTTCATCACCGGCGTCTGCCTCGCGGTCGACGGCGGGCAGAGTCTCGCCGTGGGCTGAGCGTGCGAGCGCGGGGAGCAGTCATATGGGGCGTATGCGTTACGGCGATGAGCGGACTGCCGGTGTGGCTGCTCTCGGGACTTGCGCCCCAGATCGGCGACCGCTTCGGATTCGACGAGCGCGGACTCGGGTTCTTGCTGGGTTCGTACTTCGGAATGTCGGCGCTTTTCGCGGTCGTCTGCGGCAGGCTGGTCGCTCGCCGCGGATGGGGCACGGCGATGCTGATCGGCGTCGCGTGTGCGTCAGCGAGTCTGACCCTCGTGGCGGTGAGCGGCAGCCTCTGGATGTTGCTGCCCGCCCTGTGCGGGCTCGGGGCGTTGGGCAACAGCATCGCCGCCCCGGCGTCGAACAGCGCGATCGCCGGCACCGTACCAGCAGGACGGCAGGCGACGGCCTTCGGTGTCAAGCAGACTGCTCTGCCTCTTACGACGCTTCTCGCCGGTGCGGCCATTCCGCTCTTCTCCCACGACGACCTCTGGCGATGGCCGTTCGCCATCACGGGTGTCGCGGCCGCGATCATGGCTCTTGTGCTCCTCCGCGCCCTGCGCGGCGGAGCCGTCGCGCAGGGGGGCGCGGCGCCCTCGAGCGGTGCGTACCGGAACGGCGAGAGCCGGCAGCGAGCGGACCGCCGCAGAAGACGCGTCGTGTCTCCGCCCCGTCCGAGCGGGGCGCTGCTGGTCCTCGCCACCGGCGCCGGTGTCGCCACTGCCGCGACGATGACGCTCGGCGGGTTCCTCGTCACCTACGTCGTGAGCATCGGGGTCTCGTCCTCACAGGCGGGTGCGCTGGTGATCGTCGCAAGCATCCTCGCCGTGGTGATGCGCATCGTCTCCGGCATCGCTGCGGACCATCGTGCCGGTCGCCACTTGATCGTCGTCGCCGCGATGATGGCATCCGGATCCGTGGGACTCGTGCTTGTCTCGCGTGGCGGGGCGGACGGCATCCTCGTGGCCGGCGTGCTGATCGCGTTCGGTCTGGGGTTCTCCTGGAATGGAGTGTTCCACTACGCGATCGCGCTGCATCACCGCGGTCGCGTGGCCGAGGCCAGCGGGGTGGTGCAGACGGCGATGAGCATAGGCGCCATGGTGGGCCCGGTCGTCTTCGGTGTCGTGGCCGCCACGGGATTCACCGGGGCATGGCTGGCCGGCGCCGCGCAGCTTGCGCTGGCCGCGATCCTCGTCCTCACCGGGCGGACCATGCTCCCGAAGCCGGAGCATTGAACACAGGAGCGAAGGAGCTCACATGACCACCGGACACCTCTCCCCCGAGAAACCCACCATCTTCTGGATGCCGGGCTGCAGCAGCTGCCTGCGCTTGAAGGAATTCATGGAGGGTACGGGCCTCGCATTCGACGCCATCAACGTGGAGGAGGATGATGCAGCCGCGGAGTTTCTCGCCGGGCAGAACGTCAGGCTGCCTGCGATCTCCTGGAACGGAACCTGCCGCAATGGTGTGGCGCTCGCCTCCGTTGCGGAGCTGCTGGGCGTGCCCTATTCGCCTCCGGTGATGCTTGACCCGGCCGAGCTGGTGCGACGCTACGACCGCGTGAACACGGTTCTGCAGTCCATGCTCCGGCACCTGACGCCGGAGACGGAGGGTCTGCGATTCCCGCATCGCCGCCGTGACCTGGCCGAGCTGTTCGGCCACGCGGGGTGCACCATGCGGTACTTCCTCGGCAAGTTCGACGACGCGGAGTTCTCGCTGTTGTTCGACGACCTCGAGCCAGAGGCGCGTGACGCGGCGGATCTCGGCGTGTTCATCGAAGGCACTCGGCGCGCGGTCGCCGAGTGGTGGGAGGACATGGACCCCGACGACCCCATGGACGACGTCCTGGACAGCTACTGGGGCGCGCACACCATGCACGAGCTCCTCGAGCGAGAGGTCTGGCATGCTGCACAACACACTCGTCAGATCGCCCACCTCCTGCAGGAAGCCGCGGTCCAGCTCACCGACACGCTCTCTGACGACGACCTCGATGGTCTCCCTGTTCCGAGGAGGATCTATGCCTGACGTGATCGATGCCGGACCGGCCGAGCTCGACGCCTTGCGATCGGGGCGTGAACCGGCGTTGGTGATGTTCGGAGCCGATTGGTGCACCACGTGTGCCGCGATGATGCCCGCGCTGCGGGAGATCGCCGCGGAGGCCCAGGTGCGGATTCTGCACCTGGACGTCGGCCTGCACCCGGAAGTCGCCGACTCGGAGCAGATCCGCACACTGCCGACGCTGATGGCCTTCGCCGGAGGCGAGGTGACGCATCGCTCCTCCGGAGTGAAGAGGCTCGCGCAGCTGCGAAGGCTCGTCGCCGAGCTATCCGCTACCGTGGAGGACACCCGCGAGACGCGAGCGGGCCGACCGGAGGTGCCATGAGCGAATCGCGTCCTGCCGGGGCGGGGCTGGAGATCCTGGACAAGGCCGACGCGATCCTCCGCGTGCTCGAGAGCGGCATCGCCGATACGGCTGCGACGATCGCGGATACCGTCGGTGAGCCCACCAGCTCCACACATCGACTCCTCGCCAACCTCCGGCAGCTCGGCTGGGTGGACGAGGGAAACCGACGCGGCACCTATCGCCTGGGTCTGACCCTGCTGCAGATCGGCAGTCTCGCAGGTGACCAGCGCGACCTTCAGGTCGAGGCGCTGCCCCGTCTGCAGCGTGTCCGTCGCGAGACGGGACTGACGACCTACCTCTGTGTGCGGGTGGAGGATGCGATGGCATGCGTGGGCTGTTTCGACGGTCGTAGCGTGCAGGCGCTGGCGCTCCGCCTCGGCGGGAGCCTGCCGTTGGATCGCGGCGCCGTCTCCCGGGCATTTCTGGCCGCCACCCCGCGCGCAGAGCGCGATCGCACGCTGGAGCGCCTTGGGCACTCCGCGGCGGCGCGCGCGCGGTGGCAGGAGGAGTTGGATGCCATCCGCGATTCGGGGATATCCATCTCGGATGAGGACGTGACGCGCGGCATCGGCGCCGTCGGAGCCGTGGTACTGAACCACCGAGGTGAACCGGTGGCTGCCATTTCCGTGAGCGGCCTGCGCGACGAAGTGCTCGGCAGCGAGACCGTGGGCGAGCGGGTCCGGGCGGTCGCGGAGGAGATCAGTCGTGCGCTGGGGTACGTGCCGGGCGGTGCGCAGTGAGCGCGCCTCGCCTGATCCGGGTCCTCGCCAACTCGCAGGCGCTGTTACTGTGCCTCGCGGAGCAGGGGCCGATGACCCCGGCGGCGATCGCGTCGCGAACCGGGATACCGCGCTCGTCTGTATACCGGCTGGGTGAGGGGCTGGCGGCGGTCGGCATGGTGGAGATCCGCGATGATGCGACTCTGGCGCTCGCCGACCGCTGGCTGACTCTCGCCGACCGGGCGGCGAACGCCTTCGACATCGGCTCCGCCGGCGAAGTCGTACTGAACGAGCTCGCCGAGAAGACGGGGCAGACGGTCTACCTGTCCGTGCGGCACCACGGCGCAGCGATGTGCGTGCGCTGGGCGCCGGGGAGCGCGGTGAGCATGATGCTGCTCAAGCCCGGTCGTTCGCTGCCGTTGCACGTGGGCGCGGCGGGCCGCCTGATCCTGGCGTTCGATCCGGACGGCGCCGCGAGTCTCCCAGGAGAGCTCAAGCGATTCACACCCTGCACCTTGACCTCCCGGGCGCAGCTCGATGCCGACTCCGCCGAGATCCGGTCCCGCGGGTACTCGCTGTCGGATGAGGACGTGACGTCGGGAATCGGTGCGATCGGTGCTCCCGTGTGGGTCGACGGCTCGCTCGGCGCCGTTCTCTCCGTCGCCGGACTCGCCGACGAGATTCGGGCACGAGCGGACGAGATCGCGGCGGCCGCGGTCGACGCCGCCGACAGCCTGAGCGGATCGATGTCGCAGCGCTCCCAGGGCGCGGATCTGTCAGCGGTCGAAGCGTAGGAGCACCTTCGAGGAGCGTTGTGAGTCCTGTGCGACCTCGAACGCCTCGGTGGCCTCGGCGACAGGGAACTCGTGCGTTATCACCTCGTCGAGTTCGGGGTGATCTCGAAGGAGCACGACGGCTTCGTCGATCTCCGTGTCGAACCGCCAGGTGCCCCGGTAGACGATCTCGCGACGGATCAGCTCGCCGACCTCGATGTCGGCGCGCTCCACGGAGGGGATGGCGAGCTGGATCACGGTGCCGCCGTCGGCTACCTGGCGAAATGCCCCTCGGATCGCAGCTGCCGCGCCCGATGCTTCGATGACGACGTCGAACCCGCCGCTCGGCGGGGACTGGTCAGGGATCAGGTAGCTGGTTGCCGCGCCGAGGCGCACTGCGCGCTCGATGGCCTGCGCGGCGATGTCAGCGGCCGCCACCCGTGCGCCGCTGATACGCGCGGCTGCGACGGCCAGGAGGCCGATGGGCCCGCACCCGACGACGAGGACCCGCTCGCCGGCGAGCTCGCCGGCGAGATGGATGGCATGGAGCGCGACGGCGAGCGGCTCGGCGAGTGCTGCGCGACGCAGGGGGAGGGCGGAGGGCAATACACGCACCTGGTCCGCCTTGACGACGACGCTGTCAGCGAAGCCGCCCTGGGTGTGTGGCAGGGTCGATGCGCTGCCCAAGTAGCTGCCCGTCAGCAGGTGCCGTCCGGTCGGACCCTCGCCCGCGCGGGCACAGGGTTGAGCGGGATGCACGGTGACGTGTGTGCCCAGCGGTGGTCCGTCCACGCCGTCGCCGTGCCCGCTGACGACGCCAGAGAACTCGTGCCCGAGGGTGAGGAAGGACATGACCTCGAAGGAGCCGTTGCGTCCAGACGTCGCGTAGTGCAGGTCGGAGCCGCAGATGCCGCCGTAGGCGACATCGATGCGCACCTCTCCCGCGCCGGGCGCCGGCCTGGGCGTCGACCTCACGGCCACGCCACCGCCGGGGCCCACGCGGACGGCGCTCATGGTCTCGGTCACGATGCTGACTCCGGCAGCATCGGAGTCGCGTCCTGCGTGCCGCTGAAGGCCTGAAGCCGCGTAGCGACGACGCTGATCTCGGCGATGTTGGTGCGGTTGGGCAGCGAGACGACGGTGAGCACGGCCTCGGCGAGATCCTCTGGAGCGACGGCGAGATCACGGACCTCGCGCGGAGGAGGGACGGGTCGCTTGTCGAGGATCTCGGTGTCGACGATGCCGGGAAGGACGGTGCACACGCGCACGCCGTGCCGGTGCTCGTCACGCGACAGACCGCGCGCCAGACCGAGTAGCGCAGCCTTCGACGCGCCGTACGCGGCCCCGGAGTGGTCGGGCCAGGAAG
This sequence comes from Microbacterium sp. NPDC058342, assembly GCF_042723935.1. NCBI lineage: Bacteria > Bacillati > Actinomycetota > Actinomycetes > Micrococcales > Microbacteriaceae > Microbacterium > Microbacterium sp. NPDC058342. Next base: position 63,709 of record NZ_JBHXID010000002.1, read on the forward strand.
CCGCAATGCTCGAGATGATCACGACGTCTCCCGCGCGGTCGCGCAGCTGAGGGAGGGCCACGCGGATCGTGTTGAAGACGCCGTGCAGGTTGGTCTGGATCACGTGGTCGAACGAGTCGGCGGTGAGTTCAGCGAACCGTCGCTGCGGAATGTTGGTGCCGGCCGCGAGCACGAGGATGTCTGCCGGCGCCGAGCGCTCGATCCGCGCCATCACGGTCTCCAGGGCTGCAGTGTCGCTGACATCGACGACGTGAGGTGTGAACCGTCCGGATTCGCGGTGTTCAGGTGCGACGGAGTTCAGGGCGCCTTCGCGTCGGGCCAGCCCGTGCACTGCGGCTCCGGCGTCGAGGAGGCGACGGACGACGGCCGCTCCGATGCCGCTTGACGCACCCGTGACGACGGCGGTTCGTCCGGCGAGAACACCACTATCCGGTTTCGACATCGAAACCCTCCCATCTGGTTCTAATTATCATACACTGGACTCACTGCCCATTGAAAGAGAGTACAGGAGTGTTCGATGAGTGCACATGAGGTCGTCGTCACCGGAGCCGGACAAGGGATCGGTGCAGCTACCGCGGCGCTCTTCGCCTCGCGCGGATGGACGGTCACCGTCGCAGACCTGGACGGGACCGCGGCCAGGGCCATGGCCGATCGGCTCAATGCCGATCATCCGTCTTCCGGCGGTGCGCACCGTGGCGTGGGGGTGGATGTGACCCGTGAGAACGACGCCCGTGAAGTGGCGGCTGCGCTGACGGAAGCCGGCCGAGCGGCTTCCGCGCTGGTGAACTGCGCGGGAATCATCGCACGCATGCCTGCGGAGGAGCAGGATACGGATTCATGGAACAGAGTGCTGACTGTGCACCTCACGGGTGCGCTCAACATGAGCAAGGCGCTGTTCCCGCAGTTGAAGACGACCGGGGGCTCGGTGGTCAACATCGCCTCGGTCGGCTCGACCTTCGGACTGCCCGGTCGGCTCGCGTACGCCACGGCGAAGTCCGGCGTGATGGGAATGACGAGGACCCTGGCCGTCGAGTGGGGCCGCTACGGCATTCGAGTGAACGCGGTCGCGCCCGGCTATGTGGCGACCGAGATGGTGCGATCCGGGCTGCGCACCGGTGCGCTGAGCGAGGGTGCCCTCCTGGCCAGGACACCGCTGAAAAGGCTCGCCGAGCCCGAGGAGATCGCGGCGGCGATCGCCTTCCTCGCATCCGACGACGCCTCGTTCGTCAACGGAGCAATGCTCCGTGTCGACGGCGGCCTGACGGTCGACGGCACGTTCTGAGCGCGATCCCGGTCAGCCGAGTGGCACGGCTGCCGGGAGCTCGCGTGCGGAGAGCCCGTGGCTGGAGGGAAGCGCCGAAGCGACGGGAGACGTGCTCTGCACGGTCAGCGCTCCCCAGCTCACACCCGTGCACAGTGCGTCATGGATGTCGAGGGAACCACCGGTCTCGATTCTTGAGAGGAATCCGGCGAGCAGTGCGTCGCCGGCTCCGGTGGTATCGAGGACCGGTACGCGGGGCGCAGCGCAGATCAGCGAGTGGCGATCGTCGAGGTAGATCGCGCCCCGATCGCCCAGACTCGCGAGCACCGCACTCGCGCCCATGTCCCGCAGAACCTGAGCAGCCGCGACGGCGCCGTCGAGATCGGGGACCGCATGTCCCGTCGCCTCCGACAGCTCGCTCGCGTTCGGTTTCACCAGATCTGGACGCATCCCCGCCGCGAGCAGCCTGCGGAGTTCGACACCCGCGGTGTCGAGGGCCACACGGATGCCGGACAGCTGAGTCTCGGCTGCGAGACGCTCCAGCGGCGCCGGTCGGCCGTCGACGTCCGGTAGCGCACCGCCAAGAACGACCCAGCGGGCGCGTTCTCGGCGCGCCGTTGCGAGGACTCGATGATGCAGCCCAAGCCAATCGTCGGTCGCCATGGGAGCTGCTCTGTCGTTCACATTCGTCGTGGCGCCGCCGTCCTCGACGAGGATGACGTTCGTTCGCCCCACCCCGGCGACATCGAGGATCTCCAGGTGATCCGGCACGGAAGCGGGCACCAGCGCCGGATCCAGAGGGAGCACCGCGATCGCTCGCTTCCGCCCCGCCACCAGGCTTCCGGCCACGTTGACGCCCTTGCCGCCGAGTGCGGTTCGGGAGAAGCCTGCGCGGTTGACCTCGCCCGGTTGGAGCGTGCTCAGGGAGTATGTGCGGTCGATGCTCGGCGCGGGCGTGAACGTGAGCGCGGTCAGCTCCAGCTGCTCGTCGTCCAGGTCGCGGTCATGAACCGTCGCGTCCACCCAGGAGCTCCATCATCCGGTCCGCGACCCGCTGCGCACTGAGGCCGTAGCGATCGAGGAGGAATTCGTTCGGAGCGGACTCGGCCCACCCGTCTGCGAGACCGATCCGGTCCACGCGTCGTGGAGCACGCGCGGAGAGCACCTCCGATATGAGGCCCCCGAGCCCTCCGAAGACGCTGTGTTCCTCCACTGTCACCACGTGGTCACAGTCTCCGATCATGTCGAGCAAGGCGTCCTCATCGAGCGGTTTCAGTGTCGGGAGATGGATGTGCCGTATCCGGTGGGCGTGCGCCACGATGTCGAGCGCCTCCACCGTGCGCGATGTCTGGACGCCGGTGGAGATCACGACCAGCCGCGCGTCGTCGGCATCGCGCAGCAGCCTTGGCTCTCCGAGGACGAAGCCCTGAGGCTCTCCCACCGGTGAGACCGCGTCGCGGGCGACGCGCAAGTAGAGCGGCTGCTCGAAATCGCCTGCCCAGCGCATCATGGCCTCCAGCTCGTACTCGTCAGCGGGAGCGAGAACCGCGAAGTGCGGCATCGCGCGCATGATCGCGATGTCGGCGAGGTCCTGATGAGTCTTTCCGCTCGCGCCGGTGAGCAGGCCCGAATACGAGCCGACGACCCGCACCGGCGCCTTGGTCTGAGAGACGAGCATGCGCAACTGGTCGAGTGCGCGATGCGTGAGGAACACGCCGAAGGTGGACAGCCACGGTCGGTAGCCGACGGTGCTCATTCCGACGGCCACCCCGACCAGATTCTGTTCGGCGATGCCCGCCTCGACGAAGGCCTCCGGGACGCGCTCGGCGACGATGTCCGCCCTGGTCGAGGTCGCCAGGTCTCCGTCGATCACGACGATGCGATCGTCTTCGGCGGCGAGCTCTGCGAGCACCTCGCCCCACACCACGCGCTGGCTCTTCATCGTGCGTTCATCCTTTCTGCGGGGCCGAGCAACTCCGCCCGTGCGAGGGCGAGCTGCTCGGGGGACGGCACTCCGTTGTGCCATGTGAAGTGGCCCTGGGTGAAGGACACTCCGCGACCTTTCATCGTGCGGGCGATGATCGCCGTCGGTGCCGCACCGGTGCCACGGCGTGCCTCTGCGCGGTCGAACGCCGCCCGGATGTCCTCGAGGTCGTGTCCGTCGATCTCCTCGGCCTCCCAGCCGAACGCCCGGAGCGCGGCGACGAGGTCCACATGCCCCATGGGCTCGCTGCGATCGAACCGCGAGGTGCCGTCGGAGGGCCAGCCGAACTGCTGAAGGCCGTTGTTGTCGACGATGAGCGTCAGGTTGTCGAGCCGGTACCTCGGCGCCATTATGACGCTCTCCCAGATCATGCCCTCCTGCAGCTCGCCGTCACCGCAGAGCACCCAGGTGTGGACGTCGGTTCTTCTCTTCTGCGAAGCGAGAGCGATGCCCGTGCCCATGGCGAGGCCCTGCCCGAGGGACCCCGTCGAAGAGTCCACCCCCGGCGTGAGCAGCATGTCGGGATGGCCCTGCAGGCGGGAATCACCGTGATCGAAGGTGAGCAGCTCCTCTACGGGGAAGAAGCCCCGCAGCGCGAGCACGGCGTAGAGCCCGATCGCGGAGTGACCTTTCGAGAGGATGAAGCGATCCCGCTCTGGCCAGTCGGGACGCGCAGGGTCTATGCGCAGCCGGTCGAAGTACAGCGATATCAACAGGTCCATCGCTGACATCGGCCCACCGATATGGCCCGCCTTGCTCGATGCGACCGTCTCGAGCACGTGCAGACGTGCGCGGGCTGCGAGGTCGGCCAGTTCAGCGTCACTGCGCACAGGGGTGGTGGGAGAAGCCACGATGCCTCCTTACTCTTATGTAATGAACAGTACGTCCATTCCCTGAGAATCGCAACCGATGAAGAATGGCGCCGGGTGAAAGTGCTGCTCATAGACTGTTCCCGTGACCGAGCCGACGCTGCCCCGAATCCGCCCAGAGATCGCCGCCCTTCCGCCGTACCGGCAGGGAAAGCAGGCGGGGGCCGACGCCTTCAAGCTCTCCAGCAACGAGAACCCGTTCGAGCCGCTGCCGTCGGTGCTCGAGGCGCTCACCCGCACCACCCCGATCAATCGGTATCCGGATGCCACCGCAGGCGCGCTCCGCGCGCGCCTGGGCGAGAAGTACGGCGTCGGGCCGGATGCGGTGCACGTGGCATCCGGCTCCGTCTCGATCCTCCACCAGCTGGTTCTCGGGACCTCGTCCGTCGGCGACGAGGTCGTCTACGCCTGGCGCTCCTTCGAGGCCTACCCCAGCCTTCCTCTGGTCGCCGGCGCCACCGGCGTGCAGGTCCCCCTCGCGGCGGGTGCGCGGCACGACCTCGACGCGATGGCGGATGCCGTCACCGAACGCACCCGCGTGATCATCGTCTGCACGCCGAACAACCCGACGGGGCCGATCGTCACCAGCGCCGAGTTCGCGGCGTTCGTCGCGCGCGTGCCGCAGGACGTCCTCATCATCCTCGACGAGGCCTACGCCGAGTTCGTGACGGCGCCCGACGCGGTCGACGGGCTCGAGGAGCGCATCTTCGAGAAGCACCCCAACGTGGTGGTGCTGCGCACCTTCTCCAAGGCGTTCGGGCTCGCCGGCCTGCGCGTCGGCTACGCGATCGGGCACCCGCGCGTGCTCGACGCCGCCCGCACCACGGGCATCCCGCTGTCGGTCACCAGCGCCGCCGAGCGCGCCGCCATCGCCAGCCTGGATGCCGAGGCCGAGCTGCGCGAGCGCGTCGGCGTGATCGTCGAGCGCCGCACGCGCCTGCTCGGCGGTCTGCGCGCGCAGGGCTGGGACGTGCCCGACTCGCAGGCGAACTTCGTCTGGCTGCCCGCAGGCGAGCGCACCGACGAGGTCGCGGCGGCGTTCGACGCCGCAGACCTGATCGTGCGCCCGTTCTCGGGCGACGGCATCCGCATCTCCGTCGGTGAGGAGGAGTCGATCGAGCAGGTGCTGCAGGTCGCCGCGGCGCAGGTCAGGGCATGACCTACGACTTCGAGACGGTCGTCGATCGCACCGGCACCGGTGCGGCCAAGTGGGATTCGATGCGTGCCGCGAACCCCGCGGTGCCCGCCGGCATCTCGCCGTTCTCCGTCGCCGACCTCGACCTGAGGATCGCTCCGGAGATCATCGATGGCTTGCGCGAGCACCTGCAGGAGGCGGTGCTCGGCTACACGACGGCCACGGACGAGTACTGGGATGCGGTGACCGGCTGGTTCCGCGAGCGGCACGACTGGGCGGTCGACCGCGAGCACATCGTGCTCGCCCCGGGCGTGGTGCCGGCGTTCAACACCGCCGTGCGCGCGGTGACGCGCCCCGGCGACGGCGTGATCGTGCAGACCCCCGCGTACTACCCCTTCTTCGGCGCCGTCGAGGGCAACGACCGCGTGGTCGTCCGCAACCCGCTCGTGCTGCGCGACGGCCGCTGGCGGATCGACCTCGACGACCTGGCCGAGAAGGCCGCCGACCCCCGCACCACGGCCCTGCTGTTCTGCAGCCCGCACAACCCCACCGGCCGGGTCTGGGAGCGGGAGGAACTCGAGGCCGTCTGGCGGATCGCCCGCGACCACGGCCTCACGGTCATCAGCGACGAGATCCACTTCGACCTCGTCATGCCGGGAATCCGGCACACCGTCTTCTCCACGCTCAACGACGACGCCGCCGCGCGGACCATCGTCTGCACCGCGCCCAGCAAGACCTTCAACCTCGCGGGCATGGCGACCAGCAACATCGTGATCGCCGATGAGGCGCTGCGGCAGCGGTATCTGGAGGATCAGGCCCGCACCGGGTTCTTCACCCTCAATGCGCTGGGCTTCCAGGCCTGCCGCCTCGCGTACACGCGGGCAGGCGGCTGGCTCGACGGCCTCGTCGACCTCGTGCAGGGCAACCACGAACTGGTGCGCTCGTTCCTCGCCGAGCGGATGCCCGAGGTCGTCGTGCACGATCTGGAGGGCACGTACCTGCAGTGGATGGACTTCCGCGCCCTGGGGCTCTCGGCGCAGGAGTTGCAGCGGGTCCACGAGCAGGAGGCCCTGGTGTTCTTCGACGAGGGCGCGATGTTCGGCCCGGAGGGCGAAGGCTTCGAGCGCATGAACCTCGCCGCGCCCCGGCACGCGGTAGCCGCGGCGCTGGAGCGGCTCGTCGCGGCGCACGGGCGCTGAACCCGGGCATCCCGTCCGTGGATGTGGCGCAACACGCCGCATCCCTGCGGCGGATGCAGCGCGTCGCGCCACATCGACGGGGCCCGACCGTCGAAAGTCCGCATTCCGACCAGGTGCTAGGGCCCCCGAACTATACGTGACCGGGCATGCGGGCGTGGGTAGCGTGGAGCCGTGACCACGACCGAAACACCCCTCGTTCGCGTCCTGGAAGCGGATGGATCATTCGCTCCGTCGGCGGCATCCGAGCCCTATCTGCCCCTTGTCGACGCGCTCACCGACGCGGAGCTCGAGCAGTTCTACCGCGACATGGTGATCATCCGCGACATCGACACCCAGGCCACCAACCTGCAGCGTCAGGGTCAGCTGGCGCTCTGGCCGCCGAGCCGCGGGCAGGAGGCCGCGCAGGTCGGATCCGCCCATGCCGCGCGCAGACAGGACACGCTCTTCCCCTCCTACCGCGAGCACGTGGTCGCCCGCGTCCGCGGCGTGGACCCGGTCGACATCATCAAGCTCATGCGCGGGCTCTCGCACGGCGGCTGGAACCCCACCGACCCGAAGAACGGCAACACGCGCATCTACACGCTGGTGCTCGGATCGCAGACCCTGCACGCCGCCGGCTACGGAATGGGCCTCGCGTTCGACGGCAAGACGGGCTCCGGCGATCCGGAGCGCGACGAGGCTGTCGTCGTCTACTACGGCGACGGCGCCTCGAGCCAGGGGGATGTGCACGAGGCGATGGTCTTCGCGGCCAGCTACGACGCGCCGGTGCTGTTCTTCCTGCAGAACAACCACTGGGCCATCTCCGTCCCCGTCGAGACCCAGTCGAAGGTTCCTCTGGTCGGACGCGGAACCGGCTACGGCATCCCCTCGGTGCGCGTCGACGGCAACGACGTGCTCGCCAGCTACGCGGTCTCCCGGGCGCTGCTCGACGAGTCGCGCGCCGGGCTCGGGCCGCGCGCGATCGAGGCGGTCACCTACCGGATGGGCGCGCACACCACCAGCGACGACCCGACCAAGTACCGCGGCTCCGACGAGGAGCAGGAGTGGGCGCGGCGCGACCCGATCGCGCGGATGCGCACGTTCCTGCTCGGCCGCGGCGCGTCGGCGTCCTTCTTCGACGAGGTGGATGCCGAGGCGGCGGATGCTGCCGAGGACCTGCGCGCTCGAACGGTGGCGCTGACCCCGCCCGAGCCGGAGAAGATGTTCCAGCACGTGTACAGCGACCCGCATCCGCTCGTCGACGAACAGCGGGAGTGGCTGGAGCGGTACGAGGCGTCGTTCGAGGGAGGCGCGCTGTGACGCTTTCGACCATGCCCTTCTCGAAGGCGCTCAACGCCGGGCTGCGCAAGGCTCTCGAGGACGACCCCCGCGTGCTGCTCATGGGCGAGGACATCGGCAGGCTCGGCGGCGTCTTCCGCGTCACCGAGCACCTGCAGCGCGATTTCGGCGACCGCCGTGTGCTCGACACACCGCTCGCGGAGTCCGGAATCGTCGGCACGGCGATCGGGCTGGCGATGGCCGGTTTCCGCCCGGTGTGCGAGATCCAGTTCGACGGCTTCGTCTTCCCCGCCTTCGACCAGATCACCTCGCAGCTGGCGAAGATGACCAATCGGCACGAGGGCGCGCTGTCCATGCCGATCGTCATCCGCATTCCCTACGGCGGGCACATCGGAGCCGTCGAGCATCACCAGGAGAGCCCCGAGGCGTACTTCACGCACACCCCGGGCCTGCGCGTCGTCTCGCCGTCGACGCCGAATGACGCCTACTGGATGATCCAGGAGGCCATCCGGTCGAACGACCCGGTGATCTTCCTGGAGCCCAAGAGCCGTTACTGGCCCAAGGGCGAGGTGGACCTCTCCGCATCCGCTCTCCCGCTGCACTCCTCGAGAATCGTGCGCCGCGGCACCGACGTCACCCTCGTCGGGCACGGCGCGATGGTGACGACCCTGCTGCAGGCTGCGGCGCTCGCCGAAGCCGAGGGGACGAGCTGCGAGGTCGTCGACGTGCGCTCCCTCTCGCCCGTGGACTACGGCCCCATCCTCGACTCGGTGCGATCCACCGGGCGGATGGTCTACGCACAGGAGGCCCCCGGGTTCACCAGTCTGGGCAGCGAGATCTCCGCGACCGTCATGGAGCGCGCCTTCTACGCCCTGGAAGCGCCCGTGCTGCGGGTCTCGGGCTTCGATGTGCCCTTCCCGCCCGCCAAGCTGGAGGGCTCCTACCTTCCGGATGCCGATCGCATCCTCGAGGCCGTCGACCGATCCCTCGCCTACTGACCGTCGCACGAAGGACATACTCATGACCACTCAGACCTTCACCCTTCCCGACGTCGGCGAGGGCCTCACCGAGGCCGAGATCGTCGCCTGGAAGGTCGCCCCCGGCGACACCGTGGCGATCAACGACGTGATCTGCGAGATCGAGACGGCCAAGTCGCTCGTCGAGCTGCCCTCGCCCCATGCCGGGACGGTGGGCGAGCTGCTCGTCGCCGAGGGCGTGACCGTCGAGGTCGGTGCGCCGATCATCACCTTCGTCACCGACGGGACGGATGCTGCGGAGCCGACGCCAGCGGCCCCCGCGGCCGACGAGGGCGGCGGTTCGGTGCTGGTCGGCTACGGCAGCGGCGGCGGTGCCACCTCGCGCCGCAAGCGGCCGGCCGAGCGCCCGGTGCGCTCGTCGGTGGGAGTGATCGCCAAGCCCCCGATCCGCAAGCTCGCCCGCGACCTGCACGTCGACCTGAACGAGGTGACCGCGACCGGCGCCGACGGCGAGGTCACCCGCGACGACGTCGTGAACCACGCCTCGCAGGCCAGCGTGTTCCGCAACATCCAGACTCCGGAGTGGGGCGACGTGCGCGAGGAGACGGTCCCCGCGCCGGCAACCGCACCCGTGGGCCTGGCCCGGGGCATCCGGCCCGTCTCGGATCCGGAGCGATCCGAGACGATCCCCGTCAAGGGCGTGCGCAAGGCCACCTCCTCGGCGATGGTGCAGAGCGCGTACTCCGCACCGCACGTGACGGTGTGGAAGGAGGTCGACGCGACCCGCACGATGGAGCTCGTCAAGCGGCTGAAGGCGTCGCCCGACTTCGCCGACATCCGTGTCTCGCCGCTGCTGATCATGGCCCGCGCCGTGATCTGGGCGGCCCGCCGCACGCCGATGGTGAACGCCGCGTGGCTGGACACCGAGGACGGCGCGGAGATCGTCGTGCGGCACTACGTGAACCTCGGCATCGCCGCGGCCACTCCGCGCGGACTGCTCGTGCCGAACATCAAGGACGCGCAGGATCTGGGCATGAAGGATCTCGCCCGTGCGCTGAACCGGCTGACCGTGACGGCGCGGGAGGGGAAGACCAGCCCTGCCGACCAGCAGGGCGGCACGATCACGATCACCAACATCGGCGTGTTCGGCATGGACGCCGGGACCCCGATCATCAACCCCGGCGAGGCCGGCATCGTCGCCATGGGCACCATCGCGCAGAAGCCGTGGGTCGTCGACGGCGAGGTGCGCCCGCGCTGGGTGACCACGGTCGCCGGATCCTTCGACCACCGCGTGATCGACGGCGACGGCATGAGCCGCTTCATCGCGGATGTCGCCTCGATCATGGAGGAGCCCGCCCTGCTCGTCGACTGATAGGCCGCATGCGATGGATGGTCGGCGCCGCTCAAGTTGATAATGGTTCTCATTAGCGTTTAGCATGGGGCAATGCGAAAGATCCTGACCTCGGCGGCGCTCGGCGCCGCGTCCGTGCTCGTGCTCGCCGGCTGCTCCACGACTCCTGCGGCGGAGGGCGGCGATGAGGGGATCGCCGTCGTCGCATCCACCAACGTCTACGGCTCGCTGGCCGCGCAGATCGGCGGCGACCGCGTGGAGGTCACGAGCCTCATCGATTCCGTCGCCAAGGATCCGCACTCCTACGAGGCGACCGCCCGCGACCGGCTCGCCGTGCAGAAGGCCGACCTCGTGATCGAGAACGGCGGCGGCTACGACTCGTTCATGACCGACCTGCGCGAGGGGTCGGATGCCGCGGTCATCACCGCTGCGGAGTTCTCGCACGACTACCCCGGCGCGGACGGAGACCACGCCCACGAGCACGAGGACGAGCACACCGACGAACACGGTCACGAGCACACCGACGAGCACGAGGGCCACTCGCACATCGAGGGCTTCAACGAGCACGTCTGGTTCGACGTGCACACGATCACCCACGTGGTCGAGCAGATCACCGCCGACCTCTCCGAGCTCGACCCGGAGGGGGCATCCGACTTCACCGCCGCCGCCGACGATCTGACCGGCGAGCTCACGGCGCTCGAGGGCGACCTCGATGCGCTGCACGAGCAGTACGAGGCGCAGAAGGTGTTCATCACCGAGCCGCTGCCCGGCCTCCTGGCGGCGTCCGCCGGCCTCGACGACGTCGCACCCGACGGGTTCGCCGCCGCGGTCGAAGAGGGCAACGACGTCGCCCCCGCGATCCTGCTCGACGCTCTCGACATCATCGAGGCCGGTGACCTGCGGGCGGTGCTCACCACGGCGCAGACCGGAGGGTCCGAGACGACGCGGGTGATCGATGCCGCGAAGCAGGCCGACATCCCCGTCGTGACTTTCTCGGAGCTGCTGGACGCCGATCAGTCGTACGCTGAGTGGATGCGCTCTGCAATAGACGACCTGGAGACCGCGCTCGAACGATGAGCGCGGCCGTCCTCAGCATCCGCGGCGCCGCCCTGCACCGCGACGACCGGGAACTCTGGTCGGGCCTCGATCTCGACGTCGAGGAAGGCGAGTTCATCGCCGTGCTCGGGCCCTCGGGCTCGGGCAAGACCACGCTGCTGCGCAGCATCCTGGGGCTGCAGCCGCTCTCTGCCGGATCCGTCACCGTCGGGGGCGACCCCGCGCGGCGCGGCAACCCGCGGATCGGCTACATCCCGCAGCAGCGGCCGCTGCCGCCCGACACCAGCCTGCGCGCGCGTGACGTGGTGGCGCTCGGTGTGAACGGAGCCCGCTTCGGACTCCCTCTCCCGCGCCGAGGCGAGCGGGCACGCGTCGACGCCCTGCTCGCCGGCGTCGGTGCCGCGCACTACGGCGACCGCCCGGTCGGGCTGCTCTCCGGCGGCGAGCAGCAGCGGCTGCGCGTGGGGCAGGCCCTCGCCGATGACCCCGCGCTGCTGCTCTGCGACGAGCCGCTGTCGAACCTCGACCTCGCCAACCAGCGCGCGGTGACCGAGATCATCGACTGCCGGCGTCGCGAGCACCGCACGGCCGTGCTGTTCGTCACGCACGACATCAACCCGATCCTCGATCGCGTCGACCGCATCCTGTACATCGCGGGCGGTCGTTTCGTGCTCGGCACCCCCGACGAGGTGCTGCAGAGCCACGTGCTCACCGCCCTCTACGGCACCCCGGTGTTCGTGTTCCGCGCCGGCGGCAGGCTGGTCGTCGTCGGCGTGCCGGATGCCGAGACGCACCACGACCACGGCGACGACTCCGCCACCGGTGTCCTCCCGACGAGCGGCGCCGCATGAGCCCGCTGCTCGACTGGGGCGACGTCTTCTCGTTCCAGGACTACGGCGAGCTGCTCGCCCTGCTCGCGAACTCCCTCGTCGCCGGCGCGGTGCTCGGCATCGTCGGCGGGCTGATCGGCGTCTTCGTGCTGCAGCGCGACCTGGCGTTCGCGGTGCACGGCGTGAGCGAGCTGTCGTTCGCGGGCGCCGCGGCCGCGCTGCTGTTCGGCGGCAGCGTCGTGGTCGGCTCACTCGCCGGAGCCCTTGTCGCCGCCGTCCTCATCGGCGTGCTGGGTGCACGGGCACGGGATCGCAACTCGATCGTCGGCGTGCTCATGCCGTTCGGGCTCGGCCTGGGCATCCTCTTCCTCTCGCTGTACGACGGCCGAGGCGCCAACCGCTTCGGCCTGCTCACCGGCCAGATCGTCTCGGTGTCGAACCCCGACCTGGGTTGGCTGATCGGGATGAGCCTGATCGTCCTGGTGGGCCTGCTGCTGATGTGGAACCCGCTGCGCTTCGACTCGCTCGACCCCGAGTCCGCCGCCGCGCGGGGCGTGCCGGTGCGGGCGGTGAGCCTGGCGTTCATGGTGCTGCTCGGCCTGATCGTCGCCGTCAGCGTGCACATCATCGGCGCCCTGCTCGTGATGGCACTTCTGGTGACCCCGGCCGCGGCGGCCATGCGTCTGTCGGCCGGACCGGTCGCCGTCCCGTTGCTGGCGGCGCTGTTCGGTTTCGTGTCGGCGGTGGGCGGCATCCTGCTCGCGCTGGCGGGCACCCTGCCGGTCAGTCCGTACATCACGACGGTCTCGTTCCTCATCTACGGGGGATGCTGGCTGGCCCAGCGCATCCGCACCCGCGTGCGCCGGGCCTGAATGTTCCGATCCCGTCGTCGGCGCACCGCCCGGGATGAGAACATGGATGCCGGGGGCAGACTTCTTCAGAAAGGTGGCGACCGGTGAGCGAGACGCACGAGTCGGACAACGGGCAGAACGGCGACTTCTTCGACCAGCTGCTGACGACCGCGCCGAACAAGGAGCATGCGTCTTTCACGCAGGCGTTCCGCGGCTACGACAAGGCCGAGGTGGATGCCGCGGTCGCCACGCTGCGCGACCAGCTGGCTCGCCTGACGGCTGACCGCGAAACGGCCGATGCCCGTCATCGCGAGACCATCGATTCCCTGCGCGAGCAGAACGAGCGCACCCTGGCCGACGCGCGTGCTGAGAGCGAGGCGCGTCTCGCCCGGCTCGAGGATGAGCTCACCACGGTGCGCGCGCAGGCCGACGATGCCGCAGCGCAGGTCGCCACCCTGGCCACCGAGCTCAGCGATGCGCCCCAGGGCGCCGACGAGCCGCAGAGCCGCCAGCAGTTCGAGGCCGTGCTGCGCGTGGCCGAGGAGCAGGCGAGTGTGCTGATCCACAATGCCGCCACGCAGGCCGAGCGCCTGCTCGCCGCCGCCCGCGAAGAGGCCGAGGCCAAGCGGGCGGAGCTGGCCGCCGACGTGGCGCGCATCACCGCCCAGGCGCAGAGCGATGCCGACCAGGTGCGCCTGCGGATCGAGACCGAGCTCACCGCGCATCAGGCGCGCCTGGAGCGCGAGTCGGCGCACGCCGCCGAGAAGGTCGTGCAGGCCGAGCAGGAGGCCGCGACCGTTCGCACCGAGGCCGAGAAGGGCGCCGCGGCGCTGCGCGCCATGGTCACCCGCGAGACCAGCGACCAGCGGTCGGATGCCGAGCGCGAGGTGCGCGAGATGAACGCCCGCGTGCTGGAGTTCGAGGAGACCCTGACCCGCCGCCAGGACGATGCGCAGCAGGAGTTCCTGGTGCTGCACAACCAGGCCGTCGCGCACGCCGAGCGCATCACCACGGATGCCAACGAGCGGGTGGCCGCGTCGCTCGAGCACGCGCAGCGCATCTCGGCGAAGGCGGATGACTACGAGCGGCTGATGCGCTCGCAGGCGCAGGCAATCGAGGCCGACGCCCAGGTCAAGTCGCGCGAGACGCTTGATCGTGCCCGGGCGAAGGCGCAGAAGATCATCGAGTCGGTCACCGGTCATGCGACCGCAGCTCTGCGCGATGCCGAGGACCGCACGCGTCAGCTGCGCTGGCAGCAGCAGCAGCTGAACAGCTTCATGGCCGAGGTGCGCGAGTTGATCCGTCCCGAGGGGGTGCTGGCGCGTCCGGCATCCGAGGAGCCGCAGCAGACCGATGACAGCCCCATCGCGCAGGATCTCGACACCGAGTTCGACGAGCTGCTCGACGAGCAGGACCCGGACGAGTCCGACGACGAGGCCCTCGACGACGAGCCCGACGAGGATGCCGATCTCGAGGACGCCGAATCCGACGCGGACGACCTGGAGGATGCGGACGCCGAGTCGCGCTCCTGACGGCATCCCGGGCCGCAGCGCGCACCCCCACGTTCTGAGACATTCCTGATGGCGCGTCCCAGCAGAGGCGAGTGCGCGCGGCCCGCACCGGCGCTTTCTGGGACACGGGGCCGGAGGTGGGTTCAGCAGCGGCGGGTGGATGCCACGCCCACCCGCTCTTTCTGAGACATGACCCTGCGGACGGGCGGGCCTCAGGGCACTCGGCCGGGGCCAAGGGACACGGCCTAGACTCGAGGCATGGCTCAGCGGAACACCTGGCAGCGAGAGCGCGTGCGCGATGCGCTCGCCGACGCGCGCGGTTTCGTGAGCGCGCAGACCCTGCACGCCGACCTGCGACAGGCGAACACCGGGATCGGGCTCGCCACGGTGTACCGGGCGCTGGCGGGGCTTGCCGCATCGGGCGATGCGGACTCGCTGCAGAGCCCCGAGGGCGAGGCGCTCTACCGCGCCTGCGCCACGCAGGGGCACCACCACCATCTGATCTGCCGCTCCTGCGGGCGGGCGGTCGAGATCGAGGCGACCGACGTCGAGCAGTGGGCGCAGCGCACTGCGGCGGTGCACGGATTCCGTGACGCCGAGCACGTCGTCGACATCTTCGGACTGTGCGCGCAGTGCGCCGCGGCGGCCGATGCGACCACAGCTCCCGGCGGAGCAGCCGCTGACGGAGCAGCCCCTGACGGAGCAGGGGAGTGACCTCAGCTCCGCCACGGATGCCGCATGCGGCGTCCCCCGGCAGCACGGCTCGCGCGCACCGCCACGCGCCGCGCCGCATCCCGCTGGGCCGGGCTCTGGCGATCGGCGCGGGCATCCTCGCCGTGTTGGTGCTCATCGACGTGCTGGCGCCCACGCTGTTCCCGAAGGCGCTGCCCGACCGTGCCCAGGACGGACTGACCCTGTCGCTGAGCGTGCTCATCGAGGCGCTGCCGTGGGTGTTCGTCGGCGTCGTGCTGTCGATCGTGGTGCAGGTCTGGCTGCCGTCGGATGCGGTGCAGCGATGGCTGCCGCGCAGCGCCTGGGCGCGACGCGCCGTGCTGTCGCTGCTGGGCATGTTCGTCCCCGTGTGCGAGTGCGGCAACGTGCCCTTCGCGCGCGGACTGATGATGCGCGGCCTGGCGCCCGCCGAGGCGCTCACGTTCCTCATCGCGGCACCGATCGTGAATCCCATCGTCATCCTCACCACGCACGCCGCCTTCGGCTGGGACGGCGGCATCCTCGTGGCGCGCCTGGTCGGCGGGTACGTCATCGCCAACCTCATCGGCTGGGTCTACAGTCGACACCGCGATCCGCAGGCGCTGCTCACCGCCCGCTTCGTCGAGACGTGCGAGCACGTGGCCCACGAGCCCGGTTCGCCCACCCGGCGCAGTCTCGTCCAGTTCCTCGTGGAGCTGCGGGCCGTCATGCCCGCCCTTGTGATCGGCTCGGCGCTCGCCGGGGCCGTGCAGGTGCTGGTGCCCCGCGACGTGCTGCTCGCGATCGGATCGAACCCGGTGCTGTCGATCCTGGCGATGGTGGCGCTGGCCATGACCGTCGCGATCTGCTCCAACGTCGACGCCTTCTTCGCACTGTCGTTCGCCTCGACGTTCTCGTCCGGCGCGATCATCGCCTTCCTGCTGGTGGGCCCGCTCGTCGACGTCAAGATGCTCGCCCTGCTGCGCACCACTTTCACCGCGCGCGTGCTCGCCGGCCTCGTCGGCATCGTGGTGCTCAGCGCCTGCGCCATCGGGATCGGGGTGAACGTCTTTGGCTGATCAGCATGCGGCAAGCACTCCGCGACTGCGCGCGCTCGCCAGCCGCTGGCTGGGTCTCGGTCTCGCCACCGTCGTCGCCGTGGTGACCCTCGGCTTGGGCGTCACCGGACGCCTCACTCTGTACGTCAGCCCCGAGACGGTCTGGTTCGCCTGTGCCGCATCCGCTCTGCTGCTGATCATCGCGGTGTGGTCCTGCACGATCCCGCTCGGCGGGGAGGGCGATCACGACCACACCGCGTCGGCGTCGGGAACGGATGCCGCCGCATCCCGTCGCCGGCTGCTGCAGACCGCCGGCGTGGTGGCGGGCGGTGTGGTGGCCTCGGGCGTGGTGCTGGCCGGCCTCCTGCTGCCTCCGGCGTCGCTGTCGGCCCAGCTCGCGATGTCGCGCGCCGGCGAGGCGACGGTGCTGTTCGCCGGCGCCGACGATGTGACCATCGGAGTCGCCGACACGACCACCTTCGGAGTCGGCGACTGGGCGAGCGCCTTCGCGACCGCCACACGCCCGGAGAACTTCGACGGCGCGGCGGTGACCCT
The DNA here is from genome assembly GCF_042723935.1 of Microbacterium sp. NPDC058342. Taxonomy (NCBI): domain Bacteria; kingdom Bacillati; phylum Actinomycetota; class Actinomycetes; order Micrococcales; family Microbacteriaceae; genus Microbacterium; species Microbacterium sp. NPDC058342. The sequence goes on from NZ_JBHXID010000002.1 coordinate 80,314, forward strand.
CACCGGCTTCGTGACCCCGGGTGAGGGCGACGGCGTCGGCCTCACCCGCATGACGATCACGCACTGCGTGATCGACGCCCAGCCCGCCACCGTGCCGGTCGCGGGCGGGCTGACCGGCGACTACGAGACCGGCCAGTGGGTCGAGGTCACCGGCACGGTGCGGGCGGATGCCGACGGCATGCTGCGCATCGAGCCGAGCGCGGTGAAGAAGGTCTCGGAGCCGAAGGATCCGTATGAGTACTGACGGATCCGAGGACGCACCCCTCACCCGCGCGCAGCTGCGCGCGCTGCGCGCGGCGCAATCCCCGGCCGTCTCGGAATCGGAACCGGCACCGGAGCCCGAGCCCGGACCAGCCGCGGAGCCCGAACCCGCACCAGCCGCGACGCCCGAACCCGCACCAGCCGCGGAGCTCGAACCCGCCCCCGCGGTGCCGCACGGCATCCCCGTCCCCACCGCGCCCATCGCCGTGGGCCTCACCGTCCCCACCGTGCCCGAGCAGACCGACACCGCCCGGGAGCACCGGCCGTCAGGGCCGGGCAATCGGCGCTTCACGCTCGCCCTGCTCGGCGTCCTCGGCGCGCTCGTGCTCGTCGCCGGGGTGCTCGGCGTGATCAGCCTCACGCAGGGGCCGCGGGTCAGCCAGGTGCAGGTCGATCCGGCGCAGGCCGTCGAGAGCTCGGGCAGTCGTCTGATCCTCACCGCCAACCAGAGCCTCGCGACGGTCGAACCCGAACAGGTCGCCGTCGATCCCGCGGTGCCGTTCACGGTGGACACGGCGGGGCGCAGCATCGGCATCCGCTTCACCGTCCCGCTCGACGACGAGACCACCTACCGCGTCACCGTGGGCGGCGTCGTCGCCGCCGGCGGCGGCCCGAAGAGCGAACTGGCCACCTCGTTCACCACTCCCGCCACGCGCATCCTGCTGCTCCAGCGCGACGCCGACGGTGACGACAAGATCTTCAGCACCGACCTCACCGGCGAGCGGGCGCGGTCGGTGTTCCAGCACCCGCGCATCGACGACTTCCGGGCGACCTCCGACCTCATCGTCGCGGCCGTCGAAGAGGAGAACGGGTCCCGCCTGCTCGTGATGAACCGCGACGGCTCGGGACAGCGCGAGCTGAAGCTCCCCGGCGAGGGGTACGTGTCGTCGGTGCAGGTGTCGGATCGCGGCGGCCTGGTCGGCTACAGCTACTCGGATCGCGACCTCACCGAGACGTCCGGTCGGGCGAGCGTGCTCGTCACCCAGCCGCTCAGCGGTGCCGACGAGCCGCGCATCGTGCAGATCGAGGACGCCGACGCGAGCGTCGCCGAATGGCAGTTCGTCCCCGACTCGTCGTCCATGCTGTTCATCGACTTCGACGGCGCGCTCAGCGTCGAGGACCCCACCACGACGAACGGCGTGCAGTCCATGGGGAATGCGGCGAGCATCCTCGGTGTCAGCCGTGGCACCTATACGGCGATCGTGCAGCGCACCGACGCGAGCATCGTGCAGCTCGACCTGACCAGCGGCGACGAGACGCCGCTGCCGGCGTCCGAGCCCGACTACGGCGATGCCGACGAGATCGTGCCCTACCCCGGCGGCACGCTGCGGCACATCGTGCAGCGCGACGAGGGCGGCATGCCGACGGGACAGGCGGTCGTGCGCGTGGACGACGACGGCACGGCCGAGATCGTCAGCGAGGTCGGCGGCACGGACTCGATCGTGCAGACCTGCGTCTCGCCCAGCGGGCAGTACGCCGCGGTCGTCGTCGCCCCGGACCTGCCGAACAACGACTACGACGACCTGCTGCTGCCGCTGCCCGTCACGCTGCACACCCAGCTGATCGACCTCGCGGGCGAGCGAACGCTGCCGACGCTGAGCGGCTTCGACGTCTCATGGTGCGGACAGGCACCGCAACCGTGACGCGCGACGGCACGGCCCTGCGACCCGCCCGGCGTGACGACCTGCGCGGTCTGCCCCTCGACGTCGCCCCGCGCCTGCTCGGCGCCGAGCTCGCGACCGACGTCGACGGAGAGCGGATCCGGCTGCGCATCACCGAGGTCGAGGCCTATCACGGCCGCGGCACGGGCGATCTCCCGGACCCGGGCTCGCACGCGCGCATGGGTCCCACGGCCCGCAACGCCACCATGTGGGGTGAGCCCGGGCACCTCTACGTGTACCTGAGCCATGGCATCCACTCCTGCGTCAACGTCGTGTGCGGTCCGGAGGGCACCGCCGGGGGAGTGCTGCTGCGCGCCGGCGAAGTCGTGGAGGGGATGGATGCCGCGGCTCGCCGCCGCGGGGTCGGCTCACCTCTCTCGCGCACGGCCCTGCGCGATCTCGCGCGCGGACCGGGGCGGCTCGGTCAGGCCGTGGGTCTGCGCTACGCGCTGCACGACGGCATCGATGCGGTCGACGGCGCCGAGCAGAACGGCGCGGTCGCACGGCTGATGCTGGGCCGGATGCTCGACGACGTCTCCGCCGGCCCGCGCGTCGGCGTCGCGGGCGTCGCCGGCACCATGGCGTTCCCGTGGCGGTTCTGGATCACGGGCGACCCGACGGTGTCTCCGTTCCGGTGGGGCCGCGGGGCGGCCGAGGCCGCGCGCACTCCCTGACGCGCGTCAGAGCGTGCAGCCGCACGACTCCCGGATGCGCAGACGCGTCGGGAACGCACGGTGGTCGGCAGCGGCATCCGGATCCCCAAGGAGCTGCACCGCGGCCTCCGCCATCTCCTGCAACGGCTGCGCGGCGGTGGTCAGGCGGGGCCACACGAAATCGGCGGTCACCGTGCCGTCGAAGGAGACGATCGCGATCTCGTCCGACACCCGCACACCGCGTTCGCCGAACGCGGTCAGCATGCCGATCGCGATCTGATCGGATGCCGTCAGCACCGCTCGCGGCATCCCGCCCGCCTCGACGAGCCGCACCGCGGCGTCGTACCCGCCCTGATAGCTGAACGGCGTGTGCAGGAGCGGTCCCAGCGGCAGCCGCGCGGCTGTCAGCGCATCTCGCCATCCTCGCTCGCGCTCGTCGTACCGTGCGGCACTGCCGGCGAAGGCGATCTCGCGGTAGCCGTGCCCGATCAGATGCTCGGTCGCCGTCCGCGCGCCCAGCGCGAAATCCACGCCCACGCTGGCCAGGCCGTCGGTCTCGCCGAACTGGCCGATCACGACCGTCGGGATGCCGAGCGACTCGACCAGCGACTGCTCGCTCGCCGTGAGGACGTCTGCGATGATCAGCCCGCCGATCTGCCGCGACGCGAGATCGCGGATCTGCTCGGAGGTGGAGATCTGGGTGCGATCGGAGTTCACGATCAGCAGGGAGCGTCCCGCGTCGGCCGACGCCTGGTCGAGGGCATGGCAGAGCTCGGCGAAGAACGGGTTGCGGTTGTCGTGCACCAGCAGGCCGAACATGTCGGCCGCGCCCATCGACAGTGCCCGCGCGGCGGCATTGGGGCGGTAGCCGAGCACGCGCACGGCGTCCAGCACCCGCTCCCGCGTGAGCGGGGCCACGGCCTTCGGCCCGTCGTTGAGCACGTAGCTCACGACGGCGGTGCTGACGCCGGCGTAGCGCGCGACGTCAGCGCGGGTCACCGAGCGCGAACGGCGCTCAGCGGACATCCGGATCCCCCATATCGGGGATCCTCAGGCGCTCGCCGCCGCGGCGGGCGGACTCGTGGGCGATCACCCCGGGCAGGGTGAAGCGCGCGGCCTGCCAGGCGTTCACCGGCGGCAGGGTGCGATCGTTCACGGCGCGCACGAAATCGTCCACAAGGAAATGGTGGCTGCCCTCATGCCCATTGTGCAAGGGGAGGAGCTCGTCGGGGATGCGCGCGCGGTCCCTCTCGTGGATCGCGGCGTACCCCGAGACGAAGGCGTCGCGCAGCGCCGGGGCGACGTGGGCGAGCGACGGGTCGTCGTGCGAGACCGAAGCGTGCGTGTCGATGAGGTGGGAGATGTCCTCGACGCCGTCGCGGTTCTGCCACACCGACGTCCGGGCCAGCTGCTCGAACGATGCCTCAGTGCCGAACCAGCGGAAACGCGACTCGCGCAGATGCGCGGGGTAGCCGACACGGCGGAACTCGTTCACGCGCATCGAGCCGCCGGCGGCGAGCTCGAACAGCGCCGTCGCATTGGAGAAGTCGTTGTCGAACTGGCTGACCGACCGATCGAACACGCCGTCGCCGCGCTGATCGACGACGCCGACGGCCGATACGGCTGTCGCGTGCGTGGGCCAGGCGCCGAGCACCCCGCCGATCGAGTGCGTCGGGTAGAGCATCGGCGGATAGCTGGCGGTGGCCTTCCAGTTCTCGCCGCCGGAGTACTGGTAGGCGTCGTAGAAGCCGAGGTCCATGTCGTGGACGTAGTCGCCCTCGCCGTAGAACAGCCGGCCGAACGCGCCCTCGGCGATCCGCTGGCGGGCGAACACCGTGGCCGGGTTGTAGTAGCTCGTCTCGCCCATCATGTAGGTCAGGCCGGTCTCGCGGACGGCGTCGATGATGGCCGCGATCTCCTCGGTCGTGATCGCCATCGGCACGGCCGAGTACACGTGCTTGCCGGCGCGCAGCGCCTTGACCACCAGCGGCCCGTGCGTCCAGCGCTGCGTGAAGATCGCGACCGCATCGATCGCCGGATCGGCGAGCATGTCGTCGAAGGCGGTGAACGTGCCCGCCAGTCCGGTCCTCCGCACGAGCTCGTCCGCGCGCGCGGGGATCACGTCGGTCACGTGCACCGCGGAGACGCCGGGGTGGTGGTGGAACAGCGTCGCGAACTGACCGGCGAACTGGCCGGCTCCGACGATCCCCAGGGTGAAGCCCATGTACTCGAGCCTTCCAATCGCTTGTCTACGGGTGTCAACATGGAGGGAGGCCCCGGAATCGTGCCCCTCAGAACGATTCCGAGACCCCCTGTTCCCCAGTGATCTACGCGGGTAACGTATCACGAACAGGGCGATTCCGCACCCGTTCTGATCGACAGGGACGCCGAGAGACAGTGAGGACCAGACCATGACGAACACCCCGGCTCCGAAGCACCCTGTGGCGGCGCTCGCGGTCGTCACCGCCACCGCGCTCGCCCTCACCGGCTGCGCGGGTCAGGACGACGGCGAGCCCGGCGGCGGCGTCGAGCTCGAGATGCAGACGAACTTCGGGGCGACGGACCCGTCGCTGAAGGTGCTGCAGAAGATCACCGACGCCTACGAGAAGGACAACCCGGGCGTGAGCATCGATCTCGTGCCCTCGACCGACACCTACGAGGCCGACATCAAGGTGCGGCTCGCGTCGAACGACATCCCCGACATCTGGGCCACGCACGGCTGGTCGCTGCTGCGCTACAGCCCGTTCCTGGAGCCGCTGAACGACCAGCCGTGGGCGAAGGACTTCAACGAAGCGCTCGCGCCGGCGATGCAGAACGAGGACGGCGAGTTCTTCGCGCTCCCGATCGACACCGACGTGGCCGGCATCGTCTACAACCGCACGGTGCTCGACGACGCCGGGATCGACCCGGCGGAACTCACCGACTGGGAGTCGTTCGAGGCGGCGCTGAAGACCCTGAAGGATGCCGGCGTCACCCCGGTCTCCTCGTCGGGCAAGGACAGCTGGTTCGCCGGCAACATCGCCGACTTCATCGGCTCGGGCGACTTCAGCCACGCCGAGCTGGAGGGTTTCAAGGACGGCACGTTCGACGAGCAGGGGTACACCCGCATCCTCGACCACGTCTCGACCTGGCAGCAGAGCGGCTGGTTCAACCCGGACTACTCGTCGGCCACCACCGACGATCTGGGCAGGGCGCTCGCCGAGGGCAACACCGGTTTCGTCTTCGTGCAGAACTATCTCGTCGCCACCGCCCTGGGCTTCAACCCGGATGCCGATCTCGGCTACATGCCCATCCCGTCCGAAGACGGTGAGCCGTTCCTCGTCGGCGGGGAGGGGCGCGCCTACGGCGTCTCGAAGACCTCGCCCGACAAGGAGCAGGCACTCGACTACCTGGCCTACCTGGCCGAGCCCGCCCATCTGTCCGAGCTCGCGGGCGCCGTCGGCGGCATCCCGGGCCTGACGAACGCGACGAGCGATCTGGGCGTGCTCACCGCGAGCTACGACGCCTTCGTCAAGCCGGGGGAGCTGCCGCTCAGGCCGTACTTCGACCGGGTCTACCTGCCGGGCGGCATCTGGGACACCATGGTGACGACCACGGACGGCGTGATCACAGGACAGATGAGCCCGGAGGACGCGGTGAAGCAGATGAAGACGAGCTACGACTCGCTGCGATGACGACGAACACCGCGTCCGCGGTGCCCGAGCCGAAACGGGGGACCGGGGTGGGCATCCCCCGTTTCGCGGGCCGTTCGCTCGACCTGCTGTACCTGCCCGCGATCGCCGTCCTCGGCGTCTTCACACTGTGGCCGCTGGCGAACGGCGTGCTGCTCTCGCTCACCGACTGGGACGGGTTCTCGCCGCAGCGCTCGTTCGTCGGCATCGAGAACTATCTGCGGCTGTTCGAGGATCCGAACTTCCGCACGGCCCTCGGCAATACGTTCCTCTATGGAGTCGGATCCACCGTCCTGCAGCAGGTGATCGGGCTCGGCCTCGCGCTCGCGCTGGACAGGCACGTGCGAGGCCGGGGCGTCGCGCGGGCGATCATCTACCTGCCCGTGCTCGTCTCGCCGGTCGTGATGGGCACCATGTACTACCTGTTCCTGTCGTACAACGGCGGCGGGCTGAACGACCTGATCATCGCCCTGGGAGGGCAGCGCACCGCGTGGCTCAGCGATTCGGGCACCGCGATCGCGCTGATCGTCGCGGTGAACTCGCTGCAGTTCGCCGGCATCTCGATGGTCATCTACCTCGCGGGGCTGCAGTCGATCCCCACCGTGTACTACGAGGCTGCCCGACTCGACGGGGCCGGTGCGGTCCAGTCGTTCCGGCACATCACGGTGCCGATGCTCCAGCCCGCGTTCGCCACCAGCATCGTGCTCAACCTCATCGGCGGCATGAAGCTCTTCGACGTCATCCAGGTGCTCACCGCCGGCGGGCCCGGCTACGCCACCCACTCCGTGTCGACGCTCATCGCGAAGATGTACTTCGGCAGCCAGCGGGCCGGATACGCGTCGTCCATGGGGGTGGTGCTGTTCCTGATCATCGCGGTGTTCACCCTGGTGCTGAACACCGTGCTGAACCGCCGAAGGATGGACCAGCTGTGAGTGGGGCATCCCGGGCATCCGTCGCCGCGCGCGCATCCCGAACACCGACGCGCTCGCCCTGGCCCGCGCGGCTCGCCATCGGCGCCGGCGTGCTGCTGGCGGTGCTGCTGCAGCTGCTGCCGTTCTACATCACCGTCACCACGGCGTTGAAGGCGCGCAGCGACCTGTCGTCGCAGTGGCTGCCGCCGCTCGCGCCACTGGGTGGGCAGGGCATCCACTGGCAGAACTTCGCGACCGCTGTGGAGGAGGGCGGCATCCTGCGGGCGATCGGCAACAGCGCGATCGTGACGCTCGGTGCGACCGTGCTGGTCTGCGTGCTCGGCGCGCTCGCCGCCTACCCGCTCGCGCGGCGTCCCACGCTGCAGAACAGGCTGGTGCTGGCGGGCGTGGTCGGGCTGATCATGATCCCGCCGCTGTCGATCCTCGTGCCGCTGTACTCGATGATGAGCCAGTGGCATGCGATCAACACGTATGCGGGCACCATCCTGGTGATGACGGCCACGCAGCTGCCCCTGGCGATCTTCCTGTACACCGCGTTCATGCGCGCTCTGCCCGTCTCCATCGAGGAGGCCGCCTCGGTCGACGGAGCGAGTGCGGTTCAGGTGCTGTTCCGCGTCGTCGTGCCGATGCTCAAGCCCGTGACCGCGACCGTGGTGATCCTCACCAGCGTGAACGTGTGGAACGACTACGCACTGAGCGTGTACCTCATGCGAAGCCCCGAGATGCGCACGATCGCGCCGGCCACGGCCACATTCTTCTCGACGACGGCCAGCGACGTGGGCGCTGCGGCGGCGGCATCCCTGCTCTCGGCGCTGCCGGTGCTCGTGGTCTACCTGGTGCTGCAGAAGTACTTCATCAAGGGGATGGTGGCCGGTTCGGAGAAGTGACGCGCTTCTGGTAAAGTGGCTCCTTGTCTGTGCACACTCCTGTGCGCAGTTCGTTCCCCTTCCTCTTTCTCACGGCGCTGTGCCGTGCGCGGAGAGGGGAGCAGACAAGGGATCTTGGGTGGGGCCGTCCGGCCTCACGGTAGAGAAGGAGTCATCATGGCAGCAGTGTGCCAGGTGACCGGTGCTGTTCCCGGCTTCGGTCACAACATCTCGCACTCGCACCGCCGGACGAAGCGCCGCTTCGACCCGAACGTGCAGAAGAAGACCTACTACGTGCCGTCGCTCGGTCGCAAGGTCACCCTGAACGTGTCCGCCAAGGGCATCAAGGTGATCGACGCGCGTGGCATCGAGAAGGTCGTCGCGGACCTCCAGGCGAAGGGTGTGAAGCTCTAATGGCCAAGAAGGCTCAGGACGTCCGTCCGATCATCAAGCTGCGTTCGACGGCCGGCACCGGTTACACCTACGTGACCAAGAAGAACCGTCGCAACACCCCCGACCGCCTCGTGCTGAAGAAGTACGACCCGGTGGTCCGCAAGCACGTCGAATTCCGAGAGGAGCGTTAAGACATGGCCAAGAAGAGCAAGATCGCCAAGAACGAGCAGCGCAAGGTCATCGTCGCCCGCTACGCGGAGCGCCGTGCCGAGCTGAAGAAGACCCTGGTCGACCCGACCGCGACCGACGAGGCCCGCGAGGCCGCACGCGTCGGCCTGCAGAAGCTGCCGCGCAACGCGTCGCCGGTTCGCGTCCGTTCGCGTGACGCCATCGACGGCCGCCCCCGTGGTGTGCTCACGAAGTTCGGCATCTCGCGTGTCCGCTTCCGTGACATGGCGCACCGCGGCGAGCTGCCCGGCATCACCAAGTCGAGCTGGTAAGCATCCGCTTGTGAAGGGGCGAGGATCTTCGGATCCTCGCCCCTTTCGCGTGCCCGCCCGCCCGCCTGCTCGGGAGGAGAACTCCGTGATGGGAGCGTGATCCTCGAGGAGCGCTCCTCCCAAGGGTGAGATCTCCTCCCGAACGCAACCGCGACTCCTCCTGCACATTCGGCGCCCGTGAGGATCTGTGCACAGATCGTGGGAATGCGTGGGTCGCGCCGACCGCCCAGCAGGCACGATCAGGACCATGGATGTTCTGGATGCGCTGCATCGGTTCGACGGTGTCGCGCGGGTGGATTCGCTACGACGGCACGGGGTGTCAGAGCATGCTCTGAGGGTCGCCAGGGAACGCGGATTGATCTTCTCCGTCCGCCGCGGCTGGGTGGCCCGGACGGATGCGGACCGGATGCTCGTGGCTGCTGCCAAACGCGGTGTGGTGCTCAGCTGCGTCACTCTCGCTGCGCGACGTGGACTGTGGGTGCTGAACGCCACGGAACCGCACGTCGCCGCGCCGCCCCACGCAGGTCACGTCACGCTCTCGCGCGGAGTCGTGCATTGGAGTGCTCCTCTGCTTCCACGGCATCCGGACTCGTGTGAGGACTCGCTCGAGAATGCGCTGGTCCTGGTGGCACGGTGCCGGCCTGAGGAAGAGGCGCTCGCCATCTGGGAGTCCGCACTCAACCAGCGGCTCGTCGATCCCGGCATCCTCGCCCGCGCGGCGCTGCCACCGGATGCCCGAAGGATGCTCCAACAGGCGACGCCGTTCGCAGATGCAGGCACCGAGACCATCTTCCGGACCAGGCTGCGTTGGCTGCGGGTGCCGATCACCCCGCAGGTGTGGCTGCTCGGCCATCGTGTCGACTTCCTCATCGGTGAACGGCTCGTCGTCCAGATAGACGGCGGCCATCACGTCGGGGCGCAGCGCACGAGTGACATCGCGCACGATGCGCTGCTGAAGCTGCACGGGTATCACGTCATCCGGATCGGCTATCAGCAGCTCATGGAGCGCTGGCACGAGGTGCAGGCGATGATTCTCGCAGCCATCGCACAACGCCTGCATCTTGCCGTGTGAGGGACTCCGACTGAGGAGGAGAACTCGCTGATCGGAGGAGATTCCGGGCATGAGCTTCCTCCCATCGGGGAGAAGTCCTCCCGAAGCGGCGAACGCGGGGAGAGAAATTTGTGACGGATGTGACTCCTGTAGCGAGACACGCCGAGAAATCGAGCCGAAACCCGCGAAATGACGCGGATTTCCTGGTTCTGGTTGGTACATTCAAGGCGGTCGAACGACCGACGGGGGTTTCCCTCGAAATCAACACGATGCGACGGACCATCGTCGCTGGAGGATGACATGGCTGACAAGTCCATCACCAAGACCGAGCTCGTCGCGAGCATCGCTTCCGCAACCGGCGAGAGCCAGGCCACCGTTTCGCGCGTCCTCGACTCGCTCTTCGGCACCGTCTCCGACGCCGTCGCCAAGGGCAGCAAGGTCTCGATCCCGGGCTGGATCTCGTTCGAGCAGGTCGACACGGCCGCTCGCACCGGTCGCAACCCGCAGACCGGCGCCGAGATCAAGATCCCCGCTGGCAAGCGCGTCAAGGTGACCGCCGGCTCCAAGCTCAAGGCCGCCGTCAAGTAAGACCGCTGCGAAAGAAGGCCGTCCCCGCCGGGGCGGCCTTCTTCGCGTCCGGGCGGATGCTGCGCGGGCGGGCGGCGCCCGGCAGGGCCGTCACAGGCATCCGCCGTAGGCTGGAGGCGTGAAACCGTACCGTCTCGTCGGACTGGTGATCCTCCTCGCCGGCGCGGCGGCCGGACTGATCGCCGCGCTCGTCGTCGGCGGCGGCGCGGTGCCCCCGAAGCTGCTCGACCCGGGACCGATCGTGATGTGGGGTCTGCCCGCCGTCAAGCTCCTCGCCAACCTCGGCGCGGCCGCGATGCTGGGCTCGCTCGTCCTGGCGCTGTTCGGTCTGCGCAGCGGCACGCGCCCCTTCGACACCGCCCTCGACACGGCATCCGTCGGCGCTGCGGTGTTCACCGTCGCATCCGGCCTGGCCGCGGGGATGACCCTGCTGGCGGCCTTCAACCCGCAGCTCTCGGCCGACCGATCGTTCGGCGAGCAGCTCGGACGCTTCCTCCTGGAGCTTCCGCTCGGGCAGTCCTGGCTCATCACGGTGCTGATGGGCGCCGTGACCACCCTGCTCGCGTTCGGCTGGCGCAGCTGGACCGGCGCGCTGATGACAGCGGGCCTCGCCGCGGCGTCGTTCCTGCCACTGGCCACGCAGGGGCACTCGGGCGACGTCGCCGGGCACAGCGTCGCCGTGAACGCCATCCTGCTGCACACCGTCGGCGCCGCCGTGTGGGTCGGCGGTCTGATCCAGCTGATCGTGCAGCGCCGCACTGTTCAGCGCAGCGGCAACCGCAAGGGCGCCGGCTCGCGCGGATCGCAGAAGACGGATGCCGTCGACATGCCCGTGCTCGTGGCCCGGTACTCCTCGCTCGCCATCGCCGCCTTCGTGGTGGTCGCCGTGTCGGGCGTCGCGCGCACGGTCGTCGCACTCGGCGACTGGAGCGAGCTGCTCTCGCCGTACGGCCTGATCGTGCTGGGCAAGGCGGCCGCACTCCTCGCGCTGGGCCTGTTCGGCGCCTGGTACCGCCGCCGGCTCATCCCGCACCTGAGCGGCGCACGGGAGGGCCGCTCGTTCTGGACCCTCATCCTCGGCGAGCTGGCGCTGATGGGCGCAGCATCCGGTGCCGCGGCCGCACTGGCGCGCACTCCCCCGCCGCTGGGCGAGGACGTGCCGGCCGTGCAGACCGCGGCCGAGCGGCTCGCCCGGTCGCCGCTGCCGCCCGAGCTCACCCTCGACCGCTGGTTCACCTCGTACGACATCGACATCCTCTGGCTGGTCGCGGTCGGCTTCGGCGTCTTCCTCTACGTGGCAGGTCTCCTGCGTCTGCGCGCTCGCGGCGACCGCTGGCCGGTGCACCGCACGATCTTCTGGCTGGCGGGCATGCTGCTGCTGCTCTGGGTGACGTGCGGGCCGCTCAACGAGTACCAGGACTACCTGTTCAGCGTGCACATGGCCGGGCACATGGTGCTCAGCATGGCCATCCCGCTGCTGCTCGTCAGCGGCGCCCCCATCACGCTGGCGCTGCGCGCCATCCACAAGCGCGAGGACGGCACGCGGGGCGGCCGCGAGTGGATCCTCTGGGCGGTGCACTCGCCGTTCTCGCGCGTGATCACGCATCCGTTCGTCGCCGCGGCCATCTTCATCCTGTCGCTGTGGGCGTTCTACTTCACCGACCTGGTGCGCTGGGCGATGTACGAGCACCTCGGGCACGAGTGGATGGTGATCCATTTCCTCATCTCGGGCTACCTGTTCGTCATGACCCTGGTCGGCGTCGACCCGATCCCGTACCGCCTGCCGCACGCCGGGCGCCTGATCACGCTCATCGCGGTCATGGCGCTGCACGCCTTCTTCGGCATCGCGATCATGATGCAGGAGGGGCTGCTCGTCGCCGAGTGGTTCGGCTCGATGGGACGCACCTGGGGCCCGACGCCGATGGAGGATCAGTACATCGGTGGTGGCATCGCGTGGTCGGTGGGCGAGATCCCGACGCTGATCCTGGCCATCACGGTGGCGATCCAGTGGTCGCGGTCGGATGCCCGGCTGCAGCGCCGCCGTGATCGGCACGCCGACCGCACCGGCGAGGCGGAGCTCGAGGAGTACAACGCCCGTCTCGCGCGCCTGGCCGAGCGCGACGCGCGGGAGTCCGCCCGCCGCCCCTGAGTCCTCCGGGGCTACTCGGAGCCGGGAGACCCGACCCGGATGGATGCCGTGCCGTCCGGCAGGATGCGGATGGTGCCGTCGACCTCGAACGGGACGTCTTCCGACACCTCGTGCACCGAGCCGTCGAACAGCGACATGATCTTCACGTCGATGTGGGCGACCGCCTCGGTCGGCGGGATCACCCAGTGCGCGCCGTCGGGCTGCACGCTCACGGTCGGCTGCGTCACGATCGACCACCGCGGCAGGGAGCCGTCGGCGAGCCGGTTCTGCACCTCGAGTCCGAACGGGCAGGCGGTCGGCAGCAGCACCTCCTGCCCGGCGCAGGTGGTGAGGAACTCCTCGACCTTCTGCTGCACGATGCCGGTGAACTCCTCGGTCGGCATGGCCTGCACGTCGACGGGCGTCCTGGCCAGTGCCGTGTCCGCCAGCACCCGCACGCCGGGGGTGGCGGCGATGGGCGTGTCGACCGTGACGGAGTAGGCGCCGGGGGTGAACACGAGCAGGTGCAGGCTGTCGAGCGGTTCGGCTGCCGCACCGTCGGGCGAGACCTGACGGCGGTCGATCTCGAAGCCGTTCACCGAGAACACGTCCGCTCCCCGCACGGTCAGGTCGATCTCGGCCAGGGGGCTGCGCTCGAATCTCCAGTTCGGCACCACGCCGACCCAGCCGTCCTGCACGACCGAGAACGTCGACGTGCCCTCGACGCCGGAAGCGCGATAGTCGGTGGAGACGATGTACACCCCGTCCTCGTGCTTCTCGGCGGTGACCTCGTAGTCGGTGAGAGGGCCGAGCGCCGCGGTGCGCAGCAGCGCCTCGGATGCCACGGAGTCGATGGCGCCGTCCTGCTCCGCGGAGAGATCGACCGATACGCCGGGCACGCGCAGGGCATCCGCCGCCTGGCCCGACGAGAGCAGGTCGAGGTAGCGCTGCACGAACGCCGACGGGCCGTAGAACTGCTGGTACAGCGCCATGCCGCCAGCCCCGAGCGCGGCGATCAGCAGCACGCCGATCAGGGCCAGCAGGGTGAGGTCGGTGCGGAGCGTCGCTCGCCGTCGTGACACCGCCCGCCCCTGCATCATGCCCCAAGTCTAGGGATCCGGGGCTGGGACCGAGCCGAGCGGCGGCGCCGCGCGCCTAACATGGGGTGCGTGCCCGTGACCCTCTCCGACGAACAGCAGGCGCTGTTCCGCCTGATCGAGGACACCGACGAGCACGTGTTCGTCACGGGGCGCGCGGGCACGGGCAAGTCGACTCTGCTGCAGCACTTCGCGTGGAACACCGAGAAGCAGATAGCGATCTGCGCTCCCACCGGCGTCGCCGCGCTGAACGTCGAGGGGCAGACGATCCACTCGCTGTTCCGGCTGCCGATCGGGCTGATCGCCGAGAGCGAGATCGAGCAGTCGGATGCCACCCGGCGCATCCTCAACGCGATCCAGACGCTGGTGATCGACGAGATCTCGATGGTGAACGCCGACCTGATGGATGCCATCGACCGTTCCCTGCGTCAGGCGAGGGGCAAGCGCGGCATCCCGTTCGGCGGAGTGCAGGTGGTGATGTTCGGGGACCCGTACCAGCTGGCTCCGGTCCCGCCGCGCGGCGACGAACTGCGCTACATCCAGGACCACTACCGCTCGTTCTGGTTCTTCGACGCGAAGGTCTGGACCGGGGGCGTCGCGGGCGAGGGCGGGGGGATGCTCGATCTGGGCGCGCACGGCGCCAGGCTGCACGTCCATGAGCTCGTGCACATCCACCGGCAGTCCGACGACGGGTTCAAATCGATGCTGAACGCGGTGCGGTACGGGCGGGTCACGAAGGACATCGCCGACGTGCTCAATGCGCAGGGGGCGAGGACTCCTCCGGAACCCGAGGCGGGGGAGGTGCCGATCATCACGCTCGCCACCCGCAACGACATCGTGAACGGCATCAACAAGCGTCATCTCGCGGCGCTGCCGGGTCGGGAGCAGACCGCGCACGCCGAGGTCTCGGGAGATTTCGGCCGCGGCGAGTCGAACTATCCGGCCGAACCCGAGCTGCGGCTCAAGGTGGGCGCCCAGGTCATGTTCCTGCGCAACGACGTGGCCATGCAGGGGGAGCCCCCGCGTTGGGTGAACGGGTCGATCGGCACGGTCACGCGCATCCTGGGCGGCACGGTGCGGGTGGATGTCGACGGCGACGAGTTCGACGTCGAGCCGGCGGTGTGGGAGAGGTTCCGCTACGCCTACAACCCGGGCACCAAGACGCTCTCGCGCGAGGTCGTCGCGGAGTTCACGCAGTTCCCGCTGCGCCTGGCCTGGGCGGTCACGATCCACAAGTCGCAGGGCAAGACGTACGACCGAGCGATCGTGGATCTGGGGTCCGGGGCGTTCGCGCCGGGTCAGACGTACGTCGCCCTGAGCCGGCTGACCTCGCTCGACGGGCTGTACCTGTCGCGGCCGCTGCGGCCGGGCGACATCCGCGTGGACGAGGACGTGCGCCGGTTCATGCGCGAGGCGTGGGAGGCCAGGCAGGCCGAGAGGGTGGAGAGCTGACCGGCGGGCTCTCAGCATCCGCGTTCTAGACTCGGAGGGTCCATCTCCGGGAGAGTCGATACATGCATCTACGTTCGTCGCGTCGTCTGCGCGCTGCCGTCGGCGGCGCTGTCGCCCTCGTTCTGGCTCTCACCGGATGCTCCGCCGCGGAGCCCGAGTTCAGCTACACGCCTCCCGAGCAGGTGGACGGCAAGCTTCCCGACGAGATGACCGCACAGCTGCAGAAGGCGGTCGAGCAGGCCATGACGGCCACCGGCTCGTCCGGGGCGATCGTCGGAGTGTGGGCGCCGTGGAGCGGGGAGTGGGTCACGGGCCTGGGCACGCAGGGAGCGGGCGACGACACGGAGGTGTCGGCGGAGATGTCCTTCCGCGCGGCCGACGTGACGCGTCTGATGACCTGCGACGTGCTGTACGGGCTGGCCGACGACGGCCGCGTCAAGCTCGATGCGCCCGTGCCGAAGTACGTGCCCGGGGTCGCCGACCTCGGCGACATCACCCTGCTCGACCTGTGCAACGGCACCAGCGGGATCGGTTCGTCGGAGGCATCCGTCAAGCCCTACTGGCTGAACACGCCCGAGCGCCACTGGGCTCCGCTGCAGCTCGCGAGCTTCGGACTGGGTGTGCAGCGCGGACCCGCGCACACCGCCTTCCGCGATTCGGATGCCGGCTACCTGATGCTCGGGCTCGCGCTCGAGCGCGTCTCGGGGCTCACCGCTTCCCAGCTGATCAGCAAGTACGTGACCACGCCGCTGGAGCTCGAGTCCACGTCGCTGCCCGGCGCGTCGGCGGCCGCCCCCGGGCCGGCACCTGCGCTGAAGGGCGCCTACCTGCCCGCCGTCGAGGGCGGCTTCGACTGCGCGGCGCCGGTGGATGTCACCAAGAGCTCCTCGAGCATCGGCTTCACCGATTCCGGTGTCGTCTCGACGATCACCGATCTGGGTCGCTACGCGCAGGCGGAGGCCCGCCAGGCGCTGCGTGACGAGGGCGCCAAGCCCGGTCGGTTCGCGAAGCCGCTGCCGGTCTCGACGAAGTCGCCCTCCTGGTACCAGGCGACGGGCGGGGCGTACATGGTCGGCTCGCTCATCGGGCAGCACGGCTGGGTGCCGGGCTACGCCACGGCCGCCTACTCGGATCCGGCGACCGGCTTCACGGTGGCGGTCACCCTGAACAACTCCAGCGCGGGGGGCAGCGTCGCGGCCTACCTCGCCTGGGAGCTCGCGGCGATCGCGTCGAAGGCGCCCGCCGCCGAGGGACAGACCGCGCCGGAGTTCGGACTGCCGTTCACGGCCGAGCAGTACGCCAAGGCGATCACCGACGGTGCGATCTGCAAGGCGCCCGCCGCGCAGTGACCTCGCCCCGCGGCGGGTGCCGCAGAGCGTGAGAGGATGGACGGGTGCGCCCCTCCCGCAGAATCCCGCTTCTTCGCGGGCTGCTCGGCGCTTCGTTCGCGACCTTCGCCGCGCTGCTGTCCCACGTCGTGGTCGGCGGAGACATGCCCGGGATGCTGGGCATCGCCGTGCCCTGGGTGCTCTCACTGACGGCATGCACCCTGCTGGCCGGTCGGCGGCTGTCGGTCGTGCGGCTGAGTGCATCGGTGCTGGTCTCGCAGCTGCTGTTCCATGCGCTGTTCGTTCTCGGCAGCATCGCTCCGCGCGGCGGCTTCGCGCCGCACGTGCACGGTGCGGCAGCCGTCGTCCTCGACGGTGAGACCGTGCTCGTGCCGCAGGATGCCGGGATGTGGATCGCGCACCTCGTCGCCGCCGCGCTGACGGTGGCCGTGCTGCACCGCGGCGAGCGGATCGTGGGAGCGCTGCTGGCCGTGGCATCCGCCGTCGCCGCCTGGGTGCGCCGCGCGGTGCCACCCCGGGCCGCGCCCGTGCTCGACCACCCTGCCGGGCGACGCTGGGCTCTGCTGCCCGCACCCGTGCGCCGGAACCCGCCACTGGCGGGTCTGCGTCGACGCGGGCCGCCTCTTCCCGCGCTCTGAGCCACCACCGCGGCCGTTCCCGCCGCGGCCCGCGGACGTGCCGTCGCACGACCGCGTCCAGATCGCACACGCCGCTCAGCGGCATCCGAAGAGAGGTTCTCCCATGTCCCGTATCCGCACCGTCCTCCCCGGGGCCGCCGTCGCCGTGGCCGCCGTGCTCGCCGTCGCCGCCCCGGCATCCGCCCACGACGTGATCGTCTCGAGCTCGCCGGCCGCCGACGAGCAGCTGACCGCCGCTCCCGAGCAGATCGTCCTCACGTTCTCGAACGACCTGCTGGCCCTCGAGGAGAACAACGGCACCGCCATGACCGTCGTCGACTCCGACGGTGAGGACTGGGTCGCCGGTGACCCGGTCGTCGCGGCTGACACCGTGACCGTGCCCCTCGAGGCCGGCATGCCGAACGGCGAGTACCAGGTGACGTGGAAGGTCGTCTCGAGTGACGGCCACCCCACGTCGGGCGAGTACGCGTTCTCGGTCGCGGCCGCCGAGACCGCCCCCACCCCCACGGCGTCGGCCGAGACGGCCACCGATCAGCCCGAGGACACCCCGACGTCGTCGGAGAGCGAGACCCCGGATGCCGATCCGGCGCCGTGGCCGCTGCTGATCGGTCTCGGTGTCGTGGTCGTCGCGGCGATCGTCATCGTCATCGTCATCGCGGGACGCCGTCGCCGCAGCTGAAACCCGTCCGTCCGCGCGCTCCACGCCGGAGCGCGCGGACGTGCGCGGCGCCGAAGCGCTGAGGGAAGATCCTGTGGAGGGGCTGACGGGAATCGAACCCGCGCTGTCTGCTTGGGAAGCAGAAGTTCTGCCATTGAACTACAGCCCCGTGCACCCGGAGGCGCTCAGTCAGCATAACAAACGAGAACACCTGCGATGGCACCGGGGTACCACCTGTGCGGGCGCCGGGTTCATCCCGCAGGCGGACGCGCGACGCCCGCTCCGCGACGTAGCGTCGAAGCATGATCACAGCAGAGGGCCTCGGCAAGAGGTACGGAGACAAGCTCGCGGTGGACGACGTGTCGTTCACCGTGCGTCCGGGAAGCGTCACGGGATTCCTCGGACCCAACGGCGCAGGAAAGTCCACCACCATGCGCATGATCGTCGGACTCGACCGTCCGACCACGGGCCGCGTCACGGTCAACGGTCACCAGTACGGGCGGCTGCGCGCCCCGATCACCGAGGTGGGCGTGCTGCTGGATGCCAAGGCCGTGCACACGGGCCGCTCGGCGCGCAACCACCTTCGGGCGATGGCCGCGACCCACGGCATCCCCGCATCCCGCGTCGACGAGGTGATCGACATCACCGGCATCGGGTCGGTCGCCCGCAAGCGCGCCGGCGGCTTCTCGCTCGGCATGGGCCAGCGTCTCGGCATCGCGGCCGCCCTCCTCGGCGATCCGCACACCCTCATCCTCGACGAGCCCGTCAACGGACTCGACCCCGAGGGCGTCCGCTGGGTGCGCCAGTTCGTGCGCCACGCGGCATCCGAGGGGCGCACCGTGCTGCTCTCCAGCCACCTCATGAGCGAGATGGCGCAGACCGCCGACCACGTCATCGTCCTCGGCCGCGGCAAAGTGCTCGCCGACGCCGCCCTGCCCGACCTCGTGCGCTCCTGGACGACCGAGCGCGTGCACGTGCGCAGCCCTCGCGCCGCCGAACTGGCATCCGCCGTCGCCGGACGCGACGTCGAGGTCGTGACCACCAGCCCCGAGACGCTCGACATCTCGGGCCTGCCGGCATCCCGCGTCGGCGATGTCGCGTTCCAGCGCGGCATCCCGATCCACGAGCTCACCCCGACCAGCGGGTCGCTCGAGGACGCCTATCTCGCCCTCACCGGCGACGCCGTCGAGTACCGCACCCGCGCCGTTCCTCAGGACGCCCAGCTCGAAGGAGCACTCTCATGACCGCGATCCAGGCTCGCGCCAGTCACATCCCCGCATCCGCCTTCAACGTCACCTTCGTGCGCCAGATGCGCAGCGAGCTCGTCAAGTTGCTCACGGTGCGCGGCACCTGGTGGTCGGTCGCGATCGTCGGCGTGCTCACCATCGGGCTCGCGTTCATCGTGACGTCCGCGATCAGCCCGCCGGTCGACAACATGGTGATGGCGGTCGTGTCGCCCGTGCAGTTCACGATGATGCTCGCCGGAATCCTCGGCGTCATCTCCGTGACCGGCGAGTACTCGACCGGCATGGTGCGATCCACCTTCACGGCCAACCCGGTGCGCGGCTCCGTCGTCGCCGCCAAGGCGGTCGTGCTGGGCGCGTTCATGTTCGTCGTCTCGCTGCTCATCTTCGGGCTCGCCGCCGTCGCGATCAGCCCGCTCGCGGCGTCGAAGGACCTGGCCCTGGACTGGGTCGATCCGACGATGACGATCCTGCCGGTCCTGGCCGCCTCCGCGACCATGGCGCTGTTCGCCCTGCTCGGCGTGGGCCTGGGCTTCCTGCTGCGCTCGGGTGCAGGAGCGATCGCCGTCACCGTCGGCATCCTGTTCGTGCTGCCGATCATCGTGAGCATGCTCGGCGCATGGCTGCACGATCTGGAATGGGTCGGCGAGCTCAACAACTACCTGCCGGCCACGGCCACGCAGTTCGCGATCCTGCCCTCCGACGGGATGCCGGTCGAGGCGCCGGTCGCCTGGATCACACTGGTCGCCTGGCCCGCCGCCGCCCTGCTGGGGGCCTGGGCGGTCGTGCGCGGCCGGGACGTGTGATCCTGCCCACGTAGAGTCGACACGTGTCGAGAACGCGCAGCCGCAGCTCCGACGTCCCCCGGGACGAAGAGCTGCGGCTGCCGCGTCCGCCCGGTGTCATCCGGCGGTTCTGGGCCCGGCATCCGCGCCTCGCCGACACCCTGATCGCCCTGATCTGCCTGCTCAGCTCCATCGGAGCGAGCGCCACCGGCGCAGCGGATGCCCGGCCCCTGTCGGTCGGCGGAGGCGTGGCGATCGGTCTGGCCGTGACGGGCTCCTCGGTGCTGCTGATGTGGCGTCGCCGCTGGCCGGAGACCGTCGTCGCCGCAGCGATCGCGGTGGAGATGCTCCTGCTCGCGATCACCTCTTCGGCCGGCACCCTCGTGTTCCCGCTCGCGGTCTACACGCTCGCGGCCTACCGATCGACGCGCGCCTGCTGGATCGGTCTCGGCCTCGGCGTGGGACTCGTCGGGGCCCTCGCCTTCACGATGCTCGCGTACGGGTCGATCTCGCTGCAGGATGCGCTCAACTCCCTGCTCGCCCTCGCGATTCCCGGGCTGATCGGCGCGCTCATCGGCGTCAACATCGGCAACCGACGCCGCTACCTCGAGGCGGTGATCGATCGCTCGCGGCAGCTGCTCGTGGAACGCGACCAGCACGCCCGACTCGCCGCCGCAGCGGAGCGGGAGCGGATCGCCCGAGAGATGCACGACATCGTGTCGCACTCGCTCACGGTCGTCGTCGCCCTCTCCGAGGGCGCCGCAGCCACGCCCGACCGTGATCGCGCGAAGGACGCCTCGACCGCCGCGGCCACCACCGCGCGAAACGCGCTCAGCGAGATGCGGGCGATGCTCGGCGTGCTGCGGGACGGCGGTGCGGACGCCCCGCTCGCACCGCTCGAACCGGCGAGTCCCGCCGACACCGTCGAGGCCGCCCAGCGCGCCGGGTTCGCCGCGACACTCGCCGTGCGCGGGGAGCCGGACGCCGCGCCGGCCCTGCGCTTCGCCATCGGCCGCATCGTGCAGGAGGGCGTCACCAACGCCATGCGCCATGCGCCTGGAGCGCGCGCGATCGACGTGCGCATCGACTACGACGCCGCTCCGCTGATCATCGAGATCGTCAACGACGGCGTCACGGGGCCCGTCGCGGAGGGCGGATTCGGGCTGCGGGGCCTTGCCGAGCGCGCCGCGCTGCTCGGCGGCACCCTCGTCTCCGCGCCCGCGGGGGAGGGCCGGTGGATGCTGCGCGCCGAGCTGCCGCATCCGCCGGCATCCGAAGCGGTGGGGCCCGCATCCCAGAACGACGACCGGACCGCCGAGGAGGCACCGTGACCGCACCCATCCGCGTGCTGCTCGTGGACGATCAGGCCCTCATCCGCATCGGATTCCGTCTGGTGCTCGACGCCGAGTCCGACATCGACGTGGTCGGCGAGGCGGGCGACGGCGCCGAGGCGATCTCGCTGACCGCGGACCTGCGACCCGACGTGGTGCTCATGGACGTGCGGATGCCGGGTATGGACGGCATCGCTGCCACCGAGGTGATCAGCAGTCGTCATCCGCAGGCGCGCGTGCTCGTGCTGACCACGTTCGACCTGGACGAGTACGCGTTCGGTGCCATCCGCGCCGGCGCGAGCGGATTCCTGCTGAAGGACGCCGACCGGCACGAGCTCGTCGCCGCCGTGCGCGCCGTGCACCGCGGCGACGCCGTGCTCGCCCCCCGCGCCACCCGCGCGCTGCTCGACCATCTCGCGCCCGAGCTCGACACCGCGGGTCAGTCCGCAGCGGCACCGCAGACCGAGCGGCTCAGCGAGCTCACCGAACGCGAGCGCGACGTCTTCCACGCGATGGCGCAGGGGCTGAGCAACATGGAGATCGCCGCGCAGTTCTTCCTCAGCGAGTCGACCGTGAAGACCCACGTGGGCCGCGTGCTCGCGAAGCTCGGCGCGCGCGATCGGGTGCACGTGGTGATCCTGGCGCACGAGTGGGGGCTCGCCGGCACGGCCTGAGCCGCAGAACCCGGGGAACTTGTGACGCGCTGCCGGCGGTGTCTCACACGATGCGAGTTCGGATGCCATGGACCCGCGCTTTCTGCGCCCGACGCGCAGGCGCGTCCCAGTAGTGGCGGGTCGGGCTGTCGCGGACCGGTCCCTTCTGGAACATGCTCAGGGTCGCGTCCCGGAAGGTGCGGGTGGGGCGGAGCTGCCGAGCGGGGGCTCGTAGGACTCACAGCGAGTTCGGACACAGCTCTGCGGTGCGGCAACGGCACCGTTACGCTGAAGACGTGCTTCTCAGCGATCGCGACATCAAGGCGGAACTCGCATCGGGCCGCATCGGGCTCTCCCCGTTCGACGGCGAGATGGTGCAGCCCTCGAGCGTCGACGTGCGTCTGGACCGCTACTTCCGGCTGTTCGACAATCACAAGTACCCCTTCATCGACCCCGCCGAGGACCAGCCCGAGCTGACCCGCCTGATCGAGGTCGCCCCGGACGAGCCGTTCGTCCTGCACCCCGGCGAGTTCGCGCTCGGCGCCACCTTCGAGCAGGTGACCCTGCCCGACGACATCGCCGCCCGCCTCGAGGGCAAATCCTCGCTGGGGCGTCTGGGGCTGATCACGCACTCCACGGCGGGCTTCGTGGACCCGGGCTTCAGCGGGCACGTCACCCTGGAGCTCGCCAACGTCGCGACGCTGCCGATCAAGCTCTGGCCGGGCATGAAGATCGGCCAGTTCTGCTTCTTCCGGCTCACCTCGCCGGCCGAGAACGCCTACGGCTCCGGCCCGTACGGCAACCGTTACCAGGGGCAGCGGGGGCCCACGGCATCCCGCGCCCATCTGAACTTCCACCGCACCGATGTGGGCACCACCGATGCGGGAGCGATCGGAGGCTGACATGGTCGACCCGCGTGAAGACGAAGAGAACCCGGATGCTCCCGGCATCGAGGTGCCGGATCTCGACATCCCCGACGCGGAGCTGCCGCAGCTGGACGTGCCGGATCCGGTCATCCCGGACCCGGTGATCCCGGAGTCCGCGCTCGCCGAGCCCGTGATACCGCCGCCTCCCGCGGAGGCGCCCGTGACGCGCGCGGACTGGCGCGAAGGCTGGGACGAGCCGTCCGAGGCCTCCCTCACCGAGCCGACGTCGCGACGCGCCCGAGCCGCGCGTCCCGCTGAGCCGGCCCGGCCGGCCGCCGACGTGCCCCAGCCCGCGACGGCGGCGGGCGACGCCGCGATCGAGGGACGCGGTGTCGTACCCGAGCCGTCGCTCGCGCAGGAGGACGTCGTGCCTCCGGCATCCGGGGCGACGCCGGGAAGCTACCGTGGGTGGACCGTGGCGATCTTCGGCATCCTGCTCGCGCTGCTGGTGGGAGCCGTCGTCACGATCGCGACGATGCTCGCTCAGGGTGTGACGCCGTTCCCCGCCTCGCAGCCCGCGCCCGTGCAGACGACGATCGATCTCGTCGGTTGACCGTCGCCGCGGCTCGTACCGGGCGGCCCGCGCGGATCCGCCTCGGACGAACGGTCGGATGCTCCGGACGGACGGTCGGGCGCCGGGCGCGCGGTGAGACGAGGCTGGAGTCATGACCGTCACCGCCCCCGTCCCGACCGTTGCCGCGTCGACGCACCGGATGCCCTATGCCGCGCTGCTGACGATGACGGCGGGAGCTGCCGGTCAGGGGATGGTGCGGCGGAAGGTGAGGAACGAGATCCCGGCGAGGACCACGACGCCGACCAGTCCCCACAGTGCCAGCCCGACGGCGCCCAGCTGGACGATCGCACTGCCGACCTGGCCCCACAGCTCCAGGCGCGTGACGAGGAATACGAGCGCGACGAGCACCAGGCCGATGGCGACGCTGGCGATGGTCAGCACCAGCGGTCCCCAGCGCTTGTACACGGTCGCCCCGGTGAATCCGAGTACGAAGAAGAACAGCGCGAGGGTGAAGTAGACGACGAAGGCGCCCAGGGGGCCCATCTCCCAGATCCACGGCAGGTGGAAGACCCAGCCGTTCACGCCGTAGCCGCCGGTGGCGACCTCGATGGCGCCGCCGATGAGGAACAGCGCGCCCATGAAGGCGCTGCCCAGCACGGCCGCGATCATCGTGCCGACGAAGAACTCGCGGCGGGTGATGCTGATCGCCTGCGAGAACGGGAAGGTGAGCGTCATCGCCGACATGCCCACGGCGAAGAACACCCACAGCGGAGCCTGACCGCCGCCACCGTACTTCGGTGTGTCGACGGGGATCATGGCGTAGATGAGCACCGACACGAGGGTGGCGCTGGCCAGCACGATCAGCGGCACCCAGATGAACGTGTCGCGGTTGATGAGCTGGAGTCTGACGACGTTGAGCGTGCGTCGCATCAGCGGACCTCCTCGGTGCGTGCGGTGGCGGGTTCGGATGCCGTCTGCGCGGCGTTCTGGGTCAGGCGCACGATGAGCTGCTGGAGCGACACCGTGGCGAGGTCGAGATCGGCGGCGGCGATGCCCGCGCGATCCGCCTCGTCGAGATGACCGAGCACGGTGACCGATGCCACGCGGCCGAGCGACTCGCGGTGGATGACCTCGCGACCCTGCGCCCAGGCCTCGACGCGCCCCGCATCGCCGACGACCGTGGAGGCCCGCCCGCGGACGTCGTCGGTGTCCTCGTCGAGCAGGATCCGCCCGGCGTCGATGACGATGACCTTCTCGATGAGGTTCGACACCTCGTCGATCAGGTGGGACGAGAGCAGGATCGTGCGAGGATGCTCCGCGTAGTCCTCGATCAGACGGTCGTAGAAGACCTGTCTCGCGACGGCGTCGAGGCCGAGGTAGGGCTCGTCGAAGAACGTGATCTCGGCGCGGGATGCCAGCCCGATGATCACGCCGACGGCCGAGAGCTGTCCGCGGGAGAGCTTCTTGATGCGCGTGTCGACGGGCAGCTGGAAGTCGTCGATCAGCCGATCGGCCAGTTCCTGATCCCAGTTCTCGAAGAACATCCGCGCCGCGCGGAAGGCGTGCGTCGGGCGGGCATCGTCGGGGTACTTCTGGCTCTCGCGCACGAAGCAGATCCGGCTGAGCACCTTCGCGTTCTCGTACGGGTTCTCGCCGAAGACCCGCGCCTCGCCCGAGGTGGCGAAGTTCTGAGCGGTGAGGATGGACATCAGCGTGGTCTTGCCGGCGCCGTTGCGGCCCAGCAGCCCGTAGATGGTGTCCTTCTCGATCGTGAGCGAGACGTCGTCGAGCGCGAGCTTGTCGCGATATCGCTTCGTCAGGTTCCGGACCTCGATGACGGCGGTCATGAGGTGCTCCCTTCTGTGGGTGTGCGTGCGGCGCGCTCCCGCAGGAGCGCGGCCAGGTCGTCGGCACCGAGGCCGAGAGTGCGGGCCTCGGTGATGAGGGGATCGATGAACCGCTCGGCGAAGCGCGTGCGGCGTTCGGCGAGCAGGATGTCGCGCGCGCCGGCCGACACGAACATGCCGATGCCGCGGCGCTTGAGCAGGATGCCCTTGTCGGTGAGCATCGCGACTCCCTTCGCCGCGGTGGCGGGGTTGATCCGGTAGAACGCGGCGAGCTCGTTCGTCGACGGCGCCTGTCCCTCCTCGTCGAGCGAGCCGTCGAGGATGGACTCCTCGATCGCCTCGGCGATCTGCAGGAACAGTGGCTTGCCCTCGTCGATCACGCATCGCCTCCGGTTCAGTGGTTAGTTACTCAAGTAGGTAACCATACAACCCAGGGCTGGTCAAGGTCGCCGGCGGAAACCGGTCCGAGTCCGGACGGTTCAGGCGTGAGCGGGGAGGCGATGCGCCCGCCAGGCCGACGGCGTGAGGCCCGTGTGCCGTCGGAAGGCACGGCTGAAGCCCTCATCCGAGGAGTAGCCCAGCTCGCGCGACACCTCGCTCACTCCGCGACCGTCGACGAGCAGGGCGCGCGCGGCGCGCATGCGGACCTCGGCGACGTACTGGGCCGGGGAGACGCCGAAAGCCCGGCGGAACCGCTCGGTGAACACCGATCGCGACAGGGCGCTGGCCGATGCCATCTGCTCCACGGTCCACTCGCGACCGGGATCATCGGCGATGGCGTCGGCGACGCGGTCCAGGAACGGGTCTCGTGAGCGCGACGGCCAGCCCTGCGGTGCACACCCCATGCTCGACCAGGCGCGGATCACGGACTGCAGCAGCGTGGTGGCCATCATCCGGCAGATCACGAGGTCGCCCTCGCGGGTGCACGCCGTCTCCTCGACGCCGAGGTGCTGTGCGAGCGCGGCGGCCGCCGGCTCCAGCTGGGCGAAGCCGCGGATCCATCCGACGTCGGGCAGCAGGTCCGCCAGGTGGGCGGCGCTGTCCGCCAGGTTCAGGTGCGAGACGAGCGCTGCGGAGCCGGCGGGCACGAACGCCGTGAGCGCCCGGGCGCCCGTGGCCAGCAGGGCGTCGCCCGCGGTCAGGGCATCCGGCAGGCCGGCGCCTGCGGGAAGATCGATGTGTCCGGCGATCACGTAGACGAGCGAAAGGCCGTCCGCGCCGAGCGCGACGGTCTCGGCCGTGGTCGGGCGGAGGCGGCGTTGAGAGCGGATGCTGATCGCCACCTCGCCGAGCAGCCGTCCCAGCGCGTCATCGCGCGCGGCCGGCGGGGCCGGAGGCGACGCGACGGGGCTCATGTTCCATGAGAACTGTGCGCCGACCCCGGCTATTCCACTGGCTCACCGCGCGTGACGGCTCAGTGGTGGTGGTGAATGTGGATGTGCGTCGCGGGCGCGGAGTGGCCGGCGCCGTGGTGACCGGCGCCGTGGTGGCCGGCGCCGTGGTGACCGGCGCCGTGGTGACCGGCGCCGTGGTGACCGGCGCCGTGGTGGCCGGCGCCGTGGTGGCCGGCGCCGAAGCCTCGACCGTGTTCACGACCGAGGCCGCGACCGTGGGCGAAACCGTGCTCCGCATCGGGGCCGATGCCGCGGCGGGGATCGTTACCCCGGGCGTGACGGACGTCTCGTCGACCGCGTCCGCGGCGCGGCTCGCGTCGAGGAAGGCGCCTGCCCTCCTCCCAGCCGAGTTCGCGGGCCACCTTCTCCAGCGAGGCCGTCATGACCTCGTACTCCTCGGTCGAGAGCGCACCGGCGATGCGGGATCGGATGTCGTCCACGACCGTCTCGAGGCGCTGTTTGGCGAGGCGTCCGGCAGCAGTGGGCGCCCAGCCGGCGCCGTCGCGCTCGACCCAGTCGAGTTCGATGAGGCGGTGCAGCCTGCGTTCGTGGAGGTGGCGGTCGGCGGGGTCGGGATGCGTGCCGTCGATGCGGTTCAGCATCCGCCAGTCGCGGCGGGTGATGCCCTCGGCCTGGAAGGCGGTGGCGAACTCGGCGCGGAGCAGCCGGTCGACGGCGGTGAGCCAGTAGCCGAAGGGGCGGGGTGTGGTGGTGTCGTGGTTGTTCATGAATGTCCTTTGTATGTCATGTTGCATGTACATGCAGTCTGACATGCAACTTGGGTACATGTCAAGTCGCATGTAAAATCGACTCATGACCTCCGAACCGGTGGACCCCGCCGATGCCATCGCCGCCGCGCTGTCCCGACTGCGGGGACGACGTCCGCATCCGCGCGGACACGGCCCGCACGAGCACGGCCCTCACGGCATGCGCCCGCAGCGAGGGCGCGGGGGCCCCTGGGGTGCGGACGGCGGCATGCGCCACGGTGCACCCGCGGTCATCCGCATGGTGGAGTCGCTGGCCCAGGCATCCGAGCCCCTGAGCGTGAGCGGCCTCGCCGAGGCGATCGGCGTCGATCAGCCGCGCGCCTCGCGTCTGGTGCAGCAGGGGGTCGATCGGGGCTGGGTGCGGCGTGAGGCCGACCCCGCCGATGCGCGCCGCACGCGGATCGCCCTCACCGACGAGGGCTCGCGCCTGTTCCGCGGCGTGCGGGGCGAGCGGCGCGAGGCACTGGGTCGCGCGCTCGCCGCGTTCAGCGACGAGGAGAGCGCCGAGCTCGCGCGGCTGCTCACCAAGCTCGCCGACAACTGGGGGCCCTGAGCCGGGGCATCCGCTCGCTCAGGCGGCGGAGAAGTCCAGGGAGGGCTCGTCGTCGACCGACAGCGACAGCACCACCGTCTCCACCGCCTCGTGCGACTCGATCTGCCGCTCCACCTCACGCAGCCTCCGCGCGACGTCGTGTTCGCGGGCATCACCCGGAAGATCGATCTCGGCGACGAGGAAGAGCCGGTTGGGACCGACGTACTCGATGTGAAGGTACGTCACGCGATCGATCCCGGGGGAGGAGAGCAGTGCGTGGCCGACGCGGTTGCGCACGGCGCTGGTCACGCTCGTTCCGACCAGGAAGGCCATGTTCCTGCCGATGAGGATCACGGCCACGATGCCGAGCAGGATGCCGACGAGGATGGATCCCACCGCATCCCACACGGCCTCGCCGGTCGCCTGGTGCAGGGCGATCGCTCCGCCGGCCAGAACCAGGCCGATGAGCGCAGCCGCATCCTCGAAGAACACGGCGCGCAGCGTGGTGTCGCTCGTGTCGATGACGAAATCCCACGTCGACGTGCCGCGGCTCCGCGCCAGTCGCCGCGATCGGACCAGCGCCTGCGAGAACGACGCGCCCTCGAGCACGAAGGCGATCGCGAGCACGATGTACGCGACCAGGGGGTTCTCGACGGGCTCATCCTCCGACAGCTGCTGGATGCCGTGCATGATCGAGACGATCGAGCCGGCGGTGAAGATGCCGAATGCGGCGATGAGCGACCAGACGAACGCGCTCGGCCGTAACCGAGGGGATGCCGGGCGTCCTTGCGCCGGCTGCCCCGCCGGTCGGCGATGAGGAGGAAGATCTCGTTTCCGGCATCCGCCCACGAGTGCGCCGCTTCGGCGACCATCGATGCCGAAGCGGTGATGATGGCGGCGATCGTCTTGGCGATCGCGACGAGCAGGTTGGCGAGAAAGGCGATGACGACGGTCATCCGGACAGGCTACGCGCGCTCAGACGCCGACGTCCTTCGGAAAGCGGACGAACAGCAGCAGCACCAGACCGATCAGCAGGATCAGGCCGATCCCGAGCACGCCGTAGACGATCCCCCCGAACCACGCGAGGAACAGCGACCAGGCCAGCGGCGACAGGAACGACGCGACGCGACCGGTCGTCGCGTACAGGCCGAAGATCTCGCCCTGCTGGCTCGGAGGCGTCAGACGCGTCAGCAGGCTGCGGCTCGACGCCTGGGTCGGGCCGACGAACGCGCACAGCAGCAGGCCGCAGACCCAGAAGACGATCGTGCCCAGGTCTTTCAGGGCGAAGACCACGAACGCCATCACGACAAGGCCGGCGAGCGTGATCACGATCAGGCGCCGCGGGCCGATCGCATCGTCGATGCGTCCGGCGAGCAGGGTCGAGACGCCGGCGACGAGGTTCGCGGCGAGACCGAAGATGATGACCTCGATGAACGAGAACCCGAAGCCCTGAGCTGCGAGCACCGCGCCGAACGCGAACACGCCGGCCAGGCCGTCGCGGTACACGGCGGCCGCGAGCATGAACCAGAAGGTCGGCCGGTTCGTGCGGAACAGGTTCGCGATGTTCTTCGCCAGCACGACGTAGGAGCGGAAGAAGCCGACGCGCTTCGAGGCGTCGTAGGCGGGCGACTCGGGCACGTTGCGGAACATCGGGATCGAGAACACCAGCGTCCACACCGCGCAGATGACCGCGACGAGCTTGAACGACAGCGGGTTGTCCTGCCCGACCGTGAACAGCACGGGGATGCAGGCGATCAGGGCGACCACGCCGCCGATGTAGCCGAGGCCCCAGCCGAGGCCGGAGACGCGTCCGACGTTCTTCGGCGTCGAGACCTCCGAGAGCATCGCGTAATAGCTGACGTTGCCGATCTCACTGACCACGGCGGCGATCGCCACGGCGAAGGCCCCGAACCAGAAGTACTTCGGATCGGCTTCGACGAAGAACAGGCCGAACTGGATCAGGGCGATCGCGATCGTCGCCCCGATGACCCACTTCTTCTTGTTGCCGCGCGCATCGGCCTGCTGGCCCAGCACCGGCGCCAACACGAGGATCAGGATGCCGGCGGCGAAGTTCGCCCAGCCCCACCACGCCGACAGGTCGGTGAGCCCCTGGCAGTAGGCGGAGCCGATGAACTCATCCTTGTTGCAGTTCATGTACGTGCCGTCGGCGAGCAACCCGGACTCGCGCACGGCAGGATCGAGGAACATCCGCGACGTCAGGTACAGCGCGATCCACACGAACGTGAGGATGACGGTGTTGAACGGCTGCATCGCCCAGTCCCACATCGCCCACGAGACCACCTGCTTGCGCGTGGCGGCGGGCGCCCCGCCCTCGTGCTCGCGCCCGAAGGCGGTCATCGCGGCCGTGGTGATCGGCGTCTCCGCCGGGGCCGGGTGCTCTTCGCTCATGCTCGAAGTCTGGCGTCGAGCGGTGAACGGCGGGTGACGGCGCGCCGCACGGCGCATCCTCGCCCGAAGGATGCCGCGAGCAGCTCGGCGAAGAGCGTCTCGAGATCGCGCTCGCCGCGCCGCCTCATCGCTCGCCGCGCCGCATCACTCGCCGCGATAGAAGGCTGCGGTTCTCCCGGCCATCGCGCGAGCCTCTGCGGAATCAGAGCCGGCGGCGATGTGAGCTGCCTGCCACGACTCTGCGCTCTGTGCGATGAAATCCCTGCCCTCGTCCGTCGCGTGGAGCTTGGCCATCTCCTCGGGATGCGAGCGATGGTCCCCCGCGAGGAACAGGCCGAGCGCCAGCAGTGAGCCGTCCCACCCGATGCCGGGGGCGGCGGGCCCGTAGGTTCTCCAGTGCTCATCGTCGGGAACGCTGTGGCGGAGCGTCAGGACCGTGCTCTGGCCCGCCGGGGTGAGGCTCACGTCGACGATGCTGGTATCGCCACCGTGCTCCCAGGTGATGCGCAGGGCGTGCGGTTCGCTGCACTGCGTGATGGTGCCGGTCGTTCCGCTGCCGGTGAGCCGGTAGCGGCCGCCTTCGACGAGGTCCCCGTCGATCGGCTCGAACCAGCGCGAGAGCCGCTCGGGGCTGGTGCACGCGTCCCACAGGTCGCCGGGCGTGGTCGGGAACGCCTGTTCGAGCACGACGACGTGCTCCGATGCGGTGTGCTCGACGCTGCGGGTCACGGCATTGATCTGTTCAGCGGTGTTCATCGTTCACTCCTTGTTCGGGGCACGCAGGTCCGGCATCGATGTCCATGAAGGCCAACACGTCGTCTTCACAGACCCATGATGCCCTGAACGTACTCCCGATACCCGGGCTCGGCCGGAGCCTCTCGTCCTCGGCCGAATGTCGGTGGCCCCTCGGATACTGGATGCATGACGGCACTGATGGATGTCTCTGTGGAGCAGGTGACCACGCTCGACGAGCTGGTCGACCTGGCCCAGGGCGTGCATCGCTCGATCACGAGTATGCAGGCGGGGCTCGACGGGGTGCTGGCGCTCGCGTCGCGCTGGGCGATGTCGGCGGCCGGCGACGCCGACGAGGCCGACATCGCGTTCCGCAGCGTCGCGGCAGAACTGGGTGCGGCGCTGCACGTCTCCGATCGCACGGTGCAGCGGCGGATGAGCGAGGCCGAGTTCAAGGTCGACCGGTTCCCGCTGGTGTGGGCGGCGCAGGGCGCCGGGCGGATCAGCGCGGGACACGCTCGCGTGATCGTGGATGCCGGAGACCATCTCGACGACCCGCAGGCGCGGGAAGCCTATTCCGTCCGCGTGCTCGAACTCGCCGAAGACGAGTCGCCGAACCGGTTGCGGCCCATCGCAGCGCGGATCGCGGAGCAGTACCAGCCCCGGTCGCTGGAGGAGCGGCATGCGGATGCTCGCGAAGAGCGTCGTGTGTGGACGAAGGACGCCGCCGACGGCATGGCAGAACTCGGCGTTCTGGGACCGGCGGCCCTGGTGCACGCGGCGTTCGAGCGGATCACCGGCATGGCCAAGGCGGATGCCGCCTCTTCGACTGTCGCGTGCGGCGCGGCGTTCGGCCCGGGCTCCACGCGGGGTGCGGCGCCTGTCACGGGTGAAGACGACGAGGCTGCCGCGAACACGGCGCCCGCTGCAGTCGACCCGCGTACGCTCTCGCAGAAGCGCGCCGATCTCGCCCTCGACCTGCTGCTGACCGGCGCTCCCGCAGGGCACGACACGACCGACGGGCTCCTCGCCGCGATCGTCCCGCACGTGAGCGTGACGGTGCCGGTGACGACCCTGATCGGCGCCGAGGGTGTGGCGACGCCGCCGGCGGAGCTGAACGGTCGCATCCCGATCGACATCGAGACCGCTGGGCGTCTGGCCGGCGCAGCGTCGGGATGGGACCGCATCCTGACCGACCCGATCACCGGCGCTCTGCTGGCGGTCGATCGGTACCGGCCGAGCGCACAGATGCGTCGCCGGCTGCAGGCGCGGGATCAGCGGTGCCGGTTCGCGTGCTGTGGCCTCCCCGCCCGCGACAACGACCTCGACCATACGCTCGACGCGGCTCTCGGCGGGCCCACCGACGAGGCGAACCTCGCGGGCCTGTGCCGCCGGCATCACATCCTGAAGCATCACTCGCCCTGGCACGTCGAACAGCTCGGTGACGGGCTCCTCGCATGGACCAGTCCCACCGGCCGGGTCTACATCGACAGACCGCCACCGCAGAACACCGTCATCTTCGCCGATGCCGATGCCGATGCCGTTGTCCGCGCCGACGCCGATGCCGGTGTCCGCACCGATACCGGTGTCCGCACCGACGCCGGTGTCCGTGCCGATACCGGCAGCGATACCGACCCGCCACCGGATTCCGGTGACACCGTCGACCCTTGGGCCGCGGTGCCCGGCGAACTTCTGGCACTCTTCTGACCCATTGGTCGGAGCTCACCGGCACGGCAGTCGTGCCGACGTGCGCAGCGCGCCGACCGAACCTCATCCGCAGCTCGGGTCTGACCGGCCGGCACGACGTGCACTCTCACCCTTTCGGTTGATCTTTCGCGCTCGAGCGCGGACCCGCTTCCCCGCTCGCCTAGCGTGGAGGAAGACCGATCCGAGGAGAAACCCGTGTTCACCCAGCCCGCCCGCCTCTTCCGCGCGCTCGCGATCGCCGAGGCGATCACCTGGACCCTGCTGATCAGCGCGCTCGTCGCGCGCGCTCTCGGCCAGCCGGCGGTGCTCGTGACGATCGCCGGAGGCATCCACGGATTCGTCTTCCTGTCCTACGGGGCGATGTCGGTGCTGCTCGCCTTCCACCAGCGCTGGCACGTCGGCGTCGCGATCACCACGGTCGCCAGCGCGATCGTCCCGTACGCGACCATCCCGGCCGAGATCTGGCTGCACCGCTCCGGCCGCCTCGAGGGCGAGTGGCGCCTGAGCGAGACCGAAGACCCTCGCGACCGCACCTGGTACGACCGCACGATGCGCTGGTTCCTGCACCGGCCGTGGGTGCTCGCCCTGCTCGTCCTCGTTCTCGTCGTAGCGATCTTCAGCATCCTGTTGCTCGTCGGACCACCCGGCGGTCGCTGACCCGCGTCAGCGTCGGCGTCAGTGTCAGGGCGTCGTGGCAAGCCACTTCCGCGGACCGCTGATCCGCGTCAGTGCGTCGTGGCGACAACCGCGTGGCAGTCGAGTCGGCGGCAGTGTCAGTGCGTCGTGGCGACCCCGATCGCGTCGTGCGTGATCACCGCGGCCACCCTCGCCCCCGCGCCCGCAGCGACGATGAGCTGCTGGGGACCCGGAGCGGCGACATCGCCGGCCGCGTAGAGCCCGCCCACGCTGGTGCGCCCCGACCGGTCCGTCACCACGTGCCCGTCGGCATCCCGACGAGGGGAGATGCCGTCGAGGAACGACAGGTCTGACTCCCACTCCGGCCTCACGAAGCCACCGTCCACCGCGTGGACGCCGCCGCCGGCGACCTGCACCCCCTCGATGCGACCGCGGTCTCCCACGAGCTCGGTGATCGCCTCACGCACGACCGTCACCCCGGCGGAGGCCAGCTCTGCCTCCTCGGTGGTCGTGACCGCCTCCGAACCGTGCGTGAAGACGGTCAGCCTCGGCGTCCAGTGCGCGATCAGCCGCGCGCGATCGGCGAGGTCGGCGGACTCTCCGATCAGCGCCAGGCTGCGCCCGCGCAGCTCCCAGGCATCGCATGCCGCACAGCTGAACAGGCTCATGCCGTAGAAGCCGCGCAGGTTGGGCACCTCGGGCAGCGTCTCGCGCAGCCCGGTCGCCAGCAGCACTGCACCCGCCGACACCGACTCTGTCGCCTCGCGCCGGCCGATACCCGCGACGAAGCCGTTGTCCGCGGCGCCGAGGGCGGTCACCCGCATCCGCGAGCGGACCTCGACGTTCGGGTACGCCGTCAGCTCCGCGCGGGCGATCTTGCGCAGTTCGGAGGGCGGCACGCCGTCGCGGGTGAGGAATCCGTGCGAGTTGAGCGTCGCCGCGTTGCGCGGACGGTCGGCGTCGACGACGAGCACCCGCGCCAGCGACCGTCCGAGATTCAGCGCGGCGGAGAGTCCGGCGGGACCGCCGCCGACGACGAGCACGTCGTACTCAGGCATCTCCTTCCCCTTGCAGCGGCAGCGCGGCCACCAGCGGGTGGTCGAAGGACAGGACACCCGTCTTGGCCGCACCGCCCGGTGAGCCGATCTCGTCGAAGAACTCGACGTTGGCCTTGTAGTAGTCGGCCCATTCCTCGGGCAGGTCGTCCTCGTAGTAGATCGCCTCGACGGGGCACACCGGCTCGCAGGCGCCGCAGTCCACGCACTCGTCGGGGTGGATGTACAGCGAGCGCTCTCCCTCGTAGATGCAGTCGACCGGACACTCGTCGACGCAGGCGCGGTCCTTGACATCCACGCAGGGCAGCGCGATGACATAGGTCATCGGGTGAGCACCCCCGGCCGCGAGATCGCCACCTGCTCGTCGCGCGGCACGACCTTCACGCGCTCGCGCGCGTGCCGGTGGCTCTCGCCGAGCGCGCGCTCATGGGCATCCAGCGCCAGCCAGCCGTCCCAGGTCGTGTACGCCGTCTCGCGCGCGTCGAGCAGATCGAGCACGTCGTCGCCGGCATCCGGAGCGCTCAGCAGTCCGGCCCCGGCGTCGGCGATCAGGTTCGTGATGGTCTCGAGCGCATCGGACTTGGTGTGCCCGATCAACCCCACCGGCCCCCGCTTGATCCACCCCGTGGCGTACAGCCCTGGCTCTCCGGTGACGCGCCCCGCCTCGTTCGGCACGACCCCGCGTCGCTCGTCGAAGGGCGCGCCGTCGACCCGCGTGCCGTAGTACCCGACGGCGCGGTAGACCGCCTGCACCGCGTACTCGCGCACCTCGCCCGTCGTGACCAGTGCGCCGTCGTGGCCGGCGGTGGTGCGTGCGAAGCGGATGCGCTCGACCCGTCCCTCGCCGACGATCGCCTCCGGCGTGTGCCAGAAGTGCAGGTGCAGGCGCCGCGACGCAGTGCCCGCCGGGCGCTCGCGCCAGCCGTTCAGGGTGCGCAGCATGACCTTCAGCTGATTGTTCGCGGCGGATGCCGGATCGACGCCCTCGAAATCCTCGTCGTGCAGCACGATGTCGACATCGCGCACCTCACCCAGCTCGCGCAGCTCGATGGGGGTGAACTTGATGTCGGCGGGGCCACGGCGGCCGAAGACGTGCACGTCGGTCACCGCTGACGCCTCGAGACCTGCGAGCACGTTGTCGGGCATCTCGGTGGTGCGCAGATCGACGGCGTGCTTGGCCAGCACGCGTGCGACGTCGAGGGCGACGTTGCCGTTGCCGATCACGGCGACCTCGCGGGCATCGAGCGGCCAGGTGCGCGCGACGTCGGGGTGACCGTCGAACCAGGCCACGAAGTCAGCGGCGCCGTGGGAACCCGAAAGCTCCACGCCGGGGACGTCGAGTGCGGCGTCGCGGACGGCGCCGGTGGCGAGGATGACCGCGTGGTAGCGCTCGCGCAGTTCGCCGAGGGCGATGTCGCGCCCGACCTCCACGTTGCCGATGAAGCGGATCGTGCGGCGGTCGGCGTCGTCGTCGGGGAACGCGTCGAGCATCTCGTGCAGCGAGTTGACGATGCCCTTGATCCGCGGGTGGTCGGGTGCGACGCCGTAGCGGATCAGCCCGTAAGGGGCGGGCAGCGACTCGAAGAGGTCGATCTCGACGCGGGCGTCGGTGCCGTGCGCCTGCCGCCCTTCGGCCACGGCGTTGGCCAGCAGATTGCCCGCGTAGATGCCTGCGGGACCGGCGCCGACGATCGCGACGCGCAAGGAGAGAGAGGTCATGAGGTGGGGGCCTTCCGGGAGAGCAGAGCGGACAGAGCGGTGCGGATGCCGCCACCGGCGGCCTTCTGGATGCCAGGCGTCAGAGACGAGTCGATCGCACTGATCAGGCCGGTGTCGACGGCCAGTCCCGCGTCGATCGCCGCGGCCAGACGCGACCGGGGTCGTGTGACGGGCGGTGTCGGCGAAGGCTCGGTCGCGCC
Organism: Microbacterium sp. NPDC058342; assembly: GCF_042723935.1. Lineage (NCBI taxonomy): Bacteria > Bacillati > Actinomycetota > Actinomycetes > Micrococcales > Microbacteriaceae > Microbacterium > Microbacterium sp. NPDC058342. The sequence goes on from NZ_JBHXID010000002.1 coordinate 116,663, forward strand.
CGTTTCGACGGCGAGGGCGCTGTCGGCGAGAGCGCTGACGGGAACGGGGGTGCCGGCTTCGACGGCGAGGGCGCTGTCGGCGAGAGCGCTGACAGGAACGGGGGTGCCGGCGCCGACGGCGGCGGCCCCGTCGGCGAGAGCGCTGTCGGAATGCGCGGGCACCGCGTGGGGGCTGAGGCGCACCACGTCGCCGACGACGACGACCGCGGGGGAGCGCACGCGATGCGCCGCGGCGAGCTGGGCGATCGTGGCGAGCGTGCCGACGGTCACGCGTTCGCCCGCGCCGTAGCCGTCCTCGACGATCGCAACGGGGCAGTTCGCACCGCGTGCGCCCGTCGCGAGCACGTGCGCGGAGTGCGCGAGCGTGCTCACGCCCATCAGCAGGACGACGGTGTGGTCGCTCCCCGTCGAGCTGAGCGCACCGCCCGGTTCGATCTGGTCGTGCGCGCTCACCACCGAGAACGATGCCGCCACGCCCCGGTGGGTCAGCGGAATGCCCGCCACGGCGGGCACCGACACGGCGCTCGTCACGCCGGGCACGACATCGACCGGCACCCCGGCCGCCTCGCAGAACAGCTGCTCCTCGCGGCCGCGGCCGAACACGAACGGGTCGCCACCCTTCAGGCGCACCGTCCGCCGGCCGCCGCGGGCGAGCTCGACGAGCAGCGCGTTGATGGCATCCTGTGGCACCCGGTGATGCCCCGGAAGCTTCCCGACGTCGATCACCTCGGCGCCGAGCACGACGCCCTCGTCGGCCAGCTGCTCGAGCACGGTGCGGGCGCCGAGCCGGTCGGCGACGATGACGTCGGCCTGCTCCAGAGCGCGCAGGCCGCGTCGCGTGAGCAGGCCGGCGTCGCCCGGACCGGCGCCCACGAGCGTGACGGTCGCGGGGGTCATCGCGCGCCTCCCGGTGCGAGACCGCGGGCGTGCAGCATCCGGCGTTCGAGCGGACCGAACAGCAGCAGCTCGATGAGGATGCCGATGGCGAGGATCAGCAGGATCGTGCCGAGCACCCCGGCGAGGTCGGCGAGTTCGCGGGACTGCTGCAGCATCGACCCCAGGCCGAAGCCGATCGACCCGCCGACCGCGATGATCTCGGCTGCCATCAGCGAGCGCCAGGAGAACGCCCACCCCTGGCGCAGGCCCGCGACGTATCCGGGCAGCGCGGCCGGCAGCGCGACGGACGTCGCCAGCTGCCAGCGGGTCGCGCCCAGCACGGTGCCCACGCGCAGCAGCTGCGGCGGCACCTGATCGACGCCCGACAGCAGGCCGTTGACGATCGAGGGGATCGCGCCCATCAGCACCACGAAGTAGACGGTCGCGTCCGACAGTCCGAACCAGATGATCGCGGCCGGCACCCACGCCACCGACGGCAGCACCTGCAGGCCGGATATCAGCGGTCCGGCCGCGCGGCGCAGCGGTCGCCATTCCGCCAGCAGCAGGCCCAGCGGTGTGCCGACGGCGATCGCGATGAGAAAACCGATCACGCCGCGCTCCAGACTGGTGAGCACCGCCTCCTGCAGGCGGCCCGACACCCAGGCATCCGCGAACGCTCCGGCGACCTGCAGCGGACTCGGAGCGATGTCGGGGCGGGGCTGGACGATCACGACGTACAGCTGCCAGGCGATGAGCAGCACAGCGAGCAGCGCGACCGGCGCCAGGATCCTGACCAGAGCGCCGTCGGTGCGCGGTCGATGCGGCTGCTGCTCCTGCAGACGGTCGAGACCGGTCGAGAGGGCGCGCAGCTCGTCGACCTCTCCGGTCGCCGGCTCGGTGACGATCTCAGGAGGCATTTCGGCTGATCTCCTTCCGCAGCTCGGCGGTGATCTCCGACGCCAGCGCGCCAACCTCGGGCGACTCGATGCGCCGGCCCGAGGTCTGCGCCACCCGCCATTCGCCGGAGATGCGACCCGGGCGGCTGGAGAGCAGGATCACCCGTTCGCCGAGTCGCGCCGCCTCGCGCACGTTGTGCGTGACGAACACGATGGTGCGCCCGGTCGCCCGCCAGACCCGCTCGAGCTCCTCGTGCAGCAGGTCGCGGGTGATCGCGTCGAGGGCGGCGAACGGCTCGTCCATCAGCAGCACCGACCGGTCCTGCGCGAGGGCGCGCGCGAGCGCCACGCGCTGCCGCATCCCGCCGGAGAGCTCGTGCGGGCGGCGATCTGCGGCTTCGGTCAGATTCACCGTGGCGAGCAGATGCTCCGCCTCGGTGCGGCGCTCGCCGCGGGACGCCCCGCGCAGGCGAAGCGCCAGCTCGACATTCCGCCGCGCGGTCAGCCACGGCATGAGCGCCGCCTCCTGGAACATCACCGCGGCTCCATCCGCGGGTGTCTCGATCGCCCCTGTCGTCACCGGCTCGAGGCCGGCGACGAGGTTCAGCAGCGTCGATTTTCCGCATCCGGATGCGCCGAGCAGGCAGACGAACTCGCCGGGGGCGATGTCGAGCGACACATCGTCGAGAACCACCGGGCCCGCCCCGTAGCGTTTGGTGACGTGGGCGATCCGCACGGCCGGGGCCGCAGGGGGACGGGGCGACGGCAGCGGGGTGACCGCGTCGAAGCTCGGACCCAGCCGAGCGCCGGTGAGCCGCGGGCGGGTGCTCTCCTCGACGGTCGGCATCACTGCTCCCCGAGCCCGGCAGCCGAGACGGGCTCGGCGTCGCGCCCGGCGAGAAGTCCGTTCAGCGCGCGCAGATCGAACAGGCCGTCGATCGAGCCCTCCTTCTGCGTGCCCGCGCGCACGCCGTTCTCGACGAGTGCGGTGAAGGCGGCGGCGTGCGGATCCGCCGTGAAGGTGACGTTCTCCAGAGCCCGGGCGATGACGTCGTCGGGCAGACGCTTGCCCGTGTACTCCTCGAGGGCGTCGTTGATCACGTCGGACGCATCGCCGGGGTGACCGCTCAGCCATTCCAGCGCGTCGAGATGACCCTCGAGAAGGGCCTCGACGACATCCGGATGCTGCGCCGCGAACTCCGCGCGCACGAGCAGCACCGTCGTCGGGAAGGCGCCGTCGGGCCAGAGGTCGGCCTCGTCGACGAGCACGTGCGCTCCGGCCTCGAGCACCAGGCGGGACGCCCACGGCTCGGGGACCCAGGCGCCGTCGAGCTGCCCTTTGCCGAAGAGGGTGAGGATCTGCGCGTTCTCCGTGGGCGTCACCGTGACGTCGCCATCGCCCGTGGTCGAGGTTGCGAGACCCTCTCCTGCGAGCCAGCTGCGCAGCGCCACGTCCTGGGTGTTGCCGAGCTGAGGGCTGGCGATCGTCGTCCCGGCCAGGTCGGCCGGGCCGTCGATGCCGTCGCGCACGACCAGCGAGGCGCCGCCCGAGGTGGCGCCGGCGATCACGTGCGCAGAGGCTCCGCCCGACTGGATGAACGTGTTGATCGCCGGATTCGGACCGACGTACGCGGCGTCGATGGCGCCCGCGGAGAGCGCCTCGATGGCGGCCGGCCCCGCGTTGAAGACCTCGGTCTTCACCTGCACGTCGTCGAGCGCTTCCTCGAACAGTCCCTCCGACAGGCCGACCAGCGCAGGTGCATGCGTGACGTTGGCGAAGTAGCCCAGGCGCACCTCTTCAGCCCCGCCGCCCGCACTCGCAGGCGACGGCGCACACCCTGCCAGCGCCCCTGCGGTGAGCGCCATGACGAGAGTCCCCAGTGCGGTGAGAATCCTGTTGTTGCGGGTGATCTTCACGGTTTCGCCTCCTTCAAGGTCGGTGGTGGTGCGGGTCGGAATCGGGTTCGAGTGCGGCGGTCAGTCGCCGACGACGGTGGCGGCGGCGAGGGTCGCACCGTCGGCCGGGTGTATGAGCAGCAGTGAGCCGCCCTCGCGCGAGCGCGCGTAGGGCTCGAGCGGGAGGGCGGATGCCAGGCGCAGCCGCACCCGCCCGATCTCGTTCTCGGCGAGGGCCGGAGCGTCGTCCTGCCCGAGATCGACGTGACCCAGCGTCTCGAGGTCGCGCCGGGAGATCAGCTCCGCGATCACGGCCTGCACGGTCGCGGTGCCGTGCTTGACGAGTACGCGGGTGCCAGGCGTCGTGGGGCGGCGGTCGAGCTGGAACAGCTCGACGTCGACCTCGCGGAGAAGCTCGGGCGCGGTCCCCTCCGCGACGATCAGGGCGCCGCGGGCGGCGTCGATCTCGTCGGCAAGGGTGACGGTCGCCGACTGGCGTGCCGCCGCCGCACCGGCATCCGCTCCAGCGACGTGAACGCCGGTCACCGCGGTGCGCTGCCCGCCCGGCAGCACCTGCACGCGGTCGCCGACCGCGACACGGCCGGCAGCGACGCGACCCGCGAACCCGCGGAAATCGCGCAGTCGCTCGGCCTCGCCGGCGGGGATGTCGGGGGAGAGCCCGCCCTGCGGGCGCAGCACCAGCTGCACGGGAAGGCGCAGGTCCGAAGCCGCCTCGGCGCGCACGGGGAGCGTCTCGAGCAGTTCGAACAGCGTCTCGCCCTCGTACCAGGGCGTGCGTGCGGAGCGCTCCACGATGTTGTCACCCTCGAGCGCCGACACGGGCAGCACCCGCACGGCGTGGATGTCCAGCTCGTCCGCCACGCGCAGGGCATCGAGCTCGACGTCGACATAGGCCTGCTCGTCGAAGCCGACCAGGTCGATCTTGTTCACCGCGACGATCACGTGCTCGACGCGCAGGAGCGACGCGACGGCCAGGTGCCTGCGCGTCTGCTCGACCACGCCCTTGCGGGCGTCGACCAGCACGATGACCGCGTCGGCCGTGGCGGCACCGGTGACCATGTTGCGGGTGTACTGCACATGACCTGGGCAGTCGGCGAGGATGAAGCTGCGTCTGTCGGTGGCGAAGTAGCGGTAGGCGACGTCGATCGTGATGCCCTGCTCGCGCTCGGCGCGCAGACCGTCTGTCAGCAGCGCGAAGTCGAACGCGCCGTGTGCGAAGCCGCGGGCTCGCGAGGTGGCGGCGACCTGGTCGAGCTGATCGGCCAGGATCGCCTTGGCGTCGTGCAGCAGCCGGCCCACGAGCGTCGACTTGCCGTCGTCGACGGAGCCGGCGGTCGCGAAACGGAACAGCGTCGTGCCGGATGTCGTGCCCGGCGGGAGAGTCTCTTCAGCGGCGCTCATCAGAAGTATCCGTCCTTCTTGCGGTCCTCCATGGCGGCCTCGCTGATGCGGTCGTCCGCCCGGGTGGCTCCGCGCTCGGTGAGGGTCGAGCGGGCGACTTCGGCGACCACGGATGCCACATCGGCGGCATCCGATTCCACGGCGCCCGTGCAGCTCATGTCACCCACCGTGCGGTAGCGCACGGTGCGGCGCACCACGTCTTCGCTTTCGCGCGGCTGGGCGAACTCTCCCCGCGCCCACCACATGCCGTCGCGCCGGAACACCTCGCGCTCGTGCGCGTAGTACAGCGGCGGCAGCTCGATGCGCTCGCGCTCGATGTAGCGCCAGACGTCGAGCTCGGTCCAGTTCGAGATCGGGAACGCGCGCACGTGCTGGCCCGGCAGGTGGCGGCCGTTGTAGAGGCTCCAGAGCTCGGGGCGCTGGTTGCGCGGGTCCCACTGGCCGAACTCGTCGCGCAGCGAGATGATCCGCTCCTTCGCGCGGGCCTTGTCCTCGTCGCGCCTGGCACCGCCGAAGACGGCGTCGTGACGTCCGGCGGCGATCGCATCCAGCAGCGGCTGCGTCTGCAGGGGGTTGCGGGTGCCGTCGGGGCGCTCCGCCAGACGTCCGTCGTCGATGTACGACTGCACCTGCGCGACCCGCAGGTCGACGCCCAGCCGGGCGACGGTCCTGTCGCGGAAGGCGATCACCTCGGGAAAGTTGTGGCCGGTGTCCACGTGCAGCACCGGGAACGGCACCCGCCCGGGCGCGAATGCCTTGGTCGCGAGGTGCAGCACGACCACCGAGTCCTTGCCGCCCGAGAAGAGCAGCACGGGCCGCTCGAACTCGGCGACCACCTCGCGGATGATGTGGATCGCCTCGGCCTCGAGCAGATCGAGAGTGCCGAGGTCGGCCGATGCGCTCGGTGGCGACGCCGTCTGCCGGGCCTCGTCCCGGATGTCCGCGCTCATACGTGCAGCCCGCATTCTGTCTTGGCCAGCCCCGCCCAGCGGCCGGACCGGGGGTCTTCACCGGGCGCGACGGGCTTCGTGCACGGCGCGCAGCCGATGGACGGATAGCCGTTCGCGATCAGGGGGTTCACCGGCACGTCATGCGCAGCGGCATAGTCGACGAGGTCGTCGAAACTCCACGCCGCGACGGGATTCACCTTCACCAGTCCGTTGCGCTCGTCCCAGACGATCAGCGGGGTGCCCGCACGCGTCGGGCTCTCATCGCGTCGCACGCCCGTGAACCACACCTCGTAGCCGCCGAGGGCGCGCTGCAGCGGAGCGACCTTGCGCCGTGCGCAGCACAGCCCCGGGTCCCGAGCGAACAGGTCGCGGCCGAACTCGGCATCCTGCTCGCGGACGGACTGCTCCGGCCGCACGTCCACGACCCGCACGTCGAGCCGCTCGGCCACCTCGTCGCGAGTGAAGGCCGTCTCGGCGAAGTGATACCCGGTGTCGAGGAACAGCACGTCCACCCCGGGAAGATGCTGGGCGACGAGATGCGGCAGCGCAGCGTCGGCCATCGAACAGGCGACGGCCGCCTGGGGGACGCCGAAGTGCGCAGCTACCCAGGCCACGACCTCGGCCGGACCCGCCTCGTCGGGCCGGCCGCTGCGCAGTTCGAGCGCTCCGCGCTCGGCGAGCTCACGCAACTGGTCGGGAGAGCGGCGGGGGGAGCGGACGCCGAAGCTCTGATCAGCGGCGCCTCCGCCGGAGTTCTGGGCGGCGCTCACTGCAGCGGTGCCGCTGCCGGCGTTCTGGGCGGCGCTCACTGCAGCGGCGCCTCCGCCGGAGTTCTGGGCGGCGCTCACTGCAGGGGTGTCGCTGCCGGCGTTCTGGGCGGCGCTCACTGCAGGGGTGTCGCTGCCGGAGTTCTGGGCGGCGCTCACTGCAGGGCCTCCTCGTCGGCGCGGTGCGCCCAGGTGGCGAACGTCTCGCCGCCCTCGCGGTCGGCGAGGAAGCGGCGGATCACCCGCTCGGCGTAGTCCGCGATGCCGTCGGCGGGCACCTTGAGGCCCCGCACGGTTCGGCCCAGACCGGCCTCGGGACGCCCCTCGGTGGCCAGGCCGCCGCCGAGATGCACCTGATAGCCCGGGACCTGCTGCCCGTCGATCGTGACGAGCTGTCCCTTCAGCCCGATGTCGGCGGACTGGATGCGCGCGCACGAGTTGGGGCAGCCGTTCACATGCAGGGTGATGGTCTGGCCGATCTCGGGCTCGAGCTCGGCCAGGCGCTCCTCGAGCCGGTCGATCGCCCGCGCCGCGTTCTGCTTGGTCTCGACGATGGCGAGCTTGCAGAACTCGATGCCCGTGCAGGCGATCGTGCCGCGGCGGAAGAGGCTGGGTCGCGAGGGCAGCCCCAGATCGTCGAGGCCCGCGACGACGTGCGGCACCCGGTCCTCGGGCACATCGAGCACGAGGACCTTCTGGAACACCGTCGGTCGCACGCGGTGCGAGCCGTTCGCCTCGGCCAGATCCGCCAGGCGCGTGAGCGTGGAGCCTGAGAGGCGGCCGACCGTCGTGGAGGCTCCGATGTAGAAGCGGCCGTCCTTCTGGCGGTGCACACCCACATGGTCGGGCGCGCCGATCGGTCGGGCGGGAGCCGGCCCGTCGGGAAGCGGCGAGGAGAGGTACTCGGTCTCGAGCACCTCGCGCATCTTCGCAGTGCCCCAGTCGGCGAGCAGGAACTTCATGCGCGCCTTGTTGCGCAGGCGTCGGTAGCCGTAGTCGCGGAAGACGCTCGTCACCCCGTGCCACACCTCTGCCACGCGCTCGGGCGCCACGAACGCACCGAGTCGTTCGCCGAGGCGCGGAACGGCGGCCAGCGCCCCGCCGACCCACAGGTCGTAGCCGATGCCGAGTTCGGGATGCTCGACCGCCACGAACGAGCAGTCGTTGATCTCATGCACGACGTCCTGGCTGGGATGCCCGGTTATCGCGGTCTTGTACTTGCGCGGCAGGTTGGAGAAGCTCGGGTCGCCGAGGTAGCGGTCGATGATCTCGCGCAGCTGCGGGGTGGGATCGATCAGCTCGTCCTCGGCGATGCCCGCGACCGCCGAGGCGAGGAAAGTGCGCGGCACGTCGCCGCACGCCTCGGTGGTGTTGAGCCCGACCGACTCGAGGCGGCGCCAGATCTCGGGTACGTCCTCGATGCGCACCCAGTGCAGCTGCACGTTCTGCCGATCGGTGATGTCGGCGATGTCTCGCCCGAACTCCGTCGAGATGCCGCCGATGACCCGCAGCTGCTCGGTCGTCAGCTGCCCGCCGTCGATGCGCACCCGCATCATGAAGTACTCGTCCTCGAGCTCGTGCGGCTCGAGCTGGGCGGTGCGACCGCCGTCGATCCCGGGCTTGCGCTGGGTGTACAGGCCCCACCACCGGAAGCGCCCGTGCAGGTCGGACGGGTCGATCGACCTGAACCCGCCCTGCGCGTAGACGTTCTCGATGCGCTCGCGCACGTTCAGGCCGTCGTCGGCGAGCTTGATCTCCTCGTTGGGGTTCAGGGGCTCGCGTCCGTCGACCGCCCACTGACCGTGGGGCTTGGTGGGCGTCCGGCCAGTGCGCGTGCGCGCGCCGCGGATGGTCGTCGGCTGCTGGATGGTCATCTCGGCCCCCTCGTGAATGGCTGCGGTTCACCGTACGGAGGTGCACGCGGTCCAAGAACCCCCGATGACACGCAAGGTCAACGGGCGAAACAGAAGGTCACGAGACGCGAAATATGACGGAGCGCGGGTGGCCTGATCGCACGTCGTGTGCATCCGGCCCGCGCCGGGCGCGTCAGGCGAGGTCGGCTGACGCGGCGGTGTAGCGGGCGACCACGAGGTCGACGAGGGCCCGAGGGATGCCGTCGGGGAGACGGTCGTCCAGCAGGGGAGGGGTCAGCGGATGCCCGCCCGCCTGTCGCCGCGCGAGATCGAAGAAGTAGCCCCGCGCCAGCAGGTACGTCGCCACGACGGCATCCGGCTGCGCGGCGAGCACGGTGGGGAGGTCGGGCTGACGGGCGGCGAGGTAGGCGAGGGTGATCCGGCGGCCGGTGCGCGTGCGCAGCAGGGCGGCGACGCCCTCGGCATCCGCAACCGAGCGCTCGTCGCGCGAGCCGGCCACGGCGAGCACCACCGGAGCCCCGGAGTCCCCCGTGTCGTTCAGGCGCGACGCCAGGACGTCGGCCAGCAGGGCGTCGGGGCCCAGGGGGGCGGCCACCGCGGCATCCGCACGCGCCGCCGCGATCCCGTGCAGATCGTGGTGCACGTGGAAGCCGCTCGACAGCAGCAGGGGAACGATCGCGACCGGACCGCCGATCGCGGCCAGCGCGTCGGCGGCATCCGGCTGCTGCACGTCGACGAACGCGGCGTGCACCTCCACCCCGGGCAGCGCTTCGGCGACCCGCGAGACGAGCGCCGCGATCGAGCGGGCACCGTCGACATCGGCGGTGCCGTGGGAGACGGCGAGCAGCGCGGGGCGGGTCATGCAAGCCAGCGTAGGCGGTGCGCGAACGCCAGGATGCCCGTGCTCAGTCGACCCTCACCGCGTTCTCGTTCCAGACCGTTCGCGCCGCCGCCAGCACGTCGCCCGACGCGCACTCGCGCGGCGGCACTCATCAGCGCAGGACCACGGTGTTCTTCTGCAACAGGGTCTCAGCCGTCTCGAGAGCGAGTTCCTCGGAATCGCAGGTGGCGAAGAACAGCACACCACGCTCGATGCTGACCAGTGCACGCGCGAAGAACACGCCGACCACCCCCGTTTCGGCCTGCGCGATGTACCGCCTTGCGGCGAGGCCGGGATTCCCCGCAGTCTGGAAGCCGAGGGAGCTGCTGATCACGGCGGCGGGGTCCATGCGGACTGCTCCTCGCTCGACCTCCGACCGCAAGGCGTCATCCGACGCCTGCAGATCAGTGAGACCCGTCGTACCGGCGAGGTCAAGGTGCATGAAGCTCGCGACGCACGTCAACTCCGCGTTGTAGACGACGTGATCCCCCTCGTTCAGATCCGCCATGCGATCATCCACCAGTTCCCAGCCCTGCATGTCGTCGAGAGCCAGATCCCAGTGAACGGTCGTGTCGGCGGGCAGGCCGATTCCGCTCTCGAAGCCCAGCGTCGTGATGTCGGCCGCGGTCGCGGTCGCGGTGCTGTGCGGGCTGGCCGGCGCGTTCGGGGACGTGCTCGGTGACGCCCGTTCGCTGCAGCCGACCATCGCGGCGGCGCCGAGCAGCAGTATGAGGAATGCGCCGACCGATCTCGAGGTCTTCATGAGCGTCAAGGTAGGCGAAGGCGGCCTCGTCGCGTTTCAGGCCTGTGGACAACTCAAACCTGAGTCGAGCCGTATCAACTTTGTTGACAGGGAAGAGTGAGGGGCGTATCCTTGAGTCATCGCGGCTCAGGTTTTCTGACCCCCCCCTGACTTCACACAACAAGGAGAAACACATGGCACGTGCTGTCGGAATCGACCTCGGAACCACCAACTCCGTCGTCAGCGTCCTCGAGGGCGGCGAGCCCAAGGTCATCGCCAACGCCGAGGGCTTCCGCACCACCCCCTCGGTGGTCGCCTACACCAAGGACGGCGAGGTGCTCGTCGGCGAGACCGCCAAGCGCCAGGCCGTCACCAACGTCGACCGCACGATCTCGTCGGTCAAGCGCCACATGGGCACCGACTGGTCCTTCGACGTCGACGGCAAGAAGTGGACGCCGCAGGAGATCTCGGCGCGCATCCTCATGAAGCTCAAGCGCGACGCCGAGTCGTACCTGGGCGACACCGTGACGGATGCCGTCATCACCGTCCCCGCGTACTTCAACGACGCCGAGCGCCAGGCCACCAAGGAGGCCGGCGAGATCTCCGGCCTGAACGTGCTGCGCATCATCAACGAGCCCACCGCCGCCGCCCTGGCCTACGGCCTGGACAAGGGCAAGGAGGACGAGCTGATCCTCGTCTTCGACCTCGGTGGCGGAACCTTCGACGTGTCGCTGCTCGAGGTGGGCAAGGACGACGACTTCTCCACCATCCAGGTGCGCGCCACCGCCGGTGACAACCGCCTCGGCGGCGACGACTGGGACCAGCGCGTGGTCGACTTCCTCATCAAGCAGTTCAAGGAGACCTCGGGCGTCGACGTCTCGGGCGACAAGATCGCCCTGCAGCGCCTGAAGGAGGCCGCGGAGCAGGCCAAGAAGGAGCTCTCGTCCTCGACGAGCACCTCCATCAACCTGCCCTACCTCTCGCTCACCGACGCCGGTCCCGTCTCGCTCTCCGAGACCCTGACCCGCGCGAAGTTCGAGGACCTCACGAAGGACCTGCTCGACCGCACCAAGAAGCCCTTCGAGGACGTCATCCGCGAGGCCGGCATCAAGGTCGCCGACATCGACCACATCGTGCTGGTCGGCGGATCGACCCGCATGCCCGCGGTCGCCGAGCTCGTCAAGCGCGAGACCGGCAAGGAGGCCAACAAGGGCGTCAACCCGGACGAGGTCGTCGCCGTCGGCGCAGCCCTGCAGGCCGGTGTCCTCAAGGGTGAGCGCAAGGACGTGCTACTCATCGACGTCACCCCGCTGAGCCTCGGCATCGAGACCAAGGGCGGCCGCATGACCAAGCTCATCGACCGCAACACGGCCATCCCGACCAAGCGCAGCGAGACCTTCACCACCGCCGACGACAACCAGCCGTCGGTCGCGATCCAGGTCTTCCAGGGCGAGCGCGAGTTCACCCGCGACAACAAGCCGCTGGGCACCTTCGAGCTCACCGGCATCGCCCCCGCGCCCCGTGGCATCCCGCAGATCGAGGTCACCTTCGACATCGACGCCAACGGCATCGTGCACGTGTCCGCCAAGGACAAGGGCACCGGCAAGGAGCAGTCGATGACCATCACCGGCGGCTCGTCGCTGTCGAAGGACGACATCGAGCGCATGGTGCGCGAGGCCGAGGAGAACGCCGCCGAGGACAAGCGCCGCGCCGAAGCGCTCGAGCAGCGCAACCAGGCCGAGTCGCTCGCGTACTCGATCGAGAAGCTCATCAAGGAGAACGAGGACAAGCTGCCCGAGGACGTCAAGTCCGAGGTGCAGGCCGACGTCGATGCGCTCAAGACGGCTCTCGCCGGCGAGGACGACGACGCCGTCAAGACCGCGTTCGACAAGCTGAACGCCTCGCAGGGCAAGCTGGGCGAGGCCATCTACGCGCAGTCGCAGGCGGATGCCGCCGGCGCGGCCGGCTCGGCCGACGAGGGCGCCCCCGCCGACACCGCGTCCGACGAGGACGTGGTGGACGCCGAGGTCATCGACGACGAGGACGAGAAGAAGTAACCATGACGGACAAGAACTTCGACGAGAACAGCGCCGAGGTTCCGGGCGAGGGGTCGGATGCTCAGGCATCCGGCCCCGAGTCGCAGAACCAGAGCGTTCCGCAGGACTCCACCGGGGCCGCGGCGGCCGAGGGATCCGACGACGACTTCACGGTCGACGACATCCTCAACGCCACCCAGATCGACGACGCCGCCTCCGAGGACGGTTCCGACTCCGGCATCGCGGATGCCGAGCACGCGCTGCTGACCGACCTCAAGCGCCTCACGGCCGAGTACGCCAACTACCGGCGTCGCACCGAGGAGCAGCGCCACATCGAGATCGCCCGCGCCAAGGGCGAGGCCGCGAAGGGTCTGCTCCCCGTGCTCGACGACCTCGACCGCGCGCAGCAGCACGGCGACCTCGCAGAGGGCTCGCCCTTCGCCGTGATCGCCGAGAAGGTGCGTGGCGTCGTCGAACGCCTCGGCGTGACCGCGTACGGCGAGAAGGGCGAGGAGTTCGACCCGCAGCGCCACGAGGCGATCTTCCAGCAGCCCACCCCCGGCGCCACCTCCTCGACCGTCCTCGACGTCGTCGAGGTCGGCTACCGCCTGGGCGACGTCGAGCTGCGACCGGCGAAGGTCGTCGTCGCCGTCCCCGCGGAGTAGGTGATCGATGGCTAGCCAGGACTGGTTCGACAAGGACTTCTACAAGACGCTCGGCGTCTCGAAGGACATCTCCGACGCGGATCTGAAGAAGACCTACCGCAAGCTTGCCCGCAAGTACCACCCGGACTCCAACGCCGGGGATGCCGCTGCCGAGGCGAAGTTCAAGGAGATCAGCGAGGCGTACAGCGTGCTCAGCGACGCCGAGCAGCGTCGCGAGTACGACGAGATCCGTGCGATGGGATCGGGCGCGCGCTTCACCGCGCCCGGCGGCGGCGGGGCGGGCGGTTTCGACGACGTCTTCAGCCGGTTCGGGCAGGGCGGCCGGCAGGCCGACTTCGACGACATCTTCTCGATGTTCAGCCAGGGCGGCGGCGCCGGGGGAGGCTCCTTCGGCTCCGGTCGCTTCGGGCAGCCGACGGGCGGGTTCCGCGGCTTCGGCGGCCCGCAGAAGGGCGCCGACGTCACGGCCCGCACCACGATCGACTTCGCCACCGCGGCGCAGGGGGAGACCATCACCCTGCAGGCCGAGGACGGCAAGCCGTTCAAGATCAAGGTGCCCGCCGGCGTCGCCGATGGACAGAAGATCCGGCTGCGCGGCCGCGGCCGGCCTTCGCCCGACGGCGGGGAGCCCGGTGACATCGTCGTGCTGGTGACCGTGCGTCCGCATCCGGTGTTCACCCGTGACGGGCTCAACCTGCGGGTGACCGTGCCCGTCACGTTCACCGAGGCCACGCTCGGCGCCACCATCGAGGTCCCGACGCTCGGCGGCGACCCCGTCAAGCTGCGGGTGGCACCCGGCACCCCCTCGGGCCGCGTGCTGCGGGTGAAGGGCCGGGGCATCGCCTCGACCAAGAAGGGCACCGGCGATCTGCTCGCCGAGCTGCAGGTGGCCGTGCCCGCGCATCTCGACGATGCGGCCCGCGAGGCACTGGAGCGCTTCCACGAGCTCGAGCCCAAGGAGAACCCCCGGGCCGAGATGATGTCCAAGGCTCGCGGGTGACGAGGAATCAGGCCTGACATGGACGCCGAATCCCCCGTCTTCGCGATCGCGGTCGCGGCCGAGCTGGCCGGGATGCACCCCCAGACGCTGCGGCAGTACGACCGCATCGGCCTGGTGGTCCCCGGCCGCACGCGCGGCGGCTCGCGGCGCTACTCGATGCGCGACATCGAGCAGCTCCGCGAGGTCGCGCAGCTCTCGAGCGAGGGGATGAGCCTGCCGGCGATCGCGCGCCTGCTGGATCTGGAGGACGAGGTGCGGATGCTGCGCCGCCGCGTCTCCGACTTGGAGGGGGCGCTGCGCAGCGAGCGGGAGAGCCGACCTGGCGTGCGGGTCTTCGCCGCCGGCGCGACGGGATCGATCGTCACGCTCGCCTCGGGCCGCCGCATCCGTCGCTCCACCGAGGTCGTGCTGTGGCGCCCGCGGGCGGCATCCGTCTCAGACGACGCCGCCCCCGACGGTTCCGCGCCCGACGACTCCGCCCCTGCCTCCGAGGGCGGCTGAGCCGACTGCGACGCTGATCCGTCGTCCTCCTCAGATGCCCAGCACGGCCTTCGCGATGAGGAAGTAGATGATCAGGCCCGTCGCGTCGACGAAGGTCGTGATGAACGGGTTGGAGAACACCGCCGGGTCGACCCGGATGGCTCGCGCCGCGAGCGGCATGACGCCGCCGATCGAGGCGGCCACGGTGCACACCGCGACGAGTGTCAGCCCGATCACCGTTCCGATGTGCCAGTCGTAGATCAGCCCCGCCAGGGCGAAGCCGAGCATCCCGAGCAGCAGTCCCAGGCTGAACCCGACCCGGATCTCGCGGGAGAGCACGCGACGCAGATCGCGCGGCGTCACCTCGCCGAGGGCGAGGGAGCGCGTCACCGTCGTGGCCGCCTGATTGCCGGTGTTGCCGCCCGTGCCGATCAGCAGCGGCACGAACAGAGCCAGTACGGTCATCTGCGCGAGCGTCGCCTCGAAGGAGTCGAGCACCTGCACGGTCAGCGTCGCGCCGACGGCCAGCACGAGCAGCCACACCACCCGCGAACGCACCAGGTGACGGATCGGGGTGGACAGGTACGAGCGGCGCAGCGGCTCGACGCCGCCCTGGCGCGCGGCATCCTCGCTCTCCTCCTGCTTCAGGATGCGCGCCGCGTCGTCGATCGTGAGGATGCCGACCAGCCGCTGCTCGCGGTCGACCACCGGGAGGGCGAGCAGCCCGTAGTCGGTGGTGCGGCGGGCGGCGGCCTCGGCATCCTCCGTGACCTCGGCGAGGTGCGCGTCGCTCATCAGGTCCGCGATGACGGTGTCCTCCTCGGCCGACAGCAGGTCGCGCAGGCTCACCACGCCGACGACCCGCCGGCCGCCGTCGGTCACCGGCAACGTGTAGACGGTCTCGGCGCTGCCGAGCGCGGCGCGCACCCGCACCAGGGTCTCGGCGACCGTGAGGTGCGGATGCGTGGTGACGAACTCCGGGCTCATCCGCCTTCCGATCGAGGCGTGCGGGTACCCGAGCATGCCGGAGGTGAGGTCGCGCTCCTGGCGTGTCAGTCCGCGCAGCAGCTGCGGGGCGACGGTCGCCGGCAGCTCGTCGAGCAGCCAGACCCGATCGTCCGGGTCCATCTCGGCGAACAGGGCGGTGACCTCGACATTGCGCAGAGCGCCGACGAGGTCGCCGCGCGCGCCGGGAGAGAGCGCCTCGAAGACCTCGAGCGCGCGGGCTTTGGCCAGCAGGCGGTAGACGATCGCCGCGTCCTCGATGCCGAGTCTGTCGACCAGCTCGACGACCTCGGGCACCGACAGCGGTGTGAGGACCGCCGATGCGCCGGCCAGGTCGCCCTGGGAGATGAGACGGCGGATGTCGTCGGCGGCCTCGGAGACGTTCTGAAGCTGAGTGGGGGTCATGGCGTGCCTTCAGGAAGGCACCGCGCCGAGCGGTATCGCCGTCAGGCGAGGGGACGTGCGTCGCAGCAGACGCCGCCGGGGCTGCTCAGCCGAGCGGTGCGGAAGCGGTGGGGAGAGTGTGTCTGCGACTGTGACTGTCACTGGACATGATTAACCACCTCACTTCCGGGTGCTCGGGATTGCGTACCGCACCGATCTTACCGGCAGCCCGTAGGTTGGTAGCCACCGCCCCGTTCCCGGCCACGAGGAGGGCACATGCGCAGACCCGCAGACGACGTCGATCCGGCTGAGACGACGGCGCGCCTCGACGCGTCGCGTCCTCAGGCGACGCTCTCCCGGGTGCTGCACGACCTCGGCGCGACCTTCCTGCTCCCGCTCGAGCCCGTCGCCGACCTCTCGGCGCAGGTCGGCGGCATCACGATGCACGATCCGCTCGACGAGCAGGTCATGCCGCGCGGTGCGATCGTGCTCGGCGTGGGCCTGGCGGCCGACGACGAGGTGCGCCGGGTGATCGCGCAGATCGGGCCGGCCGGCGCCTCGGCTCTCGTGCTGAGGGAGCCCGTGGTCGTCGACGAGCAGACCAGGGCGGCGGCGGCGCGTGACGGGGTGACTCTTCTGGGCCTGGCCCGGGGGGCTTCGTGGACGCAGCTCGGCACGATGCTCTCGTCGATCCTCGCCCACGGCCGCGAGGCCGGGAGCGACGGCGCGATCGGAGGCGTCCCCTCCGGCGACCTCTTCGCGCTGGCGAATGCGATCGCCGCCCTTCTCGACGCGCCCGTGACCATCGAGGACCGCAACTCGCGGGTGCTCGCGTTCTCGGGCAGTCAGGAGCTGGCCGATGCCGGCCGGATCGCGACCATCCTGGAGCGCCAGGTGCCGGAGCCCTACTCGCGCGTGCTCGCCGAGGCCGGCGTCTTCCGGCGGCTGTACGCGAGCGATGAGCCGCAGTTCGTCGCGCTGCAGGAGCTCATGGACGGCATGCTCGACGCCCCGGTGCCGCGCACCGCGATCGCGGTGCGCGCCGGCGACGAGATCCTCGGATCGATCTGGGCGGCCACCGCGCAGCCGCTCTCCGAGGAGCGCGCCAGCGCGATGCGCGAGTCGGCGAAGCTGGTGGCGCTGCATCTGCTGCGGGTGCGTGCCGGAGTCGACGTCGAGCGACGGCTGCGCGCCGACCTGCTCGGCACGGCACTGGAAGGACGCGAGGGCGCGGACTACGCGCTCGAGCGGCTGGGGCTGCGCGGGGCCGACGTGGTCGTGCTCGCCATCCAGCCCGCCGCACTGCAAGGCGACGACCTCGGCGTGGAGAGCGCCAGGGAGGCGCAGCGGCACCGCATCGCGGATGCGATCTCGGTGCATCTGGCGGCCGTGCACCCGCAGGCGTGCGCGGCGCTGGTGGGCGACACCGTGTACGGCCTGCTGCCCGTGCGCTCCGCCGAGACGGGGGAGGCGGATGCGAAGCGCCTGGCCGAGGAGTTCCTCGCACGGGTGGGCCGGCGGATGCCGCTGCTCATCAGCATCGGAGCGGTCGCCGTGGCTGGGCAGGCGCTGCCGCAGGTGCGCGCAGGAGCCGACCGCGCCCTGCGAGTGCTCCGCGAGCAGCAGTCGACCGGGTCGCGGATCGCCATGTTCGACGACGTGCACGTGGCGGTGCTGCTGCTCGAGCTGCGCGACCGCATCGCCCTGCACGGCGAGGGCGCGACGGGACCGCTGGCGCGGCTGCTGGCCCACGACCGCGCCAACGGCACCGAGTTCGTCGAGACCCTGCGCGCCTGGCTGGATGGACTGGGCGATGTGGCGGCGGCGGCCGCGGCACTGCACATCCATCCGAACACGTTCCGCTATCGCCTGCGGCGCATCGGTGAGGTGAGCGGGCTGGACCTTGACGACCCGGATGCGCGTTTCGCCGCGCAGCTGCAGCTGCGCATCCTCCCCGGTCTCGCCCGGCGGCGCTGAGTCTCTGCCGGGATCAGCGCTCGGGCGACAGCTCGACCAGACGGGTGCGGAACCCCTCGAGCCGATCCGGATCGACCTGCACGCCGAATCCCGGCCCGGTGGGAACGTCCACCACGCCGTCGTGCATGCGGATCGGCTGCGTGAGCAGGTCCTCGGCGTAGAACCGGTCGGAGCCGGAGATGTCGCCGGGGAGGGTGAAGCCCGGAAGCGCCGCCAGCGCGGCGTTGGCCGCCCGGCCGATGCCGGTCTCCAGCATGCCGCCGCACCACACCGCGACGCCGTGCGCGCGTGCGATGTCGTGGATGCGCCGCGCCTCGAGGTAGCCGCCCACGCGTCCCGGCTTGATGTTGATGACGGATGCCGCTCCCAGCGAGATCGCGTCTGCTGCCGCCTCGGCAGACACCACCGACTCGTCCAGGCAGATCGGAGTGGTCATGCGGGCGGCGAGCTCCGCGTGCTGGCGGATGTCCGCCTCGCCCAGCGGCTGCTCGACGAGCAGCAGGCCGTACTCGTCGAGCCGGCGCAGGTGCGCGGCGTCCACGAGCGTGTAGGCGGCGTTGGCATCCACCTGGAACGGCAGCTCGTCTCCGAAGGCCTTCCGCACGGCGGCGACCGGAGCGAGGTCGGCACCCGGCTGGATCTTCAGCTTGATGCGTGCATAACCCTGCTCGATGTACCCGCCGACCGCACGCACGGTCGCATCGACGGACTCCTGGATGCCGACCGACACCCCCGACGGCACCGTGGGCGCCACGGCGCCCAGATACGACGCGAACGACCGCCCGTCGGCGCGCAGCTGCGCGTCGAGCACGGCCATCTCCACGGCGGCCTTGGCCATCTGCTGCCCCACGATGTGGCGCAGCAGATGCCCGACGGTCTCGGCCGTCACGTCGTCCGCGGCGAAGAGCGCCGGCGCGAGCCATCGCTCGATGACGAGCGCCGCCCCCTCCAGATGCTCAGGCGAGTAGACCGGGTCGGGCAGCGCCACGTTCTCGCCCCAGCCGGTCCAGACGGTGCCGTCGTCGGCGATCAGGTTCGCCTCGACGAGGAAGGTCCGCTTGGACGTCTGGGTCCCGAAGGACGTCGTGAACGGCGCGACCAGCGGCATCTCGAGGTGATGCAGCCGAAGTCCATGGAGCTTCACAGGGCCCCCTCTCTGCGCAGCACGTACTGCACTCCTGCGTCTCCTCGCCGTGCCAGGTCGTCGATGACCCAGCCGCGCGAGGTCAGCTCCCGCAGGGCGAGGCCGGTCTGCTCCCGCCAGCGGCGAGCGCGCGCACCGTCGTCGCGGCGGATGGTCTCGATGTCGCCCGGCACGTCCACCAGTGCGAGCGACGCTCCCGCCGGAGGCGGCAGGAAGTCGGATGCCTCGCCGGCGACGTCCGCGACCGCGTGCACGGCATCGTGCAGCACCGGCTCGGGACGCGTCGCACGCGGTGGCTCGGCATCGAGCCGCCACTGCATGAGGAGGCGGTCCGAGCCCTGACCCGCGTTGATGGCGTCGGTCATGGGGCCGTAGAAGTCGGGCAGGTACTCGACGGCCGAGGCGTCCAGACGCCGGATGTTGAAGAACGCGTTGCGTGCGACGAGCGGGTCGAACGTCCACGTCATGGTGTCGATGCCGCGCTCCAGGCACCAGGCGCGCTGTGCCAGCTTGACGGCGCGCCCCATTCCCCGGCCGGTCATCGTGGGCAGCAGCCCGACGATGTGCGAGTGGAAGGCGCGTCCAGGCGGGCCGCACATGCCCATCGCCGCGCCGATCGGCCTTCCGTCGGGCGTCTCGACGGTGGCGATGAAGTTGCCGCCGTGAGCCAGTGCGACCGCGATCGGAGTCTCGAACTGCGGTCGCGCCCAGCCCCAGATGCGGCCCATGACGTCCATGACCCGTTCGCACGCCGGCGCGTCATCCGCGGCCGTCAGCCGGATGCCGGCCGTCCGGCAGGCCTCATCCGCGAGTCGGCGGGCGGCCGAGGCCGCGCTGCCGGTGCGCACAGGCGCCTGCGCACCGAGGGTCGTATCCATGCCGTCCAGCATCCTCAGCGGGAGGGAGCCGCGGTTCATGCGATCACAAGAAGAGGCAGGAGGTTCTTTGGACTTTCGCACAAACCCGGCTCCGGCGGTCCCGCGTAGCTTCATGCCATGGCAACCACTGCACTCACCAGAGTCGACGCCCCGGCCATCCGTGACTGGCTCCGCGCCGAACTGCCCGCCCTGCTGAAGGCGCACGGAGTCCCCGCCGCTTCGGCCGGCGTCCTCGTCGACGGAGAGATCGTCGACGCCGCGGCCGGTACGCTCCATCTCGGCACCGGTGTCGACGCCGACACCGCCTCGCTGTTCCAGATCGGCTCGATCACCAAGGTGTGGACGGCCACGCTCGTGATGCAGCTGGTCGACGAGGGACTGCTCGACCTCGACGCGCCCGTCCGCACCTACCTGCCCGAGTTCGCGATCGCCGACGAGAAGGCGGCCGAGGTCATCACCACCCGGCATCTGCTCACCCACCAGGCCGGGTTCGAGGGGGACTTCTTCACCGACACCGGCCGCGGAGACGATTGCGTGGAGAAGTTCGTCGCGACCCTCGCCGACACCCCGCAGCTCTTCGCTCCCGGCACCCAGTTCTCCTACAACAACGCCGGGTACATCGTGCTCGGACGACTCATCGAGGTGCTGCGCGGCGCCCCCTGGGAGCAGGTGCTCACCGAGCGCCTGATCACCCCGCTCGGGCTGACCCACGCAGCACCCGGCCCGTACGAGGCGATCATGCACCGCGTCGCACAGGGCCACATCCCGACCGGCGAGAATGGTGCTCTCGTCCCGGCTCCGGTCTGGTCGCTCGCCCGCTCGAACGGCCCGGCCGGAGCCTCCCTCGCGATGAGCGCGGCGGAGCTCCTCTCCTTCGCGCGGATGCACATCGACCGCGGCGTCGCCGCGGATGGCACACGCGTGCTGTCCGAGGCATCCGTCGCCGCCATGCAGGAGTCGCAGGTGTCGGTGCCCTACGTCGCGCTGCTCGGTGACTCCTGGGGCCTGGGATGGGAGCTCGACCCGAGCCCCGCGGGACCTCTCGTCTCGCACGACGGAAGCACGATCGGGCAGAACGCCTACCTGCGCGTCATCCCGTCTCTCGGCGTCGCGGTCGCGCTGCTCGGCAACGGCGGCGACTCGTACAGCCTCGCGCGCGACCTGTTCGAGCAGCTGCTCGAGCGTCTCACCGGCCTCGTCGGCGTGCTGCCCGCGGCCGCCGACCCTGCCGCCGCGCAGCCCGTGCCGGATGCCGAGCGCGCCGCCGCCTTCGTCGGCACCTACTCGGCGTCGGTGATGGATCTCGTCGTCACCCGTGACGACGAGGGCGGCCTGTGGGTGCAGAGCGTGATGAAGGGAGACATGGCCGCGATCGCCCCGGCCGAGCCGCCCGAGCGCGTCGCACCGTACGGTGAACATGGACTCATCCCCGTCGACGGCGGTGACGGACCCGTCATGGTCTACGCCTTCCTCGACCCGGATGACGACGGCCGCTACGGCTTCCTGCACTGCGGGCGGGCACTGCCCCGCTCGGCCTGACCACCGACCCACCCTGAGTTCGTATCGGAGACAATGATGATCATCCGTGCTCGATCCCGCAATCGCGGCCTCGCCCTGACCGGCCTCGCCCTCACGGGAGCGCTGGCTCTGACCGGCTGCTCCGGTCAGGGCGGCGGCGGCGCTGAACCCGACTACGTGGAGGACGGCACGTTCGTGCTCGCGATCGCGACGGACATCGGCTCGCTCGACCCCCACCTGAGCGCCACGAGCTCGTCGCTCGCGGCATCCCGCTTCGCGTACGACTCACTGGTGAACATGACCGAGGACGGCGAGATCGTCTCCGGGCTGGCAGAGGACTGGAAGGTCGACGGCACCACCGTGACGTTCACGCTCCGCGACGACGTGACCTGCGCGGACGGCAGCCCCTTCACCGCGGCGACGGTCAAGGGCAACCTCGACTTCATCGCCGACCCCGAGAACGCGAGCCCGCTGCTCGGTGCGTTCGTGCCGGCCGGGGTCACGGTCGAGGCCGACGAGGCGGCCCGCACCGTCACGCTGACGCTCGCGACGGCGGCGCCGTTCGTCGTGCAGAGCCTTTCGAACGTCGGCATGGTGTGCGACGCGGGGCTGGCCGATCGCAGCACGCTTGTCGCGGGCACCGACGGCACCGGCCCGTTCACCCTCACCGAGGCGGTGTCGAACGACCACTACGCGTACGCCGTCCGCGATGACTACGCCTGGGGCCCCGACGGTGCGACGACCGACCAGCCGGGAACGCCGGCCGTCGTCGATCTGAAGGTGATCCCCAACGAGACCACCGTGGCGAACCTGCTGCTGGCCGGTGACGTCAACGCCGCCCGCATCGTGGGACCGGACCGCGACCGCCTCGAGGGGAAGGACGTGACCTCCAGTCAGGCCGTCGTCGGTGAGACCTGGTTCAACCAGGCGGAGGGGCGCGTCACGGCGGACCCCGCCGTGCGCATGGCGCTGACGCAGGCGCTCGACCTGGACGAGCTCGCGAACGTGATCACCTCGGGACGCGGTGAACGCGCGACGCAGCTCGCCGTGGCGGCACCCGCCGCGTGCACGGCAGGCGACTTCACCTCCGCGCTTCCCGCCTCTTCGGCGGAGGACGCCCAGAAGACCCTCGAGGATGCCGGCTGGGCGCGGGCCGGAGAGGGCTGGCAGAAGGACGGCGAGCCGCTCTCGGTGGCCTTCATCCACGACTCCGCGCTCGGGCCGGGCGGGGCCGCGGCGGCCGAGCTGGTCACCGCAGCCTGGCAGGAGCTGGGCGTGGATCTCGACGTGCGCACCATGCCCACCGACGAGCTCTCCGGTGTGCTCTTCGGCGGCGGCGCGTGGGACGTGGTCTGGGAGCCGCTGAACGTGAACACCCCGGATCAGCTGCTGGGCTTCCTCACCGGCGCCGGGCCGGCCGAGGGCGGCACGAACTTCGCCTCCATCGCGAACGACGAGTATGCGGCCCTCACCGCCGAGGCGATGACCATGACGGGCACCGACAGCTGCGACACGTGGTTCGAGGCAGAGAAGGCGCTGGTCTCGAACCTCGACCTGCTCCCCTTCGCCGTCAACGTCCTGCCGATGTACGCGAACGGCGTCGAGTTCACCGGCGCGGACACGATCGACCCGACCAGCATCCGGCTCGTCGGCTGATCGGAGCCCCGTGACGATCATCAGCGAGACGACGGCGTCCGCACCGCAGGTGCGGACGCCGCGTCGGCCCGCACTGGAGAACAGGTGGCTCCGCTTCGCCGTCCGGCGCGGCGGCCGGCTGATCGTCTCGCTGTGGGTGCTGGCGACGGCCGCCTTCCTGATGATCCACCTCGTGCCCGGCGACCCCGTCCGGGCGGCCCTCGGCCCGACGGCCACACCGGCCCTGATCGAGCAGACCCGACGCAACTTCGGACTGGCCGACCCGCTCTGGGAGCAGTACCTGCGCTTCCTCGGCGGCATCTTCACCGGCGACCTGGGCATGTCGATCCAGTTCCGCCTCCCGGTCGCCGACATCATCGGGGACCGGCTCCCCGCGACCCTCACCCTCGGCATCGCCGGGTTCGTCGTGGCGGTGCTCGTCGCGATACCGATGGGTGCGCTGGTGGCGGTCGCGACCCGGCGCGGGCGCAGGCGGGGACTGGAGCTGGGCTTCGCCTCGACGAGCGTGGTCGTCGGCGCCATCCCCGACTTCCTCGTCGGCGTCGCCCTGGTCTGGATCTTCTCCGTCACGCTGAAGTGGCTGCCCGTCGCGGGCGCCGACGGCTTCGAGTCGTTCCTTCTCCCGGTGGTCGCGCTGTCGGCCGGACCGGCTGCCATCCTCGCGAGGATCGTGCGGGTGGAGCTGCTCGCCGCACTCGACGCCGACTACGTCCGCACCGCGCGCGCCAAGCGCCTGCCGATCGCCCGCGTGGTGCTGCGTCACGCCGTGCCGAACGCGGTCACCGCCTCGCTGACCCTGGGCGGACTGCTGCTGGGCTCGATGGTCGCCGGCACCGTGCTCGTCGAGAACGTGTTCGCGTGGCCCGGCATCGGCTCCACGGTGTCGGGATCGATCCTCGGCAAGGACTACCAGCTCGTGCAGGGCATCGTGCTCGTCTACGGCGTGGGCGTGCTGATCGCCAACACGGTCGTCGACATCATCCTCGCGGTGCTCGATCCGCGCTCCACAGTGCTCGACGAGACAGGGGGCGGTTCCTGATGCGCCGTCTCGCGATCCTGCGCAGCCCGCTCGCGCTGGGCGCCCTCATCATGCTCGCCCTCGTGCTGGTCGTCGCGATCCTCGCGCCGCTGCTCTGGGGCGCGGCGGCGGTCGAGACCGACACATCGAACATCAATGCGGCGCCGTCGGCGCAGCATCCGATCGGCACGGACGCCGTCGGCCGCGATCTGCTGCTGCGCACCCTCGTCGCCACACAGCTCACCGTCGTGCTGGCGCTGGGCGCCACGGCGATCGCGCTCGTGCTCGGCGTCATCCTCGGCGCAGCGCCCCTGCTGCTCGGCCGCGCCGGCGGGCGCCTCGTGATCGCCCTCGTGAACATCGCGGTGGCCTTCCCGGGCATCCTGCTGGCGCTGTTCCTGGCCACGGTGCTGGGCGTGGGCGAGTGGTCGACCATGTGGGCCATCGGCATCGCAGGTGCGCCGTCGTTCGGCCGGTTCTGCCAGACACTCATCGCCGGCATCCTGGATCGCGACTACATCGCGGCAGCGCGGATCGCCGGACTCGGCCGCATGCGCCTGCTCACCCGGCATGTGCTGCCGAACATCGCCGAGCCGCTCATCGTGAACGCCACCATCGCCGCCGGCGGCAGCCTGCTCGCCTTCGCGGGGCTGTCCTTCCTCGGGCTCGGCGTGCAGGCGCCCGCCTACGACTGGGGCCGACTGATGCTCGAGGGGCTCAGCCGGATCTATCTCAACCCGCTCGCCGCGCTCGCTCCCGGCATCGCCGTCGTGATCGCCGGGCTGGCGTTCAATCTCACCGGCGAGGCGCTCGCCAAGGTCTACTCGGTCTCGGCCATGCCCGGCGGCATGCTCGGCATCCGCCGCCGCGCCCCGCAGCGGCGCCGTCAGCCGCAGGTGGCGCCCGAGCCGGCGCAGGATGCCGCGGATGCCGTTCTCGACGTCCGCGGGCTGCGCGTCGAGCTGCCGGACGGTGCGGCACCCGTGCGCGGAGTGGATCTGAAGGTGCACGTGCAGGACGCGGTCGGCATCGTCGGCGAATCCGGGTCGGGCAAGTCCCTGACGGCGCTCGCGATCGCTCAGCTGCTCGAGGAGCCGCTGCGCGTGCACGCCGACGCCATCCGGTTCGCCGGCACCGACCTCGCCGCCGCACCGCGCACGGCGCAGGATCTCGCGCAGCGCCGGGCGCTGCTGGGCACCGCCATGGCGATGGTGTTCCAGGACCCGATGACCTCGTTCAACCCCACGATGCGGATGGGGGTGCAGCTCGCCGAGGTCTCGCGCTTCCACGGCGGCATGTCCTGGCGGCAGGCGCTGCAGCGCGCCGCGCAGCGCCTGGGCGCGGTGAGCATCACGGATCCCGAGCGGCGGATCCGCCAGTATCCGCACGAGTTCTCCGGCGGAATGCGCCAGCGCGCCATGATCGCGATGGGCGTCATGGCCGCGCCGCGCCTGGTCATCGCCGACGAGCCCACCACCGCGCTCGATGTCACCGTGCAGAAGCAGGTGCTGGAGCTGCTGGCCCGGGTGCGGCGCGAGAACGGCGCGGCTCTGCTGCTCATCAGCCACGACGTCGCCGTCGTGCGGCAGGTGTGCGATCGCATCGTCGTGATGTACGCGGGCCGGATCGTCGAGGAGATCCGCGCCGACCGGCTCGCCGACGACGCGCAGCACCCCTACACCCGCGCGCTCATCGCCGCCGTTCCGGACATGCGCACCGACCGGGCACGGCCGCTGACGACCATTCCCGGCCGGCCGGTCGCCCCCGGAAGCGTGCCGATCGGATGCGCCTTCGCCGCCCGCTGCCCGGCCGCGACGGCGCGCTGCACGCAGGAGGATCCCGTGCTCGCCGAGGTCGCCCCGCAGCAGCGGGTCGCGTGCTGGAATCCGATCGTGACGCCCACCGGAGGACTCCCCGCGGCGACGGCGTCCACGGCCGACCCGGAGGACACCGACGACGAAGCCCAGCGGGGCGTCGTGGCGGAGAGGAGCGCGGTGCGATGAGCGCTCTGAGCATCCAGGATCTCGTGGTCCGCTACGGACACGGCTCGAACGCGATGGTCGCCGTCGACGGCGTGAGCCTGACAGTGCCGCGCGGCGAGGTCGTCGGGCTGGTCGGCGAATCCGGGTCGGGCAAGTCGACGGTCGCTCGAGCGATCGTCGGGCTCGCGCCCGTGGCATCCGGAAGCATCCTGCTCGACGGCGCTCCCGTGCCGCGACGCGGACGCCGGCCCGTGCAGATGGTCTTCCAGGACCCGCAGTCCTCGCTCGACCCGCGGATGAGCATCGCGCGCTCCATCGCCGAATCGTTCGGCCCCGAGATCCCGCGCGCCGGGCGCGCCGCCGAGGTCGCCCGCCTGCTCGAGCTCGTGCACCTGGACCCGGCGCGCGCCGCGGCACGGCCGGGCGAGCTCTCGGGAGGCCAGCGCCAGCGCGTCGCCATCGCCCGCGCGCTCGCCGCCCGCCCCGACGTCATCGTCGCCGACGAGATCACCTCGGCGCTCGACGTGTCCGTGCAGGGCGCCGTGCTCAACCTCGTGCGCGAGCTGCAGCGCGAACTCGGCCTGTCGATGCTGTTCATCTCGCACAACCTCGCCGTGGTCCGGTACGTGGCCTCGACGGTCGCCGTCATGCGCGGTGGCCGGATCGTCGAGCAGGGCCCTGTCGAGCAGATCCTGGAACACCCCGAACATCCCTATACGCGCGAGCTTCTCGCCGCCGTGCCCGAATCCCTGAGGAGTGCATCATGACAGACACCGCCACCCAGCCGGTCACCACCGCCGAGGCAGCACCCCTGCCCATCGACGCCGAGCACTGGCGAGCGCGCCTGGACCAGCTCGCCCGCAAGCACGGCGTGCCCGGCGCGCAGCTCGGCATCCTGCGCATGGGCGCCGACGGCGCCGCCGACGAGCAGACCGTGGTCTCCGCCGGGCACCTGCACGTGCCCGCACAGATCCCCGTGCGCGAGGACGCGGTGTTCCAGATCGGATCGATCTCGAAGGTGTGGACGGCGACCGTCGCCATGCAGCTGGTCGACGAAGGGCTCATCGGCCTGGACCAGCCCGTCATCGAGGTGCTCCCCGAGCTGCGGCTGGCCGACATGGACGCCGCCTCCCGGGTCACCCTGCGCCACCTGCTGACCCACACGAGCGGGATCGACGGCGACGTGTTCACCGACACGGGCCGCGGCGACGACACGATCGAGAAGTACATCGCACTGCTCGTGGAGCAGACCCAGAACCACCCGCTCGGCGCCACCTGGTCGTACTGCAACGCCGGCTTCGTGCTCGCGGGTCGCGTGATCGAGGTGCTCACCGGGCAGACCTGGGATGCTGCGATGAAGGAGCGCCTGTACGACCCGCTGGGGCTCACCGACACCGTCACCCTGCCCGAGGACGCCATCCTGCGCCCGGTCGCCGTCGGTCACGTCGACGGACCCGACGGCGAGCTCCAGGTCGCTCCCGCCTGGATGCTCCCGCGCCCGCTGGGACCGGCGGGGCTCATCACCTCGACGGCGGCGGACGTGCTCGCCTTCGCGCGCATGCACCTCGCCGGCGGCGTGGCCGCCGACGGGACCCGCGTGCTCGCCGAGGCGCTGGTCGACGACATGGCCGCGATGCAGGCCGACGTGCCCGAGAAGCACTCGCTCGGCGACTCGTGGGGGCTGGGCTGGATCCGCTTCGGCTGGAACGGCGAGCGCCTGATCGGACACGACGGCAACACCATCGGACAGGCGGCGTTCCTGCGACTGCTGCCGGAGCAGGGCATCGCGGTCACGCTGCTGACCAACGGCGGACACACCCGCGATCTCTACATGGAGCTCTACCGGGAGATCTTCGCCGAGATCGCCGGCGTGCAGATGGCGTCGACGCTCGAGCCCGTCGCCGGCGCCGAGACCGACGTGACGCCCTACCTGGGAACGTACGAGCGCGCCTCGATGCGCATGGAGGTGCAGCCTGCACCGGCGGCCGGCGAGCCCGCGAACCTGCGCGTCACGGCGACCTGGAGCATCGAGGCCGGTGAGCCCGACGTGACCGACTTCCCGCTGCATGCCGTGGAACCGGGCCTGTTCGCGACGCGCGCCCCGGGCACCGAGACGTGGATGGGCGTGAAGTTCTACAGCCTCGACACCGGAGAGCAGTACGTGCACTTCGGTGCCCGGGCGACGCCGAAGGTGTCCTGAGCATGCCGGCGGTGCTGCTGCGCGGCGGGCGGGTGATCGACCCGGAATCGGGGCGCGACGAGGTCGCCGACGTGCTCGTCCGCGACGGCACGGTCGCGGCGATCGGCGTCGCGGCGGTTCAGGACGCCGATGTGGTCGTCGATGTGACCGGACGCATCGTCGGACCGGGCTTCATCGACCTGCACAGCCACGTCAACAGCATCGCGGGCCAGCGGCTGCAGGCCATGGATGGCGTCACCACGGCGCTGGAGCTCGAGGCGGGACTGCTTCCGGTCGCCCGCGCCTATCAGCACGCCGCCGACGAGGGGCGTCCGCTCAACTACGGCTTCTCGGCTTCGTGGGGTCTCGCCAGGGCCGAGGTGCTGCTGGGGTGGGAGTTCGACGGCACCGACCTCGCCAGCTCGCTCGCGATGCTGGGGGAGCCCGCCTGGCAGTCGGACTCGACGCCTGCGCAGCTGCGCCGGTGGCTGGCCCGGCTCGAGTCGGAGCTGTCCGACGGTGCGCTCGGCATCGGCATCCTGATGGGCTACGCGCCGGAGACCGACCCGGAGGAGTACCGGGCCACCTCGCGCCTGGCCGCAGGGATGGGCGCTCCGACGTTCACGCACGTGCGTGAGATCGTCGAGGCCGACCCGCGCACGCCCGTCGACGGGACCCTGGAGGCGGCCCAGGCCGCGATGGAGTTCGGCGGGCGCGTGCACCACTGCCACGTCAACAGCACGTCACGACGGCACATCGACCGCACGCTCGGCACGATCGAGACCGCGCGCGCGGCCGGTGCGACCATCTCGGTGGAGACGTACCCGTACGGCGCGGGCAGCACCGGGATCGGCGCCGCCTTCCTCGCACCCGAACGGCTGCCCGCCTGGGGCCTGCGTCCGCAGAACATCCTGCTGCTGGGCACGGGGGAGCGGGTGGCCGACGAGGCGCGGCTGCGCCAGCTGCGCGCCGCGGACCCCGGTGCGGTGTGCGTCGTCGAGTTCCTCGACGAGCGGGACCAGGCGGATGCCGATCTGCTGCGCCGCTCCCTGGAGCACCCCGACGGCATCGTGGCGTCGGATGCGATGCACGTGGAATGGCCCGGCGGGGTGACGGATTCGCGGGAGTGGCCTCTGCCGCCGGGAGGGCAGACCCACCCGCGCACGGCGGGCACGTTCGCGCGGTCGCTGCGCACGATGGTGCGCGAGCACGGCCTGTGGAGCTGGGTCGAGGCGTTCCGGCGCTGCAGCCTGCTGCCCGCCGGGGTGCTCGCCGACCTGGCGCCCGCCTTCGCGCGCAAGGGGAGGCTGTCGGTCGGCGCCGATGCCGACCTCGTCGTCATCGATCCGGAACGCGTCACGGATCAGGCCACCTTCCAGGACTCGACCCGGCCGTCCCTCGGCATCGATCAGCTCCTCGTCAACGGCGAGTTCGTCGTGCGCGACGGCGACATCGTGGTCGACGCGTACCCCGGCCGCGGAATCCGGGCCGACATCGGATGAGCACGATCGGGACGAGCACCGGGATGAGCACGATCGGGACGAGCGCGGGTCGGACGAGCACCGGTGAGCCGGGCACGCGTCAGCCGGGCACCGGCACGGGCGCCCTCGTTCGGTGGGCGCAGGGGGCGCTCCCGGACATGCTCGCCGACATCGAACGGCTCGTGCGCTGCGAGTCGCCGTCCGCCGACCTCGAGGCGGTCGCACGTTCCGCGGATGAGGTCGCCGAGCTCGGAGCGCGACGCCTCGGAGTCGGACCGGAGCGGGTCGTGATCGACGGGTGCGTGCAGCTGCGCTGGCGGCTCGGCTCCGCGGAGCCCGATGCGCCTCGCGTGCTGCTGCTGGCGCATCACGACACGGTGTGGCCGATCGGGTCGCTGCGCACGCATCCCTTCGTCGTCGCCGACGGCGTGATGCGCGGTCCCGGCTGCTTCGACATGCTCACCGGGCTCGTCATGGCGATGCACGCCGCGGCCCGCGTCGCGCCCGGCCTCGATTCCGCCGCCGTGACGCTCCTCGTCACCGGCGACGAGGAGCTCGGCTCGCCGACCTCGCGCGCGCTCATCGAGAGCGAGGCCGCGGGATGCCGCGCCGCCTTCGTGCTGGAAGCCTCAGGAGACGGCGGTGCGCTCAAGACCGGCCGCAAGGGAGTGTCGCTGTACCGGGTCGAGATCACGGGCCGTGCCGCGCACGCGGGGCTTGAGCCCGAGAAGGGGCGCAACACGACCGTCGAGCTGGCCCGTCAGGTTCTCTCGGTCACCGCGCTCTCCGACGCCGCGGAGGGCACGACCGTCACGCCGACGCTCGCGCACTCGGGCCAGACGACGAACACCGTGCCCGCCGAGGCGGTGTTCAGCGTCGACGCGCGTGCCGTCACGGCCGCGGAGCAGGACCGCGTGGATGCCGCGATGCGCGCGCTCTCACCCGTGGCGGGCTGCACGATCGACGTGCGGGGCGGAGTCAACCGTCCGCCGCTGGAGCCGTCGTCGTCCGAGGGCCTGTGGGTGGAGGCGGTCGCCGCCGCGGAGCGGCTGGGGCTGCCCCCGCTGCGGCGGATGACGGTCGGCGGCGGCTCGGACGGCAACTTCACCGCCGGCATGGGCGTGCCCACGCTCGACGGGATGGGCGCGGTGGGCGGCGGGGCTCACGCCGACGACGAGCACGTCATCGTGGGCGAGATCGCCGGCCGCACGGCTCTGCTGGCCGAGCTCATCGCCCGGGTGCTCGCCTAGACGCCCGCACCCGCCGCTCGCCGGTTCGCTCCGAATCGTCCCAAGTCGCCCCAGGTCGCCCTTCGTCCCGGAAACCGGCCCCGGCACTCGTCCCGGCCTCCCCAGGTCGCAGTTCGTCCCGGAAACCGGCCCCGGCCTCCCAGGTCCCCAGGTCGCCCCAGGTCGCAGTTCGTCCCGGAAACCGGCCCCGTCACTCGTCCAGGTCGCAGTTCGTCCCGGAAAAAGCGCTGGAAAGCGGGACCAACTGCGACCCAGACGTCCGGTCGCCCGCAGATGAGCGCGGACCGGCATGAGCGGGCGGATGCTCAGGCCGGTGGCAGCTGCAGCACGTTCGACTCGCCGCCGGTCAGATCGGCGGCGATGCGGATGCTGCGCGCCAGGTCGTCGAGCGGGCGCTCGAGTGTGCCGAACCGCTCGCGGTCGCCGCACACCGCCGTGAGGGTGATGAGGTGGGTTCCGGTGTCCCATGTGTAGGTGGCCGAGGGTGGGGATGCCGGGTTCGGCGGCATCGGCATGAGCAGCTTCTCGCCCACGCCGAGCGCGGTCGGGAAGCTCTCGGTGTCGTCGTACTCGATCGGCATCGACGCCCGCGCCATGCGCAGCTGGGCGGTGAGCTCCTGAACGGTCGCCATCGCGACGACGAGCTCCGGCTCGGCCTTCCACGTCCACGCCAGCACGCGTCCGTCGGCCCGTCGCATCGCGAACGGGATGGCCTGACTGGCCAGCCAGCTGCCGAAGCGCGCGCCCGGCAGCGTCTCGCGACCGAGACCCGCGCCGGCCTGCGTCATGAGCATCCGGATCGCCGCCTTCCGGTGCCGGCGACCGGTGAAGCCGAGCGAGCCGGTGACGGGGATCCACAGCGACGGGTCGGCGGAGGAGATCAGGCGCATGGCATCACGCTACGGGGTGCGATGCAGGATGCGCTGGGAGTGCCCCGCATCCCGGATCGCCCAGAGTGCTCGGGTAGAGTTGCCTGCGCCCACGCGGTCCGACGCCCAGGGTCGCGCCGCACGGCGCAGAGGCCCCAGAGCTACAGATAGGCAGCATCCTCCCGTGACCTCCGGACGTCCCCTGAAGATCCTCCTCGGCTGCGACACCTTCGCTCCCGACATCAACGGCGCCGCGCGCTTCGCCGAGCGCCTCGCCGCCGGACTCGTGCAGCGCGGCCACGAGGTGCACGTCGTCGCGCCCAACACCGCCTACCGCCGCTCGCCCGCTCACACCGAGGTCATCGAGGGCGAGCCGATGACCATGCACCGTCTGCCGGCCGTGCGCTGGCTGCCGCACGACTGGCTGAGATTCATCTGGCCCTGGCGCTCGAAGCACTACGCCCGCAAGGTGCTCGACGCCGTGCAGCCCGACATCGTCCACATCCAGTCGCACATCGTGATCGGCCGCGGTCTCACCCGCATCGCTCACCAGCGCGGCATCCCGGTGGTCGCGACCAACCACGTGATGGCCGAGAACATCCTCGACCACACCACCATGCCGGACTTCATCAACCGGATCGTGCTCCAGCTGGCCTGGGCCGATGCGAAGCGCACCTTCGACATGACGCGCGCCGTCACCACCCCCACGCGCAAGGCCGCCGACTTCCTGGAGCGCACGATCGAGATCTCCGGCGTCGTGCCGATCTCCTGCGGCATCGACCGCCGCAACTACACCCCGGTCGTCGGACCGCGCGAGAGGAACCGCATCCTCTTCGTCGGCCGGCTCACCGGCGAGAAGCACGTCGACGTCGTGCTGCGCGCGGTCGCGCAGCTCGATCCCGCGCTCGACGTGCACTTCGACGTCGCCGGCGGCGGAGACCAGCGCAAGGCGCTCGAAGCCCTCACCAAGCAGCTCGGTCTCGAGGACCGCGTCACCTTCCACGGTCGCGTGAGCGACGACGAGCTGCGCGAGCTGTACTCGCGCTCCTCGCTGTTCGCGATCGCCTCGATCGCGGAGCTGCAGTCGATCGTGACCATGGAGGCCATGGCATCCGCCCTGCCCGTGGTCGGCGCGAACGCGGTCGCCCTGCCCCACCTCGTGCACGACGGCGAGAACGGCTACCTCTTCGAGCCCGGGAACGTCGACGATCTCGCCGACAAGCTCACCCGCGTGCTGACGGCGTCGCCCGAGGAGTACGAGCGGATGCAGCGCGCATCGCTCGACGGCGTCGCGGTGCACGACATCAACCGCACTCTCGACACCTTCGAGGCGCTCTACCGCGACGAGCCGCTGCCGGCCTGACGCCGCACCGCGCTCCGGGCTCAGTAGAGCAGGGAGTAGAGGGAGCTCGAGGCCAGCGAGCCCACGGTTCCGATCACCTCGACGCCGCCGACGCCGATGGCGATGCCGGCCAGCACCGGTCGTGAGCCGCGGCGCGCGGCGATCACGCCGAGGATGAGTGCGGTGGCGCCGAGCGCGATGCCCAGCACCGAGCGCCCCAGCGAGAAGAACTGGTACGCGTAGCGGTCGCCGATCGTGCCGGTGATGATCAGGGGCGAGGCGAGCACGAACAGCAGGCCGAGCACGGCGGTGACGATCGCGATGATGAACGCCGTGCGCCCCAGGCCGCCGGACGACGCGGACGGGGCGGCGGCGTAACCGTGCTGCGGGTAATCGTGCTGCGGGTAGCCGGGCTGCGGATAGCCCGATGCGGGCTGGGCGGACGGGCCGGAAGGGGACGGGGCGGCGTAGGGCGGCTGCTGCGGTTCGCTCATGGGCATGAGCCTACGCGCGCGACCGTGCCGGCGGTGGTCTGGTGCCGATCCGGCGGGATAGAATCTCGCGAGTGGCAGTCAGGGATCGATCGCAGGATTCCTGCCAGCATCCGGACAGCGAGGAGAGCCGATGAGAACCGTCGCCTGCGTGATCGACCACGGGTTCGCCCCGTTCGAGTTCGGCGTAGCGTGCGAGGCCTTCGGGCTGGACCGCAGCGAAGACGGCATCCCGAAGTTCGACTTCCGCGTGGTCGCGCCCGATCCGGGCCCTGTTCCGTCCAAGATCGGCTTCTCCGTCGAGGTCGAGCACGACCTCTCGTTCGCTCGCGAGGCCGACCTGGTGATCTTCTGCCCGATCCGCAGCGAGGCGTGGGATCGGGTGGACCCCCGCCTGATCGACCTCGCGCGGCAGGCCGTGGCCCGCGACGCGTGGGTCATGAGCGTGTGCAGCGGCTCGTTCATCCTCGCCGCGGCGGGCGTTCTCGACGGACGTCGCGCCACCACCCACTGGATGTACGCGCACCAGCTGGCGCAGATGTATCCGCGGGTGCAGGTCGACCCCGACGTGCTGTTCGTGCAGGACGGCCGCATCATCAGCAGCGCCGGCACCGCAGCGGGCATCGACGCGTGCCTGCATCTGCTGCGCATCGAGCTCGGTGCGGAGCTGACCGGTCGCATCGCCCGTCGCATGGTCGTGCCGCCGCAGCGCGACGGCGGGCAGGCGCAGTACGTCGACCGGCCGCTCCCGGTCGCGTCGAGCGCCTCACTGGCATCCGTCGCCGACTGGGCCGTGCGGAACATCCGCGACGAGCTGTCGATCGACCAGCTCGCCGGGCACGCTCACATGTCGACGCGCACCTTCGCCCGCCGGTTCAAGGCCGAGTTCGGTGCGACACCGGCGTCCTGGCTCACCCGGCAGCGGGTGATCCACGCGCAGCGGATGCTGGAGCGCACCGACCTCGGCCTCGACCGCATCGCCGAGGAGTGCGGCTTCGGCTCGGCGGGCGTGCTGCGGCAGAACTTCGCCCGTGTGCTCGGAACCACGCCGACGGCGTACCGCGCCCGCTTCTCCTGCCGCGACGAGCGGATGCCCGAGGATCAGCCGGCCCTCGTCTGAGCCCCCGTCGACCCAGGTCGCAGTTCATCCCGCTCTCGGCACGGTTTCGTCGTCCAGGTCGCCCTTGATCCCGCTATCCGGCGATCATTCCGGGACGAATCGCGACCTGGGCACGCGGAGCCCGCTCAGCCCCAGTGCCCCGGCTCGGCCAGCACGTGCGAGTGCACCGTCGCGGCATCCGCCGACACCTCGGCCGTGCAGTACAGCAGCGACTCGGTGGGGTAGCCGTGGGCGTTGTTGTCGCGGATGATCGCCCGGTCGTCGTCGGGGGAGAGCTTCGCGCTCTCGGCGAGTAGGCCCACCCAGCGCGCAGCCCAGCCGGCGTCCTCCGGGCGGGCATCGGCGAAGCGCGGCAGCCAGGCGTCGATCCTCGCCGTCCGGGGGTCGTCGAGGTCGTCATGCGCGATCATGTGCACCCCGGCCGGCACCCGCGTCTCGCGCAGCTCGACGCCGTCCCAGTGCAGCACCCGCGATGCGGCCGGCGTGACCTCGAGCAGGTTGAAGCCGTGCATCGGCAGCGGACCGCGCTCGGGCGAGCGACCGGCCACCGACTCCAGCGCCAGTGAGCCGCGCGAGAGCACCGCCTCCTCGGCGAGGCCGAGCACGTCGGCCCGGTTCAGCAGCACCGCCAGGCGACGCGCCTGCGGGTCCATCGCCAGCCAGGCGCCGCCCGCGCGCCGGTCGCGGATGCCGATGACGCCCGGGAAGGCATCCGGCCACCATTCGCCCAGGTCGTCCCAGGGCCGCTGCGGGTCCTCGTCCCGCACGGCCAGCAGCCGAGACCCGGTCTCCGCGACATCGATCACGACGGTGCACACGAGCACGAGTCTAGGGTGGAGTCGTATCCGGCGGGCCGTCGATCGCCCGGGTGAGGAGAGCGCGTGTTCGAGGGATTCACCGAAGAGGTCATCGACACGGGGCAGGCGCGCATTCTCGTCCGGCACGGCGGCGCGGGCACGCCTGTGCTGCTGCTGCACGGGCATCCGCGCACGTCCGCCACCTGGCATCGCGTGGCGCCGATCCTCGCCGATGCCGGGCACGCCGTCGTCTGCCCGGACCTGCGCGGCTACGGCAGATCGGCCGGCCCGGAACCGGACGAGGGTCACGTCGCGCACTCCAAGCGAGCCGTCGCCGACGACATGGTCGAGGTGATGACCAGGCTCGGGCATCGCCGGTTCGCCGTCATGGGCCATGACCGCGGCAGCTACGTCGCGTTCCGCATGGCGCTGGACCACGAGGATCGCGTGAGCGCTCTCGGCGTCTTCGACGGCGTGCCCCTCACCCACCATCTCGACGAGGGCGGCACGCGCTTCGCCTTGCACTGGTGGCACTGGTTCTTCTACGCGCAGCCGGATGTGCCCGAGCGGGTCATCGGCGCGGACCCCGACTCGTGGTACCGCGGCGATCCAGCGGTCATGGGCGCGGAGAACCACGCCGAATGGCGCACGGCCGTGCGCAGGCCCGAGGTGATCCGCGCGATGCTGGAGGACTATCGCGCCGGCGTCACGATCGACGCCGACCAGGAGCGTGCCGATCGGGCGGCAGGACGCCGGCTCGGCATGCCGGTGCTCTCGCTGTGGTCGCTGCGCGACGACCTGGAGGAGCTCGTCGGCGATCCCCGGATCGTGTGGCGGCGGTGGGCCGATCGGGTGTCCGGTCGCGGCATCGACTCCGGCCATCACATGGCGGAGGAGGCGCCGGATGCCGTGGCGCGCGCCGTCGTCGACTTCCTGCGCTCCTGACGCACCTGGGGCAGAATCGAAACGTGAACATCGTCGTCGGAGTCACGGGCGGCATCGCCGCGTACAAGGTGGTGCACCTGGTGCGCCTGCTGATCAAGGCCGGGCACGAGGTGACGGTGGTCCCGACCGACGACGCGCTGCGCTTCGTCGGCCGGCCGACCTGGGAGTCGATCAGCCGCAACCCGGTCACCACGAGCGTGCACGAGGACGTGGCGAGCGTGCGCCACGTCGCACTCGGGCAGGCCGCGGAACTCGTGATCGTCGCCCCCGCGACCGCCAACACGATCGCCAGGATGGCGGCGGGCCTCGCCGACGATCTGCTCGGCACGACGCTGCTGGCCACCACGGCGCCGGTCGCGATCGCCCCCGCGATGCACACCGAGATGTGGCGGCATCCCGCGACCCGGGCCAACATCGCCGTGCTCCGCGAACGCGGGGTCGCGATCCTGGGTCCAGCGGAGGGTGAGCTGACCGGCGGGGACTCGGGACCGGGGCGGATGCTCGAACCGGAGCAGATCATGGATGCGGCGCTCGCGCTGCTCGACGAGCGCGACGACGAGCGCGACGGCGATGAGCGCGATCTGGACGGACTGCGCGTGGCCGTCTCGGCCGGCGGCACGCGCGAGCCCCTCGACCCGGTGCGCTTCCTCGGCAACCGCTCCAGCGGGCGCCAGGGCACGGCACTCGCGCTCGCCGCAGCCGATCGGGGTGCCGAGGTCGTGCTGGTCGCGGCGAACATCGACGACGCCGTGCTGGCAGATGCCGGCCGCCACCCGCTGGTGCGCATCGAGCGCGTCGGCACGGCCGCGGAGCTGGGCGATGCGATGCGCAGCGCCGCCGAGGATGCCGCCGTGATCGTGATGGCCGCGGCCGTGGCCGACTACCGGCCGGCCGAGGTGGCCGAGGGCAAGCTCACCAAGGAGTCCGGGCTGCTCGAGAGCATCGAGCTCGTGCAGAACGAGGACATCGTCGCGGGCCTGGCGGCGCGACGGCATCCGGGTCAGATCGTCGTGGCCTTCGCCGCGGAGACACCCGGTGACGGCGAGGAGCTGCTGGCTCGCGCGCGCCGCAAGCGCGAGCGCAAAGGCGTGGACCTGCTCGTGGTCAACGAGGTCGGCTGGAACCGGGGCTTCGAGGCCGCCGAGAACGCCGTCCAGGTGATCGGCGACGCCGGCGCCGTGCTGGCGAAGGCATCCGGCTCCAAGCGCGACGTCGCCGACGACATCTGGGACGTGATCGCTTCGAATCTGGACTGATCCGCGGTCAGGAGCATCCGGCGAGCGACTCGATTGATAGCGTCGCAGGGTGCGTCGAGAAAAGCGGGTGGTGCAGAGACTGACGGCGATGTTCGCCGAGGGAGACGTGGACCCGCAGCGTCTCGTTCGCGTCATCGGGGAGACTCTGCGCGCTCGATGGTGCGAGTTCACGATCGGCAGCCGACGATACGAATGGTCGGCACCGGCGCGCCGAAGCGATGAAGCGGCGAGTCTTCAGCTCCGTTCGGATCCGGACATCGCCGTCGCCGTCGCTCCTCGTTCGGCGATGCTCGAAGCGCGTCACTGGCAGCCGTTGCTCGTGCTCCTCGAACCGCTGGCCTTCACCGAGGCCGCCGAGCAGGAGCAGCGCACCCGCCGTGACGTCGTGCAGCGCCTTGACGATGCGCGCTGGCGGGCGAGCGTCGAGATGGCTCAGGAGCGACGGCGCCTGGAGCGGGATCTGCACGACGGCGCGCAGCATCACCTCGTCGCGCTGCAGATGGCGATCGCGATGGCTGAGCACCACAAGGAGGACCCGGGGAAGGCCGACCGCCGTGACGCCGTGCGCACGCACCTGGAGTCGGTCGAGCGCGTGCTCGTCGCCACAGCCCGCGGCGTGCTGCCCCGGATCCTGGCGGCCGAAGGGCTCAACGGCGCGCTTCAGGCGCTCGCCGGCGCGAACCTGAGCGTCAGCTCCCGTCTTCCCCGCCTCATGCCGGCGGTCGAGTCGGCGCTCTACTTCATCGCGCTCGAAGCCGTCAGCAACGCGCAGAAGCACGCCCCCGGCGCCCGGGTGGCCGTCGACGCGTGGATGCGGGACGGCCGGGTCACCATCTCGATCCGTGACGACGGGCCGGGGTTCGTCGTGAACGAGGACGGGGTCGGAGGGCTCTCGCATCTCGCTGACCGCCTGGAAGCGATCGACGGAGTGCTGGAGGTGGAGTCCGTGCTCGGCCGCGGCACGTGCATCACCGCGTCGGTGAGGTCGTGACGCGGTCCTTCAGGCCATGAGAAGCCTCGTCGCGCTCCCGAGGACGACTTCGGATGCGGACCGGCTGGCGGCGTCGAGCTCCGGGTGGGCCACGATCGACGTCCATCGCTCGAGCGCGACGTCGATGGCATCAGCCACGGCTGCCGGGGTCGCGCCGTGCGGAAGGCCCAGTCGCGAACGGCTGTCTCCCCCGTGCGCTCCGATCAGGCGGGCGGCCTCGTCATCGACGACGGATGGGGCGACGCCGCGGGCGAGCTGGTCGAGAAGGGCATCTTCGACCAGCTCGTGCGAGCCCGCAGTGAGGTGCTCCACCTGCGAGCGCAGCCATTCCGCCTCGGGGTGCCGGCGGACGTAGTCGGAGATGCCGGCGAGCGCCCTGCGCGCGGCGAACACGGGGGCGCGGGCCGTGAGCATCGAGACCGCATCGGCGGGGTCGGTGCCGCGCGAGAACAGCAGTGTCCCTTCCGGCAGCTCGCGGACGAAGTCGTCGCGGTACTCGCCGGTGCACACGACCGCGTCGATCCGTCCCCAGGGTCCGTCGGGATCGCGCAGTCGTCGGGCGAGGGCCCCATCCGGATGCTCTTCGCACATGACGGCCTGGACTCCCGCCAGGAGGGCGGGCATCGGCTGCTGGACGACGAGCAGTCGCACGGGCGCGAACAGTTCCCTGCGCCACGGCGCGATCTCGTCTTCCGGCAGCCGAGCCGACTCCAGAAGCGCAGCGACTCGCGAGTGCACGGGGCGGGACGATAGCTGCCGTCGGCTGAGAGGAAGCCAGCTGATTCCCGAGCGGTCCGGCACGGTCACGGAGACTTCTGTGCCGGCGGGGCCGGCGCCGATCGTGAGCGCGCCGCCCAGCGCCTCCAGGCGCTGGCGATCGGAGGTGAGTGCCCGCGCCAGCGTGCCCCCCGCGTCCGTCCATGCGCTCCTCACGCGAGCGCAGAGCGCGCCGTCTCGCTCGAAGACGACCTCGACCGGCTTCCGTGTCGTGGCCAGGGCTCCCAGCACGCCGGCGACGGCGAGCGCGAAGCAGGATTCGATCTCCCACCGGGCTCGGCGTCCCAAGTCGCCGTGGAACTCCACGCCGATCGGCAGGGTGGCGGCGATCTCGCTCAGCGCTTCCGCCGCTCCGCGCCGGGGAAGCATCGCGGGGAACACTCCCCGGACGACGGTCCGGAAGTCGTGGATGAGCGCGGTCATCGCGGTGGAGACCGATGACCACGGAACGTCGCGCGCGGGCTGCGCGAGCATCGTGCGCACGGTATCGAGATCGCGCACGGCGGCCGTGGTCATCGATTCCACAAGACGGATGTGCTCGCTGTCGCGGACTCGCGCGATCCGGATCTGTGCGGCCTCGACCTCGGCCTGCGCCGTCAGCGTGTCGTGGCGCGCCTTCTCCAGGCGTCGCCGAGGGGGCACGGTGCGCATGATCGCTCCGAGCCAGGTGACGGTCTCCTCGACGAGTCGCCTCTGCTCCCGAGTGCGCGGCTCCACGGCGAAGATGCGGACGATCCCGAAGTCGGGAACCTCGAAGACCGCCTGCCTCTCCGTCTCGTGCAGCGGGCGTCTCCTCGCGCGCGGCCAGATGGCGATCCGCTGCTCGTACCCGTCGTCGAATCGCCTGACGAGCCACACCCGAGGAGTCCTGTGCTCCGGCGTCGCGAGACCTCGCGACAGATTCTCCAGGAGCGCGTCGACGAGCTGCGCGCGCGGTCGGGATGTGAGGATCTCACCGACGCTGCGGGCGCGCTGTCTCGTCACCCCTGCACTCCGCCGGCGACGCGGCGCGACTGCAGGTAGCTGAGTACGGCCAGGACCCGCCGGTGGTGCACCGTCGAGTCTCCCGGGATCTCCAGCTTGACGAACAGCGAGGCGACATGCTTCTCGACCGCCTTGACCGAGACGAAGAGCTCTTTGGCGATGGCGCTGTTCGACTTCCCCTCCGCCATGAGGCGGAGCACGTCGAGCTCGCGCGGGGCGAGACTGCCGGTGAGCGGGTTGACCGGGTGGTCGCCCCCACTCACCAGAGCGCCGGCCAGCATCGGCTCGATCACGATCTCGCGCGTCTGGATGCGAGAAAGGGTGTCGTTGAGCATCTCCACTCCGGCGATGCGGTCCTTGAGCCGGTAGCCGATGCCTTCTGTGCCGATGGCCAGCATGCTGCGCAGGTAATGCGCCTCGGAGTAGTGCGACAGCAGCAGCAGCCCCACGTGGGGATGACGCTCGCGGATCCGTGCCGCCGTGGTGAGGCCACCCTCGTCGCCGGGGGGCATCCTGATGTCGAGCAGGACGACGTCGGCGGGAGCGGTGTCCAGGCTCTCGTAGAGCGAAAGCCCGTTCGTGTGCGTGGAGACCACCTCGTGCCCGGCAGCCTGCAGCAGCAGGACGAGACCCTCGCGGAAGAGGTCTGCGTCGTCGGCGACAGCTACCCGCATGGTCTTCATCGACTGCCTCCCGGCAACTCCGCGGATCCTGTGATCGGGATCATGCTACTTCGTGCGCCCATAGGGGAAACGCTCGTCCGGTCGCCCTGCGACGGCGGACTCTCCTAAACTAGCGCGAGAGACGCACGCTCTCCAGAACGGACCTCTCCCACTTCCACACCGGATGGATGACATGCCTTACTCTCTTGGCGTTGACCTTGGTGCCAGTTTCACCGCTGTCGCGATCGCAGATGAGGTCGGTACCCATGCCGCCCAGCTCTCCCCGATGCTCGTCGTGCCCTCTGCGGTCTACGTCCCCTCCGACGGCGAGCTCCTCACCGGTGACGAGGCCGTCCGCGCCGGCGAGGCGGACCCGTCACGACTGGTGACCAGCTTCAAGAAGCGGCTCGGCGACCCGACGCCGCTGGTCGTGGCGGGGATGCAGTTCACGGCGGAAGAACTCATGGCCGCGCAGCTGCGCGAGGTCGTCGCCGAGGTCGCCGAGCAGCGCGGCGAGCCCGCGCAGGACATCGCCCTGACCTATCCGGTCACTTGGGGGCCGTACCGGGCGGAGCACTTCGCCCGTATCGCAGACCTCTCCGGCATCGGGGTGAGCACGAGCATCACCGAGCCCGTCGCGGTGGCGACGCACCTCGACGCGCAGGGCGGCATGAAGCAGGGGGACGTCGTCGCGATCGTCGATTTCGGCAGCGACGCCGTGACGATCACGCTCCTTCGTAAGGGCATCGGCGGCTTCGACATCCTCGGCACCCCGGAGGAGATCGATCGCGCCAGCAGCGCGGACTTCGACGATGCCATGCGGACGCTGCTGGATCAGAAGCTCGGCGGGATGATCTCTGCGCTCGATCCCGCGAATCCCGCCGAAGCGTCACTGCTCGTCGCCATCGACAACGCCTGCAGGGCTGCGAAGGAGACTCTCTCCACGCGCAGAGAGGCGGCGGTGTCGATCACCCTTCCTGACGGGGCGCACCGCATGGACGTCACACGGGAGGAGTTCACCCGGCTGATCCGGCCGTCTGTGCGCCTTGCCGTAGACGCCCTGCGTCGCGCGATCAGCCTCGCGGAACTGGACGATCAGGCCATCAGCAGCATCGTGCTCGCCGGCGGTGCGTCCCGTATCCCCGTGGTCGCCGAGGAGTTCGCCGCCATCGAACGTCCCGTGCGATCGGTTCATCATCCCAAGCTGATGGTCGCGCTCGGGGCCGCCCGGGCCGCGCACGCTCTCAGCACCGGAACAGCGTCGCCGGGTGCACTCGTCGAGTCGGCGGGCGACTCCCCTCGTGCCCGATCGCTCTGGCCCCCGTCCCGGCGCGGGCTGATCGGCATCGCGCTCGCCGGTCTCATCGTTCTCGTGGCGATCGCCGCGACCCTCATCGTGCCCGCCCTGCTCTCCGGCCCGCCGCAGGCGCAGGCACCAGACGGATTCGCGGGCGCCCCGTCGGCGTCTGGGCGGACGACATCGGCGGAGCCGCCGGAATCCGTCTTCCCGGTGACGGAGAACGGCAAGACCCCCAGCAGTCTGCACTGGTACGCGGCCACGGCGGGGGAGTTCAACTCCTGGGGCGTGGCCGCTCTGGAGGACGGTGCTGCGGAGATGCCGGGCATCAGCCTGGAGGAGACCGAGGACGGCCTCCACGCGCGCTGGTCCACACCGGATTGGGAATCTCAGATATACGCGCAGATGACGAACAGCGAGAGCGTCGACCTCGAGAAGATCGTCGCTGCGGACGGGGCGCTCGTCTTCGACCTCAGAGTCCTCTCCGGGGCGGCGAGCTCTCTGCGGGTCGCCGCGCACTGCACGTTCCCGTGCTCCGGCCCGGTCGACGTCACCGACACCGTCGCCGAGCTCGGCCCGGACACGACGACGCACATGATCATCCCCGCGCAGTGCTTCACGAGCAACGGTCTGGATGCGGGCAGAGTGAACACTCCGTTTCTTCTCATCGGCCAGGGCGACATCGTCGTGAACCTGGACGACATCCGCTGGGAGCGCGACAGCGGCAAGGATCCCGATGCGCTGACCTGCTGAAGCAGGCCCGGAGGTAGGGACACCCCTACTCCGGACCTCGGGACGCCACCCGCGTTCGGGGGCTCCCCCCAGAGACATCCCCTCCCTGAAAGCCGACGATCGGAACAGAACGTCGGCACAGGGAGGTAGGCGATCGTGGCGATCACGGAAGCAGCGACGGCAAGTATCGATGAACTGATCCGCGCGCACGGTCCCGGACTGCTCAACTACGCCACCAAGCTCCTCAACGGTGACAGGTTGGCAGCAGAGGACGTGCTTCAGGAGACCTGGGTGCGGGCATGGCGCCACCTCGACCAGCTCACCGAGCACAACGGCTCCGTGCGGGGATGGCTGATGCGCGTCGTACACAACATCGCCATGGATCAGCATCGCGCTCGACGCGCCCGCCCGACCGAGGTCGCGTGGTCGGATCTGGAGACCTCGCGCGTCGCGGCGCCGAACCGGCCCGCTGACGAGGTCGAGCGTCACATGATCGTCGAGGAGCTGATGGAGCGGCTCTCCGATCAGCATCGCAGGACGATCGCAGAGGTCTACTTCGCCGACCGCACCGCAGGCGGAGCCGCCGCCGTGCTCGGAGTGCCCGTGGGAACGGTCAAGAGCCGGGTGTTCCATGCGCTGCGCACCATGCGCTGTGCCGCCGAGGCCACCGGACTGGCCGCCTGACACCTGTCCGACGGCCGGTCGCCGCCCGGCTCCTCACCCGACTCGGGCACCGATGTCCGCGGGCCTGGGCACGTCCTCAGGCAGCAGGAGCACGAGATCGTCCATCGTCGGGTTCTGCAGCGAACGGGTTCGGCGGGCGTGATTGGCGATGGCCGCCTCCATGACCTGGCGCGCGTAGCGTCCGTTGCCGAACGCCGGTCCCTTCTCCACGGCCGTGAAGTGACCCCGCAGCGCCGCCACGGTCGGACCGGTGCACTCGTACCCCGACTGCATCGCGTGCTGGTTGACGATCGTGACGAGCTCATCGGGCGTGTAGTTCGCGAAGCTGACGCGATGGGAGAAGCGGGAGTCCAGT
Organism: Microbacterium sp. NPDC058342; assembly: GCF_042723935.1. Taxonomy (NCBI): domain Bacteria; kingdom Bacillati; phylum Actinomycetota; class Actinomycetes; order Micrococcales; family Microbacteriaceae; genus Microbacterium; species Microbacterium sp. NPDC058342. Next base: position 160,921 of record NZ_JBHXID010000002.1, read on the forward strand.
CCGGGGTTCGTCTCGAGGAAGCGGTCCATCTCGCGCTCGTATCCGGCCGCGATGACCACGACCTCGTCACGGTGGTCCTCCATGAGCTTCACGAGCGTGTCGACGGACTCCTTCCCGAAGTCGTTGCCGCCGCCACTGGCGGATGACAGGGTGTACGCCTCATCGATGAACAGCACACCGCCGCGTGCACGATTGAACGCCTCGGTCGTTCGGCGCGCCGTGTGCCCGACGTATTCGCCGACCAGGTCCGCACGCGACACCTCGGTCACCTGGCCCTGGGCGAGGACGCCCAGGGCGGTCAGCAGCGACCCGTACAGTCGTGCGACGGTCGTCTTGCCCGTTCCCGGAGGGCCCGCGAAGATCAGGTGCCTGCTCAGCGACGGCGCCGGAAGCCCGGCCGCCTGCCGCCGGCGCGCAGAGGCGAGCAGGTCGACCATGCCCTCCACCTCGGCCTTGACACCGTCGAGTCCCACCAGCTCGCGCAGTGTTCCCAGCAGCTGCTCGACCCGCACGTCATCCACGCGTCCGACTCCGGCGCCGATGGACGAGCCGGGGAGAGGGCCGAGATCGTCCGGGATCAGGCGGGTGAGCGTGAGCGCGTCGATCTCGTCGCTGCTCCCCAGCCGGTAGGCCTGCCGTCCGAGCATCTCCTCGAACACCTTTCGAGCCGTGCGACCGTTCCCGAAGGTCTCGTCGCGGGGCAGATCGGTGAAGTAGTTGTGCAGCTCGGCGACGGTCTCGAACTCCAGGCTGTAGTGGTTGGCGCTGCACAGGCCCTCTACGATCGTCACCATCTCGGCCGAGGAGTAGTCCGCGAACTCGATCGTGCGGGAGAACCGCGATGACAGCCCGGGGTTGGCGACCATGAAGCTGCGCATGTCGTTGGTGTACCCGGCGACGATCACCACGACGTCATCGCGGTGATCCTCCATGAGCTTCACGAGGGTGTCGATCGCCTCTCCGCCGAAGTCGTTGCTCGAGCCCGAGTCCTTGGAAAGCGCATACGCCTCATCGATGAAGAGCACGCCACCGAGCGCCTTGTTGAACATCTCGGTGGTCTTGATCGCCGTGCCGCCGATCACGGCGGCGACGAGATCGGGTCGTGCGACCTCGATGAGCTGGCCCGTGCGCACGACGCCGAGCGCGGCCAGGATGCGCCCGTACAGCCGTGCGACGGTGGTCTTTCCGGTGCCGGGTGATCCGGCGAAGACCAGATGCCGCGATATCGGGGGAGAGGGCAGCCCGGCTTCCGCGCGTCGCTCGGCCATCTGGTGCATGCGCACCAGCGTCTCCACCTGCCGCTTGACGCTGTCCAAGCCCACGAGGCTGTCCAACTCGGCGAGCAGGCCGTCCAGCTCGCTGCGTTCGCGAACGGGCGTCGTCGCCGTGTCCGTGCCGTCGGCGAGCACACCGAAGCGCTGCGCGGAGTCGGCGGCGCGGCCCGCCGCAGCGTCGTCGCCGTCCGCCTCGGCGCGGGTGACCACCTCGACGTCCACGTGCTCGCCGAGATGGAGATCCTCGTGCTCCTGCTCGGCAAGCGTCGTCGCCCGCAGCATCCCGCGGGCCTCATCGTGCCAGGCGGCGCCGACCAGGCAGCGTTGAATGGCCCCGGCATCCACGGTGAGTTCGGCGCGGTCGCGCGCGCAGGCGCCGGTCTCCTCCGCATCCGCGATCTGCACGTTCTCCAGGACGGCCGTGGCGTCGTCCAGAACGAGGACCCCGGTGCCGTGCACGCGTTCGACGGTCGAATCCGACAGCTCCAGCCGGGCCGTTCCCGTCACGACGACGGCGTCGTGGGTGACGTCGGAGAACCGGCAGTCCTTCACGGATGCCTTCGCCTGATCTGCGAGCTGCAGCGCGTGCGCTCCGCTGTGCACGATCTCGACGCGCGACAGACTGATCGTCGAATCTCCCACGCCGACGATGCTCTGCGCCCCGAGCCCGTCCATGTCCACGTCGGCGAGTGCGGCCTTCGCGCCCGTCGTGGCGAGGATGCCGATGCCGGCTCCGCTGCTGAAGCTCGTCCCCGTGATGTCCACGGTGCCGCCGGTCTCCACGGTCACCATGCTCTGCTGGGCGCGGGAGACCCTTCCGCGGGTGATGGTGAGCCGTGCACCGTCGGCGACGAGGAACCCGCCTTGCACATCATCGATGTCGCAGTCGATGAACTGCGCGGAGCTCGCGCCGCGCACCACGAGCGCGGTCGTGCTGATCTCGCGCAGCGTGGACTCCGTGATCTCGGCCACACCGCCGTCGTACACCAGCACGCCCGCACCGGACTCGTTGCCGATGCGAACACTGTGTGCGGTGAGACGGGTGTCGCTGCGCACGACGATGGCGACGTCCGCCGACGCCTCCACCACGCATTCGTCCATCGAGAGCGAGCCGGAGCCGACGTCGATCGCGACATCGCCGTCGGAGCGCTGGATGGTGATGCCCGAGATCCGCGCGTCGCCGACGGTGCACGTGATCGCGGGCGCGACCGTCGCCTCGATGCGGACGTCGTCGACGTTTCCCGTGCCCGAGAGCGTGACGGAACGGTCGATCACCACGGACTCGGCGTACACGCCGGGCCGGATGGAGATGACGTCGCCATCGTTGGCGACCGCGATCGCCGAGGTGATCGTCTGGTGGCAGTCGGCGTTTCCCGCCCACACGGTGAGGGCGGACCGCTTCTGCGTCATCAGTCGAGCGGCCATGTGCTTCCTCTCCACAGGTCCGGACGGATCGCCGTGTACAGACGGCGCCAGGTGTCATCGGTCAGGGCAACAGGTCTCGTGTTCGCGAAGTGGGCGATCAGCAGCGGATCGGGGGCGATCCAGTGGTTGTCGAGGTAGTAGGCGGCCGCATCGCTCCAGATCCAGGATCCGTCGGAGCGCAGGTCGCCGGGAACAGCGCCTTCCTCGCCGCTGAGCTCGTCGCGCAGGGGAGCGGCGGCGTGGAGGACGGTTCCCCCGCGACGCAGAAGCTGGAGGATCCTCGCCCTCTCGTCGGCGTCGACGATGACCGGGTGACCGGGATCGAACCAGGGCCGGCCGTCTTCGCATCCGTCGTACACGCGGGCGACGTGTGGCTCTCTCGCCCCGCGCCGCGACAGCTGAGCCAGCAGTCGTCGCATCGTCGCCGACGCCTGTTGCGAGACGCCGGAGAATCCGGGCACGCCGCGGGGCTCCGCTTCGCCCGCCGGGACGGATGCGGTTGCTGTGTCGGTCATCGGATGCTCCATCACACCGCTTCTCGCAGTTCGCCCAGCCACCGGGAATCTCCAGCTGCCATCGGCGCGCTGTCGCGGCGCGCGGCGGCATCGTGCAGCCGCGTGAGCACGCCCTCCTCGTTCACGCCGGCCTCCGCCAGAAGCAGACGCGGCACCCGCCCGTCAGCCGTGCCCAAGACCCGCAGTCGCGTATGCGCAGGGACGATGACGTCGGCCGCGGCATCCGTTCCCGCCATCAGCCGATCGAGGCGGCGTCCGCTCGTGGTCCAGATCAGGGCCTCGACCGGACCGGTGAGCGGTGCGTCGACGGGAGCCGAGAGGAACGGGGTGGACGAGCACACCATCGCGTCCTGCGGGGCCGCCGGCGCAGCCGGCAGCCCGCGGACGACGATCGACCGAGTGGTCGGCAGGGCTGCGAGCCCTTCGGCGAGGCAGGTATGGAAGTCGAGGTCGTATCGAGCGGTCGGGTCGTGAGCGAAGACGCTCACGACCGACAACGCCGTGAGGAGTGCTGCGCGATCCCCACTGGTCACCCGCATGCCGGGCTGCTGCGCCAGCAGCTGCGAGACCGAGCGGCTGGCGACGTCGTAGCGTGCGCCGAGCGCCGCGCGCACGCGCTGGCGCTGAGCAGCCGTCGAACGCGCGTCCCGGGGAACCTCGATCTCCGTGGGGGCGACGTCGTCCATCGGTGCCGAGACCATCGTGTCCGGAGGGTCGACGGATGCCGCCGAAGACGACTCCTCGGCGGCGCGCGCGTCGGCGGTCGCGATCTCGCCGGACTCGCTCTCCGCCGCCGCGTCGGCTCCCGTCTTCCCCGCTTCAGCACCGCCGGGCTCGCTCGCGGACGCGTCGCTCCCGGATGCCGAGGCACCTCCGACGTCGCTCGCCGCCGCCTCCTCGGCCCGTGGCGATTCCGGGCGCCAGGAGGAGGCCGTGCCGCGAGTTCTGGGCGCGACGTCACCCAGTCTCAGCGACAGTTCTGAGATTCCGCGTCCCGCGGCGCCGGTGATCGCATCGGCAGCGTCGAACCCGGCCGGCCGGGACGAGCCCCCGGCGAGCAGGTCTGCCGACGCCGCCGAACCGCGAAGTGCGCGGGCGAGCGCGTCGGAAGGGTCGCTCGGCTTCGTGACAAGCCGTGGTGCGGGTTGGGGCGCGGCCATCGCCGCGGTCTTCTGGGAGCCCGTCGGCTCGACGAGCGCGTCGTCGTCCTCTTCCGCCGCCGCCGCCGGCGGCGGCGCGGTGTGGCTGCGCGCCGGCATCTCCTCCGCGCCCGCGGACGGCCTTCCCGCTTCGTGGGTGAGGGCCAGGGCTGAAGGCGCTGGGGGTTCGACCCGCGCATGCGGGATCGGCGCGGATCGGCTGGCGACGCCGTCGGCCGCAGGAGCCGAGGCGCCCGCCTCCCTGTTCCAGAGGACCGTCGGCGCGAGGTCCGCGGCATCGGGCTGGCGCCCCGGCACGAGTTCGCGCCCGCTGTCCTCCGCGTCCTCCGACGCCGTGCCGGTGTCGACCCGTGAGGAGGGGGGAGCGGGTGCGGGGAGGCCGTCGGCCCCATCCTGATCGTCGCCGATCTGCGGACCGACGTCGTCGGCATCCCGCGGGGCCTGGGGAACCTGCTCCTCGAGCAGGATGATCTCGTCATCGTCGACGGACGCCGCGATGATCCGGCCGTCCTCCGTGACCGCCAATCGTGCCGTCGGCGCCCATGTACCGGGGAAGGCGTTGCGGATCACGCGTCTGGCTGTTCTGTCGCCGGGGATGAGACGGGTCCGGGTGTGCTCGCGCAGCCGTTCCAGCATCGTACGCAGAGGCTCGACCACCCTCTTCAGATCCTCAGCGCCGTCCGCGCACAGCGTGACGGTGAGGGTCTCGGGCATGACAGCGAGGGCATCCACTGCATCGACGGGGGCCTGCCGGGCCGGCCGCACGACCAGACCAGCCGGAACCACATCCGCGAGCCAGCCGGGAGCGAGCCGATAGCTGTTCCGGCTCACGTTCGCGAGCCCCAGAGGAGCCGACCACCGGTCGAGTTCGATCACGCCGTCCGGCGTGCACACGCTCTCCTTCGCGAAGGTCGCCGTGAGAGTCTCCCGCGCACGATCGAGGCGAACGAGCTCTCCGCCGATCGTCACGCCATGCGCGATCCTCAGCGGCTCCTGCAGCTCTTCGGCCAGGCGGCGGACGGTGTCGTGCCCGAGGCTCTCTTCCCCATAGCCGACCAGAAGGGCCGAGGCGCGCGTCTGGTCGGGCAGTGCGCGAAGGGCGTCCAGCAGTTGCGTGAACTCTGGCGCGGGCGCATCCGGGCTTCCGACGACGACGAGGAGCTTCTGAGGGTGCACGGCGATGTCGGCGAGGTGCACGGCGTGCGAGGGATCCGCCTCGGCGGTGACCCAGAGCCCGGCGGGTATCTGAACGGTGCCCTTCACCTTGACCGGCAGATGCTCCTGCCACGACGGCGCGGGGTACCTTCTGCCGTGCACGAACTTGACGCCGAGGGGACTGTAAGCGACCCAGCCGTTGTCGGCTCCGACCGCGAACAGTGCGCCGTCGCAGGAGAGGAACTGCCCTTCGGGGGCGACCACTGTCACCCCGAGCTCTGCGGCGAGTCGCATCGCGGGCGGCTGCTTCTCTTCGTCGACCGCGGTGCCGAAGCCGGCTTCGAGAGCCACGAAGGTGCTGTGTGCGTGCGGCCGGATGCTGTCCAGGAGGGGCGTCTCGCTCTGTCGCAGACGGTCGACCGCGTCGGATGCGACGACGAGGTAACGGGCAGCGGTCAAGGGCGGCAGCGCGGTGAACCTCTCCGCCGCATCGTTCGTTCCGGCCTCGGAGATGAGGAGGCTGCTCTCCGTCGGCTCCACCGTGATCGTCGTCACTGTGATTCCTTCCCTCGGAATGCACACGCACGCCGTCGTGTGGAGGGTTCATCTCAGGTGAACATTCACCAGGAGTGCCTGCGCGAGGGTTCCCCCCGATGCCGTGTCAGCGCGTCCTCGAAGAGATCCTGCAGCTCAGCCGATGCGCTGCGTGGTCGGCCGGATCCGGCCGACGCCGAGGCATCCGCCGCCGCGCCGTCGGGACCCGGGTTCGCGGGTCCGGGATCGACGGCGGGGATCTCGGCCGGCTGCGTCGGTTCGGGAGTGTCGGCCGTCTCGGAGTCGGCGGGGTGCTCCGAAGCGTCGGCACGCGCGTCGCCTTCCGGGCCGGGGGTGGCGGTTCGGGGCTTCGCCGGCCTCGGATCCACGGTTCGGGGGCTCGCGGGTCCGGGATCGGCGGTCGCCGGGTGCACGGTGGTCGGGCTCACCGGGACGGGGGCCGGGGCGATAGGAGTCGGGGTGACGGGGGTCGGGGTGATGGGTGTCGGGGTGATGGGTGTCACGTCGACCGGGCTCGGGGTGATGGGGGTCACGGCGATGGGGTTCACGTCGACCGGGGTCACGTCGACCGGGGTCACGTCGACCGGGGTCACCTCGACCAGGGTCACCTCGATGGGGTTCACGGCGACAGGAGCCGGGTCGTCGACGGCGTCGACGATCACGGGAGCGGGGTCGTCGGTTCCGGGGCGCACGGGGGACGGATGCGCGGGCGTAGAAGGCACGGGCACCGGGTTGCCGACGGAGCCGATCACACCAGACGTCGAACCGGCGGGTGAGGTCATGGTGGCTCCTCCGGGCATCGAGGCGGCCGCAGGCAGTGGCGCCGGTGTCGGACGATGGGCAGGAGCAGGTTCACCGGCAGGTGAGATGGCCTCTGCCGGCGGGGTGTCGTCCGCGGGTGCGGGGTCTGTCTGGACTGTCTGGTCTGTGTCGTCTGTGTGGTCGAGGGCGGGTGCGGGGTCTGTCTGGTCTGTCTGGTTTGTCTGGTCTGTCTGGTCTGTCTGGTCTGTCTGGTCGACGGTGGGTGCGGGGTCTGTGTGGTCTGTCTGGTGTGTCTGGTCGACGGTGGGTGCGGGGTCTGTCTGGTCTGTCTGGTGTGTCTGGTCGTCTGCGGGTGCGGGAGTGTCTACGGGCGGCGAGGCCTCTGCGGGGCTCGTGCTGTCCACGGATGTCGGATCGTCGGTGGCCGCGGGCGTTTCCTCCGGCGGGTTCGTGTCCGAGGGCGGAGGCGGGGTGAGGTTCAGCGAGCCGAGCTGATCCCGCGACACCTGCAGGATGATCGGAAGATGCACGTCCTGCGATCGGGGAGTCGGGGCCGGGGTGAAGGGGCTGGTCGACGACGTGGAGCCTGTCACCGTCACCACGAGGGTGCCGTCGACGACGACGCTGTCGCCAGAATGGCTGTGGTTCGTCGTCCTCTTCCAATCGACGACGCTGTCGCTGGTATGCGACTCGCCGACCCTGATGGCGGGAAACAGGCCGCCGGTGCCGTACTCATCGGCGTTCCGGTTGTCGCCGATGAGCCAGGGCAGCGACGCTTCGTCGCCATCGGCGGTGCCCTTTCCCTTGTACGGCCCCGAGAACTCGGATTTCTCCTGCGAGAAGTTCGTAGACGGGGGCGGGGCGCCATCTCGCACCGACGGGTTCGTGATCCTTCCCGTCATCGAGATGTCGACCAGCCTGTCGCGGAAGAGGCCTCCCCTTGCGAGCAGCCCGCCGACAGAGGATCCGTCGCCGGAGAGGATGTCAGGGACAGTCTCGAAGAGCGTCCCGCCCGAGAACAGTGTCTGCAAGGACTGGTCGTAGACGTGCCCGTCTCGAGGGGCGCCGCGCTGACCGATGACGTCGAGCACGGCCGCGCGAAGATCCGGACCGCTGTGGCCCGGTAGCCAGACCGGCCGCCAGCCGCCGGTCGCGGGCAGGGTGAACCTCTCACCGGATCCGCTCTCACGCCCGGCCGTGGAAGGCAGGGGCCTCGGGGTGTTCTTGGGCTCCGTGAAGTCGATGCTGCCGTCGACAGTGAACTCGCCGAGTTCATGACTCGTCCCCTCGCTGTACTTCCGGGGCGTGATCACATCGGCGGCCCCCGAGAGGTGCTCGCGGAACTTCACGTTCACGGTGAACGAGACGGGTACGTGGTGGTCGGTGACGTCCTTGTGCTCTGCGGTGCGAGTGAAAGACGTGCCTCCCGTTCCACCCTTCGCATGCGTGCGATCGATGAACGTCCTTCGTGCCTGCGGCGTCGCGAACGTCTTGGGTGTGTCTTCATCCTGGGTCAGCTGACCCCAGCCACCGGCCCGAGCGTTCGCCTCGACGCTGTAGCCCCCGACCTTGCTCCGCGTGTGCCGATCGCCACTGGAATGGCTGGTGGTGTAGCCCTGCCCGTCGAGTTCGCGAACGTCGGCCGGGTCGTCGACGGCATCCCGAGAATCCACCGCGATGGTGATCTCGGCGAAACGCGCGTGGAAGTTGCCGAGGGCGAGCGGCACGCTGATCGTGGCCGGCTGCACCACCGCGCTGCGGATGATGCCGGAACCCGCGGGAGCGTTCACCGCCTGATTGACCTCATCGATGACGCGCTGGGCATCGTCGCGGCCGATCCCCAGCTCCGTCGCGCGCGTCCTGATCGCATCCTGGTCGGCCGGTGTCAGTCCGTCGGAGTTCACGGAGGCCGCGATGGCGTCGGTATGGCCGCGGAACGGTGTGAGCGGATCGGCGGTCGGGCCGGTGCCGTCTGCCGACTCATCCGTGCTCGGTTCGGCAGATTCAACCGGGTCCGCCGGTTCCGCAGGTTCGGCCGGGCCGGCGGGCTCGGCGAGATCGGCAGGTTCGACAGGGTCAGCCGGGTCAGACGCTTCGGCGGGGTCGGCGGGGTCGGCGGGGTCGGCAGGTTCGACAGGGTCGGTCGGGTCGGTCGGGTTGGCCGCGTCGGCGGGTTCGGTCGGCGCGCTCGTGGGGCCGTTGTCCTGATCGTCGCCGTCGGTCTCTCGCAGCTCGGGAGGCACGGGAAGGTCGTTCGCCTCGTAGAAGTCGATCGCATCCCTCAGCGGCATCTCGATCGTCACGCTGCCCGGCTCGTGCCGGGTGAACGTCGTCGCCGGGAACGCGCTGTTCCAGAGCCACGAGCGCATCTCGAGCGACGGGGTGTACGTGCGCGTCGATCCGAACCGGATCACGGCGGTCTTGCCCGTGTACTTCTGGGTCGCCGTCGTGCCATGCGTGCGCTCCTGCTCGTGCCCCTTCCCTTTGCCGGCTCCACCGACGATCTCCGCCTGTGCCGAGGGGCCATTGTCTCCGTCGACGTGCGGTGCGAACCGGATCCGTGCCTGCACCGAGCCGCCGCCGCCGCTGTCGTCTGAGGTGACCGTCTTGTGATCGGTGGCGGAGGACCGCTCCAGCGTGCGGTTGTCGCGGATGTCCGTGACCTCGGGCGCCCACAGGGCGCTTCGGATGACGACGTCACCCTGAAAATCGCGTATGCGTCCGGGGCGCTTGAACGTGCCGGTATCGGTCGACCGATTCCGGATGCCGTCGTAGATCACATCACGCAGACCCTTGGAGGTCCCCATGCTGCTGAGGACAGCAGCGGATTGAGTGCCCGGTCTCGTGAACGGGCCCTGAGGGAAGGAGACATTGCGACCGTCGATGTTCACATCGCCACGACCCCAGCTGGGGAAGAATCCGCTTCCCAATGGCGAGCGAGACCGTGCGCCCGCATCGTCGCCGGACACCGGGGGGCGCTTCGAAAGCGCGGCCTCGAGCAGCTTCTTGTGGGTCTCAGCACCTTCGGCGGATTCCACCTTCGCGAATTTCCCGAAGCGGTGCAGGTCGACGGCTCTGGAGGGAGGATCGGACACGCCGAGGACGGTCTGCGGGTCCCCCTGCGCAGATGGGCGGGACGACGTCATCGTCCCGTCCCGGCGCACGACCGTGCTCCCGACGTCGTCGTAGCGGGCGGCGGCGACCTGCTGGGTGCGGTTCGCGGCTGGTCCGCTTCCCCACATGCGTCCGGCCAGGAACACCTTCTGCAGGAAGCCGGGGTTCTTCGTCACGTGATGAGTCGCGTCGACGTGCACCCTCGCCGGGTGATAGGTGACCCGACCGTCGGTCTTGACAGTCACACCCTCGGTGCTGGAATGCGTGACGGAGGTGCCGTAACCCGTGTGGTACCGACCCCCGGCGAACAGAAGGAAGTAGCCGCGACTGTCGGGCAGGTCGACGATGAGTGCGAAGTCGCCACCGCCGCCCTTGTGGGAACTCGTCCCGGCCATGCTCGCCGACGACTTGGCGTCTCCGTGCTTCGAGCCGCTGTGAGTATCGCGGACGGAACCGTCGAGGTTGATGTCCGTTCGTACCCGCACACGGTGCGTCCGGGAACCCTCCTCCCACGTGATGAACGCCCCGTCACTTGCGGACCTCTGCAGGAACTCTGCACCGTGCGGGCCATGGAGCTCCTTCCGGACAGCGGCCGCGCCACCGTCGGAGAGTCTCAGCTGAGTGATCAGACTGCTGGCGAGATCCGTCGGTGTGAGGATGACCGCGTCTTGACGAGGGTCGAACCCGCCAGGTTGCACGCCGGGTGTCGGGGCGCCGTCGCCGTCGCGAGGGGAAGGGGAGGCTTCGTAGATCTCGTCCGACGCGCGGTTCGGCGGTTCTGTGCCCTGTGATTGCGCCGGGACGTAGAGTCCCCGATCCATCGCCGTCACCACGGGAACCGCGAAAGTGCTCGTGACGGTGAAACGTCCGTCGCTCGCGGACGCGGGAGTGTGACCGGGCAGGTGCTGTTTCAGCCCTGGGGCCTGCCGGCGGTGCAGTGTGCGCGTGACGGAGTAGACGGCCAGGTCGATGTGACCTCCCTTGGTCTCCTTCACGCTGGTCTCGGTCTTCTGTGAAGCCGCCCCGCCCGCGCCGACCCTGACTCGACCGCCGGTGAGGATGCCGTCGACGGCCTGAGGTAGAGGGATGAACCCGCCGGAGACCCCGGTATCGACGCTGCGCGAGTTGATCGCACTGTTGGACGACTTCAGGTCGACGTCGCCTTCGGTGATGCCGAGGAACGTGATGGCGGCCGGGTCGTCGGCGCGGACCGAGAAGATGGTGTCCTTTCCGTCGCCCTTCGCTTTCGCTTCGGCATCGTGGGACTTCATCAGAAGATCGGTGACCGCACGCGATTCCTCTTCGGAGAGCATCTTCCGCGAATCCGGACCTTCGCGGAAGACGCGAGCAGGCGACAGGCCGTCGATGTCGACGGGGCGCGCGGGCCCGGTCGTAGACGGCTGGCCGTGAACGGGGGGAGCCGCAGCCTCCGGCCTCTTTCCCGCGGCCTTGGCGCTGAGTCGCGGCTGCCCGCCACGGGCGCCGGTCGTACGGCCCGCCGGCGGGCCGGTGAACTGCGTGGGCGCGGATGGATCGGTGTCTTTGAGATCCGGCACCGCGAGGTACCCGTCCACGTCGACGGGGCCCGCCGCGCGGCTGGAGCGCACTTCGACCTTGAGCGTGAACGGCTTCGGATCAGCCGCCGTCGACACGCCCGTGGTCACTTCACCGTCGCGCTTGGTTCCCTCTGCGTTCGTCTTGGTGGAGCTGCCGCCGACGATCGGCACGAACACCCCCCACGCGACGCCCGAGATGATGACAGACGTCAGCGCCTTCGTGTCGGTGAAGCTGCTCTTCAGCTCGGTGTCGGGTTCGGCCGCGTAGCTTCGGGAGATCTGGCCGGGAGCATCGCCGTCGTCCGGCCGTGAGGTGACATCAGTGATGGCGAGGTCGACCCGCTCGCCGCCGATGTCCACTCCGCCGTCATCGAACGCCTTGCGCCACACCGCCGACAGGTCGGCCGGTGAGGTTCCCGGGGTGACACCGAGCGCGGTCAGCACGTCGGTCGGCGGAACGTCGAGTTGCCTCGCGATCTCCGTGACCAGTGGTCCCTGATCCGCGAGCGACACCACGGGGATGTGTCCCCCGGCCAGGACCTGATTCCAGAAGCTGCCTGTTCCCGTGACAGGAGCGAGCCCGGGTTCCGGGGTCGGCGCGGGTGCAGGGTCGGTGTTTCGCGGGGGCCGGAACCTCGGGTTGCGCTGGAGTTTGCGTCGCGGTCTGGGTGCAGGTGCGGGGTCGGTCGCGGGGGTGGGCGTGGGGTCGGTTGCCGGTTCGGGGTCGGGGACGGGTGCGGGGTCGGGTGTGGGTACCGGGTCGGTGTTGCGCGGGGGCCGGAACCTCGGGTTGCGCTGCAGCTTGCGTCGCGGCCTGGGTGCAGGTGCGGGGTCGGTCGCGGGAGCGGGGGTGGGGTCCGGGTCGGGGTCGGGGACGGGTGCGGGGTCGGGTGTGGGTGTGGTGTCGGTGTTGCGTGGGGGCTGGAACCTCGGGTTGCGCTGGAGTTTGCGTCGCGGTCTGGGTGCAGGTGCGGGGTCGGTCGCGGGGGTGGGCGTGGGGTCGGTTGCCGGTTCGGGATCGGGGATGGGTGCGGGGTCGGGTGTGGGTGCGGTGTCGGTGTTGCGTGGGGGCTGGAACCTCGGGTTGCGCTGGAGTTTGCGTCGCGGCTTGGGTGCAGGTGTGGGGTCGGGCGTGGGAGCAGTCCCCGATGTCTCGGCTGTGGCCACGGCGGCAGTCGGCTGACGAACATCGGGCCGGGGAGGCAGCTGCTGCGGATGCGCGTCACTCGTCGTCGCAGGCAGGTCGCTCCCGGCGGTGTCTCGGCCGTCACCAGGCGATTCGGTCTCGCTCGTCGATCCCTGGCCCGTGTCGGAGGTATCGCTGGTCGGGACCTTCGCCGAGGCGGGCGGGTTCGGCGTCCGGCGCCCTCCGGATTCTCCGGAGGATGACGATCGCAGCGCCCCCGTCGCGGGAACGGCGGAGCCGTCGGATCCTGTGTCCGGGTTCGCCGGGCCGCTGTCGCCGGGGACAGGGTCGTCGCTGATCGTGCTGTTGGAGCCCGTGTCGGAGGCGACCGGGTCTGTGCTCGGATCGTTGCCTTCGGGGGGAGCAGAGCCGTCGTCGGACGCACCAGGCTGGGCGGGGACCGGGTCGACCTCGACGGGGGCCGGGTCGGCCTCGACGGTTGTGCCGTTCTGATCGTCTCGTTGCTGTGGCGCAGGTGCGCCATCAACGTCGGTGCTGTTCGGGTCGCTGCCCTCAGGACTGGGAGCGTGTGCGGACTCGGGACCGGTCGTGACGGAGCCGGCAGGATCAGGATCCGTGCGGATCGGGTCAGGCGCGACGGCTGTGTCGACCTGATCGTCCTGAGTCACCGGTACCGGGTCGGTGCCGGTATCGGTCGCTTCGTGGCTCTCCGGCGCAGGCGTGGGCGCGGGCGTCGAGCTGTTGTCGGCCGGCTCGGCCGAGGTGCCGATCGGATCGCCACCGGTGGCGGTGCTGCCCTCGTCGTTCCCCCCGGGGCTGGGCGCAGGAGTGGGGGTTGTGGTCGTGGCGTCCCCGGGGCCCGGCGGGGCAGCCGCATCGTTCTGCTCGTCCCGCCCGTGCTGTGGTTGGGCCGTCGCCGTGCCATCGTCGTTCGGAGTGCTCGACGGGTTGTCGGCGGGAGTGGGCCCGGGGTCGGGCACGGTGCCGGTGGCATCCGGTGTCGTTCCGGCGTCGCTCGCATCGGCGTTCGCGGGCACCGGGTCCGGAGCGGGTGCGGCACCGGCCGGGTCGGGGGTGGGCCGTGGCTGTGGCTGTGGCTGTGGCTGTGGCTGTGGCTGTGGCTGTGGTGCGGGTGTGGTCTCGCTACCGGTGCCGGTGTCCGCGTCCGTGTCCGTTCCGGCGTTGCTGGGATCGTTCCCCGGGGCGGGCACAGGGTCGAGGATGGCGCCGGTCTGGTCCGAGACGGTGCCGGTCGGGTCCGGGACGCCGCCTGTCGGATTCGGGATGGCGTTGGTCGGGTCGGAGATGGCGCCGGTCGGGTCCGGGATGCTGCGCGTGGGGTCCGGGATGGTGCCGGTCGGGTCCGGGATGCTGCGCGTGGGGTCCGGGATGGTGCCGGTCGGGTCCGGGATGCTGCGCGTGGGGTCCACGGTCGTGCCGGCGTTGCTTGCGCCGTTGCTCTCGGGCGTCGGATTCGGAGCGGGTGCGGCAGCCGTCGGGGCGGGTGTGACCTGTGGCTGTGGCTGTGGCTGTGGCTGTGGCTGTGGCGCTGGCGTGCTCTCGGCGCCGTCGTCGGCGCCCGTGTCGGTGCCCGTGCCGGTGGGAGCGTTGGTGGGATCGTTCCCCGGGGCGGGCACGGGGTCGGGGATGGTGTCGGCCCGGTCCGGGTTGGTGCGAGCGGCGTCCGCGCTTGCACCGGTGTCGGTTGCACTGCTGCTCTCGGGCATCGGATCCGGAGCGGGTGCGGCAGCGGTCGGGTCGGGGGTGGGCTGTGGCTGTGGAGCGCCGCCGGTGTTCGACACCCTCGGCTCGTCACCGGTGGGAGAGGGCACGGGCCCGGTCGGGTCCGGGGTGGTGCCCGTGCTGCTCGCACCGTCGGTCCTCGGATGCGGGGCGGGCGCGGTGACTCTCGAACCGGAGGCGTCCGTCGGGTCACCCGGCTGGTCTCGGGGCTGCGGGTTCGGCTCTCCACTCGTCGACGCCGCGTTGCCCTGGCCGTTCGGCGGCGGCACAGGTGTGGGCGGAGGCTGGTTCGTGGGTGCAGCGTGCGCGCCGGTGACGCCGCCGACCGGATCGGGCGAGCCGACCGCGCCGGTGGGGACATCTCGTGGCTGTACGACCGGTGCCGAGGAGGACGCGTCCGCGACGTCGCGGAAGCTCCCTGCTGCATCGGCAGGACCGCGGCCACCATCGACGCTGTCGGTATCCGCGCCACCGTCGATCCCGTCGCCACCGTCGAATCCCGCCCCAGCGTCGAACCGCTCGCCATCGAACGAGCCGTCGTCGTCCGACTCGCCACCGAAGTCACTCGTGCTGTCGTTGTCGCCGCCGCCGCGCAGACCGAGTCCCGTCTCACCGTCGTCGTCGCCGCCGCGCAGACCGAGTCCCGTCTCCCCGCCGTCGGGGCCGACGTGTCCGCCCGCAGCGGCGGCCAGTCCCGTGCCGATGCCCGACGATGCTCCGGCGGTCGCGGAGCCCCAGGTCACGTTGAACCCCTGACCGTTGGCCGCGCTCCACGTACCCTCCGTCATCACCTCGGTGAAGATGTTGACGAAGACGCCCTCGGCGATGTCCCCCGCCGTCGATTTCGGCGTCGGCCTCGTGAACGCGTTGTTCGGTGGTGGAACGAGCCCGCCTCCCGCACCCCTTCCGCCGGGGAAGGCCTTCTTCACGAGGTTCGCACCCCCCGAGCCGATGAAGGAGAAGGTGCCGGAGAGCGCGCCACTGCCCGCGGCGTCACCGGTCTTCTTCAGATCCCACGACGTGCGCGTCCCCTTGCCGATCTGCGCGAGCTGAGCGGCCGCGTCGATCGCGAGTTCGGTCGCCACGTCGAACGCCACGGACATGGCGAGATGAGACAGGAGTTTGCGCAGCATCGTGCGGAACACGACGGCGTACATCGCCTTCCGCGCGGCCAGCCACACCAGGGACGATCCGAAAGAGGGGACCGCCATCGCGAATGCCCAGGCGATCTCGATGACAAGCGCGATCATCGCACCGATCAGCGTGTACTTGGTGTACTCGACATCACGAGCAAGATCGTCCAGA
The DNA here is from genome assembly GCF_042723935.1 of Microbacterium sp. NPDC058342. Taxonomy (NCBI): domain Bacteria; kingdom Bacillati; phylum Actinomycetota; class Actinomycetes; order Micrococcales; family Microbacteriaceae; genus Microbacterium; species Microbacterium sp. NPDC058342. Next base: position 176,632 of record NZ_JBHXID010000002.1, read on the forward strand.
GTCACCGAGTTCTTCTGGAAGCCGGCAGCGGCCTTGCCCATGGAGCCGTCGCCGGTGAGCGCGTCCGCTCGCGTCGCGAACGCTTCGGCGCTCTTTCCGACGAAGCTGCGGCGCGCGCGCATCGCCTCGAGACGCATGTCGTTCTCGATGTCCGTGAGGTCGACGGCGGCGCGTCTCCACGCCTGAGCCATCCTCCTCAGCTGATCCTCATTGGCCTGAGGAAACCTCTCGCCCGTCAACACCTGGAACAGGGTCGACGCCTCGGGGCTCATCATCAACGCCATAGCGTCTTCGCTTCCGGCCGGCTCTCGGTTCCGGCCTAACGCCGGCTGGCGTTGGCCGTGGCGTCGCCGTCCGCATCGTCGACGACGACCGCGACATCCGACATGTCCTTGCCGAAATCCTGGACGGCCTCGGCGAGCTCCTGCGTGTACCGGTGTGACTCGGTCGCCGAGGGAACGTACTTCTTGTCGAAGGCCTCGCGGTAGCTGCCGTCGCCCGCCGCGTTCGGGTAGCCCACCATGATGTCGTTGACGCCCCGCGCGAGCTCCTGGACCCGGCCCTTCAGCGCGGCGATTCGTCGGCTGCTGCTGCGCAGCGCGTTCGGATCGGCTGCGAAGATGTCCTCACTCATGTGTCACGCTCCCGAACTGTGACAGCAGACCCGTCATCATCGACTCCATGTCGATGCCGTCGGGCAGTCCGCTCATCGGATCGATCCCCTCCGGCGCGATGCCGGCGAGCAGCGCCGCGCTGCGCTCCGCGACATCGTGCTGCGCCTGTGTCACCGCATCGATGATCTTCGTCGTGAGCTCTTTCGCGGACATCTCACGCCAGGACTGTCCTGAGAGCTTGAGTTCCGAGATCGCTCCCTGCGCGTCAACGGTCGCGCTCACCAATCGATCCTTGGACACGACCGTGGCGGAGAGCTCGCTCAGCTGCTTCTCGACACCGGCGATGGATGCCTGAGTCTCCGCCATCTCCGCGATCATCTGTTCGAGCTCTTCACCCGTGAATCGCATCAGTTTCCTCCTTGATCGGCGGCCGAGGCTTCCTCGGCCCTCGCTTCTTGTACGGGCCGACGGCGCGGCGACGTCGACGGGGCCCTGCCCGCGGCGACGCCAGCGGGAACGTGCGCAGGACGCGCCTCCTCGTTGTCCTCGGTCAGGCCGATGACTCCGTTGCCGTTGGCGTTGGTCGTTCCCCAGACCTCGCTGTCCTCGGCGAGCCAGGTGTTGCGTTCCCGGTCGCGGTCCTTGGCCTGCTGACCACCCGGCATCATCGGCATCATCGGCATTCCACCGCCGCCCATTCCGCCGCCGCCCATGTCGCCGAAGCCGGAACCGGGGCCGAATGCTCCCCCTGGGTTCGACCGGCCGAACTGCTCGCCGCCCGGCGGAACATGGGCGGCGTTCGATTCGCCGAACGTGGCCTGTTCGGCCGGCAGCTCAGCGGCGTCGAGACCGGCGTCGCCCGAGACGCCCGACGGGCTGTAACCGCCGCCGCCCGAGCTCCCGGAAGTGGCGAGATCCGGCCCGCCCGCCGGCGAACCAGCGCCTCCACCCGCGAGGAAGTCGTAATCGCCCCCGACGTCGGCGCCTCCGAAGCCCGGGAAGCCGGAGGAGTCGGTGCCGGGGCCGCCGAAGCCGTCTCCGCCGATTCCGGATCCGTCTGGGGTTCCGGTGCCGGGGCCGCCGCCGGCGTATCCGTCGTCGGACGTGCCGGAGCCGCCGGTGGTCCAGTCGCCGGGGTCGAACCCGGTGCCGGTGCCGGGGCCGCCGAAGCCGTCTCCGCCGATTCCGGATCCGCCCGGGGTGCCGGTGCCGGGGCCGCCGCCGGCGTATCCGTCGTCGGACGTGCCGGAGCCGCCCGTGGTCCAGTCGCCGGGGTCGAACCCGGCGCCTGGACCTGCGGTGCCTTCGCCACCGAAGCCAGTCCCAGAAGATCCGGTCTCCGAACCTGTCCCGGTGAAGCCATCATCGGCAGGACCCGCCGTTCCCGGCGCGACTGCCCCGAGATCGTTGCCGGCTCCGGGGTCGAATCCGGACCCTCCGAGACCTGCTCCCGGAGAGTCGCGCGGCGGCACGTTCTCACTCGACGAAGTGAGCGAGTCGGGGATCCCCGAATCCGGTGTCCCTGTGCCGCTGCCGGGTGCCCCGCCGACGACGGACTCGATGTCTGGGGCATCCGTTCCCCAGAAGCCGCTGCCTTCCTGCTCGCCGACGCCGCTTCCGCCTCGCTGAGAACGAGTGTGCGTGGACGAGTTCTGGCCCGACGACACGCCACCGCCCCCAACGAACCCGGCGCCCACTCCGCCGCCTCCGACAGAGCCACCGCCCACCTCGGCGGGACCGCTGCCGAAGCCGTCTCCACCCGTGGCACCGGACAGGTTCGAGCCAGGAGCATCGAAGCCGCCGCCGAAACCGCCACCTGCGCCGACGCCGCCAGCGCCGCCGCCGAAACCGCCGCCTGCACCGCCGGGAGGCCCACCGCCCGCCAGCCTGTTGCCGTCGAGGCCGCCGCCGCCACCCGCGCCGCCGCCGGGAACGTCGCGGCCACCGACGTCGTCCGGCCCGGGGAAGCCGCTTCCGCCGCCGTCGGGAATGTCGCGGCCACCGACGTCGTCCGGGCCGGGCCCGTCCTTTCCGCCGCCGTCGGGAATGTCTTTTCCGTCGCCGTCGGGAATGTCCTTTCCGCCGGGCCCGTCCTTTCCGCCGCCGTCGGGAACGTCCTTTCCGTCGCCGTCGGGACCGCCGAGACCGGGCCCCGGCCCAGGCCCGGGCCCAGGCCCGGGTCCGGGGCCCGGGCCGGGGTTGGGGACATCCGCTTGGGCGACGGGATCGACCATCTGGTCCAATGCTCGCAACGAGCGTCTCATGGTGTCCGCGAGTGTCTGCTGCGCGGTGAAGAGCTCAGCCGCAGCCTTGCTCATGATCGAGCGCACCGCCTGCGAGATCGCTTGATTCATCTGAGCGATGGTTCCTGCATCGAGCAGATTTCCGCTCACTTGCGTGTAACCGCCGTCGTCGCTCGAGCCGACCTTTCCCTGATACTGCGAAAGGGTCTGCAGGATGCGGTCCTTGGGCATCCCGTTGTGCGAGCTGTCTTCGTTGCGATACGAGAAGTCCCAGGCCTCGATCCAGAGCCGTATGTCCTCGAGATAAGCCCTTCGCGTCCGGGTCAATGCCGATGCGATCTGTGGGGCGTAACGGTCCCAGATCTCGGCGACCGTTGCGCTGAAGGTTTTGATCGCCTGGCCGATCGTCGACATCGCCACGTAGGCGATCCCGTGGTCGTAGAGCTGCCTGCGGATCGACTCGAACGTCTTCGCGATCGCCTCGAGATTCGCGACCAAGGCGGCGGCCGTGGCGCCCTTCATCGGGGAGTCCTCCGCCTCGAGCCCCGCGCGATAGCTCTCCAACGTGCCCGCATTGGAGGAGACCCGGAAACTGTAGTTGGAGAACAGCGAAGCCGCACGATTGATCTGCTGCGCGCTCAATCCCGGCATGGTGTCGTGCTGCACCTTGGCGATGTTCGCGGCGATCGCCGTCATGGCGCTGTTGAACTCGTTCACGGGCTCGGGATTCGCGATCAGTTCGAAGTAGCGCTGGTCGTCCTCATAGTGGAAGTAGCCGTAGGAGAGGTTCGGTGACCAGGCATCGCGGCCGGGTCCGCCGGGCGTGGTGGAGATCCATCCGGTGCCTTCGCCGCCGCTGGCTGCCACCAGCGCCTCCTCGAGGCCTGTTTCGGTGAGCCCGGTGACCGCCGCGAGCATCGTCTCGAAAGACATGTCGGCGGTGACATCGGATCCGGCACCCGACCTTCCGGCACCCCCACCAGAACCCCCCGCAGTATCCGACGATCCCGGAGGATCTTGTGATTCAGGCATGGTGCTTTCCTTTCTGCAGGGGGTCCGTGGTGGGAGAGATGCGCCTCAGCGCCGGCTAGCTGTTCGCGTCGGTGCTGGCCGTCTCATCCGTCTCGGCGAGGGTGTCGGCTGCCTTGGCCACAGCGTCCGAGAAGCCCGGCAGCGTCTTCCCGCACAGCGTGTCCGTGTAACCGCGCACCTGCGTCGCGAGCCTGTTGACGCTGTTGCCGACCTGCGTCGCGATCAACCAGGTGGCCTGGGCGGGCTGACCCCGAAGATCGGATCCGATGGAGTAGCCATCCGAATCCCACACCGCGTCGGACGTCGTCTCGGCCACGTCGTTGATGACACGACGAAGGTTGTCGTACGGTCCTCTGTCGAATCTGACCTGAGTCTGATCCGTCGCCAGCCTGACGCCTTCGACGGCGTTCGCCGGCGACGCGCCGGTGTTGTCTGCTGCCATGGTTCTACCTCCTGTTCCGTGAGAAGCGGGGATGCCCGTGGGAAGTCGCGGGCATCCCCGACAGCTCAACTGAAGATCGCAGCGCCTCGGATGTCGCCCTGGTAGAAGTCGTCGCGAACGCGGACCGCCGCGTTCTTGATGTTCACGCCGGCCTGCTGCACCTCGGCGTACTCGGTGTTCCAGCGCTGCTGCAGCTCACCCCATGCAGGAAGCGAGCGACCCCACTGCGCCTCGCCCATCGGACGGATGGTGTCGTAGATGTTCTGCAGGATCTGCTCCACCTCCTGGCAGGAGCTGTTGAGCGTGATGTTCGCCGTCTCGAACTGCGCAAGGTTGACGTTGAATGACATGAGTCTGTTCCCTTCGTGGTCGTGTGTCAGGACGCGGCGGCGGCAGCCGTCGAGTCGTCTGTGCTGGTGCGCTCGGCCAGGAGCGACTGCACCTGGGAGTTCAGCTGGTCGAGCTTGTTCTTGATGTCGCTGTACTGCTGCTGCCATTCGCTCAGGCGCTGGCGAAGCACCAGACCGGCCTGGGCCTGCGCGGCAGACGCGATCATCTCGGTCGCGCCTTCGACGCGGCCGCGCGCGCTTTCCATCGCGACGACCTGGTCCTGCGTCCGGGCGATGATCTGCTGAAGCTGAGTCGCCTCGAATCCGGTGAGAGTTCCATCAGTCATGTTCGTTCTCCATATCGATTGGGTGTTCAGAGTGGGTATGAGAAGAGCGTTCTGAGGTGAAAGTCGTTGATCTGTCCTTCCTCATTGAGCGATCAGGGGGCCTGTGGGCAGCAGCGCGAGAAGCTCCTCCGGAATCGCCGGGGCGTCCGAGGCGCTCAGCCCGAGTGCGGCTGCCGTGGGATCGTCGGCGACGGGATACTTCATCCCCGCGTCGCTGACGAGGTAGAGGGCGGCGCCGCTGATGCCGGGGGCCGAAGCCGTCGCGGCGAGCAGGCCGGCTCCCGGAGCCACGTCGACGGCGTCATCCGGGGCGTCCGCGTCCAGGGCGGCGAGCCTGAGCTCGCCGTCCTTCCAGACCGAACACGGCGTCAGAAGGTCATCCAGCGGTTCCGGCACCGTTCGCGGCAGCGCGTCCTGCCATTCGGCTCGTTCGACCACCGCCGCCGAACTGAGCAAGCGCCTCGTGGCCGCCTGCGGCTCGGGAAGCTCGTCGTCGGGGATCGCGCTCAGCAATGCGGCGACCGTCTCGGTCACCGGCATGAGCCCCTCGGCGGTGACGACGTATCCGGCTCCCTCAGCCTCTTCACCCGTGAGAACGAACAGTTGGCCGAGCTGCGTCTCCTCGCCGCCGATGACCGGGCCCTCGCCGCCGATCGTCAGCTCCGACAGGTCGAGATCGGCACCGCTGGGGATCGTGTCGAGCCAGCGCGGCTCGACCTCCCTCGCAGCCTTGGGCTCGAAACCGAGGGCCCTGGCGCTCCAGTCCTCGCTCACCTTGAATCGCAGGCCGTTCCACACCAGGTGGAGCACACCTTCGGTGTTGACGAGCACGGCTTCGTCTCGCGGGATCGGAGCGGCATCGGATGACGGCGCGACGCGCAGAGTCGTGCCGTCATCCGATGCGCATGCCGTCCACACGGATGCGGCGACCGACGGCGAGGGGAGGGTGTCGGGCAGACCCGCCTCGCCGATTCCGGGCCCTCGCGGGACGCTGGCGATGTCGTCGGCGGAGACAGTGATCACCTGGGGCGGGCCGCCGACGAGCAGCGCGGCGGAGGCGAGGTTCAGCACCGGATGCAGGGTGTCTTCGACGAGCAGGTAACGGGCTCCCGTGGACTCGTCGAAGATCAGCGCGCCGGGGGTGTCACGCCAGGCATCGTTGACCTTGAACAGGAAGATGTTGAGGACGGCCACCACGACGGCTGCCGCGACGGCGATCGCGATGCCGACGTTCATGCCGACAGCGCTGCGACGCAGAGGGCGCTCCGGGGCATCCGGGTCGATCCGAAGCGCGGCCGAGGTGAGGCGCCCGCGCAGGAAGAGATGCGAGTCAACCAGATCGCGCCGTCCGTACATGTCTGCCTCCTCTCACGTCCTCGTGCGCTGCGGTGTCATCTCGTCTACGCGTGCGAAGTCGTCAAGGGTTCAGAACAGGTCGGCGATCAGGTCGTACACGCCGGTCACCGCGAGAACCAGAGCCGGCACGGCGATCGCGCACAGCCAGTGCAGGACGTCACCCGAGCGTCCCCAGGTCGGCGCGAGACGACGACCGGGCAGCACGCGCACGGCGACCACCGCATAGCCGGCGGCGATGACCAGCACCGTGAGGATGACGATCTGCCACAGCAGTTCCAGGCGAGACGCGTACAACGGCGCGAGGAGGATGATCGGAAGGGCGGAAGCGGCGAGCAGGGTCGTGCGGTGCGCTTTCGCGCGCAGTTCGCGCGCCTGCAGGAGGGTGGCGACCGAGCCGGCGATCGCGAGCGAGAGCGGCGCCCACCCCTCGGCCACCGCGAGCACCGATATCGCCGCGCACAGCAGCACGGACCACGCGACCCAGAAGGCGGTCACGACTGAATGGAGGCGTTTCGACTTCTCCGCGATGTCCGCCGTCGCGATGGTGTCGAGATCCGTCTGGAACTCTTCTGCCGATGTGGGAACGGAATCGATCTCGAGCCCCGCGATCCAGATGGACAACCGCGGAACCAGCCGAGCGGCCACCAGCAGCAGCATCACTCCGATGGCCGCACCCGCCTCCGGCGACAGACCCAGCAGGAGCGGCAGTGCCAGGGCCAGGACGACGACGAGCGCCGACCCCGCGATCGCCAGCAGTACCGGCCGGAGCCCACCACGCGCGTATGCGCCTGACGCGGCGACGACCCCGACGGCCACCGCGGCCGTCATCACCTGCGCCACCGGGCTGGTGCCGGGTACCGGGAACAGCGCCCCGGGCAGGGTGGCTCCTGCGACAGCCCCGACGGCCACTGCCCCGAGAAGCAGTATGTCGCCGGCCAGGGAGTCCCACAGGCGTCCCACGAGGGCACCGGCACCCGTGGCCGCCGCCGCGAGCACCCCGGCGACGAGGGGCGCGACGCTTCCCATCAGCGCGGTCACCGCGGCCGCGCCGACGCACGCGAGCACCAGACCCACGAGCACCGCCGTGCGCGTGTCGCCCGCCGTCCACTCGTCTCCTCGCTTGCCCAGCGCGGTCTGCACGCCGTCGACGAGATCGTCGTACTGCGCCTGAGCCATCTCATCACCGCGCGGCCTGAGATAGAGGACATCGCCGTCGAGCAGGCCTGCGGCAGAGGTGCTCCGGTTCTCGTCGAGAGGCGCGTGACCGAGGCGCTGCAGCACCCATCCGCCGTGCGCCAGCCCTCGCGTGGCCAGCGCCGGATCGAGATGGCCGACGATCGTCGGCAGGAGCTCTACGACGGGGATGTGCGACGGCACGGCCAGTTCGACTCGGGACGTGGGTCCGATCACCACCAGGCGGCACATGTCTCCTGCCGCCGCCAGAGCGCTGTCGGACTGGACGCCGGGTGTCGCCGACGGCACCGTCTGAGCAAGAGTCGTCATGTTCGTCATACGCCTCGCCCCGCTGGAAGGGTTCAATCCGCTCCCGAATCGCCTCATGTGAACCGAACCACGGCACCCGAGCGTGTTCCCGGCGAAGCCATCCCCGCGCGAGGAGATCAACGATGAGCACCATCCCGTTCCGCCGGCAGCGTGAGAAGCCGCCTGAACTGCCATCGGGTGAGATCGAACTGCAGGAGCCGCCTTCGCTGCCCGAACTGCAGGCGAAGGACCCGCTCACCATGCTGATGATGCTGCCGATGATGCTCATCAGCGGCGTGATGATGCTCGTCTTCCTCGGTCAGCGCAACCCTGCGCTCGCCGTCGGACTCTTCCTCGGCATGCTCGTGCTCGCCGGCCTGATGGTCCTCGTCCAGATGACCCGGGCCGCTGCCGAGCGTCGCAACACGGTGCGGGGGGATCGGCGCGACTTCATGCGATACCTCGGTCAGGTTCGGGCGCGCGTGCGGCGAGCCGCGTCACAGCAGCGTGCATCACTGCTGTGGCGGCACCCTGACCCGGCTTCGCTGTCGAACCTGGCCATGACCGCCCGGCTCTGGGAGCGACGAGGCAATCACGGCGACTTCGGCGAGCTGCGCATCGGCCTCGGCGCGCACAGCCTGAGCCAGCGGATCATGCCGCTGTCGACGAAGCCGATCGCTGACCTGGAGCCGCTGTCCGCCCGTGCACTGCGCCGCTTCATCGCGGTCCACAGCACCGTCGAGAACCTTCCGGTGGCCCTGTTCCTGCGGCGGCTGGCGGATGTCCGGATCGTGGGCGACGAAGAGGTCGCCCGCGGCATGATCCGCGCCCTGGTCGCGCAGGCGGTGACGCTGCACGGCCCGGATGAGCTGCGTCTGGCGGTGTGCGTGTCACCGGAGCGTGTCGATGACTGGGACTGGGTGAAGTGGCTGGGGCATGCCCAGCATCCGCGAGTGCAGGACGGCGCGGGTTCGGCGCGCCTGTTCGGCGTCGACGCCCTGACCTTCTCGGAGATGCTCGACGAGGAGCTCAGAAGCCGGTCGCGCTTCGAGCCGGGGGCTGCCCCCAGTGCCGAGGAACCGTACTACCTCGTGGTGTTCGACGGAGTCGCCCCGTCTCCGGGGACGCGCCTCGGCGGTGCGGGATACCGGTGCGTGACCACGATCTCGCTGGACCCGGAAGGAGAGCCGGATGAGTCACCGGGGCTCTTCCTGGAAGTCGAACCCGATCAGGTCCACATGGTCAGGATCGACCGCAACGAGGGCACCGAGCAACGCACCGCGCTGTGCCGGCCGGACACCCTCAGCCTCGCCGGGGCGGTCGCACTCGCCCGCGTGATCGCGCCGTATCGGGCAGGGGGGCGCAGCATCGAGTCGAATGAGCCGATGGTCGCCGACTTCGAACTGCCGACGCTGCTCAACGTCGAGGATGTCGACCGATGGGAGCCGGTCGAGCACATGCGCGACGAACTCAACCGGTCACGGCTGCGCATTCCCCTGGGCGTCGACGAGCGCGGCCGACCGGTCGAGCTCGACATCAAGGAGGCGGCGCAGGGCGGGATGGGACCGCATGGCCTTCTGATCGGCGCGACGGGTTCCGGAAAGAGCGAGCTGCTGCGGACCCTGGTGCTGGGACTGGCGATGACGCACTCCTCCGAGACGCTGAACTTCGTCCTGGTCGACTTCAAGGGCGGGGCGACGTTCCTCGGTCTCGACGAGCTTCCGCACGTGTCGGCTCTGATCACCAACCTTGCGGATGAGGCGACACTCGTCACGCGCATGCAGGATGCGCTGGCCGGAGAGCTCAATCGCCGGCAGGAGTACCTCCGGGCGGCGGGGAACTACAGCTCGCTTCTGGAGCACGAGAAGGCGCGTCTGGCGGGCGCACCTCTCGAAGCGCTTCCCACCCTCTTCGTCATCGTGGACGAGTTCAGCGAACTGCTCGCCTCGAACCCGGATTTCGCCGAGCTGTTCGTCATGATCGGACGACTCGGCCGCTCGCTCGGCGTTCATCTGCTGCTCGCCAGCCAGCGACTCGAGGACGGCCGGATGACGAAACTCGAGAGCCACCTGTCGTATCGCATAGGCCTGCGCACGTTCTCGGCGCTCGAGAGCCGCAGCGTGATCGGCGTGCCCGACGCGCACTCCCTGCCCAACGCCCCCGGCAACGGCTATCTGCGCAGTGACGTGGCGACGTTGACGCGGTTCAAGGCCGCGTACGTGTCCGGCACCTACCGCCGTCGCACGCGCGAGGAGCGTCAGGAGGAGGTGCGGCAGCAGGTGGTGCTGTTCAACGCTCAGCGCACGTCTGCGCCCGCGGCTGAAGAGACGCTCTCGCAGCCGGCGCTCGAGGCGCCTTCCTCGGACACCGAGGGTGCCGAGCTCGCCGTCGCAGAGCCCGGCGGCGCCTCGGCGGATGCGGCGGAGGAGACCGTCATGTCCATCATCGTGAACAAGCTCATCGGATTCGGTCCCCCCGCGCACCAGGTCTGGCTGCCGCCGCTCACCGATCCGCCCACCCTCGATCAGTTGCTGCCACCGCTGCTCCCGGACCCGCGGCGAGGCCTGCATGCGATCGGGCACACGGGATCGGGCAACCTGGGCGTGCCCATCGGCGTCGTGGACAAGCCCTTCGAGCAGACTCGCGAGCTCTACGAGGTCGATCTCTCCGGCGCGGGCGGAAACGTCGGCATCGCGGGAGGACCGCAATCGGGCAAGACGACCCTGCTCAGAACGCTGATCAGCGCTCTGGCGCTGACCCACACCCCCGCAGAGGTGCAGTTCTACTGCATCGACTTCGGCGGCGGCGGACTCTCGACCCTCGAGAGGCTTCCCCACGTGGGCGGGATCGCCACGCGGCGCCAATCGGAGCAGATCTCCCGATCGATCGCTGAAGTGACCACGCTCATGCACGACCGTGAGCAGTTCTTCACCGCGCACGGCCTGGAGGGCATGGCCGACTATCGCGCGCGCCGCCGGGAGGGCGAGTTCGCCGATGAACCCTTCGGCGACGTCTTCCTGGCCGTCGACGGCTGGGCGGCGCTGCGCGCCGAGTACGAGCAGCACGATGTGACTCTGCGTGACATCGCCCGGCAAGGGCTGGCCTACGGGGTACACGTGATGATCACCACGAACCGGTGGACGGACGTGCACAGCTCGCTGCGGGACCAGCTGGGTACCCGTGTCGAGTTGAAGCTCGGCGATCCGATCGACTCGGTCCACGGCATGCGCAAGGCCGCGACCGTGCCGCAGCTGCCCGGACGCGGCATCAACGCCGAGAGCATGCACTTCCTCGCCGGCGTGCCCCGGATCGATGGACGCACCAGCGCCGACGGTCTGGCCGCCGCATCGCGGGACCTGTGCGAAGCGGTCGCGGACGCATGGGCGGGCGCTGCGGCGCCGAAGGTGCGGATGCTGCCCGCCGTGCTCGCAGCCGGCCTCCTGCCCACTCCGGAAGCCGGGCCCCGCATCGCCCTCGGCCAGGGCGAACAGGACCTTCAGCCGGTATGGCACGACTTCGCCAAGGTGCCGCATCTGAGCATCGTCGGCGATTCCGCAAGCGGAAAGACAGCCGCCCTCCGCCTGATCGCATCGGGCGTGACGACAGCGTTCTCTCCCGAGCAGGCGCGCGTCGTCGCCATCGATCCCCGGCGCACCCTCGTCGAGACCGTGCCCGAGCCCTATCTGTTCGGAACCGCCTTCTCCTCGTCCGCAGCCGAGCAGGTCATCGCCCAGCTCACCGCCGAGCTGCGGGACCGTGTGCCCAGCGCCGACATCACACCGGCCCAGCTGCGGCGGCGCGACTGGTGGAGCGGTCCCGAGTTCTTCGTCTTCGTCGACGATTACGACCTGCTGCTGAGCGTCACGGGCGGCCCGCTCGGCCCGCTCGTGGAGCTCATTCCGCAGGCGGGCGACATCGGGTTGCACCTGATCGTCGCGCGCGCAGGAGCCGGGTCGAGCCGCACGGCCATGGACTCGGTCATCCGTCGACTCCACGAGTCGAACACGCCGGAGCTCACCTTCTCGATGCCCTCGTCCGAGCCGATGACCTTCTCGCTCGGCCGGGGGCGGTCCCTTCCCCCGGGGCGCGCCGAACTGCTCACCCGCCGCGGCGGCACCGGGCTGCAGGTCGGCTGGACGGATGCGCCCGAATGATCTCTCGCACATTGGCGTCGGGTGTCGCACTCGCCCTCGCGACGGGTCTGCTCTCCACACTGACCGCGCTCGTGCCGGTCGCACCCGCCGCCGCTGCTTCCTGCGCGGCGAACGCCGACGCGCCCGTCGTCGCCGATCCGTCTTGGGGGCAGCAGCGCATGGGCGCGGAGCGCGCCTGGCCGCGCTCGACCGGCGAGGTGACCGTGGCCGTCATCGACACCGGCGTGAGCGCGAAGACGCCGTCTCTCCGCGGCGCGGTACTGGCGGGATCCGACCTGTCGGGCGGCCGAGGCGACGTGGACTGCTTCGGGCGCGGAACCTTCATCGCCTCCCTCATCGCCGCGCGACAGGTCGACGGCACCGAGTTCGCCGGTGTCGCGCCGGGCGCGACGATCCTGCCGATCCGCGTGACGGACGATCCGGCCGAGTTCGAGCGCCAAGGCGATCCCGGTCGTCTCGCTGCGGCGATCGACGCTTCCGTGCGGGCGGGTGCGCGGGTGATCGCCCTTTCTCTCACCGTCACCGAGGATGACAGCCGGCTCAGACGAGCGGTGCAGGCCGCCGTCGACGAGGACGTGCTCGTCGTAGCGCCTGCGGCCGGCCCGAGCGGCAAGGCGGCGTTCCCCGCGCGGATGGACGATGTGCTGGCGGTCGCTCCGCTCACTCCGTCAGGGCCCGTCGAGTCGGGGCAGATCGGCGCGCCGCCCGACCTCGCCGCCCCGTCGATGGATCTCACGGCGGCCGTTCCCGACGGTCCTGGGCACATCGGAGGGAGCGACCCGAGCCTGGCGGTCGCCTATGTCGCCGCTGCGGCGGCACTGGTGATGGACGAACAGCCGCAGCTGAGCGCGGGGCAGGTGGGTCAGCGACTCATCGACACCGCGGACGCCGCGGCGACCGCGTCCGGAGCGGAGTCCGAGCGCGATCCGTCGATGGGGTACGGGGTGGTGAACCCGGTCGCGGCGCTCACGCGCCTGAGCGCGACCGCGGCACCACTGCCTCCGCCTGAACCGGCGACGCTCGCCCTTCCGCCCACGCCGGACGCGCGTCCCGGGAACCTCGCGATCGCGGTTGCGCTCGGCATCCTCGTGCTCGCGGTGGCGGTCATCGGACCGACCGTCGGGGTGGTCCTGGTCCGTCGCAGGCGCGCTGCTGAGGAGTAGCTCGCCGCGGAGCTCGACTGACGCGGCGGCCGCCGAGGCCGCCCGGCTCCGATGCTAGGCTTCCGGGCGGAGGCAGGATGCAGAGCGACGGCGCAGAGACACGACCCTTGGTCAAGTCGGCCGAGCGGACGGTTCGACTGCTGGAGGTGTTCGGGTCCAGCCCCGCGCGTCTGAGCCTCTCCGATCTGCACCGGGTGACCGGTTACCCGCGATCCTCGTTGCACCAGCTCGTGCAGACCCTGGTCGCTCTGCGCTGGCTCGAGCCCGGGCCGGACGGCCTTTCCTACTCGGTCGGGCCGCATGCGCTGCTGACGGGGACGGCGTACCTGGACCGCGACCCCGCCGTGCCGCTGGCGATCCGCCAGCTCGACGCGCTCGAGAAGGAGCTCGGCTACACCTGTCACTTCGCGAGGCTCGACGAGCGCAACGTGATCTACCTCGCCACGAAGGAGACGCACGAGGTCCGGCACGTGCTCTCCCGCATCGGCCGGCAGCTGCCCGCGCACGCCACGGCCCTCGGCCAGGCGATGCTGGCGGACCGCAGCAGCGCCGAGCTGGATGTCCTCTACGACGGCGCCGAGCTCGAGCCGCTCACGCAGAGGACGATCACCGACCTCGACGAGCTGCGTGCCGAGCTGGACCGCATCCGCGAGCGTGGCTACGCGATCGAGGCGGAGCAGAACTCCGCGGACATCTCCTGCGTCGCCGCGACTGTCCCCTACCGGATTCCCGCGACCGATGCCATCAGCTGCTCCCTGCCGCTCGCGGCGGCCTCGGAGCAGGAGGTCGCCCGGGTCGGCGAGGCAGTCGTGCGCCACGCGGCGGAGCTCGCATCCGCACTCCGCCGCGCCGGGGTGCGCTGAATCAGTCCTGCTCGACCGCCTGCGGCGAGAGGCGCTGAACGAGACGCAGAATACCGGAGTGGTCCAGCCCCCCGTCGCCCTGGGCGACCGCGGCGGCGAAGAGCTGCGAGACCAGGGCACCCGTCGGCGTGAAGACGCCGCTGTCGCGGGCGGCGCTGAGGTAGTTGCCGAGGTCCTTGTGGTGCAGCTCGATCCGGAAGCCCGGGTCGAAGGCGCCCCTGCTCATCGGCTCGGTCTTCGCGTCGAGCACCCGGCTGCCGGCGAGCCCGCCGCCGATCACTCCGAGTGCCGCCTCGAGGGGAACATCGCGACTGCGCAGGAAGACCATGGCCTCCGCGAGCACCTGCAGGTTGCCGGCCACGATCAGCTGGTTGGCGACCTTCACGGTCTGCCCGGCCCCCGCGGGGCCCACCAGTGCGACGGTGGAGCCCATCGCCTTCAGGACGGGGAGCGCGCGGGTGAAGGCCTCCTCGGTGCCGCCGACCATGATCGACAGGGTGCCGTCGATGGCTCCGCGCTCGCCGCCGCTGACGGGCGCGTCGAGCATGGGCGCACCGGACGATTCCGCCCGTTCCGCGAGCGTGCGGGCGGTCGTCGGCGAGATGCTGCTCATGTCGACGATCACGGCACCATCGCGGAGGTGACGGAGAACGCCGTCTTCGCCTTCGACGACCGCTGCGACATCGGGGCCGTCCGGCAGCATGGTGATGACGAACTCGGCGTCGGCGACGGCCTCCGCGACGCTCTCGGCCGCGGTGCCACCGCGGGCGACGAGCTCCGCGGTGCGAGCGGGGCTGCGGTTGTACCCGGTGACGTGATGCCCCGCTGCGACGAGGTTCGCCGCCATCGGCAGGCCCATGATCCCGAGTCCGATGAATGCGATTCTGCTCATGCTGATCTCTCCGTGTCCGTTTCCGCGTCTTTCGTGGTCATTCGACCGTGCTGAGAGCCAGGCCTGCCGCATCCAGCGCCTCGCGCAGAGCACCGGCCCGCCGGCGCAGGCCGGCCATGTCGCCGTCCTCGAGCACGTCGCCCAGCAGGTGCCTGCTCACGCCGACCGCTACGGCGCCGGCGGCGAGGTAGCCCGTGACGTCCTCGATCCGAACGCCCCCCGTGGGCATCAGAGGGATCTCGGGCAGCGGTCCGCGCAGCTCACTCAGATATGAGATCCCTCCCAGAGGCCCGATCGGCGACACCTTGACCGCGTCGACCCCGAGGCTCCAGGCATCCACGATCTCGTTCGGCGTCAGGCCGCCGGGGATGTACGGGACACCCGCCGACCGGGCGAACGCGTGCACGCCGGCATCCGTCACCTGGCTCACGAGATAGCGCGCCCCGGCGGCCACGGCAGCCTCGGCCTGCGCTGCGGAGCGCACCGTGCCCGCCCCGATCAGCGCCCCGGGGTGCGCTGCGGCGGCGGCCGAGATCGCTGCGACGGCCCCCGGCGTGGTGAGCGTCACCTCGAGGTTGTCGAAACCGAGCTCGACGAGCTCGTCGATGGCGGGCAGCAGCCACCGGTCGGTGCCGGCGCGCAGGACGACGATCACCGGCCGCTGGGCGAGTTCTTGAATGGCATCGGTCATGATCGTCGGGTTTCCTTCCATCGGTCGGCGGCCGCCTGCACAGCCACCAGCCCTTTTCTCTCGTGAGGTGTCAGCAGGCCGAAGTGATAGAGATGCAGCTCATCGAATCCCGATGACGCCAGTCGACCGATGCGGTCCACGGCGGTCGACGTCGTCGCGCCGAGCAGGGGGATGAATGCGGCGGTGCGGCTGCGCGGGTGCGCGGCGGACAGCGCGTCCCGACGGCGGATCGCCTGCTCGTCGCCGTCCCAGGCTGAGGCGATGAGCGTGACGTGCTCCAGACCGTCGGCGAGATCCACCGTCACGGCGGGCCCGGCGTACCACGGGTCCGCGGCGGTCGCCTGCACCGCGAACGCCGCCGGCACGAGCCGCTGCACGTGTGCGAGAGCGTCCGCGGCCTCGCGCATCCGCAGCGCGCGGAGCGCGTCCGCGTCTTCTCCCAGCAGCTCGGGCAGTGCGCCACCGCCGACGGGCATCGAGCGGATGCGGCTGCGCACGCGTGAGACATCGACGCCCGCGTCGCACATGCGGGTGCTGCAGTGGACGCAGAAGCACAGCGAGAGGGCGGCATCCGTCTCCGCGGAACTCCTCCCCGTGGTCTTGTCGTGCCCGGACGCATGTCGCCAGCCCATCGCGGCGACGGACTCCAGCACGAGAGAGGCCCCGCCGACGGCGCCGGCGACCTCGCCGATCAGGGCCTCGACGTACTCGTGTGTCGACGGGGCGCTCGGACACAGCGAGAAGTCGAGCACGTCGTCGAACGCGGTCACGCGCCGTCCGCGGGTCGGGTTCTCCAACCCGTCGACGTGGGTGAGCACCGCCCAGGCGCTCACGGTGAGACCCGCCGCGGTGAGCAGGTCGGCCGCACGCCGCCAGTCGTGCTCCGGGGCGTGGTCCGGTGCGAGCCCGTCGGGGTACGTCGCGGTCGCGGGGAGCAGGACCGTGGTGCGCGGCAGCATGACGTGGCGGTGCCGGGGATGCGAGGGCGTCATGGCGCGCACCGCGTGATAGGCGACGGCGAGGGCCACGTGCTGCGCTCCGGCCTCGCGCAGGGATTCGACGGCGCCCGGATCGCCGATGACGTCCCAGGGGTACAGGTAGTGGGTGGTGCTCACCATCGCGGCAGCTCCGCTCGGAAGTCCGGATGCCTGCGCCGCATGTACCCGGTGTCGTCTCGCCGGGTGCGGCCCGCGCGCAGATACCGCTCGTGACCGGCCGCGAGGGCATCCCGATCCAGGTCCACCCCGAGGCCCGGGGCGTCACCGAGCTCGACACCGCCGTCGCGGAGCGCGACGCCGCTGGCGACCACATCCGAACCCGCGGTCCAGGGGTAGTGTGTGTCGCCCGCGAGCGGATCGGCCGCGATGGCGGCGGCGACGTGCGACATGGCCGCCAGCGAGATGCCGACGTGGCTGTTCGAGTGCATGGACACCCGCCAGCCGTGCTCGTGCGCGCGATCAGCCGCGCGCACCGCGCGACGCATGCCGCCCCAGTAGTGGTGATCGACCAACAGCACGTCGACGGCTGCCTTCTCGTCGGCCTCCTCGAACTCGCGCTCCGTGGCGACGAGCATGTTGGAGGCCAGCGGCATCCCCTCGTCGCGCAGCGCCGCCATGCCGTCGAGGTCTCCCACGGGATCCTCGAGATACTCCAGGAGGTCGGCGGTCGCGCGGATCGTGTCGCGGGCTGTCGGAACCGTCCACGCGCAGTTCGGGTCCCAGCGCAGCGGCGCCTGCGGGAACTCCCGGGCGAGGCCCTCGAGCGCCTCGCGCTCCACGGCGGGCGGGAAGACGCCCCCCTTAAGCTTCCAGGACTCGAAGCCGTAGCGCCGCTGCAGCTCGCGCGCTTGGCGCACGACGCCCTCGGCGTCGGCGGCCTCACCCCACTCATCGTCACGCAGGATCCCGGACGCGTCCGGATGCCCGGGCCACTTGTAGAAGAGGTATCCCGCGAACCCGACGCGGTCGCGGCGTCGGCCGCCGAGGAGCTCGGTGCAGGGGATGCCCCGGTACCGGCCCTCGGCATCCAGTGCCGCCGTCTCGAGCGGCGCGAGCACGGTGAGGATGGCGCGCTCGCCCTGCCCGTGGAACGCGTTGCGCACGATCCGCTCCAACCCCGCCGCATCGTCGATGCGCAGTCCGGTCGCGAGGGGAGCGACGTGCAGCAGTCGCTGCAGCGCGATCGATCCCCCCTGGCACTCGCCCAGGCCCGTGGAACCGTCGTCGGCGAGCAGCTCGACGACGATCCGCAGAGCCTCGGGCTCGTGGACACCCCAGGCGTTGAGCAGGGGAGGATCCTCCAGGGCGATGGGGGTGGCGTGGATGCCCACGATGCGCGGCACGCTCATCCCTTCAAGCTCCCGTCCGCCAGGCCGGAGATGAAGCTTCGCTGGTTGAACAGGAACACCGCCAGCACGGGCAGCGTGGCCAGGACCACGCCGGCCATCAGTGGGCCGTACTGGATGTTCCCGCTGGCGAGGAAGCGAGTGAGCGCGAGCTGCACCGTCTGGACACTCTCGCTGCTGGTCGCGACCAGGGGCCAGAGGAAGTCGTCCCAGACGCCGGTGAACGAGAAGATCGCGATCACGGCGACGAGCGGTCGCGCCAGGGGAAGGTAGATGCGGCTGAAGATCCGCCATTCGCCCGCGCCGTCCAGGCGCGCGGCCTCGGCGAGGTCGGGTGCCGCGCCGAGGAAGTACTGGCGTGCGAGGAAGATGTTCATGGGCATCACCAAGTGGGGCAGGGTGAGGCCGGCGACCGTGTTCAGCAGGCCCGTTCCGCCCTGTCCGAGAAGGTCGTTCCCGCCGGCGAGGGGGATGCCCTTGGTCATCAGGAACAGCGGGATCAGCGTGACCGAGGCCGGGATCGCGCTGGTCGCGATCAGCGCGATGAAGACCGCGCCCGAACCCGGGAATCTTAGCATCGCGAAGGCGTAGCCCGCGAGGATGGCGATGACGCAGTTCGCGACCACGACGGCGATGGCGACGAGCCCGGAGTTGATCAGCGCACGGCCGAGGTTCGCGTCGACGATTGCGGTCTCGTAGTTCTCGAGGGTCGGGTTCGCCGGGAGCAGCGAGACGCTGCCGAAGGCCACCTCGCTCGGCGTGAACGAGAGCGAGACCATCCAGGCGAACGGCGTCAGCACGAGCACGGACGCCGTGAACAGAAGTGCGGCGCGGAGGATCCGCTGATCGCGAGTGGTGCTGCGGACAGAACGGCTCATCACTTCTCCCTGCGCCCCATCAGCGCCTTCACCGACAGGATCGACGCTGCGGCGATGAACGCGAAGAGCACGAATGCCATGGCGGAGGCGTCGCCCATGCGGTTGTACTGGAACGCCTCGGTGTAGACGATGTAGTTGACGGTCGTGGTGCTGCCGAGCGGCCCGCCGCCGGTGAGGACGTAGATCTCGGCGAAGCCCTGCGCCAGGAAGATGATGTCCATCGCGACGACGTAGACGAGGATCGGGCGCAGACTCGGCAGCGTGATGTGGCGGAACAGCTGCCACGCCCCGGCTCCGTCCACGCGTCCGGCCTCGTACAGCTCCCTCGGCACGGTCTGCAGGCCGGCGAGCAGCAGCACCATGTTGCTTCCGAGGGCCTTCCAGATGCGCATCGCGGCGACGGCCGTGAGCGCGCTGTCCTGCTCGAGGAGCCAGCTCTGCGTGGGCAGGCCGATGCCGCTGAGGATCTCGTTGAACAGGCCGTTCTGGGAGTACATCCAGAGCCAGATCATGCTCACGGCGGTCAGGGAGACGATGTGCGGCACGTACATGGCCGAGCGCACGATCCCGACGCCCTTGAACGGACGGTTGACCAGCATCGCGAGGCCGAGGGCCAGGATCACGGTGATGGGGAGCACGAGCAGCACGTACTGGCCGGTGACGAGCAGAGCGTTCCCGAAGGCGGGGTCCTGCAGCAGCCGACCGTAGTTGTCGCCTCCGACGAAGTCGGCGGCGTCCCGGGAGAGCGGGTTGAAGTCGGTGAGGCTGATGACGAACCCGTAGATGACGGGTGCGAGATGGAAGATGCCGACGTACACGGCCGCCGGGAGCACGAACAGGAGTCCGACCCGCGCATTGCGCGTCCACAGCCGTCGACGGCGCGGTGCGGTGGGTACGGATCCGGTGGTGCGGGCGTCCGCCCGCACCACCGATTCCTTGACGATCGAGGTCATCAGCCTGCGCTCGCCTCGAGCACCTTGTTCACGGCGTCCTCCATCTGGGCGAGGGCGTCCTTCACGCTGAGCTTCTCGTGGAGGGCCTGCTCGAGGTAGACGTCCATGGTGTCGCGCGCCTGGACCCAGCCGGCGACGTTCGGGTTGGGTGTGAACGACGGACCCGCCTCGAGCCATGCCTGGACGATCTTGCTGCCCTGCACGTAGTCGGAGTCCAGCGCGGACATCCGGGTGGGCACGGCACCGATGCCCTCGGTGTACTGCTCGCTGATCTCGGGCGAGAGCATGTAGGAGATGAACTTCCAGGCGAGGTCCTTGGCCTGGGAGTCCTTGTTGATCATCAGGCCGGCGCCCGATCCGCCCAGCGCACCGGGGTCGGCGGACTCGAAGGACGGCACCGGCAGGACGCGCAGGTCCAGGTCGGGAGCCGCTTCGGCGATCTGAGCGGCGCGCGGGGCGACCGTCATCGTGATCGACGCGGCGTCGGTGACGATGGGCTGCTGCGCCGCCGGCGCGTCCATGTAGTTCTCGCCGAGGTTGGTGGCGACGGCGTCGTCGCCGGCGTAGGTGTCGACGAAGAAGGAGAGCGCCTCCTCACCGGCATCCGTGTTGAACGCGGCCTTTCCGTCCTCGATCTGGTCTCCCCCTGCGGCGAGCAGGAGGTTGGCGAAGGTCTGCTGGCGCCCGACCGCCTGGCTGGGCAGGAGCAGGCCCGACCGGGTGATCTTGCCCGACCCGTCGCGGACGGTGAGCTTCTCGGAGGCATCGAGGATGCCTTCCCACGTCGTCGGCGGGGCATCCGGATCCAGCCCGGCGTCGCGGAAGTCCTCCGCGTCGTAGATGAACAGGTTGCCCTGCATCGACAGCGGGATCAGGTACTGGACGCCGTCGACCTGACCGCCGGGCAGTGCCGCGGCGAAGTCCTCGACGTCTGCGGTGTCGAGCTCGTCGAGGTACGGGTCGAGGTCCTCGATGCGGTCGTTGACGACGAAATCGGCGATGGCGGCCGGTCCGTGGCCGAAGACGTCGGGAGCGGTTCCGGCGGGGAAGGCCGCGTTGAGCTTGGTGGACAGATCGCTCCAGTCGAGGTACGTCACCTCGACCTCGACACCGGTCTCCTTCTCGAAGGCGGGGACGATCGTCTTGGTCACCAGGTCGATCTCGGCCTGGTTGGTACCGGGGAACCAGACGGTGAGCTTGTCGGCGGCATCGCCGTCAGCGTCGCCGCCCGACCCGCCGGAGCAGCCGGCGAGGGCGACCGCCCCGATGCTGAGGATCGCGGCGGTGCGGATGAGTCGTGTACGAGAGGGTAGAGCTTCCATGGTCACCTTCCAGTGAGCGACGGGGTCGGAGAGGGGCTCCGAGTCGACCGTTCACATATGTGTACGAATACGCCATTGTGAACGCTGCGACACTATGATGGCGACAACAGGATGTCAAGAGGGGCGGATATGAACATCGTCATCACGGGTGCGGCAGGGGGGATCGGGCGCGAGCTGCTTCCCCGACTTGCGGCCGCAGGGCACGACGTCAGCGGCTTCGACATCGAGCCGGACCCGGGGGATGCAGCAGGCTGGACCACGGCGCCGCTCTCGGACGACGAGGCGCTGCGCGAGGCGTTCCGAGGTGCCGAGCTCGTCGTCCATCTGGCTGGGGTGCCGAGGGAGGACACCTGGGAGCGCATCCTGGAGGCCAACGTCACCGGCACGCGCGACGTCCTCGAGGCGGCGCGCGAGACGGGGGTGCGTCGCGTGCTGCTGGCCGGCTCCGTGCACGCCGCGGGCTGGGTGCGGCGCGAGGACGCCGAGAGCGCGGTGAGCACGGTCCGGCCGGACACCTACTACGGCGTCGGAAAGGCCGCGGCGGAGGCGCTCGGCTCGCTGTATGCAGATCGCCACGGGATGACCGTGGTGACCGCCCGGATCATGACGTTCGGCGTGCGACCGCGGACGGTGCGGATGCTGGAGACCTGGCTGTCTCCCGGCGATCTCGTCCGCTTGACAGAGGCGGTGGCGACCATGCGCGAGGGCGGTCATCACATCGTGTGGGGCGTGTCGGCGAACACGCGTCGGCCGGTTTCCCTCGAGCCGGGCCGACGCATCGGGTACCACCCGCTCGACGATGCCGAGTCGTTCGCCGACGCGGTCGAGTCGACGCAGGACGCATACGAGCGGCTCGGCGGCCCGTTCACCGATCCCGCACATCCGGTAGGAGTGCCCTGGTCGTCGTGACCCTTGCAATCGCCTCAGCCAGCCGCTAACGTGAACGCGTCCACATACATGAATGCTAACGCGTCAGCGACAGCATAGGGGCTTCTCGATGGCACACCGCACCGCACACCGCAATGTCCGCAGGAGATTCAGCATCGTATCCGCACTCGCGGGCCTGGCGACCGCACTGTTCGTGGCGGCGCCCGCGCCCGCCTTCGCCGCCCCGGCGGCCGTCGAGCCCGTCCCGCTGACCACCGCGCATGCCGCATCGTCGGTGTACTCGCTCTCCGTGAACGGCGTGAGCGTGCCCGTCAACGGCTACAGCGGCTACGACTGCGCCGAGTTCACGATGGGCGCCGGTGAGGCGCGGATCGCGGTCACCAAGCTCAACGGCACGAACGTCGGCGCGACCTACATCACTCCCATCAAGGCCGGCTACGTCGCCTCGCATGCCGGATCGACGTCGACCTTCACCATTGCGGGGCCGCAGTACCTGATCGTCAAGCTCGACGGCAACCGGCGCCTGATCATCTCCGCCGAGCGCGAGGAGTCGAACATCCCCGCCGTCTCCGGGCCCGGGATCTTCCCGATCACCGCCTACGGTGCGGTTCCCGACGACGCCGGTGCCGACACCACCGCCGGGCAGCAGGCGATCGACGCCGCGAGCGCCTATGGCAGCGCGCCCGGCAACCCGCGCGGTGTCGTCCGCATCCCGTTCGGCGCCTATCAGGTCGCCAACCTCGAGCTGCGCAGCAACATCGAGGTCTACTTCGTGCGCGGCGCCGTGCTCCGGCTCATCCCCGACAGATCGCTGTACTCGATCGACGCGCACAAGAGCTCCCAGAACCGCGATCTGACGTGGTGGATCCAGACAGAGTTCGGCTCGGAGAACATCACCCTGCGCGGCCATGGCACGCTCGACGGCCGCGGGCAGGCGGCCGTCGCCGCCGGCTTCGGCATGAACATCCTCGCGCCGATCGCCACCACGAACTTCCGCGTCGAGGGGCTCACCGTCCGCGAGGCCGCCAGCTGGGCCGTGATCCCGGTGCGCTCCGACCACCTGGAGTTCCTCAATATGAAGCTGTTCAACCGCCTCGACATGGGCGAGAACGACGGCATCGACGTCATCGAGTCGCAGAACGTGCTCGTGCGCGACGGCGTCGGGATCGGGCTGGACGACCCGTACACCACGAAGTCCTGGCCCAAGAACGTCGGCATCACGAAGAACTGGCCGGGTGACCCGGAGGACGTGCGCGACGTGCGCTTCGACCGCCTCATCTCCTGGACCTACTGCTACGGCTTCAAGGTCGGTCAGGGCGTCGTCAACGACCACTCGAACATCCGCTTCACGAACAGCGTGGTCCACGACGCCTCGGTCGGCATCGGGATCCATCACAAGTCGGGTGCGGGGACGGCGGATGACGTCGGCTTCTACAACATCGACATCGAGCGCCTGACCACGTCGAACGACGGCAACCGCACGTGGCTGCTGCTGAAGATCGATGACGCGTACGGCGACGGCGCCGGACCGATCACCAACACGCTCATCCGCTCGATCAACGTGCGCAGCGCCGGTACGACTCCCGCTGTGATGAAGGGCTTCAGCGCCGCCTCGTCCGTGCAGAACGTGCTCTTCGACAAGATCCGGATGCCGGGCGCCAGCGGATACGCGACGACGCTGGCCGACCTGAACATCACCTCGCCGTCGTTCGCGACCGGCATCACCATCCAGCCCTGACCCGGAGGAGAACCCATGGTCGATCACACTGCCGACATCGCCGTCATCGGGGGAGGTGTCGGCGGCGTGGCCGCCGCGCTGGCCGCGCTGCGCGCCGGCCGCTCCGTCATCCTCACCGAGGAGTACGAGTGGCTGGGAGGCCAGCTCACGAGCCAGGCCGTGCCGCCTGACGAGCACACCTGGATCGAGCAGTTCGGCGCGACGCGCTCATACCGGCAGCTGCGCGAGGGCATCCGCGAGCACTACCGGCGCTGGTACCCGCTCACGGACGAGGCGCGGCGGGACCCCTACCTCAATCCCGGCGCCGGGCTCGTCAGCCGACTGTGCCACGAGCCGCGTGTCGCGGTCGCCGTGATCGAGGCGCTGCTCGCGCCGCACGTGGCGGGCGGCCGGCTGACCATCCTCCGTCGCACGCGACCGGTGGCCGCGGAATCCGCCGGCGATCGCATCGCAGGTGTGACCGTGCAGGGTGTGCTCGATGGCGACCTGCACAGGATCAGTGCCGGGTACGTGCTCGATGCGACCGAGACCGGCGAGCTGCTGCCCCTCGCCGGCGCCGAGTACGTCACGGGTTTCGAAGCGCAGTCCGACACCGGCGAGCCGAGCGCGCCCGCCGTCGCCCAGCCCGACAACGTGCAGGCCCTGTCGTGGTGCTTCGTCATGGACCACGTCGACGGAGACCACACGATCGACAAGCCCGCGGACTACGACCGCTGGGCCTCGTTCCAGCCCGAGTTCTGGGGCGCTCCGATGTTGTCTCTGACCGGTCCCGACCCGCGCACGCTCGAGACGTTCACGCGCACCTTCACCCCGACCGTCGATGATGATCCGCAGGCGCTGCTCGCCGACCAGCGCGCCGCGGCCGGCGACCGGGAGCTGTGGACCTTCCGTCGCATCGCCTCGCGCCGGATGTTCACCGACGGGGCCTATGCGAGCGACATCGTGCTGGCGAACTGGCCGATGATCGACTACTTGGGCGGCAGCATCATCGACAACCCCGACGCGGACCGGCACCTGGAGCAGGCGCGATCGCTGTCGCTGTCGATGTTCTACTGGCTGCAGACCGAGGCGCCGCGTCCCGATGGCGGAACCGGCTGGCCCGGGTTGCGCCTGCGGCCCGATGTGGCCGGCACGGACGACGGTCTCGCGCAGGCGCCGTACATCCGCGAGTCGCGTCGCCTGCGCACGCGCCGCACGGTGGTCGAGGGCGATCTGTCGATCGCCGCGCGAGGCGATGACGGTCCCGCCCGCTACCCGGACAGCGTCGGCGTCGGCATGTACCGGATCGATCTGCACCCGACCACGGGAGGCGACAACTACCTCGACATCGCGTCGGTCCCCTTCGAGATCCCTCTCGGCGCCCTCGTGCCGATCCGGATCGAGAACCTCCTGCCGGCGAGCAAGAACGTCGGGACCACGCACATCACCAATGGGGCGTTCCGGCTGCATCCGGTCGAGTGGAACATCGGGGAGTCCGCGGGGCTGCTCGCCGCCTTCTGCCTCGACCGTGGGGTGAAGCCGGCGGCTGTGCATGCCGACGCCGAGCTTCTCGCCGACTTCCAACGCGGTCTCGAGCGCCAGGGAGTGGAGCTGCACTGGCCGGACGTGCGCGGATACTGATGGCCGACGACGGATCCGAGCGGGCGGCGCTTGCCGCCCGTCTCGCGGGCGGTGCGGCGCTTTCCTGGGTGCTCACCGGCGACTCGATCACGCACGGGATGGCGCACACGCTCGGGGCGCGCAGCTATCCCGAGCACCTTCACGAACTCGTGCGCACCGATCTGGGGCGCACGCGTGACGCGTTCATCAACACGGGCGTCGCGGGGCACCAGCTCGGTCACATCCTCGACGACTGGGAGCACCGCATCGCGCGGTGGCGACCCGACATCGTGCTGCTGATGATCGGCACCAACGACGCGATGATCCGCGACGGGCTGCCGTTCGTCGAGCCGGACGGATTCGCGGCATCGCTCGACGGCTTCGTCCGGCGGGTGCGGATGCTCGGCGCGACGCCGATCCTGCAGACCCCGCCAGCCGTGGATGCGGTGAACGCCCCGGGCCGCGACCGTCTGCCCGCCTTTGTCAGCGCGGTGCGGGATGCCGCGGTGCGTCACGACGTGATCCTCGTCGACCAGCACGCGCGATTCACCGAGCTCGGAGCCGGGCGCGCTGCGTGGGGCCTGCTCGCCGATCCGGTGCATCCCAACGCCGCCGGGCACGCGGTCATCGCGCGGGAGATCGCGGCCGTGCTCGGGATCGAGCCGGCGCGCTCCCGCGTGCTGGGCATGCTCGATGCGCTCATCGATGCGGCATCCGGGTGAGGGGAAGCGGCGCAGGACGCCGAGGAGTGGTCGTCTTGTCGATCTGAAGCACTTCGGATAAAGTTGAGTCATCACAACTCAACTTTGAAGGAGTCTCTCCGGAGGAACAGATGGTCAACCCCGCACAGCAGGAAGAGCAGCAGAGCGCCCTCGAGCAGTTCGGCATCAACCTCACCGATCGCGCCCGGCAGGGCAAGCTCGATCCGGTGATCGGCCGCGATAGCGAGATCCGTCGCGTGAGCCAGGTGCTCACCCGGCGCACCAAGAACAACCCCGTGCTGATCGGCGAGCCCGGCGTCGGCAAGACGGCCGTCGTCGAAGGGCTCGCGCAGCGCATCGTCGCGGGGGACGTCGCGGAGTCGCTCAAGGACAAAGAGCTCGTCTCGCTCGACATCTCGGCCCTCGTGGCGGGAGCGATGTACCGCGGCCAGTTCGAAGAGCGCCTGAAGAGCGTGCTCAAGGAGATCACCGAGTCCGACGGCAAGGTCATCACCTTCATCGACGAGCTGCACGTGCTCATGGGCGCGGGCGGCGGCGAAGGGTCGGTCGCGGCCTCCAACATGCTCAAGCCCATGCTCGCCCGCGGCGAGCTGCGCATGATCGGCGCGACCACCCTCAACGAGTACCGCGAGTTCATCGAGAAGGATGCCGCCCTCGAGCGCCGCTTCCAGCAGGTGTACGTCGGCGAGCCCACGGTCGAGGACACCATCGCGATCCTGCGCGGGCTCAAGGGCCGCTACGAGGCGCATCACGGGGTCACCATCTCCGACAGCGCCCTGGTGGCATCCGCCGCCCTCTCCAACCGGTACCTGCCCAGCCGTCAGCTGCCCGACAAGGCCATCGACCTGATCGACGAGGCCATGTCGAGGCTGAAGATGGAGATCGACTCCTCGCCGGTCGAGATCGACGAGCTCAAGCGCCAGGTCGATCGGATGAAGCTCGAGGAGCTCGCCCTCAAGCGCGAGAAGGACGCCGCCTCCAAGGAGCGGCTGGCGACGCTGCGCGAGCAGCTCACCGGACTCGAGCGAGAGCTCGCCGGGCTCGAGGAGCGCTGGGCGCGCGAGCGTCAGGGCCTGAACCGCGTGGGCGAGCTGAAGAAGCAGCTCGACGAGGCGGTGACCCAGCGCGACCTCGCCATGCGCGAGGCCGATTACACGAGGGCGTCCAAGCTCGAGTACGAGACCATCAAGCGTCTGCAGGCCGAGATCGCCGAGGCCGAGCAGGCAGAGGCGGCCGTCTCCAGTGAAGGCCGGATGGTCAACGAGCAGGTCACCGACGAGGACATCGCCGCCGTGATCGCCGCGTGGACCGGCATCCCGGTCGGGCGTCTGCTGCAGGGCGAGAGCGAGAAGCTGCTGCACTTGGAGAACGAGCTCGGCAGGCGGCTGATCGGCCAGAAGGATGCCGTGAAGGCGGTGTCGGATGCTGTCCGGCGCTCGCGCGCCGGGATCAGCGATCCCGGGCGTCCGACCGGGTCGTTCCTGTTCCTCGGCCCCACCGGCGTCGGCAAGACCGAGCTGGCCAAGGCGCTTGCGGAGTTCCTCTTCGACGACGAGCACGCCATGGTCAGGATCGACATGTCGGAGTATGGCGAGAAGCACTCCGTCTCGCGACTGGTCGGTGCCCCTCCGGGATACATCGGGTACGAGCAGGGCGGTCAGCTCACCGAAGCGGTGCGCCGTCGCCCGTACAGCGTCGTGCTGCTCGACGAGGTGGAGAAGGCCCACCCCGAGGTGTTCGACGTGCTGCTGCAGGTGCTCGACGACGGGCGTCTCACCGACGGACAGGGTCGCACGGTCGACTTCTCGAACGTCATCCTGATCCTCACAAGCAACATCGGCTCGCCCATCCTGATCGACCCCGTCATGTCGCAGGGCGACAAGCGCGAGGCGGTGATGGCGCTGGTGCGGCAGTCGTTCCGCCCGGAGTTCCTGAACCGGCTCGACGACATCGTGATGTTCCAGGCGCTCAGCCAGGACGACCTCGCGCAGATCGTGGAGCTCTCGGTCGACCAGCTGCAGCGCCGCCTGCACGATCGCCGGCTCACCCTCGCGGTGACACCGGACGCCCGGTCGTGGCTCGCCGAGCGGGGCTACGACCCGGTGTTCGGCGCGCGCCCGCTGCGCCGGCTCATCCAGACGGAGGTGCAGAACCGCCTGGCGACCGCGCTGCTCTCGGGCGGTGTGCACGACGGCGACACGGTGCGCGTGGAGGTCGCGGCAGACGGCTCCGGTCTGGTGCTGACCGCCCAGTCCTGACGACGCCGGTCGAGTCGTTCGACCGGAGCGGGGCCGACGTGTGGATGCCGGAGGCGGGTCAGGAACCGTGCGAGGTCGCCCAGCCGTCCGGGCCCGTGGAGCCTGCGGGGTACTCCTCGAGCGGCGTCGCGCCGCGAGCCCAGGCGTCGCGCACCGGCTGGATGATCCGCCAGCACTCCTCGGCCTCGTCGGCGCGCACCGAAAGCGCGACATCTCCGTCGAGCAGTTCGTCCAGCACCTCCTCGTAGGAGCGCTGCTGGCCCTCGCCGAGGTCGGCCACGAGGTCTTCGTGGCGCAGCGCGAACGGATCGTCGCCACCGGTGACGTGCAGGCGGAGGTGCATCTCGTCAGGGCCCAGCGAGAAGGTCAGCCGGCCGCCGTCGGCGGGAGTGCCGTCCAGCCCCGGCGGCACGTGACGCACCGGCTTGAAGGTCACGACGATCTCGGAGTGCTTGCGCGTGAGGGCCTTGCCCGAGCGCAGCACGAACGGCACGCCCGCCCAGCGATCGCTCGCGATCTCGAAGGTCACCTCGGCCAGCGTCTCGGTCTCCCTCGCGTTGTCGACGCCCTCCTCGTCGCGGTACGAGGGCAGCTCGCGCTCCCCGATCCGGCCGGCGGTGTACTGGGCGCGACGCGACGCGGCGGCGGGATCGTCGCCCATCACGTGGGTGGCACGCAGCACGGCGGCCTTCGCATCGCGCAGGTCGCGCTCGTGCAGGGTGGAGGGCGGGTCCATCGCCACGAGCGCCATCACCTGCAGCAGGTGGCTCTGGATCATGTCGATCATCGCCCCGGCCTTGTCGTAGTAGCGGGCCCGGCCCTCGAGGGCGACGCTCTCGTCGAAGCGGATCAGCACCTTCTCGATGTGCTCGGCCGACCACACCGGCTCCCAGATGCGGTTCGCCAGCCGCACGCCCAGCAGGTTCAGCAGCGTGGAGCGACCGAGGAAGTGATCCACCCGGAAGATCCGCTGCTCGGGCACCAGCGCCAGCAGCTTGGCGTTCAGGTCGCGCGCGCTCGCCTCGTCCTCCCCGAAGGGCTTCTCCATGGCGAGCACCGTGCCCTCCGGAAGCGTGAGCCCCTCCATCGCGTCGATAGCCGCAGCGGTCACCGCCGGCGGCAACGCGAAGTACAGCACCGTGTTCTCATCGAGCCCTTCGACCAGCGCGGCCACCGCGGAGGCATCCGTCACATCCGCCTGAACGTAGTCGGCGATGTCCACCTGCTTCAGTGCATCGGCGACGTCGCCGAAAGCGGTCTGCACCGTCTGCTGCCACCGGTCCGCCTCCCACGGCTCCGTGCCGGCGCCGCGCAGCACGACGCGCTTCTTCGGCGTCTTGCCCAGCAGAGCGGCGAGCGATGGCAGCAGCAGGCGCGAGGTCAGATCGCCCGAGGCGCCGAGGATGAAGAGGGTTGTTGTCGGCATGGGGCAGACAATAGTCGCGTCGGCGTGGAACGCAAGGGGCCTGGCGCGCATGCGGCGCGAATGGAAGTATCCGGAAGATGGCATCGCGAATCGAGGACTACGCCCTGCTCAGCAATTGCCGAACCGCCGCCCTGGTGTCGAGAACGGGAAGCATCGATTGGCTCTGCCTGCCGCGGCTGGACTCGGCGAGCACGTTCGGCGCTCTGCTCGGCGACGACAGCCACGGCCGCTGGGAGCTGCGCCCGGCGGACCCGGATGCCGCCGTCAGCCGCAGCTACGATCGCGACACGTTCGTGCTGATCGCGCGGTGGGAGACGGCGGATGCGGCGGCCGAAGTGCACGACTTCATGCCCATCGACCCCGATCCCGGCGTCGCCATCCGACGCACCGACCTGATCCGCCGGATCGTCGGTGTGCGGGGATCCATGCGGTTCGAGCAGCGCGTCAGCATCCGCTTCGACTACTCCCGGGCGATGCCGTGGGTGCGCCAGACCGGCACGGACGAGGATCCGCGGCTGGTCGCGATGGCGGGGCCGGATGCGGTCGCCGTGCACGGCGCCCCCCTGCAGGCCGCTGACCACGAGCACCGCGGGGAGCTGACAGTGGCCGCGGGCGAGACCCGCGACGTGCATCTGACGTGGTTTCCCTCGCACCGTGACGTGCCCGATCCGCTCGACGTCGACGAGATGCTCGCGCTCACCAAGGACTGGTGGCAGAGCTGGGCTGACCGGATCGAGCACAGCGGACCGCATCACGAGCGCGTCGTGCGATCGCTGCTCATCCTGCGCGCGCTGACCAACCATGAGACCGGCGGCATCGCCGCAGCCGCCACCATGGCGCTGCCCGAGGAGATCGGCGGTGAGCGCAACTGGGACTACCGCTACGTCTGGCTGCGCGACGCGGCGCTCACCCTCGAGGCGCTGCTCGATCACGGCTTCCTCGCGCTCGCGGAACGCTGGCGGGAATGGCTGCTGCGCGCCGTGGCGGGAGACCCCGCCGACCTGCAGATCATGTACGGCCTCGCCGGCGAGCGCGATCTCGGCGAGTGGGTGCTCGACGAGCTGCCCGGCTACGAGGCATCCGCGCCGGTGCGCGTCGGCAACGGAGCCGCCTCGCAGTACCAGGCCGACGTCGTGGGAGAGGTGATGGTCACGCTTGCCGCAGCCCGCGTCGCGGGCCTCGCCGAGAGCGAGTTCGCCTGGCCTCTCGAGCGAGCACTGCTGCGGTTCCAGGCAGAGCAGATCGAGCGCGCGGATCATGGACTCTGGGAGATCCGCGGCGAGCCGCACATGTTCACTCATTCGCGTGCCATGATCTGGGCGGCGTTCGACCGCGGTGTGCGCGCGGTCGAGGACTTCGGCCTCGACGGGCCGGCCGACACCTGGCGCGAGTTGCGCGATCGGGTGCGCGACGAGATCGATCGCGAGGGCGTGCGCGACGGGCACTTCACGCAGTACTACGGCACGGACGAGGTGGATGCGTCGCTGCTGCTGCTGGCCGAGGTCGGCTTCTGCGCGCCCGACGACCCTCGGATGCTGGCGACCGTCGAGCGCATGGAGAAGACTCTCATGCACGACGGACTGCTGTACCGCTACCGCACCGACACGGGCGTCGACGGGCTCGCGGGCTCCGAAAGCCCCTTCCTGGCGTGCTCGTTCTGGCTGGTCGAGCAGTACGCGGCGACCGGTCGTCACGACGAGGCGAGTGCCCTGATGTCGCGGCTGTGCGCGTTGACCAACGACGTCGGGATGCTCTCGGAGGAGTACGACCCGATCGCCGGTCGGCAGGTCGGAAACACGCCGCAGGCGTTCTCGCACCTGGCGCTCGTGAGGGCTGCCGACGCCCTCACGAGCACCGAGCTGCGCCCGCGGTAGACGGATCGGTCTCCCGACCTCAGCCGCGCAGCGCTTCGCCGAGCTTCACCCGGGCGCCCATGCGCAGCAGCGAGTTCTCGTAGATCTTCGCGCCGACCAGGATCGCCCCGATGCAGCTCGCCAGCAGGATCACGAGCGAGACCAGCGGCTCCCACCACATCGCCTCGCCGACGAACAGGCGCACCGGCATCGCGACCGGAGCGGAGAACGGCACGTACGACAGGACGGTCATCACCAGTGGGTTGTCGTTGAAGAAGATCACCAGGAAGTACGGCGCCATCACCAGCATCATCAGCGGCATCGTGGTCGAGCCGATGTCCTCCTGGCGCGAGACCATCGCCGCGGCAGCCGAGTAGAGGGATGCCAGCAGGATGAAGCCGAACAGGAAGAACACCGCGAACCACAGCACGGGCGCCCCGATGCCGGCGAGCAGCTCGTTCTGACCGGTGACGATCAGACCGACGACGGCTATCGCCGCCAGCAGCAGGATCTGCGCCATCGCGAGCACCGTGTTGCCGATGACCTTGCCCGCCAGCAGTGCTCTGGTCGGGATGGCGGAGATGAGCAGCTCGACCACGCGGGTCTGCTTCTCCTCGACCACGCTCTGCGCGATCGTCCCGCCGAAGGTCGACGCCGCCATGAGGAAGATCACGCCGAACCCGATGGCGACGATGTAGCGCACGAACGGGTTCGTCGTCGCCGGCTCCAGGATCTCCACCTCGGGCGACTGAGACAGCCCCATCACGAGGCTGCTCGGCGGGTTCTCCTTCGCGAGGATGACGATGCCGGTCGGGCTGCCCTCGGCGGGCAGCACGGCCGCCGTGACCTCGTCATCCAGCACCAGCCGCTCCGCGGCCGCCCGGTCGGCGACCTCGGTGACCGTCACGTTCGGCAGCGACTCGACCGCCGCGGCGGTCTGCGAGGTCGCGGCGACGGCATCCGGCGCCGGGGACTTGCCCGCGAACCCGCCGATGAGGATTCCGGCCAGGGCGATCAGCAGCAGGATGCCCGTGGAGATCAGGAACGCCTTGCTGCGCAGCTTGGAGCCGATCTCGCGCTCGGCGACGAGCCAGACCGCCGACGCCGGGTTCTGGGGGGAGGGGCTGGTGGACATCACAGGATGACCTCCTTGAAGATCTGGGCGAGGGAGGGATGCTGCGGCGCGAAGCTCGTGACGGCACCGCGGTCGACCGCCAGCCGCAGCACGCGCTGCGCCGTGTCGGGGGAGTCGACGTCGAAGAGGGCGGAGCCGGCTTCGAAGTCGATGACGCTCACGCCGGGCTCGCCGCGCAGCCACCCGGCATCGCCGTCGGTGTCGAGCTGATAGCGCAGAGTGGAGTGCTGCGCCCGCAGCTGCTCGCGGGAGCCGGCGGCGCGGATCGTGCCCCCGGCGATGATGATGAGGTCGTCGCAGAGGCGCTCGACGACGTCGAGCTGGTGCGACGAGAAGAGGATCGCGGTGCCCTGCGCGGCGCGCTGCTGCAGCACCTCGGCGACCACGTCGACCGCGATCGGGTCGAGCCCGGAGAACGGCTCGTCGAGGATGAGCACCTCGGGGTCGTGCACGAGGGCGGCGGCGATCTGCGCGCGCTGCTGGTTGCCCAGCGACAGCGATTCGATCATGTCGTCCAGGCGCTCTCCGAGCCCGAGCTCCCGGAGCAGGGCGGTGGCGCGCGCCGTGGCATCCGTCTTGTCGAAGCCGTGCAGACGGGCGAGGTACACGACCTGCTCGAGCACCTTCATCTTCGGATACAGGCCCCGCTCCTCCGGCATGTACCCGAAGCGGCGCCGGTCGGCGGTGGTCACCGGTGCGCCGCCCAGTGTGACGGTGCCGCCATCCGCGGCGAGCACGCCGAGGATGATGCGCATCGTGGTGGTCTTGCCCGCGCCGTTGCCGCCGACGAATCCGGTCAGCCGCCCGGGGGCGACGTCGAAGCGGATGTCATCGAGCACCGTGCGCGAGCCGTAGCTCTTGGTGATCCCGTCGAGATGCAGATTGCCTGTCACTTGATCCCGCTCCGTTCGCTCATGCCTCCACGCTAGAGACGACAGGTGCCAGGGGGCATCCCCCGTGCGGCGGATTCCGATCGTCCGCCCGCGGATGGACTCAACCGCGGCCGGCGCGCAGCGCGCCGCGGACGACGAGGCCCGCGACCAGTGCCCAGAACGCCGCGCTGACGCCGAACAGGGCGATGCCGGATGCCGCGACCAGGAAGGTGATCACCGCCGGCATCCGCTCACCCGGCTCATCGATCGCCTGCTGCACGGCCGAGCCGAATGCGGCGAACAGCGCCAGGCCCGCCACCGCGGGGATGACCGCGACCGGGGCCAGCAGCACGAGAGCGGCGAACACGGCTGACAGTCCGCCGAGCACGATGTAGGACAGGCCGGTCGAGACGCCCGCGACCCAGCGGCGGGCGGGATCGGGCTCGGCGTCGGGTGCCGCCGCGAGCGCCGCGCTGATCGCCGCGAGATTGATGGCATGGCCGCCGGCTGCGGCGCCGAGGGCCGAGCCGGCGCCGGTGACGAGCATGGCGGGACGCCAGGGCACCTCGAATCCGAAGCTGCGCATGACGGCGATTCCGGGCACGTTCTGAGAAGCCATGGTGACGATGAACAGTGGCAGCGCGATCCCCGCGATGGAGCCGACCGTGAACGTCGGGGCGGTCAGCTGCACGGCCGGTACCAGCACCGCCGGGTCCACCTGGGTGCCGGTGCGGGCGATGCCGGTGATGACGACGACCGTGGCTGCGACGAACGCCGCCGGCACCGCCCACCGCGGCGCGAGCCGGGTGAAGACCAACCACGTGACGACCACCGGCGCGACGCCCCACGGGTTCTCCACGATCCCCGTGACCGGAGCCAGACACAGCGGCAGCAGGACGCCCGCGAGCATCGCCTGCGCGATCGACGGGGGGATGGCCGCGATCAGCGACCCCAGTCGGGGCACCAGCGCGGTGAGCAGGATGAGCCCCGCGACGATCAGGAAGGCGCCGACCGCGGCGGGCCAGCCGCCCTCGACGGCGCTCGTCGCCGCGAGCAGCGCGGCTCCTGGCGTCGACCAGGCCGCGGTGATCGGCATCCGGTACCGCCAGGCGAGCACCACGCAGGCGACGCCCATCGTGAGGCTGAGTGCGAGCAGGCCGCTCGCGGCCTGCTCCGGGCTGGCGCCCACGGCGTCCAGGCCGGTCAGCACCACGGCGAACGAGCTCGTGAAGCCGACGAGAGCGGTCACGACGCCGGCGGTGACCGGTCGTGAGAGGGAGGGACGGGCGGTGACTGTCATCGGCTCCTCGTCGGGCAGGATGCTCCGAGGCTATCGTCACACGAAGAAACCTTTCTATTCGCGGGAATAGAGTTGTGATGCAGCCGGTTCTTCCTGCTGTCAACCGCTCTTCAGGACAAGGATCTCCATGACCACCATCGGCTACATCGTCGGCAGCCTCTCCAGCACGTCCATCAACCGCACCCTGGCCAGCGCGCTGGCCAAGCTGGCGCCCGAGGGCGTGGAGTTCCGCGAGATCCCGATCAAGGACCTGCCGTTCTACTCGCCCGCTTTCGACGGCTCCTTCCCGCAGTCGGCCCTCGACTTCAAGCAGGCCATCGCCGACGCCGACGGCGTGCTCATCGTCACCCCCGAGTACAGCCGCTCCATCCCGGGCGTGCTCAAGAACGCCCTCGACTGGTCGGCCCGCCCCTACGGGCAGGCGTCCTTCGACGGCAAGCCCACCGCCGTCATCGGCGCCTCCGGCGGCGGCATCGCCACGGCGGCCGCACAGCAGCACCTGCGTGCGATCCTCGGCCACTACAACGCCGTCACCATGGGCCAGCCCGAGGGCTTCATCCAGTTCACCCCCGGTCTCATCGACGCCGACGGCGACGTGACCGTCGAGAGCACCAAGGAGTTCCTGGCGTTCTACCTGCAGTCCTTCCTGACGCTGATCGCTCGCGTCGAGGCGGCTCGCAAGCACGTCTGATCCGACCCATCGGATGCCCTGGAGCCACGAGGCCCGGGGCATCCGTCGTCTCCGGGCCGCGACGTCAGGTCAGTCCGTGCCGATGGGCGAGCACGATCGCCTGCACCCGGTCTCTCGCGCCGAGTTTCTGCAGCACGCGGGACACGTGGGTCTTCACGGTCGCCTCGCCGATGAACAGCGCCGCGGCGATCTCGGCGTTGCTGCGGGCATCCGCCATCAACGCGAGCACCTCGCCCTCGCGCTCGGTGAGCGACTCGGACGGCACGCCATCCGTCCTGATACGGGGCGGCGCGACGACCGGGGCAGGGGCGGGCGGCTGGGCGGCGAAGCGCGCCAGCACCCGCCGGGTCACCTCGGGCGCGAGGATGCCGTCGCCCGCGGCCAGGGCGCGCACCGCCGTGATCAGCTCCTCCGGGCCCGCGTTCTTCAGCAGGAAGCCGCCGGCGCCGGCATCCAGCGCCTGGAAGAGGTACTCGTCGCGGTCGAAGGTGGTGACGATGGCGACGGATGCCGTGATCGCCGGATCCGCCACGATGCGCCTGGTCGCCTCGATGCCGTCCATGTCGGGCATCTGCACGTCCATCGTGATGACGTCGGGCTGCAGTCGGGCCGCGAGCGCGACGCCCTCCGCCCCCGTCGCCGCCTCGCCGACCACCTCGATGTCGGGCTGCGTGCCCAGGATGGTGCGGAAGCCCGCCCGCAGCATCGCGTGGTCGTCGACGAGCAGCACGCGGATCATCGCACGGCCTCCTTCCGCGCCGGGGCGAGCGGCACGCTGGCGCGCACCCGGAACCCGCCCTGCGGGCGGGGGAGCAGCTCGATCGAGCCGCCGGATGCCAGGGCCCGCTCGCGCATGCCCAGCTGGCCGAGCCCGGGGCGCAGGCCGGCGATGGGCCGGCCGGTGTTCACCACCTCCAGCTCCACGGCATCGGTCCCGTAGCGCACCCGCACGTCGGCCTTCGCGCCGGCGCCCGCATGCCGGCGGGCGTTCGTGAGCGCCTCCTGCGCGATGCGGTACAGGTTCACCCCGACGGTGCTCGGGACGGCCACCGGCTCGCCGATCACCGCGTACTCGGTGGGCAGCCCGGCATCGCGAGAGGACTGCGCCAGCCGCTCGATGTCGGTGAGCCCGAACGTCGAGGGCCCCTCCTCGCCGTCCCCGGGCGCACGCAGCGTCTCGAGCAGCTGCCGGAAGTCGCGGATCGCCTCTCGCGACGCCTCCTCGATGCCGGTCAGCATCCGCTTCGCCTGCGCCGGGTCCTGCTCGACGACCAGCCGCGCGGCGCCCGCCTGCACGCCCATCACCGAGACGTGGTGCGCGACGACGTCGTGCAGCTCGCGCGCGATGCGCACGCGGTCGAGCGCCACAGCCTGCGCGGCGGTGAGCTCGCGCTCGGCCTCGAGCTCACGGGTGCGCTCTTCGAGCGCATGCCGCTGGGCGGCCGCCTGCCACGAGCGCTCACCGAAGTAGTACGCACCGCCGAAGTAGAGCACGTTGAGCAGCAGCTGGATCATCATGAAGGCCACGTACGGCGAGAACAGGCCCGCAGCCATGTCGGCCTGGCCGGCCTCGGCGATCGCATCGCGGTACATCACCACGATGAGCCAGGCGAACATCCCGATGATGATGCCGACGCGCACGATCTTCGCCGTGCGCCGGTCGTGCATCCAGGCGCCCACGGTGTAAAGCGCCACGAACATCGTGATGTTCAGCACATACACCTCCGGCACCCGCAGGGTCACGCTGAGGAACATGGTCAGGGCGATGACGATCGCCACCGGGGCCGGCCAGCGGCGGCGCACCGCCAGCGGAGCCGAGACGACGACGACCACCACGAGAGCCGACCACATCGGCGCCTGCTCGTCGCCGTACAGCCCGGCGACGGTCGACAGGCCCGCGCTGATCACGCCCCCGACGAGCATGACCGCCGCCAGCAGCAGGTCCTGACGCCGGTCGTGAGATGTCGGCGTGCGGGTGAAAGGGGTCTGCGGCATCCTTCCAACCTAGGAGCAGTGCGACGCGGGGGCATCCCCCGCAGGGCGGAGTCAGGCTCGGAGCCCGGATGCACCGTAGGCATCCCCGGCGCGTGTCGTCAGCGCGGCCGCCTTCGCCCCGACGGCGGGGTCAAGCGAAGATCATCGGCAGATCGTCGTCGTCCTCGGCGCCGCCCAGGTCGAGATCGACGACCACCGGCACGTGGTCGCTGGGCTGCTCGCCCTTGCGCTCGTCGCGGTGGATCGATGCGCCGGTCACCGCGTCGGCGAAGGTCGGCGAGCCCAGCACGAAGTCGATGCGGATGCCCTCGTTGCGGGGGAACTTCAGCCGCTGGTAGTCCCAGTAGGTGAATCCCTCGGGGATCAGCGGGCGCACCACATCCTTCACGCCCGCGGACTCCAGGGCGAAGAACGCGTCGCGCTCGGGCGGTGACACGTGGGTCGAGAAGCCCTGCACGATGGCCGGGTCGCCGTTGTCGTGGTCGAACGGGATGATGTTGAAGTCGCCCACCAGGGCGAGCGGCAGCGCGGGAACCGCGGCGAGCTCGGCGGCGGTCGCGGTGCGCAGCGCCTCGAGCCAGTGCAGCTTGTAGACGTAATGCTCATCGCCCAGCGAGCGGCCGTTGGGAACGTACAGGCTCCACACCCGCACGCCGTCGACCATCGCGCCCAGTGCGCGCGCCTCGAGCGGCGCATCCGGCCCCTCGTGCCCCTTCGCGAACCCGGGCTGGCCCTCGAACGAGGTGCGCACGTCGGTCATCGGCAGACGGCTCGCGATCGCGACGCCGTTCCACTGGTTCAGCCCGTGCGCCTCGACGTGGTACCCGGCCTCCTCGAACGGCGCGTACGGGAACTGCTCGGGCTTGCACTTGATCTCCTGGAGCGCGAGCACGTCGATGTCCTCGCGCACGGCGAAGTCGACGGCGCGCGCCACACGCGTGCGGATCGAGTTGATGTTCCAGGTGGCCAGACGCATGCATCCAGCCTATTGCGGGGCGCCGACGCGCCTCACCGGCTTCATCGCCTCCAGCGCCCGCCCTCCAGATGCTGTCGTCGCAGTTCAGCGAGCCGGGCCTCCTGGGCCCGCTTCCGCCGGCGCCGCACACCGAGGTACGGAAGCCGGTCGAGGAACTCGCGACCGGCACTTCTCGTGAAGTTCTCCACGACGAAGGGCGGACCGACCATCACCGCGAAGCCCCCGACTGCTGCCGCCCACTCGTGCCATTCCCAGTCCATGGAGAGGGTGCCTCCGCCCAGACCGAAAAGCACGACCGAGGCTGGAAGCGCGAACAGGGCGAGTATCACCAGGAGCAGACAGAACCAGAAGAATCCGCCGGCGATCGCCAGCGGCACGATCAGGACGCAGCCGATGGGCATCCCTCCCGTCGTCCCGCTCCCGTACTGATTCCCCCAGGCGGCGCCTCCGACGGTGAGCAGCGGGAGCCCGACGCCGACGAGGAGGATCAGCCACCCGTTGGCTCCGAAGCCGACCATGGTGCTGACCGCCCACCACGTGATGAGCAGGCCGACGAAGCCGATCACGACGGCGATGGCGTAGACGACCATGAACTTCAGCGCCCAGCCGAAACCGATGAGCCACCCCCGGGCCGGGAAGCTGAAGAACCAGAAGAAGGCCCGGAGGAAGAGACCGATGCTGCTGGTCCCCACACCTCGGTGCGCGCGGATCACGACGAACGCCGCGACGGCTGCGGCGATGAGCCCGAGCACCGGCAGAAGCCCGATGATGAGCAGTGCGGTGCCGGGTTCGACGGACCCCCGGAATCCGAGGGTCGCCGTGAACGCCATCCCCACGAGCGCGAAGACAAGAGCCTGGACGAGCCAGCTGAAGGGGATCCACAGAATCGACGCGACGGTCTTGCGCGTACTGCGGAGGTAATCGGGCATGGGCAGCCTTTCGGGGGCGGCGAGACGGCGGGGACGGACGCTCAGCTCGGCGGAAGGTCGCCGACGCGGGTGACGGTGCCGGACTGCTCGTCCCAGGCGTACGTGGAGGTCGCCTTGCTCGCGGGTCCCGCGCTGTCGGAGCCGGGCCACATGAAGGTCAGGGCCACGCTGCCATCCGAAGCGCGGACCGCCGGAGTCTCGGAATCGACGGAGTACTTCGAGACCGTCGCACTCGGCACGTATTCGCCCTCGTGGAAGAACAGCACGGGAGTGACCGAGAATCGCGTGCAGCAGGGCTCTGGTCGCAGCACGATCCAGGAGAGTGCAGCGCACTCGTCGTAGCCGGTCACATCGCTGTACCGGGAGGAGAGGTCCCAGGGGCCTCCTGCGACTCCGGCTCCCCACTTCGAGAGGGCGTCGGCTCCCGTGAGCCCCGAGCAGCGCCGGTCGTCCCCCGCTCCGGAGGATTCGGGGCCCGGGGCCCCGCTGAGCGACGGGTTCACGGCGAGCACTCCGTCCAGGGCCGCCTGTGCGTACTCCCGCTGCCCCGAATGGTCGAGGATCGCGATCCAGACGTCTCCGACGAAGAGATGCGTGATCCTGGTCGCGCTCATGTAGGAATTGGGCGCCGGACTCTCGTAATCGAAGCTCCTGGCGTCTCCGAGCACCGATTCGGTGACCATCGGATCAGCCCGCAGCGCCTCGATGAGGGGCGTTCGGTCCGGTTCCGCGATCTCAGCCACGTACTCGGTCACGGTGCCTTCGGAGTGGACGGGCCAGCGACATCCCCGGTGCTGCACGGCCTGGGCCATCGCCTTCTGGGCTGCGGGGCCCACGACCTCGTCGAACGTGACCAGATCCGTCTCCCCGGCAGGCTCCGCGAACATCTCCACACCGAAGTCCTCGTACTCCCGCTGCGCCGTCGCGTTCATGCCGTCGCAGTTCGGCAGGACCACCGGTCGGGACGTCGGGCTCGACGTCGGGGACGCCTGCGCGCCCGTCGGCTTCGGGGTCGTCTGCGTCTCCGCCGCTCCACTGCATCCCGCAAGCGCGAGCGTTCCGATCAGGCTGAGCGCGAGTACTCCCCGCAGGAGCTTGCTCTGGCGACGTCGCACGGTTCCTCGTTCCCCTCAGTCCATGGCGCACCGAGGCAGATGCCGCCGACGCCACGCTAGGCGGAGAGCGGCTGCGAGCCGCAGGATTCCGGGGATTTCGCACAACCCTGAACAGCTCGAATGTATGATTGGGCCCGTCGAATCGAGCCCCTGTGCCGCAGCTGCCGTGCGGGCCCCGCAACAGGAGAGCGAAGATGCAGAGTCCGGAATCCTCTCCGCAGCAGGAATCCTTCGACAGGATCGCCCGCGATCTGCAGGAGCTCCGGGAAGCAGCCGGCCATGTCTCCTACGCCGAGCTGGTGAGACGCATCACCGATCTTCGGCTGCGAAGGGGCATCCCCGCCGCGGCCGCGATCCCCGCTCGGTCCACCGTCTACAACGCCTTCAAGACCGGCCGGAGCCGGTACGACACGGAGCTGCTCCGGGACATCGTCGTCGCACTCGGAGAGGACGACGTGGCCACCGATCGATGGCTGCGGCGATCCAGGGACGCCCGGAGAGCGAAGTCCGCGGTCCCATCGGCACCCGCACCGATCCCGGTGCTCCCGAGCCCCGGCTCCGCCGTGCCCCGGAGGGTCCCCGCGCTTGCGCTGCTGCCGCTGCTCTTCGGCTTCGTGGTGCTCAACCACGCCTCTCACTGGTTCATCGCGGCATCGCTGGACCTTCCCGTCTACCTCGACATGATCGGCACTGCCGCAGCCGCGCTGGCTTTCGGGCCCTGGCACGGCGTGGCCGTGGCGATCGCCACCGGGTTCACCGGGCCGATCTTCGAAGAGGGCATCCTGGCCTTCACCCTGGTCAACATCACCGGAGCGCTGGTCTGGGGCTACGGAGTCCACCGCACCCGACTCGGCCGAGACATCCTCAGCTTCTTCTTCCTCACCCTGCTGGTGGCCACGGCCTGCAGCTTCGTGGCGACGCCCATCCTCGTCGTGCTGCGGGGAGGCGCCTACGGTGTCATCGGCCGGATCGCGGAATCGCTCCAGGAAGCCGGGATGCCCTTCATCGTGGCCACCTTCACCTCGAACATCTCGACATCCGTCCTCGACAAGCTGCTCACGGGTTTCATCGCCCTTGCGATCTTCGCGGGACTCCACACCAGGATGCGACTGTCCGCGAAGCACATGCCCCTCATCGAGGATCTCGGTGTCCTCAGGGAAAGGCCCGCTCGGACCTCCTTCAACACGGTTTTCGCACAACCCTGAACAGCAGGCAGTGCTCCGAGCACCGCAGGTGTCAATAGCGTCGGAGCCATGGGATCAAAGCTCGCTCGCGGCCTCGCACTGACCACCACGGCACTGCTGATGACCGGCGCCACCGCTTGCGCCGGAACTCCGGAGTCGTCGACCGAGCCGTCCACAGCCGAGATCGCCGCGCAGCAGCCGGCCACCTCCCCGAAGCCACTCGGACTCGCCGAGGCACAGGGCGACATCCCGTGGCCGGAGGGGATGACGCTCCCGGTGCCCGAGAGCATGAGCTTCGACGGCATCGACAGCCACTTCGCCTGCGACGGCACCCTCCTCGCCGTGCTCATCACGAGCCCGGACGCCACGGAGGAGACCACGCAGGCCTACCTCGAGAGCGTGCAGGATCTCTTCGCGATTCCCGCGGATGTCAGAAGCGGCCACGGGCAGGATTCGATCCGGGATCGGGTCACGGACGGTCTGAAAGCGGATGGCCACATCCAGGACGAGCCCAGTGCGATGGACGCCACCAAGATCGTCGGCTGGGAGACTCTTCCCACCGGCGGCTACCGATTCCATCTGCAGGAGACGGCGAAGCCGGGAATCCCGGTCCATGTGGCGAACACGCCGGCCGAGAGCTGGACCGATTTCCCTCACCCGGACGCGTCCTTCAAGGACTGCGAAGCCCGCGAATCGAGCGCCTACCGAGAGGGCGAGGGCTTCACCCCGGCATCGACCACGTGGACGTTGAAGGGGCCGCCGGAGATCCAGCCGCAGGTCGGTGAATGGATGAAGGGGCTGGCCGCGGACGGCTGGAGCCTCAGCGGTGCCACGGAGAGCGGGCCGAAG
This sequence comes from Microbacterium sp. NPDC058342, assembly GCF_042723935.1. Classification (NCBI taxonomy): domain Bacteria; kingdom Bacillati; phylum Actinomycetota; class Actinomycetes; order Micrococcales; family Microbacteriaceae; genus Microbacterium; species Microbacterium sp. NPDC058342. The sequence goes on from NZ_JBHXID010000002.1 coordinate 219,267, forward strand.
CCCGGAGCCGCCGATTCGATTCTCGAGTCGGAGGATCACACCGCGCAGTACATCCTCGGATCGGACTTCTCCGTCACGCTCGTCGTGAGCGATCGGAAGCTCGACAGATTCCTCGGACTCTGAGGGCTCCGGCTCAGCGCTCGGCAGGGTCGGCGGTGCCGATCAGGATGCCGCGGGCGAGCGTGTGGAAGTGCCGGTTGAAGCCCAGCACCGCCGGCGTCTCCTGGCCGTCGAGGTCGAGTCGCTCGACGTCGAGCGCGTCGATCACGAAGAAGTAGCGGTGCACGCCGGTTCCGGGCGGGGGAGCCGCGCCGATGAAGCGCTGCAGGCGAGCCTCGTTCGGCATGACCTTCGCGCCGTCGGGCAGGCTCGCCGCGTCACCGTCGCCGGCCGGCAGCGAGCGCAGATCGGCGGGAAGGTCGAACGCCGCCCAGTGCCAGAATCCGGAGCCGGTGGGTGCATCCGGGTCGAAGCAGGAGATCGCGAAGCTCTTCGTGCCGGCCGGGGGCTGAGACCACTGCAGGGCCGGATGCCTGTCCTCGCCCCCGCGGCTGGAGGACCAGGCCGACAGGGGCATCGGCCCGCCGGGAGGCAGCTCGGGGCTGGTCAGCTCCAGCGGCGGCACCGGGCGCAGCTCGGCGAGGGCGGCATAGGGATCGTAAGAGAACATGAGACCTCCGGATGCCACGCTAATCGCGCACGATCGGCAGAACCAGCCCCGAATACACTGGAGCCGTGACCGATCTCGCAGCCGACCGCCAGGCCCTGCTCGACCTCATCACCGCCGAGGCGGTGTTCCACGGCGACTTCACGCTCTCCAGCGGCAAGAAGGCGACGTACTACGTCGACATGCGCAAGCTCACCCTCGACCACCGCGCCGCTCCCGCGATCGGGCGCATCATGCTCGATCTCATCAAGGACCACGACGTCTCCGCCGTCGGCGGGCTCACCCTCGGCGCGGACCCCATCGCGAACTCCGTGATGCACGCCTCGGTGGCCTCCGAGCGTCCGCTCGACGCCTTCGTCGTGCGCAAGGAGCCCAAGGACCACGGTCGCGGCCGCCAGGTCGAGGGCGCCGACGTGTCGGGCCGGCGGGTGATCGTGCTCGAGGACACCTCGACCACCGGTCAGTCGGCACTCAAGGCCGTCGAGGCGCTGCGGCGAGAGGGCGCCGAGGTCGTCGCGGTGGCCGTCATCGTCGACCGCAGGACCGGCGCCCAGGCCGCCGTCGAGGCCGAAGGCCTGGAGTGGCTGGCCGCGTTCGATCTCGACGATCTGGGGCTCGACCCGCAGTAGTTCCGGATTCAAGGGCGGCGGCCGGCGGCGGCGTCCGCGACGACTTTGGCGATGCGCTTCGCGCGGGTCTCGGGGCGCTTGGCCGTGGCGATCTGTGTGAGGCCGAACTTCTTCACCGACTTCGGAAACGCGTCCCAGGCGGCTCGTGCCGCGGGAACGGCATCGAGGGCGGATGCCAGGTCGCCGGGCTCCACACCGGCCTCGGGACCGTCGAGCATCGTCCACGACCCGTCGGCCTTCGCGGCCTCGATCGCCCGGACGCCCGCCGGCGCCAGCAGGCCGGCCGCTTCGAGCTCGACGAGGCGCGCCTTGTTCGTCGCGGCCCAGCCGCTGCCGCGCCGCCGTGGGGAGAACCACTGGCCCGCCTGGCTCCCGTGTCCGGTCTGATCGTCGGTGAAGGTGCGCACCGGTCCGTCGATCCAGCCGAAGCACAGCGCCTGGCGCACGGCGTCGTCATAGCCCACGCCGTCGGCCGAGGAGCCGCGCACGTTCAGCAGCCAGACGCCGGCCGCCGAGGCGTGATTGGCCTCCAGCCAGTCGCGCCAGGCCGCAGCATCCGCCGCACGGATCCGCTCGCCGTCGTCGAGAGCACCCATCGATTCCTCCACTCGAGCGCGCCGTTCCGTCCCGCGCGATGCTGCGCTCAGCATAGACGGGGCATCCGACCTGGACCTGGCAACGTTTTCATGGGAATCTTCCGTGTGTGGGGAATCTGAGCGGTGAGAACGCCGACGCCGCGGGCCGGCCGACCATGAAGGACGTCGCAGCCCGCGCCGGCGTCGGGCTGTCGACGGTGTCACGCGTCGTCTCCGGGAAGGGCGGCGTCAGCCGCCCCAAGCGCACGGCGGTCGAACGTGCTGTCGCAGAGCTCGGCTACAGCCGCAACGACTTCGCCCACACCCTGCGCACCGGATCGGCTCGCACGATCGGAGTGGTGGTCACGCGCATCTCGGATCCCTTCTTCGCTCAGCTGGTCAGCACGGTCGAGCAGTGCGCGCAGGAGCGCGACCTGCTCGTGCTGGTGACGTCCACCGGCGACGACCCGGCGGAGGGCGAGCGCGTGCTGCGACGGATGCTGAGCCGCCGCCTCGACGGGCTGATCGTCGTCGCGCACGAAGAGGCCGATGTCTCCTTCCTGGCGGCGGAGAAGGCCGCGGGCACGGACATCGTCTTCGTCGACCGGCCGCCGCACGGTCTGCATGCCGACCTCGTCGTGGTGGACAACGAGAAGGGTGCGGCCGATGCCGTGGCGCACCTGGTCCAGGCGGGGCACCGCAGCATCGGCTGTCTCGCGCACACTTCCGGCAGATTCACCTCCGAGCACCGTCAGGCCGGCTTCCGCCGCGGTGTGCGCGACGCCGGGCTCCCGGCGCGCGCAGAGCTCATCGTCGCGGTCGACGACGACGTCGACGTCTGCGTCGAGGCGCTGCGCGAGATGTTCTCGCTGGATGACCCGCCCACGGCGCTGTTCACCACGAACAGCCGCACGACGAAGGCCGTGCTGAAGGCGCTCCGGCTGCTCGACGCGCATCCCGCGCTGGTCGGATTCGACGACTTCGAGCTCGCCGAGCTGATGACGCCTCCCGTGACCACCATCGCGCAGGACCCGTGGGCGATCGGCGAAGCCGCGGCGGGACTGCTCTTCGACCGGATCGCCGGCCTGTCCGGACCCGAGCGCCGCATCGTGCTCGGCACCCGCCTGGTCGAGAGGGGCTCGGGCGAGGAGCCTCCGGTCTGACGGCATGCCGATCGACCCGGCGTTATCCGGTTGTGACGTCTCGACGGTTGCGCTTGGCAACGTTTTCAGATTCGATGGCAAAGAGCCGGCGGAATGCGGGCTGTCACCATCCAATGGAGGATCACATGCGCAAGGCACTCGCCGCAGCAGCGGGTCTCACGATCACCGCGCTCGCGCTCGCCGGCTGCTCCGGCACCGCGGACGACGGCGGCAGCAACGGCGGCTCGGACGACGCCAGCCAGGTCGAGGTGTTCACCTGGTGGGCATCCGGCTCCGAGAAGACGGGCCTCGACGCGCTCGTCAAGGTGTTCGGCGAGCAGTACCCCGACACCGAGTTCGTCAACGCGGCGGTCGCCGGAGGCGCGGGCTCCAATGCGAAGAACGCCCTCGCGTCGCGCCTGAAGGCGAACAATCCGCCGGACTCGTTCCAGGCGCACGCCGGTGCCGAGCTCACCGACTACATCGAAGCGGAGAAGATCGAGGACCTCAGCTCCTTCTACGAGGACAACGGCCTGAACGACGTCTTCCCGTCGACGCTGATCGACCGACTGACCGTCGACGGCAAGATCTACTCGGTGCCCAGCAACATCCACCGGGCCAACGTCGTGTGGGTCAACACCGACCTGCTGACGCAGGCCGGCATCGATCCCATGAAGGCTCCGGCTGATCTGGACGCCTGGCTCGCCGACATGAAGAAGCTGAAGGACGCGGGGGTCGAGACGCCGCTGTCGGTCGCCACCGACTGGACGCAGGTGCAGCTGTTCGAGAACGTGCTGCTCGCCGACCTGGGCGCCGAGGGCTACCAGGGGCTGTGGGACGGCTCCACGGCATTCGACGACGCCGAGGTCACCACGGCGATCGAGCACTACACGGAGCTGCTCTCGTACGCCAACACGGACGGCACCGGCCAGGACTGGCCGGTCGCGACGGACATGGTCATCGACGGCACGGCCGCCTACAACGTGATGGGCGACTGGGCGCTGGCCGAGTTCGACGCCAAGGGCAAGGCCTACGGCACGGACTACACCACCTGGCCGACTCCGGGGACCGACGGCATGTTCGACTTCCTCGCCGACTCCTTCACGCTCCCGGTCGGCGCGCCCCACGCCGGTGGGGCGAAGAACTGGCTGAAGACCATCAGCTCGGCCGATGGCCAGAAGGCGTTCAACCTCGCCAAGGGGTCCATCCCCGCGCGCACCGACGCCGTCGCGACCGACTACCCGGAGTACCAGCAGGGTGCGATGGCCTCGTTCGCCGAGGACACGGTCGTCAGCTCGCTGGCGCACGGCGCCGCGGTGAAGGTCTCCTGGCTGAACGACATCACCTCCGCCATCGGACAGTTCGTCTCCACGAAGGACGGCAAGTCGCTTCAGGACGCACTCGTGCAGGCGCAGGCCAAGGGGCTCGGCGAGTAACATTCCGCACCGCGCGGGGCGACGCGACCGCGTCGCCCCGCGCGCATCCCCGTCTGAAGGAGGACGCCGATGCGCAAGGGCATCCGCAACTGGGGGCCGCCGCTGCTGCTGATCTCGCCGACGATCGTGCTGCTGGGCGTCTTCGTCTACGTGCTGATCGGCGTGAACTTCTCCACAGCCATGACCAAGGACTCGGCGCTGAGCGCATCCGAGTTCGTCGAGCTGCAGAACTTCACCGACCTGCTCACCGAGCCGCGGTTCCTGCACTCGCTGGCCAACCTCGGCATCTTCACCCTGTTCTTCATGGTGGGCACCATGCTGTTCGGGTTCCTCTGGGCCTGGATGCTGGACAAGGGCGTGAGCGCCGAAGGCGTGTTCCGCTCCGTCTACCTCTTCCCGATGGCCGTCTCCTTCGTCGCCTCCGGCGTCGTCTGGCGCTGGCTGCTCAGCTCGGCGCAGGGAGAGCGCGCGTCGGGGCTGAACCGCATGCTGGAGTCCATCGGGCTCGGCGGCCTGCAGAACGACTGGTACAACCAGCCGCTGTGGGGAATGGCGGCGATGGCGATGCCCGCGATCTGGCAGCTCTCCGGCTACGTGATGGCGCTGTTCCTCTCCGGCTTCCGCGGCATCCCCGAGGAGCTGCGCGAGGCGGCCCGCATGGACGGCGCCAGCGAGTGGAAGCTCTACCGGCACGTCGTCTTCCCGCAGCTGAGCCCGGTGGCTCTCTCGGCCCTCGTCATCGTCGCCCACATGTCGCTCAAGGTCTTCGACCTGATCATGGCCGTCACCGGCCCGGTCTACATCACCGAGGTCCCCGCGACCTACATGTGGACGGCACTCACCGGCGGTGAGTACGGCAAGGCGTCGGCGATCGCCACCGTGCTGCTGCTGCTGGTCTGCATCTTCATCGTGCCGTACCTGATCTCCACGGCCCGCGCCGAGAGGAGGGCCCGCCGGTGAGTGTCGCGACCGGAATCGAGCGCCGCGTCAGCACCGGCGGCAGCATCCCGACCGCGCACCGCACACGCGCGCGCATGGGCCGCACGGCCAAGTACGCGCTGCTGCTGCTGTTCGTGGTCATCGTCCTGATGCCGGTGTACGTGCTCGTGGTGACCAGCCTCAAGCCCCCGTCGGACGTCAGCGCCGTCACCTCGTGGAGCTGGCCCTCGCTGTGGCCCTGGCAGGCGGACGCCGACGGCCGGACCGGCTTCGGCAACTGGGCGACCGCGTGGGATGCGCTGGCCGCCCCTCTCGGGCGCACCTTCCTGCTGGCCGTCCCCGCCGCGCTGATCTCGGCGATCCTCGGGTCGATGAACGGCTTCGTGCTGTCTCGGTGGCGCTTCCCCTATGCCAACATCGTGTTCACCCTGATCCTGTTCGGCATGTTCATCCCGTACCAGGCGATCATGGTGCCGCTGGTGCAGATGAAGACGTCGCTGGGGATGCCCAGCAGCATCGTCACGCTGCTGATCGTGCACATCATCTACGGACTGCCGATCTGCACGCTGATCTTCCGCAACTACTACGAGGGCGTGCCCGAGGAGCTGATGGAGGCGTCGCGCGTCGACGGCGCGGGCATGCTCGCCTCGTACTGGCGCATCATCCTGCCGTTGTCGCTGCCCGGGTTCGTCGTGACCATCATCTGGCAGTTCACCTCGGCGTGGAACGACTACCTGTTCGCGCTGTTCCTCTCCGACGCGAACCAGGGGCCGGTGTCGCTGTCGCTGGTGAACCTGTCGCAGGGGGCGCAGCTATCGAACTACGGCGCCTCGATGGCGGGTGCGCTGATCGCGTCGATCCCGACGCTGGCCGTGTACATCCTGCTCGGAAAGTACTTCATCGGCGGATTGATGAGCGGGTCGGTCAAGTCCTGACCGCCGTCGACGCCGTCAGCCGCGGGATCCGCGAGGGCGGTCGTCGTCGTCCCACGGGCCCTCGTACCATTCTCCGCGGTTGTCGCGCCGGCGCGGCTTGAGGAGCTGGATGACGACGAGCGTCAGCGAGGCGAGCCCGATCCCGGCCATTGCCATGAACAGAATGTCCTGTTGCGTCATCGTGATCCTCTCGGGGTCAGCCTACGCGCGCCGGGTCTCACGCGGTGAGCCAGATCGCCTCGGCGGCGCCGGCGGGCAGGGTGACGGGTGAGTCGTCGACCCGCACGTCCGGTCCGGATGCCGTGATGCGCGCACCCACGCCGACACCGGCGTCCTCCAGCTGCTGCAGCAGCCCGGGGTCGCGGTCGCTCACCCGAAGCACCCGGCCGGAGTGGCCGGGCGCGGCATCGGCGAGCAGCACGAACGGCTCGCGTTCGGCGCGCCCCCGGGCATCCGGGATCGCATCGCCGTGCGGGTCGAACCGCGGGCGGCCCAGCCGCTCGTCGATCGCGTTCAGCAGCCGATCGCTGATCGTGTGCTCGAGCACCTCGGCCTCGTCGTGCACCTCGTGCCAGGCGTAGCCGTACTCGCTCACCAGCCAGGTCTCGATGAGCCGGTGGCGACGCACGATCTGCAGCGCCCGGTCGCGGCCGGCATCCGTCAGCCGCACCGCCCCGTAGGGCTGGTGCGAGACGAGCCCGGCGGCGGCGAGCTTCTTGACCATCTCGGTGACGCTCGACGGGGCGATGCCCAGCGCCGCCGCGAGCTGGGAGGGCGTGATGGGCGCCTCCTGCCATTCGGTGTGGGCGTAGACCGTCTTCAGGTAGTCGTCGAAGGCCGGGGAGGCGACGGGAGCCATCTCAGGCCCCCAGCGCCGCTAGCAGGCGGAAGGCCTCGCCGCCGGCGAAGAAGAGGATCGCGAAGCCGGCCAGCGCGGCCAGCAGCGAGAGCCTGCCGTCGTAGTCGTTCACGCCGCGCACGCCGATGGCGCGGGCGCGGAAGCCGAAGAAGAGCGCCATCGCGCCGAGCGCCAGCTGCACCCACGGGCCGCCGGCGGGGAGCAGTTTCGGCAGTGCGATCAGCAGCCCCCCGAGAGCCGCCGACACCAGGGCGAACCAGGTCGCCAGGCGCACGGAGCGGCGCGCCTCGGAGTCGTCGCGGTGCTTCTTGGCGGGGGCGGAAGGCATGCCTCGAGCCTACCCGGGGCCCGGTCGCGGCTCAGGCGCCCGTGAGCACCAGCCAGAGCAGCACCGCGTTCAGAGCGATCAGCAGCACGGCGAACAGGATGCCCAGCAGCGTCGTGATGCGTCGGTTCGTGTGGGCGCCCAGCGTGCCACGCTGCGAGGTGAGCGCTACCAGCGGGATCAGGGCGAACGGGATGCCGAACGACAGCACCACCTGGCTCAGCACCAGTGCGAGGGTCGGATCGAAGCCGACGCCGAGGATGACCAGCGCGGGGATCAGGGTGACCAGCCGGCGGGCGAGCAGGGGGATTCGCACACGGAGCAGCCCGTGCATGATCTCGGCACCCGCATAGGCGCCCACCGACGTCGACGCGAGACCGGATGCGAGCAGGCCGACGGCGAAGAGCGTGCCGATCAGCCCGCCGAGGCTGTCGGCGATCGCCCGGTGGGCGCCCTCCAGCGAGTCGGTGCCTTCCACGCCTGCGAGATTGGCGGCGGCCAGCAGCAGGATCGCGAGGTTCACCGAGCCGGCGATGACCATGGCGATCGTGACGTCCCAGCGGGTCGCGGCGAGCACTCTGCGGATCGACGGTGCCGACGCATCTGCCGTGCCCCCGAAGCGGTCGCGTGCGAGCGCGCTGTGCGCGTAGATGGCGTGCGGCATGATCGTCGCGCCGAGGATGGAGGCCGCCAGCAGCACTGAACCGCTGTCGACGAAGCGCGGCAGCATCCCTGAGGCGATCCCGGCGGGGTCCGGCGGTGCGACGAACAGCCCCGCGACGAAGCCGATCACGATCACGGCCATCAGCCCGATGATGACGAACTCGAAGTGCCGCGGCCCGCGCCGGGAGTGCACGGCGAGGAGGACCATCGAGACCGCACCGGTGATCACGCCGCCGTACAGCAGCGGTATGCCGAACAGAAGGTTCAGCGCCACGGCCCCGCCGAGCACCTCCGCGATGTCGGTGGCCATCGCCACCAGTTCGGCCTGGAGCCAGTAGGCGCGTCGCGCCCAGCGGTTGCGGATGCGGGCGCCGAGCACCTCGGGCAGGCTACGGCCTGTCACGACCCCGAGCTTGGCCGACAGGTACTGGATGAGCCACGCCATGGCGTTGCCCGCCAGCACGACCCAGACCAGCAGGTAGCCGTACCGGGCTCCCGCGGTCATGTTGCTGGCGACGTTACCCGGATCGAGGTACGCGACACCCGCGACGAGTGCCGGGCCGAGCAGCGTGAGTCCGCGCCGCGGCATCCGCCGCTGCCGACGCCTCGCCGGAGGGATGCTCACGCTCTGCACAGATTTAGGCATACCGAAACCCTACTCAATTTTTCGGCGTACCTAAATCTCCTTCGGCCGCGTCGTTTCGATGGGCGGTCCTGGGTGCCGCATCCGAGCATCCCCGTCTTCGGGTCGCAGTTGCGCACGCTTTCCCGCGCGTTTTCCGGGAAGAGCTGCGACCTGAACGCTGGCGCGAGCGACTTTCCGGGACGAACTGCGACCTGGGCGGCGGTGCGGCGGGATAGCCTTGCGACGTGGAAGAGCCGGCTCTCGACGCGACGCCCGAGCGCACGACGCATGGCCTCGGGCCGTGGCAAGGGGAGTGGCCGGAGGGCGACTGGTACGACCCCGAGCTGCTGGAGCGCGGCGACACCCGCAATGTGATCGATCGCTACCGGTACTGGCGGATGGAGGCGATCGTCGCCGACCTCGACCTGCAGCGGCATCCGTTCCACGTCGCGATCGAGAACTGGCAGCACGACATGAACATCGGCTCGATCGTGCGCAGCGCCAACGCGTTCCTTGCCGACACGGTGCACATCATCGGCCGGCGACGCTGGAACAGGCGCGGCGCGATGGTCACCGACCGCTACCAGCACGTGGTCCATCACCCCGATGTCGAGACCTTCGCCGCGTGGGCGGCGGATGCCGGCATCCCCGTCATCGCCGTCGACAACGTCGGCGAGGCGGTTCCGGTCGACCGGGCCGAGTTGCCCGAGCGATGCGTGCTGCTGTTCGGTCAGGAGGGCCCGGGGCTTTCGGAGGAGGCGCTCGCCGCGGCATCCGGTCACATCGAGATCACCCAGTACGGCTCGACCCGCTCGATCAACGCGAGTGCGGCCGCGGCCGTCGTGATGTACGAATGGTGCCGCCGGTACGCCTGAGCGGCGACGGTCAGTCGCGCTGGACGATCTCCCATTGAAACGCAGTTCCGCGTACACTGCCGCTCAGTCCCAAACGGATTGGAGTCCGCCATGGCATCCGACTACATCCCCCCGGTCGACGACTACCGCTTCCTCTACGGCGAGGCGTTCGGGCTCGACCTGGTCGCGCGCGGCACGGGCGGCGCCTTCAGCGCCCAGGACGCCACCGAGATCATCGCCGGCGCCGGCGAGTTCGCGGCATCCGTCCTCGCGCCGCTCGAGAGCATCGGCGACCGGGAGGGCGCCCGCCTCGACGACGGCCAGGTGCGCCTACCCGCCGGATTCGCCGAGGCGTACCGCGCCTTCGTCGACGCCGGATGGGTCACCGCCGAGGCTCCCGGATCCGCCGGCGGCGACGGCCTGCCCGAGTCGATCCGCGCCGGGCTGGGCGAGATCTGGAACGCCTCGAACGCGGCTTTCGCCCTGTGCTGGCTGCTCACGACGGGGCAGATCCACGCCCTGGACGCCGCGGCATCCGACGAACTCCGCGAGACGTACCTGACCAAGCTCGTCTCGGGCGAGTGGACCGGCACGATGAACCTCACCGAGCCGGATGCGGGCACCGACCTGGGCGCCATCCGCACCCTGGCGACGCCGCGTGCCGACGGGTCGTGGGGCGTCAGCGGACAGAAGATCTTCATCACCTGGGGCGACCACGACGTGGCGGAGAACATCGTGCACCTCGTGCTCGCCCGCACGCCGGACGCCCCCGCAGGTGCCAAGGGACTGTCGCTGTTCGTCGTGCCGAAGTTCCTGCCCGACGCGTCCGGCGCGCCGGGGAAGCGCAACGCCGTCACCACGGTCGCACTCGAGCACAAGCTCGGCATCCACGGCAGCCCGACCTGCGTGCTCGCGTACGAGGACGCCACCGGATACCTCGTCGGCGAGGTCGGCGGGGGACTGGCCGGCATGTTCGTGATGATGAACTCTGCGCGTGCGGGGATGGGCTTCCAGGCCACCGGCATCTCGGACCGCGCCTACCAGCAGGCGGCGGCGTATGCGGCCGGCCGGCGCCAGGGCGGTGTGCTCGACCGTCCGGCGGGCAGCCCGATCGCCGAGCATCCCGACGTGCGCCGCCTGCTGCTGTCGATGCAGAGCCGTCTGTTCGCGATGCGCGCCCTCGGCGTCTACCTGGGCGACCTGTTCGACCGCGCCGACACGGATGGCACCACGGCGCTCGCCGAGTTCTTCGTGCCGATCCTGAAGGGCTGGGCCACCGAGGACGCCGTGGCTCTGACCAGCGACGCGATCCAGGTACACGGCGGCATGGGCTTCATCGAGGAGACCGGGGTCGCGCAGCACTACAGGGATGCCCGGATCATGCCGATCTACGAGGGCACCACGGCGATCCAGTCGAACGACCTGGTCGGGCGCAAGGTGATCCGCGACGGTGGCGCGACCGCCGAGACGCTGTTCGCGTCGATGAGCGAGACCGTCGATGCGCTGCGTGCGCTGGACCACGCGATCGCTTCGCGCACCGCCGACCGTCTCGAGCGCGCGATCGCCTCGGCGCGTGCGGCCACGGCATCCGTCCTCGGCTTCGGGCAGACGCGCGACGCCTACGGCGTCAGCGTGCCCTACCTCATGCTGCTCGGCACGCTCGCCGGCGGCTGGATGCATGCGCTCGCCGTCGTCGCCGTGCTCGCGCACGAGGCGCAGGACGACGCGGATGCTGCGCGACTGGTGTCCGCGGACTTCTACGGCGCGCATCACCTGCCGCGCGTGCACATGCTCGCCGAGACAGTGGCGGCCGGCGAGGTGGCCTGACTCCTGTCGCGGTAAAGCGGGGCGTCGCGGTCCGGCGCTCACGCCCCCGCGGTCGTCCACCGGTCGGTGCGCACGCGCCAGCCGAGGGTCGCGAGCCGGGCCAGCAGGTAGACGCCGAAGAAGGCCGCGGCGAGCCAGAGGAGCCCTGCGGCTCCGTCGACGCCGGTGGCCGAGATGATCCACAGGGCGGGCAGGAAGGGCACGAGGTTCACGAGGCCCGCGAGCGCGAGGTAGCGGGCGTCGTTCGCGCCCATGAGCACGCCGTCGAGCACGAAGACGACACCGGCGACGGGTTGGGCGACCGCGAGCACGAGGAACGCGGGCTGCACCAGGGCGGCGACGGCCGCGTCGCCCGTGAAGACGATGCCCAGCACGCCCGAGAGCGCGGCGACGACCGCCCCGACGACGACGCCGAACCACAGGCCCCAGGCGACCGTGCGGCGCAGCACCCGGTGCACCTGGGTGAGGTCGCCGGAGCCGAGCGCCTTTCCGATCAGGGCCTGCGCGGCGATGGCCAGTGCGTCGAGCGCGAAGGCGGCGGTCGAGAAGATCGTGAAGGCGATCTGCCAGCCGGCCAGCTCCTGCGTGCCGATGCCGGTTGCGACGCCGACGGTGGCGAGCAGGGCGACGCGCAGGCTGACGGTGCGCAGGAACAGCCACCCGCCCGAGCGGGCGGTGCCGCGGATGCCGTCGCGCTGCGCCCTCATGGAGGCGCCGTGCCGGATGGCCAGGCGTCGGATGACGAGCACGTAGGCGGCGACCATGCCCCACTGCGCGGTCACCGTGCCGAAGGCGGACCCGGCGATGCCCCAGCCGAGGCCGTAGATGAACAGCCAGTTCAGCAGCGCGTTCGCGGCGAACCCGAGCCCGGCGATCCAGAGCGGGGTGATGGTGTCCTGCATGCCGCGGAGCAGTCCGGTGGCGGCGAAGACGATGAGCATGGCGGGCAGGCCCCACATCGAGATGGCGAGGTAGGTGCGGGCTTCGGACGTGACGGCGCCGTCGGCTCCGAAGAGGGTGACCAGCCAGGGGGTGGCCAGGGCGCCGACGATGGCGAGCACCGCGCCGAGCCCGAGCGCGAGCCACATGCCGTCGATGCCGACCGAGACGGCGTCGCCCGGGCGTCCCGCACCGAAGCGCCGGGCGACAGCGGGGGTGGTGGAGTAGGCGAGGAAGATCATCAGGCCGACGATGGTCTGCAGTACGGCGCTGGCGATGCCGAGCCCGGCGAGCGGCACCGTGCCGAGGTGGCCGACCATCGCCGCGTCGAGGATGAGGAACAGCGGCTCGGCGACGAGCGCGCCGAGCGCCGGGACCGCGAGGTGCAGGATCTCGCGGTTCAGCGACGGGCGGGCCCGGGGCATCCGGGACTCGGGGGTGGGCACCCCACGAGCCTAGGGTGTGGCAGGGACGCGCCGGCGCCCGGGCGGTCGTCTCCCGGGCGCGCTGGGGTGTCCCTGCGGGCGACGACGACGTAGCCTGGAACGACCGGAGGTGATCCGATGTCGGATGCGATGGGTCGCGCGGCGAGGTACCGCGCAGCCCGCGAAGCAGGAGGCGCACCGTCCACCGACGACGGCGACGAGGCGCCGATGGTGCTCAGCGCGCAGAACGCGTCGGAGTTCGTCGAGACGGCGATCCAGGTGGCCATCCGGCGGGGCGAGTTCGATGACCTGCCCGGCGCGGGCAAGCCGCTCGAGGGCCTCGGGACGCACCACGATCCGGACTGGTGGATCCGGCGCAAGATCGAGAACGAGAACCTGTCGGGTCTCGGCCCTCCTGCGCTGATGCTGCGGGTGGAGGATCGCGGTCTCGACGCGGAGCTCGATCAGCTCGGTCGCGAGGAGGACGTGCGCACGGTGCTGGAGGACTTCAATCGTCGGGTGACCGAGGCGCGGCGGCAGCTGCTCGGCGGGCCGCCGGTCGTGACCGGCACGCGTGACGTCGACGCCGAAGTGGCCGCCTGGCGGGAGCGTCGGGTCGCCGCCCGTGCGTCGTCGTCGGCGGCTGCCGGCGGCGCTGGCGCAGAGGATGCCGTCGCACCCCGTCGCCGACGCGGATGGCGGCGCCGCTGACCCGCGTCGCCGCGCGAACGAGCCGTCCTCGAACCCCGGGCGCCGTCCGCCCGCTGGATAGGCTGGCGCCGTGACATCCGACTCGACCGCCGAGCCCGAGGCGACCGCGCAGCCGGCCGTGATCCGCGTCGCGAGGCGGCTGCCCGCATCCGTCGTGATCGCGCTCGCCGTCGCGGCGATCGCCGTGGGCGTGGTGCTGATCGTGCGCCCCACCACCGCGCTGGACGTGCTGGCCCTGCTCATCGGCGCCGGCCTGGTGCTGGCGGGGGCTCTCGAGCTGCTCTTTCCGGTGACGCGAGTCGACCGCCTCCGCATGCTGCTGGCCGCGGCCCTGACCGCGACGGGCCTGGTGGTGCTGGTGCTGCCCTGGCTCACCGTCCGCGCCCTCGTGCTCGTCGTGGGCGTCACGCTGATCGTCCGAGGGGCCGTCGGCGTCAGCGCCCTGGTGCTGGGGCCGGAGCGGGCCCTGGACCGGCGGGTGGCCGAGGTCCTGCTCGGCGTCGCAGGCATCGCCTTCGGCATCCTCGCCATCTCCTGGCCCGATGTCACTCTGCTGGTCGTCGCCGTGGTCTTCGGCGCCACCCTGGCGATCGCGGGAACGGCCGCGCTGCTGCGGATGCTGCGCGCGGGCCGTCCGAGGCGAGCGGCCCGCGACACCGTCGCACGACGCTGGATGCGCACCATCGGCGCCGTGTGCGTCGTCGCGCTCGCCGCGGGAGCCGTGGTGACGAGCATCGCCCTGCGCGGCGGCGCCCCGGTCGTCGACGACTTCTACGTCGCCCCTCGGTCCGTCCCCGGGGAGCCGGGAGAGCTCATCCGCGCTGAGCCCTTCGGGCGCGATGTGCCCGAAGGCGCCGTGGGCTGGCGCATCCTGTACACGACGACACACGGCGACGGCAGCCCGGCGGTCGCCAGCGGCATCGTCGTCGCCCCCGACGACGCGGAGCGGCATCCGGCCATCGCCTGGCATCACGGCACGACCGGATTCGATCGCACGTGCGCGCCGTCGCTGGCCTCCGATCCCTTCGGATCCGGTGCGATGTTCGTTCTCGACGCGATCGTCGAACGAGGGTGGGCGCTGGTCGCGACGGATTACATCGGCCTGGGCTCCGAGGGCCCCCATCCCTACCTGATCGGGCAGGACAGCGCTCGCGCCGAGCTGGATGCCGTGCGCGCCGCGCGACAGCTCGATGCCGCGCGGATCTCCGGTCAGACCGTCGCGTGGGGGCATTCCCAGGGTGGCGGAGCCGCGCTCTGGTCGAGCGCCGTCGCCGAGGAGTACGCCCCCGATGTGCCGCTCGCCGGCGCGGTCGCGCTCGCACCGGCGAGCGATCTGACCGGGCTCGTGGCCAGCCTGCCCGACGTCTCGGGTGGCAGCGTGTTCGCGTCCTTCGTGATCTCGGCGTACGGCGCGGCGTATCCCGACGTGTCGTTCAGCCGCTACATCCGCCCCGGTGCCGACGTGACCGTCCGTCAGATGGCGACCAGGTGCCTCGCCGCGCCCGACACGCTCGTCTCGGTCCTGACGGTCATGGCGCTCGCAGACGACCCGAACATCCTCGCCGACGATCCGACGACGGGCCCGCTGGGCGAAAGGCTGAAGCAGAACATCCCTCCGGCCGCGCCCGGGATCCCCGTGCTGCTGGCGCAGGGCTCGGACGACGACCTGGTCGGATTCCCGATGCAGAGCGCCTTCGCTCAGCGGCTGTGCACGGCCGGCGGCGCCGTCGACTTCCGCGCCTACGGCGGCCTGGGCCATCTCAGCCTCGTCGAAGCGGATTCCCCCGCCATCGAGGAGGCGCTGGCGTGGACCGCCGACCGCCTCGCCGAGCTGCCGGCGCGCGACGGCTGTGTCTGAGCGACGACGTCGGCGGGCGTGCCTAAGCTGGAACCCATGACAGACGTTCTGCCCTCCGGCCTCGCCGTCTCCGAGTTCAGCTCCTCCATCCGTCCCCAGGACGACCTCTACCGCCACGTCAACGGCGCGTGGCTCGAGTCCGCCGAGATCCCCGCCGACAAGGCGCGCTGGGGCTCCTTCCACCTGCTCGCCGAGCAGGCCGAGAAGGACGTGCGCGCGATCATCGAGGAATCGCAGGACGCCGAGCAGGGCACCCTCGCCCGCAAGGTCGGCGACCTGTTCACGAGTTTCATGGACACCGACCGCATCGCCCGGCTCGGCACGGCTCCGCTGTCGGCGCAGCTCGCCGATGTCGACGCGATCGACAGCATCCCCTCGTTTCTGAGCACGGTCGGCACCCTCGACCGCGAGGGCGTCGCCGCCCTGATCGGCGTGTTCATCGAGCCCGATCCCGGCAACCCCGAGCGCTACGTGCCCTTCGCGGTGCAGGCCGGGCTCTCGCTGCCCGACGAGAGCTACTACCGCCAGGAGAGCTTCGCCGACACCCGTGCCGCCTATCGCTCGCACCTCGAGCGCATCCTCACCCTCGCCGGGGTCGACGACGCGGCGGGCACCGCCGACCGCGCCTTCGGCCTCGAGCACGAGATCGCCGGCCACCACTGGGACAACGTCGCCTCGCGCGACGCCGTGAAGACGTACAACCTGCACACCTGGGACGAGTTCCAGCAGCTCGTCGGCGTCGACCTCGCGCCGTGGCGGGATGCCGTGGCGGCCGCGAACCCGGATGCCTTCGCCGAGCTGGTGGTGTATCAGCCCAGCTTCTTCGAGGGACTGGGCACCCTGCTCACCGAGGAGCGCCTGGACGACTGGAAGGCCTGGCTGCGGGCCAAGGTCGTGCACGGGCTGGCCGGGTACCTCACCGACGAAATCATCGACGAGAACTTCTCGTTCTACGGCACCGAGCTCACCGGCACCCCCTCGATCCGCGAGCGCTGGAAGCGCGGCGTGTCGCTCGTGGAGGGGTCGCTCGGAGACGCGGTCGGCAGGATCTACGTCGAGCGCCACTTCCCGGCGGAGTCCAAGGCCGCCATGGATGAACTGGTCGGCAACCTCATCGAGGCGTACCGGCAGAGCATCGAGAAGCTCGAGTGGATGGGCGCCGAAACGCGCAGGAAGGCGCTGGACAAGCTCGCGACCTTCCGCCCCAAGATCGGTCACCCTGATGTCTGGCGCGACTACGACGGCGTCGAGATCGCCGCCGACGACCTCGTCGGCAACGCCCGCCGCGCCACCGTGTTCGAACACGATCGGCAGATCTCGAAGGTCGGGAAGCCCATCGACCGCGACGAGTGGTTCATGCCGCCGCAGATGGTCAACGCGTACTACAACCCGCTCATGAACGAGATCGTGTTCCCCGCCGCGATCCTGCAGTACCCGTTCTTCGACCCGAACCGCGACGCGGCCGCGAACTACGGGGGCATCGGTGCCGTGATCGGCCACGAGATCGGCCACGGTTTCGACGACCAGGGCAGCCGCTACGACGGCGACGGCCGCCTGCAGGACTGGTGGACCGACGACGACCGGGCCGCGTTCGAGGATCGCACCAAGGCCCTGATCGCCCAGTACGACGCCCTCGTGCCCGTCGGTCTGAGCGAGGAGAACAACGTCAACGGCGCCCTCACCATCGGTGAGAACATCGGCGACCTGGGCGGCCTCGGCATCGCCCTGAAGGCGTACGAGCTTTCGCTCGGCGGTGACGAGGCGCCGGTCATCGACGGCTACACGGGCATCCAGCGCCTGCTGCTGAGCTGGGCGCAGGTGTGGCAGCAGAAGAGCCGCGACGCCGAGACGATCCGCCTGCTGACGATCGACCCGCACTCGCCGAACGAGTTCCGCTGCAACCAGATCCTGCGCAACATCGACGCGTTCTACGGCGCGTTCGACGTCGCCCAGGGCGATGCGCTGTTCCTGCCGGAAGACGAGCGCGTCACGATCTGGTGAACGCTTCGACCCCGCCGTCCTCGCGGTGAGGCGGCGGGGTTACGATATCCGGGACGGTCGGATGCGCGAGCCCCCGTGCATGCATCCGGACACCGCCGAATCCCCCATCCCGTGAGGAAACCCGCGTGAGCTCGCACTCCGCTCAGGTCCCCGAGCCGTCCGACGGCGCGTCCTCCGCGTCCGCGGACGGCGTCGCCACCGCCCTGCGCCGGTCGCAGCGCAGCAGCCGGCGAGCCCCACGCCGCGCTGCCGTGGGCCGCCGCTCCTTCAGCTCGACGCTGCGGGCGCTGGAAGAGCTCGCGCAGACGGGCGCCCAGGTCTCGGTGCACGTGACCGATCTCGACTCGTCGCGCGTCGTGCTCGCCGGCGACGATCACGTGCCGTTGCCGATCGCGGGCCTCGGGTTCGTGCCCGTTCTCGTCGAGACGGCCGCGGCGCTCGAGGCCGGCGCGCTCGATCCGCTTCGCATCGTCGACCGCTCGGAGGACGACCTCGTCGCCGGCTCCGGCCTCTGGCGCAATCTGCGCGCGCCCGCGCTGCCGATGATCGACCTCGCCGTGCTCGCGGCCGCGACGGGCGATCCGAACGCCGCCAACGCCCTGCTCGACGCGCTCGGGCACGAGCAGGTCCGCGCCCGCATGGTGGCGCTCGGGATGCCGCGCAGCGCGGTGCTCGACCACTTCCGTGACAAGCGCGGTCCCGACGACGCCCCGCACGTCGCGCTGGGCACGACCCGCGAGTTCGCGCGGCTGTTCGCCGACCTCGTCAACTCCCGCGTCGTCGACGCCGGGGTCAGCGCGCACGTGGCCGAATGGCTCAGCCTCAATCACGACCTCAGCCTGGTGGCGTCCGCGACCGGCCTGGATCCCTTCGCGCACGAGCACGACGCGCACGGACTGCTCTTCATCAACAAGACGGGCCGCGATCGCGGGGTGCGCGCCGAGGCGGGGGTGCTCGCCGGTCCCCGCGCCGGGGTCGCCTACGCGTTGACCGTCTGCTTCGACGACCTGTCGATCAGCCACCGGCTGCGCGCGCACGACGCGTTCCGGGTGCTGGGCACCGACCTCATGGAGTACACGCACTGACCCGGTAGCGTCGAGGCATGCTCCCCTCCGACTGGACCCCGCATCGTCGAGACGACGGCGAACTGCTCGGCTGGATCCGGCCCGACGGCGAGGGCTGGGTCGCGATCGACGTGCTCGGGCGCACAGCATCCGGCGCCGTCGACTGGCTCGACGCCGAGGCCGCCCTCGAAGCGGTCGGGCTGGCGTGGCTCGCGGACGTGTGGATGCTGGAAGACGAGGCGCCCACGCCCCTGCGCGTGCGCTTCGTCGAGGTGACGCCGTCCGAGGGAGCGACCGCGGGACGCATCGTCGTGAAGGCCGACGACTTCGGCGACATGCAGCGTCCGCCCGCCGAGCGCTTCACGCTGCCGTGGCCGGCGCCCGCCCGGCTGCGCGAGGCCCGTCCGGGCGATCCCGACGGCCGCACCCTCTGAGGCGCTCGGCTCGGCTGCGGGAGCGCTCAGGCGACCCCGCGCATCAGCTTCAGCACCGGTCTGACCGACAGGGCCAGTCCGAGCCCCACGACGATCGCGATGCCGCCGAGCACGGCGAAGTACGCAACCTCGTCCGCCGGGTCGTAGAACTGCACGAGCCACCCCGAGATCGCCGTGCCCAGCGAGATCGAGAGGAAGAACAGCGCGACCATCTGCGTGGTGAACCGCGCCGGCGCGAGCTTCGTCGCGGCGGACAGGCCGATCGGCGAGAGCAGCAGCTCGGCCACGGTGAAGACGAACAGGATGCCGACGATGGCCAGCAGCGGCGTCGAGCCCGGGCCGCCGCCGGCGAACGGCAGGAACAACAGGAACGCGCCGCCCATCAGCATCGTGCCGAGGGCGAACTTCGCCGGCGTCGAGGGCTGGCGTCGGCCGAGCTTCGTCCAGATCGCCGCGAAGACGCCGGAGAGGACGATGATGAACACCGGGTTGATCGACTGCACCCAGGACACGGGCATCTCCCACCCGAACAGATGCCGGTCCAGGCGCTTGTCCGAGTAGACGGTGAGCACGGTGAACTGCTGCTGGTACAGCGACCAGAACGCCACGCTCGTGATGAACAGCGGCACGAACGCCCAGACGCGGGAACGCTCGGTGGCATCGACATGGCGGCTGGAGAGGATCACGGCGAAGTACGAGATCGTCGCGGCCAGCGCGCAGACGATGACGATGCCCGACAGGTTGTCGGCGCGAACGACGCCGACGAGCGTGAGCACGACGATGACCGCGACCGCGGCGACGGCGATTCCGATCGTCATCGGGTACCGGTTCCGAGGCAGCGGGTTGGGTACGGCGGATGCCGCCGCGGGCAGGCTGCGCCGGCCGAAGCCGTACTGGATGAGCCCCGCCGTCATGCCGATCGCCGCGAGCCCGAAACCCCAGTGGAAGCCGACGGTGGACTGCAGCCAGCCGGTCAGCAGCGGGCCGAAGAACGACCCGAGATTGATGCCCAGGTAGAACAGCGAGAATCCCGCGTCGCGCCGCGTGTCCGTCTCGGAGTAGAGCGTGCCGACCACGGCGGTGGCGTTGGCCTTCAGGCCGCCGGAGCCGAGCGCGATCAGCACCAGGCCGATGCCGACGCCGACGAAACCGGGCAGCAGAGCGAGGGCGGCGTGTCCCGCGACGATCACGATCGCGCTGAAGAACAGCACCCGCTCCGATCCGAGCAGCCGATCGGCGATCCACGCGCCGAGGATCGTGGAGAGGTACACCGAGCCGCCGTAGGCGCCCACGATGCCGCCGGCCAGAGCTTCGGGCAGGCCGAGGCCGCCCTCTGTGACGCTGAAGTACAGGTAGATGAGCAGGATGCCCTGCATGCCGTAGAAGCTGAAGCGCTCCCACATCTCGACGCCGAAGAGGTTCGCGAGCGCCCGGGGCTGGCCGAAGAAGCCGTGCTCGGCCCGTGCCGATTCCGAGGTGTCCGAGGTCATCCGACAAGCGTACGCTCCGGCCGTTCTGTGGTGCGCATGGTTCGATGGGCGCATGAGCGAGTACGAACAGCACCCCGCCGACACCGACTGGCACCGCTGGGCGCCGATCGGGCAGACCCTCGACACGAGCGGCGTGCCGCGCAGTGGGCCAGTGCCGAGCATCGCGGCGTTCGAACTCCTGCCGCTGGAGCCGATGCTCGTGCCCGAGAAGCCGCGTGGCGGCGAGCTCGACCCGTCGACATGCCACCACTGCAAGCCATCCGAGTTCACGATCTGGGAGGACGACGAGTGGCGGGTGAGCGGCGGCATGCAGGGCCCCAGCGGACTGCCCTTCATCGGCGCGATCTCGCCCCGCCGCCACGTCAAGCTCGAAGACGCCCCGATTGAAGTGCTGGCAGGTCTCGGACCGGTACTGCAGCGGGTGTCGGAGGCGGCGAAGGCGATCCCCGCGGTGGCGCGTTGCCACTTCTCGCGATGGAACGACGGTTCTGCGCACCTGCACCTGTGGGCGTACGCGCGCCCGGCAGGCATGATGCAGGGTCGCGGCGCAATCCTGCCGTACTGGGAGCAGAGCATGCCGGCGATGCCCGAGGCGATGATGCAGGAGTACCTCGAGATCGTCGCGAACGCGCTGGCCGCGGGCGGCGGCGAGGCGTTCCCGTCGCGCGGAGACCGTGACCGCGTTTCGTCCTGAGCGCGTCGAGGGGCAGACTGTCAGGGTGCGAACCATCCGCGATCTCGACACCGTAGAACTCATCATCGACGCGCAGAGCCTGCTGGATTCCATCCGCGGGCCCGAGCGGGTCATCGACGCCGGCACGCTTCGCGCGCTGCAGCAGTCGGGGAACTACGTGGTCGGTCTGTTCGACGGCGACGGCGGCGAGGAGCGGATGATCGGCGCCTCGATCGCCTTCTTCGGCGAACCCGCCCGCCGGGCGATGCACTCGCACATCACGGCGCTGCTCCCGGAGTACCGGGGTCGCGGCTGGGGCCGTGAGCTCAAGGAGCACCAGCGCCAGTGGGCGTTCTCGCGAGAGGTCGGTCGCATCACCTGGACCTACGATCCGCTGGTCGCGCGCAACGCGCACTTCTTCCTGACCGTCCTCGGCGCGCGGGCGACGGGCTACTCGGTGAACCGCTACGGCATCTTCGGCGGCGGTGACGCCGGCGATGAGAGCGACCGTCTCGACGTCGAGTGGGCGTTGGCCGACATCGCCCGGCCGCCGGCATCCGACGCCGTGGTCGCGACGCTCGAGATCCCCGGCGACGTCGAGGCGATGCGCGTCTCGGATCCGGATGCCGCGCACGAGTGGCGTCTGCGCCTGCGCGGTGAGATGGAGGAGCTGCTCGGTCGTGGCCTGCGCCTGGCCGGCTTCGACACGTCCCGCGGCTACCTCTTCACCGCATAGCCCGCGTCCCTTTCGCAGCCCTCCCCGTCAGGCGGGCGGCAGCACGAACGCCCCGGTGTCGCCGGGATTGACCGCGATCTCCCAGCGGAACCCGTCGGGATCGGCGAAGTAGCCGGAGTATCCGCCCCACTCGCGACGGGTCGCTCTCGACACCGTCGCGCCCAGCGCCTCGGCCTCGGCGAGCACGGCATCCACCTCCGCTTCGGTCGCGAGGTTGTGCGAGAGGGTGATCGGGGCGACGCCGGATGCCGGAGCCTCGCCGATCTCCGCGGCGAAGCCTTCCGCGCTCCACAGCGAGAGGATCACCCGATCGGCGACGGGCAGCATCAGCACCTCCTCGGACTCGAACATCGGATGCCAGCCCAGCCCGTCCACATAGAAGGCACGGCTGCGGGTGACGTCGGCGACGGCGAGGGTGATGAGGCTCAGGCGCTGTTCCATGCGCACCACCCTGGCAGAGGCATCCGACGTCCGTTCCGTCATCCGTCTTTCGGCGAGATCCCGTGCTCTCGACCGGCGGGAGAGGACCGGTTGCGGCTGCGGCGCGACGGTAAGATCGAACATGCCCGTGATCCCGGGCTTTCTCCCGCAGCATGCGACCATTGGAGCCACCGTGGCCGAACAGTCCCGTCTTGACAAGGTCATCGCCCTCGCCCGCCATCGCGGGTTCGTCTTCCAAGCGGGTGAGATCTACGGCGGTTCGCGTTCGGCCTGGGACTACGGCCCCCTCGGCACCGAGCTGAAGGAGAACATCCGCCGGCAGTGGTGGCAGACCTTCGTGCGCGGCCGCGGCGACATGGTGGGTCTGGACTCGTCGATCATCCTCCCCAAGCGCGTGTGGGAGGCATCCGGTCACGTCGCCACCTTCACCGACCCGCTGGTGGAGTGCCTGAGCTGCCACAAGCGCTTCCGCGCCGACAACCTCATCGAGGACTTCGAGGCGCGCAAGGGTCGCAAGGCCGAGAACGAGCTGGCCGACATCCCCTGCCCCAACTGCGGCAACAAGGGCCAGTACACCGAGCCGAAGGCGTTCTCGGGCCTGGTGAAGACGTACCTCGGCGTCGTGGACGACGAGTCGGGCCTGCACTTCCTGCGCCCCGAGACCGCGCAGGGCATTTTCGTGAACTTCTCGAACGTGCTCACCGCATCGCGCAAGAAGCCGCCGTTCGGCATCGGCCAGGTCGGCAAGGCGTTCCGCAACGAGATCACGCCGGGCAACTTCATCTTCCGCACCCGCGAGTTCGAGCAGATGGAGATCGAGTACTTCGTGCCCCCGGCCGAGGCGCAGGAGTGGTTCGAGCACTGGGTCGAGGCGTGCTGGAACTGGTTCATCGACCTGGGTGTGAACCCCGAGAACATGCGCCAGTTCGACGTTCCCGAGCACGAGCGCGCGCACTACTCCGCAGGGACCATCGACGTCGAGTACCGCTTCGGTTTCCCGGGCAAGGAGTGGGGCGAGCTCATGGGCGTCGCCAACCGCACCGACTACGACCTGTCCAGCCACACCGAGGCGTCGGGCCAGAGCCTGACCTACTTCGACCAGGCATCCGGCGAACGCTACACCCCGTACGTGATCGAGCCGTCCTTCGGGCTGACCCGGTCGATGATGGCCTTCCTCGTCGACGCGTACGTCGAGGAGGAGGTGCCGAACGCGAAGGGCGGCACCGACGTCCGCACCGTGCTCAAGCTCGACCCGCGCCTCGCGCCGGTGAAGATCGCCGTGCTGCCGCTGTCGCGCAACGAGCGCCTCTCGCCGCTGGCGCGCGAGGTGGCCGACACCCTGCGCGGCCGCTGGACGGTCGACTTCGACGACGCGGGCGCGATCGGCCGCCGTTACCGCCGCCAGGACGAGATCGGCACGCCGTTCTGCGTCACCGTCGACTTCGACTCGCTCGATGACGACGCCGTGACGGTGCGCGACCGCGACACCATGGCGCAGGAGCGCGTGCCGCTGGCGGACCTGCAGTCCTACCTGGCCGAGCGCCTGCGCGGCGCCTGAGAACATGAGGATCGTCCAGAACAGGACGAAGACGTCTGGGCTGCTCCGCGTGTCGTGGAGTTGGTCCCTGCTCCTTCCTGTCAGGCCGCGGTTGCGGCGGGTTGGGTGAGTTGTTGCATGGTCTCGGCGGGTGTGGCGTAGCCGAGTGCCTGGTGTCGGCGGCGGGTGTTGAAGTAGCGGATGTAGTTGCTGATCTCCCGGGTCGCGTGCCGGCGGCTGGTCAGGCGCAGCCAGCGGAGTCGTTCGTTCTTGATCTTCGAGAAGAACGATTCCGCGATGGCGTTGTCCCAGCATTGGAAGTTCTTGCCCATCGATCGGCGGATGCTGTGGCGGGCGCAGAACGACGCGAATCGCTTCGACCGGTACTGGGTGCCGTGGTCGGAATGGAAGATCGTGCCGGCGCGGACGTGCCCGCTGGCACGGGCTCTGTTCATCGCTGTCACGACCAGTTCAGCGGTTTGTCGTTTGCTCGTGGCCCAGCCGAGCACCATCCGGGTGGCGAGGTCGATGACGGTCGCCAGATACAGCCACCCCTCACTGGTCGCGACATACGTGATGTCTCCGACGAGCACGGTCCCCGGCTCGATGCTCTCCTGAAAGCGCCGCTCAAGCAGGTCATCCGGGTCTGGAGATCGACGCGCTCGTGCTGCGGCCTTGCGATACGCGGCGCGCGCGGCCAGCGGCATGATGCCCAGATCCCGCATCACCCGCAACACGGTCTTCGGATTGATTCTGAACCCGTCCGCGGTCAACGTCGCAGCGATCTTGCGATACCCATCCGCGCGCCCCGACGCGACGAACGCGCCCAGCACTCGCGCGGTCAGCTCCCACCGCCACCGATGCCTGTCCGAGAGCGGACGTGATCGTCGAGCGTGATACCCGGACTCGCTGACGGCGAGCTTGCCACACAGGTACTTGATCCCGAAGTCGGCCTTCAACCCATCAATCACGTCGAACTTCTCCGACGCAGTGAGATCTGCTGGGCGAAGGCCCGCGCTTTTTTCTCGAACTCGAGATCCTTCTCCAGCCGAGCGACTTCCTTCTCCAACTCCCGGATCCGCCGCTTCGCGGCATCCGACATCGACCCTTCCGGATCGATCTCGGCATTGCGCGCGGCAACCACCCACTGGTTCAACGTCTTGTCGTTGATGCCCAGCTGAGCCGCGATCTCCCGAATCGTTCGCCCCTTCGACGACCGCACGATCCGCACCGCCTCCGCCCGCTCCGCAAGCGTGAACCGCTGCCGCACGACCGGCGACCGCTCTCGTTGACTATCACTCATCTCATCCACAGGACAAGACTCCACCAAACCAGGAGCACCCCAGTCGAAAACTGTCCTGTTCTCGGCTTTTCTCCTGTCACCAGGCCGATTCAGGTGTGGATCGTCAGGTCAGAAGTCCTCGCCCTCGGCCTGCGAGGGGTGTCGGTCGAACCAGTAGGGGCGGCCGATGTGCAGCAGCGCGTCGCTGTCGAAGAGGTCGTCGTCGTGGTTCTCCATGAGGGGCTTCCTTGCGCTCGGGGGTGTCTTTCCCTCAGCCTTGCAAGGAAATCCGCGCTCTTGCCGCCCATTCGGGTCGAAAGAAGCGCGCATCCTTCACGTTTCGCAAGTGTGTGCGGTCACGAGCCTGCGGCCGAGGTGCCTGTCGAATCTTCTGTCTGCGGCGGCCCTCCGGCGAGCCTCAGCCCCGCGCGATGCGCAGCGTGCGCACCTCGAACGGCTTGAGCGCGAGGTCGCCGCCGGTGCGCGGCGACTCCAGCTCGTCCTCGATCAGGCTCACTTCGCGGATGCCGGTGTGCTCGAACCCGACCGATACCGAGCCCGTCGTGCGGCGGCCCAGCGACTCGTAGACGCGCACGATCACGTCGCCCGAGCGGTCGTCGGCCAGCTTCACCGACGAGACGACGATGCCGGTGCCGGTCACCGTCACCAGCGGTTCCACCTCGTTCGCGCCGCGCACGACGGTCGGCAGGGCATTCAGGCGGATGCCCTCAGCGGTCGCGACGGCGGCATCCGCACCGATCACCAGGCCCACCTCGATCTCGTGATGGCCGTGGTCGGTCTCGGGGTCGGGGAAGCGCGGAGCGCGCAGCAACGACAGCCGGATCGTCGTCGTCGCATCGTCGCCGTCCACGTCGCGCGAGGTGTCGTAGCCGTAGATGGAGTCGTTCACGAGGGCGACGCCGAAGCCGTCGTCCTCCTGCGCGAGCACGAAGCGATGCATCGAGGTCTCGAACTTCGCGGCCTCCCAGCTGGTGTTCACGTGCGTGACCCGGCGTTGGAAGCCGAACTGCGTCTCGGCGAGGGTCTCCCGGGCGAAGACGTCCAGCGGGAAGGCGAGCTTGAGCAGCTTCTCGGTCTCGTGCCAGTCGATCTCGTTGCGCAGCAGCACCGTGCGCGCTTCCGGAGCGAGGATGATCGTCTGGGTCAGGCGCGACTGCGAGAACTCACGCTCGACCGTCACGACGGCCGTGCCGCCGATGAGCGACGCCGTGACAGCCGTCGCGGCCGTCAGGTCCCCGACCCGGTTCCGGTAGTACCGGTCGATGTCCCACGCGTCCCACATGTTCGGGAAGTCCTGGTGTAGCTGGAAGAGGTTGGCCGGCTTGCCGGGCGGGATCGCGTCGCGACCGGATGCCCGATCCACCGCCGACACGATCAATCCGTCCGCCGAGATCAGCACCGAGACGAGGTCGTTCTCGAGACGGTGCCCTCCGTTCTCCTCCGTGAGCGTGACGGATGCGTCCGACCCCACGGCTTCGACGGCGCCGAGCGCGCGTCCTCCGCCCACGGAGGTCGGCGTGAAGACGAGCTCGCGCTCGCCCTCGCCCGCGAGCGCCCTGCGTGCCACGACCGACAGGTCCTCGGCATCCGACAGCACCTCCGTGAGCGCCTCGACGGCCTCGCGGTGCACCCAGGCGATCGAGGTGCCGGGCAGGATGTCGTGGAACTCGTGCAGCAGCACGGTCTGCCACAGCCGGTCGAGCTCGTCGTGCGGGTACTCGGCACCGAGCTGCACGGTCGCGGTCGCGGCCCACAGCTCGGCCTCGATCAGCGCCTGCTCCGCCCAGCGGTGCAGCGCCTTGGTGGCGTGCTGGCTGGTGAGCGTGCCGCGGTGCAGCTCGAGGTACAGCTCGCCGACCCACACCGCAGGGTCGGTCAGCTCGGCCCTGGCATCGGCGAAGAAGGCATCCGGATGCTTCCACTCCACCTTCGCCGAGCCCTCGAGGTCGGCGATGCGGGCAGCCTTCCCGGTCATCTCGCGCGTGGTCCCGCCGCCGCCGTCGCCCCAGCCGACCGGGGCGATCGACATCGTGGCGACCCGGTTCTCCTTGAACTGCCGGCTGGCCTTCGCGACCTCCGAGCCGCTCAACTGCGAGTTGTAGGTGTCCATCGGCGGGAAGTGCGTGAACATCCGCGAGCCGTCGATGCCCTCCCACAGGAACGAGTGATGAGGGAAGACGTTGCGCTGGTTCCACGAGATCTTCTGCGTGAAGAACCACTCGAACCCGGCCCGGCGCATCAGCTGGGGAAGGGCGGGGGAGTAGCCGAAGCTGTCGGGCAGCCACACGCCTTTGGAGCGGATGCCGAACTCGCACTCGAAGAAGCGCTGGCCGTGCGAGAACTGGCGCACCAGCGACTCGCCCGTGGGCATGACCGTGTCGGACTCCACCCACATGCCGCCCAGCGGCAGGAAGCGGCCGGCCTCGACCGCGTCCTTCACGCGGGCGAACACCTCGGGGCGGTGCTCCTTGATCCAGGCGTACTGCTGCGCACTGGACATGCCGTAGAGGAAGTCGGGCTGCTCGTCGATCAGCGTCGTCATCGACGAGGTGGTGCGGGCGACCTTGCGGATGGTCTCGCGCACCGGCCAGAGCCACGCCGAGTCGATGTGCGCGTGACCGATCGCGGCGATGCGGTGCGCACTGGCATCCGCCGGTGAGGCGAGCACGTCGGCCAGCCGGGCGCGGGCATCCGGCGCCGTCTCGACGATGTGCTGCAGGTCGAGCACATCGAGCGCGTCGTCGAGGGCCTGCAGGATGCGCATGCGGCGCGGGCTGGTCTCGGGCAGCTCGGCCTGCAGCTCGATCAGCACCTCGAGGTCGAGAGAAAGCTCGAACACTTCCGGCTCGAAGACGGCGAGGTCCATGTGCCGCACACGGTACAGCGGCTCGGGGGAGGAGGTCTGGACGTCTCCCTCCTGCGTCGGCAGGAACGGGTGGTAGTCCAGCAGCACCGGGTTGGCGGCGCCCTCCAGATAGAACTCGACGGCACCGTCGGGTTCGGCTTCGACCGCCACCCACTGGTTGCGCGGGTTGATGCTCTTCAGCGGCGTGCCGTCGGGACGGTAGGCGAGCGCCTCGCACTGGAAACCGGTCATGTTGACGTCGAAGCCCAGGTCGATCAGCGC
Source organism: Microbacterium sp. NPDC058342 (assembly GCF_042723935.1). Taxonomy (NCBI): domain Bacteria; kingdom Bacillati; phylum Actinomycetota; class Actinomycetes; order Micrococcales; family Microbacteriaceae; genus Microbacterium; species Microbacterium sp. NPDC058342. The sequence continues at coordinate 247,482 of NZ_JBHXID010000002.1, forward strand.
TTCGATCCGGCGGCCGGACCACTCCGCAGGAACCGACCCGCGCACGCGGAACCAGGTGGTGCTCCAGGCGGGTCCCCACATGCTGCCGGCGGTGAACGGCGCGAACTCCAGCGCGAGTCCCTCGGCCGGGGCGATCGGCTCGCCGGGCAGCTGGTGCGCGGCGATCTCGAGCGGCACCCGGGAGGAATGGATCGCGGGGCGCACGCGCTCGGTGAGCACGCGGTTCACGCGGCCGACGGTGAGGGAGGTCTCTTCGTGCACGGTGCGAGTCTATGCGCGGCCGGCGGTGCGGCATCCGGCACGGTCAGCAGGATGCGCGGCCGGCGGTGCGCCCTCAGACGACCGTGTTGTTCGACGAGTAGACGCCGACACCGGTCGACAGGTCGCGGCGCACCAGTTCGGTGATGCCGCGCGCGGCCGGCTTCGCGGCATCCGCGGCATCCGCCGACGTGACGAAGGCCGCGTCGATCCCCGACTCGCAGGCGTCCACCCAGGCCTGGAAGATCGCGCCACCCGGGCTCATCGCGGCCCGGCTGACGGGCACATCGTGCTCATCGACCTCGACGACGATGCCGAGCGCCCGGCGGGGTGCGACGGCGCGCGCGCGAAGCTCGGGGATGATCTCGGCGAAGCGCCGGCCGATCGGCTTGGTCGCGCCGCCGTTCTCGATCAGGCCCAGCGAGTACTCCAGCTCCGGGTAGTCGGCCAGAGAGCGGCTCACGTCGTGCGAGCACCACCACGTGACGCCCCAGAGGTTCTCGGTGCGGGCGGCCGAGCGCACCGTCGCCTCGAGGAAGCCCGGCATCTCGTCGGGCGTCAGGCAGTTGGACGGGGCACCGACCTCCTGCAGCCAGATCGGCCGCCGCGGGTCGTCGGCGAATGCCCGGGAGAGTTCGATCATGTACTCGGCATGGCGATCGGATGCCGCCGAGCGCCCGCCATAGCGCTGCGCCGTGCCGTTGAAGATCCAGGAGTGCACGGTCGTCATCGTCCCGAGCCTCGAGGCCAGAGCCGGCGTGAAGCCGTGCCCGTCCATGTACCAGGCCGCGTCGTACTCGCTGTGCACGTGATCGAGGCCCGGTGCGGTGCGCTCGGCGGCGTCGAGCAGCGTGGTGATCCAGTTCGCAGCCTCGGTCTCGGTCACCGGCCACGGATGCGGGTGAGTCTGGGCCGAGAACTGGTTGGTCTCGTTGCCCAGGGTGAAGCCGAGGAAGTTTCCGGCGTCGCGAAGCGCTTCGCCGAGCCGCTCCACCAGGGCGACCTGGCCGCTGAGCGCGTCCGGGTGCGTGAACATGTTCTTGTCGTGCCAGGTGAACAGCCACGACGGGACGAAGTCGAAGCTCGACAAGTGACCCTGGATGACGTCCACCCCGGCGTCCAACCCGAACTCCGCGGCCACATCGACCACAGCGCGCACGTCGGCGACCGCCTCGTCGCGGATCAGCGTGCGGTTCGGCTGCAGGACCGTCCACAGGGGGAAGATGCGCACATGATCGAGCCCGAGCTCGGCCAAACCCGCGAAGTCGCGCCGCACGTCATCGAGGTCCAGAGACAGCCAGGAGTGCATCCAGTTCTTCGAGGGAGTGTAGTTCGCGCCGAAGCGGAGGGGCGCAGCGGATGCGGGGGATGCAGGCATCCTCTGAGGCTACTGCGACCCCCGACTAGACTTTCCCCGTGTGCATGACGGATGTCCAAGGGGAGACACGATGACGGACGAGACGACGAAGAAGCACCAGGACTACAACCCGGGTCCTCGAGTGGGCATCACCTTCTCGACCTTCGACCTGCTGCACGCCGGCCACATCATGATGCTCGCCGAGGCCAAGCGCCAGTGCGACTACCTGATCTGCGGCCTGCAGATGGACCCGACGCTCGACCGTCCGGAGAAGAACGCCCCGACGCAGACCGTCGTGGAGCGCTACATCCAGCTGCGCGGCTGCGAGTACGTCGACGAGATCGTGCCGTACTCCACCGAGCAGGACCTCGAAGACATCCTGCGCTCCTTCAAGCTCGACGTGCGCATCGTCGGCGACGAGTACGAGAACCGTGACTTCACTGGCCGCTCGTACTGCGAGCAGGCCGGCATCGAGCTGTACTTCAACAGCCGCAACCACCGCTTCTCCAGCTCCGGGCTGCGCAAGATCGTCGCCGCCAAAGAGGCAGAGCGCAACGCACGGGTCTGATCTTCGACAGCGGGGGCCGTGGCGATAGGGTGGTCGCGTGATCGACGTGGATGCGACCGCAGCGGCGGCGCGGGAGCGTCGACGCACCTGGATGCTCGGTGGGGCGCTGCTGGCGGCGTCCGCCCTGCTGATGCTGGCCCTGCGCAACCTGCCGTTCGTCTTCGGCGTCGTCTCCCCGCCCGACCTGCTCTTCGCGGCCGGCGCCGTGGTCTTCGCGTTCGGACTCGGGCGCGCGGGCAGCGTCGTCGCTCGGGAGCGCCTGGGCACCACCGCGATCGTGGGCCTGGCGGTCTGGCTGCTGCTGGTCCCGGCGCTGCTTCTCACGCTCCTGCCGACGGTGCCGCCTGACGCTTCCGATGACATTCTCTTCTCGGCGATGGTGAGCGTCACCTCCGAGGTGGTCGCGCTGATCCTGGCGCTGATCGGCGTCACACGGGTCGGTCGGGTCGCGGTCGTACCGCGGCCCTGGCGGTGGGCGCCCCTGTGGGCCCTGCTCGTGGTCGCCGGAGTGCACGTCCTGCGCTCGGGATTCCTGTTCGGCCAGCACGGCCTCGATCAGGAGATGCTGGTGACGCTGGACGGCCTCGGCGTGCTGCTCGAGGCGGTCGCCGTCGGATTCCTCGGCGTGATCGCGATGATCCTCGCGGCACGTGCCGCACCGGGGTCGACGACGGTCTACAGCTCAGGGGCGTGAGCGCTCAGACGCCGGCCTTGGCCGCGGCCTTCATCGCCTTCTTGTGCTCCCGGACCTTGCTGAGCGATTCGGGCGAGACGATGTCGGCGACGCTGCGGTACGCGCCTTCTTCTCCGTAGGGGGCCGATGCCTCGCGCCAGCCCGTGCCAGTGAACCCGTACTGCTTGCCCAGCAGCGCCAGGAAGATCTTCGCCTTCTGCTCGCCGAACCCGGGGAGCTTCTTCAGGCGTCTGAGCACCTCGGGTCCATCGGGGTCGCCGTCGCTCCAGAGGGCCGACGCGTCGCCGCCCCACTCGTCGACGATCGTCCGGCACAGCGTCTGCACGCGGGTGGCCATCGATCCGGGAAAGCGGTGCACGGCCGGGGTCTGCTTGAACGCTTCGAGGAACGCGGCCGGTTCCATGCCCGCGATCGTGGCGGCATCCGCGGCGCCGGTGCGCTGCTCGATCTTCAGCGGTCCTGCGAACGCCGTTTCCATCGGCACCTGCTGGTCCAGCAGCATCCCGACCAACAGGGCCAGCGGATTGTTCGTGAGCAGGTCGTCGGCGGCGGTGTCTCCGGTGATGTGAAGGGCCATGCGACCAGTCTCGCACCGTGCCGGAGGAGACACGACGGATTCTCGGCGTCGGTAGAGTCGGACTGATCTGCCGAGGACGAGGAGAGATGCGATGACGGGTCGGATGACGGTGACAGCCCTGTCGGCAGACGGCAACGGGGTGAGCCCCGGCGCCGCAGCGCTCATCGCCGCATGGCTGGATCCCGCGGTCGACGCCATCGCGGAGGTCGGCCTCCGGTACGAGGCGGACGGGAAGGACCGGTTCCTGCTTGTTCAGCGTCAGGGACCCTCTGCGGCCGTGCGCTACGACGTCAACGACGGTCAGGATCAGGATGCCTGGTTCAGCGTCGGCGATGCGGGCGACCTCGATGACTGAATCGACATCGGCGACGAGAGCTACGTTCCGAAGGGGTCTCTCGTCCCGCTCGACAGGGCGGCGAAAGCGATTCGCGCGTTCCACGAGGACCCGCTCACGCGTGAGCCCTCGATCACCTGGATCCGAGGCTCAGAGCTCAGCGATCCGTTCGACTGAGCGCTTGTCGAGGACGAACATCAGCCAGCCGTTCGGGCGTCTTCCACGGGTCAGTTGATGATCTCGCCGCGGTCCTCGCGGATCTTCGCCAGCTGTTCGCGCCAGGTCTGCAGCGCCTCGGGGGTCAGCCTGGTCCAATCGTCGACCTCGGCGACGATGCGCAGGGGGGAGCTGCTGCGGTAGGAACGGGTGGGGTTACCGGGGAACCTCTTGTCGGTGACGTTGGGGTCGTTCTCGAACTCGCCGGTCGGCTCCACCCGGTACACGTGCGGCGACGCGGGGCCGGATGCCAGTTCCGCGGCCAGCTCAGCCGCAAGTCCCGCGCCGTCGCGCAGCGCCGTGAAATAGATGTGATTCATCAGGATCTCCGGCCGATAGTTCGACGGGAACCCGGGCGAGAGCAGCGAGCCGGGAGGCAGCGCCGCCGTCGTGCCGTGAAAGAACGGACCGTCATCAAGTGCGTCGATCATGCATCCAGTCTCGCCTACGGCCCGCGCGAAGCGCACCTCCCGCGGAGAAGCGCACCTCCTGCGGAGAGAACCCGGGAAGTCGTCCGCGTGAGGCGTACATGTCCGCGGGAGGTGCGCGGGTCCGGTCCGCGCGCGGACGGTTCGGAAGTGCACGGGTGCCAGGTCGGCGGATGCTGTGGATCAGGCGATCTCGGCTGCCGTCGCGTCACCGGCATCCGGGGCAAGCCCGTACAGCGTCTCGAGGGCGGTGAGGAACTCCGCGCTGCGCCCCTCTGCGGCCAGCTGGTGCGCGCGTGTGGTCGGCGTGTGCAGCAGCACGCCGGCCAGGTGCCGCATGGCCTGCTCGACGAGGCCGTGCTCGTCACCACGACGACGGGCGCGTTCGATCTCCGCCTCGAGGAGCCCGAAGATGTGGGTGCGCAGAGCCACCACCGCCGGCGTCACGCTCTCGCGCGAGGTGGCGACGTGAAAGTCCTCGGCCGCTTCGCGCACGACAGTGCGCGCGGCATCCGTCGCCTGCAGCTCTTCGAGTGGCGCGTGCAGACGGATCGTCTCCAGATCCAGCAGCGCGACGCCCTCGAGCTGAGCGATGGCGGGGTCGACGTTGCGGGGCATCCCCAGGTCGATGACGAGCTGTGAGCCGCCGTGCGCGACGGGGCAGCGGGCTTCCGTCGCCCCGGCGGCCACCGGTGCGTGCTGCAGCTGCGCGGGTCCCAGCACCGGCTCGACGGCCGTGGTGCAGGTGATCAGCAGGGAGGAGCGGCGTGCGACCGCGGCGTACTCGGCGGCCGGAACGGGACGGATGCCGTGCTTCTTGGCGAACAGCTCGGCGCGGCCCGAAGGCGAGTACACCGAGATGTCCACGGCACCGCGCTCGCGCAGGGTCGCGAGGGTGACGGCGGCGTACGCGCCGGTGCCCACGAGGAGCACCCGCTCGGCGGACCAGTCGGCGATGCGGCTGTCGGCGAGTTCCAGCGAGAGCCGCACGAGCGAGCGGCCGGCCCGCTGCAGCGCCGTGACGTTCTTGACCTTGCGCTGTGCTTGGCTCGCCCGCTGGAACAGGCGTTCGAGCGCAGGGGAGGTGGTGCCCTGCTCGCGCGCGCCGGTCAGTGCGCGGCGCACCTGGCCCGCGATCTCGCCCTCACCCGACACGACGGACTCCAGGCCGGACGCCACGGCGAACAGATGCTCGGCCACGCGACGGTCGTCGATGATGCGGTACGACCCGTCGAGGTCGTCCGAGGGGATGCCGGTGGCCTGCGCGAGCGCATCCACCACCGCCTCCGTACCGAGCTCCTCGGTCTCGACGTAGGCCTCGAAGCGGTTGCAGGTGGCGAGCACGACGGCTCCCTGCGCACCGGCTTCGACGAGGGTCGGGGCGACGGTATCGGGGTGGCGGCTGAGGCGTTCGAGCAGGTCGAAGGAGGCGGTCTTGTGACTCGCCGTGACGCAGAGCAGCACCCCTCCAGGGTACGCCTCGTATCCGTGATCGGCATCTGAGGGGTGCCTAACCGAGCATCCGCATAGCCGGCGGTGACAGGATCGGGGCATGAGTGATCTGCTGCGCGCGCTCGCGGGCGAGAAGCCCGAGCGCACCCCCGTCTGGTTCATGCGTCAGGCAGGCCGGTCCCTGCCCGAGTATCGGGAGCTGCGCGTGGGCACGCGGATGCTCGATGCCTGCCTCACCCCTGACCTCGCGGCCGAGATCACCCTGCAGCCCGTGCGCCGTCACGGCGTCGACGCCGCGGTGTTCTTCAGCGACATCGTGATCCCGTTGCGCCTGGCCGGCGTGGAGGTGGAGATCGAGCCCGGCCGCGGACCGGTGTTCGCGGATCCCGTGCGCACCGCCGCCGACGTCGATCGCATCACGGCGATCGACCCCGCCGACCTCGACGGCACGGCCATCGCCGACGCCGTCCGGATCACCACGGCCGAACTCGGCGCCACCCCGCTGATCGGCTTCGCCGGGGCGCCCTTCACCCTCGCCGCCTACCTGATCGAGGGCGGACCGTCCAAGGAGCACCTGCGCGCCCGCGCCATGATGCACGCCGACCCCGAGTCGTGGGACCGCCTGGCCGGCTGGCTGTCGCGCATCTCGCGCCGCTTCCTGGAGATCCAGCGCGATGCCGGGGCGTCGGTCGTGCAGCTGTTCGACTCGTGGGCCGGATCGCTCAGTCCCGCCGACTACCGCGCGCACATCGCGCCGCATTCGCGGGCGGCGCTGGAGGGCATCGGGCTGCCGAGCATCCACTTCGGCGTCGGGACCGGCCCCTTCCTGGCGGACATGAGGCTCGACGGCGTCGCCGACGCGGTCGGCGTCGACTGGCGGATGCCGCTCGACGAGGCGATCCGGGTCGTCGGCCCGGATGTCGCCGTGCAGGGCAACATCGACCCGGCCCTGCTGCAGGCGCCCTGGGCGGTGCTCGAGGCGCACGTGCGCGATGTGATCGAGCGGGGACGAGGCGCGAAGGTCCACATCCTCAACCTCGGTCACGGCGTCCCGCCCGAGACCGATCCGGATCAGCTCACCCGGATCGTGCGCCTGGCCCACGGCGAGCTCTAGGCATCCGCGTTCGGAGGACCGCACGCGTGCTCTCGCGGTTCAGGTCGCACTTCGTCCCGTTTCGCGCGTGCTCGTGCCCGCCAGGTCGCACTTCGTCCCGGAAAGACAGGCGAAGAGCGGGACCAGCTGCGACCTGGAGGGGCGGCGGCCTCGCATACCGAGACGAATCGCGACCTGGACCTGGCGCGGCGGTGATCGTCCGGCGACGTCATAAGTCGCGGATGGGAGAATCGGGGGCATGACCACCGAGCATCCGGCGGACCTCGCCGCCCGCGCCGCTGAGCAGCACGTCGTCGTGATCGGCGGCGGGATCGGGGGGCTGGTCGCAGCCCGGGAGTGCGCGAAGGTCGGGATGCGGGTGACGCTGCTCGAAGCCGCCGAGTCCCTGGGCGGCAGCATCCGATCCGCGGAGATCGACGGGACCGTCGTCGATGCCGGAGCCGAGAGCTTCGCCACCCGCGGCGGTCACGTGCGCGCCCTCGTCGACGAGCTCGGGCTGACGGATGCCATCGTGACTCCCGAGGGAGGCGGCGCCTGGCTCAGCGGCATCCCGGATGCCCCCGACGCACCCCTGCCCGCCGGCGGCCTGCTCGGGATCCCCGCCAACCCGTTCCAGGACGACGTGCGGGCGATCATCGGCTGGCGCGGTGCCTGGCGCGCCTATGTGGATCGGCTGCGCCCACCGCTGACGATCGGCCACGAGCGCAGCCTCGGCAGGCTCGTCACCGCACGGATGGGCGCGAGGGTGCGCGATCGTCTGGTCGCCCCGGTCACCGCTGGTGTCTACTCGGCGATGCCCGAGGACGTGGATGTCGAGGTCGCAGCCCCCGGCCTGAGCGCCGCGCTCACCCGCGTCGGCTCGCTCAGCGGCGCGGTCGCCGCGCTCGCCGCCGAGCGGAAGGGCAAGGCGCCCGGCTCGGCCGTGCTCGGTCTGGATGGGGGCATGGGGCGCCTGGTGGATGCCCTGCGCGCCGACCTCGAGAAGTACGACGTGCAGGTGCGCACCTGCACGCGGGCGACGCGTCTGGACCGCGAGGACGCCGCATGGAGGGTCAGCACCGAGGCGAACGACCCCGACGACGAGGCCGCCACGACCGACGAGGCCGCCACGACCGACCAGGCCGCCACGACCGACGAGGTCGTGACCGACGCCGCCGTGACCGGGGACGCCGCCGTGACCCGCGAGGCCGCCGATCCCGCTGAGCCGCTCCGCGCGACCGGCGTCGTGATCGCCACCTCCGAGCCGGTCGCGCGAGAGCTGATGCGCGGGCACGTCGCCGACCTGGGCGAAGCGGGCGACGCCCCCGAGATCGAGATCGTCACCCTCCTGCTCGACGCACCCGAGCTCGATGCGGCCCCGCGCGGCAGCGGCGTGCTCACGGTTCCCGGCAGCCACACGGCCAAGGCGCTGACTCATTCCACGGCGAAGTGGGGCTGGCTTCGCCGCGCGGCCGACTCCCGTCACGTGGTGCGCGTCTCGTTCGGCGCGCAGGGGGAGCCGGCCGCGACGGCGTCGCTGGATGACGACGGCGCCGCGCGTCTCGCCCTGTCGGAGGCATCGGCCCTGCTCGGGGTCCGCCTGGACGAAGGCCGACTGCTCGGTTCGCATCGTGCCCGCTTCACGCAGTCGCAGCCCGCCTCGTTGCTCGGCGCGGGCGAGCGGCGCTCCGCCGTACGCCAAGCCGTCCGCGCGGTTCCGCGGCTGGCCGTGGTCGGCGCCTGGCTGGCGGGGACGGGACTCGCGCAGGTGGTGCCGGATGCCGCCGGCGAAGCCGACCGCCTGCGCAGTGCGCTGCTCTGGGCCTGAGCGCTGATGCCCCTTTACGCCGTCTGACGGCTGCGCGCAAGGGTTGATGCCGAAACGGGAATATGCGGCTACCCTGGAAACCCATCGCTCGGGGGCCGCATGATCGCTCCTCGGGGAAACGCCGCAACAAACGTCAGGAGGCTCCCATGAAGGGGAAGATCGGACTCGTCGTCGGGCTCGGCGTGGGCTACGTGCTCGGCACGCGCGCAGGACGCGAGCGCTACGAGCAGATCAAGACGCAGTGGCTCAAGGTCTGGAACCGCGACCCGGTGCAGCGCCAGGTGAGCCGCGTTCAGGACTTCGCCAAGGCGCAGGCGGCAGCCGTGCCCGGTGCCCTCTGGACCGGTGCGGTGAAGGTCGTCAAGGCGGTCTCCAGCAGCGGAACGCCCGAGCAGCGCCTGCACTCCGGCGTCGACGCGGCCAAGGAGGCCGCGGACGACGTGGCCGACGCGGCTCAGGATGCGGCGGCCGACGCCAAGCGCGAGACCGACGCGAAGTGGGGATCCGAGCGCGACGGGGAGAGCACCGGCGCGAAGGACACCACCTCGAAGAGCACCGCGAAGCCCGCCGCGAAGAAGAAGACCTCAGAGGCGGAGTGACATGCGCGGATACCGCGACCGGGCCGACGACAGTCTGCTGACCCTGCTGGGCGACCTGCCCGAGCTGGTGCGCAACCTCGTCACCGCCGAGATCGACGCGGCGAAGGCGTGGGTGTCGCGCACCGCGAAGGATGCCGGGATCGGCAGTCTGTGGTTCGTCGTCGTCCTCTTCCTGCTGTTCTGGGCCATCCCCGTCCTGCTGGCGTTCGCGATCATCGGGCTGTCCTCGTGGTGGCCGGCCTGGGTCGCCGCGCTGGCGGTGTTCGGCTTTCTGATCGTGGCGACAGCGATCTTCGCGCTGCTGGGCGTGCTGCGCTTCCGCAAGGTGGTCCGACGCAAGAATCCGGGCCAGGCGATCGCCACGGATGTACGACTCGTGAAGGAGGCCGGTCATGACGCTCTCTGAATCCGGCGGCGCGCCCGTCGAACGCGACGGGGTGCCCGTTCTCGTGCCGCGCACGGCCGTTCCGGACGGCATCGTCGACCCGGTGCTGTCCGCACGCGCCGAGCTCAAGGCGGCGCTCGCCGCGATCGAGATCAAGGGCAACCTGCCTCGGCGCCTCGAGCAGGCGTCGCAGCGCGGCATCGTGCGGGTGCGGGCATTCGCGCGCCGCAACCCGGTCGGCGCCGCCGCGGCGGTGGCCGGGGTCGCCGCGACGGTCGGCGGACTGGTCTGGGTGATCGCGCGGGCGGTCTCGCGCTGAACCCGGCCCGTTTCGCCCTGTTCTCGCAGAAGGGGCAGACTGGAAGCATGTCGGAAGCTCGTGAAGACCACTCGTCCGCATCCTCGCCGTCCGGATTCACTCTCTGGGCCGTGTGGCGGCGCAACCCCGACGCCCCCGTCGTCGAGACCGACGGCACGGAGCTCGAGACGATCGCGGGCTACATCGAGGATTCCGGCGTCGCCGTGCGCGGGTTCTACGACGTCAGCGGGCTGAAGGCCGACGCCGACCTGATGGTGTGGCTGCACGGCGACACCGCAGAGGAGCTGCAGCGAGCCCTGCGCCGGCTGCGCCGCACCGACATGCTGCGTTCGCTGCTGCCGGTGTGGAACGTCATGGGTGTGCATCGCGATGCCGAGTTCAACCGCGCGCACGTGCCCGGGTTCCTGCGCGGCGTCGAGCCGAAGGGCTGGCTGTGCCTGTACCCCTTCGTGCGCACGCCGGAGTGGTACCTGATCGAGGAGGGCGAGCGCCGGAAGATGCTGGCCGATCACGGCCGCAAGGGCGCCGCGTTCACGGGTGTCATCGCCAACACGGTCGCGGCCTTCGCGCTCGGCGACTACGAATGGCTGCTGCCGCTCGAGGCCGACGATCCGACCGAGCTCGTCGATCTGATGCGCGATCTGCGCTACACCGACGCGCGACGGTTCGTGAAGGAGGAGGTGCCCTTCTACACGGGGCGCCGCCTGCGCTTCGACGAGATCGCCGACGTGCTGCAGTGACCGCCGTCTCGCCCATCCGCCTCGGGACCCGGCGTAGCGCGCTCGCACAGGCGCAGTCGGGTCATGTCGCCGATGCACTCGCGAAGGTCGCCGGCCGGTCCGTCGAGCTCGTGCCGATCGTCTCGGAGGGTGACACGAATCGGGCCTCCCTCTCCGAGATCGGCGGGACCGGGGTCTTCGCCAACAGGCTGCGCGAAGCGCTGATCGCGGGCGAGTGCGACATCCTCGTGCACTCCCTGAAGGACTTGCCCACCGCCGTGCCCCCCGAGCTGGTCATCGCCGCCACCCCCGTGCGCGAGGACGCGCGGGACGTCGTGATCACCCGCGACGGCACTCCTCTGCACGAGCTGGGACGCGGCGCCCGGGTCGGCACGGGCGCTCCGCGGCGCATCGCGCAGGTGCGACGGCGGGCGCCGCGCGTCGAGGTCGTGGACATCCGCGGGAACGTCGACTCCCGGCTGCAGCGCGTCGCGTCCGCCGAGCTGGACGCCGTGATCCTCGCCGCGGCCGGGCTCTCGCGACTGGGCTCGGAGTCGACCCTGCAGCGGGAGGCGCTGGGCCTGGCCGAATGGCCGACCGCGCCCGGTCAGGGATCGCTGGCCGTGGAGACCCTCGCGGACGCGCCGGCCGAGCTGCTCGCGGCTCTCGCCGAGCTCGACGACGAGGACACGCGCATCGCCGTGACGGTGGAGCGCGCGATACTCGCGGGACTCGAGGCCGGATGCCAGGCGCCGATGGCGGCGCACGCCGAGGTCGAGGGCGACAGCATCCGCATTCGCGCGGTGGTCTACCAGCCCGACGGCGACCGTCGGATCGGCCTCGACGTCACGGAGCCGCTGAACCGGGGGTATATTCGTCGGAACGGCAGTGGCAACGGAGCGAATGCTGCCGATGGTGCAGACCCGATGCGCGCGATCCGTGATATCGGCATGTCTGCGGCCCATCGGCTGCTCGAACAGGGAGCGGCCGAACTTCTCCCGCGAGAGTGATCTTGATGACTGCTTCCGAAACGAAAACGGCAAAGCCGCTCGACGGCTGGCGAGTCCTGGTGCCCCGAGGCGGCCCCTGGGGCGACAGCGTCGCGGCGAGCCTGCGCGCTCAGGGGGCAGTGCCCGTGGTGGCACCGCTGATCAACTTCGCTCCCACCACCGATCAGGATGCGCTCGACGCGGCGCTCCAGCGCCTGCAGGACGGCCACTACGACTGGCTCACCGTCACCAGCGCGACGACGGTCGACGTCCTGTTCGCACACCGTGTCGGGGTGCCCAAGCGCACCCGCATCGCCGCCGTCGGCGAGACCACGGCCGCGGCTCTTCAGGCTGTCGGCTACGACGTGGCACTCGTGCCGGAACTCGACAACTCCGCCGCCGGGATGGCCGAGCAGATGATCGCGCTCGAGCCCGAACCGCGTCGCATCCTCTCGCTGCGCAGTGAGATCGCCAAGCCCGTGCTGTCGGTCATGCTCGACGATGCGGGTCATGACGTCGACAGTGTCGTCGCCTACCGCACGGTGGGCGTTCCCGTGACCGACCGGATCCGCCGCGACGTCGAGAACGGACGCATCAACGCGATCCTCATCACCAGCGGGTCGGTCGCCGCTCAGGTGCGCGAGCAGTTCCCCGAGATCCCCGATTCCACTCTGCTCGCCGCCATCGGTCCGCGCACGGCGAAGGATGCCCGCAAGGCGGGTCTTCCCATTTCGGCCGTCGCCGACCGCCAGACCGTGGATGCGCTGATCGAGACGGTGTCGCACTTCACCCTTCCGCACGCGTCGGACGAGTTCGCGCCGTGAGCCGTTTTCCCGCGACCCGCCTGCGCCGCCTGCGTCAGTCGCCGGCTGTGCGCAGCCTGGTCCGCGAGACCTCTCTCGAGGCCCGGCAGCTCGTGCTGCCGATGTTCGTGCGAGAGGGCCTCTCCGAGCCGTCCCCGATCGCCTCGATGCCCGGCGTCGTCCAGCACTCGCTGGACTCGCTGCGCGCCGCCGCCGTGGACGCCGCTGAGGCCGGCATCGGTGGGGTGATGCTGTTCGGCATCCCCGAGGTGCGCGATGCCGAGGGCTCGGGTGCCGACGACCCCGATGGCATCCTGAACGTCGCGACCTCGGCCGTCGCCGCCGAGGTCGGCGATGCGCTGGTGGTGCAGACCGACCTGTGTCTGGACGAGTTCACCGATCACGGGCACTGCGGGGTGCTCACGGCATCCGGCGCCGTCGACAACGACGCCACCCTCGAGCGCTACCGCTCGATGGCACTCGCACAGGCTCGTTCCGGCTCGCGGCTGCTGGGGCTCAGCGGCATGATGGACGGTCAGGTGGCCGCCATCCGCGAGGTGCTCGACGCGGAGGGCTTCGACGACGCCCTCCTGCTGGCCTACTCGGCCAAGTACGCGAGCGCGTTCTACGGGCCTTTCCGCGAAGCGGTCGACTCCCAGCTGAAGGGTGATCGACGCACGTATCAGATGGATCCCGGCAACCGCCGCGAGGGCGTGCGCGAAGCGCTCTTCGACGTCGACGAGGGCGCCGACATCGTGATGGTGAAGCCGGCGATGTCCTTCCTCGACGTGCTGCGCGAGGTGCGCGACACGGTGGACGTGCCGGTGTGGGCGTACCAGGTGTCGGGTGAGTACGCGATGATCGAGGCCGCGTCGGCGAACGGCTGGATCGACCGCCGTGCGGCGATCCTGGAATCGCTGATGTCGATCCGCCGGGCCGGTGCGGATGCGGTGCTCACCTACTGGGCCGGCGAAGCGGCCCGGTGGCTGAGGAGTCTCTGAGCGGCCCGGACCCGCGCCGCATCGCGTCGGAGCCTGGGACGCGCGCATAGCCGACGTCCGTAGGGTGGAGTGCATGACCGATCGCAATGACACCCTGTTCGATGCTGCCCGTGCGGTGATCCCGGGCGGTGTGAACTCGCCGGTGCGCGCGTACGGATCGGTCGGCGGGACGCCGCGCTTCCTGGCATCTGCGAAGGGCGCCCGGGTGACGGATGCCGCCGGGCGCGAGTACGTCGATCTCGTGGCCTCCTGGGGACCGGCGCTGCTCGGTCACGCGCATCCCGAGGTCGTGGCGGCGGTTCAGGACGCCGCGACGCGCGGTCTGTCGTTCGGCGCGCCCACCGAGGGCGAGGTGGAGCTTGCCCGGCTGATCGCTGACCGCGTCCGCGTCGGCGACGCGCGCCCGGTCGAGCACGTGCGGCTGGTCTCCACCGGCACCGAGGCCACGATGACCGCCATCCGTCTGGCCCGCGGCGCCACCGGGCGCGACCTGCTCGTGAAGTTCGCCGGCCACTACCACGGTCACTCCGACGGGCTGCTCGCGGCCGCAGGCTCCGGCGTCGCGACGCTCGCGCTGCCCGGATCCGCGGGTGTGCCGGCGCCGATCGCGGCCCAGACGCTGGTGATCGACTACAACGACCTGGATGCCCTGGCCGCCGTCTTCGCCGAGCACGGCGACCGGATCGCCGCGGTGATCGTCGAGGCGGCGTCGGCGAACATGGGCGTCGTCGCGCCCCTTCCCGGCTTCAACACCCTCATCGCCGACACCGCGCACGCGCACGGCGCACTGATGATCCTGGACGAGGTGCTCACCGGCTTCCGCGTGCACCCCGCCGGCTTCTGGGGTCTGCAGCAGCAGGAGGGTGAGAGCTACCTGCCCGACATCATCACCTTCGGCAAGGTCGTCGGCGGGGGGATGCCGCTCGCCGCTCTCGGCGGACGCGCCGAGATCATGGACCTGCTGGCGCCCGTCGGCCCGGTGTACCAGGCGGGCACGCTGTCGGGGAACCCGCTCTCGGTCGCCGCCGGTCTCGCGACGCTGCGACTCGCGACGCCCGAGGCGTACGCGACCGTGGACGCTTCGGCGTCCCGCCTCGCCGACGCGCTGCAGTCGGCGCTGACCGATGCCGGCGTCGAGCACGCCGTGCCGCGCGCCGGGAACCTGTTCGGCGTCGCCTTCCGTGCCCGGGCGCCGAAGGACTACGCGCAGGCACAGGCTCAGGAGTCGTTCCGCTATGCGCCGTTCTTCCACGCCATGCGCGAGCAGGGCGTCGCCTTGCCGCCGAGCGTGTTCGAGGCGTGGTTCCTCACCGCCGCGCACGGCGAGGAGGAGCTCGCCGCCGTCGAGGCGGCGCTGCCTGCAGCGGCCGTCGCAGCGGCATCCGCGACCGCCTGACGGACCGCCGCACCTGTCGATCCGCACAACGGATCGTTGCCCGCTTGTGAGCAAGTCGCAGGCATCTTGCGGCACCGCGCTGGCAGACTGGAGCCATGGTGACGCTCCTGCTGGATCAGACGAGGCTCGAGATCGTCCTGTCCCCGATCGAGCGCGCGTCGACCTTCCACCGCGAGAACCTGCACATCGCCCGCGAGCACATCACGCGCGTGCAGCTCACCGACGACGCGTGGACGTGGCTGCGCGGAGTGCCGGGGCCCGGCACGTACATTCCGGGGATTCTCGCCGGCGGAACGTGGAAGGCGGCGGGGACGACCGACTTCGTGCTGATCCGCAAACGCCGTCCCAGTGTCGTGATCGACCTGGAGGGCGATGAGCAGTACCAGCGGCTGATCCTCACGACCCGCCACGGCCTCGCACTGACGCAGGCGCTGCGCCTGAAGGTCAGCGACGAGCCCGCCGATGTCGTCGACATCGCCTCCACCGCGCCCGTCCCGGTGAACAGGCCGCGTCAGCGACCGGTGATCAGACCCCGACCGGCCTGAGCCCGCACGAGCGGCGGCCCCGCGTCAGTCCCGCAACTGCTCGCCGCTGTCGTCGTCGCCGGTCTGCGTCGCCTCGGTGTCCGGGTTCGCCTCGCTGTCGTCGGCCGGCCGGTCGGCGCCCTGCTCGTCGCTCTGCCCGGGCTCGTCCGTGCTGGCCGCGGCGGCGGGAGCCGCGGACACCGGGCCGTACGGATAATCGGGCGCGGGGCCTTCGAAGAAGCGGCTGGCCGCGCTCGAAAGCGACGTGCGCATCGCGGACAGGCGCGGGTCATCCTCGGCGTCGTCGACCGTGGAGTCGTCATCGTCGTCACTCGACACCAGCGGGTTGAACACCGAGATCGCCTCGGTGGCCGGCGCGGCCTGATCCTCGGATGCGTTGGACGGGATGCCGGTGATCAGCTCGGTGAAGGTCGACGACTCCGACATCGACGGGATCGAGACCGCCTGGGTCGCGAGCGGGAGGACGCCCTCGGCAGGCACCTGCTCGGCGTCGTTCCCGGCGTCGTGCTCGGCGTCTGCCGGGCTCTCGCCCTCGGACGACGCCGCAGCGCTCGGCCGCGTCTCGTGCGTCTCGCCTTCGGTGGACTCGCTCGCAGGGCTCTCCTCCGTCGCCGCGGGCTCCTCGGCACGGGGTGCCCAGAGGCTCCTGATCGCCGCTGTCGCGGTGGTCGGCTCGGAGCCGGCATCGGCGTGTTCGTCGCTCTCGTCCGTCTGGTCGGTCTCGGCTTCGGTGGGCCGCTCGGCGTCGGCGTCGCTCGGCTCGTCGGGGTGCTCCAGCGCGACGTCGTCCGCGGCCGTTCCGGCGCCTTCCGCCTCGCCTGCCGGCGACGCCTCATCCGCGTCGTGGCGCTCGTCGTCCGACGGCGCCTCCGCCCCCGCGGGAAGGTCTGTGTCGCCCGACGGCTCCGCGGCGGGCGCAGCGGCGACGGTCGCGACGGTCGCGTCATCGCCCTCGGCATCCGGGGCGGCGTCGGCCGGGGTGGTGCCGTAGCCGACTCCCGCAGCAGCGACCATCCCCCCGTCGGCGACGGCGGCCGCGGCGCCCGAAGCCGCCACGCCGCCCGCGAGCAGAGCACTGTCCTCGGCCGCGTCCTCGGCGGAGAGCGGGGCATGGGCGACGGGATTGGCGACCTTGTCGAGTCGCGGGCTGTCGGCGCGGCGGCCGTACACGAGGTCGAGGAAGACGTCCTCCAGGCTCGGCCCGCGCTGCTGCAGCACCGTCAGCGGGATGCCCGCGGCGGCGGTCACCGCGCCGACCGTGGCAGCGTCCGAGCCGCGCACGGTCACGCCGGAGCGCAGCACGTCGAAGGTCAGCTTCGCCGATGACAGCGCCGTGATCAGCGGTGCGCGATTCTCGGCATCCACGATGACCGCTCCGCCGCTCGGATCCGCGAGCTCGTCGATCCCACCGGAATAGACCGAGCGCCCCTTGGACAGCACCACGACGTTGTCGGCGACCTGCTCGATCTCACTGAGCACGTGCGAGGAGACGAGCACCGTGCGGCCCTCGTCGGCGAGGCGGCGCATGAGCAGGCGCATCCACCGGATGCCCTCGGGGTCCAGGCCGTTCGCGGGCTCGTCCAGGACGAGCACCCCCGGGTCTCCGAGAAGAGCGGATGCCACGGCGAGACGCTGTCGCATACCGAGCGAATAGCTGCCCAGACGGGTGTCGGCGTCCTCCTGCAGGCCCACCAGTCGCAGCACCTCGTCCACGCGTGCGGCGGGGATGCCGTTCGCCTTGGCGGCGATCAGCAGCTGTCGGGCCGCCGTGCGACGCGGACGGTACGCGGCCTCTTCGAGCACGGCGCCGACGGTGCGCAGCGGGTTGCGCAACTCGGAGTAGCTCACACCTCCGACGGTGGCGCTGCCCGATGTGGGGCGGATCTGGCCGAGCAGGATGCGCAGCGTCGTGGTCTTGCCGGCCCCGTTGGGGCCCAGGAAACCTGTGACGACACCGGGCTCGACACGCACGGAGAGGTCGGCGACGGCGGTCACGGCGCCGAAGCGCTTCGTGACGCGGTCGAACTCGAGCACCTGTCCTTCGGGCATGCGGGGCCCCTCCTCCCTGGGCAGTACCTCCCATCTTTGCGGAAATCCGCTGGTTTCGCCGTTTCACCTGCCGTAAACCGCCAACTCGGACGGCTCGCGGCGAGGGGGTAGCCTGACGAGCGTGACCGATGCCGAAGCCGCCACCGTCCTCGTCCGCACCGAGAACTCGCTCGGGCGGATCACCCTGAACCGCCCCCGTGCGATCAACGCGCTCGATCTGGACATGATCCGCCTGATCACGGCGGCGCTCACCGCGTGGGTCGACGACCCCGACATCGAGACCGTGCTCATCGACGGGGAAGGCGAGCGCGGGCTCTGCGCCGGCGGAGACGTGCGCGCACTCTACGAGCAGCTCATCGAGGGTCACCGCGAGCAGATGGCGTCGTTCTTCCGGGAGGAGTACGCCATGAACGCGCTGATCGCCGAGTACCCCAAGCCGATCGTCGCGTTCGCCGACGGCATCACGATGGGCGGCGGGATCGGTCTGGCCGGCCACGCGGCGGTGCGGATCGTCACCGAGCGCTCCCGGCTGGCCATGCCCGAGACGCGCATCGGCTTCACCCCGGATGTCGGCGGCACGTGGCTCCTCGGTCGGGCTCCCGGCCGGATGGGCGAGTACTTCGGGCTCACCGGACAGAGCATGACCGGCGCGGACGCCGTGCACCTCGGCTTCGCCGACCATTTCGTCCCCGCCGAGCGCCTGGACGCGCTGCGCGAGGCGCTCGCCTACCGTGCCGATCCCGGCACCCCGAACGAGATGGTGCTGCTGTTCGACGAGACGCCCGACCCGTCGCCGCTGATCCAGGCACGTGCCTGGATCGACGAGGTCTTCTCCGCCGAGACGATCGGCGAGATCGCCGACCGGCTCCGGGCATCCGACGCCCCGGATGCCGCGGCGACACTCGCCGTGCTCGAGGAACTGGCGCCCACGGGGCTGGCGGTGACGCTCGACGCCGTGCGCGAGGCGCGCGCGATGGGCAGCGTGCGCGAGGCGCTCGAGGGCGAGTACCGCCGCGTGATGTGGTTCGGCACCCATCCGGACATGGTCGAGGGCATCCGGGCGCAGCTGATCGACAAGGACCGCCGGCCGAAGTGGAAGCCCGCCACGATCGCCGGGCTTCCCGAGGACGCCGGCGCCCCCGTCCGCGCCTTCACGCCGGACGAGCCGCTGTTCTGACCCGGTCCCGCCGGGCGGCTCGCGCGACGAGCGGCCCCGGTGCCCGGGCATCCGGGTCGCGATATGTCCCGGTATCGACGCCCGAGCCGCATCCGGGTCGCACTTCGTCCCGGAAAGCGACGCGCATTCCGGGACGAACTGCGACCTGAGCCGCCGAGCGACGCGCATTCCGGGACGAACTGCGACCTGAGCCGACGGGCACGGCGCCGTCGCCGATCGTCAGACCGAGGCGATGAGCTCCTGCAGGCGCGCGACGTGCGCGGCGGCCACGCGATCGCGGGCGTAGACGAGGGCGCCCTGTCGCGGTGCATCCAGCAGCGAGCGATCCGCCTCGAGGCGGATGATCGACTCGGCCAGCCCCTCGGCATCGGAGGTCGGGGTGCCGATCGCGGCGTCGCCGAACTCGGTCGCCAGCACCGGATCGCTCACGATCACGGGGCGACCGTGGGCGAAGGCCTCGAGGGCCACCATCGGCTGGTTGTCGAAGCCCAGCGAGGTGATCAGGGCGGCATCCGCGGCATCCATCAGCTCGCCGACGCGCTCGCCGGACACGGTCCCATGGAAGCTCACCCCCGGCGCCGGCCGGTGCGTGCCGCCGGCGACGTCCAGGTGCACGCGCGTGTCTCCGATGCGCTCGACCACGCGGCGCATCGCGTCGAGGGCGACCTCGACCCGCTTCTCGGGTGCGAATCGGGCCACCCAGAGAAGCCGCAGCGGGCCGCCGTCCGACGGCTCGGTCACGCGCAGCGGCTGCGCGACGTTCGAGAACGCCTCGACCCGGCCGGCGCCCGCGTCGCGCAGCGCCTGCGCCTGATGGCGCGACGGCGAGAGCACGATGTCGGCGCGCTGGGCGATGCGCAGCGTCATGGTGCGCAGGGCGTTGTTCAGCGGGTGACTGCCGGAGCAGCGGTCGCCGCCGCGGATGCCCGTCAGCGCGCTGTGCACGCGGGAGACCAGCGGCGCGAACGGTGCGAGCACCGCGGGAGCGCGCCAGAAGAAGGTGTGCACCGTGTGCAGCACGGGAACGCCCAAGCGCTTGCCCACGGCGATCGCGGCCGACGCCAGCGCGAACTCGGAGTGGATGACGATGGCGCCCACGCCGTGCCGGCGCACCGTGGCGGCGACGAGCGGTTCGAGGTCGCGCGCGCGGCCGAGCAGGGGCAGGTCGAGCACGGGGATGCTGCCCCGCCGCGGCGGGGCGATGGTCGTGATCGGATGCTCATCGTCCGCCGAGAGCGCTTCCGCATCCGGGGCCAGCACGACCACTGGCACGCCCTCGCCGGCGAGCGCCTCCGCCTGCCGGACGAATGCCGTCTGCGCGCCGCCCAGGTACTTCAGCGAGTAGTCGCAGACCAACAGCACCGCCGCCGACCCCGCGGCATCCTCTTCCGGCATGCCTGCGAGTCTATTCCGCGGCGTGCACGCGGTTCTTCGACCTGATCCAGGAAAACGCCGCCGATCCGGCGCTCGTTTCGCTCTGAGCGAAGGTCATCCTTCCGGGGGATACGGATGTCGGAACTTCGTGGCACCCTGTCATGTGGCCGATTCTCGGTCCCGATCTCCTAAGGAAGTCCGCCTGTGCTGGGAAAGCTCCTCTTCCGCTATCTCTCCAAATATCGATGGCTCCTGGTCGGCGTGCTGGTGTTCCAGTTCGCCAGCGCCATGGCCTCGCTGTACCTGCCCCGTCTCAACGCCGACATCATCGACAAGGGCGTCGCGAACGCCGACATCGGCTACATCTGGTCGCACGGCGCGTTCATGCTGCTGGTCTCGCTGAGCCAGATCGTCGCATCCATCGTCGCGACGTTCTTCGCCGCCCGCGCGGCGATGCAGGTGGGCCGTGACATCCGCGCCGACGTGTTCGCGCGCGTGAGCGGCTTCTCCGAGCGCGAGGTCTCGCAGTTCGGCGCCGGCTCGCTGATCACCCGCAACACCAACGACGTGCAGCAGGTGCAGATGCTGGCGATGATGGGCGCGACGATGTTCGTCACCGCTCCGCTGCTCGCCATCGGCGGCATCATCATGGCCGTGCAGACCAATGTCGGCCTGAGCTGGCTGATCGCCGTCTCGGTGCCGGTGCTGCTCATCGTCGCCGTGCTGATCATCGGCCGGATGGTGCCGCTGTTCCGTGCCAACCAGCAGCGGATCGACAGCGTCAACCGCATCATGCGCGAACAGCTCACCGGCGTGCGCGTCGTGCGCGCGTTCGTGCGCGAGCGCATCGAGGAGGAGAGGTTCCGGGGCGCGAACACGGACCTGATGATCCTCGGGCGCAAGATCGGCTCGCTCTTCGTCCTGCTCTTCCCGCTGTTCATGCTGATCCTGAACGTGACCGTCGTCGGCGTGATCTGGTTCGGGGGCGTCGAGGTCAACGAGGGCACCGTCGAAGTGGGGCAGCTGTTCGCCTTCATGCAGTACATCGGGCAGATCATGATGGGCGTGATCATGTCGAGCTTCATGGCGATGATGATTCCGCGCGCCGCGGTCTCGGCCGAGCGTGTGAGCGAGGTGCTCGACGCGGACTCCTCCATGGATCGTCCGGTGAACGGCGTGAAGGAGTTCCCGAACCCGGGCGCTGTGGCGTTCGAGGATGTCGAGTTCACCTATCCCGGCGCAGAATCGCCGGTGCTGAGAGGCATCAGCTTCCGCGCCGAGCCGGGCGAGACGGTGGCGATCGTCGGCTCGACGGGGGCGGGCAAGACGACCCTGATCTCGCTGATCCCGCGGCTGTTCGACGTGACCGGCGGCGCTGCGTTCGTCGGCGGCGCCGATGTGCGAGAGGCCGACGTGGATGCGCTGTGGAAGAGCATCGGACTCGTGCCCCAGCGCCCGTTCCTGTTCACCGGGACGGTGGCGTCGAACCTGCGCTACGGCCGTGAGGAGGCCACCGACGAGGAGCTCTGGAAGGCGCTGGAGATCGCTCAGGGCCGCGACTTCGTCGAGGAGATGCCCGAGGGTCTGAACTCGCGGATCGCACAGGGAGGGACCAACGTCTCGGGCGGACAGCGCCAGCGTCTCGCGATCGCGCGAGCCCTGGTGCACCAGCCGCAGATCCTCGTGTTCGACGATTCGTTCTCGGCCCTCGACCTCACCACGGATGCCCGGCTGCGTCAGGCGCTGTGGCGTGAGCTTCCCGAGGTCACGAAGATCGTCGTCGCGCAGCGCGTGTCGACGATCACGGATGCCGACCGGATCGTCGTCCTGGAGGGCGGCGTCATGGTGGGCGTCGGCACGCACGACGAGCTGCTCGCCAGCAGTGCCACCTACCGGGAGATCGTCGAGTCGCAGCTGGGGGTGGACGCATGAGCGCCGAGAACACGGGACAGGCCGAGAAGAACGGTCGGACGTCCGTGCGCCGTGAGCGCATGGCTGCCGCGCGCGCCGCGGCCGTCGGTCCGCAGGTCGAGATGACCGAGGCGGAGAAGGAGGAGGCCGAGCTCGCCGAGAAGGCGCGTCTCGACGGCGGAGGGTTCGACGGCCCCGCCCCGGGCAAGGCCGATCACTTCGGCCCCAGCTTCCTGCGCATGATCGGGCTGCTGAAGCCGTCGGCGCTGTGGTTCGTGCTCGTCTCCGTCCTCGGCGCGATCGGCGTCGTGCTCGCGGTGGCCGCGCCCAAGGTGCTCGCCGAAGCGACCAACGTCGTCTACGAGGGCTTCATCTCGATCCAGCTCGGGCTGCCCAACGGCGACTTCCCCGGCCTGCCCGCGGGCACGCCCAAGAGCGAGGTCGTCGAGATCCTGCGCGGCGCGGGCCAGGACGACTACGCGAACATGGTCGGCGCGATGGCCGACTTCGCGGTGGGCGACGGCGTCGACTTCGAGGCGCTGCGCTGGATCATCATGGCGGTGATGGCGATCTACATCGTCTCGGCCCTGCTCAGCTGGATCCAGGGTTACGTCATCAACGTGATCATGGTGCGCACCATGTGGCGCCTGCGCGAGGCGGTCGAGGCGAAGATCAACCGCCTGCCACTGTCGTACTTCGACAAGGTGCAGCGCGGCGAGCTGATCTCGCGCGTCACGAACGACATCGACAACATCACCCAGACGATGCAGCAGTCCCTCTCGGGCGCGCTGACGTCGGTGCTCACGGTCGTGGGCGTGCTGATCATGATGTTCTCGATCTCGTGGCAGCTCGCTCTCGTCGCACTGGTGTCCCTGCCGCTGATGGGCGTCATCTTCGGCGTCATCGGGCCGCGGTCGCAGAAGGCCTTCGGCACGCAGTGGCGCAAGGTCGGCCGTCTCAACGCCCGCGTCGAGGAGGCCTTCTCCGGCCACGCGCTCGTCAAGGTCTTCGGCCGTGAGCAGGACGCCCTCGACCGCTTCCAGTCCGAGAACGAGGAGCTGTACCAGGCGAGCTTCAAGGCGCAGTTCCTGTCGGGCATCATCATGCCCGCCATGACCTTCGTCGGGAACCTCACCTACGTGGGCATCGCGGTGCTGGGCGGCCTGATGGTGGCAGGCGGAAACCTGCGCCTCGGCGACGTGCAGGCCTTCATCCAGTACTCGCAGCAGTTCAGTCAGCCGCTCAGCGAGCTGGGCGGCATGGCCGCGGTGGTGCAGTCGGGCACGGCTTCGGCCGAGCGCGTCTTCGACTTCCTGGATGCCGACGAACAGGATCCGGATGCCGAGGACGCCCCGAAGGTGCCCGAGGGCAAGGGCGTCATCGAGTTCGAGCACGTCGCCTTCTCGTACAGCGAGGACCGACCGCTCATCAAGGACCTGTCCTTCCGGGTCGAGCCGGGGCAGACAGTCGCGATCGTCGGTCCGACGGGCGCGGGCAAGACCACGCTCGTGAACCTGATCATGCGGTTCTACGAGCTGAGCTCGGGGCGCATCCTGCTCGACGGGCAGGACATCGCCGACGTCGACCGCGACGAGCTGCGCTCGCGCACCGGCATGGTCCTGCAGGATCCCTGGCTGTTCGCCGGCTCCATCCGCGAGAACATCCGCTACGGCAAGGCGACCGCGACCGATGACGAGGTCATCGAAGCGGCCAAGGCGACGTACGTGGACCGCTTCGTGCACGCGCTGCCCGAGGGGTACGACACCGTCCTCGACGAGGACGCCTCGAACGTCTCGGCCGGCGAGCGTCAGCTGATCACGATCGCCCGTGCCTTCGTGGCGCAGCCGTCGATCCTCATCCTCGACGAGGCCACCAGCGCGGTCGACACCCGCACCGAGCTGCTGCTGCAGCACGCGATGGCGGCCCTGCGGAAGGGACGCACCTCGTTCGTGATCGCGCACCGTCTGTCGACGATCCGTGATGCCGACCTCATCCTGGTGATGGAGCACGGCGACATCGTCGAACAGGGCGATCACGACTCGCTGATCGCCGCCCAGGGCGCGTACTGGCGGCTGTACCAGTCGCAGTTCGAACAGGCCGCCACCGACATCGACGCGGAGGAGGCCCTCACCGGCTCGATGCCGGTCGTGGTGACGGGAGACGCCGAGGACGGCGCATCCGACGAGGATGCCGAGCCCACGAACGAGACGGTGGCCGCCGATTCCGTCGAGTCGACGGCATCCGACACCGGCCGGGCCTGACCCGCTGTCCCAGAGACGCCCGTCCCCGCTCGGGGGCGGGCGTCTTTCGGCGGGCGAGGTCGGCGCGCCGTCCACGTCGATGCCCGGCCCGGTCATCGCCGAGGCCGACTCAGTCCTTGTCGAGACCGAACAGCTCGAGCGGATGGGTGAGGCGCCACCAGAGGCTGGGCGCGGGCACGTCGTCGGCGAGCGACACCGACGTCTCTGCGGAGTCGATCGGGCCCTCGGCCGTGAGCGTGCCCGCCTCCGCGCCTGCGGTCGTCCTGGCGCCGAGATCGAGCGAGGCGGTCGCCGTCGCGGAGGCGCCGTTCCACAGCACCACGCGGGCATCGGCGTCCGTCACGACGTCCACCTCGGCTCCCCACTCGGTCGTGACCTGACCCACGACGGTTCCAGCCGGCACCGACACGGGCTGCTCGGCGAGGGATTCCTCCACCTCGGCGAACAGCGAGCGGGTGACGGCGAGGCGCGCCTTGTTGCTGTCCTGGCCGAGCACGGCGGCGAAGAGCCGCACCGTGTTCTCGCCGACCTGCACCTCCTTGGCGGTGAGCAGGTTCCAGTGCGACAGCGTGCCGGTCTTCACACCGACGACGCCGGCGTCCTTCAGCATCCCGTTCGTGTTGGTGACCGTGCCCACGCCGGGGATCTCCGCCGATCTCGTGCCGACGATCTCGGCGAAGACGGGGTTCTTCATCGCCAGCTCGCCGAGCTGGACCAGGCCCGCGGGTGTGGCGACGTTGCCGCTGTCGAATCCGGACGGCGTCACGAGCGTGACGCCGGAGATGCCGTGGTCCCTCAGCCACGTGGCCGACGCTGCGGCGAACGCGCGGTCGGAGCCCCAGAGCTCGTCGGAAAGCCGGTCGATGTAGTTGTTCGCGGAGCCGAGCAGAATGCCCTGCAGCATCTGGTACTCGGTCAGGCTCGCGCCAACGGGCACGTCGAGCGAGGACTGGTTCGCGCGACGGTAGCTCCAGTAGTCACGGGAGTCGGCGTAGGTGAACGCGAAGCTCGGGCCCTGCTCGCCGACCTCGAGCGGCAGCTCGTCGAGCACCATCAGGACGCTTGCGACCTTGGTGATGCTCGCGATCTCGTCCTGCGAGGTGGTCGACGCCAGCGGCGCGATGCCCTCCACGGCGACCGCCGCGCTGCCCTGCGCGGGAGCTGTTGCGGTCGCGGCGGGAGCGGGATCGATCTCCACCTGCGTGGCCGTGATGGTCGGCGGGACCTCGTGCAGCGGCCACAGCAGCGTCGTGGCGACGTACGAAGCGCAGAGCGCCGCGACGATGCCGACGGGGAAGAGCACCCGGGGGCGCCGCCAGCCGGGTGTCAGGCGGGCTCCCGCGAAGAGATCCGACGCCTCGGCATCCGCCGCGTCCGCGACGGCCACCCGTCGCGGGTCGAGCCAGGTCAGTGCCGTCGTCGGATGCGTCTCGTCGGCCCAGGCCCGGACGGGCTCGCGCTCGTCGTGCACCTCGGGATTCGAGTCGCCGTCGGAGTGCGGCTCGGAGAGGGACTCGGGCGGGGCTTCGCCCTCGTCGGGGCCGAAGAGGGCGGTCGCGGCGATCGGGGCCGCGTCGGCGGGGTCGGCGGCGCGTCCGCGGGGCGGACCGGTCTCGGGGACCGTGGTCTCGTCGTCGACATCCACAAGGTCAGTATCGTCGTCCCGCGCCGGGGCGACGGGAACCGCGCCGTCCGGGGCCGCCGACGTGTCCTGCGACCCGTCGGCGACGGACGTCTCCTGCCCGTCGTCTGCCTGCTCGCCGTGCGCGCGAGACCGCTCGCGCAGCGATCGGCGCGTGAGAGCACGCGTGGACTCGGGGGAGACAGTCACCCGACCTACGCTACCAAGCACTCACCGGACTATGATCGAGGTCATCACCACGGGAGTCCGGCGTGCCGGGCTGAGAGGAAGCGAACCGCGCTTCGACCGTCGAACCTGATCCGGATCATGCCGGCGCAGGGAGGAGTTCCTATGAACACGTCCGCACCCACGTCCACATCCGCGCCCGTCCGCGCCGGATTCCTCCGCCCCGGCGCCCTCCGCTGGCGCGTCGTCGACATCGTCGTCGCCAGCGTCCTCGGAGTCGCCTGCGGATTCCTGTTCTACGCCTGGAACTTCGGGTACCTCGGGCCGAAGGCCCTGCTCGAACCCTTGATGCCCGGCGTCCAGGGACTGCTCGACGGCCCGTGGCTGATCGCCGGCGTGCTCGGCGGCCTGGTGATCCGCAAGGCCGGCGCCGCGATCTACGTCGAGACGATCGCCGCCGTGGTCTCTGCGCTCGCGGGCGCGCAGTGGGGAGGGTTCCTCACGATCGAGGCCGGCCTCGTGCAGGGACTCGGCGCCGAACTGATCTTCCTGCTCTTCGCCTACCGGGTATGGACGCTGCCCGTCGCGGTGCTCGCCGGAGCCGGCGCCGCTCTCGCGGGCGGGATCAACAACATGATCCTCTGGTTCGCCGGATCGGATGCGACGTTCACCACCGTCTACATGATCTGCACCGTGCTCTCCGGCGCCGTGCTCGCGGGACTGCTCGGCTGGCTCCTGACCCGGGGTCTCGCGGCGACGGGCGCGTTGGACCGCTTCGGGTCGGGCCGTGAGGTCCGGGCGCGCGTCTGACATGGCATCCGCCGGGAACCGGCCGCTCGCGGTCGAGGCGCGCGGCTGGGGATGGCGGCATTCCAGCCGGCTCGCGTGGGCGCTGCGGGACGTGTCGCTGCGGATCGAGGAGGGCGAGCGCGTGCTGCTGCTCGGCGCCTCCGGCGCCGGCAAGTCGACCCTGCTGCACGGACTCGCCGGCGTGCTCGGCGGCGACGAGGAGGGCGAGGCCGAAGGGGAGCTGCTGATCGGAGGGATGCCTGCGGCCTCGGCGCGCGGCCGCGTCGGGCTCGTGCTGCAGGATCCTGATTCGCAGGTCATCCTCGCCCGCGTCGGCGATGACGTGGCCTTCGGCTGTGAGAACCTGGGCGTCCCGCGTGCGGAGATCTGGCGCCGGGTCGGGTCGGCACTGGACGCGGTCGGTCTCGACGTTCCCCTGGATCGGCCCACCAAGGCGCTGTCCGGCGGGCAGAAGCAGCGCCTCGCGCTCGCCGGCTCGCTGGCGATGCAGCCGGGACTGCTGCTGCTCGACGAACCGACCGCGAATCTCGACACCGACGGGGTGGTCGAGGTCAGGGAAGCGGTGGAGCGGATGCTGCGCACGCAGCACACCACGCTGGTCGTCGTCGAGCACCGTCTCGACGTGTGGCTCCCGCTGATCGATCGCGTCATCGTGATCGGAGGGGGCGGTGTGATCGCGGACGGGCATCCCGATCGCGTGCTCGTCGACGAGGGCGCCCGGCTGGCCGAGGCCGGGGTGTGGGTGCCAGGGCATCCGCCCCGCTTCCCACCCGCTCCGGCGTCCGCGCCCGGGCCGCAGCTGCTGCACGCCGCGGAGCTGTCGGTCGCTCGCGTGCGCGGCGCGACCGTCGCGCACGGCATCGATCTCGAGGTGCGGTCGGGGTCGGTGCTGGCGATCACCGGCCCGAACGGTGCGGGCAAGTCGACGCTCGGGCTGACCCTCGCGGGACTCCTGCCACCCGCGGCCGGCGGGGTCACGGCATCCGATCATCTCGCCGCCGGCGCGGGGCCGGAGCCGATCCGCTGGGCGTCACGGCAGCTGCTCACCCGCATCGGCACCGTCTTCCAGGAGCCCGAGCACCAGCTGCTGTCGAAGACCGTGCAGGACGAGCTCGAGGTCGGGCCCCGTTCGCTCGGCCTCGCGGATGCCGAGATCGCTGCGCGCACGGACGAACTGCTCCAGCGCCTGCGACTGGACCGGCTCGCCCGAGCGAACCCGTACACGCTGTCGGGCGGTGAGAAGAGACGTCTCACGGTCGCGGCATCCCTCGCGACCCGCCCGCAGGTGCTGATGCTCGACGAGCCCACCTTCGGTCAGGACGCGCGCACCTGGCAGGAGCTCGTCGCCATGCTCGCATCGCTGCGCGACGACGAGGGTTCCGCGGTGATCACGGTGACGCACGATCCGGATGTCGTCACCGCGCTGCACGCCGTCCGCTTCGAGATGGGAGCTGTGTCGTGACGCTGCTCGAGACCAGGGCGAGAACGGGGACCATCGCGCGGATCAACCCGGTCGCGAAGCTGGGGGCGAGCGCGCTGGTGGCCCTGCCGCTGATCCTCACCCTCGACATGGTCTCGGCCGCGGTGGCGCTCGTGCTGGAATGCGTGCTGTTCCTGTTCGCGGGAATCGGCTGGCGCGAGTTCTGGCTGCGCACGTGGCCGGTGTGGCTTGCCGCCCCCCTCACCGGTCTGACGATCGCGCTCTACGGCGAGGCGAGCGGCACCGTGCACCTGGAATGGTTCCTCGTGCGCATCAGCGACGGGTCGCTGCTGCTCGCCGGGGCCACCGTGCTGCGCGTTCTCGCGATCGCCCTGCCCTCGGTCGTGCTGTTCATCACGGTCGACCCGACCGATCTCGCCGACGGGCTGGCGCAGACGTGGCGGCTGCCTGCACGGTTCGTGCTCGGCGCGCTGGCCGGGCTGCGCATGGTGGGGCTGTTCATCGACGACTGGCGAGCGCTGCAGCTCGCGCGACGCGCTCGCGGGGTGGCGGACCGGGGACGGGTGCGCCGGTTCCTCGGGATGGCGTTCGCCCTGCTCGTGCTGTCGATCCGACGCGGCGCCAAACTGTCGACGGCGATGGAGGCTCGCGGCTTCGGCTCGCCGGTGCGACGCACGTGGGCGCGTCCCGCACGCTTCGGCCGGCCGGAGTGGATGCTCCTGTCGATCGGTGCCGCCATCTCGGGGGCGGCGATCGCGATCGCGGTGGCCGCGGGCACCTGGAACTTCATCCTCGGGCCCTCCTGAGCGCAGCACTCAACCGAGCAGCGGCTTCAGCACGCCTTCCAGCACCACGACGTGATTGTGCTCGGTGTCGTGGACGGCGTAGACCAGGGTGACGACCGGGCGCCCTCGGAGCTCGCCCACCAGTTCCTGCAGCGCGTCCGCGCTCGGGCCCGCGAGCTGTGCCCGGTAGCGTTCGGCGTTCGTCTCGAACTCGGCGCCTGGGGCGTGCCACGCGCGCCGCAGCTCGGCGGTGGGGGCGACGTCCTTGGCCCAGAGGTCGATCGCCGCGCGCTCCTTCGAGACGCCGCGCGGCCACAGCCGATCGACGAGAACACGGAACCCGTCGTCGGGGGAGGCGCTGTCGTAGGCTCGTTTGCGACGAAGTTCCATGTGCTCAGCATCCCCTCGTCTCGAAGATCCCGCCACAGGGAGACTCAGGACCACGTATGCTGAGACTCAGTCGCAGTGACGGCGCGATCCGCCGTCCGCGCAGCCGTTCGAAGGAGAACACATGCAGATCACGGGGCAGGGCGCGCTCATCACAGGCGGCGCCAGCGGGCTCGGACTCGCCAGCGCACGACGGCTCGCCGCTGGCGGCGCGCAGGTGACGATCGTCGACCTGCCGAGCTCGCCGGGCGCCGAGATCGCCGCGGAGCTCGGCGGCATCTTCGCCCCTGCCGACGTCACCAGCCCCGACCAGGTCGCGGCGGCGGTGGCATCCGCGCAGGCGACCGCACCCCTGCGCGTCGTCGTCAACTGCGCCGGCATCGCTCCGCCCGCGAAGGTCCTCGACCGCGACGGAAGCCCCGCCGACCTCGCCGGGTTCGAGCGGGTCATCCGCATCAACCTCGTCGGCACGTTCAACGTCATCTCGCAGGCATCCGCCGTGATCGCGCAGAACGAGCCCACCGACGCCGGCGACCGCGGCGTGATCGTGAACACCGCGAGCGTCGCCGCCTTCGACGGCCAGATCGGACAGGCCGCGTACTCGGCGTCGAAGGGCGGCGTGCACGCGATGACGCTTCCGATCGCGCGCGAGCTGGCCCGCCACGGCATCCGGGTGTGCACGATCGCACCCGGCATCATGGAGACCCCCATGCTGGCCGGTCTTCCGCAGGCCGCGCAGGACTCCCTCGGTCAGCAGGTCCCGTACCCGTCGCGCCTGGGCCGGCCCGACGAGTACGCCGCCCTGGTGGAGCACATCGTCGCCAACGGCTACCTCAACGGCGAGACGATCCGTCTCGACGGCGCCATCCGCATGGCACCGAAATAAACGCACGCCCGAAGGAGAAACCATGTCCCTCGCCGGAAAGACCATCCTCATGTCGGGCGGCAGCCGCGGCATCGGCCTCGCCATCGCACTGCGCGCGGCCGCGGACGGAGCGAACATCGCCATGCTCGCCAAGACCGACACCCCGCATCCCCGGCTCGAGGGGACCGTGCACACCGCCGCCGACGCGATCCGCGCGGCCGGTGGTCAGGCGCTGCCCATCGTGGGCGATGTGCGCGACGACGACCACATCACCGAGGCCGTGCTGAAGGCGCAGGGCGAGTTCGGCGGCATCGACATCGTCGTCAACAACGCCAGTGTGATCGACCTGTCCCGCTCGACCGACCTCGCCGCGAAGAAGTACGACCTCATGCAGGACGTGAACGTGCGCGGCACGTTCATGCTCTCGCGGGCAGCCGTGCCGGTGCTGAGGCAGGCGCCCAACCCGCACATCCTGTCGCTCTCCCCGCCACTGAACCTCTCGCCGAAATGGCTCGGCGCGCACACCGGGTACACGCTGGCGAAGTACGGCATGACCA
This sequence comes from Microbacterium sp. NPDC058342, assembly GCF_042723935.1. Classification (NCBI taxonomy): domain Bacteria; kingdom Bacillati; phylum Actinomycetota; class Actinomycetes; order Micrococcales; family Microbacteriaceae; genus Microbacterium; species Microbacterium sp. NPDC058342. Next base: position 278,467 of record NZ_JBHXID010000002.1, read on the forward strand.
TGGCGACGCTCGGCATCGCCGCCGAGTTCGCCGACGACGGCATCGCCGCCAACACGCTGTGGCCCCGCACGACGATCGCGACGGCCGCGGTGCAGAACCTGCTGGGCGGCGACCGGGTGATGGCGGCCAGCCGCACGGCCGACATCTATGCGGATGCCGCCTATGCGGTGCTCACCAAGCCGGCCGCCTCGTACACCGGGCAGACGCTCATCGTCGAAGACGTGCTCGAGGCCGACGGTGTCACCGACTTCTCGAAGTACGCGGCCGTGCCCGGCACCCCCGACGACCGGCTGTACCCGGACATCTTCCTGGACTGAGCGTTCGCGCGGCCGGGTTCGGCGCGGCCGGAGTTCGGCGCGGCCGGGTCCGGCGCGGTCGGGGTTCACGTCGCAGTTCGACCTGGTCTGAGTCGCTGATCCCTGTCCCGGTCGCAGTTCGTCACGCTTTCCCCGTCGTATTCCGGGACGAACTGCGACCCGGGCGGGTGGCGGCGCCGGTTTCCGGGACGAACTGCAACCTGGGCGGCACGCGGTGCTCCCGAGACCCCAGCACGCGGTGCTCCCGAGGCCGCGACCCGAGCCGCGACCCGAACCCGGCGGACGCCGAGTCCGAGCCGGGCCGGGCTCCAAGGCGCGCATCCAGGGCTCTCGCGGGTCGCTCCCCGTACGCTTGGATGCATGCCCGCATCCGATCAGATTCCACCTGCCCGCAGCACGCCCGTGCGCGCCACCGGCCCCGCTCGCGGTGCGCAGGTGCGCCCGGCCACGGAGGGCTGGACGCAGAAGAAGGATGCCGAGGGCCGGCCGCTGCTGCAGTTCGCCAGCCCGAAGCGCGGAAAGCCTCCCGTGCACCTGGCCGACATGACTCCCCCGGAGCGGATCGAGAAGGTCAAGGAGCTGGGACTGCCCGGCTTCCGCGCCAAGCAGCTCGCGACCCACTACTTCACGCACTACACGTCCGACCCGGCGCACATGACCGACCTCCCCGCCGCGCAGCGGGATGAGCTCGTCGCGGGCATGCTGCCGCCGCTGCTCACCGAGGTGCGCAGGCTCGAGACCGACCGCGGCGACACGATCAAGTTCCTCTGGCGGCTGCACGACGGCGCGCTGGTCGAGTCGGTGCTCATGCGCTATCCGGGCCGCATCACGCTCTGCGTCTCGTCGCAGGCGGGCTGCGGCATGAACTGCCCGTTCTGCGCCACCGGCCAGGCGGGTCTGACCCGCAACATGTCCACCGCCGAGATCATCGAGCAGATCGTGCGGGCGAACCGGCTCATCGCGAACGGTGAGCTCGGCGGCAAGAAGGCCGACGATCACTCGATGGAGCGCGTCTCGAACATCGTCTTCATGGGAATGGGCGAGCCGCTCGCCAACTACAAGCGCGTGATGGACGCCGTGCGCGTCATGGTCGCCCCGCAGCCGGAGGGTCTCGGCATGAGCGCTCGCGGCATCACGGTGTCGACCGTCGGACTGGTGCCGGCGATCCGCAAACTCGCCGACGAGAACATCCCGGTGACCTTCGCCCTGTCGTTGCACGCTCCCGACGACCAGCTGCGCGACGAGCTGATCCCCGTGAACTCGCGCTGGAAGGTCGATGAGGCGCTGGATGCCGCGCGCGAGTACTTCGAGAAGACCGGCCGCCGGGTCTCGATCGAGTACGCGCTGATCAAGGACATGAACGACCACGCCTGGCGCGCCGACCTGCTGGCCGAGAAGCTGAACGCCCGGGGCCGCGGCTGGGTGCACGTGAACCCGATCCCGCTGAACCCCACGCCCGGCTCCATCTGGACCTCATCGGATGTCGACGTGCAGAACGAGTTCGTGCGCCGGCTGAACGACGCCGGCATCCCGACCACGCTGCGCGACACCCGCGGCAAGGAGATCGACGGCGCCTGCGGCCAGCTCGTCGCCACCACCGAAGACGAGGCGGCCGCCGCGTCGCTCGGCTGAGCCTCAGTCGTGCGGGGTGCGCAGGCGCAGCATCCGGCCCGAACCCTCGACGAGCTCGGCCCAGGAGCCGACGTCGACCGCGCATTCCGCGACGGTGCACGTGGGGAACTCCACGAAGGCGCCGGTGAGCTCGACGACCGCGTCGCGCATCCCCGGATTGTGCCCCACCAGCATCGCCACGGCGACGTCGTCGGGCAGGGCCGCGGCGACCTCCAGGACGGTGCGTGCGGATGCCCCGTAGAGCGCCGGCTCCTCGACCACCGTGAGCCCGAACGCGGCGGCGTACTCGTCGGCCGTGGCAGCTGCCCGCTTCGCCGTGCTCGATACGATCCGCTCGACGGCGACGGCCTCCTGGGCCAGGCGCCCGGCCATGTCGGGGGCGTCGCGACGGCCGCGTCCGTTGAGCGGGCGGTCGTGGTCCGAGAGGCCGTGGATGCCCCAATCCGACTTCGCGTGGCGTGCGAGCAGCAGCGTCTTCATGACACCAGCCTGGCACCGGTTCGGTGGTCGCGCACCCCGGGCTCAGCCCTCGCGACCCTGCGGGATCGCTGAGCGTTCGTTACGGTGGAAGACCACCACACCTCCTTGGACGCCGCGGTGGTGGACCGGACGAGGAGACGACCACCATGACGACGACCCTGTACGTCGACGGCGAGTGGCGGGGAGCCGCCGACGGCGCCGTCCGCGACATCCGCTGCCCCGCCGACGGGCGGCTCGTGGGCTCCGTGTCCGAGGCCGGCGCCGGCGACACGGAGCAGGCGATCGCCGCGGCGCGCCGCGCGTTCGATTCGGGACCTTGGCGTGCGACGACGGCTGCGGAGCGCGGCGACCTGCTGTTGCGCGTGGCCGATCTGCTCGACGAGCGTCAGGAGGAGTTCGCGCGCGCCGAGGCCGACGACACCGGCAAGCGCATCGTCGAGGCGCGCATCGACATGGGCGACATCGCGGCCTGCTTCCGGTACTTCGGCAAGCTGGCCGCGAACGAGGCGGGCCGCCTGGTCGACGCCGGATCGGCCGACGTGCTCTCGCGCATCCAGTACGAGCCGGTCGGCGTCTGCGCGCTCATCTCGCCCTGGAACTATCCGCTGCTGCAGGCCGCCTGGAAGATCGCACCGGCGCTCGCCGCAGGCGACACGTTCGTGCTCAAGCCGGCCGAGCTCACCCCGCACACGGCGATCCTGATGATGCACGTCCTCGCCGAGGCCGGCGTTCCCGCCGGCGTCGCCAATCTGATCACGGGCGCGGGCGCGACGGCGGGCGAGCCGCTGAGCTCGCATCCGGACATCGATCTGGTCTCGTTCACCGGGGGCCTGGTCACAGGCCGGCACATCATGGCGAACGCCGCGGCGACCGTGAAGAAGGTCGCGCTGGAGCTCGGTGGCAAGAACCCGAACGTGATCTTCGCCGACGCGGACTTCGACGCCGCCCTCGACAACGCGCTGAACGGCGCTTTCGTGCACTCCGGACAGGTGTGCTCGGCCGGCGCACGTCTGATCGTCGAGGAGTCGATCCGCGACCGCTTCGTCGACGCGCTGGTCGAGCGGGCTCAGGGCATCCGGCTCGGCGGGCCCTACGATCCCGAGGCCGAGACCGGCCCCCTCATCTCCGAAGCGCACCGGCAGAAGGTGGACGGCTACGTCCGGCGGGCCGTCGAGGACGGCGCCGTCGTGCGCTGCGGCGGGCGCGAGGCGACCGACGACGACCGGGAGGGTCTGAGCGGCGGCTGGTACTACCTGCCCACCGTGCTCGACCGCGTCGCGCGGGGCTCGTCGGCCGTGTCCGACGAGGCGTTCGGTCCCGTCGTCACCGTCGAATCGTTCCGCACCGAGGATGAGGCGATCGAGATCGCGAACGACACGATCTACGGCCTCGCCGGGGCGGTGTGGACGCAGGACGCCGGTCGCGCGCAGCGCGTCGCGAACCGTCTGCGGCACGGCACCGTCTGGATCAACGACTACCACCCGTACCTGCCGCAGGCCGAGTGGGGCGGCTTCAAGCAGTCCGGCTTCGGCCGCGAGCTCGGACCGACCGGGCTCGCGGAGTACGTCGAGGCCAAGCACGTCTATCAGAATCTGCGTCCCGCGGTGACCGGCTGGTTCGCGGACCGGCGCGGCGGCTCAGCAGAACCGGCGGGCGAAGCGGCGGAGGACGCATGACGACCGGCGACAGCCCCCAGCCCGGCGAGTACGACTACGTCGTGATCGGCGGCGGATCCGCCGGCGCCGCCGTCGCGGCCCGGCTCTCGGAGGACCCCGATGTGACCGTCGCCCTGCTCGAGGCGGGTCCGACCGACGTCGGCGTCGACGCCGTGCTGCGGCTGGATCGATGGCCCGCGCTGCTGGAGTCGGGCTACGACTGGGACTACCCCATCGAGGAGCAGGAGCACGGCAACTCGTTCATGCGCCAGGCGCGCGCACGGGTGCTCGGCGGATGCTCGTCGCATAACTCGTGCATCGCCTTCCACACTCCCGCCGAGGATCTGGACCAGTGGGCGGCCATGGGCGCCGAGGGATGGCAGGCCGAGAACCTGCTGCCGTATCTTCGGCGCCTGGAGAGCAACGATCAGCCCGGCGACCACCACGGTCATGACGGTCCGGTGGTGCTGCGACAGGTGCCGGATGCCGACCCGTGCGGCGTCGCGGTGCTCGAGGCGTGCTCGGCGCTGGGCATTCCGCGTGTGCAGTTCAACGACGGCACGACGGTCGTCGAAGGAGCGGCCTTCTTCCAGATCAACGCCCGCGAGGACGGTGTGCGGTCGTCGTCGTCGGTGAGCTACCTGCATCCGATCCTGGACCGCCCGAACCTGGCGATCCTCACGGAGCACCGGGTGAAGCGGATCACCTTCGACGAGGACCTGCGCGCCACCGGCGCGGACGTGCGTGCCGGTGACCTGGCCGGCACCGTGCACATCGGCGCGCGCCGCGAGGTGATCCTCTCCGCAGGTGCGATCGACTCGCCCAAGCTGCTGATGCTCTCCGGCATCGGCCCCGCCGAGCACCTGGCCGAGGTGGGCGTGGAGGTGCTCGTGGACGCCCCCGGCGTCGGCGAGCACACCCAGGACCACCCGGAGGGCGTGATCTCATGGGAGGCGAAGCGGCCGATGGTGGCCACGTCGACGCAGTGGTGGGAGATCGGCATCTTCGCCCGCACGCCCGACGCGGCCGAACGTGATGACGACAGGCCCGACCTGATGTTCCACTACGGGACGGCGCCGTTCGACATGCACACCGTGCGCCAGGGGTACCCGACGGCCGAGAACGTGTTCGTGCTCACCCCGAACGTCACCCACGCGCGCAGCCGGGGCACCGTGCGACTGCGCTCGCGCGACTTCCGCGACAAGCCGAGGGTCGACCCGCGCTACTTCTCCGACCCGCACGACATGCGGGTGATGGTCGAGGGGATCAAGCTGGCGCGCCGCATCGCCGCGCAGCCCGCGATGCGCGAGTGGACGGGGCGTGAGCTCTTCCCCGGCCCCGACGTGCAGACCGACGAGGAGATCGCCGACTACGTGGCGAAGACGCACAACACGGTCTACCACCCGACCGGATCGGTGCGCATGGGTGCGGCGGACGACGACTCCTCGCCCCTGGATCCGCAGCTGCGGGTGAAGGGGGTCACCGGCCTGCGGGTCGCGGATGCCTCGGTGATGCCCGAGATCGTCACGGTCAACCCGAACATCACGGTGATGCTCATCGGCGAGCGCTGCGCCGATCTCGTGAGGGCCGATCGGCTCGGCGTGCCCGTCGCGGAGATCGCGCCGCGCTGACGCTCGCCGGCGACCCCTGCAGCAAGGCTTCCTGAGAACGGTTCGCAGGGGTTGCCGGGCTCGCGCACAGGTGCGTGTTCCTACTCTCGAGGGATGTCCTACTCCGCGCATCGCCCTGGACGGATGGATTCTCAGGGGCGGATCTCGCTCGACACCGACGGCCCCGACGGCACGGTCAGCGACGAAGACCTCGACTTCCTCCGACGTTTCGAGCCGACCGGCTCCTCCACTCGACCGGATGTCTCGGACGCCGACACGCACCCGACGCAGACGACCGAGACGGATGCCACGCGGCCGCTGCCACCCGTGACCGCGCCGCGTCCGAAGAGGGAGCGCGTCCCGCGCACCCGGCGCCCGCGCATGCCCGGCTCCCGGCTGCGCACCCTCGCCGTCCTCGGCGGGGCGGACGGGCCCATCCTCGACCGCGTGCCCGGTGAGACGCCGCGCTTCGTGCAGATGTTCTTCGTGCTGCTCGGCACCGCTCTCGTGTCGGCCGTCTCCATGCTCTTCGCCCTCACCACGGGCGTGCAGGTCGCGATCTGGCTGGCCGTGCCGCTCGCGATCGTGTGGGCGGCGATCATCTTCAACCTCGACCGCTTCCTCACCTCGACGATGACCTCGACGCGCAGCATCGGCAAGCTCATCGCCCTGGCGCTGCCGCGCGTGGCGATGGCCGCCGTGATCGGCTTCCTCGTCGCGGAGCCGCTCGTGCTGCAGGTGTTCCACAACGACATCGCCCGCGAAGTGGCATCCACCAACATCACCCAGTCGCAGTCCGATCAGGACGCCCTCGAGAAGGGTCCGGAGAAGCAGGCACTGGACGCCGCGACCGAACGCGTCGCGGCGCTCGAGAACCAGGCGGCGACGGGCATCGTCGCCGGCACGGACTCGGGCTCGGCGTCGACGACCGCGGCCGCATCGACCGTCGACGAGATCACCGGCAAGATGGCCGAGCAGCAGAAGGTCATCGACTCGGCGCGGGCGCTGTACCAGTGCGAGCTCACCGGAGAGGGCGCCGGGACCGTGCCCGGCTGCACCGGCGTCAACGGCCAGGGATCCAGCTCGGATGCCGCGAAGGCGCAGCTCGCGCAGGCCCAGCAGACCTACGACGCGCTCGCCGCCCAGCTGCGCTCGGCCAACGACGACCTGTCGGCGGCCGAGACCGCCGCCAAGGAGAACACCACGTCGGCGGAGGCATCGAACCGCCAGCAGGCGAAGGATCAGCTTCCGGCCGCGAAGCAGACGTACGAGAACGCGCTGGCCGCGTACAACGCCCGCGCCGACTCGGTCGCGCAGGGCAACGCCGGCGCGATCGGGCTGCTCAGCCAGATCACGGGCCTGAACCGCCTGGCGGACAAGGAGCCGGCGATCTTCTGGGCGCACTGGCTGATCGCGGCGCTGTTCTTCATGATCGAGCTGCTGCCGGTGATCGTGAAGGTGCTCACCAGCTTCGGCGACCCGACGCTGTACGAGCGCACGGTCGCGATCCGCAAGCAGGTCGAGCTCGACCGGGTGACCGCCGACGGCTTCCGCGACCGGGCGGCCATCGTCTCCACCTGACCGTCAGGAGTTCCGCGCGGTGATGCCGGCGCATCCCGACGCGACTAGCGTTGGAGCATGGTCAACTATCGCTATCTCGGCAACAGCGGTCTCAAGGTCTCGGAGATCACCTACGGAAACTGGGTCACGCACGCGTCTCAGGTCGACGACGATGCGGCGGTCGCCACCGTCCACGCCGCGCTGGATGCCGGCATCACCACGTTCGACACCGCGGACACCTACGCGAACACCGCCGCCGAGGTCGTGCTCGGCAAGGCGCTCGCCGGGCAGCGCCGGGCGGGCCTGGAGATCTTCACGAAGGTGTACTTCCCGACCGGGCCGAAGGGCCCGAACGACACCGGTCTGAGCCGCAAGCACATCATGGAGTCGATCGACGGCTCGCTCGAGCGCCTCGGCACCGACTACGTCGACCTGTACCAGGCGCACCGCTACGACCACGAGACTCCCCTCGAGGAGACGATGCAGGCCTTCGCCGACGTCGTGCGTGCCGGCAAGGCGCTGTACATCGGGGTCTCGGAGTGGACAGCCGAGCAGCTGCGCGCGGGACACGCCCTCTCGAAGCAGCTGGGCTTCCAGCTCATCTCGAACCAGCCGCAGTACTCCATGCTGCACCGGGTGATCGAGGGCAAGGTCGTGCCGGCGTCCGAAGAGCTGGGCATCTCGCAGATCGTGTGGTCGCCGATGGCGCAGGGCGTGCTCAGCGGCAAGTACCTGCCCGGGCAGCCCGTGCCCGAGGGCTCGCGCGCCACCGACCCGCATTCCGGCGCGCATTTCATCGAGCGCCTGCTGAAGGACGACATCCTCACCGCCGTGCAGAACCTCAAGCCGATCGCCGCCGAGGCGGGTCTGAGCATGCCTCAGCTCGCCATCGCGTGGGTGCTGCAGAACAAGAACGTGGCGGCGGCGCTCGTCGGGGCATCCCGTCCCGAGCAGCTTGCCGAGACCGTCAAGGCGTCCGGGGTGAAGCTGGATGCCGACGCGATGGCCGCCATCGACACCGCGCTCGCCGGCGTCGTCAACGGCGACCCCGAGGACACCTACTCGGTGTCGCCGAAGGCCCGCCTGGTCTGACGCGGGAGCGCGGGGTGTCGGTGGAGGGGACCGGCAGACGAGCGGCTCAGAGGCCGAGTCAGAGCGGACCGAACACCGCGCCGGGGTTGAGGATGCCCTGCGGGTCGAGCGCCTGCTTGATGCGCTGATTCAGCTCGAGCACGTCGTCTCCGAGATAGTCGGCCAGCCACGGCTGCTTCAGCCGCCCCACGCCGTGCTCGCCGGTGATCGTGCCGCCCAGCTCGATGGCCAGCGCCATCACCTCCCCGAAGGCCAGGTCGGCGTTCGCGCGCTGCTGGGCATCCGTCCGATCGAGCACGATCAGCGGATGCGTGTTGCCGTCACCCGCGTGCGCGACCACGGCGATCTCCACGCCCCGGCTCTCGGCGATCGCGCGCATGCCGTCGATCAGGTCGCCGAGCCGGGTCAGCGGCACGCCGACGTCTTCCAGGAGCAGCGCGCCGCGTCTCTCGATGGCGGGGACGGCCTGCCGTCGCGCTTCGATGAGCGCCTCGCTCTCGTCGGGATCGCTGGTCGCGTAGACCTCGGATGCCCCGTGCAGCCCGCACGTCCGCTCGATGTCCTCGATCTGGGCGGCGGCGACCTCGGTGGGCTCGTCGGACTGCACGATCAGCATGGCGGCCGCCGTGCGGTCCAGCTCCATGCGCATCATGTCCTCGACGGCGTTGATGGTCACGCGGTCCATGAACTCCAGCATCGACGGACGCATCGCGGCCTTGATGTCGACGACCGCGCGGACGGCGCCCTCGACGGTGGGGAACATCGCGACCAGTGTCGTCGGGGTGCGCTGCGCGGGCACCAGTCGCAGGACCGCCTCGGTGACGACGCCCAGCGTGCCCTCGCTGCCCACGAACAGCTTGGTCAGCGATAGGCCCGCGACATCCTTCAGGCGCGGCCCGCCGAGCTTCACCGCCCGCCCGTCGGCCAGCACGACAGTGAGGCCCAGCACGTAATCGCCGGTCACGCCGTACTTCACGCAGCACAGGCCGCCGGCGTTCGTCGCGATGTTCCCGCCGATCGAGCAGAACGCCTGCGACGACGGGTCGGGCGGATACCAGAGGCCGTGCTCGGCGGCGGCCGCCTTGACCTCCGTGTTGAAGGCGCCGGGCTGCACGACGGCCATCTGCAGCGCGGGGTCCACGGTGATCTCCCGCATCCGCTCCAGCGAGATCATGATCGCGCCCTCCACGGCCGATGATCCGCCCGACAGGCCGGACCCCGCGCCGCGCGGGACGACCCCGACACCCTCTCGTGCCGCGATGCGCATGGTCGACTGCACATGCTCCGTCGAGGTGGCTCGCACCACGGCGATCGGCGTGCCGGCATCCGGATCCTCCGCCCGGTCCCGGCGATACGCCTGCAGCGAGTCGGGGTCGGTGAGCACCAGGTCGGCGCCGAGTTCGTCGAGGAGCGCGTCGACGGCGCGCTCACGCGCGGAGGGGGTCATGAGGGCTCCGGTCAGAGAGGGGCGATGTCGACCTGCAGGTCGTGGGTCAGGCGCTCGATGTCGGCGCGCAGCGCATCGAGATCGGCGGATGCCGGCACCGCCGCCGTCACCGACGACTCGAACAGGCGTCCGCCGGCCATCGCGGCGTCACGCGTCTCGGTGGTCATGCTCTCGATGCTCAGCGCGTGCGCGCTGAGCACGCCCGACACCTCCCGCACGATGCCGGGGCGGTCGTCACCCAGCACCGTGACGGCGATGCGCCGATCGCCGGCCGTGGCCGGGGCCGCGCCCGTGCTCACCGTGACCGCGAGGAGGCCGTCGAGGTCGTGCAGCGCCGCCTGCAGCGCGTCGACGCGATCGTCGGCGACGGTGATCTCGATGACGCCCGCGAACGTGCCCGCGAGCTCGGCGAGACGGCTGTTCTCCCAGTTGCCGCCGTGGGCATCGACGACGTCGGCGACGGCCGAGACGAGTCCGGGGCGATCCGCTCCCGCGACCGTGAGGATGAGCGTGGTCATGGTGCCAGCGTAGCGCTCACGCCCACGCGGAACCGGCGAGGAATCGCTCCATCCGCTCGCGATGCGGGGCGAGGTCCCAGCCCTGCTCGGCGACCCAGTCGTCGGAGTAGTACGTGTTCGCGTATCGCATGCCGCCGTCGCAGATGAGGGTGACCACGCTCCCGGTCTCGCCGGCATCCCGCATCCGCCCGATCAGCTCGAACGCGCCGTACAGGTTCGTCCCGGTCGAGCCGCCCGCCCAGTGCAGCGTGCGATCGCGCAGCAGCCGGATCGCGGCCACGGATGCGGCATCGGGCACCTGGATCATCTCGTCGATCACGCTCGGCACGAACGACGGCTCGACGCGCGGCCTGCCGATGCCCTCGATGCGCGACGGCGCGCCGCCGGCATCCGCGTCACCCCGCCAGCCGGCGTAGAACGCCGACCCCTCCGGGTCGACGACCGCCAGCTGCGTGGCGTGCCTGCGGTAGCGCACGTAGCGGCCGAAGGTCGCGCTGGTGCCGCCAGTCCCGGCGCCCACGACGATCCAGCGGGGGATCGGATGCCGCTCCTGCGACAGCTGACTGAACACGCTCTCGGCGATGTTGTTGTTGCCGCGCCAGTCGGTCGCACGCTCGGCGAACGTGAACTGGTCGAGATAGTGCCCGCCGCACTCGGACGCGAGCCGCCGCGCCTCGGCCGAGATCTCGGAGGCGTGCTCGACGAAGTGGCAGCTGCCGCCGTAGAACTCGATGAGGTCGATCTTCTCCCGGCTGGTCGACCGCGGCACGACCGTCACGAACTCCAGCCCCAGCATCCGGGCGAAGTACGCCTCCGACACCGCCGTCGACCCGCTCGAGGACTCCACGAGCGTCGTGCCCGCGTCGATCAGCCCGTTCACCAGGCCGTACAGGATCAGCGAGCGCGCCAGGCGGTGCTTGAGCGAACCGGTCGGGTGCACCGATTCGTCCTTGAGGTACAGATCGATGCCCCATTCCGCGGGGAGGGGGAACAGGTGCAGATGCGTGTCGGCCGAGCGGTTGGCATCCGCCTCGAGAACCTGGATGGCGGAACTGACCCATGCGCTCATGGGATCGAGCGTAGCGGGGTCCGTTCAGGCGGGCCCGCGAGCGAGGCGTCCGGGCCGAGCCGGCACGCGAACCGCGACGTCAGGCCGACGCCGCCTGACGCAGCCAGCGCTCCACGCCGGCGACGTGCGCCGTGGCGAGCGAGGTCGCCAGGGCCGAGTCGTGCCGCCCGATCGCCTCGGCGATCGCGAGATGCTCCGAGAGCGTGCGCTCCACGGCGCCCTGCTCGGTCAGACCGCGCCACACCCGCGCCCGGATGGTCTGGCTGCTCAGTCCGTCGAGCAGGCTGGCCAGGTAGTCGTTGCCCGCCAGGCGCACGACCTCGCGGTGGAAGCGGATGTCATGCTCGACGAGGTCGTCGATGGTGACCGCGGTCGAGTCGACCGACGACACCTCGGCGAGCAGGCCCTCGGCGTCCTCGGATGTGGCGCTGCCCGCGGCGAGGCCGGTCGCCTGCGACTCCAGCATCCGGCGCACCGCGAACAGCTCGAGCAGCGAGTCGTCGTCGTGCATGTCGACGACGAAACTGATCGCCTCCAGCAGCAGGTGCGGTTCGAGGCTCGTCACGTATGTGCCGTCGCCGCGGCGCACGTCGAGCACGCGAATGACCTCGAGCGCCTTCACCGCCTCGCGCATGGAGCTGCGCGAGAGACCGAGCCGCTCGGCGAGCTCCTTCTCGGGCGGAAGCCGGTCGCCGGGGCTCAGCTCGCCGCTGACGATCATCGCCTTGATCTTCTCGATCGCCTCGTCGGTGACAGCCATGCGCACATCATGGCACATTGATCGGATGTCTTCGGGGAGTGTGTGACGATGGACGCATGCGCGTCATGGACTCTCATCTGCACCTCTGGGATCCCGAAGTCCTCAGGTACGAGTGGCTGGAGGGACCGCTGGCCTGGCGGTTCGCCGAGGAGGAGCTCTACGAGGAGCGGCTCGACGACGTCGACGAGGAGGCGGCGATCTTCGTGCAGGCCGACCCCGTCGAAGGCCAGGCCGCCGACGAGGTCCGATGGGTGGATTCGATCGCTCTCGCCGCAGGCGTGGTCGCGATCGTCGCCGGTGCTCGGTTGGACCGGGGCGCAGAGACCGACGCGCATCTCGAGCGACTCGCCGCGTCCGAGCGGGTCGTCGGTGTGCGGCACCTGCTGCAGGGAGAGCCCGACGGGTTCGCGCAGACCGAATCCTTCCGCCGGGGTGCCAGGCAGGTGGCCCGCCGGGGCTGGACCTTCGATGCCTGTGTTCACGAGCGCCAGCTTCCGGACGTCGTGGCTCTCGCGGCATCCGTCCCCGACCTGCCCATCGTGCTCGATCACCTGGGCAAACCGGCCGTCGGCACGTCCTCGGCGCCGGCGGCACCCGGTGGGGCGTGGATGCGTGATCTCGCCGAGCTGGCGCAGCATACGCAGGTCTTCTGCAAGGTGTCGGGCCTGCCCGCCGAGACCGGCGGGGTGTGGACGGATGCCCAGATCACGCCCTTCCTGGATGCCGCGCTCGAGGCCTTCGGCCCCGAGCGGCTGATGTGGGGCAGCGACTGGCCGGTCTCGGCCATCGACGCGGGGCGCGGCGCCTATGCAGTCGGATCCCGCCAGCGCTGGTTCCGCACGGTGGCGGACTGGGCCGCCACCCGAGGCGTCGACGCGGACGCGTTGTTCTGGTCGAACGCGCTGGCGTTCTACGGCATCCGCTGACCCGGAGCCCGCGGGCGGGGTGGTGGTGGTTCGGCGGGGGTTCGGCGGGGTGTCGACGGTGTCCAGGTCGCACTTCGTCTGGTTATGGGCATCCTCTCGCCGTCTAGGTCGCACTTCGTCCCGTTACGGGCATCCCCTTGCCGTCCAGGTCGCACTTCGTCCTGCTCCGCGGCCGTCTTTCCGAGACCAACTGCGACCTGGATGCGCGAATCGCGCGCTTTCCGAGACCAACTGCGACCTGGATGCATGAGCGGCGTCAGGTCGCAGTTCGTCCCGTTACGGGCATCCCCTTGCCGTCTAGGTCGCACTTCGTCCCGCTTCGCGGCCGTCTTTCCAGGATCAACTGCGACCTGGATGCGCGAATCGCGCGCTTTCCGAGACGAACTGCGACCTGGATGCACGAGCGGCGTCAGGTCGCAGTTCGTCCGGTTACGGGCATCCCCTTGCCGTCCAGGGTCGCACTTCGTCCCGCTCCGCGGCCGTCTTTCCAGGATCAACTGCGACCTGGATGCGCGAATCGCCGGCTTTCCGGGACCAACTGCGACCTGAACGTCAGGAGCGGCGCCGCCCGGGGCGGATCATGCGCGGGTCAGCGGCGCAGGGCACGACTGACCCGCTCGATCAGCTCCTCGGGTTGGGACAGCAGGGCGCTGGTGACTTCGATCACCGTCCAGCCGGCCGCGCGCAGCAGGGCGATCCGCTCGACATCGGCGGAGTAGCGCGAATGGTGCAGGACGCCCTGATACTCGATCGCGACCTTCAGATGCGGATACGCGAGGTCCACGCATCCGAGGAAACGGCCGTGATCGTCGTAGACGTCGTGATTGAGCAGCGGTTCCGGCAGGCCGGCCAGGACGATGTGCACGCGCAGAGCCGACTCCCGCGGCGACCAGGAGTCCTCGCGCGTCAGCTCGAGCGCCTCGCGCAACCGGGTGATTCCGCGCCACCGCGTGGAGCTCAGAGTCGCGCGCAGCGCATCGATGGTCGTGAACGGCGGTCGCCCGGCATCCCTGCGCCCGGCACCGGGTCGCCAGACGCGGCAGAGGAAGTCGCCGAGGGCGACGAGATCGAGGAGGCTCCAACGACCCAGCTGGGCGAACGTCGTGGCGGGACTCGCCAGCACCAGACCCTGAGTCGCGACGGCTCGAGCGCTGCGCGGGTCGGCGCGGTGACCACGGACTCCCTGCGCGCGCACCAGAGGCCCGCTGCCGAGGGTGCTGACATGCACGGGGAGGGCGCGTCCGTCGACGGGTCTGCCATCGCGGGTGGTGAGCGGCAGTGGTCCGCCACGCAGCGCGACGGCGGTCTCGTGGCTGAGGAACTGGCCGGGCCTCAGCCGCGGAGCGTACTCCCGAGCCCGGATGCGACGCTCCGCGGCCTGCCGCTGATAGGGGTCCATGTCCTCTTCCAGCTGCGCCGGCGTGATCTTCGCGCGCACGCCGCGAAAGGGGATCTCCAGGTCGGCCCGATGCAGTCGACTACGGCTGACGCCGGCATCCAGCCCTTGGCTCACGGTGAAGCGGCTGCCGAGCGAAGCGGGCAGGGGTACAGGGGTTCGCATCGCTCCACGGTGACAGTCCGCACGAACGCCCGCGGGAGTTATCCACAGGTGAACGCCGGTGTTCGGGTCGCAGTTCGTCTGGTTATCGGCATCCGCTCGTCGTCCAGGTCGCGATTCGTCCCGCTCTGGCGGCGTCATTCCGGGACGAACTGCGACCTGGGTGGGGAGGGCGCCGTCTTTCCGGGGTGAACTGCGACCTGGGCGGGGAGGGCGGCGCTGGGCCGGACGTGGCGGAAGGGGCGAAGCGGCGGAGACGGAGTCTGCCGGAGTTATCCACAGGTGAAGGCCGGTGTTCGGGTCGCAGTTCGTCTGGTTATCGGCATCCGCTCGTCGTCCAGGTCGCGATTCGTCCCGCTCTGGCGCCGTCTTTCCGGGGTGAACTGCGACCTGGGCGGGGAGGGCGGCGTCTTTCCGGGGCGAACTGCGACTTGGATGGGGAGGGCGGCGTCTTTCCGGGACGATCTGCGACTTGGATGGGGGACGGCGAAGCCCAGCAACGGCGAAGCCCAGCAACGGCGAAGGCCGCCACGCGCGGGCGTGGCGGCCTTCGTCCGACGGGGCGTCAGCTCACTCGGAGCGCAGGCGAAGCTGCGCCATGCCGCCGTCCACCTCGATGAAGGTGCCGGTCGTCGAACCGGAGGCGGGACTGACCAGGTACAGCACCGCACCCGCGACCTCGTCCGGCGAGACGAGCCGGCCGTGCGGCTGGCGGGCGTTGAGGGCGGCGCGCTCGGCGTCGGGGTCGGCGGCGGAATCCAGCAGGCGCCCGACCCACGGGGTGTCGGCGGTGCCCGGGTTGACCGCGTTGACCCGGATGCCCTCGCGCAGGTGGTCGGCGGCCATGGCGCGCGTGAGCGCCGAGACGGCGCCCTTCGAGGCCGAGTACAGCGCGCGCTGGGGGAGGCCGGTCGTCGAGGCGATGGATGCCGTGTTGCACACCGCCGCCGAAGGCGACTTCCGCAGCCAGGGGAGGGCGGCCGAGGTGACGCGCGCGACGCCGGTGACGTTGATGGAGAGCACGCGCGCCCACTCGTCGTCGTCGTTCGCGGCGATGTCGCCCTGCGCGCCGATGCCGGCATTGTTGATCACGATGTCGATGCGGCCGAACCGCTCGGCGACGGCTGCGACGGCGGCATCGACCGAGGAGCGGTCGGAGACGTCGGCCGTGAACGCCGCGAATTCGGCATCCGCCCCCGACGTGTCCCGGTCGAGGACGGCGATCTGCGCGCCCTCGGCGTGGAGGCGGCGGGCGATCGCCGCGCCGATTCCGGATGCTCCGCCGGTGACGATCGCGACGAGACCCTGCACCTGCCCGCTCATCTGCCGGCCTCCCATGCCACGAACTCCTGCTTCTGACGGCCCAGGCCGTCGATCTCGACCTCGACCACGTCGCCGGCCTTCAGATAGGGGTACTTGCCCGACAGCGCCACGCCCTGCGGGGTGCCGGTGAGGATCAGGTCGCCCGGCTCCAGCGTGACGTACTGCGACAGGTGGTGCACGATCGTGCGCACGTCGAAGATCATGTCGCTCGTGTTCGAGTCCTGACGCGGCTCGCCGTTGACCCAGCTGCGAAGGCGCAGGTTCGTCGAATCGATCTCGGAGGCGGGCACCAGCCAGGGGCCCGTCGGGTTGAAGCCGGCGGCGATCTTGCCCTTGGACCACTGCCCGCCCGACACGGTCATCTGGAAGTCACGCTCCGAGACGTCGTTCGCGAGCACGTACCCGGCGATGCGGGCATCCGCCTCCTCCGGCGAATCCAGATAGGCGGTGCGGGTGCCGATGACGATGCCGAGCTCGACCTCCCAGTCGGTCTTCTCGCTGCCGCGCGGGATGGTGACGGCGTCGTCGGGCCCCACGACGGTGTTCGGGGTCTTCAGGAAGAGGATCGGGATGCTCGGCGGCTCGGAGCCGGACTCCGCGGCGTGCGCGGCGTAGTTCATGCCGATGCAGATCACGGCGCTCGGGCGCGCGATGGGGGCCCCGATGCGCAGCGCATCCGCGTCGGCCAGCTCGGCCAGCTCGCCCGCATCCAGGGCGGCGCGGGTGCGGCCGACCGGGTCGGCGGCGAGGAAGTCGCCGTCCACATCCGATGTCACGGGGCGCAGATCGAAGGTGCGGTCGGCGTCGATGACGACGGGGATCTCGCTTCCTGGCTCGCCGAGTCGCGCGAACTTCATGGTTCTCCTTCTTCTCGTTCGAGGTGGGAGTCGTCGCGGCTCCCGTCGTTGACAGTATAGACATCGGATGTTTAAACTCCACCTGTCTGCGTCACTTTCGCCGACGCCGACTGAAGGAGCCCCGTGAGCCGTATCGTCGCGCTGGATACCAGCGACATCCGCTTTCCCACGTCTTTGAGCCTGGACGGCTCGGATGCCATGAATCCCGACCCCGACTACTCGGCGGCCTACGTGATCGTGCGCACCGACGCGGGGGACGGGATCGAGGGCCACTCCTTCGTCTTCACGATCGGCCGCGGCAACGACGTGCAGGTCGCCGCGATCGACGCGCTCGCCGGCCACCTCGTCGGCCGGGAGCTCGAGCCGCTGCTCGACGACATGGGCGGCACGTTCCGTGACATCATCGGCGACTCGCAGCTGCGTTGGCTGGGCCCCGAGAAGGGCGTCATGCACATGGCCATCGGCGCGGTGATCAACGCGCTGTGGGACATCAAGGCCAAGCGCGCCGGACTCCCGCTGTGGCAGCTGCTGGCCCGCATGACACCCGAGCAGATCGTCGACCTCGTCGACTTCCGCTACCTCAGCAACGCCCTCACCCGCGAGGAGGCCCTCGACATCCTCCGAGCCGCGGTGCCGGGGCGTGAGGAGCGCGAGGCCGAGCTGCTCGCCACGGGATACGCCGGCTACACCACCAGCCCCGGCTGGCTGGGCTACTCCGACGAGAAGCTCGAGCGCCTGGCCCGCGAGGCCATGGCCGAGGGCTTCACGCAGATCAAGCTCAAGGTCGGCGCCGACCTCGAAGACGACATCCGCCGCTTCCGCAAGGCGCGCGAGGTGTGCGGCCCCGACTTCCCGATCGCGATCGACGCCAACCAGCGCTGGGAGGTGTCCGAGGCGATCGAGTGGGTGAACGCGCTCGCCGAGTTCCGCCCCGCCTGGATCGAGGAGCCCACCAGCCCCGACGACATCCTCGGTCACGCCGAGATCGCCCGCGGCGTCGCCCCGATCCGCGTCGCCACCGGCGAGCACGCGCAGAACCGGATGATCTTCAAGCAGCTGCTGCAGGCCGAGGCCATCGAGGTCATGCAGATCGACGCGGTGCGCGTCGCCGGTGTCAACGAGAACATCGCCAACCTGCTGCTGGCCGCCAAGTTCGGCGTGCCGGTGTGCCCGCACGCCGGAGGCGTCGGGCTGTGCGAGGCGGTGCAGCACCTGTCGATGTTCGACTTCGTCGCCGTCAGCGGCTCGCGCGACGGCCGCCTGATCGAGTACGTCGATCACCTGCACGAGCACTTCGTCGTGCCGACCGACATCCGGGGCGGCTCGTACATGGCGCCCACGGCGCCGGGCACGAGCATGGAGATGAAGGCCGACAGCATCGCCAAGTACACCTGGACCGGTCAGCATGTCATCGACTGAGCTCGCCCTGCCGGAACTGGGCTACGGCGCCGCGAACGTCGGCAATCTCTTCCGCGCGCTGAGCGACGACGAGGCGTGGGCGGTGCTCGAGGCCGCCTGGGATGCCGGCATCCGCTACTTCGACACGGCCCCGCACTACGGGCTCGGGATGAGCGAGCACCGTCTGGGGGCGTTCCTGCAGACCAAGCCGCGCGACGAGTTCGTCGTCTCGACCAAGGCGGGTCGCCTGCTGCGGCCGAACCCGGCGCATCAGCCGGGCGGTCTGGACACCGACAACGACTTCTTCGTGCCCGACGATCTGCGCCGCGAATGGGACTTCAGCGAGGCCGGCATCCGCGCCAGCCTCGCCGAATCGCAGGAGCGGCTGGGGCTCGACCGCATCGACCTGCTCTACCTGCACGACCCCGAGCGCCATGACCTCGACCTGGCCCTGGCCGAGGCGTTCCCGGCACTCGAGAAGCTGCGCGCCGAGGGTGTCGTCGCCGCCGTCGGCATCGGCTCGATGGTGTCGGATGCCCTGGCGCGCGCCGTGCGCGAGGCCGACCTCGACCTGATCATGGTCGCCGGCCGCTACACGCTGCTCGAGCAGCCGGCCGCAGCCGACGTGCTGCCCGCGTGCGCCCGGCGCGGCACGGGGATCGTCGCCGCCTCGGTCTTCAACTCCGGCCTGCTCGCGCAGAGCGAGCCGAAGCGCGACGGCCGCTACGAGTACGGGCAGCTGCCGGAGGAGCTGTGGAACCGGCTGGTGCGCATCGCCGCCGTGTGCCGGGCGCACGATGTGCCTCTTCCGGCCGCGGCGATCCAGTACCCGCTGCAGTCGGATCTGGTGCGCTCGGTCGTGGTCGGCGGCAGCCGCCCCGCTCAGCTGCGGCAGAATGCCGAGTACGCCGCCCTGCAGATCCCCGGGGATCTGTGGGCGGAGCTGGCCGAGGAAGGGCTGATCCCGGCTTGATACGTTTCGAATCGCTTGAATTGCTGCATTCGGCGCCGAAATACAGCAACTTGCGCGATTCGAAATCTGAGAGAGGACTGATCGATGCTTGAGGGGATCAACCCGCTGCTGACCGGCGAGCTGCTGCTGCATCTCGACCGGATGGGGCATTCGGATGCGGTCGTCGTGGCCGACGCGCACTTCCCCGCCTGGGCGCTGGGCGAGCGCGTCGTCGACCTGCCCGGCACGACGACACCCGAGGTGGTCGCCGCGCTCCGCTCCGTGCTGCCGCTGGACGACGCTCCCGGCATGGACCTCATGGAGTCGGCGGATGCCTCGGTGCTGGACGTGCAGCGCGAGCTGATGGCGGCGGCCGGCACGGCGTTCGAGACGACGCGCTTCGTGGAGCGCTTCGCGTACTACGAGGTCGCGAAGAGCGCCTACCTGATGGTGCGCACCGGCGAGACGCGCAAGTACGGCAACGCGCTGCTTCGCAAGGGCGTGGTGGGGCACCCGTCGGCCTGACGCCCGGCGCGCGGCGCGGCACCGGGCCGCTGGTCATCCGCAGGTGTCTCAGCCCCGCGCGCGCTCCAGGTGCGCGAGGCCACCGGCGATCGCCTCGGCGGTGACGGCGTCGAGGCCGGGGTATTCGGCGTGGCCGGCGGGGAGCACGTGCAGGTCGAGATCGGCCACGGCGTTCGCGACCGAGAACTGGCCCTGCGGCGGCACGTGCTGGTCCCACAGCGCGGCCTCGACGCGCACCGGGATGCGGAAGGACAGGGCCGAGGTCGACGCGTCGAACAGGCGCAGCCGCTCCCGGGCATCCGGATGCCGCCGCACCCACGACCGCTGGAACTCGCCGCTGCCCAGGCACGGCACGGCGAGGCGCTCGTCGTACTGCCCGAAGGTGGGCACCACCAGAGTCGCCCCCACGTAGCGCTCGTCCCACGGCACCGCCAGGGCGCCGAGTCCGCCGCCGAAGCTCTCGCCCACGTAGTAGAGGGGCAGCTCGCCCGCGAGCGCGGTGAGGGCGTCAGCGGCCAGCCAGAGATCGCGGGCGCACAGGCCGATCACGTACGCGTCGGGATCGTCGAGGCCGGTCAGCACGTGCGCTTCGCGATCCTCCGGCGCGCCGACGCCCGCGTTCAGCGCTCCGAGCCCCCTCGCCACCGGGAAGATCGCCGCGGCGTCCGCCGGCACGCGGCGCAGGTCGACCTCGTCGCGCCCGCCGTAGCCGTGGCCGTGGACCACGCCGACCCGGGCGATGCCCGTCGCGGGCCCTGCGAACCATGCGCGCAGCCGCACCCCGTCGACGCCCGACAGCTCGATCAGCGACACGCTGCGGCCCTCGACCATCCGCGCGGAGAGCACGACCGGCGCGGCGGGGACCTCGCGCGCCCGGTTGCGCCACGCCCGCCACCGGGGTACGAAGCCGGCGTCCGGGGCGATCGGCGTCACCGCTCGCAGCGCATCGAGGGTGTAGCCGTAGCTGCCGTCGAAGGCGGCATCCGGGAACCAGGTGTCGAAGGGCGCGGCGTACGTCATGCGCGGGTCCTGTCGGGCGTCGGGGGAGCGGTTTCGAGGGGGAGCGGATGCCGCATGGCAGACTGGTCACGGCACGACAAGGAGAGCGGATGCTGGTCACCGAGCGACGCGAGCGCATTCTCGCCCTGGTGCGCGAGCGCGGCACGGTCCCGCTCTCGGAGCTGGCTGCGACGCTGGGCGTGAGCGACATGACGGTGCGCCGGGACATCGACCTGCTCGCCGAGGACGGCGAGGTGCAGAAGGTGCGCGGTGGCGTCCGCGCCACCGCATCCGCGGGCATCCGGCCCGGCGCCGCGCCCGCTGTGACGCCCGAGCGCCGCGCGATCGCGGCCGCGGCAGCCGCCCTCGTGGAACCCGGCATGGCCGTCGGCATCGCCGGAGGCGCCGCCGGGCTCGCCCTCGCGCGCGAGCTCACCCGGCTTGCCGACCTCACGATCGTCACGAACTCGCTGCCCGTGTCGGACCTCTTCTCGCCTCCCGAGCGCGCCGACGCCCCCTACACGCAGACCGTCGTGCTCACGGGCGGCGTGCGCACGCCCGCGCAGTCGCTCGTCGGACCGGTCGCCGTGCGGGCGCTGGAGCAGCTGCACTGCGATCTGGTGTTCCTCGACGCGCACGGCCTCGACGTGCAGGCAGGTCTCACGACCATGAACCTGCTCGAGGCGGAGACCTCCCGTGCCTTCATGGCCGCGGCCCGCGAGGTCGTGGTCCTGGCCGAGCACACCCGCTGGCAGGTGGTGGGGCTGACGACCATCGCCGATCTCAGTGACATCGATCGGCTGATCACCGACGACGGCATCGCGGCGGATGCCGGGGAGCAGCTGGCTGCGCACATCGCCCGGGTCGACGTGGTCACCCGCAGCGGTGAAGGCGCCTGAGGCGTCTTCACCGGAGCATCCGCCCATCAGCGGGCCGTGCTCGCCCGCTTCACCAGGCGGGCAGGGATCGTGACGTGACGGACGGGCAGGTTCGCGCCCAGAGGGGCCGTGAGCTGCCGCTCGAGCTCGGTGAAGGTCGCATCCACGAGCTGATCGTGGTCGGGGGCGACCGAGCTCAGCGCGGGGACGGAGAAGCGCGCAGCCCGGATGTCGTCGATGCCGATCACCGCGACGTCGTGCGGCACCCGGCGGCCCCGCTCCGCGAGCGCGGCGAGCGCGCCGAGCGCGACCGAGTCGTTCGAGCAGAGGATCCCATCGACGTCGGGGATCGCCGTGACCATCTCACGGGTGACCCGCTCGCCCTCCTCCGCCGAGAACGCGGCGACCTGCGCGGTGAGTGCGGGGTCGACGGGAAGGCCCGCGGACTCGAGCGCCTCCAGATAGCCGGCGTGGCGGCGGTCGGCGGCATCCGAGGGGCGCGCGTCGCGGCGACCGATGAACGCGATCCGGCGGCTGCCGATGCCGATGAGGTGCTCGGCCGCGGTCCGCGCCGCGCCGCGGTTGTCGATCGTGATGTGGGTGAACGGGCTCACCTCGATGTGCTCGCCGAGCAGCACCAGCGGTCCCGGCGAGGTGCGGCGGGTCAGATCGGCCACGGTGAGGGAGCGCGGGATGTGGATCAGTCCGTCGATGGCGGGCAGGCCCACGCCGTTGGCGACGTCGACCTCACGGCCGTGCTCGCCCTCCGTCTGCACGATCAGCACGGCCATGCCCCTGGCCTCTGCGCCGCGCACCAGACGGGAGCTGAGCTCGGCGAAGTACGGCTCCTCGAGGTGCGGCACCGCCAGCGCCACGAGACCGGTCCGCGTGGCGCGCGCACCCGGCATCGAGCGCGCCGACGCGCGCTCGCGCTCAGCGGACGTTCCGCCCATCCTCGATCCCCTCACTGGCCGTCGTGCTCCCGCCGGAAGGCGGGTGTGCTTCACGTTAGCGTCATCGGTCACGACTGCACCCGGAAGGCGATGACCCGGGCCTCGGCGGCGCCGTTGGTGGCGGTGATCACGAGCCGCGCGGCCGTGATCGCACCCAGCCCGTCCGGCAGCGCGTGCACGCGCTGCCGGTGCCGGTTGCCGCGCACCTCGACGACGGTGCTCCATTCGCCCGATGCGGCGGACCGCACCTCGACGCGATAGTCGCGCACCAGCTGCGGCAGGATCTCGTCGGGGTTGCGATGGTGGTGCAGAGTGTTCAGCGACACGTCGACGTCGTCGTCGAACACCAGCCGCACCTCGCGCGGGACGACGGGTGCTTCCCAGTCCAGATGCAGCCAGGCGGGACCGTCGGCCAGCGGCCCCGACGCCCAGAGGTTCGGTCCGCCGAACGGCCGGTTGTACCCCGAGACGGCCCGCTCCGGAGCGAGGGCGAGGCTCTCCGGGAAGGCGCGGAACACCGGCGCCCGGCCGCGCAGCGGCTTGGTGGGCCATCTGACGAGCAGACCGTCCTCGCTCACCTCGACGTTCTGGTCGTCGCTGTCCACCCGGTGCACGAGGGTCAGGACCCCGGCGGGCAGGGGCGAGGTCAGGTGCACGCTCACCGCCGGATCGGCACGCAGGACGACGATGGCGTTCTGCGGCGTGCCGGGCGCGAACGGCGTGGGTGCGCTCACCCAACGGCGCTCGCCGGCCGGAACCTCGACGGTCGTCGTGTGCTCCAGGTGGGCCGGCACGATGTTCTGCCGCTTGCCGGTGGACCACACCTCCACGGTCAGGGTGGTCGGCTCCGTCGCGCTCAGCAGCAGCTCGGTGGTCTCCAGCCGGGGATGCACGGGCACGACGATCCCGAGATCGTCGGCCAGCGCGTGCGGCGCGGACGCGTCGGCATCCGAGCCCGCGGCGACCGTGCGCTGCCAGCCCGATGCGGTCACGGCGGCCGTGCGCGCGAGGTCGTCGGGATCCTCGTTGGCGACGCCGATGAGCGACGCGTCGGTGCGCAGCAGCAGCTGACGCAGCTCGGCGCGGTGGTGCTCGTACAGTTCCCGCGGGGTCGCGTCGTGGGTGAGGCAGAGGGATGCTGCGGTGCCGGCGGCCTCGCCCATCGCGGCGCACGTGGCCATCACCCGTGCGGCGCCGAACGCGATGTGGGTGGCCGAGATGTTGCGTCCGGCCATCAGCAGGTTCGACACGTTCGCGGAGTACAGGGAGCGGAACGGGATCTCGAACAGCCCATCCGAGAAGCGCTGCACGGCGCCCGCGCCGGTGGCGTACATGCCCTCGGCCGGGTGCAGGTCGATCGACCAGCCGCCGAACGCGACGCCGTCGTCGAACTCGACCTGCTCGAGCACGTCCTGCTGGCGCAGCGTGTAGTCGCCGACGAAGCGGCGGTACTCGCGCTTGCCGGGGATGTTCCCGATCCACTCCAGGGTGAGGTTGTCGGCGTCGAACTCACCGGAGTTCTTGATGTGATCCCAGATGCCCAGGATCACCGAGCGCAGTTCGTCGCGGATGCGCTCGTTGTCGTCGACGATGTCGAGCTGGCCGCCCCACTCGATCCACCAGTAGTGCGCGCCGCTGTCGCCGCTGCGGATGATGCGGGTCGCGGGGATCGGCGTGGTGCTGATGTCCTTGGCCGATTCGGGTGCCACGAACTTCACCGGGTGCCCGAGGTCCTTGGTGTAGAACAGCAGCGTCGACCCGAGGAACTCGCGGACCGGCTCCTCGGGCGCCCACTCCTCGCCGAACTCCGCCCTTCCCTCCTTGCCCAGACGGTGGCGCGCACCCACCAGACGGCCGACCAGACCGTCGCCCGTACAGTCGAGGAAGACCGGGGCGCGGAAGATCGTGCGGACCTCCGAGCCCATCGTCCACCCGGTGACGGACGTCACGCGCCGATCCTCGTCGGCGCCGGAGTGCTCGGCCTCGAGGACCTCGGTGTTCAGGAACAGGGTGAGGTTGGGCTCGCGGCGGACGGTGTCCAGGACGACGTCATCCCAGTACACCGGATTGCCCTCGGGGTTGCGGAACTGGTTCTCGAGGAACATCTCGCCCATGATCCCGGTCTCGCGCGCCCAGCGCTGGTTGCCGTGCGCCGTCGCGCCGCACACCCAGACACTCACCTCCGAGGAGGAGTTCCCGCCGAGCACCGGGCGGTTGTTGATGAGGACGGTGCGCCGGCCGAGCCGGGCGGCGGCGACGGCGGCGCTCACACCGGCAAGGCCTCCTCCGACGACGATGATGTCGGCTTCGACGGTCTGCGTGCGCATGGCGGGAATCTCCTGGTCTTCTTCGGAAGGGTGACGGTGAGCGCCGCTCGCGCGGCGCTCACCGTCTCTGGTCGGTGGGTCAGCTGGTGGACGACGGCCCCGGGCGACGGCGGATGAATCGCAGGGCGACTCCGCCGAGGGTCAGCAGCAGGGCCGCGCCGCCGAACAGCAGCGGCACTCCGCCACCGGTCGAGGCGAGGCTGCCGCCGGCGGACGCCTCGTCGCCGTCAGGGCCGGCGACTCCTGATCCGTCATCGTCGGGTCCGCCGCTGTCGCCGTCACCGGGCCCGCCGTCGTCGTCGCCGGAGCCGTCGTCGTCGCCGTCGTCGCCGTCACCGGGCGACGGGGACGGTGACGGGGACGGGATGCCGGGTTCGGCCGGTGCGTCGTTCGCCGCGATCGCTTCGATCCCGAAGACGCGCGCGACATCGGTGGCGGAGTCGGACGGGTTGGTGATCAGCAGGCGCACAGCGTCCGCGGTCACCTTCTTCGCGTCGACGACCACAACGTCGCTGACGTTGCGCTGGATCGTGGCGAGCGGTGTCCAGCCCTGGGCCGTGCGGGCCTCCACGGTGAAGTCGCGCAGCACCGAGGGCTGCATCGCTCCCCCCAGATACCCGCTGCGCACGCGCACGACATCCAGCGGTGCGGCCTCGTCCCACTCCACCATGATCCATGGCTGCGCGTCGCCGACCGCGGAGATCCAGCGGCTGGCATCCGAGCACACGCCGTCGAACGCCAGCTCGGGACCGGTGTCGTCTCGCAGCTGTGAGGACGCCGTGGCGGTGCCGCCGAGCGCAAGGTCGACGCCGCCGCCGTCCCCCCTCACCACGGACACGATGTCGGCGAGGGCGGTGTCCGCGGCGCCGCGGCCGGCGCGAGGCACCTCGGCGTACCGCAGCGTGCCTCCACCCGGTGTGGCCGGAGCGCTGAGGTACAGCACGTCGGTGCCGGCCGTCGTCGTCGCGGCTCGCAGTCGCTGCTGACCCGCGACCGCATCGCCGACCGCCTCGGCGGCCCACGCCGCCTGACCCTGAGTCCGCTCCAGCATCACGACCTGACTGCGCACGGCGTCGCAGGTCTGCACCGACAGCACCGCGTAGACCCGCGTGGCGGAACCGAGGGAGGTGGCATCCATGGTGGCGATCGTGTCGACGCCGCTGCCGAGCGCTGCGGAGTCGATCAGCACATCGCGGTTCCATTCGGTGCCGTCCCAGGCCGCCCACTTCAGATCGAACAGCGCAGAGCCGGCAGCGGAGTACCGGTACACGATGCCCTCGAGCCGTCCGTCCCGCACCGCCATCTTCGCCGTCTGCACGGCAGGGGTGGTGCTGTTCATGTCCTCATCGGCCGTGAACGGCTGGAAGACGACCGGGCCGGTGCTCTCCGGCCGGATGGGCACGGGAAGGGCGCCGCCGTCGACGTCGCGGAACGTCCGGTCCTCGGGGTTCCAGATCGCGTACGAGCCGAGGTGGCGGTACGGGCCCGCCGCCCATCGGTGCCACTCCCACAGGACGTGCACCCGGCCGTCGTCGTCCACGACGAGGTCGTCGGGGTACACCGAGTAGTTCGTCGCCGAGGCGATCACCGTCTCGCGTGCCCAGGACTTCGCCGCGACGTCGTAGTGGTACAGCACGCCGTCGCGCCGCGCCTGGGCATCCGGGCCCGTGCGCACCATCAGCCAGACGTCGCCGTCGGGGCCGACCGACGTGATCGGGTACGAGATGGTCCCGCCCTGATCGGGCATCTCCTCGCTCACCTCGACGAGCGACGTCACATCGCCCGCCGTCGTGGAGCGGAAGTAGTTCCAGTCCTCGTGGTGCATCGAGGCGAACACATGGATGTGGCCCTCGCCGTCGATCGCGATCGACGGCTGGTTGTGCCCGTTGTCGTTGAGGTAGTCCGCGCATGCGCCCGCCGCGAGCCGCAGGCACCCCGTCGTCCACGGGCCGCCGGCCGCACGAGATGCGAGATGCACCTCGTGCCGGCCGGTGCCGGCGGGCACGTTGTAGGCGAAGTACGTGGTGTCGCCGTCGACGGCCAGCGGATTCCACCAGCCGGACTGGTTCGAGCCGTCCACCGTCACGGGCACGGTCTCCGCCTCGATGGGGGACTCCGCCGCGCTCGCCGCCGGGCCGAGGGCGGCGGCGGTGGTCGCGGCGATGGCGGCCGCCGCGAGTGCCAGCGCGCGTCGCGTGATCGGGACGCCCATCATCCGATCAGCTTCTGCGCGGCTTCGCCCGCCTGCTTCATGGCGTCCTTCGGGCTCTGCTGGCCGACCAGCACCGCCTGCACGCGCTCGGCGATGACGGTCTCGACCTGGGCGTACTCCGGGTACTGCCAGAACGGGTTGACGGTCGCGGTCGCGGTGATCTTCTCGGCGAAGCGCGCGCCGAAGGCGTCCGAGGTGACCACGTCGGACGCCTGCGCCTCGTCGGTCACCGGCGGCAGGCCGCGCACCTCGTAGTCGGCGAGCACAGCATCCAGATCGCTCGTCGCCCACTGCCCGAACTCCGCGGCGGTGCCGGTCGCGTCGCCGCCGGCGCCGCCGACGACGACGATCGCGCCGCCCCACACGAGAGCGCGCGGGGTGTCGCCCTTCTTCAGCACCGGGCGCGACTCCGAGACGATCTTCTCGCCGAGCTTCGGGTCGGGGGAGTCCTTAACGACCGAGTTGCGCCCGACCGGGGCGTCGTCGTAGATCGCGGCGCGCCCCTGCGAGAACAGCGCACGGGCGTCGAACCGGTCGACGTCGGCCGCGATCAGGCCCTGCTCGTAGAGGGACTTGTACCAGGCGACGGCGTCCACGCTCGCGTCGTCGCCGATCGTGACGGTGCCGTCCTTCACCAGGGGGCTGCCGAAGGTCTCCATCCAGATCAGGATGTCCTTCAGCTGCGCCGCCTTCGTCGAGGCGGCGTAGGGGATGAGCCCGCCGCCGAGCGCCTTCAGCTTCTTCAGCGCGCCCTCGTACTCGTCGACGGTGACGGGGAACTCGTCGATGCCGGCCTTCTGGATCAGCTCCGAGTTGGTCACCAGGCCGATGGCGCCGATCGTCCACGGGAAGCCGTACTGCTTGCCATCGAACTGGGCGGCCTCGAGGGCGGATGCCGTGTAGCCGCGGTCCTTCGTGAAGGCCGAGATGTCTTCGAGCTTGCCCAGAGCGGCCAGCGACGCCAGCCAGGCGACGTCGACGTGCGCCGCGCCCGAGAACTGCCCACCGCGCACCTGCAGCATGAGCTGCTTGAAGTACTCGTTGTAGGGGAACGAGACCTCGGTGATGCCGACCTTGCTCTTCTTCTTGTAGCCCTCCAGGAGCGCCTTGATCGCGGGGGCCGCGGCCTCCTCGGTGAGCGACCAGCTGGCGAAGCTGAAGTCCGTGGCCGTGAAGCCGCCCGGCTCGAGCGCGCCGCCGGCCGAGGGCGCGCCGCCGCCGGTGGATCCGCCGCTGGGCATGCAACCGGCGAGCATCAGGCCCGCGGCACCGAGACCTGCGAACTGCAGCAACTGGCGACGCGAGACGGAGGGGGTGTTCTGAGACATGGTTCTTTCTCTCTTCTTCGAGGGGTGATTCGGGTGGGAAAGGCTGGGTCGGATGCGCGGGGTCAGCCCTTGACCGCGCCGGCGGTCATGCCGCCGACGAGGAAGCGCTGCAGGGCGATGAAGGCGATGGCCACGGGGAGCGACACCACCAGCGACGCGGCCATCAGCTCGGGCCAGGCGGTGGAGGCCTCGCCGATGAACGTGTTCACAAGACCCGGCGGCAGCGTCTGCTTGTCCGGGCCGGCGAGGGTCAGGGCGAAGATGAAGTCGTTCCAGCCGCGGACGAAGGCGAACAGGCCGGCGGCGACGAGGCCGGGCGCTGCCAGAGGCAGCACGATGGAGTGGATGATGCGCATCCGGGAGGCTCCGTCGACGAGAGCGGCCTCGATGAGGTCGTCGGGGATCGTGTCGAAGAAGCCCTTCAGCATCCACACGCACAGCGGCAGCGTGAACGTCGTGAACGACAGTACGAGCGCCGCGTACGTGTTCAGCAGGCCGTAGGCCGAGAACACCGTGTACAGGGTGATCAGCAGCAGCGCCTGCGGGAACATCTGCGAGGCGAGCACGAAGTACATCAGGCTGCGACGGCCCCGGTAGCGGAACTTCGAGAAGGCGTAGCCCATGTACGCCGACACGATCACCGACAGCACGGCCGTGATGATCGACACCACGATGCTGTTGCGCAGATAGCCGAACAGGGCGGGGTTGTTCACCAGTGCGAAATAGGCGTCGAGGCTGATCTCTGACGGGAACAGCCTGGGCGGGTAGGAGAACACCTCCGTGCGCGGGGTCAGCGAGGTGGCGAGCAGCCAGTACACCGGCAGCAGGGCGAACCCGCCGAAGACGACGACCGCGACCCAGGCGCTGATGGTGACCGCCCGGCGGTCCGCGCGCAGGCGCGGCCTGCGCCGCTGCGGAGCGGGGGGAACGGATGTCACGGACGGGGTCTCGGTGAGCAGCGCGGTCATCGCTTCTCTCCCTTCTCGGAAAAGCGCACGTACACGACGACGAGTCCCATCAGCAGCACCATCCAGAGCAGGCCGAGGGCACCGGCCCTGCCGAGGTCGAAGCCGGTGAAGGCGGTCTCGTAGACGGCGGTCGCGAAGGTCTGGGTGGAGCCGGCGGGACCGCCGCCGGTGAGCACGTAGATGATGTCGAAGTGCTGGAAGTTCCAGATGAACTCCAGCAGCAGCACCAGGCCGATGATCCCGCCCATCTGGGGGACGGTGATGGAGAAGAACCGGCGCACGGTTCCGGCGCCGTCGATCTCGGCCGCTTCGTGCAGCTCGGGCGGCACGGTCTGCAGTCCGGCGAGCAGCATGACCATCATCCACGGGAACGACTGCCAGGTCTTCGCGACGATCACGGCGATCATCGCGGTGGTCGGGTCGGCGAGCCACGCCTGGGGGTCCTCGATCAGGCCGAGGGACTGGAGCAGCGAGTTCATGACGCCGTAGTTGGCGTTGAAGATCCACATCCACAGGAAGGAGACCACCACGCCCGGGATCAGCCAGGGGATGAGCATGAGGCCCCGCAGCACCTTGGCGCCGCGGATCCTCGTGTTCAAGGCGAGGGCCAGGCCGAAGCCGATGACGAAGGGCGCGATCGTCGTGCCGAGGGTGAAGACGATCGTCTGGACGAGCAGCCTCACGAAGTCGCCGGTGAGGACGTCGACGATGTTGTCGAAGCCGACGAACTCACGACCGGGCTCGACGAGGCTCTGCTCGAAGAACGCCGTGACGAGCGCGGTGATCAGCGGGTAGACGACGACGGCCGCCAGCAGAGCGAGACCGGGGGCGGTCAGAAGCAGCGCGAACATCCCGTTCGACAGTCGTCGCGGGGGACGCTGTGCGAGAGGTTGTGAACTGATGGGAAGTTCTGTCATGACTTGGGCATCCTTGACCTTCACGTTCGCGGTGGCGCCGAGGCGCTTCCGGTGGAAACTCCAGTGTTTCCGCAGATCCGATCATCCGTCAAATGGAAAGCGTCACGATCAAGTAACGAGAAGTTCTGTTGATAAATGGTGACTTTCGATATTTTCGGCTAATCGTTCTCCCAACCCAGATCGATGCTTGATTAGCGATTATCGATTAGCTAGGCTCTCGTACGGTCGCCCCAGCGGCCGTACGGGCCCTCGCCCGTGCCCCTCGATGAGCAACCGGAGACGCGATGAAGCGTGCACTGACAACAGTCGCCATAGCGGCGATGCTCGGCTCGGCGCTGGCCGCAGCCTCGCCGGCGACGGCCGCGGACGGCCCGTCCCTCTACGTGGCGCCGGGGGGTGACGACTCCGCAACGGGCACGATAGACGCCCCGCTCGCCACGCTCGAAGGCGCGCGCGACCGCATCCGCGAACTCAAGTCCGGATCCGGCCTCGCCGACGGCATGACCGTGTTCCTGCGCGAGGGCGAGTACAGCCGCAGCGCCTCGTTCACGCTCGGCAAGCAGGACTCCGGCACGGCGGAGCATCCGATCGTCTACCGCTCGTACCCCGGCGAGACGGCCACGCTGACCGGTGGCCGGGAGCTGCCGCGGGACGACTTCGAGAAGGTGACCGACACCGCCGTCACCGACCGCATCGTCGAGGCCTCCGCGCGGGACAAGGTTCTCGAGATCGACCTGAAGGAACTGGGCCTGACCGACTACGGCCAGCTCAGCCGACACGGCTACTGGCTGGCCAACGACGTCAGCACCACGCCGCCGATGGAGTTGTACATCGCCGGGCAGGGCATGACGCTCGCCCGCTGGCCCAACGCCGACGCGGCCACCCCGACTGTGCAGATGGGCGACATCGTCGACCCGGGACCCACCCGCAAGGACGCCGACCTGCAGGACCGCGGCGGCGCGTTCACCTACACCTACGATCGCCCCCAGCACTGGACCGAGGCCGACGACGTGTGGCTCGACGGCATCTTCGGCTACAGCTGGGAGTGGTCCTACAACAAAATCGAGAAGATCGACCCGGCCAAGAAGACCATCACGCTGCGCTACGGCGAGATGTCCGGGATCATGAAGAGCTGGTTCCCCGACTTCCACTTCGCGCAGAACCTGCTCGAGGAACTGGACGCCCCGGGCGAGTACTACATCGACCGCGACGCGGGCAAGCTCTACCTCGTCCCCAACGCGGCGTTCACCGCCGGCACGGGCGAGGTGACCGTCACCACGCTCAATGAGCCGATGCTGCGCGCCGACGACACCTCGTACGTGACGTTCGACGACATCGTGATGGAGTACGGGCGCGCGACGGCAGCGGTCATCCTCGGCGGCTCGAACGTGACGATCTCGCACGCCGACATCCGCAACTTCACCGACGGCGGCGTGCTCATCAACTCGCCCGGCCGGTACACCTACGACGGCATCCCGGTCAACCGCGGCGGGCGCGACCACGCGGTGACCGACTCGCGGCTCACCCACGTCGGCGGCGTGGGGGTGGTGCTGCAGGGCGGCGACAAGACGACGCTCGAGCCGGGCCGCAACCGGGTCGAGAACTCCGAGATCGCCGACTTCGCGTATTACCACAAGGCCTACAACCCCGGTGTGATGTTCGACGGCGTCGGCAACGTCGCCAGGAACAACAGGATCCACGACGCGCCGCATCCGGGCATCATCGTGCACGGCAACGATCACCTCTTCGAACGCAACGAGGTGTACGACGTCTGCAAGCTGTTCAACGATCTCGGGGCCGTCTACATGAACTCCGGCAAGACGCCGCAGCAGCGCGGGCACGTCTTCCGCGAGAACCACTTCCACGACATCGGCGTCGGCATGGCCGGGGTCGAGGGCATCTACGCGGACAACTTCACGTGGGATCTCACCATCGAGAAGAACGTGTTCGTGAACATGGGCAACGCCGCGATCAAGAGCGGCTCGGCGGACTACATCGACGCGACCAACAACGTCTTCGTCGATGCGTACGCGCCCTACGACAACTACGAGCAGTGGATGGGCGATCAGGAGGGCAACGTCGTCGACCGCGACTACATGCCGGAGTGGAAGCGCGTGTTCGAGGAGAACGACGACTTCGTCGGCACCCCGTACCTGGAGAAGTACCCGGAGCTCGCGCACTTCTTCGAGGACGATCACCACTATCCCGACCACAGCACCTTCGCGAAGAACGTGGTGTGGAACCCGAACCGCACACCGATCGCGGGCATCAACGACCAGGGGGCGAAGGACGGCAAGAATCTGCTGAACTACGGCACCAACCTCGTCGCCGCAGACGACCCCGGCTTCGTGGATGCCGCGAACGGCGACTACACGCTCAAGGCGGACTCCGAGGTCTTCTCGAAGATTCCGGGTTTCGAGGCCATCGCCTTCGACGAGATCGGCACGAAGGGCCACATCGGTCAGTCGCAGTCGGCGGAGCACGTCGCCCTCGAGGGGATCGCCTTCGATAGCGACCGGCTGAGCATCGACGCCGGCGACGAGGTGCGCGTGCGCGCCGTGCCGCTACCGTGGAACGCCGATGACGCCGCCGTCGAGTACGCGACGGCGGATGCGGCTGTCGCGACGGTGAACGCCCAGGGTGTCGTCCTCGGTGCGGGGCCCGGGACGACGACCGTCACGGCCACGGTGAAGGCGGATGCGACGAAGACCGCCACCATCGAGGTGGTCGTCTCCGAGGGCGACGGCGTGCTGCACTTCACCGACTTCGAGTCGGGCGCGAACGGCTGGCCGACCGACCCGAACCGCAGCATCCAGGCCGACTCCACCGGTGACAAGGTGTACCGGATCGTGAACGGGGCGAACTCGCAGCTGCCTCGAGACTTCACGGAGTTCGTGCTCGACTTCGACGTCGCGTCGCCCGCCGGCGACGTGGTCAAGTCCGATCTGCTGATCTACAACCGCAACCAGAACGGCGGCGGCTACATCCGCTACCGCAACGCCGCGGATGGCCCGACGTGGACCATCTTCGACAGCTCCTGGCAGATCGTCGCCGAGAAGGTGGTCGCGAAGGAGCAGGGCATCCCGAACGGCAAGACCTCGCATGTGCGCATCGCGGTGCAGGACGGCAGGATCCGCATCGTCGTCAACGGCGCCATCGCCCTCGAGGGCAAGGACCCGGCACCCGGCGCCGCCGGCCGCGTCGGCTTCTACGTGGAGGGGTACCCGTCGCTCGATCTCGACGACATCGGCTTCTCGCTGTCCGGGGTGCCGGTCACGGACATCAGCCTCGACGTCGAGAAGCTCGCGCTCAACGTCGGCGAGCGCACGCAGGTCACGGCCACGGCCGCTCCCGAGGACGCCAGTGACACCCGGGTGAGCTGGACGAGCGCCGATCCGGCGATCGCGACGGTCGTCGACGGACGCGTTGCGGCCGTGGGCGCCGGCACGACGACCATCACCGCGACCTCCGTCTCGGACCCGACGCTGACCGACGAGGTCGCCGTCACCGTGGCGGACGCCGAGTACCCGACCGTCCGGCTGGATCGGCAGCTCTCGGATGCCGCGAGCTGGAGCGACGCCGACGGCATCGCGGTCGACGACGACGGCGTGCGCCTGAGCGCGGAGGGCGTGTACGGCTACGAGGCCGAGCGCTTCGGATCCACCCTGCTGCGCTTCGAGGCCGACTTCGGCGAATTCGACGGCGGCTGGTACGGCTTCCAGGTGCGCTCGGATCAGACCGGGCTCCCCGCCTGGCAGAACTCCAACACGGGGTACCTGTTCATCGTGAAGGAGGACACGTTCGAGTTCCAGAGCTGGACGCCCGGGCAGACCATGCTCGACGTCATCCCGAACACGGTGATCGAGCCCGGCTCGACCCACGAGATCGAGGTCGGCGCGATCGCGGAGGACTCCGGCACCCGCGTGGTGCTGCGCGTCGACGGCACGACGGTGTGGAACATGCTGGATGCCAGGGAGAATCTGCGCATCGGGGCGGACGGGTTCTTGAACCTGTACCACTACGGCAAGACCAACGCCCTCGCGGTGCGCCCGGCGGCCGCCGACGGGCCGGGTGAGCCCGGGCCCGGCGAGCCGGGTGAACCGAGCGAGCCCGGTGGTGGCGGTCCTTCGGACCCGGGCGAGACCGACCCGGGCGAAGCGGGCGCGCCCGGTGGATCGGGGATGCTGCCGCTGACCGGTGCCGACCCGCTGCTGCCGGCGATGCTCGGAGCGGGACTCCTGCTCATGGGGATCGTTCTGTGGACGCTGCGGCGGCGTCGTCGGGCCTCGGCGGTGGATCATCACCTGCAGGAGCCGGCTGAATAGGCTGGCCGGAACGCCGTCGGATCAGGGAGGAAGAGCCATGGACTCGCTCGGACACTCGAGCATCGCCTTCATCGGCGACTCGATCACCGACGCCGGGCGCGACAGGGCGAACCCGGACTCGTACGGCGACGGCTACGTCTCGCTGCTGGCGCCGGAGCTGATCGCCGGCGGTGCCGAGGTGCGCAACGTCGGCATCGCCGGCGACCGGGCCGTGGATCTGGCCGCCCGGTGGGCGATGGACCTCGTGCCCACCGCGCCGGATCTGCTGACGGTGTACGTCGGCATCAACGACGTGTGGCGTCGCTTCGACAGCGACGACCCGACGTCGACCGTGGCGTTCGAGGCCACCCTGCGGGAATTGCTGGCGTCTGCCGTGGACGCCTTCGGGTCGCGGCTGATCCTCATGGAGCCGTTCCTGCTGCCCGTGCGCGACGAGCAGCGCGGCTGGCTCGCCGAACTCGACGAGAAGAGGGCTGCGGTCAGGCGGCTCGCGGACGAGCTTGGTGCAGAGCTCGTGCCGTTGCACGAGATCCTCACCGCGGCCGCCACGGAGAAGGAGGCTGCGGCGCTGGCTCCCGACGGCGTGCATCCCCTGCCCGAGGCGTCCCGGCTCATCGCCGGGGCGTGGCGGGACGCGCAGGCGCGGCAACACCCCGCCGGTCATTAGCGATAGTCGATAGTGAAAGTACAATGGTTGTCATGACGGACGTGATGGGCGCAGCAGGGCTTCAGCGTGGACTGCTGTCGGATCAGATCTACGCCATGATCAAGGCGATGATCAAGGACTCCACGCTGGCTCCGGGAGAGCAGCTGGTCGAGTCTCAGCTCGCGCGGCAGCTGCAGGTGAGCCAGGCGCCCGTGCGCGACGCGCTCAAGCGGCTGGCCCATGAGGGGCTGGTCTCGCACGTGCGTCATCAGGGCAACTTCGTCGCCAGTTACTCGGCCGAGGAGGCCGCCCAGGCGAAGGTGGCCAGGGTCGAGCTCGAGGCTCTCGCCGGGCGGCTCGCCTGCGGCGCGCTCGACGCCGAGCGCCGCAGCGTGCTCGCCGATCTGATCGACCGGATGCACGAGGCGGCGGAGGCGAACGACCTCTCCCGCTTCCGCGAGCTCGACTTCGTGTTCCACCGTGCGGTGATCGAGTCCGGTGGAAACGTCTATCTGCCGCGCATGTGGGATCTGCTCGAACCGAGTCTGCGATCCATGCACGTGCTGGGCGACCCCGCCTTCACCGGCGACTGGCACGAGGTCGCCGACTGGCATCGTGGTCTGCTCGATGTGCTCGACGCGGGGGATGCCGAGGCCGCCTCGGCGCTGTTCCGCGCCCACGCCGCAGGCACCCTCCTCGACCCGGCCTGATCGGCGCACGGCCTCACGATCGGTACAGGCGATCGGCGGTGTCGGACCAGAACGACCGGTCGTGCGGGTCCGGGAGTGCCCGGCGCACGGCGTGGACCACGTCGGCGTAGGCGTGCGTGCGGGCCGACATCGGCCAGTCGCTGCCGAACATCAGCCGCTCCGCTCCGAACAGCGCCATGGCCGTGCGCGCGAGGTCGGCCAGCTCGGCATCCGTTCGAGACGGCGAGAGGAGGCCCGAGAACTTCGCGTGGGCGTTCGGTGCGTGCGCGAAGGCGTTCAGGGCCTCTGACCAGTCGCGGCTCGGCTCTGCCGCACCCAGGCCCAGATGGCACAGCACCATCGGAGTGTCCGGATGCCGCCGGGCGAGTGCGGCTGCGCCGGTCAGCTGCGCAGGCCTGATCAGCAGCTCCAGCACGCGGCCGGCCTCGCCCAGGGCGGAGGCGAGCGCGTCGAGCCCCGGCACATCGGAGAGGTCTGCGGCGGACTGGGCGACGGCGGCGCGGATGCCCGAGAACGGCGCCCCGTCGAAGACGGTCGCCCCGAGCGCCGTTCTGCCGGCCGGCTCGTACTGCAGCACGGCCCGCGTGGCGAGGGCATCCGACGCGGTGAGCGCCGTGAGCCAGCCGGCCTCCTCGACGGTGTCGGCCACCTGCACGGCGATCGCGCTGGTGATGCCGCACGACCTCGACGCGGCGCGTAGCATCCCCGGCGTCGCCGCCTCGGGCAGCCCCAGCCCGTCATGGAACCAGGGGATGGGGAACGCGCGCACGTCCCACAGGTGCACGTGCGCGTCGACGATGCGCACGATCAGGCGCTCGCCGCCTCGAGCGCGGTCCACAGCTCCGCGGGGATGGTCGCATCGAGACCGGCGACGAAGGCGTCGACCTCCGCCGGCGTGCGCGCGCCGACGACCACGGCGTCCGCTCCGCGGTGCAGAGGAAAGCGCACGGCCGCGTCCGCCAGGGCGACGCCGTGCGTCTCGCAGATCGCCCGCAGCACCCGCGCCCGGCCGAGCAGCGTCTCGTCGGCCTGCCGGTACTCGAAGAACGGCGCCGCATCCGGGTCGGCGAGGATACCCGAGTTGAACACTCCCGCCGCGATCACGCCGATCCCACGGGTGGCCGCCAGCGGCAGGAGGAGCTCCTCGGCCGTGCGGTCGAGCAGCGTCAGGCGACCGGCCTCCATGAGCACGTCGAGCGGGGCTTGCGCCGCGAAGCGCTCCAGAGGGTCCAGCCGGCCCAGGCCCACGCTGACGGCACGCACCACGCCCTGCTCGCGCAGCTGCACCAGTGCGGTCATCGCGCCCGCCATGCCGGCCTCGACATCCAGCGGATCGTGCAGGTGCAGAACGTCCACGCGGTCCGTGCCCAGGCGGGCCAGGCTGCCCTCCAGGCTGCGCCACACGCCGTCGCGGCTGAGGTCGGCGACCGACGAGACACCGCTGCCCGCGCCCGCGACCGGCTCGCCGTCGACGTCGAGCAGCTGCCGGCCCACCTTCGTGGCGATCACGACCGTGTCGCGGCGCACGTCGCGCAGGGCCAGTCCGAGCTTGCGCTCGCTCTCGCCCGAGCCGTACAGCGGAGCCGTGTCGAAGAAGCGCACGCCCTGAGCGAGCGCGGCGTGCACGGTCGACACGGCATCCGCATCCGAGACGGGCGAGAAGAGGTTGCCGATCGGGGCGCAGCCGAGCCCGACCTCGTCGCGGAGGCCGGCGACCGGGCTCAGCGGCCGGAGCTCTGCAGGGAACGCCATGCCTCGTACTCCTCACGGCTGTCGGGGGTCAGCGGGTAGTAGTCGCTCAGTCGGGCGCCCTCGTCCAGACGCATCCGGCTGAACACCTCCCACTCCTCATGATCCCGCGCCGAGGCGACCACCTGCGGGGCCATCGCCTGCGGCACGACCACCGGTCCGTCGTCGTCGGCGATGACGAGATCGCCGGGCATGCACAGCGCCCCGCCCACGGCCACCGGCACGTCGTAGCCCCACGGTGCGAGTTCGGACTGCGAGGCGTAGTGCGGGGTGGTGCCGGTGCACCACACGGGGATGCCCAGGGCGCGGATCCGCTCGGCATCGCGGATGCGGCCGTCGACGACGATGCCCGCTCCGCCCTGGCGGATGAAGTAGCGCACCAGGATGTCGCCGAGGCATCCGGAGAACCTGCTGCCGTAGGCCTGCACCACGAGCACGTCTCCGGGGCGCACCGCCTCGAGCACGTGCCAGAGGGCCGTGTGCCGTTCGGCGTACTCCTGCTCCACGCCGGCGGTCGCGTCCTGGGGGAGAGCCATGTCCTCGCGCTGGGGCATGAACTGCAGCGTCAGGGCGGAACCCACCACGCGGCTGCCGGGCGTGAGCGACTGCGGGCCCTCGATGAAGGTGCGGCGGATGCCGAGCTGATGCAGCTTCGCGCAGGCGGTGGCCGACGACAGCGAAGAGAAGTCCTCCACGAGAGCGGCGTCGGGTCGTTCGTAGGCCGCGCCCCGCACCGGGAGTGCGTAATCGGGGCGGATCAGTTCGGCGCTCATGCGTGTCCTTCGGCGTCGGTGAGGGGGGTGAGGTGGCGCGGGGTTCCGTCTCCGCGCGCGATGGTGAGGTCGAGGTCGGCGGCGTGCGCCGGGGGCAGCACCACGACGAGGTCGTCGTCGCACGCGACGGCGTGCGTGCCGATGGCGCCGCGCGGCGAGGCGTAGGTGCCGGAGGCGCCGGGATGGCCGCTTGCGTCCTCCACCTCCGCGGAGGCCGCCACGATCCGATCGAGGCCGAAGCGCCCGCCCCGCAGGCGCAGGGTGCGCGTGTGCACGACGGAGGTGTTCACCAGTCGCACGCCGATGCCGTCGTCGTCGAGTCGATGCACGAGCGCGGCGACGTCCTGCGGAAGGCCGGGCCGGGCGCGCTCGACGTCCTCGTAGCGCAGGGCCGTGTGACCGAGCCCGCCGTTGTACAGCACCTGCGGCGCGCCTGCCGCCAGCTGAGTGAGCACCTCGGTCACCACGGGATTCACCCGCTGCCAGAAGTGCAGATGCGCGGCATCCGGATCCCGGGCGTCGCCGAGCATCATGGCCGTGCGGCGGGCGACCTGGCCGAGCGCCATCTCGAGCGCCCGTTCGGGGTAGTCGGGCAGCCGGCCGGCGAGGAAGGAGTACCAGCCGGCCTCGTGGCCGGCCTCCTCCTTGTCGCGGAACGGCGCGACGAGGTCGGCGGATGCGGGAAGCCCCGCGATCGCGCGTTCCAGGCGCTCGGCGTCGGCATCCGATCGCGACCACCACCACAGCCAGAGCGGCAGGTCGAGCTGAAGGGGTCCGAAATCGAACCACCCGTCGGCTCCGTGGCGGTACGGCACGAGCATCCCCGGCTCGCCGCCGGCGTCGCCCAGCCGGGCCAGCCAGCCGCCGCGGAGGCTGTACGTCGAGTCGGTCACCGTGCCCGTGCGCGCCTCGGCGAGCACGGCGTCGAGCATGGTGCGCACGAGATCCAGCGCCTCGTCGCCGTCGGTGACGAGGGCGTGGTTGAGGGCGCCGATGAGGGCGCTCATGCCGACCGAGTGCAGCCCGTGCGGCCAGGCCCAGCCGTAGTGGCCACCCCACCAGCGGCCATCGTGCAGCGATCCGGCGACGCCGTCGGGACCCACGCTGTCGGGCATGATCCCTTCGCCGGTGCGCGCGCG
The DNA here is from genome assembly GCF_042723935.1 of Microbacterium sp. NPDC058342. Taxonomy (NCBI): domain Bacteria; kingdom Bacillati; phylum Actinomycetota; class Actinomycetes; order Micrococcales; family Microbacteriaceae; genus Microbacterium; species Microbacterium sp. NPDC058342. The sequence continues at coordinate 318,070 of NZ_JBHXID010000002.1, forward strand.
CCAGCCGTCGACGTAGCGGCGGATCCACGCGGCCGCAGTCGCGTCGCCGTGGTAGAGCCAGGCGTTCGCGGCGAGCGAGGTCGCGGCGAGGTTGACGGCGATGTCGCCCTGCGCGCGGCGGTGCATCTCCTCCGACATGCGCAAGGCGTTGGCCGGGTCGGCGAGGTCGTCCCACATGGCGATGCCGTCCAGCCCCTGGATCGGCAGGCCGTAAGGACGCATCTCGGCGCGGTCGGCGCTGTACGGCACGACCGTGTCGTCGAGCCCGGGCCGTGCGCCGAGCGCGCCATTGTGCGGGGCGCGGATGATGTTGCGCTCGGCGTCGTAATTGCCGCGCGCCGGGTCGATGAACAGCTCCGCGAAGCGGCGGGCGCGTGCCGCGTAGGCGGGGTCCGCGGGGTCGGCGGCGCAGATGCCCGCGAAGAACAGCAGCGATTCGCCCTGGTGGAACCAGTCGTAGCCGTTGTCGTACTCCTCGGTGATCATGCCCGCCTCGGCCAGCTGCGCGGTCACCCCCTCCCAGGCGCGCTTGCTGTCGGCGAGCACCTCGTCGGGCCCGCCGAGCAGGTAGAACGCCGGCCAGTTGAAGAACGGCTCGTACAGGTCGTCGACGCCGTCGCGGTCGACGAACTCCGCCACGCCGCGCAGCCGGCCGTCCGGCAGCGTGTAGCGGTCGCGGAACAGCCTCCGCGCCTGCTCGATCTCGTCGAAGAGGCGGCGCTGCAGCACCGCCCACGCGGGAACGGTCCGCAGCGGGTACGCGAACGGTGCATCCGGCATGGTCATCCCTTCGTCGCCCCGGCGACCAGGCCGCCGATGATGTGGCGCTGCATCACGATGAAGAAGATCATGGCGGGCAGCACCGCGAGCAGCAGGGTCGGGAACACCTGCGTGTAGTCGGTGGAGAACTGCCCGACCGCGGCGTACACCCCCGTCGTCACCGTGTAGATGCCGGAGCTGGGGCCGAGGATGATCTGCGGGCTGACGAAGTCGTTCCACACGCCGATCGAGTTCAGCACCACGGCCGTGGCGACCACGGGCTTCATGATCGGGAAGATGCACGACCAGAACGCGCGGATGGGACCGGCGCCGTCGAGCGCCGCCGCCTCGTCGATGTCGCGGGGAACGCTGCGCAGGTACGCGGTGAACAGGAAGATCGTCACCGGCAGGGTTGCCGCCGTCTCGAACAGGATGAACCCGGGGATGGTGTTGATCAGCCCCAGCACCCTCAGCACGAAGACGACGGGGATCAGAGTGACCTGGCCGGGGATGAACAGGCCGGAAACGAACAGCAGCAGCAGCCCGAGGTGCCACTTCGAGCGGCCGCGGGCGATCACGTAGGCGACCGGGGCGGAGAGCAGGATGCAGCAGATGTTCACCAGCACCACGAACAGCAGGGTGATGCCGTACGCGGCGATCACGTTGAACCTGCTGCTGGTGACGGCCTGCCACAGGTAGTCGAGCGTGAAGCTCTGCGGGGTGATCAGCAGCGGGTTCTCGATGATCTCCTTCTGCGGCTTGAAGGCGTTGATCACCATCGTGTACATCGGGATCAGCATGGTGATCGCGACGACGCTCAGCACGGCCCAGCGGATCGTGCTGACCAGGGCGGAGGGGCGGTTGCGGGTCTGCTTCTTCATCAGTCGGTCGCCTTCTGCTCTGCGCGGCGGCGCACCAGCGTCACGCCGAGGCCGATCACGGCCGTCACGATCAGCAGCACGATCGACTGGGCGGCGCCGAAGCCGAGTGCGGAGTTCGCGAAGGAGTCCTTCAGGATCTGGTACACGATCGTCTGCGTCGATCCGGCCGGCCCGCCGTCGGTCAGCGAGAGCACCACGTCGTACGCCTTGAGCAGGCCGACGAGGGTCAGCACGATGTTGACGGTGAAGACCGGCGCGATCAGCGGCACGGTGATCGCGCGGAACTGCTGCCAGCGGGAGGCGCCGTCGACGGTGGCGGCCTCGTAGTACTCAGCGGGCACCGACTTGATGCCGGCGAGGAACAGGATCATGTTGAATCCGAAGTGCGACCAGACGATCGTGAAGATCACGCTCGCCTTGGCGAAGCTCGGATCGGTGAGGAACGGCAGATCGGGCAGGCCGACCGATGTCAGCAGCCCGTTCACGGCGCCCTGCGGGGCGAGCATCGCCGACCAGAGGAAGCCGATGATCAGCGCGCTGATGACGTACGGGTAGAAGAAGATCGTGCGAAGGATCGTGTTCGAGCGGCCCGGACCCGAGATGAGGGCCGCGATCGCAAGACCGACGACGTTGCAGAGCACGGTGCCGACCACGGCGATGATGCCCGTGAAGACGGCGGCCGCGAGCGAACGGGGGTTCCGGAACGCCTTGGCGTAGTTCTCCCAGCCGACGAAGTCGAAGCTCAGGCTGTAACCGGTCCAGTTCGTGAAGCTCAGCACGCAGGCGAGGATCATCGGGATCACGAACATGGCGAGGAACACCACGATCGCGGGGGTGGCCATGATCATGCCGGGTATCGTGCGCCGCCAGCGCTGCGGCGCACGGCCACGCTGCGGTGCGATGGTCGAACTCATCCGTCGACGCTCCTGTCGTTTCGGGGACCGGGTGCGCCCCGGGGCGGATGCCGCCCCGGGGCGCTGAGGGGTGCGGGCGGGCGGGATCAGCCGGCGTTCGCGGCGAACCAGGCATCCATCGCCTTGATGACAGCGGCGGCCGACGTGCCGCCCATCAGGGCCTGGGTCTGGGTGTTGATCTCACCGGCGTAGCCGTCGGGCAGGGTGCGCTCGCCGTAGCCGCCGCCGGTGGGCGTGTACGCCTCGGCGGGGGTGTCGGCCACGATCTGCAGCAGCTCCTCGCCGAGAGCGGTCATGTCGTACTCGTAGCCGTCGCGGAAGTTGCCGTCCACCTCGAGCTGGTCGGCGACCGCCTTCTGGTCGGTGGTCAGGAACTCGATCAGCTTCGCGGCGGCCTCCTGGTTCTCGCTCGCCTTGAGGATGGAGTACGGGCTCGCGATGTTGGCGCCCATCGCGGGCTGGTCGCCCTCGTCCATCGCCGGAGCACGGAACACGCCGATGTCGGCCGACTCGGCGGCCTTCGCCTGCGTGCCGGCGAACCAGCTTCCCATCGAGTAGACCGCGGTCTTGCCCGAGAGGAAGGCCTGCTCGGCATCCGGGTACTTGATGCCCAGCGCGTCCTTGGGGACGTAGCCCTTCTCGACCCAGTCGGCGAACACCTCCACCGAGGAGCCGTACGTCTCGCTGAAGGTGAGCTCGCCGGCGGAGATCTCCTGGTACCAGTCCGGGTTCTCCGAGATCACCGACGGCAGCGCGAGGGACTGGAGGGTGTGACTCGACATCCAGTCGCCGCCTTCCTGGATCGGCGTCCAGCCGGCGTCCTTCAGCTTGCCGAGATCCGCGGTCAGCTCGTCGACCGTGGTGGGCGTCTCGGTGATGCCGGCCTCTTCGAACGCGGTCTTGTTGTAGAAGAACAGGCTCTGCAGCTGCACGCCGATGCCGGCCATGAGGTACTTGCCGTCCATCGAGTACTGGTCGGCGAGAGGGCCGTTCTTCGCCCAGTCGTACTGCGAGAGATCGACGAGCTCGGGTGCGATCTTGCCGTTGGGGGCGAGCGACTGCACGATGTCGGGTGCGTCGCCCGATGCGAGCAGGCGCGGGATCGCCGCCTCGACGCCCTCGGCGCCGGGATTCTGGATGACGACGTCGATGTTGTCGTTCTCGGCCTCGAAGGGTGCGACGAGGTCGTTCCAGAACTCCTCGGTGAGGTTGGGGGTCACGTTGACGAGCACGCGGAGCGTGACCTTCTCGTCGGAGCCTGCGCCGTCGCCGGCTGCGGAGGTGCTGCAGCCGGCCAGCGCCAGCGCTGAGACTGCGGCGATGCCGACTGCGGGCAGGAGTCGAGCCTTGATCATCGTTGATCCTTTCGGGATGCATGGGAGGGAGTGCTTCCAGGGACATTACACTAATCGATAATCGTTTGTGAAGCTTTCGTGCGATCCGTGGCGGGGTGCGAGGTCGCGGGGTGTCGTTCAGGTCGCGATTCGTCCCGGTTTCGGCGCGGGCCCGGCGCTCAGGTCGCAGTTGGTCCCGGTTTCGGCGCCTTATTCCGGGATGAAGTGCGACCTGGACGGGGGTGGCGGAGGGGATTCCGTGACGAAGTGCGACCCGGATACCTCCGGCCGGCTCAGCGCGACGCGCGGCGGGCGCGGTACGCGGCGACGGCGTTCCGGTTCGCGCAGGTGGTCGAGCAGTACCTCTTCGAGCGGTTGCGCGACAGGTCCAGCGCGATCGCGTGGCAGTCGGCGTCTGCGCACACCTCGAGGCGACTGCCCTCTTCCGTGCGGATCACGTCGATCAGCGCCATCGCGGTCTCGATGAGGATGCGCTCGGACAGCGGATGATCGTCGGCGACCGCGTGCAGATGCCAGTCGGCGTCGTCGTGCCTGGTCAGCCGGGGAGCGAGGGTGACGTCGGCGAGGGCGGTGTTCACGCGCGCGACCATCTCGTCCCTCGGGGCGAGGAGCATAGCGCGCAGTCGCGGGCGCAGCTCGCGCAGCGTCTGCAGCTCGGCATCGTCGCGATCGATGCGCCCGGTGTACGGATACTCGGCGAGGAAGGCCCCGTAGTCGTCCAGGCTCGAGAGGGTGTCGGGTTCCTCGGCCGAGTTCACGAGCGCCACGGCCGCGCGCAGCGCCTCTTCCGTGTCACTGGTGAACATCATGTTGACACCTTACAACGTCAGGCAATAGTGTCATGTCTCATGGACCAGTTGGCAGATGACACACGCCTCGGCTCGCGCGTGGGAGCAGGGCTGCTCGTCGCGCTCGGCGCGGCGTTCTCGTTCGGCATGTCGGGTGCCTGGGCCCGCGGGCTGATCGACGCCGGCTGGACCCCGGGGGCGGCGGTCACAGCGCGCGTCTGGGTGGCCGCGCTCATCCTTCTCGTCCCGACGATCCTCGCCCTGCGCGGGCGATGGGGCCTGCTGCGCCGCAACGCCGGCATGATCGTGGCGTACGGACTGCTCGCCGTCACCGCCACGCAGCTGTGCTACTTCCAGGCGGTCGCCGTGATGGATGTCGGCATCGCGCTGCTCATCGAGTACACCGCGCCGGTCGCCGTGGTGCTGTGGCTGTGGCTGCGTCGCGGCGAGAGGCCCACGAGACGCAGCATCCTCGGCGCGATCATCGCCTTCGCGGGTCTCGTGCTCATGCTCGACATCCTCACGGGGGCGCGGGTGGACGCCGGAGGCATCCTCTGGGCTCTCGCCGCGATGGTGGGAGCCGCGACGTACTTCGTGCTGTCGGCACGGGAGGACACGGGGCTGCCGCCGATCGTGCTCGCCGGCACCGGCCTCCTGCTCGGTGCGATCGGCCTGACGGCGGCCGGTGCGGTCGGCGTCCTGCCCATGGCGTGGTCCTTCGACGACGTCGCCTTCCGGTTCGGCACCGTCCCGTGGTTCGTCCCCGTGCTCGCGATCGGCCTGCTGGCGACGGCCCTGGCCTACACCCTCGGCATCGCGTCGACGCGGATGCTGGGCTCGCGCCTGGCCTCGTTCGTCGCACTCGCCGAGGTCGTCGCCGCGATGCTGTTCGGGTGGATGCTGCTGGGGCAGCTCCCCGCGCCGCTGCAGCTGATCGGCGGCGTGCTCGTGCTCGCCGGTGTCGTGGTGGTCAAGCTCGGCGAGCCCGCCGCACGGCCTGCGCCGGTCGCGACACCGGTGTGACCCGCCTCTCAGGTCCAGTCGAACGTGAGCGCCACCGTGCGCGTGCGAGGTTCGAAGAAGAGCAGGATCGCGTCGGCGCCCTGTCGGCGCCACGGGTAACCGGCGGTGGCGGCGACGAACGTGAAGGGCCGCCCGTCCGAGAGCCGCAGCACGGGACTCACCGTGTCGCTCTCGTCCAGCCGGACCGACGGCGGCGGCGGAAAGCTCGCCCAGTTGCCGTAGCCGGGCTCTCCCCCCAGCGCATCGACGAGGGGCAGGTCGGCGCCCCAGCCCTCGCGCTGGACGCTCGGGTCCTCCTCCGTGCCCCACACCAGTGCTCCCAGACGCTCCCAGCGCGTTCGCGCTCCCGCGATGTCCGATTCCGCCTCCGCGTAGAGCTGGCGCAGTTCCTGGGAGAGGGCCTCCCCCGACGCCTCCGCGTCCTCGATGCGGAAGAAGCGGGGATGTCCGAGGAACGTGTACCTGTCGTCGTCGCCGAGTCGGAAGGTGATCCAGTTCTCTCCGGCGTGTTCGTCGTGATGGGCATCCGTCTCTTGGCCCAGGAGCCCTTCGCCCGGCTCCACCGGACTCAGGAGGTGGACGCGGCCCGTCCAGGCGGGGTCGATGGCTCCGAGCTCGATCGACAGGAGCGGGTGCAGCACACGAGCGAGCCAGGGCTGATCCGCGGCGAACACGTCGGAGGGGTCGGGGAGCACGTGCACGCGCGGATCCGGCGCGGAGACCTCTTCGCTCTCCACGAGGCCACGGTCCGTCCAGGGAGACGCCGGCGACAGGTGCGGCGCCGGCGCGGGGACCTCCTCCGGGCCGGTGATGCCCCACGTCCGCTCGAACGCGCTCGCCGGTCCGCGCACCTCGTCCTCGGCACGGGCGATCAGCTTTCGTGCCTCGTCCTCCGTCGCGGCGGGGATCTCGGCCATGATCGCGTGGTCGTCCAGACGGCGGATCACCAGGTGCCCGAGGGGGCCGCCGTCGGCGCCCCAGGTGGAGCGGTAGGAGATCTCGTAGCGGGAATCTCCGGCGATGTTGTCCATGGCGTCGAACCTATCCGACGCCATCAGAGGCGCAGGATCAGTTGTCGAGGTCGACCGAGACCACGGTGAGATCCGAGGCGAGCTCGACGTCGGCGTCGCGGCCGTCGGACAGGCGGATGCTGACCTCGTAGGCGACGCCGCGGTCGTCGGACGTGGAGAGGGAATCGATGGTGCCGTCCGCGCCGCCCGCTGAGGCGACGGCGTCGAGCGCTGCCTTCTCGATCCCGGTGAGCGTGCCGAGGTCGAGCAGCGGATCCGGACGATCGTCGTCGTCGGGGCGATCGGCATCCGTGGTGACGGTGCCGTCCGTGCCGACGAACAGATCCGGCTCGCTGCCGTCGGCCAGCTGCACCTCGACCTCGTAGCCGCCGCGCTCGACGTCGATCGAGGTCGCGCCCTGGGCGCCCGCCTCGGCGATCGCCTTCTCGGCGGCGGCTCGGAGCGAGGCGTCGTCCGACGCGGGAACGCCGCCGGGCGTGTTCTGCGCTCCGTCGCCGTCCCGGTCCGAGGGCGTGTCGGCGCCCGAGCCCGCACGATCGTCCTGACTGTCGCCGTCCCGGTCGCCGTCCTCCGTCCCGCGACCGGAATCCGAGCCCGCGACCGCGGCGGGGCGATCATCGTCGTCGTCGGCCACGTTCGCGCCGATCGCGTACGCGCCGCCACCGACGGCGAGGAGGGCGACCACGGCGGCAGCGCCGATCAGCAGGGCGCGCTTGCGGCCCTGGGGCTTCTCCGGGCCCGGTGCCGTCGCGGCCGGCTGCTCGGGCATCCGCTGCGTCTGGGCATCGGGGGACACGGGCTGGGGGGTCTCGTTCTCGTTCATGTCTTCAGCCTGCCGAAGGGGTGCTGAACCGCGTCTGAAGCCGCCTGAAGAGCGCTTCAGGCTCCGGGCGACCCGGGCAGGGTGAGCGTGAATCGCGCGCCGCCGTGCGCTCCGGCATCCACCGTCACCGTCCCGCGGTGCAGAGCCGCGACCTCGTGCACGATCGCGAGCCCGAGTCCGCTGCCGCCCTCGTCGCGCGCTCGGCCCTCGTCCAGGCGCGCGAAGCGGTCGAAGATCCGACGGCGGTGTTCGGGCGGGATGCCGTTGCCGTCGTCCTCGACCACGAGCACGACACGGTCCTGCTCGGACGACACGCGGATCGTGACGATCCGCGCGGCGTGCCTGGCGGCGTTGTCCGCGAGGTTGCGCACCGCGCGTGACAACAGGGCGCGGCTCCCCCGCACGCGACCTGCGCCGACGCCGCGCGTGTCGACCTGCGCGCCCATTCCGCGCAGCCTGCTCGCCTCCGCGAGCGCGAGATCATCGAGATCCACGGGCTCGGCCGGATGCTGCTGGTGCTCATCGATCCGCGCCAGCAGCAGCAGGCCCTCGACGAGATCCTGCATGCGGATGCCTTCGTGCCGCACGACCTGGCTCAGCGCCTCGACCGAGGTGGAGTGCGGGTGCGCGGCCGCCACCTCGGCGTGCTGCCGGATCGTGGCGAGAGGGGAGCGCAGCTCATGCGAGGCATCGCTCACGAACCGCCTCTGCACCGACTGCGCGTGCTCGATGCGCTCCAGCATCCGGTTCATGGTCTCGGCGAGGGACCCGAGCTCGTCCTCGCCGGCGTCGACCCGGCTGCCGAGCCGGTCGGGGCCGATGGCGTCGACCTGTCTGCGCAGACGCTCGACGGGTGCCAGGGCGCGCCCGGCGACGACCCACACGACCACGGCGATCAGGACCAGCAGCAGCGGCACCGCGACCGCCAGCAGCGCAGTCGCCGTCGCCACGGCGTCCTCGACGTGCTCGAGCGGGCGGGCGACGGTCAGCGTCCCGGCATCCGTCTCCTCCGAGGCGGCGAGGTACGCATCGCCGTCGACGACGACGCGGGCGGTTGCGTCCTCCGCGACAGCGGGAAGCTCCGCGGCGTCGTCGTCGCTGACGGCGTCGCCCAGGCGCACGAGCAGGTCGCCGTCGATGCCCTCGATCGCGCCGGTGCCGGCCTCGACCTGCTCCCCGATGGTCTCCAGATCCTGCTCCACTGCGACGCGGACACCCTCGGTGAGCGCGCCGGAGAGGATCTGCACGGTGGCGACGGCGCCGACGCCGAGGGCGATGGCCACCACGATGAACGCCCCGGTGGTGACCCGGGCGCGGATCGAGCGGGAGAGGGCCACGCGACGCGCCATGTCAGCCGCCCGTTCCGGACAGCCGGTATCCGGCGCCGCGCACGGTCTCGATGGCCTCACGGCCGAAGGGCCGATCGATCTTGGCGCGGAGATGACCGACGTACACCTCGACGATGTTGGCGTCGCCGTCGAAGTCGTCGCCCCAGACGTTGGCGATCACCTCGCGCTTGGTGACGACCTCGTCCCGGCGCCGCAGGAGGAAGTCGAGCACCGAGAGCTCGCGAGCGGTCAGGGTCAGCTCGGTGTCACCGCGGAACGCGCGGCGCGCGGCGGGGTCGAGTCGCAGGTCGCCGGCTTCGAGCACCACCGGACGCTCGCGCCCGCCGCGCCGGACGAGAGCGCGCAGCCGGGCGACGAGCACGGGATACGAGAAGGGCTTGGTGAGCCAGTCGTCGCCGCCGGTGTCCAAACCCTCGACCTCGTCCCATTCGCCGTCCTTGGCGGTGAGGAAGAGGACGGGCGTCCAGTTCTCGTCGGCGCGCAGCGCCTGACAGACCCGGTAGCCGCTCATGCCGGGCATCATGACGTCGAGCACGATCGCGTCGTAGTCCGCGTCGGTGGCCATCCGAAGTCCGCTGAGGCCGTCATGCGCCAGGTCGACGAGCATCCCCTCGGCCTCGAGTCCACGGCGGATGCCGTCCGCGAGGCGCACCTCATCGTCCACGAGCAGTATCCGCATGCCTCCAGTGTGGCCCGACGGTGCTGAAGCGGGCCTGAAGACGGGTCAGCGGTCGTTCGCGCGTCGTCGCGCTTTCCCGACACCCCGTGCAATCGTCGAGACCCCGTGATGCGGGCGTCCGCATCACGGGGTCTCGACGGCAGTGCGGGGTCTCGGCGCACGTCGTCCGGTGCTACCCGATCCGGCGCCGGTAGGCTCGCATCGCGAAGACGTAGGCGACGAGGAGGATTCCGGCGCACCAGGCCAGCGCGATCCAGATCGACGAGCCGACGGGCTCGCCCGCGAAGAGCGCTTGGATGCTGTTCACGATCGACGTGACCGGCTGGTTCTCGGCGAACCAGCGCACCGGGCCCGGCATCGTCTCGGTCGGCACGAAGGCCGAGCTGATGAACGGCAGGAAGATCAGCGGATACGAGAACGCCGTCGCCCCGTCGATCGTCTTCGCGGCCAGGCCCGCGATCACGGCCAGCCAGGTGAGTGCCAGCGTGAACAGCGCCAGGATGCCGATCACGGCGAGCCACTCCAGTGGCCCGGCACCCGTACGGAACCCCATCAGGAATCCGACCGCGAAGATGATCGCCAGGGTGATGCCGTTCGCGACGAGCGAGGTGAGCACATGCGCCCACAGCACGCTCGAGCGCGCGATCGGCATCGAGTGGAACCGCTCGAAGACGCCGCCCTGCATGTCGGTGAACAGCCGGAACGCCGTGTACGAGATGCCCGACGCGATCGCGATCAACAGGATGCCCGGGAGCAGGTAGTTCACGTAGCTCTCGGATCCGATGCTCTGCCGCAGCGCTCCGCCGAAGACGAACACGAACAGCAGCATCAGCGCGATCGGGGTGACCGCCGTGGTGATGATGGTGTCGGCGCTGCGGAAGATGTGGCGCATCGACCGGCCGGTGAGCGTCGCCGTGTCGGCGACGAGATGCGTGCTCATGCTGCGCTCCTCTCTTCTGTCGGGGTAGGCCCGACCAGCGCGAGGAAGATCTCCTCGAGCGTGGGCTGCTTCTCGACGTATTCGGCCTTCGCCGCCGGCAGCAGCTGCTTGAGCTCGGCGAGCGTGCCGTTCGCGATGATGCGACCCTGGTGCAGGATCGCGATGCGGTCGGCGAGCTGCTCGGCCTCGTCGAGGTACTGCGTGGTGAGCAGCACGGTCGTGCCGTTCGTCGCGAGTTCCTTGACGATGCCCCACACCTCGATGCGCGCCTCGGGGTCGAGCCCCGTGGTCGGCTCGTCGAGATAGATGACCTCGGGGTCTCCGACCAGGCTCATCGCGATGTCGAGTCGGCGGCGCATGCCGCCGGAGTAGGCGCCGGCCTTGCGGGCGCCCGCGTCGGTGAGGCGGAAGCGGGCGAGCAGGTCGTCGGCCACGGCTCCCGGATCGGGAAGGTGGCGCAGCTTCGCCACGAGCACGAGGTTCTCACGCCCCGTGAGGATCTCGTCCACCGCGGCGAACTGTCCGGTCAGGCTGATCGACTCGCGCACCTTGAGCGGTTCGGATGCCACGTCGAAGCCGCGCACGGATGCCGTGCCGGCATCCGCCTTGAGCAGGGTCGAGAGGATGCGCACCATCGTGGTCTTGCCGGCGCCGTTCGAGCCGAGCAGAGCGAAGATGCTGCCGTGCTCGACGTCGAAGTCGACGCCGCGCAGCACCTGCAGGTCCTTGTAGGACTTCTCGATGCCGCGCACCGAGATGGTCGGGGTGGTCATGATCGCTCCTCCTTCCTCTTCGCGCCGTCGATCGCCTCGATGAGCCGGGCGCGCTCCTTGTCGATCCAGCGGGCGCCGCCGTACGACTGGGCGAACGTCTCGGCGAAGTCCACCGGGTCGTCCCCGGTGATCTCCGAGACCGGGGTGCCGTCCACGGCGGCGCGCTCCCAGAGGTCGGCCAGGTCGACGAACATCCGCACGAGGGTGTCGCCGTCGGTGACGCCGCCGTAGTGCAGCAGGTAGCGGTGCATCGCGTTCGCGGCGGTCCGGTGGGGCTCGGGCATCGCGTCGATGCGCGATTTGGCGTTGCGGTACTGCTTCTTCTGCTCGAGCGGTCCGGTGAGCGCTTCGATCCATTTCGCGGCCATGTCAGTTCTCTCCTTCGGAGTCGTCGTGTGTGATGTCGGGGGAGCGGAGCTGGTCGATCCGCTCGGCGAGGAACGCCCAGGTGCTCCAGAACTCGGCGAGTTCCTGGGCCCCCTGTGCGTTCAGGGTGAAGACTTTGCGGGGCGGGCCCTTCTCGCTGGGCACCTTCTCCACGTCCACGAGGCCCTTCTGCTCGATGCGCACGAGGAGCGCGTATATCGTGCCCTCGGCGATCTCGGTGAAGCCCCGCTCGCGCAGCTGCGTGGTGATCTCGTAGCCGTAGGCGGGGCTGCCCGACAGCAGCGCCAGCACGATGCCCTCGAGTGTGCCCTTGAGCATCTCGGTCATCTGTCTGCCCATGGCGGCCTCCTTTCACTACTCGGTAGTACTGGGTACTGGTACTCAGTGTTGCTGACTACCAGTACATAGTAACACTGAGTAGCCGGAGCGCAAGAGTGTGCGGCGAATTTTTTATGTATACGTAAGTGGCGCGAATCTCGGCCCACGCTCGCATTCGGGGGCAGTTGTGTATACGCTGGCCGCGTGAGCACCGTTCCCGAGTCCGTCCGAGCGAGCGACCGCGCCTACGCGATCCTGCTCGATGAGATCCAGTCGGGCGCGCTTGCCGCGGGCGCCGTACTCGCCGAGGTCGAGCAGGCGGAGCGGCTCGGGGTCAGTCGCACGCCGATGCGCGAGGCGCTGCGCCGGCTCGCCGCCGACGGTCTCTCCGTGCAGCAGTCACCCCGGGTCACGGTCGTCGCGGCCATCGACGCGGATGACATCCGCGCGCTGTTCGAGATCCGTCGCGCACTGGAGGAGACCGCCGCGCGGCTCGCCGCCCGGCGCGGCGACAAGGCCGCGTTCGCAGCGCTCGCCGACGCGTTCTCGCACGTGGCCCTGGATGCCGATGAGGGGCGCGATGCCTATTACGCCCTCATCGCGGGCATGGATGCCCAGCTCGACCTCTCGCACGGCAACGACTACCTCGCCTCGGCCCTGCGCACCGTGCGCACCCACCTCGTCCGCGTGCGCCGCATGGCGCGTGACAACCCCGAGCGCCTGGCGGCATCGGCATCCGAGCATCGGCTGATCGCGAGCGCCCTGGCGTCCGGCGATGCCGAACTCGCCGCACACGCCACCCACGTCCACCTGCACAACGCTCTCACCAGCATCCTCGCGTCTCTGGAACAGCAGAGCGCCCCCTCGGAAGGAACCCCATGACGGTCACCCACCACGTCCGCGTCTACCGCAGCGAAGAGGACCTTCCCCGCGAGCAGCAGCTCGCGTGGAAGATCGCCGAAGTCGCCGTCGACCCCGTCGAGGTCGAACCCGAGGTGGTCGACATGATCATCAACCGCATCATCGACAACGCCTCGGTCGCCGCGGCCTCCCTGACCCGGGCCCCCATCGTCGCGGCACGCGCCCAGGCCTTCACTCACCCCGTCTCCACCGGCGGCAGGGGAGCGACCGTCTTCGGTGCCGAGCTCGACCGCCGCACCAGCCCGGAGTGGGCGGCCTGGGCCAACGGCGTCGCCGTGCGCGAGCTCGACTACCACGACACCTTCCTCGCGGCGGAGTACTCGCACCCGGGCGACAACATCCCGCCGATCCTCGCCGTCGCCCAGCACGCCGGATGCGATGGACGCGCGCTGGTGCGCGGCATCGCCACCGGCTACGAGATCCAGGTCGACCTCGTGCGGGCGATCTCGCTGCACAAGCACAAGATCGACCACGTCGCCCACCTCGGCCCGTCGGCCGCAGCCGGCATCGGCACCCTGCTCGGACTTCCTGCCGAGACGATCTACCAGGCCGTCGGCCAGGCGCTGCACACCACGACGGCCACCCGGCAGAGCCGCAAGGGCGAGATCTCCACCTGGAAGGCGCACGCCCCCGCGTTCGCCGGCAAGATGGCGGTCGAAGCGGTCGACCGCGCCATGCGCGGCCAGACCTCGCCGTCGCCGATCTACGAGGGCGAGGACGGCGTGATCGCCTGGATGCTCGACGGCAAGGACGCCTCCTACGACGTGCCGCTGCCGGCTGCCGGCGAGCCCAAGCGCGGCATCCTGGACACGTACACCAAGGAGCACTCCGCCGAGTATCAGGCCCAGGCGATCATCGACCTCGCCCGGCGCCTGGGCACCGCCCGCCCCGAGCTGCGCGATCCGGCGAACATCGCGAGCATCGTGCTGCACACCAGCCACCACACGCACAACGTGATCGGCTCGGGGGCGAACGACCCGCAGAAGTACGACCCGACGGCGTCGCGCGAGACGCTGGACCACTCGGTGCCGTACATCTTCGCCGTGGCGCTGCAGGACGGCACCTGGCACCACGTCGACTCCTACCTGCCCGAGCGTGCGCAACGCGAGGACACGATCGAGCTGTGGCACAGGATCACCACGGCCGAGGATCCCGAATGGACGCGCCGCTACCACTCCGTCGACCCCGGTGAGAAGGCGTTCGGCGGCCGGGTGGAGATCACCCTCGCCAACGGCGAGACCGTCGTCGACGAGATCGCGGTCGCCGACGCGCATCCGCTCGGCGCCCGCCCGTTCGGCCGCGAGCAGTACATCCGCAAGTTCCGCATCCTCGCCGAGCCCGTGCTCGACGCCGCCGAGATCGACCGCTTCCTGGAACTGGTGCAGCGTCTGCCCGAGCTCTCGGCCGCCGAGGTCGGCGAGCTGTCGATCATCGCGAAGGCCGGCGTGCTCGCATCCGCTCCCGAGGCTCCGAAGGGTCTGTTCTGATGCTGTACTCATCCACGCCCGCGCACGAGAAGCGCCGCCTGTTCCGCGAGCGACTCGCCTCGGGAGAGCTGCTGCGCTTCCCCGGCGCGTTCAACCCGCTCTCTGCTCGTCTCATCGAGCAGAAGGGGTTCGAGGGCGTCTACATCTCCGGCGCCGTGCTCTCGGCCGACCTCGGGTTGCCCGACATCGGCTTGACGACGCTCACCGAGGTGGCCTCGCGGGGTCAGCAGATCGCCCGGATGACGGAGCTGCCGGCCATCATCGACGCCGACACCGGATTCGGCGAGCCGATGAACGTCGCCCGCACGATCCAGACCCTCGAGGATGCCGGGCTCGCCGGCGCCCACATCGAGGACCAGATCAACCCGAAGCGCTGTGGCCACCTCGACGGCAAGGCCGTCGTCGACGAGCAGACGGCGCTGAAGCGCATCCGCGCCGCCGTCGACGCGCGGCGGGACCCGGACTTCCTCATCATGGCGCGCACCGACATCGCCGCCGTGGACGGGCTGGAGGCCGCGAAGGATCGCGCGAAGGCGCTGGTGGATGCCGGTGCCGACGCGATCTTCCCCGAGGCGATGCGGTCGTTGGAGGAGTTCGCCGCGATCAGGGAGGCGGTCGATGTGCCGATCCTGGCGAACATGACCGAGTTCGGGAAGTCGGATCTTTTCAGCGTCGCGCAGCTGCGAGACGTGGGCGTGAACATCGTCATCTGGCCGGTGTCGCTGCTGCGGATCGCGATGGGCGCGGCGGGGCGCGCACTCGATACGCTGAACGAGGAGGGGCACCTCACCTCCAGGCTCGGCGAGATGCAGCACCGCGCCGAGCTGTATGACCTCATCGACTACGAGTCGTACAACCACTTCGACTCCGGCGTCTTCAACTTCACCATCGCGAAGGGCTGAGCAAATGACCGAGGACATTAAGAAGGGCCTCGCCGGCGTCGTCGCCGACGTCACCGCCATCAGCAAGGTCAACCCCGAGACGAACAGCCTGCTCTACCGCGGCTACCCGGTGCAGGAGCTGGCGGCGACCCAGCCGTTCGAGGCGGTCGCCTATCTGCTGTGGCAGGGCGAGCTGCCGGATGCCGAGCAGCTGGCGCAGTTCCGCGCCACCGAGCGCGAGCATCGGGCTCTCTCCCCGCGGGTGAAGGACGCCATCGACGCGCTGCCGCTGGACGCGCACCCGATGGACGAGGTGCGCACCGCGGTCAGCGTGATCGGTGCGATTGAGACCGCCGGCACGGGCAACGTGCTGGATGCCGTGGGCACCCCCGAGCAGAACCTGCAGCGCAGCCTGCAGCTGTTCGCCGTGCTGCCTGCGATCGTCGCGTACGGTCAGCGGCGCCGCCGCGGCCAGACGCTGGTCGAGTCGCGCGACGACCTGGACTACGCCGCCAACTTCCTCTGGCTCACCTTCGGCGAGGAGCCGGAGCCGAAGGTCGTCGACGCCTTCAACCGCTCGATGATCCTGTACGCGGAGCACTCCTTCAACGCGTCCACGTTCACCGCCCGGGTGATCACGTCGACGCTGAGCGACCTGTACTCGGCCGTGGTCGGTGCGATCGGCGCGCTCAAGGGTCCGCTGCACGGCGGGGCGAACGAGGCCGTCATGCACATCTTCGACGAGATCCGCTCGGCCGACCGAGTGGAGGAGTGGCTGGATGCCGCGCTCGCCGAGAAGCGCAAGATCATGGGCTTCGGGCACCGGGTGTACAAGCGCGGCGACTCACGCGTGCCGACGATGAAGGCGGCGCTGGACTCGCTCGTCGAGCACTACGACCGGCCCGATGTCGCCGAGCTGTACGAGAAGCTCGAGAGCGAGTTCGTCGAGCGCAAGGGCATCTACCCGAACCTCGACTATCCCTCGGGTCCCGCGTACAACCTGATCGGCTTCGACACGCTGACCTTCACCCCGCTGTTCATCGCCGCGCGCATCACCGGCTGGACTGCGCACGTGCTCGAGCAGCAGGCATCCAACGCCCTCATCCGCCCGCTGTCGGCGTACAACGGCAGCGACGAGCGGCACATCGAGGAGTACGAGCCCGACACGGCGGCGATCGACGTGCAGGAGCGGCCGGAAGAGGCGGCGGACTGATCCGTCCCGCGACGGCCGCTCGCGGCGCGGCGAAGGCATGATGGAGTGATGAGCAGCGAAGCGGTCCTGGTCGACGTTGTCCGAACACCGGTGGGGCGGGGCAAGCCGGGCGGTTCGCTGTCTGGCGTGCACCCGGTCGATCTCGCGGCCGGGATGCTGCAGGCGATCCTGGATCGCAACGGCCTGGAGTCCGGGCAGATCGACGACGTGATGCTGGGCTGCGTCAGCCAGGTGGGCGACCAGGCCATGAACGTCGCCAGGCAGGCCGTGCTCGCGGCCGGTTTCGACGAGCGCATCCCCGGCACGACCATCGACCGGCAGTGCGGCTCCAGCCAGCAGGCGGTGCACTTCGCGGCTGCGGGCATCGCCGCCGGCGAGAGCGACATCGTGATCGTCGGGGGAGTGGAGTCCATGAGCCGGGTGCCGCTGGGGGCATCCGCGGCGGGCGGCTCGCCGATGTCTCCCCGGCTGCGCGCCCGCTACCCGCAGGGTCTGGTCAACCAGGGCGTGAGCGCAGAGCTCATCGCCCGGCGCTGGGGCTTCGATCGCGAGACGCTCGACGCGTTCGCCGCCGAATCGCACGCCCGGGCCGCCCGCGCCTGGCGCGACGGCTTCTTCGATCGCACCGTCGTGGCGGTTCCCGAGGCGCCGGATGCCACGAGCGACGAGACCGTGCGAGAGGGCACCAGCGTCGAGCGGCTGGCCGGCCTGCCGGCATCCTTTCGCACGGATGCCCTGGCGCAGCGTTTTCCCGACATCTCCTGGAGCATCACGCCGGGCAACTCCTCGCCGCTCACCGACGGGGCGTCGGCGGCTCTGATGATGAGCGCGGATCGCGCCGAGCAGCTCGGGCTGACCCCACGGGCGCGGTTCCGCGCGTTCGACGTGATCGGCGACGATCCGCTGCTCATGCTCACCGGCCCCATCCCGGCCACGCGCCGCGTGCTGGAGCGCTCGGGACTCGACATCGACGACATCGACGCCTACGAGGTGAACGAGGCGTTCGCCTCCGTTCCCCTGGCCTGGGCGGCGGAGCTGGATGCCGATCCCACCAGACTCAATCCGCGGGGCGGGGCGATCGCCCTCGGTCACGCCCTGGGGTCGTCCGGCACTCGGCTGCTGGGAACGCTCCTCGATCACCTCGAGGCGACCGGCGGACGGCTGGGGCTGCAGACCATGTGCGAGGGCGGCGGGATGGCCAACGCCCTGATCATCGAGCGGATCTGAGGCGGTCGCGCTCTCTCCGTTCGAATCGCTCAAGTTGCTGTATCTGCGCCTCAGATGCAGCAACTTGAGCGATTCGAACGGGCACTACCCGAGCAGCGCACGTCTGACGCGCTGCACCAGCTCCTCCGGCCGGTTCAGCAGAGGCGACGTGACCTCGATCACATCCCATCCGGCCGCGCGGAACGCGCCGATGCGCTCCACATCTTGAGCCCACTGCGGCCCATGGAGCATCCCGTGGTACTCGACGATCACCCTTGCTTCCGGATACACCATGTCGGCGCAGCCGAGGAAGCGGCCCTGATCGTCGAACACGTCGATGTTCAGCTGGGGCTCCGGCAGTCCTGCCGTCACGAGGATCACACGCACGAGCGATTCGCGCGGTGACCAGCTGTCTTCCCGGATCAAGGACAGTGCATCGCGCAGCCTCGCTGCTCCCAACCGCCGCCCGGCGTTCAGCGCAGCCTGCAGATCGTCGAGAGTGGCCAGCGGGGCTCGCCCGACTTCTCTTCTGCCGACGCCCGTGCGCCACTTCCGGCAGAAGTAGTCGCCGAGCGCGACGAGGTCAGGCACGCGGAGACGGCCGAGCGAGACCCAGGTGGCGGCGGGTGAGGTGACCCGCAGATCATCGCACTCGCCTATCGACGTCATGCTCGCGAGCGTGCGGTGGCCCACGATGCCCCGCGCCCGCGGGAAGGGTACGAACCCCGAGGCGCTCACGTGCAGCGGCAGCAGTTCCCCGTCGGCGACCTCGCCTTTCTCAGTGAACTCGAGCGGGAGTGGACCGCCCCAGATCGATGCGGCGGTCTGATGGCTGAAGAAGTGTCCGGTGTGAAGGCGCGGGGCGTACAGCCGCGCCCTCGCGACGCGATCCCGTCGCTGGCGCAGATAGGGGTCATCGATCCGCTCGGGTTCGTCGATCTCGGACTCGATGACGCGCATGCCGTGGAACGGTCTGAGAAGGTCGCCTCCCCGCATCCGCGCGTGGGTGACACCGTAACGCCGCGCTTCCGCCACGGAGAACCCGTCGCCGAGCGGATCGGGAAGTTCCTGTCGTCGTCCCATCGGCTCACCCTGACAGGTTCCGAGCCGGTGCCGTCGGGGTTCTCCACAGGTCGGTCATGCTTCGAATCGCTCAAGTTGCTGTATCTGGGCCTCAGATGCAGCAACTTGAGCGATTCGAACGTGGGCGGGGAAGAGACCCCCGCCGACCCGATTCGGCGGGGGTCTCGCGGTCTGAGACCGCGGCGGGAGCAGCGCTCACCGCGGCGCGGACGTGGTCGGCACCCGATCCGGTCAGTCCATTCGGCCGCGCAGAGACAGTTGTACGGGGCGCAGATGACCTGGCGGTGAACGCGGGGCGAACATCCGCGCCGGGCAGATAGTAGGACGCCCTAGTAAATCCATTGTGTACCGACTACCATGAACACTGTGCCAAAGAGGGCGCAGAGGAGTGTCACACAATGACCCGTTACATCCCCCATTTCGTAGGCGGAAGGCCGCTCGAGCCCACCGGTGGACGCGTCGCCGACGTGTTCGACCCGTCGACAGGCGCCGTGCAGGCGCGCGTGCCGCTGGCGACGGCCGACGAGGTGCGCGCCGTCATCGACGACGCCGCCGCCGCACAGCCCGCGTGGGCCGCCACCAATCCGCAGAAGCGTGCCCGCGTCATGATGCGCTTCGTCGAGCTCGCGCACCAGAACATGGACGAGCTCGCCCGCCTGCTCTCGAGCGAGCACGGCAAGACCGTCGAGGACGCCAAGGGCGACGTCATCCGCGGACTCGACGTGATCGAGTTCTGCATCGGCGCCCCGCACCTGCTCAAGGGCGAGTACTCCACCGAGGCGGGCACGGGCATCGACGTCTACTCCATGCGCCAGCCCCTCGGCGTCGTGGCCGGCATCACGCCCTTCAACTTCCCTGCCATGATCCCCCTGTGGAAGGCCGGACCCGCCATCGCCGCGGGCAACGCCTTCGTGCTCAAGCCCTCCGAGCGGGACCCCTCCGTGCCGGTGCGCCTGGCCGAGTTGTTCCTCGAGGCCGGTCTGCCCGCGGGCATCCTCAACGTCGTCCACGGCGACAAGGAGGCGGTGGACACCCTCCTGACCGACCCGCGCATCCAGGCGGTCGGGTTCGTCGGCTCCACTCCGATCGCCGAGTACATCTACTCCACCGCCGCCGCGAACGGCAAGCGCGCGCAGTGCTTCGGCGGTGCGAAGAACCACCTCGTCGTCATGCCCGACGCCGACCTCGACCAGGCTGTCGACGCCCTGATCGGCTCCGGCTACGGCTCCGCAGGCGAGCGGTGCATGGCGATCTCGGTCGCGGTGCCCGTCGGTCAGGAGACGGCCGACGCCCTCGTCGCCAAGCTCGCGGAACGGGTGCGCGAGCTGAAGGTCGGCCCGGGCGCGCAGCCAGGCGTCGACTACGGCCCGCTGGTCAGCGCGGCCGCCAAGGCGCGCGTGGAGGGCCTGATCCAGGAAGGGGCGGACGCCGGCGCCACGCTCGTCGCCGACGGCCGCGGTCTGGTCGTCGAAGGCCACGAGAACGGCTTCTACCTGGGACCGACCCTGTTCGACCACGTCATGCCCGACATGTCGATCTACCGTGAGGAGATCTTCGGTCCGGTGCTCTCGGTGGTCCGCGCCGCGGACTACGAAGAGGCACTGGCACTGGCATCCGACAACCCCTACGGCAACGGCGTCGGCATCTTCACCCGTGACGGCGATGCCGCCCGCGACTTCGCCGCGCGCGTGAACGTCGGCATGGTCGGCGTGAACATCCCGATTCCCGTGCCGATCGCGTACTACACGTTCGGCGGCTGGAAGGCATCCGGGTTCGGAGACCTGAACCAGCACGGCGCCGACGGCTTCCGCTTCTACACCAAGACCAAGACCGTCACCAGCCGCTGGCTGACGTCCGACCTGCGCGACGGAACGGCGATCCGCGAGGGCGCCAGCTTCGTCATGCCGAACACCGGGGAGGGACACCGATGACCATCATGACTGCAGCGACCGTGAGCGCCGAGGAGCGCGAGGCCATCCTCGGCGCCGTGCGCGACTTCGCCGAGACCGAGCTGGCCCCGCACGCGGCCGAGCGCGACGAGAAGCACCTCTTCCCGCGCGAGACGCTGCGCCGCGCCGGGGAGCTGGGGCTGGGCGGCATCTACGTGGGTGAGGAGTTCGGGGGTACGGGCCTCGGCCGGGTCGACACCGTCGCGATCTTCGAGGAGCTCGCCCAGGGCGACCCGGCGGTCGCGGCATACATCTCGATCCACAACATGGTCGCCTGGATGATCGACACCTACGGCACCGAAGAGCAGCGCGGACGATGGCTGCCTTCGCTCACGGCGATGGAGGCGTTCGGCGGCTACTGCCTGACCGAGCCGGGAGCGGGATCGGATGCCGCGAACATCGCCACGAGCGCGGTGCGCGATGCGGACGAGTACGTGCTCACCGGCGTGAAGCAGTTCATCTCCGGTGCCGGCGAGGCGGGCGTCTACGTCGTCATGGCGCGCACCGGCGAGCCCGGCGCGAAGGGCGTCAGCGCCTTCCTCGTCCCGGGCGATGCGGAAGGTCTCGGCTTCGGCACGCTGGAGAAGAAGATGGGCTGGCACGCGCAGCCCACCCGGCAGGTGATCTTCGACGGGGTGCGGGTTCCGGCATCCGCCATGCTGGGCGAGGAGGGCAGGGGCTTCGCGATCGCGATGTCGGCCCTGAACGGCGGGCGCCTGAACATCGCCGCCTGCTCGCTGGGCGGTGCCCAGTGGGCGCTGGACCGCGCCGTGCAGTACGTGCACGAGCGCGTCGCCTTCGGCGAGCCGCTCGCCGAGAAGCAGTCGATCCTGTTCACCATCGCCGACATGCGCACCGACCTGCAGGCAGCGCGCCTGATGGTGCGCGACGGCGCGCAGGCCGTCGACGAGCAGGCGCCGGATGCCACGATGCGCTGCGCGATGGCCAAGCGCTTCGCCACCGACGCCGGCTTCGACGTCGCCAACCGCGCCCTCCAGCTGCACGGAGGGTACGGATACCTGCAGGACTACGGGGTCGAGAAGGTCGTGCGCGATCTTCGCGTGCACCAGATCCTGGAAGGGACGAACGAGATCATGCGACTCATCGTCGGGCGCGAGATGCTGCGCGCCGCCGGTTCCGACTCCCTCGAGCGCGGCGTCGGGAACCCGCTGCGGAGCGCCTCATGACGCGTATCGCCTTCCTGGGCCTCGGTCACATGGGGCTGCCCATGGCCGTCAACCTCGTGAGCGCCGGGCACGAGGTGCACGGCTACGACCTCGTCCCTGCCGCGATCGATGCGGCCACGGCCGCCGGCATACCGGTCGCCGGGAGCGGCGCGGAGGCCGTCTCCGGCGCCGAGGTCGTCATCACGATGTTCCCCGCCGGCCGGCACGTCATCGCCGCCTACCAGGACGAGCTGCTTGACGCGGCTGCCCCTGGCACCCTGTTCATCGAGTCCTCGACCATCGCCGTGGACGAGGCGCGCACCGCCCACCGGCTGGCCGTCGACGCCGGGCACCGCAGCGTCGACGCACCGGTCTCCGGTGGCGTGGTCGGCGCCGAGGCCGGAACGCTGGCCTTCATGGTCGGCGGTTCCGGTGACGACTTCGAGGCCGCACGGCCGCTGCTCGAGGTCATGGGCAAGCGCATCGTGCACTGCGGCGGCCCGGGGCTGGGCCAGGCCGCGAAGGTGTGCAACAACATGATCCTCGGCATCTCGCAGATCGCCGTCGCCGAGGCGTTCGTGCTCGCCGAGCGGCTGGGGCTCGAGCATCAGGCGATGTACGACGTCGTCTCGCAGGCATCCGGCCAGTGCTGGGCGCTGACGACCAACTGCCCGGTCCCGGGTCCGGTGCCCACCAGCCCGGCGAACCGCGACTACCTGCCCGGTTTCGCCGGCGCGCTGATGGCGAAGGATCTCGGCCTCGCCCTGCAGGCCATCGAGGGGACCGGGACCGACGCCAGGATGGGCCGGCTCGCGCAGCAGATCTACGCGGCGTTCGCCGAGGGCGACGGCGCCGGTCGGGACTTCTCCGGCATCATCACCGACATCCGTGTCGGGGATGTCTGACATCCGTCGTTCAGGATCCGGATAGGTGCCGACCTGGAATACTGGAGGGGCTGCAGCGTCGCGGCGGAGGGGAAGTGACACATGGCCGAGTACGAGACGATCCTCGTCGAACAGCGAGGACGGGTGGGGTGGATCACCCTCGACAGGCCGCAGGCGCTCAACGCCCTGAACGGCCGCGTCTCCGAGGAGATCGCCGATGCGGCGTCCGTCTTCGACGGCGACGACGGAATCGGGGCGATCGTGGTGACCGGATCCGAGAAGGCGTTCGCGGCGGGTGCCGACATCAAGGAGATGGAGTCGAAGACCGGCGCCGAGATGATCGACACCGACCACTTCGGCGCGTGGACGCGCTTCGCCGCCGTCCGCACCCCGGTCATCGCCGCCGTGTCCGGCTACGCACTGGGCGGCGGATGCGAGCTCGCGATGATGTGCGACATCATCCTCGCCGCCGACACGGCCACGTTCGGGCAGCCCGAGATCAATCTCGGCGTCATCCCGGGTATGGGCGGCACGCAGCGCCTGATCCGCGCCGTCGGCTACTACAAGGCCGCCGAACTCGTGCTCTCCGGCCGGCTCATCAAGGCGGACGAGGCCGAGCGCATCGGTCTCGTCTCGCGCGTGGTCGCCGCGGGCGATCTGCTCGACGAGGCGTCGACGCTCGCCGAGACCATCGCGTCCAAGTCCCTGCCGTCGGTGTACGCAGCCAAGGCGACGCTGGACGCAGCCATGGAGACCACCCTCGAAGCCGGCCTCGCCGTCGAGAAGCAGACCTTCGCGGGGCTGTTCGACACCGCCGACCAGAAGGAGGGCATGGCCGCGTTCCGCGAGAAGCGCCCCCCTCGCTTCGAGCACCGATGAGCGCCGTGTCCGACGTGCTGCCTGATGACGCGGACCTGACCCTGTCGGAGCAGGACCGTCGTGAGCTCGTGGAGTGGACGATCGCCTGCGCGGAGCGGATGCTGCCGCTCTTCTTCGACGAGCGACCGCACGACGCGCGCCCGCAGGACGCGCTGGATGCCGCGCGCGCTTTCCTGCGCGGCGAGATGAGCATCGACGACGTGCGCGAGAAGGCGTTCGCCAGCCACGCCGCGGCCCGTGAGGCGAGTGACCCGTCGGCGCTCGCCGCCGCGCGGGTGTGCGGCCAGGCGGCCGCGGTGGCCCACATGGCCGGGCACGCCCGACAGGTGCCGCGGTACACCGCCAAGGCGTTCCCCGGCGACCGTGCGCGCCGCGACGAGGAGCTCGCTTGGCAGCGGATGCGGGTGCCGGGCCGTTTCGATCGCTACGTGTACGAAGGCGACTGATCAGCCCTTCAGGTCCTCCAGGGCTCTGGCGAGGCGGCGCTCGCGCGTGGCATCCTGCTTGGCCTCGGCGATCTGACGGGCGATCTCCTTGCGGCGGGAGTACGTCAGGGCCTCGAAGGCGGCATGGGCCACCGGATCGGATGCCAGGGCCGCGGCGAGTGCCTCCGGCACCTCCACCGTGCGCTCCGCGGTGTCGGCGGTGATGACCGCGTCGAACTCGTCGCCCAGCTCCACGCCGAGTTCCGCACGGGTGGCCTTGCTGAACCCGATCAGGTTCTTCCCGCCCATGCGCGACAGGCGCAGTCGTGCCGTGCGGTCGCCGATGGCGACGACGACCGGAAACGCCTTCGCCGTGCTCAGGCTCGCGACCTGCGCGTCATCGAGGACGATGGCACCGGCGGGGCCCATCGGGCGAAGGTCCGTGTGCAGTCTCAGCTCGCTCATGCGGGCCATCCTACGTGCGGCGCCGAAGTGGATCGACACCTTCCGCCGAGCGCAAGGGGGTCCCGGCGCTCACGCGCGACCGGTTAGCGTCGCCGCATGAGCGACGTGACGATCTTCGCCCCCTCGCCGACACTCACGGTGACCGTCGAGAACGCGGGCGGAGCCGATGAGATCCATATCCACGCCGGCGGACAGGGCGTGTGGCAGGCCCGGATGCTGCGCCGCCTGGGCGTCTCGGTGACCATGTGCTGCACGCTGGCGGGCGAGGTCGGAGAGGTCATCAGGCACCTGCTGGAGGATGACGGCGTCGAGGTCGTCGGCATCGCACGACCCGGACGGTCGTCCGCCTATGTGCAGGATCGCCGGCGAGGCGAGCGCGAGGAGATCGGCGCCGAGGTGGGAGACCCCATTGCGCGCCACGAGCTGGACGAGCTGTACGGGGCCGTCATCCGGGAGGGGATGCGCTCGCGCGTCGTACTCCTGAGCGGACCGGCGGCGGGCGATGTGCTGCCGGACGACACCTACCGGCGTCTGGCGGCCGACCTGCGCGAATCGGGATGCACCGTCGTGGTCGATCTCGCGGGCGAGCGGCTCGACGCGGCCCTGGCGGGAGGCGTCGACGTGCTGAAGGTCAGCGACGAGGAGATGCGCGATCACGGACTCGACGACGACTCGACCGAGGCCGTCGCCGAGGCCATGGAATCGCTGCGGTCACGCGGTGCGGGCGCCGTGATCGTCACCCGTGCGGCCGAACCGCTGCTCCTGCTGGACTCCGAGGGACTGATCGAGATCACCCCTCCCCGGCTGGAGGTCGCCGAGAGCCGCGGTGCCGGCGACTCGCTCACCGCGGGCGTCGTCGCCGGGATGGTGCGGGGCGAGACGCCGCGCGGCGCGATCACGCTCGGCGCCGCGGCGGGGGCGATGAACGTCACCCGGCACGGGCTCGGCACGGGCGACGCCGAGGCGATCGCCGAGCTGCGCCAGCGGGTGCAGGTCGCTTCGGCTGCCGCCGCCGGCGCCGAGGACGCCGCGAGCACGGCGGTGAGCCCCGACGATCTCGCCTCACTGGCCGAGACGCAGGAGGGGGAGCGATGACCCGGGTACTGGTCACCAACGACGACGGGATCGACTCGCCCGGCCTGCACGCGCTGGCGCACGCGCTGCGCGCGAGAGAGCTGGCGGTGACGATCGCGGCCCCGGTGACGCAGTCCAGCGGATCGAGCGCCTCGATCATGGCCGAGAACGCCGAGGGGCGCATTCGCGTGGACCGGCGCACGATCGAGGGGCTGGAGGATGTGCCCGCCTTCGCCGTGCACGGCGGGCCGGGACTGATCGCCCTCATCGCGGCACGCGGGGCTTTCGGCGAGCCCAGCGATCTCGTGGCGTCCGGCGTCAATCACGGCGCCAACGTCGGGCGCGCGATCCTGCACTCCGGCACGGTGGGAGCCGCCCTGACCGGAGGGCTCAACGGGGCGTGGGGCCTGGCGGTGTCGCTCGACGTCGGGCTGGACCCGAAGATCTTCCACTGGGATGCCGCGGCCGACGCGGCGGCCGATCTCGTGCCGGCGCTGCTGCAGCATCCGCGCGGCACCGTCATCAACGTCAACGCGCCCAACAGTGCCGAGATCAAGGGCGTGGTCGAAGCCGAGCTCGCGCCCTTCGGGATCGTGCAGACGACGCTCACCCAGAAGGACGAGCACGACGTGCGCCTCGCGGTGGAGGACCTGCCGCGCGATCCCGCACCGGGCAGCGACGCGGCGCACCTCGCCGCCGGCTGGGTCACGGTGACCGGGCTCGACCCGGTGTCCCACATGCCGCTCGGGATCGTCGCGGATGCCGGGCCCGGCTGAAGGCGCTCAGGCGAAGTGAGCGCTGATCGCGTCGTTGCGCTCCGAGATCACCGCGATGAGATGGCGGCGCATGACGGCCGCGTCGACGAGCCGCCCGAGCGGGCCGAGCGGTGAGCGGAACTCGATGGTGTCGCGCATGCGCGTGCCGTCGCCGTCGGCGAGGAACTCGTGCGTGTGCAGGAAGGCGCCGAACGGCCCCGCCGTCTGACGATCGCGGAAACGATGCGGTCGGTCGACGTCGAACACGAGCGAGGTCATCCGCAGGCGCAGTCCGAAGTGACGCGCGCTCCAGGTGACGCGGTCGCCCTCCTTCAGCATCCCGTGCGCCGGACCGCCGACGACGCGTTCGCCGCGTGTGCTCTGCGAGGCCAGGTGCAGCCCCACGTCCAGCGACGCATCGAACACCCGTTCCGGCGGTGCGGGCACATGCCGCTCGAGGACGAAGGACGCCATCAGAGCGGATCCGGCACCGGGCGCGGGTCGGTGAAGTCGCCCGCGTTCTTGCGCAGCCGGGCGACGATCCCGACCAGGGCGCTCGCGTCGTCCGCGTCCACGCCGGGGCTGCGGAACACATCGGTGTTCAGGGCGCGGGTGGCACGCTCGACGAGGTCGCGGCCGGACTCGGTGAGAGTGAGCAATGCGGCCCGCCCGTCGTGCGGATGCGGCTCGCGCAGCACCAGCCCGTCGCGCACGAGGCGCTCCGCGGTGCTGGTGACGCTCGTCGCGTGCACCTGCAGACGAGCGACCACGCTCGACAGTGGAAGCGTGCCGGTCCGGCTGAAGGCCAGCAGCCGCAGTACCTCGTAGCGGGCGAACGTGACGCCGAAGGGCTTCAGGGTGGCATCCACCCGCGCCAGCAGCAGCTGCTGCGCCCGCATCACGGAGGTGACCACCGCCATGCCGTCGGCGGCGTCCTCCCACCCGTGCGCGAGCCACTGCCGCTTCGCCTCGGCGAGCGGATCGATCGAGAGAGGACGAGGACGCGCCATGCGTCCACGCTATCCCGTCGTCGGCGGTGCGGTGGCGTCCCGGCACCGGCTTCGCAGAAACTGAATACCATGGGTGATGACACCTGATTCCACAGGTGCGCACGGGTAAGATCGTCACAGGCGCGAGGAGGCTCGATGAAGATCTACGTCCTGGTGAAGGAAGTCCCCGACACCTACGGTGACCGCAAGCTCGATCTCGAGACGGGGCTGGCCGATCGTGGGGCCGGTGACGTCGTGCTGGACGAGATCACCGAACGCGCTCTCGAGGTGGCGCTCTCGTACGCCGAGAAGAACGCCGGCACCGAGGTGGTCGCACTGTCGATGTCACCGGAGACGGCGACGGCATCCGTGCGTCGCGCGCTGGCGATCGGCGCCGCATCCGCCGTGCACGTCGTCGACGAGCAGCTGCGCGGAGCCGATCTCACCCTGACGGCCGAGACCCTCGCAGCCGCGATCCGCCGCGGCGAGCCCGACCTCGTCATCACCGGCAATCTCTCCACCGACGGCTCGGGCGGAGTCATCCCCGCCATGCTCGCCGAGCACCTCGGTTTCGCGCAGGCCACGGCGCTGAGCGCGGTGGAGATCGCCGGCGACCAGGTGTCCGGCACCCGCACCGGCGACGACGGCACCCAGCAGGTCACCGCCTCGCTCCCCGCCGTCATATCGATCACCGAAGCCCTGCCCGACGCCAGGTTCCCGAACTTCAAAGGCATCATGGCGGCGAAGAAGAAGCCGCTCGAGGTGCTCTCGCTGACCGACCTCGGGGTGTCGGCGGATCCGGCATCCGCTCCTCGCACGATCATGACGACGGTGTCCGAGAAGCCGCCGCGCGCCGCGGGCGTCAAGATCACCGACGAGGGCGACGCCGCCGCCCAGCTCGTCGAGTTCCTCGTGCAGAACAGGCTGGTGTGACCATGGGCTACCCCGAGAACCCGATCCTCGTCCTCGTCGACGTCGACCCGCGCGGTGGCGCCGCGGCCAGCACCGCCGCACTGATCGGCGCGGCCTCCACGATCGGTTCGCCCGTGGCGCTGATCGTCGGCGGTACGCAGGAGGCGACGGATGCCGCGGCCGCCGCGGGCGCACAGGTCGTGCTCACCGCCGCCGGCGATGCCGCCGCACTGACCGTGCCGGTCGTCGACGCCCTGCAGGCGGCGTACCGCCAGGTGCAGCCGGATGCCGTGCTCGTGTCGAACTCGATCGCCGGGCGCGACGCCGCGGGTCGCCTGGCCGTGCGCGAATCGCTCGCCCTGTCCGTCGACGCCGTCGGCGTCTCCCGCGACGACGAGGGCGTCACCGCCCAGCACTCCGTGTACGGCGGCTCGTTCCTCACCGACTCCGCCCCCACCTTCGGCGCCCCGGTCATCACGGTCCGCCAGGGTGCGGTGGATGCCAGGGCCGAGGCGGCCACGCCCGAGGTCGAGGAGCTCGCGGTCACGGCATCCGGCGCCGCCGCAGCATCCGCGGGAGAGATCGCGGCCGAGGAGAAGACGTCGTCGCGGCCCGAGCTGCGCGGAGCCACCAAGGTCGTCTCGGGCGGCCGCGGCCTCGGCTCCAAGGAGCAGTTCGCGCTCGTCGAGCAGCTCGCCGACGCCCTCGGTGCCGCCGTCGGCGCATCGCGTGCCGCGGTGGATGCCGGCTACATCCCCTACGCGCACCAGGTCGGGCAGACCGGCGTCTCGGTGTCGCCGCAGCTGTACGTGGCGCTCGGCATCTCGGGTGCCATCCAGCACCGCGCGGGCATGCAGACGGCGAAGACCATCGTGGCGATCAACAAGGACGGCGAGGCGCCGATCTTCGACGTGGCCGACTTCGGCATCGTCGGCGACGTCTTCTCCGTCGTCCCGCAGCTGATCGAGGCGATCGAAGCGCGGAAGAGCTAGCCATGGCAGAGCGGATGCTGCGCCGCGGCCTGCCGCGGGTGAAGGGCGGCGAGCCCTGGCCCCCGGCCGCCGAGTCGCCCGCGCCCCCGGCGCCTGCCGAAGTCGCGTCGAGCGCACGGGATCTCGCCGAGGACACGGGACCTTCGCGTGAAGAAGCCGTGCCCTCGGCAGCGTCCGGCGCACGCGACACGGCGTCGGCGCCGGTGCCCGCGGCATCCGTGACACCGACGGTTCCCGCGACGCTGCGCCGGGGCCTTCCTCGGGTTGCCGGCGGGGAGCCGTGGCCCCCCGCATCCGCCGCCGCCAGCCCCGTCGCTGCGTCGAGTGTGCGGGATCTCGCCGAGAGCACCGACGCTTCGCGTGGAGAAGTCGCGCCGTCGACGGTTTCCCGTGCCGTCGACGCGCAACCGGCCGAGCCCGGGACCCCGCGCGCGGTGCCGGCCGGCGGGGGCGGAGGACCGGCACTGCGTCGCGGACTTCCGCGCGTCGCCGGCGGCGAGCCCTGGCCTCCAGCAGGGGTGGCATCGTCGAGTGCACCGGTTCTCACCGAGAGCACGGATGCCCCGCGTGAACAGGCCGTGCTGCCGACAGCATCCGGCGCAGTCGCCGCGCGACCGGCGGCACCCGCCGCCATCGACGTCTCCACGCCGCTGCCGTTCACCCGGACGGTCTGGCCGGGCACGGCACCACGTCACGCGGCCCAGCCGGAGCGCGAGCCGTCGAAGCGGCGCCCCACGTGGCCCCAGGCGATCGGCGGACTGCTGGGACTCGCCGCCCTCGGCCTCGTCGCGGTCGCCGGCGTCTTCCTCGTGCGCACCTTCCTCAGCCTGCCGTTCATGCAGGACTTCCTCGTCACCTACCCGGGCGAGTACCACGTGGACGTGGAGCCCGGGTTCTCGCCGTGGGTGGGCTGGCAGCACTTCTTCAACATGTTCCTCATGGTGCTGATCATCCGATCCGGCCTGCGCGTGCGCTCCGAGAAGCGCCCGACGGTGTTCTGGACGCCGCGTCGCAACGGCAAGGGCAAGGGCAAGATCAGCCTGACGCTCTGGTTCCACCAGGCCCTGGACCTGCTCTGGATCATCAACGGCGTGGTCTTCGTGGTGCTGCTGTTCGTCACCGGGCACTGGGCTCGCCTCGTGCCGACCAGCTGGGAGGTGATCCCGAACGCGCTCTCGGCCGGGCTGCAGTACATCTCGCTCGACTGGCCCACCGACAACGGCTGGGTGAACTACAACAGCCTGCAGCAGCTGGCGTACTTCGCCACCGTGTTCATCGCGGCACCGCTCGCGGTCGTCACGGGGTTCCGGATGTCGGGTCTGTGGCCGAAGAAGGCCGAGAGACTGTCCCGGGCATATCCGGTCGAGTGGGCGCGTGCCGTGCACTTCCCGGTGATGCTCTACTTCGTCGCGTTCATCATCGTGCACGTCGCACTCGTGTTCCTCACCGGGGCGCTGCGCAACCTCAACCACATGTTCGCCGCGCAGGGCTCGGCCGACGGCATGGAGTACGCCGCGAACTGGACCGGGTTCTGGGTGTTCGTGGTCGCGATGGTCGTCATCGCCGGCGGTTGGTTCGCGGCCAGGCCGCTCGTCCTGGCTCCCATCGCCAAGCTGTTCGGGCAGGTTTCGGGCCGCTGAGGCGCCGCCGAGGGCATCCGTCTTACCGTTCCTGCAAGAACGGCGAATCTTGAGCGGTTACAGAGCGCGAACCGGGAGGGTTCTTCCCGAGCGATCAGTAGTCTGAGCGAAACGTGAATCCGGCGGGGATGCCGGATGAAAGGATCGCGATGACGCAGATCGGAATCGTGCAGGAGGGGCCGGACGAGGCGCGGGTCGCCGCGACGCCGGCCACCGTGCGGACATTGCTCGGGCTCGGCTACGAGGTTGCCGTCGAGGAGGGCGCGGGAGCGCGCTCGTCGTATCCGGACGACGCCTTCGCAGACGCGGGCGCCCTCATCGTGCCGACGGCGCAGGCATGGGCCAGCGGCATCGTGCTGAAGGTCGCGGCTCCGACGGATGCGGAGATCGCCCGGCTCGCCGACGGGGCCACGGTCATCGGCCTGCTCGCCCCGGCGCTTCGCCCGGACCTCGTCGCGGCGCTGGCGCAGCGGGGCATCACGGCGGTGGCGCTCGATGCGGTGCCCCGCATCTCGCGGGCGCAGTCGATGGACGTGCTCAGCTCGATGGCGAACATCGCCGGCTACCGGGCGATCGTCGAGGCTGCGAACGAGTTCGGCCGGTTCTTCACGGGACAGGTCACCGCGGCCGGCAAGGTCCCGCCCGCGAAGGTGCTCGTGGCCGGCGCGGGCGTCGCGGGTCTCGCCGCGATCGGCGCGGCCTCCAGCCTCGGCGCGATCGTGCGCGCCACCGACCCGCGCCCCGAGGTCGCCGACCAGGTCGCCTCGGTGGGCGGCGCCTATCTGCCCGTCGACGTCGAGGTGGAGAAGTCCACCGACGGCTACGCCAAGGCGACCAGCGCCGATTACGACCGCCGCGCCGCGGAGATCTACACCGAGCAGGCGGCCGACGTCGACATCATCGTCACCACGGCCCTCATCCCCGGCCGCGCCGCGCCGCGGCTGATCACCGCTTCCGACGTCGCCCGGATGCGACCCGGCAGCGTCATCGTCGACATGGCAGCCGGCCAAGGCGGCAACGTCGAGGGCTCGGTGGCCGGCGAGCGCGTCGTGACCGAGAACGGCGTGGTCATCCTGGGCTACACCGACCTCGCGTCGCGCCTGGCCACTCAGGCCTCGCAGCTGTACGGCACCAACGTCGCGAACCTGCTCGCCCTGCTGACCCCCGCCGAGGACGGCCGGCTCGCCATCGACTTCGACGACGTCGTGCAGCGCTCGGTGACCGTGGTGCGCGACGGCGAGGTGACCTGGCCGCCGCCTGCCGTGCAGGTCGCCGCGACGCCCGCACCCGCCACGGTGGCGGCGGCCGAGCCCGTCGTCGCGCAGAAGAAGGCGATGTCCGTCGGCGCGAAGGCCGCGCTGATCGTCGCCGGCGTCGCCGCGCTGTTCCTCGTGAACGCCTTCGCGCCCGCCCCGCTGCCGCAGCACTTCACCGTGCTGATGCTGTCGGTCGTGATCGGCTTCTACGTGATCGGCAAGGTGCACCACGCCCTGCACACGCCTCTCATGTCGGTGACCAACGCGATCTCGGGCGTGATCATCGTCGGCGCGATGCTGCAGATCACCGACGCCGATCCCGTCGTCCAGGCGGTCGCCGCCGTGGCCGTGCTGCTGGCCGCCATCAACATCTTCGGAGGCTTCGCGGTGACGCGTCGGATGCTCGCCATGTTCACCCTCGGGAAGTCGGAGAAGGGGGGCGGCAGGTGAGCATCGACGCCTTCGCCGGGGCCGCGTACATCGTCGCCGCTCTGCTGTTCATCCTGAGTCTGGCCGGTCTCAGCCGCCACGAGTCCGCGCGCGCGGGCGTCGTGTACGGGATCGCCGGCATGACCGTCGCCCTGGCCGCCACCCTCGCCCTGACGATCTCCGGCGCCTGGGGCGGAACCGGCGCGATCCTGGGCTTGAGCCTGCTGGGTGTCGGCGTGCTCGTCGGCGCCGCGATCGGTCTGTGGCGCGCCCGGGTCGTGCAGATGACCGAGATGCCCGAGCTCATCGCCCTGCTGCACAGCTTCGTGGGGCTCGCGGCCGTGCTGGTCGGCTGGAACGGCCACCTCGCGCACGCGCCGATCCCGCAGCAGCTGGTCGGCATCCACAACGCCGAGGTGTTCATCGGCGTCTTCATCGGCGGCGTGACGTTCACCGGGTCGATCGTGGCGTATCTCAAACTGTCGGCGAAGATGTCCTCGCGCCCGCTCATGCTGCCGGGGAAGAACGTGCTGAACATCGGCGCACTGGTCGTCTTCCTCGTGCTGACGGTCTGGTTCGTGCTGGATCAGCAGCTGTGGCTGCTGATCGCCGTCACGGTGCTCGCCTTCGCCCTCGGCTGGCATCTCGTGGCATCCATCGGCGGCGGCGACATGCCCGTCGTCGTGTCGATGCTCAACAGCTACTCCGGCTGGGCTGCGGCCGCCGCCGGCTTCCTGCTGAACAACGACCTGCTCATCGTCACCGGTGCGCTCGTGGGCTCGTCGGGTGCGTATCTGTCGTACATCATGTGCAAGGCCATGAACCGCTCGTTCCTGTCGGTGATCGCCGGAGGCTTCGGCATCGTCGCCTCCGCCCCGGGCGACGACGAGCACGGCGAGCATCGAGAGATCACCGCCGAGTCCGCCGCGTCGATGCTGTCGTCCGCTTCGAGCGTGGTCATCACTCCCGGCTACGGCATGGCGGTCGCGCAGGCGCAGTACCCCGTCGCCGACCTCGTCGCCCGCCTGCGCGACCGCGGCGTGGACGTGCGCTTCGGCATCCATCCGGTCGCCGGGCGCCTGCCCGGGCACATGAACGTGCTGCTCGCCGAGGCGAAGGTGCCGTACGACATCGTGCTGGGCATGGATGAGATCAACGACGACCTGGCATCCACCAGCGTCGTGCTCGTGATCGGCGCCAATGACACGGTCAACCCCGCCGCCGCCGAGGACCCGGGCAGCCCCATCGCGGGAATGCCGGTGCTGCGTGTGTGGGAGGCCGAGAACGTCATCGTGTTCAAGCGGTCGATGGCCGCCGGCTATGCCGGCGTGCAGAACCCGCTGTTCTTCCGCGAGAACGCGCAGATGCTCTTCGGCGACGCCAAGGAGCGCGTCGAGGACATCATCAAGGCGCTCTGACACCCGGGTCGCGCCCCCGGCCGACGCCGCGGTGGGACGGGCGGGCGAGATCAGCGCACGAAGCGCACCTCGGTGAGCGTCTCGCCGAGGAACGGCTCGGTGTGGGTGGCGCCGTCGAGGGCGAAGCCGTTGCGCGTGTAGAAGCGGTGCGCGCGGGGGTTGTCCTCGGCCACCCACAGGTACAGCGGCTCCTCGGACTCGACCGCGGCGTCGAAGAGCTTCTGGCCGATGCCGGTGCCGTGCCAGGCGTCGAGCAGGTAGATGAAGTACAGCTCCCGGAACGCGGGAGCATCCTTGTCGCGCGCCGGGCCGGATCCGACGAAGCCGACGATCTCGCCGTCGACGAGCGCGGCGCTCATCCTGAAGTCCTCGCCCTGCGCTGCCCAGTGGGTCCACAGCTCCGCCATGCGCCGCGGGGAGATCTTCTCCAGCGCCGCCTTGCTGATCAGGTGGTCGTACGTCTCGTGCCAGCACTGTGCGTGCACGCGACCCAGAGCCTCCGCATCCACATCGCGGACCGGACGGACGATGATCTCGGGCTGGGCTTCGGCGCTCATGCCGCGACTCTACGCGCGGAGGCGCTGGAGGTGAAATCGGACGACCTCACCGGGAGTGATCTGTAGCATCCGACCAATGAACTTGGGCGATCCGTCGAGGATCACTACCATCGGCCGATGTGAACGTGATCTGGCGGACCCTCCTCGTGATCCTCGCTGCCCGATGGCGCGTGCGCCGAGGCCGACACCTGGATCCCGCCGAGGTCGGCCGCATCCGGCTGACCACGCTGCCGACCGACATCGACATCCTGCGGCACATGAACAACGGCCGCTACCTGTCGCTGTTCGACCTCGGGCGCTGGGATCTGCTGATCCGCACGGGCCTGTTCGACGCGATGAGGCAGCGCGGCTGGTACGCGGTGGTCTCCAGCGAGACGGTCACCTTCCGGAAATCGCTGCAGCTGTGGCAGCGCTTCGACGTCGAGTCCCGCTTCATCGGCCACGACGAGAAGGCCGTGTTCCTGGAGCACCGTGCGGTCGTCGACGGCGAGGTCTACGCCCGCGTGATCGTGCGGGCGCGGATGCTGCGTCGCGGCGGCGGCACCGTCGCGCACGACGAGCTCTTCGCCGCCGTCGGCAGGCCGGCCGGCGTACCCGACATCGAGGAGTGGATCCACGACTGGTCCGCGGCGTCGGCCCTCCCACCCACCCGCCGGCCCGCCCCGAGCGTCTGGCGCTGACAGCGGGGCGACATCCCGCGCCCCGGGATCGCCGTGGCACGCGCGCGACGACGGCCCGCGCGCGATAACGTGATGCCGTGAAGGCGATCATCACGTCGACGGCGCGCAGCCTCTGGCGCCACTGGCCCGCCCTGCTGGCCTGGTACCTGGGCGGGCTGCTCGTGCACGTGCTCGTGATCGAGGCGGCCGGGTTCGTCGGCGCCTACTCGGCCACGCTCGGCTTCCTCATCCTGCCGATCGCGATCCTCGCCCGGCTGGTCAGCATGGTCGCCATGTTCCTGGTCCTGCGCGACGGCCTCGCCGAGCTCGGGATCGTCGCGCCGCTGCCCGAGGAGCCGCAGGAGCGCCGCCGCAGCTTCACCTCGGCGCTGCTCGCCAGCATCCTGCCGTTCGTCGCCGTCTACTGGGCGCAGGGCATGCTGCGCGACGATGTCGACGCCTATCTCGCGCGTTCGCTGCAGGAGACCAGCAACCGCATCTGGACGTCTTTCGGCGCGGGGCCGGTGGACACCTCCGGCACGGGCAACGACATCCCCGTGGACGTCTGGACCATCACCATCATCGTCGTCGCGTTCTCCGCACGCTGGGCGTGGGGCAGGTGGTCGGCGAAGGCGTCGGCCTGGCTCTCGCCGCTCGCCGTGTACTTCGAGGTGGTCTGGGTGTTCTTCTCGGTGATCGTGATCGGCGCGATCACCGACCGTGTGCAGGGGTGGATCGACACGAGGGCGGCGGTCGAGCTCTTCGACCGGATCCGGCTGGACGTGCTCGACGCGGTCGCGCCGCTGGCCTGGCTGTGGGACGGGACCACCTGGCTGATCGGCCAGGCCGGGCCCATCCTGCTCGCGCCGCTCGCCTGGCTGACCATCGCCGGTGTGGTGTACGGGCAGGCGATCGTCGCCGAGAAGCTGACCGTCGAGATCGCCTTCGTCACGCGTCTCCGAGAGCACGCGAAGGTGGTGCCGAACGGCATGATGCGTCGGCTCAAGGACCTGGGCGGCGAGCTCGGCTCGCGGTTCAAGCCCATCGGCCGTGCGTTGCTGCTGATGTGGCGGGCGGGACCCGTGCTGGTCGCGTCCTTCGCGCTGCTGTACGTCGCGGTCACGTCACTGGAGGTGTATCTGAAGCTCGGCATCACGCGCGCCATCGGGCCGCACGACATCACCTACTGGACGATCGTCCTGCCGCTGGCGACGATGCTGCCGATGCTGCTGATCGAGCCGCTGCGCATCGCCGTGGTCGCCGGTGCCTACGATGCGACGCTCGGGCGGCTGCGCGTCACGCAGCAGCGGAAGGTGGATTCCGGGGAGATCTCGGAAGCCGAGGCGGGGGTGCGAGCCGTGGCCGGTGCCGCCGGGCTGATGCCGGGCACGGTGGAGGCCGTCGTCGCGTCCGAGGCGGGGACGAGCGGTCAGGGATCGATCGGGAACCTGATGAAGCTGCCGTCGCCGGCGGGGTCGACATCCAGCCAGAACGGTCCCTCCACGTCGTCCGGCACGACGAATCCGACGACGAGCTGATACGGCTCTTCGGCCAGAGTCTCGCAGCTGTCCGGCTCCTCCGAGGAGTACGGGATGCCCAGCTCGGTGCGCAACGGCGTCCAGCGCCGGCCGGTGCTCTGCTGCACCAGCACGGGCGACGCGCAGGAGACCATCACCGGCGTCTCGGCACCCGGGTCGACGAACTCCTGCGGATCGACGCCGACGGTCGCGATGTGGAAGGACGTGCCCGCGGGCAGGTCGAAGCCCTCGGTGTCGACGGCGATGCCGCTCTCGATGGGGCCGAACGTCGTGCCGGCCATCGTGACCGTACCGTTCTCGCCGGGCGCGACCGGGGTGGTGGGTCTCGCGCCGTGGCCGTAGGCGGCGTACCAGCCGTCCCACCAGACGTATCCGCCCAACGCCGGCGCGACCACCGCGAGCACGAGCAGTGCGATGAGGTTCCGGCGCCACCAGCCGCGGCTGCGCCGTGAGGGGACGGACGCCGCCGCGGACGTCTGCGCGTCGGATGCCGACGCGGCAGCCGCCATCGGCGCGCGTGGTGGGGTCGGGATCGTCATGGCTCCGTCTTCTCCGCCCAGCCCGTCTCGAGCAGCGTCGTCCGCTGCTCGACGGCGACGTCGTCGAGATCGATCGGGATCTCGATCACGCCGTCCATCTGCGGCTCGGATGCCAGGGAGAAGCGCAGCACGCCCGGTCCGGAGAGCGCATCCGGCGGCACCTCGAAGGCCACGCTTCCCTGTCTCGCGACTCCGGGCACGAGGGGCTTTCGGTACAGGCTCTCCGCTCGCTCCGTCGCCCGGAAGGTGCGCTCGCCCACGGTGAGCTCGGCCAGTGCGAGAGTCGTTCCGAGTTGGTCGTCGACGGAGGACGCGTGCAGGTCGACGATCACCCACGCGCCGTCCGCGCTCCAACCGGCAGGATCCGCCACGGCGCGAGCCGCGCGCACGTCTTCGACCGTGACGACGAGGTTGCGTGTCATCACGGGCTCACCCGCCCGGCCCGCGACGATCATTCCGTCCTGGATGACGTCCTCCGGCGGCGTGACGGTGTTCACGCCCCAGGCTGCGGCGAGCAGCACGGACGTCGCGGCCCAGGGGGCGACGCGCTTCCACGACGACGTCATTCGGGCGCCACCCCTTCGTGCACGTGCGCCGTGACTCGAGCGCCCACGACGACGTCGGTCCAGAACTCGCCGCGCACCACGGACTCGCCGACCACGCGGGTCGAGTCGGGGAGGGTGATGCGCACCTCATCGCCCGCGCGCACGGCGTCGCCGGGGACGGTCCAGGACACGATGAGCGGCGCGGTGACGTCGGGCTGCAGCACGACTGCGGATGTGCTGTCGTCGGCACGTGCGATGCTGGGCTTGCCCGTCGACAGGCCCTCGACGGTGATGCCGTCGACGACGGGCGAGTGGGTCAGGCTCGTCGACACCGGGCGCGGCCGGCTGTACTCGTTCGTGACGTCGACGAAGATCGTGAGGACGCGCTCGCCCTTGTCCTGGTCCGGGAAGACTCCGCTGCCGCGTCTGGTGTCGGTGATCTCCACTCCGACCACGGTGATGGAGAGGTCCGAACCGGTGAACTCGTCGCCGACGGCGAGTTCAGGCGCAGGCGGTGCGGGTACGGTGTCCAACCCCCCGAACGCCGCCGTGAACGCCAGAAGAGCGCCGGTGCCGCCGGTGATCAGCCAGGGTGTCGGGATCATGTCGAACGTCCGTCGGGCCCACACGGGCACGCGCGCTCGCGTGGGCGCGGCAGGAGGAACGGCGTTCACGAGATCAGCATAGGGCGACATCCGCGCGCCGCGGCGGCATCGCCGCGTCCGCGGGATCACCGGATCTAGGCTGGCCTCATGCCCGACCAGACCTCATCCGGGGCGCGTCTCGCCGACGCGGCCGTCGAACTCGCGCATCGATGGGTGCAGGAGGCGGCGACCGCCGATGTCGATCCCGCAGCCGAACGGCTGGCGGGAGTGCTGAGCGATCCGAACGGGCTCCCGTTCACCCTCGGTTTCGTCGACGGCGTCATGCGTCCCGAGAGTCTCGCCGCGGCGGCATCCAACCTGCGTCGCGTCGCGCCGCTCGCACCGGCCATCCTGCCCTGGTATCTGCGCGGCGTCGTGCGCGCCGGGGGCGGGATCGCGCCAGCGCTGCCTGTTCCCACAGTCCCGCTGGCTCGGCGGGTGCTGCGCGAGATGGTGGGGCATCTCATCGTCGACGCCCGGCCGGAGAAGCTGGGCGCGGCGCTGGAGAGGCTGCACGCCTCGGGCAGCCGGCTCAACCTCAACCTCCTCGGTGAGGCGGTGCTCGGCGAGGCCGAGGCCCAGCGCCGTCTCGACGGCATCCACGACCTCATCCGGCGCGACGACGTCGACTACGTCTCGGTCAAGGTGTCGGCCGTCATGAGCCGCATCTCACTGTGGGGCTTCGACGAGGTGGTCGATGCCGTGGTCGAGCGGCTCGCGCCCCTGTACCTCACCGCGCTGTCGACGCACACCTTCATCAACCTCGACATGGAGGAGTACCGCGATCTCGACCTGACCATCGCGGTGTTCACCCGGCTGCTCGAGGACCCCCGCCTGAAGGGCCTCGAGGCGGGCATCGTGCTGCAGACCTACCTGCCCGACGCGCTGCCGGCGCTGCGCGAACTGAGCGCATGGGCGCGCGAGCGGGTGGAGTACGGCGGGGCTCCCATCAAGGTGCGCCTCGTCAAGGGCGCCAACCTGGCGATGGAGAAGGTCGACGCCGTCATGCACGGGTGGACCCCGGCGCCCTACGGGTCCAAGCTCGACACCGACGCGAACTATCTGCGCTGCCTGCACGAGGCCTTCCAGCCTCGCAGCGCCGCGGCCGTGCGCATCGGCGTGGCCGGGCACAACCTCTTCGACATCGCCTACGCCTGGCTGCTCGCGGGCGAGCGCGAGGTGCGCGACGCGGTGGAGTTCGAGATGCTGCTCGGCATGGCGCAGGGGCAGGTGGCCGCGGTCTCCCGGGTCGTCGGACCCGTGCTGCTGTACGTGCCCGTGGTGCACCCGCACGAGTTCGACGTCGCGATCGGCTACCTGGTGCGCCGGCTCGAGGAGAACGCCTCCACATCGAACTTCCTCTCGGCGGCGTTCCACCTGGCCGACGACGCCTCGCTGTTCGAGCGCGAGCGCCTGCGCTTCGTCGACTCCGTGCGCCGCTCCGGTGAGCACTCGCTGCGCACCGGAGCGCGACGCACCCAGGACCGCGCGGCTCCGCTGCACGAGTCGGTTCGCCCGAACCTGCGTCAGCAGGCCGACGATGAGGACCTGACCGGGATCGTGCTCGGCATCGCCCGGGGCTCGCACGACGACGACGGCGACGACCCCTTCGTGCAGACCGCGGTCTACGCGCGGCAGGAGCATGCCGGATCGGCCGACGGGGCACCCGGCTTCGTCAACACCCCCGACAGCGATCCCGCGCTGGCCGCGAACCGCGACTGGGCGCGCGAGGTGCTCGCGCGCGTGTCCGATGTCCCGCCGGCGGCCCGAGGAGCGGCGCCCGGGCTGGCGACCCTCGCCGCATCGCGCATCGATGACGAGTCGACGCTGCGGCAGACCGTCGAGCGGGTGCGCGATGCGGCATCCGCGTGGGGTGCGCGACCGGCATCCGAGAGGAGCGAGATCCTGCTGCGCGCGGCGGCGGCGCTCGCCGGGCGTCGCGGCGAGCTGATCGAGGTCGCCGCCGCCGAGACCGGCAAGGTGTTCGCCGAGGCGGATGTCGAGGTCAGTGAGGCGGTCGACTTCGCGAAGTACTACGCGGCGACCTGTCGGGAGCTCGACGGCGTCGCCGGTGCGCGCTTCGAACCCGCGCGCGTGACCGTCGTCACCCCGCCCTGGAACTTCCCGCTCGCGATCCCGGCCGGGGGAGTGCTCGCCGCGCTCGCGGCCGGATCGGGTGTCGTGTTCAAACCCGCGCATCAGGCGCGCCGGTGCGGTGCGGTCATCGCCGAAGCGCTCTGGCAGGCGGGTGTGCCGCGAGATGTGCTCGCGCTCGTCGACGTCTCGGAGAGCGAGCTGGGCAGGCAGCTCGTCGCCCATCCCGACGTCGATCGCGTGATCCTCACCGGATCCTGGGACACCGCTGCGCTGTTTCGCTCCTGGCGACCGGACCTGCCTCTGCTGGCCGAGACCAGCGGCAAGAACGCGATGGTCATCGCGCCCACCGCCGACCTCGACCTGGCCGTCGCCGACCTGGTGAAGAGCGCCTTCGGGCACGCCGGGCAGAAGTGCTCGGCCGCGTCCCTCGCGATCCTCGTCGGACCGGTCGGGCGCTCGAAGCGCTTCGCGCGTCAGCTCGTCGACGCGGTCCGCTCGCTGCGCGTGGCCTGGCCGGGCGACCCGCTCGCCGAGATGGGGCCGGTGATCGACAAGCCCGAGGGCAAGCTCGCCTGGGCGCTCACGCAGTTGGAGGGGGAGGAGAGGTGGCTCATCGCGCCCAAGAGCCTGGATGAGACGGGACGGCTGTGGAGCCCGGGTGTCCGCGTCGGTGTGCGGGCGGGGTCGCGGACGCACCTCGAGGAGTTCTTCGGGCCGATGCTCGGCATCATGCACGCGCCCACTCTCAGCGAGGCGATCCGCCTGCAGAACGCCGTCGACTACGGGCTGACCGCCGGTCTGCACACGCAGGATCCGGAGGACCTGGCGCTGTGGCTCGATCAGGTGCAGGCCGGAAACCTCTACGTCAACCGCGGCATCACCGGCGCGATCGTGCAGCGTCAGCCGTTCGGCGGCTGGAAGCGCTCCTCGGTGGGCCCCGGTGCCAAGGCGGGCGGGCCGAACTACCTGATCGGGCTCGGCTCCTGGCGTTCGCGACCGCGGGGCAAGTCGTCGAGCACGCTGCATCTGCGCGGACTCGACAGCCGCATCTCGGGTCTGATCGAGTCGGCTCAGTCGTCGCTGAACTTCGACTCCTTCGAGTGGCTGCGTCAGGCGGCGCTCTCGGATGCCGTGGCGTGGGACCGCGAGTTCGGGCAGGTGCGCGATGTGTCGCAGCTCGGCGTCGAGCGGAATCTGTTCCGGTACCGGCCGGTGCCCGTGATGGTGCGCGCCACGGCCGACGCGGGCCTGCAGGAGGTGCTGCGGGTGGTGCTGGCCGGCATCCGCTCGGGTGCGGACTTCCTCGTGTCGGTGCCCGACGGGATGCCCGCGGGCGTGCGCGCCGAGCTCGGCGCGCTGGGCGTGATGGTCGCGGTGGAGACCGACGAGGAGTGGGTCGAGCGGATGCTGGTGCGCGACGCGCCGGCCGAGGAGGCCTCGCCGACGGCCGACCGCGTGCGCCTGATCGGCGGCCGGGATGCCGTGGCTTCTCTGCACCTCGCGGTCGCCGAGGCCGTCGGCGCGGACCGCTCACTCGCGGTCTACGCCGACGAGGTCACCTCGGCGGGACGCATCGAGCTGCTCCCCTTCCTGCACGAGCAGGCGATCTCGATCACCGCGCACCGCTACGGCAACCCCGACCCGTGGAGCGCAGACGTGATCTGATCGGAGTCCCCGGCTACTCCGTCTCGGTGGCGTCCTGGACGGCGCCGGCCGCCTTCTCCACGACGTCGGGAACGTCGGTCGTGCCGTAGAAGCGGGCATCCGGATGGGTGGGCGCGGGCATCTCGGCCGTCGTGGTCGTCCCCTCGTGATAGCTGAACTCCCCGAGGCCGTCCGGAGCCGGTCCCTGGGCCCAGGAGCCTTCCGCCGCAGCCTGGCCGTCGCTGAAGTTCAGGTACTGGTACGACACCTCGCGGTGCTCGTTCTCCAGTGGGAACTTCCCGGGAACCGGCAGCGCCTCCGCGCCCTCGGCCTTGAGCTCCTCGACGGCGGCGAGCCACTGGTTCTGGTGCATCGTGTCGCGGGCCAGCAGGAATCCGAGGAGATCTCGCACACCGTGGTCGTCGGTCATGTGGTAGAGCCGCGCCACCTGCAGCCGGCCCTGCATCTCGGCATTCGCATTGGAGGTGAAATCGGCGAGCAGATTGCCGCTCGACGTGATGTACGAGCCCGACCACGGGTTGCCGTTGCTGTCGACGGGGCGTGCGCCCGCACCGGACACGATGCCCTGCTGCACGTCGGTTCCACCGACGATCGCGGCGACGGTCGGGTCGTCCTGCACCGCGTCCTCGGTGATGCCGAGCGGAGCCTTCTCGAGCAGCTGCGCGATCATGACGGCGAGCATCTCGACATGGCCCATCTCCTCGGCGCCGATGCCGAACACCAGATCGCGGTACTTGCCCGGGATGTGCATGTTCCACGCCTGGAACTGATACTGCAGGGCCACGGTGATCTCGCCGTACTGCCCGCCCAGCACTTCCTGCAGCTTTCGTGCATAGACGGCATCCGGGGCCTCCGGGGTCGCCGCGTACTGAAGCTCCTGACGATGGAAGAACATGATGTGTCACCCTTCTGAACCGGTTGCCGTCGAACGGCCCATGCAACGCCCGATGCCGTGATCCGCACAGGGGGCTTCCGGTGGGAGGCGGCGGGTGGGACAATCCCGAGCCGGCTGAGCGCGCGCACTGGCGGGATCCGCCGCGGGGATGCGAAAATACTCCTGGCGTGCCTGTGTCGCATCTTCCCCGCCGTCGCGTGGGTCGAACTTCCGCCAGGCCCCTGGACAGCGTCCGCCGCACCGTCCTGAGGAGTACTCATGTCCACGCCCGAGACCGCGACCGTCACCGTCCCGACCCGCACCGCTCACCACCGCCGTTACCTGATGTGCCGGCCGGAGCACTTCACCGTCAACTACAAGATCAACCCGTGGATGGAGCCGACCACCCCCACCGACACGGCCAAGGCCGTGCAGCAGTGGCAGAAGCTCCACGACCTGTACCTCGAGCTCGGGCACGAGGTCGAGCTCATCGAGCCTCTGCCGGGCTACCCCGACATGGTCTACACCGCCAACGGCGGTTTCGTGATCGACGGCCGCGCCTACGTGCCGGAGTTCTACTTCGAGCAGCGCCAGGGCGAGGCGCCCGCGTTCGCCGAGTGGTTCCGCACCCACGGCTTCGACACGGTGCTGCCCCGAGAGGTCAACGAGGGCGAGGGCGACTTCCTGCTCGCGGGCGATGTGATTCTGGCCGGCACCGGCTTCCGGTCCGCAGGCGACAGCCACCACGAGGTGCGCGAGGTGTTCGGTC
The DNA here is from genome assembly GCF_042723935.1 of Microbacterium sp. NPDC058342. Lineage (NCBI taxonomy): Bacteria > Bacillati > Actinomycetota > Actinomycetes > Micrococcales > Microbacteriaceae > Microbacterium > Microbacterium sp. NPDC058342. Next base: position 362,001 of record NZ_JBHXID010000002.1, read on the forward strand.
GCGAGGTCGTGACGCTCACGCTCGTCGATCCGCGCTTCTACCACCTCGACACCGCGCTCACCGTGCTCGACCCCGTGCAGGGAGTGGAGAACGGCGGGCCCGAGCGCGCGAACGTCGCCTACCTGCCCAACGCCTTCGACGAGGACTCGCAGAGGATCCTCGCCGAGCGCTTCCCCGACGCGATCCTCGTCGCCGACGAGGACGGAGCGGTCTTCGGCCTGAACTCCGCCAGCGACGGCTACAACGTGATCATCTCCCCGCGCGCCACCGGCTTCGAGAAGCAGCTGCGCGAGCGCGGGTACAACCCGATCGCCGTCGACCTGTCCGAGCTGCTGCTCGGCGGCGGCGGCATCAAGTGCTGCACCCTGGAGCTGCGCGGCGCCTGAGCCCGCCGGCTCAGGCCGGTGTGTCGTCGGGGTCGAGCCCCTTCAGGGCGTCGGCCTCGACGGCGGTGTCGGCGACGAGCTGCTCCTCGGTGGTCTCATCCCCGCCGAGGGGTGCGTCCTCATCGGTGCCCGGCTGACCGTCGGGCGCGGTGTTGTGCTCGGGGATGTCCTCGGGAGCGCCCGTGTGCCCGCCCGCCTGCCGCGGCTCTCCGCTTCCGCTCGGATCCTGGCCCGGCGTGTGGGGACGCTGCCCGGCATCCTGTCCCTGCTGCTGATCGCTCATGGCAAGCAGACTAGGCCCTCGCCCCCCGGTCGGCGAGGGCATTGACAGCGCACCTGCGAGTGGTCGGATCAGCCGGAGGCGGCGGGATGCCGTCCGACGAGCGCGAGCGCCAGTGCGAGGGCGAACGCGACGAGCATGGTGGCGCCGAGCACCGTCGCGGACACCCCGATCAGCGCCACCGCGGGCGGGACCAGGGCGCCCAGCAGCATCGACAACGTGCCGAGCACGGCCGATGCCGAGCCCGCGGCGTGCCGGACGTGCCCGAGTGCCATGCCCGTGAGCGAGGGGTTGTTCACGCCCTGCGTGCACAGCGCCACGAACAGGGGCACCAGCAGCCAGGGCAGGGCGGAATCGAGTGCGGCCGTGAGAACGAGGGCGAGCGCTCCGGCGGCCCCGACCGCCAGAGACCAGCGAGCGATCCTGACCCCGGGCATCCGCCGTGCCAGTCGTCGGTTCAGATTCGCCGCGAGGGTGATGCCGACCGCGTTCACCGCGAATACGATCGCGAAGCCCTGCGCGCTCAGACCGTACTGCGACTGCAGCACGAACGGCGCATGCTGCAGATACGTGAACAGCGGAACCGATGCGACGGCGAGCGTCACCGCGGCGAGCAGGAAGGGCCCGTTGCGCAGTGCGGCGCCGATGCCGTGGAAGTCGTTGGCGATGCCGCCGCGGGTGCGCTCGCCGGAGGCGAGCGACTCGGGCACCCCGAAGGCGGCGACGGCGAGCATCAGGAGGCCGATGACGGCGAGCGCGACGAACACGCCGCGCCAGCTCGAGAACGTCGCCACGGCGCCGCCGATCAGCGGCGCGAGCACCGGCGCCACACCCATCACCGCGGCGAGGGTCGAGAACGCGGCCACCGCATCCGCACCGGAGAACAGATCGTGCACGACCGCGCGCGCGATGACCATGCCGGCCGCTCCGCACAGCCCCTGCACCACCCGGATGGCGATGAGCACTTCGATCGAGGGTGCGAAGGCGCACAGCACCGAGGTGAGGGCGAAGCCGGAGATCGCGAGGATCAGCGGCATCCGCCTGCCGTATCGGTCGCTGATCGGGCCCCAGAGAAGCTGGCCCAGCGCCAGCCCGATCATGCACGCGCTCATCGTGAGCTGGGTGAGCGCCTCGGATGCGCCGAACTCGGCGCCCAGCTGCGGCAGGGAGGGCAGGTAGACGTCCAGGGAGATGGGGCCGAACGCCGTCAGCGCCCCCAGCGCCAGCATGAGCGAGCGCGGATGCCCGGCCACCGGTCAGTCCTTCGCGTCCGGCAGCCGGATCGGCGTGGTTGCGGTCGCGTGGTCGTCGAACGCGACCGGCTCCATGGCGCGGACCACCGACAGCGGCCGCGTCTCGTCGAGCGTGAGCAGGAACCGGGTGCGCTCGGCGCGATGCAGCCGGCCCGACCAGAGCATCCATCCGAGGCCGATCGCCCCGGCCAGCACTCCCGCGACGCCGCCCACCACGATGGCCGTGCGAGCCGAGAAGGCGTCGACGATCCAGCCCGCGATGGGCGCGCCGATGGGGGTCGCGCCCATGACGACGGCCATGTACAGCGCCAGCACGCGCCCGCGCACTGCCGCGTCGGTCGTGGTCTGCACGTAACCGTTCGCGGTGGTGAGCATCGTCACCGTGCAGAATCCGACGAACACCAGCACCGTGCCGTACGTCCAGTACGACGGCATGAGCGCCGAGACGACGGATGCAGCGCCGAAGCCGGCAGCGGAGAGCACGATGACGCGCACCCGCGCACGGTCGCGCCGGGCGGCCAGCAGGGCGCCCGCCAGGGAGCCGATCGCGAGCACCGAGCTGAGCACCCCGTAGCCGTCGGCGCCGCGCCCGAACTCCAGCGCCATGGTGGAGGCGAAGATCGGGAAGTTCATGCCGAACGCGCCGATCAGGAAGACCATGACGAACACGACCAGCAGGTCGGGGCGGCTGAGCACGTAGCGGAATCCCGCTGCGAGACCTCCGTTGCCGCGACTGCTCTTGACGCGCGGCCGGAGCTCGCCCTTGCGGATCAGCATGAGGGCGATCAGCATCGCCAGGAAGGTCACGGCATTGGCGACGAACACCCACCCCGAGCCGATCGCGACGATCAGCAGACCGCCGATGGCCGGGCCGATCAGGCGCGCCATGTTGAACGACGCGGAGTTCAGGGCGACGGCGTTGGAGGTGTCCTCCAGCGTCACCATATCCGAGACGAAAGCCTGCCGGGCCGGGGCGTCGAAGGCGTTGGTCACGCCGAAGGCGGCGGCGAAGCAGAGCATGAGCGGCAGGGTCATCACGCCGGTGAGCAGCAGCGCGGCGACGGCGACGGCCAGCCCCATCAGCACCGACTGGGTGGCGAGCAGGATCCTGCGACGATCGAACCGGTCGGCCACCCATCCGGTGAGGCTGACGAGCACCAGGGGCGGCCCGAACTGCAGCGCCATCGTGACGCCCATGGCTGTGGCGTCGTTGTCGGTCAGCTCGGTGAGCACCACCCAGTCCTGTGCGGTGGCCTGCATCCATCCGCCGATGTTGGAGATGACGGCGCCGAGGAACCAGGTGCGGTAGTTGAAGGTCCGGAAGGACCGGAACATCGCGCTCATCCCTCGGCCACCCTCTTCAGCAGCACCGCGGCCTCGCGCAGCACCGACAGGTCGTGATCGTCGAGGTCGACCTCGCGCAGCATGCCGGCGAGCAGCTCGTCGCGGCGACGGATCGTCTCGGTGACGACCTCGGCGCCCTGTTCGGTGATCTCCACGTGCACGCGACGCCGGTCCTCGTCGTCGGGGATGCGCACGACGAAGCCCTGATCGGCGAGCCCGTTGATCATGGCGCTCATCGTGGGAGCGGTCACATGCTCGCGCTCGGCGAGACGGGAGAGGGTGTGCCGGCCGTGGACGCGCAGGGCGGCGAGCACCGCGAGCTGCGCGTCGCTCATGGCATCGAGAGCACGGGCGCAGCGCAGGCGACGGGCCAGGCGGAAGACGGCGAGGCGCAGCTGCGTGGCCGTGGCGTCGAGATCTTCGAGGGAGTCGCTCATTGTTTAGGTAGTCTAACTAAGTTTCCTCCCGTTCTGAAGGTCAGCCCTCCTCGTCGATCGCGACCACGCGGTTCTGATACGCCCACACCACCGCCTGCAGCCGGGAGCGCACACCGAGCTTGGGCAGCATCCGGGCCAGGTGCGACTTCACCGTCGAGATCTCGACCACCAGCGCCGAGGCGATCTCCTCGTTCGACATGCCCTGCGCAAGCAGCAGCAGGATCTGCCTCTCCCTGTCGGTGAGCACTCCGTCCGCGCGCTGAGCCGTCACCGGCTGCAGCCGCCGGCGCTGGGCGAACTCACGCAGGATGCGCCGTGTGAGCGACTGATCGATCGTGCCGTGGCCGTCCGCGACGCGGCGGACCGCGTGCAGGATCGTGTCGGGGTCGGCATCCTTCAGCAGGAAGCCCGACGCCCCCGCCTCCAGGGCGCCGAAGACGTAGTCGTCGAGATCGAACGTCGTGAGGATCAGCACCGGTATCGGCGAGGGTGCCGCGCAGAGCTCGCGCGCCACCTCGATGCCGTTCATCCCCGGCATCCGGATGTCGAGGCAGGCGACGTCGGGCCGCAGCTCGTGCGCCAGCCGCAGCGCCTGCACGCCGTCCTCGGCGGTGGCGACCACTTCGATGTCCTCCTCGGCCGACAGCAGTGCCGACAGTCCCGCTCGCACCAGGGCCTGATCGTCCGCGATCAGCGCGCGGATCACGAGCGCACCCCCTTCTGCGAGCCGCCGTCGTCGGCCGGATCGCGCGGCACCTCCAGCCGCACCTCCCAGCCGCCGTCCGGCGTCGGGCCGCAGTGCAGCCGTGCACCGATCAGGTCGGCGCGTTCGCGCATGCCCACCAGACCGTAGCCGCCCTGCGATCGTGCCGTGGGCCGCCGCGTGGGAGCGCCGTTGCGCACTCGCACGTGCACGGCTGCGGGATCCGTGTCGTCGATCTCGACCACGCCGTCGGCACCGGGAGCGTGCAGGGTGACGTTGGCGAGCGCCTCCTGCACCGTGCGGTACGCGGCGAGCTGGGCCAGGGGACCCACGCCCTCGAACGCAGGTCCGTCGGGCGACGGCATGCGCAGCTCGACGGCGGGACCGTCCGGCGCGCTCATGCTGCGGACCAGGTCAGGGATCGAGGCGAAGCCCTCCACCGTGAGCTCCGCCTGCGCGCCGTCGCGGAGCAGGCCGACCACGCGGCGCAGATTCTGCAGCACGGCAGTGCTCTCGGCGCGGATCTGGCGCGCCGACTCCCGAGCCGCCGCCGGATCGCCCGCGGCCTGCCTCTCGATCGTCGCCGCCATCAGCGCGATGCCGGACAGGTGGTGGGCGGCGATGTCGTGCAGCTCCCGTGCCATGGCCGTGCGCTCGCGGGCCACCGTGGCCTCGACGAGGGCATCCCGCTCCCGTGTCAGCGCGAGCAGCTCCCTGTCCTGCGCGTCGCGGGAGTCCTGCTGCGACCGCAGCGCCACGGCGAGCAGCACCGGGATGCCGAACACGCCCGCGGTCTGCACGGCGGCTTCGATCACCGCCAGGAGGGCTTCGGCGTGCTCCGCCACCACCCCGTTGACCGCGCTGCCCGCCAGGAAGAGCGCGGCGGCACCGGTCGCGGCGAGCCGCAGGCCCGTCAGCGGCGGGCGGCGGAAGACGAGGTAGACGGCGACGGGGATCGCGAACGCGGTGATGTCGTGCAGCGGGCCCGGTGCGGTGAGCGCGAGCGCGGCGCTGACCGCGGCGACCGCCACGACGGCTGTCCTGGGCGCATGGCGCGCCCAGGACAGCAGCAGGCACTGCACGAAGACCACGAAGACCGTCAGCCACCACGTCGCGGTGCCCGGTTCGACGATCCGCGCGGTCGTCTCCGGGGCGTCGGCCAGCAGCCCGGGGAGGAGCAGCAGGGCGATGATCGCGACCGCCCCGGTCGCCGCCGCGACGACGACGTCCCGGGCCCGGGGTGCGCGAAGTGCGTCGGCGACCATGACGGGAGTCTACGACCGGACCGGGATCGCCTCGGCGGAGGCGGGCGCGGGGAGACCCAGTCGTCCGCGTGTGCCGATGACGATCGCGGCGGCTGCGAGGCACGAGATCACCAGCAGCATCAGCGAGTGGGTGTCCGCCGACATGGTCGGGAACATGTCCGGCAGCAGGACGGATGCGGTGTTGTTCACCCCGACGTGCAGCAGCATCGACAGCGGCAGGCTCTGGTTCGTGCGGTTGAACACCCACGACATGACGATGTTGAAGGCGATGCAGAAGCCCGCGAACGCCGCGGTGCGCGCCCAGCTGCCGTCGGGGAAGCCGCCCCATTCGGTGAGGAAGAGCGGCATGTGCCACAGCGCCCACAGCGGGCCGAGGATGAAGCTCGAGGCGAGCGGGCGGAACCGCTCCTGCAGGCGGGGCAGTGCGAAGTCGCGCCAGCCCGGCTCCTCGGCCAGTCCGGTCGTGACCATCTGCAGCATCAGGCCCGGCACGACGAACGCCAGCGCTGCGGCGGACGGGGCGTGGATGTCGCCGCCCGTGAAGACCCAGCTGCCCGCGATCATCGTCGCAGGCACGCCCAGCAGCGCCAGTGCATACCAGCGCCATCCGACGCGCCAGCGCCACAGCCTGCCCGCCCAGCGGCGCAGGCCCGGGCGTCCGTCGACGAGCGCGGTCACGACCAGCGCGGAGGTGATCGGACCGAGATAGGCCCCGGGCAGCACGCCGGCCAGCTGGCTCGTTCCGAGGATCGCCGGGAACTCGAAGTGCCACAGTCCGAGCCCGTTGAGGGAGAGCACGTACGGCGTCCAGGCCAGCCAGCTCAGAGCGTTGGCGAGCAGGAAGAAGGTGATGAGCGGATGCCGGGAGATCACCGCGCGCAGTCCGCTGCGTGCACCCGGATCCGACGGCGTGCGAGTGCCTGTCGTCGTCTCGCGCTGGAGTGTCATGGGAGGTCCCTTCGTCTGAGAGCGGGGGATGATCCCGCCTCTACGACGTTAGGAATCCGGGCATCCGGGAACGAGCGGCGAAGGGATGAACCCCGCAACCTCCATCGAAAGGTGCAAGCGCCCCGGCGCGATCGCGCGCGGCGGTGCGGATGACGGGGAAACGTAGACTCGCAGCATGACCGGCATGAGGACGACGGAGTTCATCGACGCTCAGGGGATCGCCACCGTGTACGACGTGCATGACGCCGCGGGCGAGGCGCGAGGAGTGGTGCAGCTGCTGCACGGCGTCGGCGAGCACGCCGGTCGATACGGCGCACTCATCGACGCCCTGACCGGGGCGGGCTTCCACGTCTACGCCGACGACCATCGCGGTCATGGGCGCACCGGCATCCGTCAGCACGGCGATCCGGCCAGGCTCGGCCGGCTCGGCGCCGGAGGCCTGCGCGCCGCGGTGGCCGCCTGCGCGCAGCTGACCGGGATCATCCGCGCCGAGCATCCCGATCTTCCTCTCGTGCTGATCGGCCACTCCTGGGGGTCGTTCCTCGCCCAGAAGCTGCTGAGCGCGAACGCGCAGACCTACGACGCGGTCGTGCTGAGCGGGTCCGCGCACCTCACTCCCGCCGATCTCAACGCCGCGCCGCTGAACGCACGGTGGAAGGGACCGGATGCCGACGGCCTGGAATGGCTCTCGCGCGACCCGGCGGTCTGGCAGGCGTTCCACGACGACCCGCTGACCACCGAGACGCCGCTGCTGCGGCTGTTCGGGCCGATCGAGGCGGCGCGCCTGTACGGGCGGCCGCGCCGCGACCTGCCGCGCGACGTGCCGGTGCTGCTCATGGTCGGCCGCGACGACCCGGTGGGCGGGCCGCGCAGCGTGCACAAGCTCGCCGACGCCTACCGTCGCCGCTCGGGCCTCACCGACGTGACGACGCTGGTGTACCCCGACGCCCGGCACGAGCTGTTCAACGAGACGAACCAGGCCGAGGTGCGCGCGGACCTGCTCGCCTGGCTGGACCGGCACATCGCTCCGCGAGCGTGACGGCCCGCCCGATCGCGCCGTGCGCACTTAAGCTGGACACGTGCATGGTGAGTACAAGGTTCCCGGGGGAAAGCTCGTCGTCGTCGACCTCGAGGTCGAGGACGGCCTGATCCGTGACTTCCGTCTCGCGGGGGACTTCTTCCTCGAGCCCGACACGGCCCTCGAGGCGATCAACGCCGCCGTCGAGGGCATGCCCGTCGAGGCCGATGCGTCGACCATCGCCGCAGCCGTTCGCGGGGCCCTGCCCCAGGGCGCGCAGCTGCTGGGCTTCTCGCCCGAGGCGGTCGGCACCGCGGTGCGCCGCGCGCTGGTGACGGCGCCCGGCTGGCGCGACTTCGATTGGGAGATCGTGCACGAGAAGGCCGTCTCGCCGCGCCTGAACCTCGCGCTCGACGAGGTGCTCACCGCCCGTGTCGGCGAGGGCCGTCGCCGTCCCACCCTGCGCATCTGGGAGTGGGACGAGTCGGCCGTGGTGATCGGATCGTTCCAGTCGTACCGCAACGAGGTCGACCCGGAGGGTGCCGCGAAGCACGGCTTCGACGTCGTGCGCCGCATCTCGGGCGGAGGCGCGATGATGATGGCCGCCGGGCAGATCATCACCTACTCGCTGTACGTGCCCGCCTCGCTCGTGCAGGGCATGACCTTCGCCGACTCCTACGCGTTCCTGGACGACTGGGTGCTGCAGGCGCTGCGCTCGGTCGGCGTCGACGCCACCTACCAGCCGCTCAACGACATCGCCTCGCCCACCGGCAAGATCGGCGGCGCCGCGCAGAAGCGTCTCGCCAACGGCGGCGTGCTGCACCACGCGACCATCTCGTACGACATCGACGGCCAGATGATGACCGAGGTGCTGCGCATCGGCCGCGAGAAGCTCAGCGACAAGGGCACCACCTCCGCCGCCAAGCGCGTCGACCCGCTGCGCACGCAGACCGGCATGGAGCGCAGCGAGATCATCGAGCGCTTCAAATCAACCTTCCGGGCTCTCACCGCAGCGGAGGACGGCGGGATCACGGCGGACGAGTACGCGGATGCCGAAGCGCTCGTGGCATCCAAGTTCTCGACCGACGCGTGGCTGCACCGTGTTCCGTGAACGCGGCGTGCAGTGAGCGCTGACGCCGAGCACCACGCGCGGGAGAGTGCGCCTGCCGCGGATCAATCCTCGGACTCCGTCCGCGCGAAGCGCACATCTCCGCGCGAAGCGCCCGCACCGCCTGGTGCCGTCGAGATCATCGAGGGCGACAACCTCGAGGCCGCCGGCACCCTGGCATCCGGATCCTTCGCCCTCGTCTACCTCGACCCGCCGTTCAACACCGGCCGCGCGCAGGAGCGGCAGGTGGTCACCGCCCGCCGGGCCCTCGCAGCTGCGGAGGACCCTGCCGATCCGGCCGACGACCTCCGCAGCCCCGAACGCGCCCCGGCTCAGCGGGAGATCCGCCACGGCTTCCACGGTCACGCCTACGAGCGGGTGCGCGGCATGCTGCGCGCCTACGACGACCGCTTCGACGACTACGGCGAGTTCCTCATGCCCCGGCTCGCCGAGGCCTGGCGTCTGCTCGCCGACGACGGCACGCTGTACCTGCACCTGGACTACCGTGAGGCCCACTACGCGAAGGTCATGCTCGACGCCGTCTTCGGTCGCGACGCGTTCCTCAACGAGCTGATCTGGGCGTACGACTACGGCGCGAAGACGCGGCGCCGCTGGCCGACCAAGCACGACACGATCCTGGTGTACGTCAAGACGCCGGGCGGGCACTTCTTCGACTCGGATGCCGTGGATCGCGAGCCCTACATGGCGCCGGGGCTCGTGACCGCCGAGAAGGCCGCGCGCGGAAAGCTGCCCACCGACGTGTGGTGGCACACGATCGTGCCGACCACGGGTCGGGAGAAGACCGGCTACCCGACGCAGAAGCCCGAGGGCGTGCTGCGCCGCATCGTCCAGGCGTCGAGCCGCCCCGGTGACCGGGTGCTCGACCTGTTCGCGGGGTCGGGCACGACGGGAGCGGTGGCATCGGCCCTCGGCCGCGATGCCGTGCTCGTCGACCACAGCCCCGAGGCGGTCCGGGTCATGCGAAACCGGATGCCCCACGCGAGCGTGCGCGCGCTCTGATCCCTCCGGTCACGCCGCCCGGCCCTCGTGCAGCGTGAGCACCTCGTCGGCCCCGTGCAGCTCGCCGAGATCGTGCGTCACGACGATGACCGCCGCGCCGTCGGCGGTGAGCCGGCCGATCGTGCCGGCGATGATCTCGCGCGAGCGGGCGTCCAGCCCGGCCATGGGCTCGTCGAGCAGCACGAGGTCGGCTCGCTGGACCAGCGCCTGGGCGAGCAGGGCGCGCTGGCGCTGCCCGCCGGAGAGCGCACCGATGCGCCGCGCGGCGTGAGGTCGCAGGCCGACGGCGTCCACGGCGTCCGCCACGGCGGCCCGGTCGGCCCGCCGCGCCCGGCGCCACGCCCCCAGGCGGCCCCACATCCCCATGGCCACGATGTCGGTCACGGTGAGGGGCAGATGCGCCGGCAGGGCGGTGGTCTGGGGGACGAAGGCGATCCGCAGACCCTCGCGCCGTCGCACCTCGCCGCGCGATGGGACCAGCAATCCGGCGGCGACCTCGAGCAGCGTCGACTTGCCCGAGCCGTTGGCCCCGACGACGGCGAGCAGGCGTCCGGCGTGCGCCACGGCATCGATGCCGCGCAGGGCGACATGCCCGTCGCGGACGACGTGCACGTCGTGGACCGTGAGGACGCGGGTGGTGTCGAGCAGCAGGGGCGAATCGGTCATGCCCTCGATTATTGCAAATGAGAATCGTTCTCAATTACTGCTACAGTCGATCACCGTGCCCCTTCTCCTGGAACCCTTCGCCGCCGGCTTCGTGCAGCGCGGCCTCGTCGTGGGGGTGCTCGTGGCGCTGGTCTGCGCCGTGGTCGGCACCTGGGTGGTGCTGCGCGGCATGGCCTTCCTCGGCGAGGCGCTCGCGCACGGGATGCTGCCCGGTGTCGCCGCGGCGACACTCCTCGGCGCGCCCGCGATCATCGGCGCGGCGGTCAGCGCGTCGGCGATGGCCGCCGGCGTCGCCGCCCTGCAGCGCCGCGGACGGCTTTCGGCCGACACGAGCATCGGACTGCTGTTCGTCGCGAGCCTGGCCACGGGCGTGATCATCATCTCCGCCTCCCGCAGCTTCGCCACCGACGCGACCGCGATCCTCTTCGGAGACATCCTCGCCGCCGCACCCGCCGACATCCTCCTGCTGTCGATCGTGGCCGCTCTCACGCTCGTGCTCGCCGCCGTCGGCCACCGTTCGTTCGTCGCACTGACCGTCGACCCGCGGCAGGCGCAGCTGCTGGGCCTGCGGCCGCGTCTCGCGCACGTCCAGCTCGTCGGAATGGTCACCCTCGCCGTCGTCGCGGCGTATCAGGCCGTCGGCTCGCTGCTCGTCGTCGGCATGCTGCTCGGTCCCGCGGTCGCCGCCGGACGCTGGACCGTGCGCATCGTCTCGACCATGGCCATCGCCGCCGCCATCGGTTCGGCGAGCGTGGTCGCCGGACTGCTGGTCTCCTGGTACACCGGCACCGCCGCCGGGTCGACCATCGCCCTCGTCGCGGTCCTCGCGGCGCCGCTCTCCGCGCTGCTGCGCGGACTCGCCACGCTTCGCGCGCGCACCGCGCCCGCATCCCCGGAACCATCCGTCGAGAGGACCCCATGAGACACCGCCTGATCGTCGCCGCCGTGATCACCCTGAGCGCGGCGCTGGCCGGATGCTCCGCCCCGGCCGACAGCGCCCCGGACGTCACCGCGACGACCGCACCGTCCGCGAACGGAGACGGCCACGGGCAGATCTCCGGTGCGCGCGAGCTCGCCGAACCGGCTCTGCACCTCGCCACCGTGTCGCCTGCGGGAGAGATCCAGCACCTCGACCTGCTCGACGAGAGCCGGGAAGTCCTCGCCCGCATCGAGCCGGCCGACGACGTGGTCACCGATGGGCGTCTGCTCTTCGCGATCCGTGAGGGCGGCGTGACGGTGATCGACAGCGGTGTCTGGACGTGGAGCCACGTCGACCACTTCCACTACTACGAAGCCCCCTCGCGCGTGGTCGGCGAGGTGAGCGGACGCGGCATCCCCACCGTCGTGCCCGGCGAGACCGGCGTGGGCATCCAGTTCGACGATCAGGCCGTCCTGCTCGACACCGCGGGGCTCGCCGACGGCGACATCGAGGAGCGCTTCCGCCTCGACATCGATCCGCACGAGGGCCTCGTCGTGCCGCTCTCCCGAGGCGCCCTGGTCACGGAGCCCGACGCCGCGGGCGACCCGCAGGGCCTGCGCGTCGTGACCGCAGAGGGCGAGGAGCGCGACCTCCTGGACTGCGTGCACGCCGCGGGCACCATCACCACGGTCGTCGGGGTGGTCGTGGGCTGCGCGGACGGCGCGCTGCTCCTTCCCGGCGGCGACGCGAACGGGGCCGAACGCATCGCCTACCCCGAGCACGCGCCGGCCGGCGCGGTGCGCTTCGCGGCCCGCGAGGCGCGGCCGACTGTGGCAGCCACGACCGTCGCGGGAGGCTCGACGGTCTGGATCCTGGACACCCGGGCGCGCACCTGGGAGGTCTGGGACGCCGGGCAGGAGGTCGTGGACGCCGCTGCGATCGACGACGCCGAGGAGCGTGTGCTCGCGCTGGCCGCCGACGGCTCGGTGCTCGTGATGGCGGACGGCACCGTGACCGCACGGACGGAGTCTCTGGTGGCGCGCTCTCTCGGCGATGAGGAGATGGCCCGTCACGTCCGCTTCGTGGTGGACCAGAAGCGCGCCTACCTGAACGGACCGGTGGAGAACATGCTGTGGGAGATCGATCCTGCCGACGACGCCCGCATCGCCCGCAGCTTCCCGACCGACGCCGCACCGATGCACCTGGCAGGCACGGGCCGATGAGGAGTGCGCTCATCCGCAGGGGAGCCGCCGGACTCGCCCTCGCCGTCGTCGCCGGACTGACCGGCTGCGCATCCTCCGCGGACGGCCGTCCGGTCGTCTACGTGACGACGAACATCCTGGGCGACGTGGCGGCGGAGATCGCCGGCGACGACCTGGAGATCGTCACGCTCATGGCGCCCGGGGCCGATCCGCACTCCTTCGAGGTGTCGGCGCAGCAGGCCGGCGGGATGCGCGACGCCGAGCTCGTCGTGGCCAACGGGCTCGGCCTGGAGGAGGGACTGGTCCATCAGGTGGAAGCGGCAGCCGCCGAAGGCGTGCCGATCTTCGTCGCCGGGGAACACGTCGACGTCATCGAGTACGCCGAGGGCGCTGGACCGGACCCCCACTTCTGGACGGATCCCGCGCAGATGGCGCTCGTCGCCGACGAACTGGGAGCGGAGCTGGCCGCGCACGCCGGCGACGCGCGGGACGACGTCCTGGCGCGGGCGGAGGCGTACGGCCGGAGCCTGCGCGAGCTCGAGCGGCGCATGGCATCCGAGCTCGGCGGCATCCCCCGCGAGCACCGGGCGCTCGTCACGAACCATCACGTGTTCGGCTACCTGGCCCGCCGGTTCGACCTGCGCGTCCTGGGCGCGGCGATCCCCGGCGGCACCACCCTCGCAGCGCCCAGCCCCGCCGACCTGCGCGAACTCGTGACCGCCATCGACGAGGCGGGCGTGCAGACGATCTTCGCCGAGTCGTCGCAGCCCGACCGCCTGGTGCAGGTGCTCGCCGAGGAGGCGGATCGCGACGTCGCCGTCGTCGAGCTCATCTCGGAGTCGCTCGCACCGCCGGGACATCCCGGCGACACCTACCTCGACATGATGCGGGTGAACACCGACCGCATCGTGACAGGACTCGGACCATGACCACCGTCCCGCACTCGACGGGACGCACAGAAAGGAAGAACATCATGACAGGATCCGACCCGAAGGCGCGGGCAGTCCGCTTCGCGGCCGTCGCCGCGGTCGCCGTCGCCGTGCTGGCGGGATGCGCCGCACAGCCGGCCGAGAACCCGAGCGGCGACGATCAGGCGTCCGCCCCGGACGGCCCTCGCGTCGCCGTGGCCTACGCCGGAGGCGTGCTCGTGGTGGACGGGGAGACGCTCGAGGTGATCGACGACTTCCCCTCCGAGGAGTTCGTGCGGGTGAACTCCGCCGGCGACGACCGCCACGTCGTCGTGACGACGTCGCAGGGGTTCCAGTTCCTCGACATGCGTGAGCCGGCGCTGACCGACCACGTCGTCTCCGCCGCCGCGGCCGGTCACGTCGTGCGCCACGCGGGCCGCACCGTGCTCTACGACGACGCCACGAGCGACACCACGGTGTTCGACACCGCCGAGCTCGCGCGCATGCAGGGCGAGCTCCCCGAGGCGCAGGTCATCCCCGGCGTCGAGGCGCACCACGGCGTGTCCGTGCTGCTGGAGGGCGGCGAGTTCGCGACCACCGTCGGCGACGAGGCGGGGCGCACCGGCATCCGCGTGACCGCAGCCGACGGCACCGAGATCGCCACCAGCGCGGACTGCCCCGGCGTCCACGGCGAGGGCGCGGCCCAGGACGAGGCCCTGGTCTTCGGGTGCGAGAACGGCGCGCTGCTCTACCGCGACGGCGAGATCACCAAGCTCGACGCCCCGGACGAGTTCGGGCGGATCGGCAACGCCTACGCCACGGACGAGAGCCCGCTGGTGGTGATGGACTACAAGGACGACCCGGATGCCGAGGGGTACCTGCTGACGAACCTCGCCCTGGTCGACACCGACGCGAAGACCCTGGAGACGGTCGCACTGCCCGAGGGCGTCGGCTACACCTGGCGCGGCGTGGTGCGCTCGCCGTCGGGCGACGCCCTGATGATCGGCTCGGACGGCCGCCTGCACGTGATCGCCCCCGACACCGGACGGATCACGGCGTCGTACGACGCGATCGAAGCCTGGCAGAGCCCGACCGAGTGGCAGCAGGCGCACCCCGCCATCGCCGTGACCGGCGAGACGATCTACGTGACGGACTCGGCGAACAGCGAGATCGTGGCTCTCGACGCCGCCACGGGCGATGTCGTGGCGAGAGGCGACCTGCCCGAGGTTCCGAACGAGATCGCCGTCGTGGAGTGAGCATCGGGTGACGGCATCGGCGCTTCCGTCGCGCCGCGCCGCCGGTCCCCCGGCGGCGGTCGCGGCGGAAGCGCTCACTCCGCAGCTGTGCGGTGCGAGGCGAGCGCGTCGGACAGGGCCGCGCGCACCGCTCGGATTCCATCGGAGCGGCGGCTGCCCGTGCGCACCGCGGTGAACACCTCGCGCACCGGGGAACCGGGAAGCTCGGCGGTCGTCAGCGGGCTCGGTTCGTCGCCCCAGATCAGGTCGGGCAGCATCCCGACCGCGTGGCCGGATGCCACCAGCCGCACGTGGGCGGTCAGATCGGTCGCTTCGAAGCGCACGTCGGGCTCGAACCCGGCCGCGCGGCACTGCTGCACGGCCCATTGCCGGGCGGCCGTGCCCTGCGGCTCCATCACCCATGATCGGTCACGCAGCTCGTGCAGAGGGACCGGATGCTCGGTGCGGGGCAGCACGATCCGGATCGGATCCTCGCCGAGAAGGTCGTGCTCCACACCGTCGCGCAGCTCGCGCGTGTGCCCGGGGTACTGCTCGGCGATCACCAGATCGAATCGCCTCGCCCACAGCTCGAACAGGCTCTCCTCCGGGGGGAGCTCGGCCACCTCCACCCGCAGCTCGGGTGCCCGCTCGGCGAGCAGCGTGAGTGCGGCGGGCACGATGGTCTCGGCGGCGGTCGGCATGGCCGACAGCCGCACCGGCTCCCACCCCGGCGTGCCGGTGAGCTCCGCCCGCGCGCTCTCGTCGAGCTCCAACGCGCGGGCGGCGTGCTGCGCCAGCATCCGCCCCTGAGAGGTGAGGCGCACCCGGCGACCGTCCGGTTCCAGCAGCGCGACGCCCGCTTCGCGCTCGAGCAGCGCGAGCTGCTGAGAGACGGTCGAGGGGGAGTAGGAGAGCGACGCCGCGACCTCGGCGATCGTTCCGCGCAGCGCCAGCTCATGCAGCAGGCGCAGTCGTCGGAGCTCGAACATCGACATGCCTCCCATTGCTCGACTACCTCGAACATTATCATTCATGAATCATCGCTTTTCTTATCGAATCACGGGCACGATCCTGAGATCATGACCACCCCCGCACCCGCCGCCGAAGCATCCGTCTCCGATCTCGCCGACCTCGCCGACGACGCCGTCGCGCTGGTGCGCGACTGGCTGGTCCAGAGCCGCGAGGTGCCGGTCGACGCCGCGGGTCAGCGGCTCGCCGGCGTGCTGCGCGATCCGAACGGCCTCGACTTCACGGTGGGCTTCGTCGATGGCGTCGTGCGCCCCGAGGACCTCAAGGTCGCCGCCGCCAGACTCAAGGAGCTCGTGCCGCTCACGCCCGGCTTCCTCCCGGCCCCCATGCGCGCGGCCATCGGCCTCGGCGGCGCCACCGCCGGCATGCTCCCCGGCATCGTCGTGCCCTCCGCCCGCGCCGTGCTGCGCCAGATGGTGCGCCACCTCATCGTCGACGCCCGCGACGAGAAGCTCGGCGCCGCGATCAAGCACATCCGCGAGACGCAGGGCGTGGGGCTCAACATCAACCTGCTCGGTGAGGCCATCCTCGGCCGTGACGAGGCCACCCGCCGCCTCGAGGGCACCCGTCGCCTGCTGCTGCGCGACGACGTCGACTACGTGTCGATCAAGGTGTCCTCCACCGTCGCCCCGCACAGCCCGTGGGCCTTCGACGAGGCCGTCGCCCACGCCGCCGACGCGCTGCGCCCGCTGTACGAGATCGCCGCGAAGGGCGGCCCGGCCGGCAAGAAGTTCATCAACCTCGACATGGAGGAGTACAAGGACCTCGACCTCACCATCGCGGTCTTCACCGCCATCCTCGACCGCCCCGAGTTCGCCGATCTCGAGGCCGGCATCGTGCTGCAGGCCTACCTGCCCGACGCCCTCTCGGCCATGATCCGCCTGCAGGAGTGGGCGGCGAAGCGCGTGGCCTCCGGCGGAGCCCCCATCAAGGTGCGCGTCGTCAAGGGCGCCAACCTTCCGATGGAGACGGTCGATTCCGAGACCCACGGCTGGCCGCTGGCCACCTGGTCGACCAAGCAGGAGTCGGATGCCTCGTACAAGGCGGTGCTCGACTACGCGCTGCGTCCCGAGCACACCGCGAACGTGCGCATCGGTATCGCCGGACACAACCTCTTCGACATCGCGCTCGCCTGGCTGCTCGCCGAGAAGCGCGGTGCCACCGACGGCATCGAGTTCGAGATGCTGCTCGGCATGGCATCCGCCCAGGCCGCCGTCGTCAAGCGCACCGTCGGCTCCCTGCTGCTCTACACGCCGGTGGTGCACCCCGACGAGTTCGACGTCGCGATCGCCTATCTGATCCGCCGTCTGGAGGAGGGCGCGAGCCAGGAGAACTTCATGTCAGCCGTGTTCGACCTCGACGCCGACCCGAAGCTCTTCGAGCGCGAGAAGCAGCGCTTCCTGGCATCCGTCGCCTCCATGCCGACCGAGGTGCCCGGTTCGAACCGCACCCAGAACCGTCAGCTGCCCGCCGCACCGGCGCCGCGCGACGGCTTCGAGAACACGCCCGACACCGACCCCTCGCTGGCGGCCAACCGTGAGTGGGCCGACGCGATCCGCGCGCGGATGACAGGGTCGACCCTCGGGAACGACACGGTCGCCGCGAACACCCTCGACTCGACCGAGCAGGTCGACGAGCGCATCGCCGCCGGCGTCGCCGCGGGCGAGGCGTGGCGGGCGCTCGGTGCCGATGGGCGCGCCGAGATCCTGCACCGTGCGGGCGACGTGCTCGAGGCGCGTCGCGCCGACCTTCTCGAGGTGATGGGCGCCGAGGCCGGCAAGGTCATCGAGCAGGGCGACCCCGAGGTCTCCGAGGCCATCGACTTCGCGCACTACTACGCCGAGAGCGCCAAGAGGCTCGCCGAGGTCGACGGCGCCGTCATGCAGCCCGTCGGTCTGACGGTCGTCACCCCGCCGTGGAACTTCCCGGTCGCGATCCCGGCCGGTTCCGTGCTCTCGGCCCTGGCCACCGGGTCGCCGGTGATCATCAAGCCCGCCCGGCAGGCCCGCCGCTCCGGTGCCGTCATGGTCGAAGCGCTCTGGGAGGCGGGCGTGCCCCGCGACGTGCTGCAGTACGTGCAGCTCGACGGGCGCGAGCTCGGCACGAAGCTCGTCAGCGACCCGGCTGTGGGCCGCGTCATCCTGACCGGCGGATACGAGACGGCCGAGCTGTTCCGCGGATTCCGTCAGGACCTGCCCCTGCTCGCCGAGACCAGCGGCAAGAACGCGATCATCGTCACCCCCTCGGCCGACCTCGACCTCGCGGCGAAGGACGTCGCCTACTCGGCCTTCGGGCATGCCGGCCAGAAGTGCTCGGCCGCGTCGCTGGTCGTGCTGGTCGGCTCCGCCGCGAAGTCCGAGCGCTTCCGCCGCCAGCTCGTCGACGCCGTGCGCGCCTACGAGGTCGGCGCACCGGAGGACGGCTCCAACCGCATCGGACCGCTGATCGGCCCGGCCGAGGGCAAGCTGCTCGGCGCGCTCACCGAGCTGCACCCCGGCCAGTCCTGGATGCTCGAGCCGAAGAAGCTCGACGACGCCGGCCAGCTCTGGAGCCCCGGCATCCGCGACGGCGTGCAGCGCGGCAGCGAGTTCCACCGCGTGGAGTACTTCGGTCCGGTGCTGGGCGTCATGACGGCTGCGACGCTGGCCGAGGCGATCGACATCGTCAACGACATCGACTACGGCCTCACCAGCGGCATCCACTCGCTGGATGAGGACGAGATCCAGCAGTGGCTCGCGTCGATCCAGGCCGGGAACGTGTACGTCAACCGCGGCACCACCGGCGCCATCGTGCAGCGTCAGCCGTTCGGCGGGTGGAAGAAGGCCGCCGTGGGCGCAGGTTCCAAGGCCGGCGGCCCGAACTACCTGGTGGGCCTGGCGGACTGGGCGGATGCTCCGGTCGCGACCACCCGGCCGCTCGACGAGCTCGGTCTGTCGGCCGCGCAGCTCGCCGACGGCGTCGGCGAGATCGACGGCGACGCCGCAGCCTGGCTGCGCGGTGCCCTCGCCACCGACATCGACGCCTGGTCCACGGAGTTCGGCGTCGTCCGTGATGCGACAGGGCTGGTCACCGAGCAGAACGCGCTGCGCTACCAGGCGCTGCCCGTCACGGTCCGCTTCGAGAGCGCCCGGGTCGCAGAGCTGATCCGCGTCGTCGCCGCCGGGGTGCGTCTGCGCGCTCGGGTGACGGTGAGCACGGCATCCGCCCTGCCCGAGCCCGTGGTCACCTGGCTGGGCGCGCACGACGTGGTCGTCGTAACCGAGGACGCCGGCACGTGGGCCGCGCACGCCCGCCGTCTGTCGGACGCCGGCGGACGCGTGCGCCTGATCGGAGCCACCGCCTCGGAGACCGCGGCGGCCGTGGAGGGATCGCCGAGTCTGGCCCTCTACGCGAATCCCGTCGTCGCCGCCGGCCGCGTGGAGATGCTGACGTTCCTGCGCGAGCAGGCCGTCTCGGTCACCGCGCACCGCTTCGGCACCCCGCACCGGTACGAAATCCCGCTGCTCGATCCCGTGCGCTGAGCACGAGCCGAGACCCGAAGGGGTCGCGAATGGCCGCTTCCCCGTGTGGGAGGCGGCCATTCGCGTCACATCCGCGGGTCCGGGGGTCGGGCCCAGGGTGCGGGGTCGCCGGCGTGCGCTTGCGGATGTGGCGCAGATGGCTGCTTGTGGGGTTCGGAGGGGACCATTCGCGTCACATTCGCGGGGCGGGGCCGGGGCCGAGGGCGCGGGGTCGTCGGGGCGGGCATGCGGATGTGGCGCAGATGGCTGCTTGTGGGGGTGGGAGGGTGCCATTCGCGTCACATCCGCGGGGCCGGGGGCGGGGATGCCGGGGCGCGGCCTCAGAGCAGGGGCAGGGCGTCGTCGTAGGCCGAGCGCGACAGCGCGGGTCGGTCGCCGAAGACCCGGGTGATGCCGGGCTCGGTGCGCCAGGACGGCCAGCCCGGATCGCCGTCGCGCACGAACGCGACCGCAGCCGCGTGCATCTCGTCGGCGAGCCCCTGAGGCGGTCGGTCACCGGCGATCGCGGTGACGTGCGGCTCGTCCAGGCAGTCGAACCAGAACGGCACGTCGAGGCAGTGGTGTGACCACCCGTTCACGGGCGAGGGCCATGCGAAGCGGTACACCCAGGTGCCCGCTCCCGTGCGGGCCTGCGCGACACGCAGCACCAGTGAGCGGAACACGCGGTCGGCCACGAACCGTCCCAGCGCCGCGCCCGCGCCGCGCCGGCCGCGATTGGCCCGCCGCCAGTTGCGTCGGATCGCACCGGCGGCCTCGACGAATCGCAGCGCCAGTCCGACCGGCACCCAGCGCAGCCAGCGCGGCGCGCTGTCGAACACCATCGTGAACTCGTCGTCGGTCGCGCCGAGCAGCAGGGGCTTGGACGCGCCCGCGCCGGCGGCGAGCGACGCCACGGTGGGCCGCGCGAGGAGGTCGCCGTCGATCACGGGCCCCCAGGGCAGTCCGTCGACGAGCGTCGCCGTCGTCGCGGCGATGCCGGTCTTGCCCAGCAGCGACGCCTGGTACTGACGGCGGGTCAGCTCGCGCTCCTTCACCGACCGGAAGCCGTCGAGCGTGGGTTCGACGCCGACGATCCGGGCCAGGCGGATGCTGCGCTTCCGCGCCCGTGTGCGCGGGAGGTCGCCCAGCGCCCCGCTGAACGACATCCCGGCGTGGAACAGGTGCTGCGCGGACGGCATCCCGAACAGCGTGAGCACGGCGCCGCCGCCGGCCGACTGCCCGGCGATCGTGACCCGGCCGGGGTCGCCGCCGAACGCGGCGATGTTGCGCTGCACCCATTCCAGCGCTGCGATCCAGTCGCGCACGCCGCGATTGCCCGGCACCCCGTCGATCACGCCGAAGCCGTCGAATCCGAGCCGGTACGAGATGCTCACGGTGACGATCCCGTCACGGGTGAATGCCCGCCCGTCGTACCACGGGCTCGCGGCGGACCCGGCGGAGTACCCGCCGCCGTGGATCCACACCAGCACCGGCCGGGAGCCGTCGAGCGCCGGGGTGAAGACGTTGAGGTTGAGGATCGCGGCGCCGGGGATGCTCGGCTCGGGGATGATCGCGTTCGCCTCCTCGCGTCGCTGCGGGGTGGGGCCGTAGGCGGTCGCGTCGAGCGGCTCGGTCCACGGGGTCACCGGCTGCGGGGGCCGGAAGCGGTGACGCCCGGTGGGGGTCGAGGCGTAGGGGATGCCGAGGAAGGCGAGATCGCCGTCGCGCCGGATGCCGCGGACCGGTCCCTCGGCAGTGCGGACGATCGGTGCATCGGTCATGGCATCACCTCTTCTCCAGTATCCCTCCACCCGCCCGCACGGGAGTTCGGCGGAAGGTGTCGCCGGGCGCCGCGCGCGCCGTATCCGTTGTCTGGGCGTTATCTCGCAACGGAAATCGTCGCGAGGGCGGTGATGTTCTTCGCTTTTCGGTTCCCCTGCGGGTGCTCTTGTGGTTGACTGTCGGCACACCGTTCCTCGATGTGGAGGTTCCATGGCCGTTCACGCAGATGCGTCCGCCGAAAGCGCACCGAGCGGCGGCGTCGAGATCGCCGGGGTCACCAAGACCTACGGCGACGCCGTCGCGGTCGACGACCTGTCGCTCACCATCCGGCCGGGCGAGTTCCTCTCGCTGCTCGGGCCGTCGGGCTGCGGAAAGACGACGACGCTGCGGATGATCGCGGGCTTCGAGCATCCCGACAGCGGGGACATCCGCATCTCGGGCCGCAGCGTGCTGTCGCTGCCCGCGCACCGGCGCGAGGTCAACACCGTCTTCCAGGCGTACGCACTGTTCCCGCACATGACGGTCGCGGAGAACGTGGCATACGGTCTGCAGCAGAGACGGGTGCCCAAGGCGGAGCAGCGCGAGCGGGTCGCAGCTGCACTCGACATGGTGCAGCTGCGCCGCTTCGCGGACCGCAAGCCCACCCAGCTCTCCGGGGGTCAGCAGCAGCGCATCGCGCTCTCGCGGGCCCTGATCAACCGGCCCAGCGTGCTGCTGCTCGACGAGCCGCTGGCCGCCCTCGACCGGCAGCTGCGCGAAGAGATGCAGGTGGAGCTCAAGCTGCTGCAGGCCCGGCTGGGCACGACCTTCGTGTTCGTCACGCACGACCAGGGCGAGGCGCTGTCGATGAGTGATCGGATCGCGGTGATGCGCGAGGGGCGCATCGAGCAGCTCGACGCCCCGGAGGCCATCTACGCCGCGCCCGCATCGGCGTACGTCGCCTCGTTCATCGGCCAGCAGAACTTCCTGCGTGGCACTGTCGCCGTCGGCGGCGACGCCGTGGACGCGCCCATCGGTGCCGTCCAGGGTCGCTGGGGGGCCACGGCCGTCGAGCCCGGCGGTGACGCGGTCGCGGCGATCCGGCCCGAGTTCATCCGCCTCGAGACCGGCACGACGGCCGGCATCCCCGGGCGGGTGCTCAGCGTCTCGTACCTCGGCGAGACGCTGCAGGTCGTCGTGGGCATCGCCGACGGACAGACGCTGCTGGTGCGCACGCCCGCCCCGACCGCGCCCGACGTCGCCGCGGACGACGACGTGCGCTGCGTGTGGGAGCCCGCCGACGTGCGCCTGTTCGCCGCCGACGGCGCCCCGACCGCCGCCACCCACGTGATCACCCTGCCCGACCGCTCCCGCGTCTGAGCCGAGCGCTCCGACGACCCCGACCGAACGCACGAAGGAGTGCCCCTCATGAACGACGCCAGCATCCGCATCCTCGCCGACAGCACCCTCGCGCCGGTCCTTCGCCACCAGCTCACCCGACGCGGTTTCATCGGCACTGTCGCCGCTCTCGGGGCGGCGGGGATCCTGACCGCCTGCGCGCCCTCCGGTCAGGGGCAGCCGGCACCCGGCGCCACCGGCGGCAGCGTCGAGGACAAGCTGTCGATCTACAGCTGGGGCGAGTACGACGCTCCCGAGGTGCTCGAGGCCTTCACCAAGGACCAGGGGCCCAAGATCGTGATGGACACCTTCAACTCCAACGAGGAGATGATCGCCAAGCTCGTCGCCGCCAAGGGCACCAGCGGCTTCGACCTGGTCGTGCCCACCGGCGTGTTCATCCCGCAGATGATCGAGAACGGGCTGCTCGCCAAGCTGAACCTCGACCTGATCCCGAACATCGAGCACATGGATCCGGCCTTCCTCGGCCGGGCCTGGGATCCCGAGAACGAGTACTCGATCTGCAAGGCGTGGGGCACGACCGGCTTCGTCTACGACAGGACGGTGATCACCCGTGAGCTGAAGACGTGGGCCGATTTCATCGACGCGGCCAAGAACGAGGCGTCCGGGAAGACCTCGGTGCTCGACGATCCGGCGCCGCTGGGCGGCATCTACTACTGGGCCAACGGCATCGACTGGAACACCACCGACCCCGCCCACCTCGACGCCTGCGAGAAGTTCCTCGTCGAGGAGCTCGCCCCGCACATCTCGGCCTTCGACTCGTATCCCGGCGGGTCGGCCATTCCGCAGGCCTCGCACGTGCTCATGCAGGTGTGGAACGGCGATGCGCGCATCGGCATCATGGAATCGCCCGACCCGGACCGCTGGCAGTGGGTGCTGGGAGCTCCGGACACCGAGCTGTGGATGGACAACTGGGCTCTCGCCGAGGGGGCGCCGCACCCCGAGGCCGCGCACGCCTTCCTGAACTTCATCCTCACGCCCGAGAACCAGCTCGCCCAGGTCGACTACATCGGCTACGACACCGGCGCCGCGGGCATCCGCGAGGCGGCCGAGCAAGCCGGGCTCGAGATGCTCGACCTGGTCTTCTTCGACGAGGCGCAGGTGGCGACCATGCACGAGGGCAAGGTGACCGAGGCGCAGACGCGGATCGTCGAGATGTGGAACAAGACGAAGGCCGCGGCAGGTGCGTAGCCCGCGCTTCGCACTGGCGCTGCCCGCGTGGGCGTGGCTGGGCATCTTCTTCATCGCGCCGATCGCGATGGTGGTGTGGTTCAGCTTCGGGTACAAGCCGGGCATCTTCGGCACGCACGCCAACGACCGCCTCTCGTTCGACCGCTACCTCGAGGCGATGTCGCCGACCTTCTTCGCGACGTTCCAGAACACTCTGTGGGTCGGGGTGCTCGGCACGGTGCTGTGCCTGGTGATCGGCCTGCCCGTGGCATACTGGATGGCGGTCAAGGCGCCGCCGTCCCGGCGGGGCCTGCTGCTGGCGCTCGTCATGGTGCCGTTCTGGACGAACTTCCTCGTGCGCACGCTGGGCTGGCAGGTGATCCTCTCTCCGGAGGGCTGGCTTTCGTCGCTGCTGCAGGGGGCCGGCCTGATCGACGGGCCCATCGAGATCCTCTACACGCGCGGTGCGGTGCTCATCGGCGTGGTGTACAACTACCTGCCGCTGATGATCCTGCCGCTGTTCGTCGCCTTCGATCGCGTCGGTGCGCCGCTGCGCGAAGCCAGCAAGGACCTGGGCGCCGATCCCGTGCGCACATTCCTTCGCATCACCGTCCCTCTGGCCAGGCCCGGGATCATCGCCGGCGTGCTGCTGGTCTTCATCCCGCTGATGGGTGACTACATCACGGCAACCGTCCTGGGCGGGGCGCAGGGCAACATGATCGGCCAGCTCGTGGCCAGCCAGTTCGGCACGGCGCAGAACTGGGCCCTGGGCTCGGCGATGGCCGTGCTGCTCATCCTCGTGATCATGGCGACGATCGGCGTGGCCGCCCTGCTGCTGTGGCTGGTCTCGCTGCCGTTGCGCGCCCGCACCCGTCTCGTGCTGGAGGAGGCATCATGAGCGCGACGGCCCCGCGTCCCCGCCACGCGCGCACCGGCGACCGGATCCTGACGATCTGGTCGATCGCGGTGTTCGCCTTCCTGTTCCTGCCGATCGTGGTGATCATCGCGTCGTCGTTCAACGCGGGGCGCCTGCTGGTCGCGTGGGACGGCTTCAGTCTGGAGCCCTTCGCCGCACTGGTCGAGAAGCCCGTCGTGCGCGATGCGGTGATGGTGTCGCTGCGCACCGGTCTGGTCGCCGCGGTGATCGCCTCGCTGATCGGCACCCTCGCCGGCATCGCGATGGCTCGCCGCCCGGGTCGGTGGGTGTGGTGGTTCCTCGGCCTGCTGCTGCTCGTGTCGGTCACGCCCGAGATCGTCGACGCGATCGCGCTGCTGCCGTGGATGGTCTTCCTCGGGCAGGACCTGGGGATGACCGCGTTCAACGACGGCACCGTGCGCCTGGTGATCGGTCATTCGCTGTTCTCCATCGCGATCGTGTCGTACATCGTGCGCGCGCGGCTGATCGGGCAGGACGCACGGCTCGAAGAGGCATCGGCGGATCTCTACGCCACTCCGGTGCGCACCTTCCGGCGGGTGACGCTGCCGCTGGCGATGCCTGCGGTGCTCGCCGGCTTCCTGCTCTCGTTCACGTTGAGCCTCGACAACACCGTGGTGTCGGCCTTCGTGCAGGTCTCGGGCACGACGCCCTGGCCCGTGTACGTGCTCAGCTCGCTGCGCAGCGGCCTGCGCCCCGAGATCGCCGCGGTGTCGACGGTGATGCTCGTGCTCACCCTGGTCGCGCTCGGGCTGGTCGCCCTCGTGCTGAAGCGGGCGGGGGACTCGGCGACGGAGATCGCCAGGACGATGGCGGGAGGCTGACATGACCCACGCCGACCTGGTGTTCACCGGTGGCGCATACGGCGGGCGCGTGTTCCTGTCGGATGCGTCGCGCGGTCGCGCGGACGCGGTCGCCGTCTCCGGTGGCCGCATCGTCGCGGTCGGACCGCAGGCCGTGTCGCTGATCGGGCCGCCGACCGAGGTGGTCGACCTGGACGGGCGGATGCTGCTGCCGGGCTTTCAGGATGCTCACGTGCATCCGCTGTGGGGCGGTCTGGACATGCTGCGCTGCGACCTGGCCGATCTGTCCGACGAGGCGGGCTACCTCGACCGCATCCGCGAGTACGCCGCCGCGCATCCCGACGACGTGTGGGTGCTGGGCGGCGGCTGGCAGATGTCGGCGTTTCCGGGCGGCACGCCGACCGCGCTCGCTCTGGACACGGCGGTCTGCGACCGGCCGGCGTTCCTGCCGAACCGCGACGGGCACGGCGCATGGGTGAACTCCCGTGCGCTGGAGCTGGCCGGCATCACCCGCCGCACACCGGATCCCGCCGATGGCCGGATCGAGCGCGCCGCGGACGGTACGCCGACCGGAACGCTCCATGAGGGCGCGATGTCGCTCGTCAACCGGCTGCTGCCGCCCGAGCCGCACGAGCGGCTGCGCGAGGCGCTGGCCGTCGGGCAGCGGCACCTGCACTCGTTCGGCATCACCGCCTGGCAGGACGCCATCGTCGGCACGCAGTACGGCGACGCGGGCGATCCGCTGCCGGTGTACGTCGCCGCGGCGCGTGCCGGTGAGCTGACCGGACGGGTCGTCGGGTCGCTGTGGTGGGACCGCAACCGCGGGCTCGAGCAGATCGACGACCTGGTCGCCCTGCGCGAGTCCGGTCGGGTCGGCCGCTTCGCGGCCACGAGCATCAAGATCATGCAGGACGGCGTCGCCGAGAACTTCACCGCCTCGATGCTCGAGCCGTACTGCGACGGGCACGGCCACCGCACGGGGAACTCCGGCATCTCGTTCGTCGAGCCGCAGCTGCTGAAAGAGGCCGCGGCCCGGCTGGACGCGCTCGGGTTCACCCTGCACTTCCACGCCATCGGCGACCGCGCCGTGCGCGAGTGCCTGGACGCGGTGGAAGAGGCGCTGCGCCGCAACGGCCCGCGCGGCAACCCGCACCACATCTCGCACATCCAGGTGGTGCATCCCGACGACATCCCGCGCTTCCGCCGGCTGGGTGTGACGGCGAACATGCAGATGCTGTGGGCGACCCTGGAGCCGCAGATGGTCGACCTCACCCTGCCGTTCCTGGGGGAGGAGCGCTCGGGCTGGCAGTATCCGTTCGGCGACCTGCTGCGTGCCGGCGCCGCGCTCGCCGCCGGCAGCGACTGGTCGGTGTCGACACCCGATCCCATGGCGGCGATCCACACGGCCGTGAACCGGCGCTCGGCGCCGTCGGAATGGGAGGGCGACTACCCGCCGTTCCTGCCCGATCAGGCGATCGACCTGGGCACCGCGCTGCAGGCGTACACGGCCGGGTCGGCGCGCGTGAACAGCCTGCCCGAGACGGGCGGCATCCGGGTCGGGATGCTGGCGGATCTGACCCTCCTCGACCGGGACCCGTTCGACGGGCCCGCCGAGGAGATCGGGAACACCCGGGTGCTGGGGACCTGGGTGGAGGGGGAGCAGGTGCACGCCGCCGGGTGAGGATGCCGTGGCATCCGCACCCGGCGGCGTGGCCGTCCGCTCCGCGCCGGACCGCGTCAGCGGGGCGTCATCCGCGCGCGTGCTCGTCGGCGACCGACAGCGCCTCGTCGATCGCGGCGAGGCCGCGGACCAGCTCGTCCTCCTCGATCACCAGAGGAGGGGCGATGTGCGTGCGGTTGAAATGCGTGAAGGGCCAGACACCCGCCTTCTTCGCGGCGGCTGCGAAGGCGCCCATCGGCGCCGCATCCGCGCCCGAGGCGTTGAACGGCACCAGCGGCTCGCGGGTCTCGCGGTCGCGCACCAGCTCGACCGCCCAGAACAGCCCGCGTCCGCGCACCTCGCCGACGCTGGGGTGCGTCTCGGCCCAGCCCCGCAGGGTCGGCTCGACGACGCGCTCGCCGAGGTCGCGCACCCGCTCCAGGATGCCGTCGCGGCGGAACACCTCGAACGTCGCGACACCCGCCGCGCACGCCAGCGGATGCCCGGAGTAGGTGAGCCCGCCCGGGAACGCGGTGGTGTCGAAGCGCGAGGCGACGTGCTCGGCGATCACCACGCCGCCGAGCGGCACGTACCCCGAGTTCACGCCCTTGGCGAAGGTGATCAGGTCGGGGCGTGCGTCGAACGCGTCGATGCCGAACCACTCGCCCAGCCGACCGAAGCCGACCATCACCTCGTCGGCGATGTACAGGATGCCGTGGCGGTCGCACAGCTCGCGCACGCCCTGCAGGTAGCCGGGCGGCGGCACGAGCACGCCGTTCGTGCCGACCACGGTCTCGATGATGATCGCGGCGATGGTCGACGGCCCCTCGAGCGCGATGGTCTGCTCGAGGTGGGCGAGCGCGCGCTCGGACTCCTGCTCGGGGGTCTCGGCGTGGAACGGGGAGCGGTAGAGGTACGGTCCGAAGAAGCGCACAGCGCCGCTGTCGCTGACCTCGTTGGCCCAGCGGCGCGGGTCGCCGGTCAGCGAGATGGCGGTGGATGTGGAGCCGTGATAGCTGCGGTACATCGACAGCACCTTGCGTCGGCCGGTCACCTGGCGGGCCATGCGCACCGCGTACTCGTTGGCCTCGGCGCCGCCGTTCGTGAAGAACACCTTCTCGAGACCCTCGGGCGACACCTCGGCGATCAGGCGCGCGAGCTCGCCGCGCACGTCGTTGGCGACGGCCGGCTGGATCGTCGCCAGACGTCCCGCCTGCCGCTGGATCGCCGCGACGAGTTCGGGGTGCTGGTGGCCGAGGTTCAGGTTGACCAGCTGGCTCGAGAAGTCGAGGTACGCGTTGCCGGCGTAGTCCCAGAAAGTCGACCCCTCGCCCGCCGCCACCGGAAGCGGGTCGATCAGGGCCTGTGCGCTCCACGAGTGGAACACGTGCGCGCGGTCGTCGGCGCGCACCTGCGCTTCGGCCTCGGGGTCGGGGAGGGCGTGGACCGCGCCGTGGCGGTCGGTGTAGTGCGTCATGTCTGCGTCCTCGCTGTCCGCGGGATCAGTGGTTGCTCGGGAAGCCGAGATCGACCTGGGCGGGGGTGTGGTCGGGCCAGCGCGTGGTGACCACCTTGGACCGAGTGTAGAAGTGGATCGACTCGGGGCCGTAGATGTGCGAGTCTCCGAACAGCGAGCTCTTCCAGCCGCCGAACGAGAACGCGCCGACCGGCACCGGGATCGGCACGTTCACGCCGACCATGCCCACCTCGATGTCGAACTCGAACTGACGAGCCGTGCCGCCGTCGCGCGTGAAGATCGCGGTGCCGTTGCCGAACGCGTTGGCGTTGATCAACTCGACCGCCTCGGCGTAGCTGTCCACGCGCACGACGGCCAAGACCGGTCCGAAGATCTCGTCCTCGTACACCCGCATGCCGGGGCGCACGTCGTCGAGCAGCGAGACGCCGACGAAGAAGCCGTCGCCGTCGAAGGTCTGCTTCGTGCCGTCGACGACGACGGTGGCGCCCTCGGCCTCGGCACCCTCGACGTACGAGGCGACGCGGTCGCGGTGCTCGCGGGTGATCAGCGGGCCCATCTCGCTGGCGGCGTCGGTGCCCGGTCCGATGCGCAGCCCGTCGATGCGGGAGCGGATGCCCTCGATGAGGTCGTCGGCGATGTCGCCCACCGCGACCAGCACCGAGACGGCCATGCAGCGCTCGCCCGCGGAGCCGTACGCCGCCGAGACGGCTGCGGCCGCGGCGCCGTCGATGTCGGCGTCGGGCATGACGACCATGTGGTTCTTGGCCCCGCCCAGCGCCTGCACACGCTTGCCGTTCGCGGAGGCGCGTCGGTAGATGGCCTGCGCGATGGGCGTGGAGCCGACGAAGCTGACGGCGGAGACGTCGGGCGAGTCGAGCAGGACGTCCACGGCCTCCTTGTCGCCGTGGACGACGTTCAGCACACCGTCGGGCAGCCCGGCCTCCTGGAACGCCTTGGCCAGCCAGATCGCGGCCGACGGGTCCTTCTCGCTGGGCTTGAGCACGACGGTGTTGCCGCAGGCGATGGCGCTGGCGATCATCCACAGCGGCACCATGACGGGGAAGTTGAACGGGGTGATCGCCGCGACCACGCCGACCGGCTGCTTGACCGAGTGCACGTCGACGCCGCGCGAGACCTGCTCGGCGCGCTCGCCCTTGAGGTGGTGCAGCAGGCCGGCCGCGAACTCGACGTTCTCGATGCCGCGCGAGACCTCGCCGGCGGCGTCCGAGAGCACCTTGCCGTGCTCGCTGGTGACGATGGCGGCGAGCTCGTCGGTGCGCTCGGCGAGGATCTGCCTCAGGCGGAAGAAGACGTCGGCGCGCTTGATGAGGCTCGACGCCCGCCACGCGGGCTGCGCGGCCTTCGCGACGGCGATCGCGTGCTCGACCTCGGCGGCGGTGGCGGCGGCCACCTCACGGTGCGCATGACCGGTGGCGGGGTCGTAGACGGGCAGCGTGCGGGCGGCATCCCCGGCGTCGACGCCGGCGATGAAGTGTCGGATGATGGTCACGGGTGTGCTCCGAATCTCGGGAGTGGCTGTCGGCCGCACACTCTGACCGGCGTGGTCGAGGCGGCTTGAACCCCATGCTGGCAGAGGGCAGGATGGGTGTATGCCGCCAGAGCGTCAGGATCTTTCGTCCCGCCATACAGATCGTCCGGCGCCGCTGTCCGCTCTGCGCGTGCGGGACGTCCTCGGCATCGACGTCGTGCGTCGCGCCGAGCCCGAGGTGCTCGTGGGGGGAGGGGCCCTGGACGCCGCGGTGCGCTGGGTGCACGTCTCCGACAGCGACCGGGTGGCCGCTCTGCTCGACGGCGGCGAGCTGCTGCTGACCACCGCCGCCGGATGGCCCGGGGCGGCCGGCGCGCTCGAGGCGCTGGCGGCGTCGCTGGCGCAGGCGGGCGTCGCCGGGGTCGTCCTCGAGCTGGGAACGCGCTTCTCCGTCGCCCCGCCGGCCTTCGTCGCGGCGTGCCGCGCGAAGAACCTCGCGCTGATCGTGCTGGAGCAGGAGGCGAAATTCGTCGCCGTCACCGAGGCCGTGCATCGCAGGATCATCGCGGGTCAGCTCGAGGCGCTGCAGGAGCGCCAGCGCCTGCACGAGCTGTTCACGGGCCTGAGCCTGCGCGGCGCCGCGGTCGAGGTCGTCGTGCGCGAGACCGCCCGGGCACTGCGCGCACCCGTGGTGCTGGAGGACCTCACCCGGCAGGTGGTGGCGGCGGACGCCTTCGACCTGCCCGAGTCCGAAGCGCTCGCCGACTGGCCTCGGCGCTCCCCCCGTGCGATCGAGGGATGGACGCGGGTTCCCGTTGCCGCGCGCGGCACGAGCTGGGGCGAACTCGTGGCGCTGCCGGGCCCGCCGCACCCCGCCGGACGCGCGACGGTGCTGCAGCAGGCCGCGACCACGCTGGCTCTCTCCCGCCTGGCTGAGCCGGAGGACGCGTGGACGCGCCTGCGCGCCGACACCCTGCTGGGCGCACTGGTGGGCGAGCGGTTCGTGGCCGGATCCGACATCCGGACCCGGCTCCAGGCATCCGGATTCCCGATCGACGGCCGGGAGCTGTACGCGATCGCTGGCGCCCCGGATGCCCGTCCCGCGGACGCCTGGTCCGGTGACGCCCTCGCTCGTCGCTTCGGCCCGGCCGGACGCTGTCTGTCGGCCGAGATCGGGCCGGAGCGCGTGGCGCTCGTCTCGCTCCCCGCCGGATCGCACGTGCCGGACGAGTCGCTGTCGGGTCTGGGCGCGCTGGCCCTGAGCGAGCCGGTGCGGGGCGTCGACGAGCTGCGGGCGGCGCTGTCGCTCGTGCGCCGTCTCGCCGCCCGCCCGACGGCCGGCGAGGTGCTGCGGGTGTCGGATCATCCGCTCGCGCGCCTGGCGGCGGAGTTCGGCGGCGACCACCGGATGCGCGAGCACAGCAGGCGGATGCTCGCGCCGCTGCGTCATCACGACGAGACCCACGGCGGCGATCTCATCCGGGTGCTGCGCGCCGTCGTCGCGCATCCGGGCAATCGCACGGCCGCCGCCGGCGCCTCGCACCTCTCCCGCTCGGTCTTCTACCAGCGGCTCGCGCTGATCGCAGAGCTGACGGGTGCCGACCTCGAGGACGGCGAGACCCTCGCCGCCCTGCACCTCGCGCTCCTGGCGTGAGTGCCGGCCGGCGCATCGGCACCGGTCAGGAGTCGAATCCCATTCCGACCGCGTCGAGCGCCCGCAGGAAG
The DNA here is from genome assembly GCF_042723935.1 of Microbacterium sp. NPDC058342. Classification (NCBI taxonomy): domain Bacteria; kingdom Bacillati; phylum Actinomycetota; class Actinomycetes; order Micrococcales; family Microbacteriaceae; genus Microbacterium; species Microbacterium sp. NPDC058342. The sequence continues at coordinate 393,657 of NZ_JBHXID010000002.1, forward strand.
AGCCCGCGCCTGCCCTCGTCGTGATCAGCGCGATCCATCGCCGCGCGCACGAGGTTCACGCCGATCGCGGCGGCCGGCTCAGGCGGGAACGGGATCGGGCGGGTGCGCACCATCTCCAGCTCGGTGCGCTCGGTCTTCACTCCTGCGAGCCGGTCGAGCATGACGTCGGCCGCGAAGCGGGTGGCGCCGACGCCCAGCCCGGTGAAGCCGGTCGCGTACACGACCCGTCCGCCGCGGGCCGTTCCGAAGAACGCGCAGAACCGGCTGCACGAGTCGATCGCGCCGGCCCAGCGGTGCGTGAACCGCAGGCCCTCGAGCTGCGGGAACGTCGTGAAGAAGTGCGAGGCGAGCCGGCGGTAGCTCTCCGGCCGCTCCTCGTACCGCTCGCGCACCCGTCCGCCGAAGTGATAGACGGCGTCGTAGCCGCCGAACAGGATGCGGTCGTCGGCGCTCAGACGGTAGTAGTGGAACTGGTTCGCGCTGTCGGAGAGGCCCTGGCGGCTCCGCCAGCCGATCGCGCCGAGCTGCTCGGCCGAGAGCGGCTCGGTCATCAGCACGTAGTCGTAGACCGGCACGGTCATCAGCCGGTTGCGCTTGAGCAGCGAGGGGAACGCGTTCGTGGCGAGCGCGACGTGCTCGGCCACCACGGAGCCGCCCGGTGTCATGACCGTCTGCACCCCCGAGCCGGAGATCCCGGTGACCCGGGTGCGCTCGAAGATCCGCACGCCGAGCTCGGCCGCCACGCGCGCCAGCTCGAAGGCGAGCTTGGCCGGATGCACCATCGCGCAGCCCTCGCGGTCCCAGGAGCCGGCGAGGTAGGTGGGGGAGTCCACCTCCGCACGCACCGCGTGCTGATCGAGGAAGTCCTCGCCGTGCATCCATTCGACCTGGTGCGGCTCGACAGCCACCGCGAGCTGCCCGGTGCGCTCCCAGTCGACATCCATGCCGTAGCGCTCGACGGCCTCCTGGATGCCGTCGAGGTTCTCCCGGCCGAGCCGCTCCAGCTGCGGCATCTCGTCAGGCCAGCGGTTCATGCCGTTCTCGTGGCCGTGGGTGAGGCTGGCCTCGCAGAACCCGCCGTTCCGACCGGAGGCCGCCCATCCCACCCGGTTCGCCTCCAGCAGCACCACGGAGCGCTCCGGATCGCGTTCTTTCGCACGGATGGCCGTCCACAGTCCGGCGTAGCCGCCGCCGACGATCGCCAGGTCGGCGCGGATGCGTCCCGAGAGGGCGGGGTGGGCGGTGCGCTTCAGGCCGTCGAGCCAGAACACCTCGTGTCTCGTGTCGCGCAGCGCGTCGTCGATGACGGCGGCAGAGGGCTGGAGCCGCTCGAAGACGGTCGTTCCCATGGGATCACTCCGGCGTCGGGGTCGGGGGTGGGTCGGCGGGAGGCGCGGGGATCAGCGCGTTCCCCAGTTGTAGAAGTCCTTGTGCAGGCCGGCGTAGAGCAGGCACTCCGTCTCGGCCACCCCGGGGATGGCGCGCACACGCGTGGACACCAGTTCGAGCAGGTCCTCGTCGGACTCGCAGATGGCCTCGGCGAGCACGTCGAAGGAGCCGAGCGTGACGACGACGTACGCGATCTCGTCGAACGCCTTCACCGCCTCGGCCACCTCGCGGGGATCGCCCTGCACGCGGATACCGATCATCGCCATCCGCGAGAAGCCCAGCTGGCGCGGATCGGTGACCGCCACGATCTGCATGACACCCGATTCGGTGAGCCGCTGCACGCGCTGGCGCACGGCGGCCTCGCTCAGCCCGACCGCCCGGCCGATCTCGGCGTAGGGGCGCCGGCCGTCCTGCTGCAGCAGCTCGATGATGCGCTTGGAGACCTCGTCGAGCACGGGGGCCTTCGTCCTGTCGGTCATGTGTCGATCCTGCCATCCGAATCGAGATCCGACAACCGAATTCGCACCGAATCGTGGTAAACGGTTCCGAATTCGTAGGAACTGAGCCCGGTGGCGAGGGAAACCGGTCAGGTCAGGCGTTTGACGTGGCGGCGCTCGCGCAGCACGAGTCCCGGGCGGTGCTCGGTCTTGACGGCGCCGTCGGATGCCCAGCCGTGCCGCTCGTAGAACGACGCAGCACGCTCATTGCCCTCCAGCACCCAGAGGTACGCGATCTCATGGCCCTCGGCGTGCAGCGCCCGCTCGGCGGCATCGATCAGCACGTGCCCGACGCCGCTCGACCAGGCATCCGGGTGCGCGTAGATGCCCCACAGCTCGCCCGAGCCGGCAGCATCGTCATCGCGTGCGGCGCCGAAGCTCGCCCAGCCGGCGATCTCGCCGTCGCGCTCCACCACCAGCGTCCTCGAGTCCCGCCCGGCCTCGTCGATGATGCGAGCCCAGTTCGCCTCGCGCTCGGCGATCGACAGTCCGTCGAGCACCTCCTGCGGCATCAGCCCGCGGTAGGCCTCCTGCCACGATCGCACGTGCACGACCGCGATGCCGTGCGCGTCGTCGACGGTCGCGGGGCGCGGCAGCATCCCGTCCATCCCGCTCACCCGGCGGCGCGGCGGGCCTCCCACCCGCTGCGCACCATCTCGTCGACGGTGTGGCGCATGGTCCACCCCAGGTCGCGGGCTGCCAGGTCGCCCGCCGCGACGATCCGGTCGGGATCGCCGGCGCGGCGCGGACCGATCACGGGGTCGAAGTCGATCCCGGTGACGCGCACCATGGCATCCATGATCTGCTTCACGCTCAGCCCGTCGCCGGAGCCGAGGTTGTACGCGGGCTCGATCGGCTCGCCGGCGGCGAGGCGCTTGGCGGCCTCGACGTGCGCGGCGGCGATGTCGCCCACGTGCACGTAGTCGCGCACGTTCGTGCCGTCGGGGGTGTCGTAGTCGTCGCCGTTGATGCGCGGGGTCTGCCCGGCCAGCAGCGCCTCGAAGACGATCGGGAACAGGTTGTGCGGGCTCACGTCGTGCACCGCGGGGTCGGCGGAGCCGACGACGTTGAAGTACCGCAGCGAGGTGTGCCGCAGGGGCGCGCCGGATGCCGCGGTCGCCACGCCCTGATCGCGCAGCAGCCACTCGCCGATGAGCTTGGACTCGCCGTACGGGCTCGCCGGGCGCTTGGCGGTGTCCTCGGTCACGAGTTCGACGTCGGGCGTGCCGTACACGGCGGCGCTGGACGAGAAGACGATGTTCGTCACGCCCGCGGCCGCCATCGCCTCGAGGATCACCCGGGTCCCCTCCACGTTCTGCGCGTAGGTGTGCAGGGGCCGCTCGACGGAGACGCCCGCGTACTTGAAGCCCGCCACGTGGATCACGCCCTCCACGGCGTGCTCGCGCAGGGTGCGCTCGACGAGCTCGCGGTCGAGGATGCTGCCCTCGACCAGCGCCACGTCCGCCGTCACGAAGGCCGGGCGCCCGCTGGAGAGGTCGTCCAGCACGACCGGCGTGAGCCCGGCGGATGCGAGCGCGCGCACCACGTGCGCTCCGATGTAGCCGGCGCCGCCGGTGACAAGCCAGGACATGGGTCTCCTCTCCCCGCGCGAAGGCGCAGTGATCATTCTGTCAGGCGTCCCGGCGGGGACCCTCCGAAGGCGTCACCGTGAAGATGTGCGCAGCGGCGAAGCCGGCATCCGCGAACTCCCGGGTCACGGCGCCCGTCACCGAGCCGACGTCGGCGTGGGCGACGAGGGCGATCGCGGCGCCGCCGAAGCCGCCGCCGGTCATCCGTGCGCCGATCGCGCCGTTGGCCAGAGCGGTGTCGACGGCCGTGTCGAGCTCGGGCACCGAGATCTCGAAGTCGTCGCGCATGGACGCGTGCGACGCCACCAGCAGGTCGCCGATCGCGCGGGGTCCGCGGCTCTGCAGCGCGGCGACCGTGTCGAGCACCCGCTGGTTCTCGGTGACGATGTGCCGCACCCGGCGAAGCGTGACGTCGTCCATGAGCTCTTCGGCGCGCGGCAGATCGGCGACGCTCGCGTCGCGCAGAGAGCGGATGCCGAGCAGTTCCGCGCCGCGCTCGCACGAGGCGCGGCGCTCACGGTAGCCGCCGGTGGCGTGCGCATGACGGACCTGCGTGTCGATCACCAGCACGTCGAGCCCTGCCGACGCGAAGCCGGTGGGCACCGAACGCGTCTCGAGGCTGCGGCAGTCGATGAAGGTCGCCGCATCCGGGCGGCCCAGCATGGACGACATCTGGTCCATGATCCCGGTCGGCGCGCCGACCGCCTCGTTCTCGGCGCGGCGGCCGACCCGCGCGAGCGCGACGGGGTCGAGGTCCAGCTCCCACAGGTCGTTCAGGGCGGATGCCACCGCACCCTCGATCGCGGCGGAGGACGACAGCCCCGCTCCCACCGGCACGTCGGAGGCGATCGCGATGTCGACGCCCGGTGCCGGGGCATCCGGCTGCAGCATCCACAGCGCCCAGGCGACCCCGAGCACGTAGGCGGACCACTCCGGCACGGCGGGAGCGGCGCCCGCCGGGGTCGGGAAGATGCCGCCCAGGTCGGCGACGGGCACGACCACCCGGTCGTCGGCGAACGTGGAGCGCACGCGGATCTCGTCCGTGCCGTTCAGCGCCGCGGCGGCGAAGGTGCGGTGCGGGATCGCGAACGGCAGCACGAAGCCCTCGTTGTAGTCGGTGTGCTCGCCGATCAGGTTCACGCGGCCCGGTGCCGACCAGACGCCGTCCGGGCGGGCGCCGAAGGAGCCGGTGAACAGCTCTCGGGCTGCCTCCAGGGCGCTCACGCGGTCACCTCGGGCACGGTGTCGATCGCGGCGCGCAGGCGCTCGGCGGCGACCTCCGGCAGGATCTCGGCGCTCCACGCACTCATGGCCGCCTCGGTGCCGGCGAGGAACTTGAGCTTGTCGGCGGCGCGGCGCGGACTGGTCAGCTCGAAGCGCATCCGCACGGTGTCGCGGCCGATGTTCACGGGCGCCTGATGCCACGCGCCGATGTAGGCGGTGGGCGTCTCGTACAGCGCGTCGACGCCGCGCAGCAGTCGCAGGAAGAGCGGTGCGAGCGCGTCGCGCTCCGCAGCGGTGAGCTCAGTGAAGTCGGCCGCGTGCCGGTGCGGCATGACCTGCACCTCGAGCGGCCAGCGTGCGGCGAAGGGCACGAACGCCGTCCAGTGCTCGTTCTGCAGCACGACGCGGTCCGAGGCCTGCTCGGCGTCGAGCACGCGGGTCATCAGGTCCGGCGCCGCGCGCGCGATGCCGTCCATCAGCCGCTGCGTGCGCGGCGTGATGTACGGGTAGGAGTAGATCTGGCCGTGCGGATGCGGCAGGGTGACGCCGATGGCCTCGCCGCGGTTCTCGAACGGGAACACCTGCTCGATCCCGGGCAGAGCCGACAGCGCCGCGGTGCGGTCGGCCCAGGCCTCGATGATCGTGCGCGAGCGGGTCACCGTCTGCGTGCCGAGCGAGCCCTCGTGCTCGGGGCTGAAGCACACCACTTCGCAGCGGCCCGCGCTGGTGCGGGTGCGGCCGATGCCGAGGTGCGCCATGTCGTCGAGCCCCCGGGGCGGATCGACGGCGGCGGGGGCGTTCGCGGTGGCCGCCGTGAGCGCGGGGCCGAAGGCGGGGGAGCGGTTCTCGAACACGGCGACGTCGTAGCGCGAGGGCACCTCCGACGGGTTCGAGGCCGTCTGCGGTGCGAGCGGATCGGCGTCGGCGCCGGGCATCATCACCCGGTTCTGCCGCCGCGTGGCGTAGGTGATCCAGTCGCCCGAGAGCACGTCCTGGCGCATGGTCGCGGTCTCGGGGCGCTCGTCGAGGGTGCGGGCGTCGACGGCACGCTCGTCGCCGAGGGCGCTGCCCGGGTCGTCGTAGTAGAGCAGTTCGCGACCGTCGGCCAGCAGGGTGCTGCGTCGGATCACGCCGGCGCCGAGTTCGGTCGTTCGCAGCTCCGGAGAGGCATCCATGTTCACGTCAACACGGTAGCCCGGGAGCCGTGGTAACGTCAACATCCCGGCGGTGCGGACCCGCCCGGGAGAGCCGGACGAGGGTGGGAGAGCGGATGCCGCAGGCGAGGCGCGTGTCGATGGCGATGGTCGCCCAGCACGCCGGGGTGTCGGGCCAGACCGTGTCCCGTGTCGCGAACGGCAGTCCCCGCGTCGACCCCGAGACCCGAACGCGCGTCGAGCGCGCGATGGCGGAACTCGGCTACCGGCCCAACCGTGCCGCTCGCGCCCTGCGCACCGGGCGCACGCACACGCTCGGGCTCGTCGCGCAGACACTCGCCACCGTCGGCAACTCCCGCATGCTCCAGGCGGTGGCCGAAGCCGCGGCCGAGCGCGGATACGCCCTCACCGTCGTGACCCTCGGCGCCGACGCCGCCATCGACGACGCCTTCGAGCGGCTGCGCGACCAGGGCGTCGACGGCGCGATCGTGCTGAACGAGGCATCCGCTCTCGCGCGAGACGCGACCTCCGCGGCCATGCGCCTGGTCGTGGTCGACTCGCCACCCGACGAGCGCTTCGTCTCGATCGGCACCGACCACGCCGCCGGCGCCCGAATCGCCACCGACCACCTTCTCGCCGCGGGGCACCACACGGTGCACCACGTGGCGGGACCCGCCGGGTCGTACGCCTCAGCGCAGCGCGAGCGCGGCTGGCGCGACGCGCTCGTCGCCGCCGGTCGCGACGCGCCCGCGGTCGTGCGCGGAGACTGGTCCGCGGCATCCGGACACGAGCAGACGGCCCGGATGCTGGCCGCGGGCGTCGTCACCGCGATCTTCGCCGCCAACGACCAGATGGCTCTCGGCGCGCTGCGCGCCCTGGCCGAGGCGGGACGGCGGGTGCCGCGGGACGTCGCCGTGGTCGGGTTCGACGACATCGCGGACGCCGCGCAGTTCCCGCCGCCGCTGACGACCGTGCGGCAGGACTTCGACGCGCTGGGTGAGCACGCGGTGCGCGCTCTCGTCGCCGCGGTGGAGGGCGGCGCGCCCGGCGATGTGCTGCTCGTGCCGGAGCTCGTCCGCCGAGCCAGCGCCTGACCGGCCCGGTCAGGCGGGCGGAGCGGCGACGGCCGAGAGGTCGGCCTCGGTGGTGCCGCCGTCCGGCCAGGTGATCGTCGTGCCCGCCACGGAGGGTGCGCGCTCGACCTCGGAAGGCGACCCCAGTCCGATCGCGAACGCCTGCCACGCGCCGGGGGCCGGGGCCACCTCGACCCAGGGGACGGCGGTGCGCCCCTCGAGCGGCGTCACGTCGTCCTCCTTGAGCACTCCGGCCGTCACGGCATCCGCTCCGGAGAGCGAGACCACGCGCGAACCGAGCCGCTCGCTCGCGGCCCAGGCCCCCTGCCGTACCACGACGTCGGGCGCCGTGATCGCCCACCCGCCGACCCGCAGCACGTCGCCCTCGACAAGGGCGCCGGCGTGCACGCGGACGAAGCGCACCTCCCACGCTCCGCGCACGACCGACACGGCATCGACCCACGGGCCGGTGATCGTCGTTCCCTCGTGCAGACTCACCCCGTTGTCGGGCACGGAGACGAAGCCGAGCGGCCAGTGCGCCCGCGCGCAGGAGGAGCCGGTGAGCGTCTCGGCGTCGAGTGCGCGCACGCCGCCCGTCCGGAAGCCGGAGCGGTGGCTCGGCAGCCCGTCGCGCACGAGGGCGACCGTGCCGTCCACGGGCCAGGAGGCGCCGGGACCGTCGAGCACCGGGGCGGTCGCGGTGGAGTAGCCGAACTTGGCGTAGACCGCGGCATCCGGCTCGAGCGATCCCTCCACGCGGTGGTCGGTGCCGTGATTGGTCACCCGCACGGTGCCGTCGGACGTGCCGACCGCGAGCCAGCCCGGAGCGACGACCGCACGGGCGAACGGCCCGCGGTCGATGGGCAGCGGCTGCTCGACGGCGGTCCAGACCGGGTCGCTCTCGGGCAGCGCGAGACCGAGCATGCCCTTCGACGCCCAGTACGGCGAGCCCAGCCCCGAGTACCGCTGCGCGATCGCCCGCCAGGGTCCGTGCCAGCCGAGGGAGAGGATGCCGTCGGCATCCGGCGCACCGCGCTCGACGAAGTGGCGCGCCTGCCCGCTGGCGGCACGACGCAGCAGCCCGGGGTCGTGGCGCGAGCCGCCGTGGAACGCGGCCGCCCACGCCGGTGCGGCGGTCGCGAAGCGGTAGGTGAGGCTGCGTCCCTGGATGAGCGGGCCGCCGTCGGCGCCGATGAGGTGCAGGGCGTCGTCGAGGTAGTCGTCCAGGCGGTTGCGGTACCGCGCGACGCGTTCGGTGTGCCGAGGGTCGTCCTCGACCAGCTGCGCCCACACCATCGGATAGAAGGGCAGTGCCCAGCCGCAGTAGTGATCGAAGTTGCGCCCGACGCCGTCGGCGGCCCAGCCGCCGGGCAGGTCGAAGGAGTCGAGCAGGGCGAAGTCCTCCTCGCGGTCCGACTCCGAGAACGGGCCGCCGACGCTCTCCAGGAAGTACGACACCATGATCCGGAACCACACCCAGTTGTTGGGCCAGTAGGGGGCTCCGATGGATGCCGTGAGGTACTCGACCGTCTGCTGCTTCGCGCGCTCGCCGAGCAGCGCCCAGACCGTGTCGCGGGTGAGGTGCAGTCCGAGGGCGAGCGCGGCCGCCTCGACCTTCGCCTGATCGTGCTCCTCGATGCGCACCCAGCGCTCCGGATGCTCGGGATCCACCCCGGCCGCGATCCCACGCGCGTAGCGTTCGGCGAGGTCGCGCGTTCCCGCCGGGTCTCCCGCGATGCGGAACGCGGCCAGCATGAACGTGCGCGTGAAGCCCTCGAGGTGGTCGATGTCGCGCCCCAGCCCGCCCGGCTCGCCGGGGTAGCGGATGAGGGACTGGGCGGGGCTCGCGTGCCGGGCGGCGCCGGCGAGGATCGTGTCGGCGAGGGCACTCCAGTGAGCACGGGTCCAGCCGGTGAAGGGGGAGAGGGCCCGGTCGTCGGTGGGCAGGAGGAGTGTCATGCGCTGATGGCCAGTTCTTCGCGGGTGATCGGATGCCGGGCCGGCTCGCCCGCGGCGTAGGCGGCCAGCTCGTCGAGTGCGGCGTCGGCGAGGCGGCGCGTCTCGGTGCCCAGCGATCCCGCCAGGTGCGGGGTGATGGCCACGTTCGGCAGGCTGAGCAGGCCGTGGCCCGGGGGGAGGGGTTCGGGTTCGGTCACATCGAGCAGGGCGTCGAGCCGGCCCGTGCGGCACTCGCCGAGCAGCGCCTCGTGATCCACCAGTGCGCCGCGGGCGGTGTTGATGAGCGTGGCGCCGTCGGGCAGGGCGGCCAGTTCGGCTGCCGCGATCATGTGGTGGGTGGCGGGGAGGGCGGGCGCGTGCAGCGACAGCACGCTCACCTGCGGGAGCATCTCGCCCAGGGGCAGCAGGGTGGCGCCGGCCGCGGCGACGGCATCCGCGTCCGCGTAGGGGTCGGCGACGAGCACCCGGATGCCGTCGAACGGCTGCAGCAGCTCGACCACCCGCCGTCCGATGCGTGAGAAGCCGACGACGCCGACGGTGCGATCGACGTTGCCGATGCCGCGTTCGCTCCACGCGCTCCAGGTGTCGTCGTGCGGTGCCCGCAGATGCGTGAACGTGCGCTTGCCGGCGAGCAGGATGGCGCCGAGCGTGAACTCGGCGACGGGCACGGCGTTGGCGTCCACCGCCGAGGTGACGCGGATGCCCCGCTCCCAGAGCTCGTCGGAGACCAGGCCCTGCACACTGCCGGCGGCGTGCAGGACGGCGCGCAGCCGGGGCATGCGGGCGAGCCGCGCGGCGTCGAGCCGCGGCGCCCCCCACGACGTGATGAGGACCTCCGTGCCGGCGAGCAGAGCCGCGTGCGCGGGGTCGTCGACGTCGGTGATCAGCATCCGGTCGGCCGTGTCGGCGAGCTGCGCGAAGCGGGCCCTGCGGGAGTCGTCGAAGAGCAGGGAGAAGGCGTCGGCGTGCATCACGGCATGAGCGCGGGGTGGGTTCTCGATGCTCAAGGTATGCCTCCGGGCGAATGGGAAACCGCTTTCTCGGCGGTATGACCAGTGAACCGCCAGGAGGGCCGCGCGCGCAACTCGGGTTCGGATGGTTGATCGAGAGCAATGGTTGAGAAACGTCAACCAATGATGTATCGTTGACGAAGATCAACCATCCTTCTCAGGAGAGCCTTGCTTTGAACTCCACCACCCATTCCTCCGCCGAGACGACGCGCTCGGCACGCGAGGTCTTCACCGCGATCTCCGGCCTCATCGTCGGCATGTTCGTGGCCGTGCTCTCGGGCACGGTCGTCTCGACCTCGCTTCCCGTCATCGTCGCCGACCTCGGCGGCACCCAGGCCCAGTACACCTGGGTCATCACCGCCAGCCTGCTGGCCACCGCGGTCACCACGCCCATCTGGGGCAAGCTCGCCGACCTCGTCGATCGCAAGATCCTCGTGCAGCTGTCGCTCGTGCTGTTCACTGTCGGCACGGTCGCGGCCGGATTCTCGCACGACATGAACATGCTCATCGGCATGCGCGTCGTCCAGGGCCTCGGCGTCGGCGGCCTCATGTCGCTCGTCATGGTCGCCGTCGCGCTGATCATCTCGCCGCGCGAGCGCGGCAAGTACATGGGCGTCGTCGGCGGCATCATGGCACTGGCCACCATCGGCGGGCCGCTGCTCGGCGGTTTCATCACCGATGTCTGGGGCTGGCGCGCCAACTTCTTCGTCGGCGTCCCGTTCGCCGTGATCGCCCTGATCCTGCTGCAGGTCACCCTGCACCTGCCCAAGCCGCAGACCGCCAAGGTCTCCATCGACTACCTCGGCATCGTGCTGCTCGCGGTCGGCGTCTCCGCGCTGCTGATCTGGGTCTCGATGGGCGGATCCCAGTTCGACTGGGACTCGATGACCAGCTACGTGCTGGCGATCGGCTCGGGCGTCGTGCTCGTCGCCTTCGTCCTCGTCGAGATCTTCGTCAAGGAGCCGATCATCCCGATGACGCTGTTCCGCAACCGCACCTTCACGCTCTCGGTCGTCGCATCGATCGCGATCGGCGTGGCCATGTTCGCGACCTCGGTGTTCCTCGCCCAGTACTTCCAGCTCGCGCGCGGCGCCACGCCCACCGAGTCGGGCCTGATGACGATCCCCATGATCGTCGGTCAGATGGGCGCCTCGATCATCATCGGGCAGCTCGTGAGCCGCTTCGGCAAGTGGAAGGGCTGGATGCTGCTCGGCTCGGTGCTCGCGCTCGCCGGCGTCAGCCTGATGTCGCTGCTGCGCTACGACACCCCGTTCGTGCTCGTGGCGATCTACATGTTCGTCCTGGGTGCAGGCCTCGGCATGGTCATGCAGAACCTCACGCTCATCGTGCAGAACGACACCCCGCCGCAGCAGCTCGGCGCCGCCTCGTCGGGCGTGAACTTCTTCCGCACGATCGCCGGCACCATCGGCGTGACGATCATGGGCTCGATCCTGGCGACGAACGTGAAGGGCTATCTGTCCGACGGCTTCGCGGGCTTCGCACCCGCCTCCCCGGAGGAGGTCGAAGCGCTCAAGGAGCTCGGTTCGGGCAACGTCCCGAAGATGGCCGACCTGCCCGACGCGATCCGCACCATCGTCGAGTCGGCATACGGCCACGGGATCGCCGACGCGTTCTTCATCGCGATCCCCCTCGCGGTGATCGGCATCATCGCCATCGCGTTCATCCGCAACAAGCCGCTGTCGACGAAGAACTCGGCCGAGCAGCTGCGCGAGCAGGCGGAGGAGTCGGCGATCGAGGTCGCCGGTGCCGAGGTCGGCGCGTCGACCGGCAGCATCCGCGTCGTCGAGGGCGAGGGGCGCTCGGGCGTACAGGAGCCGGTGCGCTGACATGACCACCCCGACGGCCGACGACACGCTCGCGGACTTCCAGGCTCACCTGAACCTGATCTTCGCGCGTGCCCGCACGCTCTGGAAGGACTCCGCCGCGCGGATCCACCCCGAGCTGCAGCCCTCCGGCTACAAGCTGCTGGCGTACATCGCCCGCAGCGGCGACGCCAGTGCGCACCGACTCGCCGAGCTGTTCGGCATGGACAAGTCGGTGGTCAGCAGGCAGATCCGGATGCTCGAGGAGTTCGGTCTTCTCGAATCCCGGCCGGACGAGCACGACGGCCGGCTGCGCGTGCTCTCGGCCACGCCGGACGCCCGCAGCATGCTGGCCGAGCTGCGCGGCGAGAACGCCGAGCGCATGCGCTCGGTCCTGGCCGAGCTGACGCCGGAAGAGGTCCTGGCCGCGTCGAAGGCGTTCCGTCTGCTCGCCGAGATCTGACAGGCGCCGTCGCAACCCCCCGGGCCATCCGCCCGGGGGGTTGCGCCGTACACTGGCGAGCATGAGTGCTCCGACGGATCGGGCCGCCGGCCGCGACGACGACGGTGGTGTCCACCTGGACGACGCCGTGGCTCGAGTGGAGCACGAGTTCGGGCGGCTGTTCGCCCGCATCCGGGTCGGCTGGCGCGAGGCGGCGGCGACCGTGCATCCCGACCTGCAGCCTCTGGGCTACCAGGTGCTGGTCGCCATCCTCGGCGGGGAGGCGACCACGGCCGGCGCGATCGTCGAGCGACTGCACACCGACAAGTCGGCGGTGAGCAGGCAGGTGCGCCAGCTCACCGAGCTCGGGCTGGTCGACAGCATCCGCGATCCCGACGACCGCCGTGCGCGCAGGCTGGTCGCGACCGCGCTCGCGAAGGAGCGGGTCGCGATCGCCCGGGCCGCGTACGAGAGCCGGATCGGCGATCGGCTGCGCACCTGGTCGGCGGCCGACCTCGACCACTTCGCCGACCTGCTGAACGCCCTCGGCTCCTGAGCCCGGGCGGGCATCCCCTCCCCGCGTCGAGGACAGGAGATTCGGCGAGAACACGACGCTGCCGACGGCATCCGTCCTGTTTTCGACGATCCTCCTGTTCCGGATGACGGATGCTGCCGCTTGCACGTTCGGCCGCGACCTGCTTTCATATGGGAAAGCGCTTACCGGACCTCTCGGAGGCGCAACAGACCTCCCGACAGAACGGAAGACCATGGCGAACGTGCGCGAGATCGGCATCATCATGAACGGCGTCTCCGGACGCATGGGCTATCGGCAGCACCTCGTGCGCTCGATCCTCGCGATCCGCGACCAGGGCGGCATCGAGCTCTCCGACGGCTCCAGGGTGACCGTCAAGCCGATCCTCGTCGGCCGCAGCGAGGAGAAGCTCGCGGAGCTCGCCGCCAAGCACGGCATCGTCGACTACACCACCGACCTCGACGCGGCACTCGCCGACCCGCAGTGGGAGATCTACGCCGACTTCCTGGTGACCAAGGCGCGCGCCACCGCCATCCGCAAGGCCATCTCCGCGGGCAAGGCGATCTACACCGAGAAGCCCACCGCCGAGTCGCTCGAGGAGGCGCTCGAGCTCGCCCGCCTCGCCAAGGCCGCCGGCGTGAAGACCGGCGTCGTGCACGACAAGCTGTACCTGCCGGGCCTGCAGAAGCTCAAGCGCCTGATCGACTCGGGCTTCTTCGGCCGCATCCTCTCGGTGCGCGGCGAGTTCGGCTACTGGGTCTTCGAAGGTGACTGGCAGCCCGCGCAGCGCCCCAGCTGGAACTACCGCACCGAAGACGGCGGCGGCATCATCACCGACATGTTCCCGCACTGGAACTACGTGCTCGAGAACCTGTTCGGCGAGGTCAAGAGCGTGTACGCGCAGGCCGCCGTGCACATCGCCGACCGCTGGGACGAGAAGGGCGAGCACTACGACGCCACCGCCGAGGACGCGGCGTACGGCATCTTCGAGCTCGACGGCGGCATCATCGCCGAGATCAACTCCTCGTGGACGGTGCGCGTGAACCGCGACGAGCTCGTCGAGTTCCAGGTCGACGGCACGCACGGCTCGGCCGTGGTCGGCCTGTTCGGCTGCAAGATCCAGCCTCGCAACGCCACCCCGAAGCCGGTGTGGAACCCCGACCTCGAAGACACCCACGACTACGACGCCGACTGGCAGGCCGTCCCCACCAACGACGTCTTCCTGAACGGCTTCCGCCAGCAGTGGGAGGAGTACCTGGAGTCGTACGTGCTCGGCACCGACTACGTCTTCGACCTGCTGGCCGGCGCCCGCGGCGTGCAGTTCGCCGAGGCGGGGCTCGCCTCCAGCGCCGAGGGCCGCAAGATCGCCATCGAGAGGCTGTCGCTGTGAGCACCCTGCGCCTGCTGGCGGCCGACGGTGCCGTCTCGGATGCCGAGCTCAGCGACTCCGGCGGATACGTCCGCCCGGCGGTGCCCCTGCGTTCGCGGGTCGCCTACGCCGCGGCGCACGTCGTGCCCGTCGTCTGGGGTGACAACACCCCCGGGCAGCCGGCGGAGATCGACTGGGACTCGACGCTCGCGTTCCGCCGCAACGTCTATTCGTGGGGCCTCGGGGTGGCGGATGCCATGGACACCGCTCAGCGGAACATGGGACTCGACGCGGCAGCGACCCGCGAGCTGATCTCCCGCAGCGCCCAGGTGGCGCGCGAGGAGGGCGGCTCGGTCGTCGTGGGCGTCAACACCGATCACGTCGAGGACACGCACATCTCCCTCGATCGGGTCATCGACGCGTACGTCTCGCAGCTCGAGTTCACCGAGGAGCAGGGCGCAGGACCAGTGCTGATGGCATCCCGCCACCTCGCCCGCGTCGCGCGAAGTGCCGACGACTATCGCCGGGTCTACCGCGCGGTGCTGGAGCGGGCCACGACGCCGGTCGTGCTGCACTGGCTCGGCACGGCCTTCGACCCCGAGCTGGAGGGCTACTTCGGGGCATCCGACTGGCAGACGGCATCCGGTGTTCTGCTGGACATCATCGCCGAGAATCCGGGCAGGGTCGCGGGCGTGAAGATGAGCCTGCTGAACGCCGAGAGCGAGATCTCGGTGCGTGAGCGGCTCCCTGAGGGTGTGCGCATGTTCACCGGTGACGACTTCAACTACGTCTCCCTGATCGGTGGCGACTCGACGGCGCAGGGCGAAGGACACTCCGACGCGCTCCTCGGCGCGTTCGCGGCGATCACGCCCGTGGCATCCGCCGCGATCCAGGCGCTCGACGCGGGCGACACGGCCGCCTACCGGCGCATCCTCGGTCCGACTGAAGAGCTCAGTCGCCAGGTCTTCGCCGCCCCCACCTTCTACTACAAGACCGGCGTGGCGTTCCTGGCGTGGCTGAACGGCCACCAGCCCGCGTTCCAGATGGTCGGCGGCCTGCACTCCGCGCGCAGCCTGCCGCATCTGTCGCGGATCGTGGAGCTGGCCAATGCCTCGCTCGCCCTGGAGAATCCCGAGCTCGCGCGCGAGCGCTGGCACGGGATGCTGCGCCTGAACGGAATCGACGCATGATCCTCCCGAACGCCCACGGCACCGGCTCCTCACGGATGTCGGTGCAGAACACGGATGCCGGCCGGAATCCGGTCGGATCCGCCGACATCCGTGAATCCAGCCGACAGGTGCGGGCGGACCCGCGCCTGTCGATCAACCAGGCGACGATCAAGCACGCCGACCTGGCCACAGCGCTGAAGGCGACGGCGGATGCCGGCGTGCAGTCGATCGGGCTGTGGCGCGAGCCGGTGAACGAGGTCGGCCTCGACACCGCCACGAAGATGCTGGCCGACTCCGGGCTGCGATTCTCGACCCACTGCCGGGGCGGGTTCTTCACGCTGCCCGCGGGACCTGAGCGCGACGCCGCCCTGGACGACAATCGCCGGGCCATCGAGGAGACCGCCGTCCTCGCCGCCGCGGGAGCTGCGGGATCGACGGCCGTGCTCGTGCTCGTCGCGGGCGGGCTGCCGGAGGGCTCTCGCGATCTCATCGGCGCTCGGGAGCGCGTGCGCGATGCGATCGGCGCCCTCGCAGGCGATGCCAAGGCCGCCGGCGTGACGCTGGCGATCGAGCCCCTGCATCCGATGTACGCCTCCGATCGCGCCGTGATCTCCACGCTGGGCCAGGCGCTCGACGTCGCCGCCGACTTCGACGCCACCGTGGTCGGTGCGGCCGTCGACACGTTCCACATCTGGTGGGACCCCCAGGTGCTCGATCAGATCGCCCGCGCCGGGCGGGAGGGCCGCATCGCCACGTACCAGGTGTGCGATTGGAAGACGCCACTGGCCGCGGACGTGCTGCTCTCGCGCCACTACCCGGGCGACGGCGTGATCGACTTCGGCTCGCTGACGCGTGCGGTGATCGAGACCGGATACGACCGCGACATCGAGGTCGAGCTGTTCAACGCCGACATCTGGGCCGACGATCCGGCCCGGGTCGTGGCGCGCACCGCGGCGTCCTTCGGCGAAGCGATCAGTCCGCACCTGCGGTGATGACCGGGCAGGATGGGGGGATGACCGTGCGACCAGGGCTGTGCTCGGTGACGTTCCGGCAGCTCACCCCCGAGCGGATCGTCGAGCTCGCCGCGGAGGCGCGGCTCGAGGTGATCGAGTGGGGCGGCGACGTGCACGTGCCGCCCGGCGACCCGGAGCGCGCGGCCGAGGTCGCCCGGTCCACGGCGGATGCCGGTGTCGACGTGTGCTCCTACGGCTCCTACTTCCGTGCCGGGGCCCAGGAGCCGATCACGCCGATCCTCGACAGCGCGCAGGCGCTGGGTGCCGACCGCGTGCGCGTGTGGGCGGGCCGCGTCGATTCCGCGGATGCTTCGCCGGAGGAGTACGCCGGCGTCGTGTCCCGGCTGCGGGACGCCGTCGACGAGGCCGGCGACCGAGGGATCTCGCTGGCGCTGGAGTACCATCGCGGCACCGTCGCGGACAACCCGGATGCCGTGCTGCGGCTGCTCGCGGATGTGGGGCGACCCGGGCTGTCGACGTACTGGCAGCCGACGGTCGGGGCTGCCGACGAGGTGGCGCTCGCCGAGTTCGACGCGCTCGCGTCGCGAGTCAGCGCGGTGCACGTCTTCTCGTGGTGGCCGCTGACCGAGCGGCTGCCGCTGCGGGAGCGCGGCGTTCTGTGGCAGTCCCTGTTCACGGCGGCCGCCGCACTGGCCTCACCGCCGCGCGATGCGCTGCTGGAGTTCGTCCCCGACGACGACCCCGACCTCCTGGCCTCCGAGGCCGCCGCTCTGCGGCAGTGGCTCGCCGACGCGGACGCGACGCGTGCCCGCTGACGGCAGGCACGACGTCGGGCCCGTCGGGGCCGCGAGCTCCCAGTAGGCTCGAGGTCATGGCCACAGCGGAAAGCCCTTCCCCGGGCAGGCAGCGCTCCGCGCGCGCAAGCTCCGCACCGACGCTGCACGACGTCGCACGCGCGGCTGGTGTCTCCCTGGCGACGGCCTCCCGCGTGCTCAACGGCTCCGAGCGCAAGGTCGCCGAGTCGTTCCGTGAACGCGTGGAGACGGCCGCGGCTCGACTCGGTTACAGCGCGAACGTCTCGGCGCAGGCGATCGCGCGAGGCACCTCGCCGGTGATCGCGCTGCTGGTCGCCGACATCGCCGACCCCTACTTCGGGCTGATCGCCTCCGGCGTCGCACGCGGCGCCGATGAGGAGGGCCTGATCGTCACGGTCGCGATCACCGAGCGCGAGGCGCAGCGCGAGACCCGCATCCTGCACGCGCTGCGCGGACAGCGCCCTCAGGGCGTGATCCTCGCAGCCTCCCGGTCGGACGGAACCGAGAAGAGCACCGGCGACGAGGCGGCTGCCTTCCGTGCGCTCGGTGCGCGGACGGTGACCTTCGGCCCGGGCGGTGATCGCAGCATCCGCATCGACAACCGCGGGGGTGCCGAGCGCCTCGGGCGGGCGATGGCGGATCTCGGCTACCGCAGCGCCGTCGCGCTCGGTGCGGCGGAGGGCGTGCGCACCTCCGATGACCGCCTGGCCGGCTTCACCGCCGGCTTCTCCGCCCGCGGCGGCGAGGTGCGCCGCGTGTACCGCGGCACGTTCGAGCGGGAATCGGGCGCCGCTTGCATGACGGCGGCGCTGACCGACGGCGTCGAGCCGGGCACCCTGGTCTTCGCGCTCAGCGACATCGTCGCGATCGGTGCCATGACGGCGATCCGCGAGGCGGGCAGGAGCGTCGGCGACGACATCGCGGTCTGCGGTTTCGACGACGTGCCGGTCAGCCGCGACGTGACGCCGCAGCTCAGCACGGTGCGCGTGCCGCTGAGCGAGCTGGGCTATCAGGCGTTCCGTGCGACCGTCGACGCGGAGTGGCATCCGGCGACCGCGGAACTCGAGGTGCTGGTGCGCGAGAGCACACCGGCTCGGGAGGAGTGATCCGATGCGCGTCGTCTTCGCGCCCGACAGCTTCAAGGGGACCATCACCGCGGCCGATGCCGTGTCGGCCCTCGCCGAGGGGTGGTCATCGGTCTCGGCAGACGTCGAGGTCGTGAGTCGGCCCATGGCCGACGGGGGAGAGGGCACCGTCGCCGCGTTCGCGGCGGCGATACCGGGGGCCGTGCGGATGCCGGTGACCGTCGACGGACCCGCGGGCGATCCGGTCGGCACCGCCTGGCTGCTGCTGCCGCCAGCGGATGAGACGCCCGGCGGCACGGCCGTCATCGACCTGGCGTCCACCTCCGGGATCGAGCTGATCGGCGAGCTGCGGCCCTGGGATGCGGATTCGACGGGCTTCGGGCAGGCGATCGCCGCGGCGCTCGACCACGGCGTGTCACGGCTCGTGCTCGGCATCGGGTCGAGTGCCTCCACCGACGGCGGCACCGGGATGCTGTGTGCGCTCGGCGCGCGCTTCGACGACGCGAGCGGCATGCCGGTCGCGCCCGGAGCGCGCGGACTCGCGGCCCTCGCCCGCGTCGACCTCTCGGATCTGCGCACCGCACCCGAGGTCTTCGTGCTCACCGACGTGACCAATCCGCTCACCGGGGCCCGCGGGGCGGCCGAGGTCTTCGGGCCGCAGAAGGGGCTGACGGACGCCGCCGATCGCGCCGCCGTGGACGCCGGTCTCGCGCGCCTCGCGAGGATGCTGGGCCTGGAAGCCGAAGCGCCGGGCTCGGGTGCCGCGGGCGGCGTCGGCGGTGCGCTCCTGGCCTGGGGTGCGCGCCTGGTTCCCGGGGCCGAGGAGGTGGCGCGGCTCGTCGGACTGGCGGAGGCGATCGCGGAATCCGACCTCGTGATCACCGGGGAGGGCTCGTACGACGGGCAGTCGGGCGACGGCAAGGTGCCCTCCTTCGTCGCGCGACGGGCAGCGGATGCCCGGGTGCCGGCCGCCGTGGTGGCCGGACGCATCACCGAGGATGCCGACCGGACGCTCTTCGCGGCGTGCCTCTCGCTGACCGAGCTCGCCGGCTCCTCGGCATCCGCTCTCGCCGACCCCGCCCGCTGGCTGCGCGCGGCCGGTGCCGCGCTGGCGCGCGAACTCGGCTGACCCGGCCCGCGTCGCGCGCGCCGGGGCGTCAGCCGCCGCCGGGCGCCACGGCGGCTCAGTCGCCGAGCGCGGCGGACACGACGGCCCTGGCCTCTTCCTGCACCTTCGCGAGGTGGTCCGGGCCGAGCAGGCTCTCGGCGTACAGCTTGTACACGTCCTCCGTGCCCGAGGGGCGGGCGGCGAACCATGCATGCTCGGTCTGCACCTTCAGCCCGCCGATCGCCGCGCCGTTTCCCGGCGCGTGCGAGAGCTTGGCGACGATCGCCTCGCCGGCGAGCTCGGTGGCGCTGACGGCATCCGGGGCCAGCTCTCCCAGCGTCGCCTTCTGCTCCGGCGTGGCCGGGGCGTCGACGCGCTGGTAGGCGGATGCCCCGAAGGCCTCCTCCAGCTCGCGGTAGCGCTCCGACGGCGTCTTGCCCGTGACCGCGATGATCTCGGCGGCCAGCAGGCACAGCAGGATGCCGTCCTTGTCGGTCGACCACACGCTGCCGTCCCGGCGCAGGAACGACGCACCCGCCGACTCCTCGCCGCCGAACGCCACCGTGCCGTCGAGCAGGCCGGGAACGAACCACTTGAAGCCGACCGGGACCTCGAGCAGACGCCGGCCGAGCGCGTCGGCCACACGGTCGATGATCATCGACGAGACCAGGGTCTTGCCGATGGCGGCATCCCGCGGCCACTCGGCGCGGTGCGAGAACAGGTAGTCGATCGCGACGGCCAGGTAGTGGTTGGGGTTCATGAGCCCGGCGTCCGGGGTGACGATGCCGTGCCGGTCGGCATCCGCGTCGTTGCCGGTGAGCACGTCGTAGTCGCCCTTCTTCGCGACCAGGGACGCCATCGCGGACGGCGACGACGGGTCCATCCGGATCTTCTCGTCCCAGTCCAGCGTCATGAACCGCCAGGTCGGGTCGACCTCCGGGTTCACGACGGTCAGGTCGAGTCCGTGCACGTCGGCGATCAGTTGCCAGTACTCCACGGATGCCCCGCCCAGCGGGTCGGCGCCGATGCGCACGCCCGCGTTGCGGATCGCATCCAGATCGATGATGGAGGGCAGGTCGCGCACATACGCGTCGCGGAAGTCGTATGTGCCGATCGTGTCGTCGTCGATGTCGGCATCCGGCACCCGCTCGACGCCCTCCAGGCCCGCCTCGATGAGCTCGTTGGCCCGTCGGGCGATCCAGCCGGTGGCATCCGTGTCGGCGGGGCCGCCGTGGGGCGGGTTGTACTTGAAGCCGCCGTCGCGGGGCGGGTTGTGGCTGGGCGTCACGACGATCCCGTCGGCGCGGTCCGGGTCGTCAGCGCCGCGACCGCGGTTGTAGGTGAGGATCGCATGGCTCAGCGCGGGCGTCGGCACCCACGAATCGCGGGCGTCGACGCGCACGTCGATGCCGTTGCCGATCAGCACCTCGACCGCGGTGCGTTCGGCCGGAAGGGAGAGCGCGTGCGTGTCGCGGCCGAGGAACAGCGGACCCTGAATGCCCTGCGCACGGCGGTAGTCGACGATCGCCTGGGTGGTGGCCACGATGTGCTGCTCGTTGAAGCTGGTCGTCAGCGATGAACCGCGATGACCGCTCGTGCCGAACGCGACCCGCTGCGCCGGGACGGACGGATCCGGGATGCGGTCGTAGTACGCGGCGATCAGCTCGTCGACATCGATGAGGTCCTTGTCCTCCGCGGGGAGGCCTGCTCGGCTCGTCATGGGGATAGTCTGCCCCGCCCCTGGCGCTCGCGCATCCTCGACGTCATCCGGATGCCCGGGGTCTGTCCCTGGCCGGATGTGCGCGCTCGTCACCCGGCGGATGCCCGGGACTAGGCTTGCGGGGTGACCGAACGCCGCACGTACAGCTACCTGGGCCCTGCAGGAACGTTCACGGAGGCGGCACTCGATCAGGTCCCCGAGGCACGCGGTCACGACTGGCGTCCGGTGCACAACGTGGGCGAGGCGCTCGCCGACGTGCTCGAGGGGCGCAGCCACGCGGCCATGATCGCCATCGAGAACTCCATCGAGGGCGGGGTCTCCACCACGCAGGATGCCCTGGCGGTCAACCCCGGGCTCCGGATCATCGGCGAGTACCTGGTGAAGGTGAACTTCGTGCTGGTCGCCGCTCGCGGGACGAAGCTCGAGGACGTGCAGGTGGTCGCCGCGCATCCGGTGGCGTATGCGCAGTGCCACGCCTGGCTCGGCGAGAACCTGCCCCGGCACGCTCACGTGCCGGCCGCGAGTAATGTGGCATCCGCTCTGGGCATCCTGGACGGAACGCTGCCCGCCCAGGCGGCGATCGCCGCCCCCGGCATCGTGCAGCATCAGGACGTCGAGGTGCTGGCCGAGCGGATCGGCGACAACGACAACGCGGTCACCCGCTTCGTGCTGGTCGCGCGGACCACGGCTCCGGGTGAGCCGACCGGCGCCGACAAGACCTCTCTCATCGTCGAGCTGCCCGACGACCGACCCGGCGCCCTGCTGGAGATGCTCGAGCAGTTCTCGACCCGCGGCATCAACCTGTCGCTGATCGAGTCGCGCCCGATCGGCGACGAACTGGGCCGGTATCGCTTCGTGCTCGACGCCGACGGGCACATCCACGACGAGCGCATGGCGGATGCGCTGCTGGGCATCCGACGGTTCAGCCCGCGCGTGGTCTTCCTCGGGTCGTATCCCCGGGCCGACCGCCGCATCGTGCAGTATCCGGACCGCTACGCCGACGACATCTTCGTCGAGGCCCGCGACTGGCTGCGCGGCCTGATCGCCGGCGAGCCCGAGCAGTCCTGACTCAGGGGGCGAGGAGCTCGAGCGTCTGGGCGCGCCCGGCGGGGGCGTCGAGCGGCTCGGACTCATAGGCGCCGGCGACCGGCGAGATCATCACCTCGTCGACGCCGTGGCGCGACGCGAACTCGTCGAGAGAGGCGCGCACGTCGTCGGACGCGCCGACGAACCAGCTCGACCGGATGCCGTCGATGAGCGTGCGCTCATCGGCATCCGCTCCGTCGGCGATGCCCTGCTCCGCCTGCTCGACGGTCTCCAGGGCGCCGAGGGGCAGGTTCCGGCGCAGCCGCGCCATCATCCGCAGCTGCGGCAGCGCACGGGCCTCGGCCTCTTCGGCGGTGGGAGCGGCGACGACGTTGGCGGTGAGGAAGGTGCGCGGCTCGGCCAGCGTCTCGCTCGGCTGGAACGTCGATCGATACAGATCGAGCGCGCGCTGCAGGCCCGCGCCCGCGAAGTGATTCGCGAAGACATAGGGGAGGCCGAGGGACGCCGCGAGCCGAGCGGAGTAGTCGCTGGAGCCGAGCAGCCAGATCTGCGGGGAATCGGATGCCGCGGGCGTGGAGCGCACGGTGTACTCACCGCCGCTGGTGAACTGCACGGTCGCCCCGTCGCGCCGGAGCATGAGTGCGATGTCCTGCACGTGCGAGGGGAAGCGCTCCACGTCCCCTGCGGCTCCGGACGAGCGCAGCAGCTGGGTGATCACGGGGTCGCTGCCCGGGGCGCGGCCGATGCCGAGGTCGATGCGTCCCGGAGCGACCGCCTCGAGAGCGGCGAACTGCTCGGCGACGATGAGCGGGGCGTGATTGGGCAGCATCACCCCTCCCGAGCCGACGCGGATGCGCGTGGTGACCGACGCGGCGGCCGCGATGAGCACCGGGGGAGAGGTGGATGCCACGGACGGCATGTTGTGGTGCTCGGCGAACCAGTACCGCCGGAAGCCGAGCTCGTCGGCGCGCCGGGCGAGCGCCATCGACGACGCGACGGCCTGAGAGCTGGTCTGCGTGGTGCGGACGGGGACGAGATCGAGAACGGAGAGCGCGGGAGAAGTCATCGTGTGCTCCAACCCCGCCGGCGCTCGCGGCATTCCGCGCCCGGTGCCTGCGGCATTCCGCGCCCGGTGCCTGCGGCATTCGGCGAGGGGCTTGACCCGCGACCCCGCGCGGCGTAGGCCGGGATCAGGTGACGCCATGTGGAACTTCGAGGACAGGGTGGATGCGGGCCGGCAGCTCGCCAGGGAGCTCACTCGTCGCGCGCGCGACGACAGCGTGGTGCTCGGGCTGCCGCGTGGCGGCGTGCCGGTCGCGGCCGAGGTCGCGCGTGCGCTGTCCGCGCCGCTGGACGTGCTCGTCGTGCGCAAGGTCGGTGCTCCCGGTCACGAGGAGGTCGCGATGGGGGCGGTGGGCGAGGACGGCGCCGTCGTGCGCAACCCTGACGTGATCGCCGCCGTCGGTGCGGATGAGGAGACGCTGGCCGCCGCCGAGGAGCACGAGCGTGCGGTGGTCGAACGCCGGGCCGGGATGCTGCGCGCGGGCCGCCCCGCCGAGCGCCTCGCCGGACGCGCGGCGATCATCGTCGATGACGGCATCGCCACCGGCGCCACCGTGCGGACGGCCTGCCGTGTCGCCCGGGCACGTGGTGCCGCCCGCGTGGTCGTGGCCGTTCCGGTTGCGGCGCCGAGCGCCCTCGCCGGCCTCGACGAGTGCGACGAGGTGGTGTGCCTCTGCGCGCCGCCGGGCTTCGTCGCCGTCGGGATGCACTACATCGACTTCCGGCAGACCTCGGAAGACGAGGTGGTGCGGCTGCTGGCGGGCCTGCGCTGACCGGCACGGCTGAACCGAGCCGACGTCTGCCCCCCTCGGGTCGGCGCGCGCGTCCGCGCGGGGTGCGGCGTTAGCCTTGCCTCCATGGATGCCAGCATCTTCTTCGTCATCGTCGGGGCGGTCGCAGTGGCGGCGGTGGCACGCTGGCGGGGGTGGCCGGCTCCGCTGCTGGTCACGGTGGTGGCGCTCGCGGCATCCTTCCTCCCCTTCGTGCCGAACCTCTCCATCGACGGGCATGTGCTGCTAAACCTCGTGCTGCCGCCGCTGCTGTACTCCGCAGCGCTCGATGTCTCGTTCGTCAGCTTCGCCCGCGCGATCCCGCAGATCCGGCGGCTCGGCATCGGGCTGGTCGTCGTCACCACCGTCGCCGTCGGCCTGATCGCCTGGTGGATGCTGCCCGAGCTGACCCTGCCGGGAGCGCTGCTGCTCGGTGCCATCGTCGCCCCGCCGGATGCCGTGTCGGCGGCGGCGATCGGCCGCAAGCTCGGCCTTCCCCGCCGTGTGATGACGGTGCTGTCGGGGGAGAGCCTCATCAACGACGCCACCTCCCTCACGCTGTACAGGGTGCTGGCGGCCGTGGTGGCCGGCGCCGCCGCGTTCGATCTGGGTGCCACGGTCTGGCAGTTCGTGCTGGCCGTGATCGTCGGCGTGCTGGTCGGCCTGGTGTTCGGGGCGGGCATGCATCAGCTGCGCATGCGCAGTGACGATCCGGTCATCAACGGGACGGTCGGACTGCTCGCCCCCTTCGGCGCGTATGCGATCGCCGAGCAGCTGGGCGGGTCCGGCGTGATCGCCGTGGTCGCGATGGGGCTGTACGTCGGCTTCAACGCGCCCCGCACGAGCTACACGACCCGTCAGCAGGAGGCCCCGCTGTGGCTGTCGGCGGACTTCCTGCTGGAGTCGTTCGTGTTCGCCTACATCGGCCTGCAGCTGCCGCGGGTCGTCGCCGACCTCAACGACGGCGAGGTGGGGCGGGTGATCGGCCTGTCGGTGGTGGTGTTCCTGGTCGTGCTGCTCGTGCGTCCGGCGTTCGTGTACCCGGCGAACGCGTGGGGCCGGTGGTGGACACGCGGGCGGCTGCGCAAGTGGGAGCGCATGAGGCGCGGCGGCGCGAGCATCCCGGTCCAGGTCGAGCGCCGCAGCCGTCGGGCGCTCACCGAGGACGAGCTGCGTCAGCGGCTCAGCGAGACGAAGCTGTCGTGGCGGGACAACGCGGTGATCTCGTGGGCCGGGATGCGCGGGGTGGTGACTCTGGCGACGGCGCTCGCGGCATCCGATCTCGCCGGGCTCGACTCCCAGGCGGCGCACGCGCTGGTCGTGGTCGCGTTCGTCGTGACCGTCGGAACGCTGCTGCTGCAGGGCCTGACGCTGCCCTGGCTGATCCGATGGCTCGGCGTCGTCGACGACAGCGAGGCGCAGGAGGACGCCCGTCAGCTGGCGGCCGTGCGCGAGCGCAGCCGCGAGGCGGGCAAGGCGTACTTGCGCGACATGCGCAGGACCTGGGCGCAGGAGCACGGCGAGGAGTCGCTGGCGATGTTCGACGCGTTCGCGAAGCGGCTGATCCGGGTGGAGTCGGACGCCGAGACCTCGCAGGCCGACCTGCGGCCCCGCTTCACCTATGAGCAGTTCCTGGCGATGTCGAAGGAGTGGCTGTCGGTGCGGCGGCAGCTGTTGCTGGAGGAGCGGGATGCCGGAAACCTCAGCGAGGAGGTCATGCGCGAGCTGATCACGGCGATGGATGCCGAGGAGCTCGCACTCGACACGCGCGTCGCGACGCGCCCGCAGCCGCGGACCTGACGGCGTCGGACGCGCTCTCCGGACGCGAGCCTGCGGACGCGAGAACGCCTCGCCCCGGGGAGGGGCGAGGCGTTCTCGTGAAGCCCGGGATCAGCGGGTGACGGCGGGCGTCTTGCCGGACTCCGGCTCCGCGGCGTCCGCGTCGTCGATCTCCTCGGCGAACGGCAGACCGTTGCGGGGAGCATTGTAGAGCTCCTCGTCGAGGATGCCCTCGCGCTTGGCGACGATGGTCGGCACGAGCGCCTGGCCCGCGACGTTCACCGCGGTGCGGCCCATGTCGAGGATCGGGTCGATGGCGAGCAGCAGGCCCACGCCCTCCAGCGGCAGTCCCAGGGTCGAGAGGGTGAGCGTGAGCATCACGATCGCGCCGGTGGTGCCCGCGGTCGCGGCGGAGCCGACCACCGAGACGATGACGATGAGCAGGTACTGCACGAAGTTCAGGTCGATGCCGAAGAACTGCGCCACGAAGATCGCGGCGATGGCCGGGTAGATCGCGGCGCAGCCGTCCATCTTGGTCGTGGCGCCCAGCGGCACCGCGAAGGAGGCGTAGCCGCGCGGCACGCCGAGGTTGCGCTCGGTGACGCGCTCGGTGAGCGGCAGGGTGCCGATCGAGGAGCGGCTGACGAAGCCCAGCTGGACGGCCGGCCACACTCCCGAGAAGTACTGCTTGATGGAGAGGCCGTGCGTCTTCACGATGATCGGGTAGACGACGAACAGCACCAGGGCCAGACCGATGTAGATGGCGCCGGCGAACCAGGCGAGCGCCGTGAGCCTGTCCCAGCCGTACTTGATGACGGCGGAGCCGATCAGGCCGAACGTGCCGATCGGGGCGATGCGGATGATCCACCACAGCACGCGCTGGATGATCTTGAGCAGCGACTCGGTGAAGGCGAGGAACGGCTCGGCCTTCTTGCCGGCCTTGAGCGCCGCGATGCCGACCACGGCGGCGACGACGATCACCTGCAGGATGTTGAAGCCGACGCTGGAGGAGTAGGAGCCATCGGTGGCGCCGGGGCCGGTGGAGACGGTCAGGCCCAGGAAGTTCTGCGGGATGAGGCCGAGAAGGAAGTTCCACCACGAGCCGACCGTGTACGGGGCGCCGGTCTCGAGCCCTTCGCCGGCCTTCGATCCGGGCTGGATGACCAGGCCGAGCACGATGGCGATCGACACGGCGATGAAGGCGGTGATCGCGAACCAGAGGATCGTCTGACCCGCGAGGCGAGCGGCGTTCTGCACGCGGCGCAGGTTCGAGATGCTCGCGACGATCGCGGTGAAGATGAGGGGCACGACCGCCGCGCGCAGGAGCGTGACGTACGAGCTGCCGATGCGATCGAGAACGTCTGAGAGGACCGTCGGGTTCGTGCCGCTGGCACCCAGCGAGACGCCGATCAGGCCGACGGCGATGCCGAGGACGAGGGATGCGAGGATCTGGAACCCGAAGGAGGTCAGCAGTCTGCGAACCGGGCCTCGGGTGTCTGGCGCTTTCTGCGCGCGTGCGGTGCTGGTCACGTGTGCTCCATGCTCTGTCGCGCGCAAGGTGCGCGCCGTGGTTCCCAACGTTAAGCCGTCGGCGATCATTCCCGGGCGGTTGTGACGGAGGATGACGGGCGGCGGCTGCGGGGAGGGCGGGTGGCTCAGACGGTGCGACGGCGTGCGTCGCCGGTCGCGGTGGTGAACATCTCCGGCGTGACGTCGTCGAGCAGCTCGCCCGGCGCGACGCGCAGTGCGTCCGCGATGCGCACCAGCGTCGGAATGCCCATCATCGCGCGCCCTTTCTCATAGCCGCGGATGTTCGACGAGTCGATCTGCGTCAGCACCGCCAGTTCGTCCTGCGTGATGCCTCGGCGCTTCCTCGCATCCGAGATCAACTCGCCGATGCGGGCAGCGGCGGGCGAGGGGACACGGGGCACCCATCAAGCGTCATGAATGTCGGTGAATTGTGCCAGGGTTAACGCACCCGGGTACTTGTACCGCATCCGGGTGAGGGAGCCTGGGAGGTGCGGATGGCCGGTGAGCGTCTGGTCAAGTCGCGGCAGCGGGTCGCGGATCACGGTGAGGTGTTCACGCCGCGGTGGCTGGTTGACGACATGCTCGATCTGGTCAAGAGCGAGACGGAGCGGATCGACTCTCGGGTCCTCGAGCCTGCCTGCGGATCGGGCAACTTCCTCGTGCCCGTTCTCGAGCGCAAGCTCGCCGCGGTGCAGGCGAAGTACGGCAAGAGCGACTTCGAGAAGCGCCACTACGCGCTGTTCGGTCTGATGTGCATCTACGGCATCGAGCTGCTGGCTGACAACGCGGAGGAGTGCCGCGAGAACCTGGCGGGTACTTTCACCCGGTATCTGAATGTCAGTGCCGAGAGTGAGTGGGCGACTGCCGCATCTGCCGTGCTCGCGGTGAACATCGTGCAGGGCGACGCGTTGAAGATGACGACCTCCACGCAAAAGCCGATCACGTTTCCCGAGTGGGGATATCTCGGGCTCGGAAAGTACCAGCGCCGCGACTTCCGCTACGACAGCCTCACGCAGCGCGCCGCGGCGTCGGAGGGTCTGTTCGCGCACTTCGAGGAGCACGAGATCTTCACGCCGGTGCACACCTACCCCGCCATGACGGTCAAGGACATCGCGGCGTCATGACCCTCCAGGCTTCCTTTTCGCTGCAGGGCCACAACCCCGACGTCCTCACCTGCATCGCGAACCTGTCAAACGACGAGGTCTTCACGCCGCCGGAGTTCTCGAACCAGATGCTCGACACCCTCGAGCAGGCGTGGGCGGAGTCGAACGCCGGCGCGTCGATCTGGACCGACCCGACCGTGACGTTCCTCGACCCGTTCACGAAGTCGGGTGTGTTCCTGCGGGAGATCACGCGCCGCCTGACGGACGGCCTGGCGGCGCAATTCCCCGACCTCGAGGAGCGTGTCGATCACATCCTGACGAAGCAGGTCTTCGGTATCGGAATCACCCAGCTGACCGCGCTACTTGCGCGGCGCAGCGTCTACTGCTCGAAGGACGCCCGCGGCAAGCATTCGGTCGCGAAGTCGTTCGACCGTGACTGGGGCAACATCTGGTTCGAGCGAACAGAGCACACCTGGACCGGGCGCAAGAAGGAGCGGCGCGCCAATCCTCTGACCGGCGAGGAAGAACTCGTCGAACAGGTCGGAACGGGGAAGTGCAAGTTCTGCGGAGCTTCTGAAGGGGAGTACTCCCGCGACGAGTCCCTCGAGACCCACGCCTACGCGTTCATCCACACCAACGACATCAAGGCTCGCGTGAACGAGCTGTTCGGAGCCGACATGCAGTTCGACGTCATCATCGGAAACCCGCCGTACCAGCTCAGTGATGGCGGTTTCGGCACTTCGGCGGCTCCGATATATCAGCTGTTTGTGGAGCGTGCGCTGGATCTCGACCCGCGCTACGGCATCTTCGTCACGCCCTCGCGCTGGTTCGCTGGCGGAAAGGGACTCGACGCATATCGGGAGCGGATGCTCGGCGACCACCGCATGCACGTCATCGTGGATTACCCGAAACTGTACGAGGCGTTCCCCGGTGTGAAGATCCGTGGCGGCATCTCATACTTTCTGTGGGATCGCGACTACGACGGTCCGTGTACGATTCAGACGATGTGGGACGGAGCGCCGGTCGGCGAGCCGGTCGCACGATACCTGGATGCCTTCGACGTGCTCGTGCGATGGAACGCGGCTATCCCGATCCTCGAGAAGGTGCGGGCGAAAGGCGAGTCCACGTTGGATGCGCGTGTATCGACCGGAAAGCCGTTCGGGCTTCGCACCTTCGTGCATGGTGCGGACTCCGATCACGGAATCGCCGATCCGGTGCATTTGTATGGTTCGCGGAGAACCAGCTGGATCGACCGATCAGAGATCACCACGAACGTCCCGTGGATCGATGAATGGAAGGTTCTGATGACGGCGGTGCAAGGCACGAGCGCCGCGGTGGAGACGAAATTCCTGTCGCGTCCGATAGTCGCCGCACCCGGCACTGCGTGCACCGAGACGTACCTGATCGCTGGACACTTCGCATCTGAGGTGGACGCAGAACGGCTTGCGGCGTTGCTCACCACTAGATTCGTCAGATTCCTCGTATCACTCCGCAAGTCGACGCAGCACGCGACTCGGGATGTGTATGCGTTCGTACCCGACGTGCCACTCGACCGCGAATGGACCGACGCGCTCCTGTATGAGCGGTACGGACTCGACGATCAGGAGATCGCGTTCATCGAGTCTCAGGTCGCCGAGCACGACGCGACCCTGCTCGATGCACTGGAATCCGACGATGCCTGAGCGCGCCGTCGCTGTTTTCGAGCCAAAACCCGACGCCCGCCTCCGCATCTACGCCTGGTCGTCCGATGAGGTCGCTGAGCGGTGGCGCGATTGCCTGAAGGTCGGACAGACGACGCGTGCCGACGTGAACGACCGCATCAAGCAGTCGCAGGGGCAGGCGCGCGTTGACTACACCCTTGAGGTCAACGAGCCGGCGGATCGCGAGGACGGCAGCACGTTCACCGATCGCGATGTCCGTGAGCGACTGGTCGCGAAGGGCTTCGACAACGTCGTCTTCGAGTCCAGTCGCGAGTGGATGCGCTGCACAGCCGACGACGTCCGCACTGCGATCGCCGAACTCCGGGCCAACAAGAGCTACTCCGGTTCCCACCACGCGACCTTCGGCATGCGCGACGAGCAGCAGGCGGCAGTCGACAAGACCTTCTGGTACTACCAAGACCGCTGGTCGAAGGACTCCGACGCCGTGCCGGAGTTCCTCTGGAACGCGAAGATGCGCTTCGGCAAGACGTTCACCACCTACCAGCTGGCCAAGAAGCTCGAGGCGAAGCGCATCCTCGTCGTGACCTTCAAACCGGCCGTGGAAGACGCGTGGGACACCGACCTCAAGACGCACGTCGACTTCAACGGCTGGCAGTACCTCTCGCGCAAGAGCGAGGGCGATCCGTCAACGGTCGATCCCGAGCATCCGCTCGTCTTCTTCGGGTCGTTCCAGGACCTCATGGGTCGTGACGCGGCCGGCAACTTCAAGCCCAAGCACAAGTGGCTCACCGAACTCACCTGGGACCTCGTCGTGTTCGACGAATACCACTTCGGCGCGTGGCGCGATGCGGCCAAGGAGCTGTTCGAGGGCGAGGACGACGCGAAGAAGGAGGAGAAGATCGAATTCTCCGCCGCCGAGGAGACGTTCGCCGAAGAGCTCGAGGAGCGCGGCAGCGATGAGGACGCGTTCGTGCCGATCAAGGCATCCGCGTACCTCTACCTCTCGGGCACACCGTTCAAGGTGCTCAACGAGGGGCGCTTCATCGAGGAGCAGATCTTCAACTGGACGTACACCGACGAGCAGCGCGCGAAGGCGCAGTTCGCGGCGGAGTATCCTGACGAACCGAATCCGTACGCGTCGCTGCCTGAGATGCGATTGCTCACGTACCAGATGCCAGAAGAGCTCGTCGCGATCGCGCACCAGGGCGAGTTCGACGAGTTCGATCTGAACGCGTTCTTCGAAGCGAAAGGCGCCGGCATCGACGCCGAGTTCGTGCACAAAGACGACGTGCAGAAATGGCTCGACATCATCCGTGGTTCGTACCTGCCGACGCAGGTCGATGCACTGAAAGCCGGTACACGCCCGCCGTTCCCGTACTCCGATACCCGGCTGCTGCCGTACATGCAGCATTCGCTGTGGATGCTGCCGCGTACGGCATCCTGTGCGGCCATGGTCAACCTGCTCGCCGAACCGCAGAACGCGTTCTGGCACGACTACACGGTCATCAACGTCTCCGCTCCCGGAATCGGCGTCGGGCTCGCGGCGTTGCCGCCGGTGCGCGACGCGATCGGCAATGGGCACGACACGAAGACGATCACGCTCACGGTCGGCAAGCTCACGACCGGCGTCACGGTGCCGCAGTGGTCGTCGATCCTGATGCTGCGCAACTTGCAGGCGCCGGAGACATATTTTCAGGCGGCGTTCCGCGTGCAGTCGCCCTGGAGCATCCGCAACCCGAACGGTGATGATCCGCACGCGGAAGCGATCCTGAAGCCCGTCTGCTTCGTGTTCGACTTCG
This sequence comes from Microbacterium sp. NPDC058342, assembly GCF_042723935.1. Classification (NCBI taxonomy): domain Bacteria; kingdom Bacillati; phylum Actinomycetota; class Actinomycetes; order Micrococcales; family Microbacteriaceae; genus Microbacterium; species Microbacterium sp. NPDC058342. Next base: position 425,340 of record NZ_JBHXID010000002.1, read on the forward strand.
CGCCGACGCGTGCGCTGCGGCAGATCAGTGAGTACGGCCGCGGGCTGGCGCCCGAGAACCCCAACCCCGAGAAGGCCGTTGAGGAGCTCGTGGGCTTCCTGCCGGTGCTCGCGTACGACGGGTCGAACATGACGCAGGTGGATGCCGCCGGCATCCTCGACATCGCTATGTCGGGCACCTCGGCGACGCTCCTCGCGCGCAAATGGGAGTCGGCAGTTCTTGTCAACGTCGACAACGGAACGCTCAAGAAGATCATGGGATCGAAGGAGGCCATGGACGCCGTCATGAACATCGAGGGCTTCCGCGCGCTCGGGTCGAACGTCTTCGAGACAGTCGTGAACAAGAGCGAGGCGGTGTCGAAGACCAAGAAGGAGAAGGGCGACGACATAACGTCGGCTGAGAAGAAAGAGCTGACGGCCGAGGAGAAGGAGTACAAGTCCAAGCGGAAGCAGATCCAGGAGAAGCTGATCAAGTTCGCCACTCGGATCCCTGCGTTCATGTACCTGACGGACTACCGCGAGAACACGCTCTACGACGTCATCACGAAGATCGAACCCGAGCTGTTCAAGGCGGTCACGGGCCTTTCGGTGGCGGACTTCAACCTGCTCGTTTCGCTCGGCGTCTTCAACGCCGGCCACATGAACCAGGCCGTGTTCGCATTCCGCCGGTACGAGGATGCGTCGCTTTCGTACACCGGGATCGAGTCGCACGACGGGCTGCGAAGGTATGGGCTCTACGACACCGTTGTCGCGATCGAGTGAACACGCCGTCGCTCGATGTCGCCTTGCGCCGGTAGCGTGATGGCGTGCAACTGCACGAACTGGAGGAGGCCACGTGACCGACGAGATGCCCAACTGGGAAGGCTTCATGATCCCGACGCTTCGGGTGCTCAGCGACGGCATCGTTCGGCATTGGCGCGAGTTCCAGCCGCTCGTGGCCGACCAGGTCAACCTGACGGCCGAGCAGAGGAAGGAGCTGCTGCCCTCGGGAAGTCAGCTGAAGTACGAGAACCGCATCGGATGGGGAGTCTCGTTTCTCACCAACGTCGGTGCTCTCGCTCGCCCCAAGCGGGGTCACTACACGATCACCGACGCTGGTAGGCAGCTCATCGATATGTATCCCCACGGCATCAGGGAACGGGACATCCGTGAGCTCGGTGAGGATCCGACCTCGCCGATCCGCGTGTACGAGAAGTCCGAACGCGCCAAGGCGGCGGTGCCGAGAATCCGCGACGACGTCGACGAATCGATGACGCCGATCGAGCAGGTGCAGCAGGGCATCGAACGCATCCACGACGACGTGGCTGCCGAGCTCATCGATCGCCTGCAGGGCAAGGAACCCGGGTTCTTCGAGCAGGCCGTGGTCGACCTTCTGCTCGCGATGGGGTACGGAGGCACCACGGGCAGCGGAACGGTCACGCAGCTGAGCAACGACGGTGGCATCGACGGAGTCATCGATCAGGACGTGCTCGGCCTCAATCGCGTCTATATCCAAGCCAAGCGGTACGCCACCGACAACGTGGTCCAGCGACCCGACATTCAGGGATTCGTGGGTGCACTGCAGGGCAAGGCCGATAGCGGCGTCTTCATCACGACGAGCCGGTTCTCAGAAGGCGCGCGTATCTATGCCGACGCTGTTCCCACCCGCATCATCCTGATCGACGGCAACCGCCTGTCCCGACTGATGATCCGCTATGGCGTCGGCGTGCAGGTGCGCGAGACGTTCAAGGCGATCGAGATAGATGAGGACTTCTTCGCCTGATCGCATCGGGTCGACTTATCCACAGAAGCTCGGACTTAACTCCGAATGTCGGTGGTTGTTGTCATCATAGAGTATGGCAACTTTCACCGAGGTCGCAGCCCTCGTTCCCACCGTGGGGGCGCGGCTCGGTGAGAGTGCGACGGCCGCGCAGGCGCAGACCGCCGTACAGGCCATGACGGATGCCGAGGTCGTCGCCGTGCTCCGTGAAGCAGCCGAGGTGGCGGCGCACGCCGAGCAACTGCGCGTCATCGCCGCGGGCGCCATCGCGACCCGCTCGCGACGCGACGCCGGCCACGCCGGTCTGTCGCAGGTCCGCGGCCACCGCACGCCCGTCTCGCTCGTCCAGCAGATCACCGGAGCCACCAAAGCGGATGCCGCCCGCCAGGTGCGCGTCGGCGAAGCCCTGCTGGGAACGGATGCGGCGCCACAGGACACGACGGATGCTGCTGCGCCGCACCCGTCGGCCGACTGGCGCACCCCGCTGCGTGACGCCCTGCGCGCCGGCGCGATCACCTCGGCGCAGTTCGACGCGATCCAGCGCGGGCTGGGGGAGCCGCCGGAATCGGATGCCGATGACGACGGCGACCGCGCTACCGCCGACGCGATCGCACGCGAAGCGTGGATGCAGGCCGCGGCTCAGCTCATCGCCGAAGCGACCGAACGCACCGTCGAAGAGCTCGCCGCAGCCGGCCGGACGATCCGCGACCTGCTCGACCCCGACGGCGCCGAGATGCGTCACCTGCAGCGGTTCGAGCGGCGCTCGTTCCGCATCTGGACAGACCAAGACGGCGCGCGGCGCGCCAGCCTCGCGCTGGACGACGAAGGCGGTGCGTTCCTAGAGGGAATCCTGTCCGCGGCACTGCGCCCACGACGCGGTGGCCCCCGCTTCGTCGACTCCGATGAGGTCGCCCGTGCCGCTGAGCTCACCGAAGACCCCCGCACCATGGAGCAGCTCGGCTACGACCTGATCCTCGACGTCCTGCGCGCCGGCGTCCTGGCCGAGCCCTCCGCCGTGTTCGGCACTCGCCAGGCGGGCGTGCGGATGGTGCAGGTCGTCGACCCGAGCGGCACCCCGAACCCTGTCGCCCACACCGAAGACGGGCTCGTCGCCCTGCCTGCCGCGGTCGCCGAACAGCACATCTGCGACACCGGCATCGTGGCGGTCACCGTCGACTCGCGCGGCAATCCGCTCGACGTCGGCCGCGAGGCGCGGCTCTTCACCCCACGCCAGCGCATCGCGCTCGCCGTGCGCGACGGCGGATGCATGTGGCGAGGCTGCGACCGCCCGGCGTCGTACTGCGAAGCGCATCACATCGATGAATGGGCCCGTGACAGCGGCCGAATCGACATCGATCGCGGCATCCTGCTCTGTCGGTTCCATCACATGAACCTGCACCACGGCGGCTGGCGCATCACCCGCGATGGCGCCGGCGACTTCGTGCTGCATCATCCCGAGGGGTCGGAGTTCGTGCTGCGCCGCCGCGCCGTGCTCGGCTACGCCTGGTCCGACATCGACCCACCGCCCAAGAGATTCCGGCCCGCCGCTGCCTGAGCCGCGGCGGGCGCCGCCTCGCCAGACGGTTGCAGGTCTGCGATCGCTTCGCGCGCTTCGCTTCTCGTCACTCTTCGCTTTCTCGTCACTGACTCACCGCCGAAGCCCGTCGTTCAACCCTCTCTGCTGAACCCTTCGCCGCGCGTGTGATGTCCGCGCCGCCCGCGCTGCACCGAGCGCTTCTCAGCCCGCGTTCCGCGGGTGTCGCTTCGCGACGCGTTCGTTGCCGCGCCGGTAGTTCCCCGTCCAGCGCGCCATCGCGCCCTGCGGATCGGATGCCGCATCCGCGAGGAACTCCTCCGCGCGGGCACCGCGCAGCACCGTCGCCCGACGGCCGTGATGCGTGATGACGACGCTGCCGTCCCCGCGCACCATGTACTCGAACCCGTGTGCGTCCGCCATCACGATCCCCCCGACGCCAGCACCAGCAGGTCGCCCACCTCGCACCCGAGTGCGTCGCAGATCGCACGAAGCGTGGAGTATCGAATCGCCCGAGCCCGATCGTTCTTCAGCACCGACAGGTTCACGATGCTCACCCCCACCCGGGCGCTCAGCTCGGTGAGAGTCATCCCTCGCTCGGCGAGAAGCTCGTCCAGACGGCAGTGGATGCCGGTGAACTCGTCATCCGCATCCGCAGGGCTCATACCAGCCCCTCCGTCTCGCGCTGCAGCTGGGCGCCGTACCGGAAGATCGCCGACAGCGCGAACAGACCCACCGCCACGGCGAACGGCCAGAGCGGCAGCTGCAGTCTGAACGGGATCGGCGAGGCATCCGAGCCCCAGTTCAGAGACTGCGCGGCCAGCGTCATCCCGATCTGCTGCAGCAGACCCCCGACGACCGCCGCCACCATCACGACGACCGCGACGACGGTGAAGGTTCGCCATACGGACCGGTGGAACGGAGCCCGCTCGCCGGCGCGTCGCGTCGCGTGGTGGATCGCCCAGGCGATGGCCGCGGAGGCGAGGAGCGTCAGCAGGGTCCCGGCGTAGAGCACGATCCGCGGACCGAACGGCACAGGACCGACGACCGGACCGCAGAGCATGGCGCCGTCGGAGACGTCGCCATCGATGCAGGCGGATGACGCCAGCGAGCGCTCCTGATCCCGCACCCACGGGTAGATCGAGTCGTCGAGCGCGACGGCCGACGTCCCCAGATTCATGAAGCCGCTGACGATCGCACCGAGCCCCATGAGCATCACCCATCCGTACGACGCGTTGCGTGTCACGTCCAGGGCGAGCGTCGTGCTGCCGTGCCTGCGGGCTCGTGCGATCGAGAACGCCGCGATGAGCCCCCCGATCACCAGCACGAGCACCAGGATCGACAGTCCCGAGAAAAGATCGCCGGTAGACAGCTCCATCACACCAATCCTTCCGTGTCCTTCTGCAGTGCCGTCCCCCGGCGGAACGCGTAGGCGATGAGCCCGAGCGCGCCGACGATCGCGAAGCCCATCCAGTAACTCAACGGGCTCCAGTACCCGATCTCGCCGTACCCCGCTGTGGTGCGCACGCTGCGAGCGATCGCGCTGTCCAGCAGATAGCAGCCCGCGGTGCCGATCAGCACCGCCGCCGAGATGGCGGTCAGCAGACGCCTCGCCAGGCGCGAGAACGATCGGCCGCCGGAGATCTCAAGGGCCAGCGCAACGCACGAGACGACCACCGCGACGCCCGTGACCGCAGCGAGCACGATCGTCCCGATGGTCAGCGCGGTGAGGGCGGCATCCGCATCCGTCACGGTCACGACCGCCTGCGTCACCCGCACCGTCGCCCCGGATGGTGAGTCGGTGGAGGCGTCACCCGCGGGAATCGGCACCTCGACCGCGAGTCCATCGGCCGTGAACGTGGTCAAGAACCGGTTCGCCGCGACGAACGCGATGCCCACGGTCGTGAGCACGGCGACGATGATCGTGCCGATGAGTTTCCCGCTGGTGAGCCGGTCATGAGATGCGCTGCTCATCAGACGAGTCCTTCCGTGTCGCGCTGCATCCGCTGACCCACCTCGAAAGCCGTGGTGACGAGGGCGAGGGCGATCCCCCACCCGATGGGCGAGGGATCGAACCTGACCAGGAACGTCCAGAAGGTGTCGGCGGCGGAATCGGGAAGCTGCTCGACCACCTGCGTCCGGGCGATGCCGCCGAGCAGAGGGGCGATCATCCCCGCGGCGATGAGACCGAGAGAGGCGGTCCCGAGCACCGGCACCATCGACCTGCGGAACGCGCGCTGCCGGATCAGCGAGTAGCCCAGCCACCACAGCGACATGCACACGATGATCGTCGCGAGCGCCGGAAGCGCGCTCTCGCCCAGCAGCAGCCATCGGGCACCGGCATCCACCGAGTCGAGCTCGACGACGGACTCCGTGTACTCGGCGGATGCCACGACCCCCACATCCTCGAGCGCGGGCATCGGCGCGTCGTGCAGCGGCAGCGCCACCGCCACGGGCGAGGCGAACACCTCCAGGCCGCGTCCTATCGCACCACTCAGGGCTCCGACGGCGATGCTCACGGCACCCGTCGCGACGAGGCCGAGCGTCACCGCCTCGAGCATCGAGGGCCGCCCGTCGCTCTTGATCATCATGTCCATCTCCATAACGACTGTCGTTGTTATCGCTTTTCGTTAACATAACGACAGTCGATAAACCGGTCAAGCCCCCGATCCGCAACCCGTCGTCATGCGGCTATGCCGACGGCGAACACGGCCGAACCAGCCCGCCTCGGTGGTTACGCTCGATGTACAAGGCACCACTGCCGCTTCGCCCCGTGCGAAAGGAAGTCACAGCATGTTCGAGAGATTCACGGACCGAGCCCGTCGTGTGGTCGTCCTCGCCCAAGAAGAGGCGAAGATGCTCAACCACAACTACATCGGCACCGAGCACATCCTGCTCGGCCTCATCCACGAGGGCGAGGGCGTCGCCGCCAAGGCGCTCGAGAGTCTGGGCATCTCCCTCGACGCCGTGCGCGAGCAGGTGCAGGACATCATCGGCCAGGGCCAGCAGCAGCCGACCGGCCACATCCCCTTCACCCCGCGCGCCAAGAAGGTGCTCGAACTCAGCCTGCGCGAGGCGCTGCAGCTCGGCCACAACTACATCGGCACCGAGCACATCCTGCTCGGCCTGATCCGCGAGGGCGAGGGCGTCGCCGCCCAGGTGCTCGTCAAGCTCGGCGCCGACCTGAACAAGGTGCGCCAGCAGGTCATCCAGCTGCTCTCGGGCGCCCCCGGCCGCGAGACCGCCGCCGTCGGCGCGCAGGCGAACGAGGGCCCCGCAGCCGCACAGGGCGGCTCGCAGGTGCTCGACCAGTTCGGCCGCAACCTCACCCAGGCCGCTCGCGACGGAAAGCTCGACCCCGTCATCGGCCGCGAGAAGGAGGCCGAGCGGGTCATGCAGATCCTCTCGCGCCGCTCCAAGAACAACCCCGTCCTGATCGGCGAGCCCGGCGTCGGCAAGACCGCCGTGGTCGAGGGCCTCGCCCAGGCGATCGTCAAGGGCGACGTGCCCGAGACGCTCAAGGACAAGCAGCTCTACTCGCTCGACCTCGGTTCGCTCATCGCCGGCTCCCGCTACCGCGGAGACTTCGAGGAGCGCCTGAAGAAGGTCACCAAGGAGATCCGCACGCGCGGCGACATCATCGTCTTCATCGACGAGATCCACACCCTCGTGGGTGCGGGCGCCGCCGAGGGCGCGATCGACGCCGCCAGCATCCTCAAGCCCCTCCTGGCTCGCGGCGAGCTGCAGACCATCGGCGCCACCACGCTCGACGAGTACCGCAAGTACTTCGAGAAGGACGCCGCGCTCGAGCGCCGCTTCCAGCCCGTCCAGGTGAACGAGCCGACGCTGCCGCACGCCATCAACATCCTGAAGGGCCTGCGCGACCGCTACGAGGCGCACCACAAGGTGCAGATCACCGACGGCGCCATCGTCGCCGCGGCGAACCTCGCCGACCGCTACGTCTCCGACCGGTTCCTCCCCGACAAGGCGATCGACCTGATCGACGAGGCGGGCGCCCGGCTGCGGCTGAGCATCCTCTCCTCCCCGCCCGAGCTGCGCGAGTTCGATGAGAAGATCGCGCGCGTCCGGCAGGAGAAGGAGGCCGCCAGCGAGGAGCAGGACTTCGAGAAGGCAGCGGCCCTGCGCGACCAGGAGAAGGAGCTGCTCGGCGAGCGGCTGCGCCTGGAGAAGCAGTGGCGCTCGGGCGACGTCTCGAGCCCCGCCGTCGTCGACGAGGGCCTGATCGCCGAGGTGCTCGCACAGGCCACCGGCATCCCGGTCTTCAAGCTCACCGAGGAGGAGTCCAGCCGCCTCGTGTTCATGGAGAAGGCGCTGCACCAGCGAGTGATCGGTCAGGAGGAGGCGATCGCCGCCCTCTCCCGCACGATCCGCCGCCAGCGCGCAGGCCTGAAGGACCCCAAGCGCCCCTCCGGCTCGTTCATCTTCGCCGGCCCCACCGGCGTCGGAAAGACCGAGCTCGCCAAGGCGCTCGCCGAGTTCCTCTTCGACGACGAGGCCGCCCTCATCTCCCTCGACATGTCGGAGTTCGGCGAGAAGCACACCGTCTCGCGCCTTTTCGGAGCCCCTCCCGGTTTCGTCGGCTTCGAGGAGGGCGGCCAGCTCACCGAGAAGGTGCGCCGCAAGCCGTTCTCGGTCGTGCTGTTCGACGAGATCGAGAAGGCCCACCCGGACATCTTCAACTCGCTGCTGCAGATTCTCGAGGAGGGTCGTCTGACCGACGGCCAGGGCCGCATCGTCGACTTCAAGAACACGGTCATCATCATGACGACCAACCTCGGCTCGTCGGCCATCGCCGGCGGACCGGTCGGCTTCCAGGTCGAGGGCAACTCGCAGACGACCTACGAGCGGATGAAGGGCAAGGTCGACGAGGAACTCAAGCGTCACTTCAAGCCCGAGTTCCTCAACCGACTCGACGACATCATCGTGTTCCCGCAGCTCGACAAGGATGAGCTGCGCCAGATCGTCGGCCTGTTCGTCAAGCAGCTGGCCGACCGCCTGCTCGACCGCGACATGACCGTCGAACTGTCGGACGCCGCCAAGGACAAGCTCATCGAGATCGGCTTCGACCCCGCGCTCGGCGCGCGCCCGCTGCGCCGCGCCATGCAGCGCGAGATCGAGGACCAGCTCTCCGAGCGCATCCTGCACGGCCAGCTCAACAGCGGAGACCACGTGAAGGTCGACGTCGCCGACGGCGCCTTCGTCTTCGACAGCGCTCCGCGCGGTGAGAAGGTGTCGGTGGGCATCAACACCGGCGGCGGCATCACCGCCACCCCCGACCTCGCGGCCGGCTGAGCCGACTGCTCCCGCGAAGGGCCCGGATGCGAAGGCATCCGGGCCCTTCGCCGTTCCGACGGATGCTGACGCACGCCCTGGTCCGCTCAGGGTCGCGCCGGTGCCATGCGACATGGTGTCCAGGGCATCCGCACCGCTTCGCTACGCGATGCGGAACCGGAGCGCATCCGGAGCGGCTAGCATCGCAACGATTCCGCTCACAGACGCACGCACAGCTGGAGGCCGACGATGGCGCGATGGGACCGCAGCGAGGCCGACGGCAGGATCTTCTCCGGCGGTTGGCGAGAAGCGGGCGGGGGGACGATTCCCGTCGTCTCGCCGGGCGACGGCAGCCTCGTCGGACGCACCGGGGTCGCCGACGACGCCGACGTCGAGCGCGCCGGACTGAGCGCGGTCGCCGCTCAGGCGGCGTGGGGACGCGCCTCGTACCGCACCCGGGCGGACGTGCTGATGCGGGCCGCCGAGGCGCTCCGCGAGATTCGCGCGGACGTCGAGGACGTACTGATCCGCGAGAGCGGATCACTCCCGGGCAAGGCGGCGCACGAGGTGGACAAGGCGATCGACGAACTCGTCGCCGCGGCGAGCCTCGTCACCATGTCACAGGGCGACATCCTCCCCGTGGAGGACCCGAGTACGCTCGGCATCGCCCGGCGCATCCCCGTGGGTGTGGTCGGCGTGATCGCGCCCTGGAACGCCCCACTCATGCTCGCCATCCGCTCGGTCGCGCCGGCGATCGCGCTCGGCAACGCCGTCATCGTCAAACCGGACGTCAAGACGGCCTTCTCGGGTGGCGCCGCCATCGCCGAGGCCTTCGCACGGGCGGGGCTGCCCGACGGCGTGCTGCACGTGCTTCCCGGCGGACCCGAGACCGGCGAGGCCGTGGTGCGCTCGCCGCACACGACGGTCATCTCCTTCACCGGCTCGTCGGCGGCGGGAAAGCGGGTCGGTGAGGTCGCCGGCGGTCTGCTCAAGCGCGTCGTGCTCGAGCTCGGCGGCAACAACGCGTTCATCGTCATGGCCGATGCGGACCTCGACCGCGCGGTCGCGAGCGGGGTCGGCGGATCGTTCCGCCACCAGGGCCAGATCTGCATGGCCACCGGCCGCCACCTGGTGCACGAGAGCATCGCCGACGAGTACGTCGAGCGGATGCGAGCCGCGGTCTCGCGCATGCGGCTCGGCGATCCGCTGCACCCGGAGACCACCCTCGGCCCGCTGATCACGATCGGGCAGGCGGAGCGCGTCCAGGGCATCGTGGACGCCTCCGTCGCAGGCGGTGCGCGGGTCGTGCAGGGCGGCACCCACGAGGGCGTGTTCTATCAGCCGACGATCCTCGACGGCGTCACCCCCGAGAACGCGGCCTTCCAGAGTGAGATCTTCGGCCCCGTCGCGCCCGTCACCCGGTTCTCCACCGACGAAGAGGCGCTCGCGCTCGCCAACGCCAGCGACTACGGTCTGTCGGCCGCGATCCACAGCCGCGACGTGGCCCGCGCCCTGGGCTTCGCCTCGCGCCTGCGGGCCGGCATGGTCGCGGTCAACGGACAGACGATCTACGACGCGGCCCATATCCCGATGGGCGGCATCGGCGCATCCGGCAACGGAGGTCGTCACGGTGGGCACTGGAACCTGGACGAGTTCACCTACTGGCAGTGGGTGACCGTCCCGACCACCTCGGCCTGAGACGCGACCCGACGGACGAGGGCGAGCCGAGCCGGAGGTCCGGCTCGCCCTCGCTCGTTCTCGTCGCGTGTCGTCGACGGCAGAATGCGACATCGTGTCGGAACCCGAGCCGGAGTTTCACGCCTGGCTCACGTATCCGCGGCACGGAGCCCGTTCATAACCTGGGGTTCCCGCAGTCGAGGAGGAGTCCGTGTCCGCAACCCAGAACAGCCGCAGTGCGTCCCTGCCGCCCATCGATGACGACCTCTGGCCGGAGTCGACAGAGGTGCTGATCATGGGCGGCGGGCCGGTCGGACTCTCGAGCGCCATCCTGCTCGCCCAGCGGGGCGTCGACGTGCTCCTGGTGGAGCGCCGGGACTTCGTGTTCCGCTTCCCGCGGGCGCACCTGCTCAACACCCGGACGATGGAGGCGTTCCACGACATGGGCGTCGCCGACGACATCTACGCGGCCACACCGAAGCACGACCGATGGCGCAAGGCGGTCTGGTACACGACGGCCACCGGGCCGGGCCGGTTCGACGGCCTGAAGATCGGCGAAGTCCCCGCCTGGGGCGGTGGTGAAGACGCCGAACGCTACCGGTCGTCCAGCCCGCGCGCGTTCGCGAACATGCCTCAGCTGCGCCTGGACCCGCTCATCCACCGGCACGCGGTCGCCGCCGCCCCGGGCCGGATCCGCCAGGGCCAGGAGGTGGTCGGCATCGACCAGGACGGCGAGGCGGCGGTCGTGCGCATCCGCGACCGCGAGAGCGGGGAGCTGCGCAGCGTGCGCGCACGCTACGTGATCGCAGCCGATGGCGGGCGCAGCAGCGCCGACATGCTGGGCGTCGAGATGGAGGGCCCGCGCGACATGCGCGAGGTGGTGAACTACCACGTCAGCCTCGACCTGTCGTCGTGGTCGGAGCCGGATGCCCTGCTCGGCCACTTCCTGCACCCCGCCGGCGGAGCGAGAAGGCGCGGCACGATCCAGGCGCTCGGACCGACGCACTACAACCGGAACTCCGAGGAGTGGCTGGTCTCGGTGGCGGCATGGATGCTCGAGGGCGACGCGAACGACGAAGAGGTGCTGTTCGAGTCGATCCGGCGGATGCTCGGACTCGCGCAGGACCACGCCATCACCATGCACTCGATGACCAGGTGGAACTACAACGGTCTGGTCGCCAAGAGCTTCCGGGTCGGGCAGGTCTTCCTCGCCGGCGACGCCGCGCACAAGCATCCCCCGACGGGCGGACTTGGGTTGAACAGCGGCATCCAGGACGTGCAGAACCTGTGCTGGAAGCTCTCCGCTGTGCTGCGCGGAGAGGCTCCGGATGCGCTGCTGGACAGCTACGAGGCGGAGCGCCGGCCGATCGTGGCCTGGTACACGGCGCACTCGCTGGAGAACGCGAACCGGCATCCTCCGATCGCCGAGGCGCTCGGCTTCAGCGACGACGAGGCCGACGGGTACCGCCACCTGGAGGTCTTCGTCGGCGAGGGTCCGCAGAGCGACGACATGCGCCGACGAGTAGCCGCCGAGGTGGCGCACAACGCCCACGACTACAGTCAGCTCGGCGTCGAAGCCGGGTATCACTACTGGGCCGGGGCGTTCGTGCCGGACGGCTCGCCCGTGCCCGGAGACGCGTCCGATCCCGTCGCGTTCCACCCGACCTCGCGCCCGGGGCACCATCTGCCGCACGTGTGGCTGGCGGATGCCGCCGACGCGGGCGCCGGCGAGATGCGCTCCACACACGATCTCGTCAGGCCGAGGGGGCTCACCCTGCTCACCTCCGACGCGGCCGCCTCGCGGTGGAGACGGGCGGCACAGGCCGTCGGCGGCTCCATGCCGATCACCCTCGTCGCCGTCCCCGACGACGAGGGCTGGAAGGGCGTGCGCCAGATCGACGACGACGGCGCCCTGCTGGTGCGGCCGGACCGCAAGGTCGCCTGGCGCTGCGCATCCGGTGTCGCCGATCCGGCTGCGGCGCTGAGGGCGGCGATGGAGATCATCCTCCGCGGTGGGGACGCACCCCAGGACGACCCTGCCGAGCCGTATCTCCAGCGCATCCGCGCCGCCGCGAGCGTCCTGGTGCAGTGACCCGCCGTCGTCGCGCAGCCGGTGCCGCACCGTTCGTACACGGTGTCGCATCGGGTGCCGGGAGATTCCCGCAGCGGCCCGATTCTCGCCCGGCGCCGCTCCCGTAGCGTCGAACCGAGGCGCACAGATCCCGAAGGAGTAACCGTGATCATCGATGTCCACGGCCACATGACCGCACCGGACGCGTACTACGCGTGGAAGGCGTCGCTGCTCTCGCACCGCGGAGCGCACGGCGGCCGACCGCCCGCGATCAGCGACGACGCGCTCATCGCGTCGTACGCGGCACCGCATCCGAGTTTCGGGAACATCTCTCACCTCGAGCACATCGACGGAGCCGGCATCGACGTGCAGCTCATCTCGCCGCGTCCGTTCCAGATGATGCACAGCGAGCGCCCGGCGAAGCTCGTCGAGTGGTTCACCGAGGAGACCAACAACCTCATCCATCGCGCGACAGAGCTGTTCCCGGGCAGGTTCCGGGGCGTCGCCGGCATGCCGCAGAGCCCCGACCTGACCCCTGAGCAGTGGACGAAGGAGCTGCGCCGCACGGTGAGCGAGCTCGGCTTCGTGGGCGCCATGCTCAACACCGACCCGCACGAGGGCACGGAGACGCCGCCCGCGCTGGGCGAGCGCTACTGGTACCCGGTGTACGAGGCGCTGTGCGAGCTGGACGTGCCCGTGCTCATCCACTCGGCCGGATGCAAGCCGCCAGCGCGCGAGCCCTACAGCCTGCACTTCATCCAGGAGGAGACGGTGGCCGTCTGGAGCCTGGTGAACTCCTCCGTGCTGAAGGACTTCCCCGACCTCAAGGTCATCGTCTCCCACGGCGGCGGGGCGATCCCGTACCAGGTCGGCCGCTTCCTGCCCTCGGTCGTGCGCACGGGAGTGTCGTACCTCGACAAGCTGCGCAGCCTGTACTTCGACTCCTGCCTCTACACCCAGGACAGCCTAGAGCTGCTGATGAAGACCGTGGGCACCGACCGGGTGCTGTTCGGGTCCGAGAAGCCCGGCACGGGCTCGCAGATCGATCCCGAGACCGGCCGCTGGTTCGACGACATCCATCTGCTCATCGACGACATCGAATGGCTCGACGCCGATCGTCGCGCCGACGTCCTCGAGAACAACGCACGCAGCATCTTCCGCCTCTAGCCACCGAACGGGAAAGGACCGACCATGACCGAGATCGTCGCCGGAATCGGCACGTCGCACGGACCGCAGCTGAAGGCAGCCCCGCCGGAGGCCTGGGAGACCCGCGGGGTCGCAGACCGCCGCAGCAAGGGCCTGAAGTTCCGCGGGGGCACGTACAGCTTCGACGAGCTGCGCGAGCTGCGCGAGGACTTCTCGCACGAGATCACCCACGACGTGATGCGACGGCGCTGGGACAGCTGCCAGGCATCGATGGACCGCGTCGCGCAGTACATCCGCGAGCAGGACGTCGATGTGCTCGTCATCGTCTCCAGCGACCACAAGGAGACCTACGGGGACGAGTGGCTCGCGCCGTTCTCGGTCTTCTGGGGCGACGAGGTCGCCCACGTGCCGTTCACCCAGGAGCAGCTCGATGCGATGGCGCCCGGGCTTGCCGAGGCGGCGATGGGCGACGTGCCCGACCACACGATCATGCGTCCCACGCACCGTGAACTGGGCAAGCACATCATCCAGTCGACGCAGTCCGAGGACTTCGACACCGGAGCCACCGAGGTCGTGCCCGCCGGCCGGTACGAGAACCATTCCATCCCGCACGGCTTCGGCTTCATCTACCAGCGGTTCATGGGCGAGGACTCCACCGTGCCCATGGTGCCGATCTTCATCAACACCTTCTGGGAGCCGAACCCGCCCAGCGCGAAGCGCTGCTACGACTTCGGACGCGCCGTCGGCCGGGCCATCCAGTCCTTCCCCGGAGACCTGCGGGTCGGCGTCGTCGCCTCGGGCGGACTCAGCCACTTCGTCATCGACGAGAAGCTGGACGGTGAGTTCATCGAGGCCATGAAGAACCACGACGCCGAGTACCTGTCACAGGTCCCCGCCTCGGAGATGATGTCCGGCGCGTCCGAGCTGCGCAACTGGATCGCCGTGGCCGGCATCGCCGACGAGGTCGGTCTGCAGGTGACGAGCTCCGACTACGAGGCGTGCTACCGCACCGAAGCGGGCACCGGCAACGCCATGGGCTTCGTGACCTGGGGGCGCGCCTGACATGACGGATCGGATCGTCGAGGCCCTGCGCGCGCTGGACAGCTGCGCCGTGTCGGACGCCCTCGACACGCTGGGCCTGCCCGGCGCGGTGACCGCGCTGTCGCCCATGTGGCCGGCCGGTCGCACGGTCGCCGGCCGGGTCAGGACGGTCACTGCCGCACCCAAGTCCGCCGCGGGTCCCGCAACGCACATCGCAACGCCGCTGGTGGCGGTCGCCGAGCCGGAGGACGTCGTCGTCATCGACAACCACGGGCGCACCGACGTCTCCTGCTGGGGCGGCCTGCTCGCCGAGGCGGCCGTGCAGCGGGGCATCGCCGGCGTCATCGTCGACGGCGCCTGTCGTGACGTGCAGGAGAGCCAGGCGCTCGGCCTCCCCGTCTTCGCCCGCCGCGCCGTGCCCGTCAGCGCGCGCGGTCGCATCGTCCAGCAGGCCATGGACGAGCGCATCCAGGTCGCCGGCGTCTCGGTCGCGTCCCGCGACTACGTCATCGCCGATGTCAACGGCGTCGTGTTCGTGGCCGCGGCCGACGCCGACCGCGTCGTCGACCTCGCCCGCCGGGTCGCCGAGCGCGAGACGCGGATGTCGCAGGCCGTGCGCAGCGGCCGCGACGTGAGCGAGGTCATGCACGATTCCCAGTTCCCCACCGTCACCGCATCGGAGTGATCGCATGTCAGACGACGCCCTCGTCCGGCGGTTCGCCGCTCTCGGCACCGCCACCGTCTCGGACGCCCTCGACAAGCACCAGAGGACGGGCAGCCTGCTCGGGCTCTCGCCGCTTGCCGACGGGCAGCGGATGGCGGGACGCGCCTTCACCGTGCGCTACATCAGCGCGCAGACCCCGGCGGGCACGGTGGGGGACTACATCGATCAGGTGAAGCCGGGCCAGGTGGTCGTGCTCGACAACGATGCGCGCGTCGACTGCACGGTCTGGGGCGATATCCTCACCGCCGTCGCCCACCACCGAGGAATCGCGGGAACCGTGATCGAGGGCGTCTGCCGGGACACGCACCGCGCGCTGTCGCTCGGCTATCCGGTCTACAGCCGCGGTCGCTTCATGCGCACCGGCAAGGACCGCGTGGAGGTCGCCGAGGAGCAGGCGCCCGTGACGATCGGCGGCGTGACCGTGCGGCCCGGCGACATCCTTCTCGGCGACTCCGACGGGGTCGTGGCCGTCCCCCAGGACATCGAGAAGCAGATCCTCGAGACCGCGGAGACGATCCACGCGCGCGAGGAGTCGATCCTCGAGGCGGCCCTGGCCGGCGCCACCATCGCCGAGGCCCGCGCGCGTTTCGGCTACCACAACCTGCAGAGGGCCGAGGGATGACGTCCGCCGACGCTCTGCAGGATGCCGAGGAGCTGCTGCGGCTGGGCAGCGCCACGCTCTACGAGGCGTCTCGCAGCGACTGCTTCCTGGATGCGGCGTTCCGCCCCGCCTGGGAGGGTGCGCAGGTCGTCGGGCGCGCGTACCCGGTGTCCGCCCAGCTCGGTGACAACCTCGCCCTGCACCACGGCATCGAGGCGGCGTGCGAAGGAGACGTGCTCGTCGTGGACGCCGGCGGCGGCGTCCACGGCTACTGGGGCGAGGTCATGACGGTCGCCGCGCAGGCGCGCGGCATCCGGGGTCTCGTCATCGACGGCGGCGTGCGCGACACCGCTCAGCTGGCCGGCCTGGGCTTTCCCGCGTTCAGTACCTCCATCTCCATCCGCGGCACGATCAAGCAGTGGCCGGGAGTGCTCGGTCGTTCCGTCACCCTGCGCGGACGGGTGGTCCACCGCGGCGACGTCATCGTCGCCGACCGCGACGGCATCGCCGTGATCCCCTCGGCGCGCTACGACGAGGTGCTCGCGTCCTCGCGGGAGCGCGCCGCCAAGGAGGACGCCTTCATGGCCAGGCTGCGGGACGGCGAGAGCACGCTCGACCTCTACGACTTCCGCGGCTTCGGGGCGCCGGAGCGCGGGCCGGCCGAACGCTGATCGATGACGGCGCGACCGGACGCAGACACCTCACACTGATCGGAATCGGGAGAATCACATGACGCAGGCGGCGCTGGACGCGGACGTCCTCATCATCGGGGCGGGCCCCGTCGGACTGGTCGCAGCGCTCGACCTCAGCGCGCGAGGTGTGTCGACGATCGTCGTGGAGCAGCGCGAGTTCCTCCAGCCGCCGAACGTGAAGTGCAACCACGTCGCCTCCCGCACCATGGAGAGCTTCCGCCGGCTGGGTATCGCCGCCGAGGTACGGGCGGCCGGGTTGCCGGCGGACTACCCGCAGGACGTCGCCTTCCGCACCTCGCTGACCGGCATCGAGTTCGCCCGCATCCCGATCCCGGCCAGCGGCGAGCGGTACACGTCGCGCACCGGACCGGACACCGCATGGCAGACGCCCGAGCCGCCGCATCGCATCAACCAGACCTTCCTCGAGCCGATCCTCGCGCGCCACGCCGCGCAGGCGCCCGGGGTGACCCTGTTGAACCGCACCCTCTTCCACACCCTCGCGCAGGACGAGTCCTCGGTGTCGGCGGTGATCTCCGACCTCGATGCCTCGAACGAGCGCACGGTGCGCGCCCGCTACCTGATCGGTGCCGACGGTGGGCGCTCGATGGTGCGCAAGCAGATCGGCGCCAAGCTGAGCGGCGATCCTGTGCTGCAGCACGTGCAGTCCACCTGCATCCGCTCGGCCGACCTCTACCGCGGGATGTCGGCGGACGAACCGCGGGCGTGGGGCTACTACACGTTCAACCGTCGCCGCCTCGGGCACGTCTACGCGATCGACGGTCGAGAGACGTTCCTGGTGCACACCTACCTCTCCCCGGAGGAGGCCGCGCAGGAGGGGTCGGTGGATCGCGACGCCGCGATCCGCGCGATCCTCGGCGTCGACGAGGACTTCGACTACGAGGTCGTCTCGAAGGAGGACTGGATCGCGCGCCGGCTGCTGGCCGACCGCTTCCGCAGCGGCCGGGTCTTCATCGCCGGTGACGCCAGCCACCTGTGGGTGCCCTTCGCAGGATTCGGGATGAACGCGGGCATCGCCGACGTGCTCAACCTCACCTGGCAATTGGGCGCGCACCTGAGCGGATGGGCCGACGAGGGCATCCTCGACGCCTATGAGGCCGAGCGGCGACCGATCACCCAGCAGGTCTCGCACTTCGCGATGAATCACCAGCAGAAGCTCGCACGGCCCGCGCTCCCGGATGCACTCGAGGAGAGCACGCCGGAGGGCGAGAGAGCCCGCGCCGAGTTCGGCGCCGCCGTGCACGCCCTCAACGAGCCGCAGTTCGCCGCGGCCGGGCTCAACTACGGCTACGTGTACGACGCCTCGCCGATCATCGCGTACGACGGCGCCGAGGCGCCCGGGTACACCATGGGCACATACACGCCCTCGACGGCTCCGGGCTGCCGGGCCCCGCACTTCGTGCTCGCCGACGGCACCTCGTTCTACGACCGGCTCTCCGACGGGTACACGCTGGTGACACATGACGGGTACGGCAGCCCCGCCCTCGTCGAGGAGGCCGAGCGACGCGGCATCCCGCTGGTCGTGGTCGAGCCCGGTGACCGGGTGCTCCCGGCGGAGTACGCGGCGCCGCTCACGCTGGTCCGCCAGGATCAGCAGGTGGTCTGGCGGGGCGCCGCGCTCGACGCGGCGGATGCCGCCGAGCTCTGCGAACTGCTCCGCGGCGCCCGCGTGCGCGTCGCCGTCTGAGCGGCTCCGCGGCGGAACAGGAAGGCGCCGGATCGAAAGATCCGGCGCCTTCTCGTTCTCGGGAGAGGGTCGGGCTCAGCGGCGGATGACCTTCGTCGCCGCCATCGCCTTGAGCCCCTCCACGCCGAACTCGAGCCCGTAGCCGGAGGCCTTCACACCGCCGAACGGGGTCGACGGGTCGACGCCTCCGTGCTGGTTGATCCACACGGTGCCGGCCTCGAGGCGCAGTGCGATCTCCTTCGCCACCTCCTCGTCCGGCCCCCACACCGATGCGCCGAGCCCCTGGTCCGTGCCGTTCGCGCGGCGGACGGCGTCGTCGACATCGCTGTAGCGGACCACGGGCAGCACCGGACCGAACTGCTCCTCGTCGACGATGGCCGCCCCGTCCTCGACGTCGGCGATGATCGTGGGGCGGTAGAACAGTGGGCCGAGGTCGGTCGCGGGCTCGCCGCCGGTCACGATGCGCGCGCCGCGCGCACGGGCGTCCTCGACGAGCCGCGAGACGATGTCGAACTGCGAGGGATTCTGCACCGGTCCCAGCCGGTTGGTCTTCACATGTCCGGAGCCGATCGGTGCGGTCTCGGCGATCGCGGCGAGCGCCTCGACCAACTCGTCGTACACCGACTCGTGCACGTACAGGCGCTTGAGCGCCGCGCAGACCTGCCCCGTGTTCATGAAGGCGCCCCAGAAGAGCTTGTCGGCCACCTGGGAGACATCCGTTCCGGGCAGCACGATGCCCGCGTCGTTGCCGCCGAGCTCCAGGGTCAGGCGGGCGAGGTTGTTCGCGGAGCTCTCGACGATGCGACGCCCGGTCGCGGTCGATCCCGTGAAGACGATCTTGGCGACGTCAGGGTGCGAGGCGAGTGCGGCGCCGACCTCGCGATCGCCGGAGATCGCGGTCACGACGCCGTCCGGCAGATGCCGGCGGAAGATCTCGACGAGGGCGAGCACGCTGAGCGGAGTGTTCTCCGAGGGTTTGATCACGACGGTGTTGCCCATCCGCAGCGCGGGCGCGATGTGCCAGACGGCGATCATCACGGGGAAGTTCCACGGACCGATCGAGGCGACGACGCCGAGGGGCACGTAGTGCAGCTCCGAGCGGTCGTCGAGCCGCTGGGTCTCGAGCACCGTGTCGGCGGCGCCGCGCAGCCAGTGCGCCGCGCCGTGGGCCTCGCCCGCGCCGGCGATCTTCCCCTGCTCGTGGGTGATGATCTCGCCGAGTTCCTCGGCATGCGCGTCGATGTCGTCGGCGACGGCGTGCATCAGCCGCGAGCGCTCGGCGTGGCCCAGGGCCGCCCAGGCCGGCTGCGCCGCGGATGCCGCAGCGATCGCCGCGTGCAGCTCCGCCACCGTCTGCTCGGGCGCGTGGCCGAACACCTCACGGGTCGCGGCATCCAGGAGGGGGCGGCCGTGCTCGGCGTCGACCGAGACCGTGTCGAGGAGTGCGTTCATCTGCGGAGTCCTTCCGTCTGCACCGGCGGAGCGTCGGCGACGACCGAATAATGATCTCTAATCAATATACTCAATTTGTCGCCGGGGGTGCTGGCCGGCTTCCGGCGTCGCGGATCAGCGCAGACCGGCGAGCGTGGCGACTCGCAGAGCGGTGTGCAGCTCGCGCCGCATCACGCCGTCGGCGAGGTCGACATCGGCGATCGCCTTGACCCGGTCGAGGCGGTAGTACAGCGTGCTGCGATGGATGTGAAGCTCCTGTGCGGTGCGCTGGGCGTCGCACCCGTGGTCGAGATAGGCCTCGAGCGTCTCGGCGAGGTCGGGCCCCGATTGGGCGGCGAGCAGTCGCTGCACCGGAGCGGGCAGATCCGACGGGGTGAGCTTCTCCACGGGCAGCTGCAAGAGCACGCGGTCCAGGCCGAGGTCGTCCCAGTGCACCATGCGACCGCGCGAGGGGTCGATGTCGGCGCCGCGTGCCGCGATGCGAGCCTCTCGCCGTGAGCGGTGCGCATCCGCCAGTGTCGCGTGCGCGCCGCCGACCCCGGCGCGCAGATCGGTGAAGGCGGGCAGGTCGAGCAGTGCGCTCAGCCGGTCGCTGTCGATCTCGTACGGCACGAGCAGGACGGCCTCGGCGTCCAGCACGGTCCCCACGGCCTTGAGTGTCGGGTAGGCGGGAATCGCGGCCAGCGCGCGGTCGAGCGCCAGCCGCAGCGTGGCGGTGTTCACGTCCGCGCGCGGGGGCGGGGAGAGCGAGATGACGGTGTAGTGCGGGGCGGGTGAGATCAGGCGGTCGGTCAGCATCTCGTCGGCGGCCCGGATGCTCTGATCGCCGTCTCCCTCCAGCAGGGCCGCCACGAGGCGACGGGTGCGGTCCTCGTCCTCGCGCGCGCCGAGGGCCATGGCGGCCAGGATCACCCCGATCTGCGCGCGGCTCTCGCGGATCGCCTCGTCCTCGACGACGTCGCCGTCCGGCAGGTCATCGGGGATCGTCGACGAGATGTAGCCGACCAGGTGGCCGTCATGGCGCACCGGGGCGACGATGCGGGTCCTGCCCCCCTCGAGCGGCGGAATGCGCACGGGGCCGTCGGACTGCGCGACGCGATACTCGCGGATCGACTCCCGGGCTCGCGACGAACCGCGGTGGGAGAGGATGATCGCGAGCCGCGCATGGTCGACGTCCTCGCCGTGGATGCTGAAGGCGATCACGTTGAAGTCGGCGTCGAAGACGATGATCGGGCGGCCGAGATGATCGGCGTACGCCTGCACGTGCTCCTCGAGATTCATCGAACGACTCCCTCTCGCCTGGCTGGTCGTCGTCGGCGTCGCCTGGCATCCGCGCCGCAGTCGATTCTATGCGGCCGCCAGCTGCGCTTGTGATGGCGCCGCCAACTGATATATATTCAATATAGTCAATTAGGAAAGGCATACATCCATGGCGAAGATGACGGGCGGCGATGCCCTCACCCAGGCACTGATCAGCGAGGGGACGGACACCGTCTTCGGCATCCCCGGGGTGCAGCTGGACGGACTCACCGACGGCATGTACCGACGCCAGGACGAGCTGAGCCTGCTGGTCCCACGGCACGAGCAGAGCACCACCTACATGGCCGACGGATTCCACCGGGTCACCGGCCGGCCCGGCGTCGCGATGGTCGTGCCGGGTCCCGGGGTGCTCAACGCCGCAGCCGGCATGGCGACCGCCTACGCCTGCTCCTCGCAGGTGATGCTCCTCGCCGGAACCATCCCCAGCACGCTCGTCGGCTCCGGGCTGGGCGCTCTGCACGAGATCCCGAAGCAGACCGAGACGATCGAGGGACTGACCAAGTGGACGGCGCGGCCGAGCCGCGTCGAGGAGATCCCCGAACTCGTGCACGAGGGTTTCCGTCAGATGCGCACGGGGCGTCCGCGGCCGGTCGCACTGGAGCTCGGCCCCGACCTCCTGCACGCCGTCGCCGATCTGGAGGTGGGGGAGCCGTTCGCGGCAGCCGCGCCGACCGTCCCCGACGACGGCGTCGCGGAGATCGTCGAGCTCCTCAACGCCAGCAGCCGCCCGGTGATCCACGTGGGAGGCGGCGTCCGCGGGCAGCGCGCGTTCGACCTGCTCCCGCGCCTCGCCGAGCTCCTGGACGCACCGGTCGTGATGAGCGAGAACGGACGCGGCGCGCTCGACGCCCGTGATCCCCATGCCCTGCCCGCCTTCTCCCTGTGGGAGCTGCGCGGCACGGCCGACGCCGTCGTCTCGTTCGGCAGCCGGTTCCTCACGCCCTTCGGGCAGCAGGCGAACATCGGCGACGCGCGGCTCGCCCTCGTGAACATCGATCCCGACGACGTCCGGGCACCACGGCGCCCGGATGTGACGGTCATCGCCGACGCGACGACCGTGCTGGAGGCGCTCGTCGCCCGGCTCGAGGCCCGCGCGGGCTGGGGCGAGGAGCTGCGCCGGCTGCGCGAGGACTGCGAGAACCGCATCCGGGCCCAGGTCGCGCCGCAGATGGCCTTCGTCGACGCCATCCGCGCCTCGCTCCCCGCCGACGGGATCTTCGTGAACGAGCTCACCCAGATCGGCTACGTGTCGACCTACGGCTTCCCCGTGCAGGCCCCGCACTCGTACGTCTGGCCCGGATATCAGGGCACCCTCGGGTATGCCATGCCGACGGCTCTCGGCGCCGCGGTCGGCGCCGGCGAGCGCCCGGTGGTCGTCGTCACCGGCGACGGCGGCATCGGCTGGTCGCTGCAGGAGTTCGCGACCGCGAAGAGGTACGGCATCCCGCTGATCACGGTGCTCTTCGAGGACAACCGCTTCGGGAACGTCTGGCGCATCCAGCGCGACAGCTACGGCGGAAGATTCATCGGCTCCGACCTGGTCAACCCCGACTTCGCCCTTCTCGCGCAGGCCTTCGGCGTCGACTTCGCACTCGCCGAGGACGCCGATGCCGTGCAGAAGGCCGTCGGCGCTGCGATCGCGGCCCGCAGGCCCGCCATCATCAAGGTGCCGGTGGACGTGTTCCCGTCGCCCTGGCCGCTCATCCACGAGAAGCACTGACCGCAGTCCGAGAGAGAGGAACCACCATGACCACCACCCGCATCGTCTGCCTCACCTTCCCCGTCGTCACCCAGCTCGACCTGACCGGTCCCGCCCAGGTGTTCGCCCGGATGCCGGACGTCGAGGTCCAGTTCGCCTGGCACCGCATCGAACCCGTCTCGACCGACGCCGGATTCTCGATCCTGCCCTCGACCACGTTCGAGGACGCGGGTCAGGCAGACGTGCTCTTCGTGCCGGGCGGCGCCGGCGCGTTCCACCTGTTCGACGACGAGGTGGCGCTCGACTTCATCCGCACGCAGGCGGTGGGCGCGCGCTTCGTCACGAGCGTGTGCACCGGCTCCTTCGCGCTCGGCGCCGCGGGCCTGCTGGCGGGTCGCCGTGCCACCAGCCACTGGGGCTCACTCGCCATGCTCGAGGAGTTCGGGGCGATCCCCACCTCGCAGCGGGTCGTGCGCGACGGCAAGCTCATCACGGGTGCCGGGGTCTCCAGCGGCATCGACTTCGCGCTCTCGCTGACCGCCGAGCTCTTCGGGGATGCCCAGGCCAAGCGCATCCAGCTCGGCATCGAGTACGACCCGGCACCCCCGTTCGACGCGGGCTCGCCCGACCGGCCCGATGCCGACCAGGCGCAGGTGACCGCGTTCCGCGCGCGGATGGACGAGGTACGCCGTCCGCTGGTCAGGCGCGCGGCCGAGCGGCTCTCCGCGAACTGACCGGCTGCTCCGGGGCCGGTGGCCGGTGCGCTGCACCGCCACCGGCCCTTCCGCGTCGTGCCGGAGCGAGCCGGGTGCAGATGCGCTCAGTCGCGAGCGACGGGCGTGCCCACATGGCTGAGCGCCAGCGCCGCGAGCGCCGCGGCCTGATCGCCCAGGATCGCGTCGTCGAACACCGCGCGGGGAGAGTGGTTCATGGCGGCCGACGCCGGGTCCTCGCCCTCCGGCGTGGCGCCGAGGAACAGGAAGGCCCCGGGCACCTCGTCCAGGACGTACGAGAAGTCCTCGGACACCATCGTGGGATGCTCGAGATCCTCGGCGCGCTCGGGCCCGAAGACCTCGCCGAGCACCGCCAGCACGTGTTCCGCCGCAGCGGGATCGTTGGCCGTCACCGGGTAGACCGTGCGGAAGTCGGCCTCGCCTCGGCACCCGTGAGCGGCGGCGATCTGCTCGACCAGCGGGGGGAGCTCGGCGGCCAGCACCTCGATGCTGCGATTGGACAGCGTCCGGATCGTGACACCCAGGCTTGCCTCCTCGGGAATCGCATTGATGACGTCGCTGGCCTGCATCTTCGTGACGGAGAGCACGACGGGGTCGAAGGGGGAGAAGCGGCGCGTCGCGAAGGCGTGCAGCGCGAGGACGATCTCGGCGGCGGCCGGGACCGGGTCGATGGCCTGGTGGGGGCGGGAGCCGTGGCCTCCCCGGCCGATCACCCGGACGGTCAGGCTGTTGGCACCGGCCATCAGCGCCCCGCGCCGGGTGGAGAAGACGCCTCTCGTCCCCGGAAGGACGTGGATGCCGTAGGCGGCGCTCACGCGTTCGCCCGCCGCATCGAGCATCCCCTCGGCGAGCATCCTCGGCGCTCCGCCGCCGGCCTCCTCACCGGGCTCGAACATGAAGACCACCGAACCGGCGATCTGCTCGCGTCTGGCGCTGAGCATCTTGGCGGCGCCGACCAGTGCCGAGGTGTGCAGGTCGTGGCCGCAGGCGTGCATGGCCCCCTCTCGCTCGGAGGCGAAGGGAAGGCCGGTCTCCTCGGTGACCCGCAGCGCATCCATGTCGGCGCGCAGCAGCACGGAGGGCCCGGGGGAGGCGCCGCGCAGCACGGCCACGATCGACGAGAAGTCCTCGGGTCCGGCAGTGATCTCCAGCCCCAGGTCTTCGAGCGCTGCCAGCACCGCGGCCTGAGTCCGCGGGAGGGCGAAGCCGGTCTCGGGATGCCGGTGCAGCGCCCTGCGCAGCTCTACGAGTTCGGGCAGGAGGGTCTCGGCGTCGGTGGCGAGGCCGGTGTAAACGGACATCGGGTTCCTTTGCATGGTTGCGCGATCACGAGCGATCTACCTATATCAATATACTTAATACGTCGCTCAACGGCGATCCGATCATCTATGTCTAATCTGTAGTGGCGCCTGCCGATGGCGGTGCCTCGTCGTCGAAGGGAGCAGCATGGCGCAGATCGTGAACGCCGCGGTCGCGGTGCAGGTCGCCAGGACGCTCGAGGAGGAGATCACCTCCAACGGCTGGAAGCCGGGGCACTTCATCGGCCGTCGGCAGGAGCTCGCCGCCCGCTTCGGCGTCGCGCCCGCCACGCTCGGCGAGGCCATCCAGCTGCTGCGCTCGCGAGGAATCGTCGACGCGAAGCCCGGCCCCGGCGGCGGGATCTTCGTCGCCGACCGCTCGCCCTTCACCCAGCTGAGCGATCAGCTGCTGCGCCTGCGCGAGGGGACCGCCACGGTGGCCAACTGCCTGCGCGTGCTCGATGCGCTCGACGGCGCGGTCCTGCACGATGCCGTCGAGCACGCCGAGCAGGGCGACATCGATGACATCCGCGGCATCGCCGAGGCACTGAAAGCGAACTGGCAGACCCCGGAGGGGTCGGAGACCATGTGGACGCTGCATGCGCGCATCGCGCGCATCACCCCCAACGAGCTGTTGAGGAGCCTGTACACGAACCTCGTGGAGTACATCCTGGTCGAGGAGCTCCAGGACGCGACGGCGCCGAGCACGCCGGAGCGGCTTCAGACCCATCTCGACTTCGCCGACGCCGTGATCGACCGCGATCACGATCTCGCCGCCTCCGCCGTCGAGCGCCACCGCGGCTCCTCGTCTGCAGGCTCCCACTGACGCGGTCGCCCTCGACCCGCCCGCACGGGCGCGCGAGTTGACAGTGACGACGCGTGCTCCTATTGTTCATATTCAATACGGACAATCCTTCCCCCGTCGCTAGGAGCAGACCATGGCACTCGAGTTCCGCAGTGTGATCGACCAGATGCTCGGCGTTCCGGACCGCCCCGCGCGGGCCGTCGTGCCCCCGATCCGGCTGTCGCAGAACGAGATGCCCTGGTCGCCCACCGACGTCATCGTCGAAGCCATGATCGAGGCCGTGCGGTCGAGCCATCGCTACCCGGACTATCACCGCACGGCGGCGCGCACGGCCGTGGCGGCGGCGTTCGGCGTGGACGCGGGCCGCGTCGCGATCGACAACGGCTCCGGCTCGCTGCTGCACGGCACGGCGCGCCTGGTCTGCGAAACGGGTGTGGAGGGGGTCTACTGCTCGCCGTCCTTCGAGGCGTACGCCGCCGCCCTGGGCCTGGCGGGCGCGAAGGGGATCGCCGTGGGGCTGGCCGAGAGCGGGGCGATGGACATGCCCGCCATGCTCGCCGCCATCGGCCCCGCGACCCGCATCGTCTACCTCTGCAACCCGAACAACCCCACCGGCGGGCTCGTGCCGGTGGACGAGATCCGCGCCTTCCTGCGCGATGTGCCGTCGCGCGTCCTCGTCGTGCTCGACGAGGCGTACCGCGAGTTCGTCACCTCGGAGCCCGTCGACGCCACGACGGCGCTGCTCGACGAGTTCGACAACCTGGTCATCCTCCGCACCCTCTCCAAGTCGCACGGTCTCGCCGGCATCCGCGCCGGCTACGCCCTGGCAGCACCCCGGGTGGCCGAGGCGCTGCGGCGGAGCTCGGTGGGCTTCGCGTTGAACAGCGTGGCCGAGGCCGCGGTCATCAGCGCCTTCGGCGCCGAGGCGCAGGCGGTCGCCGCCGAGCGCATCGCGACCGTCGTCGCCGAACGGGAGCGGATGATCGCGGCGCTCCGCGACCGCGGAGTCTCCTTCCTGCCCAGCCAGTCGAACTTCCTCTTCGTGCACGGCGACGCAGCCGAGCTGCTCGACCGCTTCGAGGCGCACGGCGTGCTCGCGCGCCCCTTCCCGCACGCGGGCGGCGTGCGCGTCACGGTCGGCCTGCCCCGCGAGAACGACGCGACGCTGGCAGCGCTGCGCTGACCGCTCCGACACTGTGTCGGATTCGGGTGGGAGGACTTCGGATCGCCCGCCGATGAGGACGCACAGCTTCGATTCATACGCTGACAGAACAACGGACGAAGAGGTCTGAACCCGCCATGACCCGGTCCTCCCACACCACCCGCGCGAAAGGATTGGCAGTGACTGCGACCGATTTCGAGCGCGACCGACGGGCATCCTTCCGCCGGTCCCTCACCAGCGGGGTGCTCTGGAGCATCTTCGTCGGTGCCGTCACGCTGATCTTCGTCTACCCGGTCTCGATGATCGTGATCGGCGCCTTCCGCGACGGTCTGCCGTCGCAGAGCCTGCCGTTCACCCTCGTGGGGCTGCGCGACGCCTTCCTCGCCCCCGAGACCTGGCAGACCCTGTCGAACTCGGTCATCCTCGTGCTCGTGTGCGGAACCATCTCGGTCGCCGGAGGCGGGCTGTTCGCGTGGATCGCCGCCAACACGAACGTGCCCGGTCGCAGGCTGCTCACGCCGCTCATGGCGATCAACCTCTTCGTGCCTCCGCTGTTCCACACGCTGGGCTGGATCATGCTCGGCAACCCGCAGAACGGGCTGCTCAACCAGCTCGGCCGTGCGCTGGGCGCCCCGGGAGCGATCCTGAACATCCAGTCGTGGGGAGGGCTGATCCTGCTGATGTCGCTCGGGTACCTGCCTTTCGCGTACCTGCTCATGCTCGGGGCGTTCAAGAACCGCGATCAGGCGCTCGATGAGGCCTCGGCCATCAGCGGTGCCGGCACCATCCGCACGTTCTTCACGATCACCGTGCCCTCGGTCGGACCCGCCATCACCGGTGCCGCGATCCTGGTCGCCGTGCTCATCTTCCAGTCGTTCGACAGCCCTCAGCTCATCGGCCGCCAGGCCGGCATCTACGTCTTCTCCACGCAGATCTACCGCTACGTGCGCGACGAGGCGCCCGCGGAGTACACCCAGGCGTTCGCCCTGTCGCTCGTGCTCATCGTGCTCGTGCTCGTGCTGTTCCTCGCCCAGCGGTGGCTGCTGCGCGGGCGCAGCTTCACGACCCTCACCGGCAAGACCTCCCGGCGCGACCCGCAGGAGCTGGGCCCCGCCCGGTGGCTGCTCAGCGCGCTGATCGTCGTGTTCATGCTGCTGAACCTCGTCGCGCCCCTGTTCGCGATGATCCTGGGGAGCCTGCAGCCGATCTTCGGCGTCACGGACACCGGCCTGAGCTTCGACAACTACGTGCGGATGCTGACCGATCCGCTCTTCAGCTCGAGCCTCAGCCTCACCGCCTGGCTCGCCGTGATCGGCGGGTTCGGATCGATCGCGATCGCCCTGCTCACCACATACGTCACGGCTCGCCGCTCGGGTTTCCTGAAGTCCTACACGTCCTTCGCCGTCTGGATCCCCTGGGCACTGCCCGGGATCGTGCTGGCACTGGCCTACATGTTCGCGGTGCTCTACGTGCCGGCCTTCCGCGGGCTGTACGGGTCGGCGCTGCTCATGACCATCGTGCTCATCGTCGCGACCATCCCGGTGTCGAGCCGCATCGCCGAGGGCGCGCTCGCGCAGCTGTCGCCCGAGCTCGAGGAGGCGGGGCGGATCTCGGGGGCGGGCGCCATGCGCGTGCTGGTGACCATCGTGCTGCGGCTCGTCATCCCCAGCTTCCTGGCGGGATGGTTCCTCTCGGCGCTGTTCATCTCGGGCAACCTCGCCGTTCCGATGCTGCTCGCCCCGCCAGGGCTGCAGCCGGTGTCGCTCACGGCCTTCCAGCTCTTCCTCAACGGAGAGCTCTCCAGCGGCGCCGCCCTGTTCATGATCATCCTGATCGCCGCTGCCGTCGTCCTGGGCCTCGCCGCCCTGTCGATGAAGCTCGGCGCACGGTTCCGCTCCCGGGCCGTCGGCGAGACGGCCTCACTCTTGCGCATCACTCCCTGACCCGAACCACGAGAGGAAGAATAATGACGTTCTACCGCACCAGATTGCACACGACCGCCGCGGTCGTCGCCGTGGGCGCTCTCGCCCTGCTGACAGGCTGCTCATCACCCGCCGGAGGGAACACGTCGGACGGTCCGATCGACGTGCCGGGCGCCTCCGACGACGCCAACGCGTACATGAACGAGCTCTACGACAAGGCCAAGGAGGGCGGGCAGAACGAGCTCGTGCTCTACGGCCCGGGACCGAGCTCGAACCGGGCGATGAACGAGGTCTTCATGGCCCGCTTCCCCGGCATCACCGTGATCCCCCAGGATCAGCCCGACGCGCAGAGCCTGACCAAACTCGACACCGAGGCCGAGAGCGGCAATCGCATCGCGGACATCTACATCGGCGGCGAGTCCCCGCAGGCCGCGGCCAAGCCGAACATCTGCACTCCCGCCGATGTGCGCACGGCCCCGGACGACTTCGAGATCGAGACGCTCCACGACGGCCGGCTCACCTACTTCGCGCTCCGGTACTTCGGCTTCGTGTACAACACCGACATGGTCGACGCGGAGGACGCACCGAAGTCCTGGCACGACCTGCTCGACCCGCAGTGGAAGGGCAAGATCACCGTCGGCGACCCGACGGTCCCCGGCGGCATCCGCTACATCCTGACCTCCCTCATGCTTCCGGAGAACGAGGCGACCTGGGGCGAGGACTACGTGGCGAAGCTCGCCGAGCAGGACGTGCAGATCGCGCAGTCCGAGGCGGTCGTCTCGGCCGACGTCGCGAGCGGTCGCTTCCCGATCGGCATCGGTGTCTTCCAGGGCTACTACCAGTCCCAGAAGAACAAGGGCGCGCACCTCGAGATGGTCTTCCCGCTGGAAGACGGCGGGAACTACATGGCGCGCTCCGCGATGTGCCTGATCAAGGATGCGCCGAACGCCGACGTCGCGCAGCTGTACATCAACTGGATGTACTCTCCCGAGGGGCAGAAGACACTCGCCGAGAAGGACAACTCGTACGGCTGGACGCCTGAGGCTCCCGGACCCGCGGGTGCACCGCCGCTCGGCGAGCTCAAGCGGCTCCCGTTCTCGAACCCGGACCCCGAGTTCAACGCCCCCTACTTCGAGTTCATCAACGAAGCGTTCAAGAAGTAAGACGAGAAAGCACACATCGGCATGACTGAGGTCTCGGTATCCGGACTGACCAAGCGGTACGGCAGCAAGTCGGCGCTGCACGGGCTCGACCTGACCATCGAGTCCGGCGAGTTCGTCACCCTGCTGGGCCCGTCGGGCTGCGGTAAGACGACGACGCTGCGCTGTCTCGCGGGTCTCGAGCGGCCGACGACGGGCCGGATCACCATGGGTGACCGGATCGTCGTGGACACCGAGCGGCGGACCTTCGTGCCGGCGGACAAGCGGCAGGTGGGCATGGTCTTCCAGAGCTACGCCCTGTGGCCGCACATGAGCGTGGCGGAGAACGTCGC
This sequence comes from Microbacterium sp. NPDC058342, assembly GCF_042723935.1. Classification (NCBI taxonomy): domain Bacteria; kingdom Bacillati; phylum Actinomycetota; class Actinomycetes; order Micrococcales; family Microbacteriaceae; genus Microbacterium; species Microbacterium sp. NPDC058342. Next base: position 455,465 of record NZ_JBHXID010000002.1, read on the forward strand.
GTACCCGCTCAAGGTGGCGGGCCTGGGCGCTCAGGATCGGCAGAAGCGGATGCGCGAGATGCTCGCCGCCGTGGGCCTCGCCGAACTCGAGAACCGACCCGTCACCGCCCTGTCGGGCGGCCAGCAGCAGCGCGTCGCACTGGCGCGCGCACTGGCCGCCCGGCCCGGGATCATCTTCTACGACGAGCCGCTGTCGAACCTCGACAGCAAGCTGCGCTACCAGATGGGCCAGCAGGTCAGGGCCCTTCACAACCAGTTCGAGACGACCTCGGTCTACGTCACCCACGACCAGGAGGAGGCGATCACGCTCTCCGACCGCATCATCGTGATGAGCGAGGGCGAGATCGTGCAGGACGGCTCGCCCGCCGACCTCTACGACCGGCCGCGCTCGACGTACGTCGCCGACTTCATGGGCTTCCAGAACATCCTCCCGGGCTCGGTGGTGGCCGTCGCCGACGGTCGTGCCGACGTGCGGGTCGACGCCACATCCCTGATCGTGACCGGTGTCGTCACCGGGGAGGTCGCGATCGGAGACCGCGCCGACGTCGCCTTCCGTGCGGCGCACGTGCGCATCGACCGTCAGGGTGGGGCATCCGGGGCCGGACGCTTCGAGGGGACCGTCGAGCGCAGCACCTACCTGGGCAGCGCCGTGAACCTGCTCGTCCGCTCCGAGGGCATCCCGCTGCGCGTGCGGGTGGAGACCTCCGAGCTGAACGCCGAGGACGTCCCGCAGGTGGGGGATCGGCTGTCCTTCGCGGTCGCGCCCGCCCGGGCGGTCGTGATCCCCCAGGCGCAGGTCGAGGACGAGTACCTCACCGTCGCGACCAATGCGGTCGTCTCGCCCCGCTGACCCCCGCCCGATCCGAGAGGAACACCATGAGTGATCTGCCCACCCCCCGCTCCGACGCGCCGCGCATCCGCGAGCTCGCCGAGATCGGCGGGCGCTCCGACACCCGCGACGTCCTCGCGCACGCCACCAAGCAGGCGCAGGAGAGCTATGACGACTACTTCATCGTCGACATCGACGCCCACGTCTCCGAGGACCACTTCTGGGGCGAGGTGCTGGATCTCATCGACAACGACGTCTGGAAGCAGATCGGGCTGCAGCAGCACGCCGGATTCGGTGGCGCCAACGCGCTGCTGAACATCCAGCCGGGCATGTCGCACCAGAGCGTCGGCGGCAGGATCGGGCACCAGGGTCGCAAGGAGCCGGTCGAGCCGGGGGAGGGGCATCCGTTCGTCACCGCGGCCCGACGCGGGATGGATGCGATGGGACTCGACTACCAGGTCGTGTTCCCCAGCGCCATGCTCCTGCTGGGCATGCACCCGCAGGACGAGGTCGAGGTGGTCCTCGGGCGCGCGTTCAACCGCTGGCTGACCGAGGTCATCCTGCCCCCGAACCCGCGTCTGAAGGGCATGCTCTACCTGCCGTACAACACCCCCGAGGTGTGCGAGGAGCTCGTCGAGAAGTACGCGGACGACCCCGGCATCATCGGCTACACGGTCTGCTCCACACGCAACAACCCGGTGCACTCCGACGTGTACACGCGCCTGTACAAGCTCATCGAGGACAGCGGCAAGCCGCTCGCGTTCCACTCCGGCTACCACTGGGGCGACCCGTCGTTCGCGCAGCTGAACCGCTTCCTGTCGATGCACGCCCTGTCGTTCACGCACTACAACCAGATCCACGTCACGAACTGGATCATCAACGCCATGCCCGAGCGGTTCCCGAAGCTGAAGATGGTGTGGGTGGAGAGCGGGCTGGCGTGGATCCCGTTCCTGATGCAGCGCCTCGATCACGAGGTGCTCATGCGGCCCAGCGAGGCACCCGGCCTGAAGCGCCTGCCGAGTGAGTACATGAAGGAGATGTGGTACACGACGCAGCCGATGGAGCGCACGAACATGGAGCTGCTCGAGGCGACCATGAAGTCGTTCAACGCCGAGACGCAGCTGCTGTACTCCTCCGACTGGCCGCACTGGGACTGGGACGCGCCGTCGACGATCACCCGTCTGCCGTTCCTGTCCGATCAGGCCAAGCGCAACATCCTCGGGTTGAACGCCGCGCGGGTGTTCAACCTCCCCACCGACCGACAGAAGCCCACCGCAGAACAGGTGCTCCAGAACCGACCGGGAGTCTCGTGATGACTGACGCCGCAACCACCCCCGAGCTCGCGGAGCTCGAAGGCCTCGTCGCCCGGCTCGGCGACCTCACCCGCCAGGTGACCGAGCAGGAGCTCGGCGCGCAGGTGGCCGACGAGCACATCGCCGACGTGCTGTACGCCGCGGCCCGGCTGTTCTCCGCCAAGCAGGACCGGGTGGGCAAGATCGCCTGGCCGATCCGCGAGGATGCGCTGAACGCCACCGAGACCGTGGTGCTGGTCACCGCGCTGCTCGACGCCGCTGACGTCAACCTCTTCGACATGGCCATCTGGTACCGGAGAGCGCAATGACCGCGCAGATCATCCGCCGCGAGGTCGTGGTGGCCAGCTTGAGCGACCTGCGGGAGCGGGAGCGCATCGTGCTGGACGTCGACGGCACCGAGTTCGGACTGTACTTCCACGCCGACGAGGTGCGTGCCTGGTACAACGTCTGCCCCCATCAGGGCGGGCCGGTCTGCCAGGGCAAGACCATGCCGAGGACCGTGCAGCTCGTGCGCGGCGAGGGAGGACTCAAGAGCGGCGGGCCGGGACATCACCCGACCGACCGGAACATCGTCTGCCCCTGGCACGGCTTCGAGTTCGACGTGCTCACCGGCAAGCATCCGGCCGACCGGCAGGTGGGCCTGCGCCCCGTGCCGGTGCGGGTCGACGGTGACGACGTGATCGTCACGATCTGAGTCCCCCCCCGCGAGGGGAGCGGTCGCACAGGAACCCGGTTCTAGGCTGGACGACGTGAGCGACTACATCGTGCGCGCCGCGCGCAGCGGCGACATCACCGGCATCCACGCCCTTCTGGCGCCGCTGGTCGAGCAGCGCATCCTGCTCGGCAAGGACCTCGCCGTGCTGTACGGCGCCGTGCAGGAGTTCGTCGTGGCCGAGGCCGACGGCGTGCTGATCGGCTGCGGCGCCCTGCACGTCATGTGGGAGGACCTCGGCGAGGTGCGCACGCTGCTCGTCCGCGACGACTGGCTGCACCACGGCGTCGGCCGCGCGATCGTGGAGGATCTCGAGCGCCGTGCGCGTGGCCTGGGGCTGTCGCGCCTGTTCTGCCTCACCTTCGAGACCGACTTCTTCGTCCGTCGCGGGTTCTCGCCGATCGGGGAGCAGATCGTCGACGCCGACGTGTACTCCCAGCTGCTGCGCAGCGGGGACGCCGGCGTGGAGGAGTTCCTCGACCTGGCGCACGTCAAGCCGAACACGCTCGGCAACACCAGGATGCTCAAGCAGCTGAATTAGCCTGGAGGCATGCCCCGTCATTCCGCCGCCGTGTACCGCCGCCGGCGGCTCGCGGTCGTGCTGCTGCTGATCGTGTCGATCGCCGCGATCGCGGGCGGCGTGTGGCTCGCCGTCGCGCAGCCCTGGAGCGCCCCGGCCCCGGCCCCGGCCCCGAGCTCCACGCAGCAGGCGCCCGCACCCACGGGCTCGGCGCCCGCGCCCACGGCCGGTGCCGACTCACCGGCTCCGGATCCCTCGGAGACCCCCGGACTGGTCGCGTGCGAGGCGGGCGACGTCGAGGTGAAGGCGGTGACGGATGCCGAGTCGTACGCGGCCGGCGCGCTGCCGAAGCTGTCGATCACGCTCACGAGCAGGAGCACCGAGGACTGCACGATGAACGTCGGCTCGAGCACGCAGAGGTTCACGGTCACCAGCGGCAAGGACGTGTGGTGGCGTTCGACCGACTGCCAGAGCGATCCCAGCGACATGATCGTCACCCTCAAGGCCGGCACCACCGTGAGCAGCGCGGATCCCGTCGTCTGGGATCGCACCCGTTCATCGGTGGACACCTGCGAGCAGAAGAACCGGCCCCGCGCGCCGGGCGGCGGAGCCTCGTACCACGTGTCCGTGGCGATCGGGGGCTTCGAGAGCGAGACCTCCCGGCAGATCTTCCTGCGCTGAGTCGACAAATGGTGTACGGAGTCCGGGTATCCTCTGCCGAGCACCGGTATTTTGGGATACCATGGAGGTTGGTTCTCCGAACCATGCGGTGAAGCCATCCCCAGTGGTGTCGATTCCAGCGTCCCCAGCGCTTCGACGATCACCGCGCGAGAACCAGAGGGCCCTCTCGAGTACCCCAGTCCCCAATGGAGGACTCGAGAGGGCCCCACACTCTTAAGCTGGAAACATGGCGAAGAAGAGGGCAGGCGCCAAGCGCCCCGCACCCCAGGATTTCCGCTCCGAGGCCCTGGCCCTGGCCCTCGAGAAGCAGGACATGGCGGCCGTCGCTCTGGCGCTGCGCAACGGCAACACGGTCGTCCCGCTGATCAAGCCCGGTCCTCGTGACAACCCGCTCGACGGCGGCGAGGTGTGGACCTACCGCGATCCGGCCACCGGCGATGTCGCACTCCTGCTCTTCAGCGATGCGAAGAACAAGCCCGCCAACCTCCCCCCGGGCGTGGGCGTGTACTCGCCGGCCTGGCTGCGCGCGTTCCTCACCACGCACCGGGACGCGATCACGACCGTGTTCCTCGACATCGCGGGGCCGCATCCCATGCAGGCGCCGCCGACGGAACTGCTGAAGGCTCTCGAGGTGTGAGCACCGCGTCTCGCGCGGGCGGCCTGCAGGTGCGAATCTGCGGCCTCCCGCGCGCGGATGCCTAGAACGGCGGGATGTCGTCGGCGCGGCGCTCCGTCATGCGGGAGCGCACGTCACTGAGCGCCGATCGCAGCGTCTTGGAGCGATCGTCGACGACCTGCTGGTAGCCGAGCCGGGCGGCCTCGCTGCGGCGCTGCGCCGCCTGGGTCACGGGCCGGATCTCGCCGGCGAGCGAGAGCTCTCCCACGGCGGCGACCGTGCGCGGCACCGACATCTGCCGGATGGAGCCCGCGACGGCCACGGCGATCGCGAGGTCCGCAGCGGGCTCGGTGAAGCGCACGCCGCCCACGGTCGACACGTACACGTCGAGCTTCGACGTGGAGATCCCCGCCCGCCGCTCGAGGATGGCGAGCACCATCGCGACCCGCGACGAGTCCAGGCCGTGCACCACCCGTCGCGGGTTGGGGGCGCCGGACTCGATGGTGAGCGCCTGCACCTCGACGGGCAGGGCACGCCGTCCTTCCATCGCGATCGCCACGCAGGTGCCGGGCTCGGCCGCGCCCTGTGACAGGAACAGTCCGCTGGGGTCCGGCACCTCGGCGATGCCGGCGCCGGTCATCTCGAAGCACCCGACCTCGTCGGTGGGGCCGAAGCGGTTCTTCAGCGCCCGGATGAACCGCAGCGCGGTCTGCCGGTCGCCCTCGAAGTGGCACACCACGTCGACCAGGTGCTCGAGCACGCGGGGCCCCGCCACCTGGCCGTCCTTGGTCACGTGACCGACGATGATCACCGGCAGGCCGCGGTCCTTGCCGATGCGGATGAGGGTCGCCGCGACCTCGCGCACCTGGCTGGGCTGCCCGGCCGCACCGTCGATCAGACCGGACGAGACGGTCTGGACCGAGTCGACGATGACCAGATCCGGCCGGACCTCGTCGATGTGTCCGAGGATCGTCGCGAGGTCGGTCTCGCTCGCCAGGTACAACTCGTCGTGCAGCGCGCCGGTGCGCTCGGCGCGCAGGCGCACCTGGGCGGGCGACTCCTCGGCGCTCGCATACAGCACGCGCCGGCCCGCGCGGGCGGTGGACGCCGCGACCTCGAGCAGGAGGGTCGACTTGCCGACGCCCGGCTCGCCGGAGAGCAGGATGGCCGCCCCCGGAACGATCCCGCCGCCCAGCACGCGATCGAACTCGCCCACGCCGCTGGTGCGGCGCGGGGCATCCGTCGTCGTGACCTGCGTGATCGGTCGGGCAGCACGCTCCGCGACCGGCGCGACCGCCTCGGTCTGCCGGGTCAGGCCGGTTCTCGCACCCTGCTCCTGAACGGTTCCCCACTGCTGGCACTCGCCGCACCGCCCCACCCATTTGGCCGTGGTCCAGCCGCATTCGGTGCAGACGAAGGCGGGCGGTGCAGGTCGACGGGTGGCCATGCAGGCAAGGCTATCCGCGACCCCGGACATCGGTGCGCCGCAGAAGCGTGCCACCGGGGCGCCGGCCATGCGCCCCGGCTATCGACGGCATCCGGCATTCCTATCGTCATCGGGCCTTTTCCGCGGCCCGTGGCCACTGGGGGCGGGCGACGCGAGCTGATAATGGAGGCAGAGCAGGCGGCGGGCTCCTCACAGTCCGATCCGCAGCCCGCGCAGCGCCGCGCCCCACCTCTTCCGGATGAGAGCGAGGAGCAAGGCATGGAATGGCTCGATCCGCTGGTGCTGTCGCGCTGGCAGTTCGGTCTGACGACCGTGTATCACTACCTGTTCGTGCCGCTGACGATCGGCATGGCCACCGTCTCGGCGATCTTCCAGACCGCCTGGGTGCGCACCGGCAGGATCCACTACCTGCACCTCACCCGCTTCTTCGGCAAGATCTTCCTCATCAACTTCGCCATGGGCGTCGTCACCGGCATCGTGCAGGAGTTCCAGTTCGGTATGAACTGGTCGGACTACTCCCGCTTCGTCGGCGACGTCTTCGGCGCACCGCTGGCCTTCGAGGGGCTGCTGGCGTTCTTCTTCGAGGCGACCTTCATCGGTCTGTGGATCTTCGGCTGGGATCGCCTCCCCCAGAAGCTGCATCTGGCCACCATCTGGTGCGTGTCGATCGGCAGCATCCTGTCGGCGTACTTCATCATCGCCGCCAACGCGTTCATGCAGAACCCGGTCGGCTACGAGTACAACCCGGTCACGAACCGCGCCGAGCTCGTCGACTTCGCCGCTCTCCTGACCAACCCCGTCGCGCTCGCCGCGTTCCCCCACACGATCTTCGGCGCGTTCATGTTCGCCGCCGGTGTGATCATCTCGGTCTCTGCCTGGCACCTCGCCCGCGGTCAGCACGTCGACACCATGCGGGTGTCGCTGAAGTTCGGCCTGTGGGGGATGCTGGCATCCACCGCCGGCGTCGTGCTCTCCGGAGATCAGCTCGGGCTCGCGATGTACGCCGCCCAGCCGATGAAGATGGCGGCGGCCGAGGCCACCTTCGACACCGTCTGCGGTGCGGACGCGTCGTTCAGCCTCTTCACGCTCGGCACTCCGGACGGCACCTCGGAGCTGTTCTCGATCCGGGTGCCGTACCTGCTCTCGCTGCTGTCGACGCACTCCCTCGACTCGTGCGTCCACGGCATCAACGATCTCAACGCCGAGTACGCCACGACGTACGCCGACCTCGGCATCACGAACTTCGCACCGGTGCTGTGGATCACGTACTGGGCGTTCCGCTGGATGATCGGCCTGGGCATCGCGCACGCGCTGGTCGCGCTCGCCGGCCTCTGGGTCACGCGCAAGAACGCGAAGAAGCCGGTCGCCGCCTGGATGTGGAAGATCGCGATCTGGTCGCACCCCCTCGCGCTGGGCGCGAACATCGTCGGCTGGGTGTTCACCGAGATGGGCCGCCAGCCCTGGATCGTTTTCGGCCTGATGTCCACCCGGGACGGCGTCTCGCCCGGGATGAACGGCGTGGACGTGCTCATCTCGCTGATCGCGTTCACCGCCGTCTACGCCGCGCTCGCCGTGGTGGAGGTCCGCCTGATCGTGCGGGCCGCCCAGAAGGGACCCGACACCAGCGAGACCGCAGACGCGTCGGTGCCGGCGCCCTCGGTCGTCTACTGAGCGGAAGGACGGACATGGATCTCTCGTACCTCTGGTTCTGGCTCATCGCGTTCTTCTTCGTCGGCTACTTCGTGCTCGACGGCTTCGACTTCGGTGTCGGCATGACCCTGCCGTTCCTCGGCAGGGACGACGTCTCGCGTCGGCAGGTGATCAACACCATCGGGCCGATCTGGGACCTCAACGAGACCTGGCTGATCGTCGCGGGCGCCTGCCTGTTCGCCTCGTTCCCCGAGTGGTACGCCTCGCTGTTCAGCGGGTTCTACCTGCCGCTGCTGATCATCCTGCTCGCCCTGATCCTGCGCGGGGTGTCGTTCGAGTACCGGCATCAGCGCCCGCAGGCGCAGTGGAAGGCCCGCTTCGACCGCATGATCGTGATCGGATCGGCCGTGCCCGCCTTTCTCTGGGGCGTCGCGTTCGGCAACATCGTGCAGGGCATCCCCCTCGACGAGCACCACGTGCACATCGGCGGATTCTTCACGCTCCTGAACCCCTACGCGCTGCTGGTCGGCGTCACGACGCTGCTGCTGTTCTTCCTGCACGGCGTGTACTTCGTCGCGCTGAAGACCGACGGCCGGGTGCAGGCGGACGCCCGTCGCCTGGCCAGACGGGCCGCCCTGCCCACGGTGCCGGTCGCCGCCGGCGCCGTGGTGTGGACGATCGCCCTGGCGGCGGGGCGCGAAGCGCCCCTGCTGTGGATCGTGGTCGCCGCGGGAGCGATGGCGGCGGCGGCCCTGATCGCCTCGACGCTGTTCGCGCTGCGCGGTCGCGACGGCCGTGCGTTCGCGGCGGGCGCGGTCACCGTGCTGTCGTCCGTGGTCATGCTCTTCGCCGCGCTGTTCCCGTCCGTGCTGCCGTCGACCATCGCCGACGCGAACAGCCTGACGATCGAGAACGCGTCCAGCACCCCGTACACGCTGCAGATCATGAGCTGGACGGCTCTCGTGGCCCTTCCCCTCGTGATCGCGTATCAGGCGTGGACGTACTGGGTGTTCCGCAAGCGGGTCACCCGCCGCTCGATCGAGACCGCGCCGGCCCACGCATGAGACCACGGTCATGAAGCCCGTCGATCCCCGGCTGCTGCGCCGCGCGCCGTCCGCGCGCCGCTTCCTGGCGGCATCCGCGCTGATCGCCCTCGCCCAGACGGCGGTGACGATCAGCTTCTCGTGGCTGCTCGCCGACGCGATCACCTCCATCGCCGGCGGGAACGGGGTGGATGCCCAGCGGCTCGGCCTGATCGCCCTCGTGGTCTTCGCCCGGGGTGGGCTGCTCTGGGCATCCGAGGCCTGGGGCCTGCGCGCCGCCGCGGGAGCCGGCGCCGAGCTGCGACAGCACCTCATCGCCGCGATCGGCATCCGAGGCCCGGGCTGGCTCGCCCGGCACAACCGTGCCGCACTGGCCGTGACCGCCGGCCACGGGCTCGACGCGCTGGATCCCTACTTCTCGCGATATCTTCCGCAGCTGGTGCTCACCGTGATCGCGACGCCGGCCATCGTCGCGGTGATGTGGTTCACCGACTGGCCCAGCGGACTGACCGCCGCCCTGACGCTGCCGCTCATCCCGCTGTTCCTCGTGCTGATCGGACTCGCCACCCGCAGCGTGCAGCGCCGTCAGCTGGCCGTGCTGCAGCAGCTGGCCGCGCGCTTCGCCGACACGGTGCAGGGACTGTCGACGCTGCGGATCTTCGGGCGGGAGCGCCGTGCCGCGCAGCGCACGCACGAGACGGCCGAGCAGTATCGCGCCGAGACGATGCGCGTGCTGCGCTTCTCGTTCCTGTCCGGGTTCGCTCTGGAGCTGCTGTCGTCGCTGGCGGTCGCCCTCATCGCCGTCGCCGTCGGGTTCCGGCTGCTGTCGGGCGAGCTCTCGCTCGGCGTCGGGCTGTTCGTGCTGCTGCTCGCCCCCGAGGCTTTCCTGCCGCTGCGGCAGGTGGGCGTGCAGTTCCACGCGGCGGCGGAGGGCGTCGCCGCCACGGAGCAGGTGTTCGCCGTGCTCGACTCCACCCCCGGTGCCGCCGGAGGTGGCGCGGATGGTCGCATCCCCGGCGCGGAGGCGACCGTTCGCGCCACATCCGCGCCGGACGCCGCGACCCTCACGGTGCGCGACCTGCGCGTGAGGGATCTGCCGCCGGTGTCGTTCACCGCCCGACCGGGCACGATCACCCTCATCGAGGGTCCCAGCGGCGCGGGAAAGTCGAGCCTGCTCGCGGCGCTGCGCGGCGCGGTGCCCTTCGAGGGCGCTGCCTCCGTGGACGGCGACGACGTGCGCGCTCTGCCGCCCTCGGCGTGGCTGGCCTGGTCGGGGCAACACCCTGCGCTCATGCGGGGGACGATCGCGGAGAACGTCGCCCTCGGCGACGCCCAGCCGGATCTCGGACGCGTGCGCGACGCCCTGGCGCGCGCCGGTGCCGCCGAGCTCGACCCCGGGCATCGGCTCGGCGTCCAGGGCACCGGGCTCTCCGGCGGCCAGGCGCAACGAGTGGCGGTGGCGCGGGCGCTGTACCGGCTGGGATGCGGATCGCGCGTGCTCGCGCTCGATGAGCCCTCGAGTGCACTCGACGAGGCGACGGAGGCGGAGCTGTGGGCATCGCTTCGCACGACCGCGGATGCCGGAGCGACCGTGCTCCTCGTCTCGCACCGGCGCTCCGCCCGCGTCATCGCCGATGAGATCGTCGCCCTGGGGGTGCCCGCATGAGCCTCCTGCGGCCCGAGGTCCGCGACATGCTGCGGCAGGCGATGCCGCCGGCGCGACGGTTCCTGCCGGCGCTGGTCGCCGGAGTCCTCTCCGCCGGTGCGGCCATCGGCCTGCTGCTCGTGAGCGGCTGGCTGATCGTGAGCGCCTCGATCGTCGACTCGCTCGTGCCGCTGTCGGTGGCGGTCGTCGGGGTGAGGTTCTTCGCCGTCTCGAGGGCGGTCTTCCGCTATCTCGAGCGGCTCGCCGGGCACGACGCGGCGCTGCGGCAGCTGGCGAGCCTGCGAGCGGGCGTCGTGCGCAGGCTCACCCCGCTCTCGCCCGCGGGCCTAGCCGGCACCGACCGGGGCGAGGTGCTCGCCGCGCTCGTCGATGACGTCGAGGGCCTGCAGAACCTGCCGCTGCGGGTCGCGCAGCCCCTCGTCACCGGCATCGTGGTCGCCGTGCTCGCGGTCGGCGCGATGGCGCTGATCTCGCCCGCAGCGTCACTCGCGCTCGCGATCTGCCTGACGCTGGCGGTCGCCGGCGCGATCCTGGTCGGCTGGATGCTGGGCGGCCGCGCCGAGCGCGAGGTGTCGCGCCGGCGCGCCGAGCTCACGGGTGCCCTCGTCGATCACCTGACCGGTCTCGACGTGCTCATCGCCTACGGCGCCGAGGACTCCTCCCGCGAGCGGATCCGGGTGGCGGATGCCCGGCTGCGCCGCACCGTCACCCGCGCGGCGCTGGCGCAGGCCGCGTCGGCGGCGATCGTGTCCGTGGCAGCCGGGACGGCGTCGATGTGGGCGCTCGCCGCCGCTGTGCCCGGCACCGACGGCGGTGCTCGGGATGCCGCGTGGTTCGCCGTGGCCGTCCTGCTGCCGATGGCCGTGTTCGAGGTGTTCGCGGTCGTGCCGCAGGCGGCGTCCGCGTGGCGCGGCGTGCGTGCGAGCGCTGCGCGCATCGCCGCGGTGGCGCCCGCTGCCCTTCCCGCGCAGGTGCGTCCTGACGAGGTCCTGCCGATCGCGCAGGACGTTGCTGCGCCGAGCCGCGTCGCGGCACGGGGAGTCACGGACGCTCCGGACGGCCTCGCCGTGCGAGGGCTGCGACTCCGCGGCGTCCAGGCCGCCTGGCCGGGGTCGCCCGTGCCCACCCTGGTCGGCGTCGATCTGGATGCGGCGCCGGGCGAGCGCGTGCTGGTGACGGGCCCGAGCGGAGCCGGCAAGTCCACACTCGCGGCGGTGCTCGCCGGGTTCCTCCGCCACGACGGCGAGTACTCCGTGGACGGCAGGGACGCCGACCGCATCCCCGGACCGGAGCTGAGGCGCACGGTGGGGCTGTGCGAGCAGACGCCGACCCTGTTCGACGAGGATCTGCGGCAGAACCTGCTCTTCGCCCGCGACACGGCCACCGACGACGAGCTGCTCGCAGCCCTCGGCCGTGTCGGCCTGGCGGACTGGGCGCGCGAGCGCGGTGGGCTCGATGCGCGCGTGGGCGACCGCGGTGCGCTGGTCTCGGGCGGCCAGGCGCAGCGCATCGCGCTGGCGAGAGCACTGCTGCGCGGCTTCCCCGTGCTCGTGCTCGACGAGCCGACCGCGGGCGTGGACCCCGAGGCATCCCGCGCACTGCTGGAGGATCTGCTCCGCGCCGCGGGGGATCAGACCATGATCCTCATCTCGCACGTGCCCCCGCCCGAGGGGGCGGTCGATCGCGTGGTGCGCATGGGCCGCGGGCGCACGCTCGACCCGACGCGCGCAGTACCATATGACGCATGACCATTCTTTGCCGGGGTGAGCGATGAGCGGCTTCACGACGCTGCTCTCGCCCGCCGAGAGTCTGCGCGAGCAGGTGGAGGCGCAGCTGGCTTCGCGCATCGTCTCGGGCGAGATCCCGCCGGGGCAGGTGCTCACCGTGCCCACGCTGGCGGGCGACTTCGGCGTGAGCGCCACCCCGGTGCGCGAGGCGATGCTCAATCTCGCCCGCCGCGGATTCCTGCGTCCGATCCGCAACCGCGGCTTCGAGGTCACCGAGGTCTCGCCCGACGAACTGCGCGAACTGACCGAGGTGCGGATGTTGCTCGAGGCACCGCCCATGCGGACCGTGGCCGGCGCGCTCGACGCCGCCACCGAGACCGACCTCCGGGCCGTCGCCGACCGCATCGTCTCCGCCGCCCGCACGGGGCGGTTCGACGAGTACCTCGCCGCCGACACCGAGTTCCACCTGCGCATCCTGGAGTGCACGGGCAACGGCAAACTCGTCGAGACCGTCCGCGAGCTGCGGCAGCAGACGCGGCTGCTGGGCCTTGTGCAGCTGGCCGAATCGGATGCCCTGATCTCCACAGCCCTCGAGCACGCGGAGCTCGTCGACCTGCTCGTGGCGGGGCGCGGAGCGGATGCGGAAGAGCTGATGCGCCGCCACATCCGGCACGTCGGCGGGGTGTGGAGCGGACGTGACGAGGGCTGATCGCGCCTCGGTCTCGACCGGCCACTCGGGCCGCCTCGGTCACGGATCGGTCTCGATGGGTTCCGCTCGGTCCTCTCGCTGAGTAATGTGTCACGTGCTATCCCGTGGCACATGCAATGAGGCATCCAGGAGGACCATCCATGCACACCCGCACCCCGCGCATCCGGCGCACACTGTCCATCGCCGCCGCCATCGGCGCCATCATCCTCACCGCCGGCTGTTCCGGCGGTCTCGGCTCCGACGACGCAGGCGGCTCCGGCAGCGGCGACGGACCCATCAAGCTCGGCATGCTCGCGCCCTTCTCGGGAAGCGAGTCGGCCTTCGGCGACTACATGAAGAACGGCGCACAGCTCGCCATCGACGAGATCAACGCCGACGGCGGCATCGACGGCCGCGAACTCGAGCTGGTCGTCGAAGATGACGCGTGCGATGCGACCACCGCGGTCTCGGGCGCCAACAAGCTCGTCACCGACGGCATCGTGGCATCCGTCGGCGGCTACTGCTCCGGCGCGACGCTGCCCACGCTGCCCATCTTCGACGAGGCCGGCATCCCCATGGTCATCCCCGCGGCCAACTCGAACGAGCTGGTCAGCCAGAACCTGCCCGGCGTCTTCCTCATCAACGGCACCGGCACGCAGCAGGCCCAGGCGGCCGTCACCTACGCGAAGAAGATCGGAGCGGAGGAGGTCGCCGTCATCGACGACGCCACGTCGTACTCCGCCGACCTCGCCGCCTCCTTCGTCGAGCAGGCCGAGGCCGAGGGGCTCACGGTCGCCTTCGAAGCCACCGTCACCCCCGGCGAGAACGACTACGCCTCGGTCGCCACGCAGCTCTCCGACGCGCAGCCCGGTCTCGTGTACTGGACGGGGTACTACCAGGAGGGCGGCCTGATCGTCCGCCAGGCGACGGATGCCGGATACGAGGGCGACTTCCTCGTCGGCGACGGCTCGGTCGACGCGAAGTTCGCCGAGATCGCGGGCAAGGGCTACACCGAGCACGTCCTCGGCACCTTCACGCAGACCCCCGACATGATCGAGGGCGCCGACTCGTGGATCGCCGACTACGAGAAGCTGGCCGGCGGCAAGCCCGGCCCGTACTCGACGCAGTCCTACGACGCGGTCCGCGTGGTCGCCGAGGCGATCAAGGAGGCAGGCGGCACCGACTTCGACGACGTCGTCTCGGCGCTCGAGGGCCTGAAGGACTTCGACACCTTCGCCGGCCCGCTGACCTTCACGAAGGAGCACACCCTCTCGGGCGGCGGCTTCGTGATCGTCGGGATCGACCCGGCCACGGGTGACTTCGTGCTCGAGGACGACCTCCAGGGCTGACCCGATCGGGTGGGGCGGTCGCCGCCCCACCCGCATCGGCGTCCTGTGACGCGGAAGGACATCCGCAGTGATGCAACTCATCTGGAACGGCCTGATCGTCGGCTCGTTCTACGCCCTTGTCGCGCTCGGCTACAGCATGGTCTACGGGATCATCAAGCTGCTGAACTTCGCCCATGGCGACATCTACATGCTCGGCGCCTTCGCCGGCTTCGCGACCCTCTCGGCCTTCGGCATCTCGAACGAGTCGTCGATCCCGCTGCTGCTGGTCATCCTGCTGCTCTCGATGGTGACGACCGGGCTGATCGGTGTCGGCATCGAGCGCATCGCGTACCGGCCGCTGCGCAAGAGCCCGCGACTGGCCGTGCTGATCACGGCCATCGGCGTCTCCTTCACCCTCGAGTACGCGGTGCGCCAGATCTTCGGCCCCAATCCCGAGGCGTTCCCCGTGCGGCTGGAGTCCACCGGCTTCTCGTTCGCGGGCATGCGGATCACGGCCGCGCAGATCGTGCTCGTCGTCATCGCCGCCGCCCTCATGCTCGTGCTCGCGCACATCGTCGAGCGCACCAGGCAGGGCCGCGCCATGCGTGCGATCGCCCTCGACCCGCAGGGCGCCCAGCTGATGGGCATCAACGTCAACCGCGTGATCGCGACGGTGTTCTTCATCGGATCGGCACTCGCCGGAGCTGCGGGCGTGATGGCCGGCGCCTACTACGGGTCGATCGACTTCCTGATGGGATTCATCATCGGCCTCAAGGCGTTCACCGCCGCGGTCATCGGCGGCATCGGCAACCTCTACGGCGCCATGCTTGGTGGCCTGCTGCTGGGACTGCTCGAGTCCTTCGGCGCCGCCTGGTTCGGCGGCGAGTGGCGCGACGTGTTCTCGTTCGCCTTCCTCATCCTGTTCCTCACCTTCAAGCCGACGGGGCTCCTCGGGGCCCGCGTCGTCGAGAGGATGTGACATGTCCCGCTCCATGAAGACGCGAGACTCCGCGCTGCGCGCGCCCTCCCCGCTGTTCGACCGACCGGCCGCTCCCGGAGGCATGTTCACCTCCAATCAGGGGTTCCTGCGGGCACTGGGCGTCGCGGCCGTCGTGCTGCTGGCCGTGCTGCCCTTCCTCGACGCATCCCGGTACACCATGTCGATCGCGACCAGCGCTCTCATCTACGTCATGCTCTGCATGGGCCTGAACGTGGTCGTCGGCTACGCCGGGCTCCTCGATCTGGGGTACATCGCCTTCTTCGCCGTCGGCGCATACATCTCGGGAATCCTCACCACGGTGGTCGGGTGGCCGATGTGGGCGGCGCTGCCGGCGACCGTGCTGGCGTGCATCCTGGCGGGTGTGATCATCGGCGCCCCGACCCTGCGGCTGCGCAGCGACTATCTCGCCATCGTCACCCTCGGGTTCGGTGAGATCATCCGCATCACCGCGAACAACCTCGACATCACCGGGGGCCCGTCGGGCATCCACGGCATCCCCACGTGGCAGTTCGGCGACTGGAGCTTCGCAGACGGCTTCACCGTGCTCGGCATCGAGTTCCCCCAGCGCGTGGTGTTCTACTACTTCGTCGCGATCGTGGTCGTGCTCGTCGGCGTGATCGGCGCGGGCCGGCTCGCCAAGGGCAAGCTCGGCCGGGCATGGAAGGCCGTGCGCGACGACGAGGATGCGGCCGAGGCGATGGGCATCAACACCTATGTCGCCAAGATCACGGCGTACATCATCGGCGCCGTCTGGGCGGGTGTGGCGGGTCAGCTCATGGCCACGCACCTGTCGGCCATCAGCCCGAACAGCTTCCAGTTCCTGTACTCGGCGCTGATCCTGATGGCCGTGGTGCTCGGCGGCATGGGCTCGACGCCGGGCGTGATCATCGGCGCCCTGTTCGTCTCGCTCGCGCCAGAGCTGCTGCGCGACTTCGCGGAGTGGCGCTTCCTCATCTTCGGTGTGCTGCTCGTCGTCGCCATGCTGTTCCGCCCGTCGGGGCTGTGGCCGTCCACCGCGATCCTGCCGTGGCTGAAGAAGCACAAGCCCGTCCCACCGCCGACCGCGGGGTTCATGGCCGTGCCGCCCGCGACCGCGAACGAGGACCTGGAGACCGTCGAGGGGGAGGGGGACCGATGAGCGCTCTGCTGGATGTGAAGGACCTCCGTCTGCAGTTCGGCGGCGTGAAGGCCGTCGACGGGCTGAGCTTCTCGGTCGAGGCGGGGGAGATCCTCGCGGTGATCGGCCCGAACGGTGCGGGAAAGACCAGTGCGTTCAACTGCATCTCGGGCTTCTACCTGCCCACCTCGGGCTCGGTGGTGTTCGACGGCAGGGACATCGTGCGCGAGGCGCCGTCGATCTGGCGGAGGCTGCGCCTGGTCGATCTGCTGCAGAGCTTCGGGTTCTACCGGGTGCTGCCGTCGCGGGTGACCAAGTGGGGGATGGCGCGCACCTTCCAGAACCTGCGGCTGTTCCGCGAACTGAGCGTGCTCGACAACGTCAAGACCGCCATGCACGCGAATCTGCGGGAGGGGTTCTGGGCGACACTGCTGCACACGCCGGGCTATCGCCGGACCGAGCGCGAGTGCGCCGAGCAGGCGCGCGGCTGGCTGGACTTCGTCGGTTTCACCGACGATGAGAACCTCTACGTCACCCAGCTGCCGTACGGCGAGCAGCGCCGGGTCGAGATCGCGCGCGCGCTCGCCACCGGGCCGAGGCTGCTGCTGCTGGACGAGCCCGCGGCGGGGCTGAACTTCAACGAGAAGCAGTCGCTCATGCAGCTGATCCGCCGCATCCGCGATCTGGGCGTCGCCGTCGTGCTCATCGAGCACGACATGGGGCTGATCATGGAGCTGGCCGAGCGCATCGTGGTGCTCAACTACGGCAAGGAGATCGCCGTGGGAACGCCCGAGCAGATCAAGAACGACCCGGTGGTGATCGAGGCCTACCTCGGCGTCGAGGACGAGCCGCTCGACGGGACGAAGCTGCAGACCGGCACGGTGGATCTGTCGCTGCTGGATGAGACGCCGCTGGACAAGACCAAGAAGGGGAAGCGCTCATGAGCACGCTGACCGTCGACGCCGCGGACGTCTACTACGGCCGGGTGCACGCGCTGCGCGGCCTGAGCTTCGAGGTGCGCGAGGGCGAGATCGTGTGCCTGCTCGGCAACAACGGTGCCGGCAAGTCCACCACCATGAACATGCTGTCGGGCCTCGTGCGCCCGAAGTCGGGGACGGTGCGCTGGGGCGATAGGGATCTGGCGACCGCCAAGCCGTGGGACATCGTGTCGGCAGGGCTCATCCATGTGCCCGAGGGGCGCCGGATCTTCTCGACCATGACCGTGCACGAGAACCTTCTGCTCGGCGGCTACACGGTGCGGGATCAGAAGCTGATCGCACAGCGGGTGGACCAGGTGTATCAGCTGATGCCCCGCCTCGCGGAGCGCCGCAGGCAGCAGGGCGGCACCCTGTCGGGTGGCGAGCAGCAGATGGTCGCGATCGGCCGCGCCATCATCGGCGGGCCGAAGCTGCTGCTGCTCGACGAGCCGTCGATGGGGCTGGCGCCGCTGGTGGTCAAGCAGGTCATGGAGACCATCCAGGCCGTCAACGCGCAGGGAGCCACGGTGCTGCTCGTGGAGCAGAACGCGCGAGCCGCGCTGAAGATCGCCGACCGCGCGTACGTCGTCGAGACCGGCCGCGCGACGCTGGAAGGGCCCGCGGCGGAGCTCGCCGCGGACGCCCGCGTGATCGACGCCTACCTCGGCGGCTGAGCCGAGGGAAGCGCTGCTCTGGCCGGGTGGCGCTTCCCTCGACTCCGGAGTAATATGTCACGCGGTACACCTGGTCGAGAGGAGGAGCGGATGCGGATCATCGTGATCGGCGCGGGCGCGATCGGTGCCGCCTGCGCGCTCGCCCTCGCCGAGGCCGGTGCCGAGGTGGTGGTCCTCGAGCGCACCGGTGTGGCCGGCGAGACCTCCAGCCGCTGCGAGGGCAACATCCTCGTCTCCGACAAGGAGCCGGGTGCCGAAGCGCTCATGGCCGTCGAGGCGAACCGTGCGTGGCGCGAGCTCGCTCAGCGGCTCGACTCCGACCGCGTCCCGGGCCAGCCCGCCACGGAGTTCGAGGCCAAGGGCGGCATCGTCGTGGCCTTCGACGGGGGCGCCGAGGCGCTGGAGCGCTTCGCCGCCACGCAGCGGGGAATCGGCATCCGCGCCGACGTCCTCGATGAGCGGGCGCTGCGCGCGGCCGAGCCGCACCTGGTCCCCGACATCGCGCTCGGCGTGCACTACCCGGACGACGCGCAGGTGCAGCCCAGCCTCGCCACGCAGGCCATGCTCGCCCGCGCGCGGCATCTGGGCGCGCAACTGCGCATCACCGAGGTCACCGGCGGCATCGTCGAATCCGGCCGCGTGCGCGGCGTGCTCACCCGGGAGGGCCGCATCGACGCGGATGCCGTCGTGAACTGCGCGGGCCCCTGGGCGGGTGACGCCGCGGCGCTGTTCGGCTCCGTCCTCGACATCCGTCCGCGCCGGGGCACCATCCTCGTCACCGCACCCATGCCGCAGCGCGTGTTCCACAAGGTGTACGACGCCGACTACGTCGGCGCGGTCGGTTCGGGCGACGCCGCCCTGCAGACCTCCACGGTCGTGGAGTCCACCCCCGGCGGAACCGTGCTCATCGGGTCGAGTCGCGAACGCGTGGGCTTCTCCGCCGAAGGGCTCCTGGCGCCGCTGGCCGAGATCGCGGACAAGGCCACGCGGCTGTTCCCGTTCCTGCGCGACACCATGCTGCTGCGCACGTACTTCGGGTTCCGTCCGTATGCCCCCGACCACCTTCCCGCGATCGGAGCGGATGCCCGGGTCGTCGGGCTGTTCCATGCGGCCGGACACGAGGGCGCGGGCATCGGGCTGGCCCCGACCACCGGCGCGCTGATCGCGCACGCCGTGCTCGGTGCGCCCGCGCCCCTGGATCCCGCTCCGTTCCTGCCGTCGCGGGCGACCCTGCAGGGCGCTGACCGAGAGGGGGCGGCAGCGTGAACGCCACGGTCGACGTCCGCGATCCGCAGCTCGCGATCCATCCCGCTTCGGCATCCTCCTCTTCCGCCCAGGTCGCAGTCGGTCCCGCTTCGGCATCCGCCTCTGCCGCCCAGGTCGCAGTCGGTCCCGCTTCGGCATCCCCCTCTGCCGCCCAGGTCGCAGTTGGTCCCGCTTTCCCGCCGGTATTCCGGGACGAATCGCGACCTGGGGCTCTGGGCCGCCGGGGATTCCGGGGCGAATCGCGACCCGGAGCGACGGGATGCCCCGAGGAGGTCGCGGCATGAGCATCCGGATCAGTTTCGACGGGGAGCAGCTCGAGGGCCGCGACGGACAGAGCATCGGCGGCATCCTCCTCGCGAACGGCCACCGCACCTGGCGCACCGCGGCGGGTGCCGAGCGCGGGATCTTCTGCGGCATCGGCATCTGCCAGGACTGCGTCGTGACCGTCAACGGCGTCGAGGGCGTCCGCGCCTGCCAGCGCACCGCCTGTGAGGGCGACAGCGTCGAGCGGGAGGTGCGGGCATGACGCGCATCGTGGTCATCGGCGCCGGGCCCGCGGGCCTCGCCGCCGCGGCATCCGCCTCGCAGGCCGGAGCCGACGTCGTCGTCGTCGACGAGGGCGAGCGCATGGGCGGTCAGTTCTGGCGCCACCACCCGGCCTTCACGGATGCCCGCCTGCAGCATCAGCTCGGCCGGTTCGGCGACCTGCAGAAGGCTCTCGCGAACGTGCGGATGCTGTCTTCGGCGAGCGTGTGGCGCGTGGAGGCCGGCACGCCGCTGCGCGTGCACGCGCTGTTCGGTCCGGTCGACGCCGCGCGGCGGGAGGGCGAGACGCTGGAAGCGGATGCCGTGGTGCTCGCCACCGGCGCGCACGACCGGGTGCTGCCCGTGCCCGGGTGGACGCTGCCCGGCGTCACCTCCGCCGGAGCCGTGCAGGCGCTCGCGAAGCGCGACGGCGTCGCGCTGGGCACGCGCACCGTCGTCGCCGGTGCAGGCCCCTTCCTGCTCCCAGTGGCGCAGAGCATCTCCATCCTGGGCGGCCAGGTCGCAGCGATCGTCGAAGCTGCCTCCGCACGTACCCTGCTGACAGGCTGGGGCCGCCGCCCGTGGGAGCTGACGGCGGCCGCGGGCAAGGCGGGTGAGCTGGCGTCGTACCTCGGCACGCTGGTGGCGTGCCGCACTCCCTACCGGCTCGGCAGCGCCGTCACGCGCATCCACGGCGGTGGTTCCGTCGAGGCCGTCACCGTCCAGCGCATCGACCGCAGCTGGCGGCCCGTCGCGGGCACGGAGCGCACCGTCGACTGCGACGCGGTGGCACTCGGCCATGGCTTCACCCCTCGGCTGGAGGCGGCGATCCAGTTCGGCTGCGAGATCACGCCCGAGCGCTTCGTGCGCGTGGACGGCCGACAGCGCACGAGCGTTCCCGGCGTTCACGCGGCCGGTGAGATCACCGGCATCGGAGGAGCGGATGCCGCGCTCGCCGAAGGCGAGATCGCCGGACTCGCCGCCGCAGGCATCCCGGCATCCGACCCCCGCCTGCGCGCGCCGGAGCGCGCCCGCCGGCGCATGCGCGCCTTCGCCGAGCGCCTGGCCACCCATGCCATCCGACCCGGCTGGACCGCCTGGCTCGACGACGACACGATCGTCTGCCGCTGCGAAGGGGCCACGGCCGGCGTGATCGCCGAGTACGCGCGGGTGTCGTCGCGCGGCATGAGACTCGCCACCCGAGCGGGTCTCGGCCCCTGCCAGGGCCGCACCTGCGGCCACAGCGTCGAGGACATCGCCGGCACCCCGGCCGGCTTCGATCGGCGCCCCGTCCTGTCATCGGTGCGCATCGGCGAGCTCGCCGCGCACCGGTCATCCCACCCCAACACCGCAGAAAGAGAACAAGAGCAATGACTGAGAAGAGCATGGACCTCGGCGGCGTCGTCGTCGCCACCACCCTCGCGTTCAAGGAAGACGCGTCGGCCCCGGCGGGACTCGCCGTCGACTACGACAAGTTCGGCGAGCACGTCGACTTCCTGATGTCGAACGGATGCCGGGGCGTCGGCCCGAACGGCTCGCTGGGCGAATACTCCTCGCTGACCGACGAGGAACGCCGCAAGGTGATCCAGGTCGCGGTCGACGCGGTCGACGGACGCGGCATCGTCGTGGCGGGCGTGCACGGGGTGGGCAGCCACCAGGCCCGGCACTGGGCGGAGATCGCCCGCGAGGATGGCGCCGACGGCGTGCTGCTGCTGCCGCCCACGATCTACCGCGCCAACGAGGGCGAGATCATCGCGCACTACCAGGAGGTCGCGAAGGTCGGCCTGCCGATCATGGCCTACAACAACCCCTTCGACACCAAGGTCGACCTGGTGCCCTCGCTCGTCGCGAAGATCGCCGAGATCCCCGAGGTCGTCGCGATCAAGGAGTTCTCCGGTGACGTGCGCCGCGTCTACGAGATCAAGGAGCTGTGCGACATCGACATCATCGCCGGCGCCGACGACGTGCTCTTCGAGCTCATGGTCAATGGCGCCGTCGGCTGGTTCGCCGGCTACCCGAACGCCTTCCCGCGTGAGGCCGTCGAGCTGTACGACCTGCTCACCGAGGGCCGCTGGCAGGAGGCGCGGGCACTGTACGAGCAGCTCGTCGCGGTGTTCCGCTGGGACTCGCGCACCGAGTTCGTGCAGGCGATCAAACTCTCGATGGACATCTGCGGCAACTCGTACGGAGGACCGACCCGGCCCCCGCGCGGCCCGCTCTCCGCGGAGCAGCACGCCCAGGTCACGGCCGACACCGAGCGCGCGCTCGCGGCCCTCGCGGCTCGCTCAGCCGTGGTCGCGTGACGCGTGTGACAATGCTCGACGGGGATGCCGCGCGCCGGCATCCCCGTCGGATCCCCATCTGCAACGGAGGCAGCTGATGCGCGCTCGCCGCACCATCCAGGCCGTCGACTCCCACACGGAGGGGATGCCGACGCGCGTCGTCACCGGCGGCGTCGGTCGCATCCCCGGGGCGACCATGAACGACCGACGCCTGTACGCGATGGAGCACCTCGACCACCTGCGCGGCTTCCTCATGAACGAGCCCCGCGGTCACGCGGCGATGTCGGGCGTGCTGCTGCAGCCGCCCGCGCGGGACGACGCGGACTGGGGGATCGTGTTCATCGAGGCGTCCGGGTTCCTGCCGATGTGCGGCCACGGCACGATCGGCGCGGCGACCGTGCTGGTGGAGACCGGGATGGTCGAGGTGACCGAGCCGGTCACCGAGATCCGCCTGGATGTGCCGGCCGGCCTCGTGATCGCCCGCGTGCGCGTGGAGGCCGGTCGCGCGGTGGACGTCACCATCGAGAACGTGCCGAGCTTCGTCGACCGACTCGACGAGCGCATCGACGTGCCCGGAATCGGCGAGATCACCTACTCGGTGGCGTTCGGCGGCAACTACTACGCCCTCGTGGACCTCGACCAGGTGGGCCTGCCCTTCGATCGCGCGCGGCAGGACGACATCCTCGCCGCGGGGCTTGCGATCATGGACGCGATCAACGAGCAGGCGCCGCCGGTGCATCCGGTGCTGCAGGGCGCGAACCACGTGCATCACGTGGAGTTCATCGCGCCGGGATCGGATGCCGTCCGCTCCCGCCACGCCATGGCGATCCACCCGGGCTGGTTCGACCGCTCGCCCTGCGGCACCGGCACCAGCGCGCGCATGGCCGAGCTGCACGCCCGCGGCGAGCTCGCCCTGGATGCCCCGTTCGTGAACGAGTCCTTCATCGGCACGGCGTTCACCGGACGGATCGTCGGCGAGACCACCGTCGGGGACCGCCCTGCCGTGATCCCCACCATCACCGGACGAGCCTGGGTGACCGGGCTCGCGCAGTACCTGCTCGACGAGCACGACCCGTTCCCTGAAGGGTTCGTGTTCTGAGACCCTGCGCCCGCGCGAACCAGACCACCAGGAGACAGACGTGACCGAGAATCAGACCATCGACCAGATCGCCGCCGCGGCATCCGCCGCCGCGCGGCCCTTCGCCCGCACCACCCCCCGCGAGCGCGCGGCAGCGCTCGTCGCCGTCGCCGACGCCCTGGATGCCGCCGGCGGAGAGCTCATCCCGATCGCCATGCGCGAGACCGGACTGGCGGAGGCGAGACTGACCGGCGAGCTGCGGCGCACCTCGTGGCAGTTGCGGCTGTTCGCCGACACGATCGTCGACGGCGGCTACCTCGACGCCCGCATCGACCTCGCCGACCCCGAGTACGTCATCGGACCGCGCCCCGATGTGCGGCGGATGCTGGAGCCGGTCGGCCCCGTGCTGAACTTCGCGGCCTCGAACTTCCCGTTCGCGTTCTCGGTCGCCGGCGGCGACACCGCGGCGGCGCTGGCGGCAGGATGTCCCGTGGTCGTGAAGGCGCACTCCGGGCATCCGGAGCTGTCCCGTCGCACGGCCGCCGTCGTCATCGAGGCGCTCCGCAGCGCTGGGATGCCCGAGGGCGTGTTCCAGTCGATCGCCGGTCAGGAGAACGGCGTCGCACTGCTGAAGGACGAGCGCATCCGCGCGGGCGCGTTCACCGGTTCGACGCATGTCGGGCGGATGCTGGCCGACATCGCGGCGTCCCGTCCGGTGCCGATCCCGTTCTTCGGCGAGCTGGGCAGCGTGAACCCCGTGTACGCGACCTATGCGGATGCCGCGCTGCTGGACGGCTTCGTCGCCTCGGTGTCGGGCTCTGCCGGCCAGCTGTGCACCAAGCCCGGCTTCCTGTTCGTCCCGGCCGATGCCGATCTGTCCCCGGTGGCCGGTGCCGCGTCCGCCGTGACCGAGCACCGGCTGCTGAACCCCGGGATCGGGCGGGCGTTCTCGCAGCGACGCTCCGACGTGCTCGGTGCGGACGGCGTGACGGTGCTGTGCGAGGGCGAGACGCGCGCCGACGGCGACGGGCAGGTGCTTGCGACGCCCACGGTCGTCGCGGTCGACGTCGACACGCTGCTGGCCGACCGCGAGGCGCTGCTGGAGGAGTCGTTCGGTCCGCTGTCGGTGATCGTGCGGTACACGGATCGCGGCGCGCTCCCGGGCCTGCACGCGGAGCTGTTCCCCGGCAACCTCACCTCGACCGTGCACGCGCGTGCGGACGAGCTGGCCGACGGGTCGCTGGCGGGGCTGGTCGAGGCGCTCGCCGAGACGAGCGGGCGCGTGCTGTTCGGCGGCTGGCCCACCGGCGTCTCGGTGACTCCGGCGATGCAGCACGGCGGGCCCTACCCGGCCACGACGAGTGACGGCACGAGCGTCGGCACGGCGGCGATCACCCGCTTCCTGCGCGGGGTGGCCTACCAGGATGCGCCGCAGGAGCTGTTGCCGGCGCCGCTGCGCGACGACAATCCGTGGGGAGTGCCGCAGCGGGTGAGTGAGCCTGGCGGTTCGCAGAGCTGGGGCGCCTCCGCGCGCTGACGTGTGCCGGCCCCGGGTTCGGTGCGTCCGCTGAGGACGCTGCCGAGCCCGGGGCCGGGCCGATTCTCCGGGGCGGGGAGATCAGCGGAGTGCGACGGTCAGAGCGTCCATCGCTGGTTGGTGCCCCCGTGGCACTGCCACAGCGCCACGGGGGAGCCGTCGGTGACGCCGTTCGTGGCGTCGAGGCACAGGTTCGAGACGCCGTTCTTCAGCGCCTGGGCAGCGGAGTCGTAGCTCCACTTCTGGGCGTCGGTGCCGTTGCAGTCCCAGATCTGCACGACGGTGCCGTTCGTCGTGCCGGCCGCGCGCGCATCCAGGCACTTTCCGAGTGCGCGGATGGTGCCGTCCGAGCCGCGGGTCCAGCGCTGCGCGTCGTTGCCGTAGCAGTTCGCCGCCTGCACCTGGACACCCGGGGTCGGGTCGCCCCAGGGGACGTCGAGGCACAAGCTGCCGAGACCGATCGGGCCGGTCCCCGTGGGCAGCGCGCCGCTGCCGCTGCCGTTGTCGCCGCCGCCGTTGACCGGCGGGGCGGAGGCGTCCTCCTGACCGATGGGCGTGGCGCTGCCGGTGAACGGATCGAGGGAGATGTAGGCCTGGGCCGGGTTGCCGTCGTGGACGAGCGACTCGTGAGCGCCGACGTCGTCGAAGGCGTAGGCGTAGGCCTTTCCGGTGACCATCGCCTCGTGCACCAGGCGTGCGTAGTGGTTGGCGTACGCGCCCTGGTAGAAGGTCGATGCGTCGGTGGCCGGCTGGTTCGGGTTGTCGAGCAGCGTCTGCCGGATCAGGCCCGAGCACAGGGTGCGGGCGATGGGGCCGACGACGTGGTCGTTGGGGGCGAACAGGTCGCCCGCGCATCCGTAGACCGACGCGGCGCTGGGCTTGGGGAAGGAGGCGACCTCGGCCCCGCTGGTGTTGCGGAAGACCCAGCGGTCGCCGTTGACGCGACCGAAGAACTGGGTCTGCGGCTCGTGGGCGAACGGGGTGATGATGACGTCGCGGTTCCGGTAGCTCTCCCAGACCTGGTCGACGTATCCGGTGATCGTGCTGGGGCTGATCATGCCGGAGTCGACGCCGTGCCCGGGGGAGTGGGCGCGCAGGATGCGGCCGTTCGCGTCGCGCTGGATGAGCCCTCCCCAGCCCGGCTGCGCCTCGAGCTTGGCGAAGAAGTCGTTGTACGCGTCGGTCTTCAGGCGGCCGGTGCTGATGACCGTGCCGTCCTGCTTCTTCAAGCCCACCTGATAGGGCGCGGAGAAGAAGTCAACCTGGGTGCTGTTGATCCACAGGCCGTCGTCGTTGAGCGTGTACTCGGTCCAGTTGAACAGCTTGTCGCGGTTGGGGTCGCCCGCGGTGTGCACTGCCGGCTGCACGAGCCGGCCGTCGAGCACGATCTTGAAGTCGAGCTTCTCACCGTAGGAGTAGTAGATGCGGCCGGAGAGCTTGGGCATCGAGATCGTCTGCGACTGGCCGGCGCCGATCTGGGCGATCGAGGCGTCGGGAGCCGAGACGGGGACCTCGCCGGTGTGCGGCCAGGCGTGGAAGTTGCCCTGGGCATCCGCCCAGCCCATCTCGCCGGTGTCGAGGTTGGTGCCGAGGATGTAGATGTAGGCGGGCCCCTGCCCGGAGTTGTTGGAGATCGTCAGGGGGATCTTCGAGGCCGAGACGGCGGCCGGCCTGATGGGGGATGCCGCTGTCGCCGGCACGGTGCCCGCGGCCAGGCCCAGTGCGGTCGCGGCCGCGGCGAGCAGGCCGACGACGGCGGCTCTTGTGCGCCTGCGTGGCGGTGAGATCTGATTCGACATGGAGGTGTGACTTCCTTTCAGGTTGTCCTCGGAACCTCTGTCCCGCGCGCCCCACGGCCTTGTGGGAGCGCTCCCAGCACCGTAACCGGCCGACGTGCGGCCGCGGTCGGGTTCCCAGGGAACACTCAGGTTCGGAGCGTGGTCGATCCGCATGTCGGTGCGGGCGCTCGATTGGCGCGCGGCCCGCTCGGTGTCGTAAGCTGGACGACGGTGACGTGTCCGAGCGGCCGAAGGTGCAACTCTCGAAAAGTTGTGTAGGGTAACCCCCTACCGTGGGTTCAAATCCCACCGTCACCGCCATGGAAACCCCCGAGTGATCGGGGGTTTCTTCGTTTCTGCGGAACGCCCGGTGCAGTTCTCGTGCAGGCCCGCACCGGTCAAGCTGGAGTACTCGGCAGATATTCCAACTTACTCGGTTATTCTTGAACAACGCATGCCATAATCAAGCATGGACGAATCGGAGTACGCAGGGCTTCCGTGGCCTGCCCACGACGTCGAAGCGTTGCCCTGGCGTCAGCAGGTGCGCGGAGGGGTCCGCGAAGACCGGACGTTCACCGTCGTCCACGCGACGATTCCTCCGATGATCGCGAACAGGGACTACCTCCCCCCGATGACGACGATCGTCGCATCCGAGGACGCCCTGCTCGCCGTCGCGCAAGCGGATACGGATGCCGAGGGGCATTCGGCTGCGATGAGCCGGTTCATGATGCGCACCGAATCGGTCGCCTCGTCCAAGATCGAGCGGGTCACGGCCGATGCCGTCGACTATGCCAAGGCCCTGGCCGGCAACCGCTCGAACAGCTCAGCGACGAGCATGGTGGCGGCCAGTACGGCGCTGCACGAGCTCGTCACAGTGACCGGAGAACGGGGGCGATTCGAGCTGGGCGACGTCCTCGCCGCGCACGACGCGCTGACGAAGGACGACCCACAAGAGGCGTCGTACGCCGGTCGCCTGCGCGACATGCAGAACTGGATCGGCGGAAGCGACTACTCACCGCGGGACGCCCTGCATGTGCCGCCCGCGCCTGAGCGCGTCCCCGCACTGATGGACGATCTGCTGACCTACCTGAATCGCGATGACGTGCCCGTCCTGACGCAGGCGGCGATCGGGCACGCCCAGTTCGAGTCGATCCACGCCTTCACCGACGGCAACGGTCGTATCGGCCGTGCCTTGGTCTCGGCGGTGTTCCGCCGGCGAGGTGTGACCCGGAACGCGGTCGTTCCCCTGGCCAGTGGCCTGCTCGCCGAACGTGAGGGCTACTTCGCAGCTCTCGGGGCGTACCGCCGGGGGAACCCGGCTCGGCTGATCGACCTGTTCGCACGCTCCGCTCGAGCGGCAGCGACATGCTCGCGCCTGTCCATCGCTCGTATCAAGGCGCTCCCCGAGGAGTGGATGGCCGAGATCCAGCCCCGCTCAGGCTCCGCGGCCGCGGCCCTCATCCCCGCGTTCTACGACCATCCGGTGATGACGGCCGCAGAGATCGAACAGCACTCAGGAGCATCCACGCAGGCGGCTTACACCGCGATCGATCGGCTGGTCGGCGCCGGCTTCATCCGCGAGATCACGGGGCGCAAGCGCGACCGGGTCTGGGTCGCATCTGAACTTCTGGCCGAGCTCGACGATCTCGACAGGCGCATCCAGGCCGCCGTGACGGAGGGGTTGCCGACTCGCGTCTGAACTCGCGGGGCAACGTCTGGCTCATGTCCACGAAGGGCCGCCGCAGCGGCCCGACGGCCGGATGCTGCCCGCACGGCATCAGGCTGGCCGCGCCGTCAAGGGGGTTGGCGCTGCGGCGCTGCGGACGGATCATCGGCCCATGACCGAGGACAGAGAACAGGACGCGATGCGCGACAGCGGCGATGAAAGCGACGCGGTCGAGCAGATGGCTGAGGAGGTGCGCAGCGAGATCCGGCACGGTCAGGTGGAGGACGACGTGAGCCAGGTCCTGCAGGAGCGGCTCGACGAGGCCGGTGTCGACCTGCGGCCGGAGGTGATCGACGACCTCGCTGAGGATATCGAGAACGACGTCTCGACGTGAGGGCACCGCCTCGCCAATACGGAACACCCAGCGGCGGGTGGCTGCACATCCGGTTCACCGGAATGCTGTCAACCCCCTCGCGGAAGCGCGCGACATGTCGCCAGGCTTGTGCTCAAGCGGGGCGAGTGGCTCCGCGCCGTCAGAGGATCAATCGGACGGAATCGATGAGAGAGGTCGTCATGCAGAGCAACGCAAACGCCCGCGCTGATGTGCGGTATGCCGAGACACCCGTGCAGAAGGTCGCGCTCGTCTACGGCATCGTGTTCCTCCTGGTCGGAATCGCGGGGTTCATTCCTGGACTCACCACGAACATCGAAATGGTCGAGTTCGCCGGTCACACGTCCGAGGCCATGCTGCTCGGAATCTTCCAGGTCTCCGTACTGCACAACATCGTGCACCTCCTCTTCGGCGTCGCCGGCCTTGTGCTCGCGCGGAGGTTCGCCTGGTCGAAGAACTACCTGATCTGGGGTGGCGTGATCTATGCGCTGCTGCTGGTGTACGGACTGTTCCTTCACGGCGATCACGCGGCGAACTTCGTGCCGCTGAACGCCGCAGACAACTGGCTGCATGGTGCACTCGCCGTCACGATGATTCTTCTGGGCGTGCTGCTCGGGCGTCGGCATCCGAGCGTCGCCGGAGATGGTCGTCCGGCCGCCGGGACAACTCGCTGAGCGCCTGCGCCGGAGGTGTCGTAGATTGCACGGGTGACCCTCTCCGACATCCTCGCCGCCATCGGTCTCGTCCTCCTCGCGCTCGGGGGAGGGACGTTCTGGTCGTTCTCGACCGGGGTGATGCCGGGCCTGGGCCGCACGGACGACGCGACGTTCGTCTCCGCGATGAGATCGATCAACCGCGCCGTGGTGAACCCCCTGTTCCTCCTGCCGATCTTCGCGCCCCCTGTGGCGCTCGTGTGGGCCGGCGTGATGGACCTCGACGATCCCCGTGGATGGATGCTGGCCGCCGCGGGCGTCGTGTTCTTCGTCGGAGCGGTGATCGTGACGATCGGAGGGAGCGTCCCGCTGAACAACGCGCTGGAGAGTTCCTCTTCAGCGGCGACCGCGTCGCGCGCCTCCTTCGAGCGCCGCTGGAACGTGCTGAACGGCGTTCGTTCGGCTTCGTCTGTGATCGCGATCGCCCTGGCGTCGCTCGGACTCGTGCTCTGACCGGCGGCGCGTCCGTGCCGCGCGTCCGCCGCGCGACACGGACGCCGCGCATCAGCCGCCGGAGGGGTTGTCCAGCGGCCTGCCCTGATCGTCGGTCGTCTTCGGCAGCGGGTCGTCGCCGCCGTGCTCACCGGTCGGGTCGGGACGCGGATCCGGCTCGGCCGGCTCGCCGTCGGTGGTCGGCATGTCCTGGTCCTGGAACTGCCCGTCCGGGAGCGCCTCGTTCGCCGGCTGGGGGTCGGCCTGGGAACGGTCGTCGCGCCCTGTGCTGTCGTGTCCGTCGTTTCCTGTCATGCGGCGAGTCCACACGACACGAGCGGTCTGCGGCAGGCAGGTGACGAGGGCCCCTCGCGCGCGTATGATGACCCGCCGTCACCCCGGGCCGGCCTTCAGCCGGGCGCGCCCGCCCGGAACGCCATGCCGGATCCGTCGGCGCGAGGGAGCGTCTCGCCACCCAGCAGCACGTCGTAGAGCCTCTGAAGCACCGAGGTCACCGCGAGCCCCACGGCACCGGTGACGGATGCCCGCTCCTGCAAGGACGAGAGTACGAGCGGCGGAGCCTCCCGCACGATGCACAGGGCGTCCACGTGCCGCCGCAGCGGCTCGAGGAACACGTCGCCGGCCCGCGTGTTCCCGCCGCCGACGACGACGACGTCGGGGTCGACGGTGAGCACGAGCGCCGCGATCCCCGTGGCGATCGCCTCCGCGAACGCGTCGACCGCCGCGACCGCCGCGGGGTGTCCGTCGCGAGCACCCTCGAACACCTGCGCGCGCTCGAGAAGCCGGCCGTCATCGACCTGCACGCCGCGCAGGTGCTGCTGGGCCGACTCCCAGCCGAGCTGCGGCAGGGCGCCGATCTCGCCGGCGGCACCACGAGTGCCGCGGAAGACCTCGCCGTTGAGGATCAGACCGGATCCGGTGCGCTCTCCGGAATGCACGTAGACGAGCCCGTGCGACTCGGTCGCGCTGCCCTTCCATGCCTCGGCAAGGGCGGCGAGGTTCGAGTCGTTGTCGACGGAGGTCAGGCAGTCGAAGTGCGCGGAGAAAGCGGCGCGGATGTCGAACCCGTCCCAGCCGTGGGAGCCGCGCACGACGATCCCGTCCTCGACGACGGCCGGGAAGGCGACGCCGATGGACCACACGTCCTCGCGTCGCCGCCCGAGGGCGCCCAGCAGCTCGCCGGTGCGCTCGACCGCGAAAGCGATGAGCGTGCCGGGATCGGAGGCGGCGTCGGCCGCCGCGACCCCGTCGGTGAGCGGTGCGCCGTTCAGATCGGCGATCACGACCCGCGTGGTGTGCTGCCCGATGTCCACTCCGACGACGACCGCCGCCTCGGCACGGAAACGGTAGCGGCTCGCGGGTCGTCCCGCACCGGTCGGGGCGAGCGGATCCTCGGCTGTGACCCAGCCGAGATCGAGCAGGTGAGTCACCACGGAGTCGCTCGCGGTCTTCGACAGTCCTGTCGCTCGCGCGATCGCGGGGATGGTGAGGGCTTCGTGCCGGATGACATCGATGACCGACAGGGCGTTGAGTCGTCGCAGCCGTGAGGGGTCACTGGGCCCGCGGAGAAGGCGACTTCCCTGTCTCAGCAGAACGTTCATGTCTCGACCCTAGATCACGCTTCCATTTACTCACAAAGTGTGTTTATTATTAGCTCACGCGGCGATGCACCTCGACCCGACGTCCGGACGCCCGTCGCGAACCCATGATCCGTTCAACGAAAGAACAGGAACGCAATGCGATCACGCAACAGAGTCGTCGCTCTCGCAACCTCTGCACTGCTGCTCGGAGCCCTGACCGCCTGCGGCACCAACCTGCAGGCCGACAAGGGCGATGATGCGGCATCCCTCGTCTACTGGGGGAAGTGGGCCGAGGGCACGCCACAGGCGACCCTTTTCGAGAGCATCATCGCCGACTACAAGAAGGAGACCGGCGTCGAGGTCGAGGTGCAGTGGCTCGGTGACGGCGAGGAGGAACAGGTCAAGAACGCCATCGCCACGGGCGAGGGGCCGGACTTCTACGACACGGCGATCGACCACACCGCGCAGTTCCGCGCCGCCGGCGCACTCGGAGACATGGCGCCCTTCTTCGACGCCGAGATCCCCGGCGAGGACAAGACCATCGGCGACGTGATCCCCGAGAGCGTCATCGGCGCCATCAGCGACGATGAGGGTCCGGGCTTCGTGCCTCACTCCGTCTTCTCCGTGGGTCTCTGGTTCGACGCCGCGGCCCAGCCCGAGCTCGATTCCGCCCCGCCGAAGACCTTCGCGGACTTCCTCAGCGCGGCGCAGAAGATCAAGGCCTCCAGCGGGCACCAGCCCATCGCGCTGGACGGCACGATCAACTCGTACAACGCCTTCTGGACGTACCAGCTGCTGCTGTCCACCGCCGGTCCGGGCGTCATCCTCGACCTGGCCGACGACCCGGACGCCTGGCAGGACCCTGCCGTTCGCGAGGGACTCGACGCGCTCCAGCAGCTCGTCGATGCCGACCTCTTCCAGCCCGACTACATGGCCACGAAGTTCCCCGACGCGCAGAACGCCTGGGCGGGCGGCGAGCACGCGTTCAACCTCAACGGCACCTGGCTCGCGAGTGAGACCGCACCCGTGCGCGCCGACGGCATCCAGCCGCGCATCATGGCGCTGCCCCCGGTGACCGCGACCGAAGACCAGGTCGTCACGATCGGCGCCCTGGGCTGGGGCGTCAACCCCGACTCGAAGAACCAGGACGAGGTCGCCGAGTTCCTCGGCTTCGCGATGCAGAAGAAGTACATCGACCGCATCGCGACGGATGCCGACAACATCCCGTCTCGCATCGACTCCCCGGCGCCCGAGGCGCTCGCGACCATCCAGCAGCAGATCGCCGACGCCACCTCGTCCAGTCTGGACTTCGACGGGATCGCGACGGTGAACCCGGAATGGTGGAACGACGTCTTCCTGCCGTTGAACGACAAGCTCATCGGCGGATCGCTCACGGTCGACCAGTTCGTCGCCGAAGGCGCTGACCAGACGCGCACACTCGCGGGCGAGTAGTGGTCACGCTCGAACAGGACCTGGGGACGGTGCCGGTCGCGACCGGCGCGGTCCCCAGGTCCGACCGCGGAGGAGCGCTCGCGGTCGCCCGCCGCCGCCTGTACCTCCCGTTCCTGCTGCCGGCGCTGGTCAGCTACCTGGTGCTGTTCATCCTGCCGTCGTTGTTCGGTGTCGCCCTGAGCCTGGGCAGCTGGTCGGGGCTCGGCACCGAGTTCCGGTGGGTCGGCATCGCGAACTACGTCGAACTGCTGCGCAGCCGCGTCTTCCTCGGCTCGTTCACCAACACCCTCCTGCTGACCATCGTGGTCGGGCTGGTGATCTTCCTCATCGCCTGCGCCAGCATGATCGTGCTCCGTGAGATGCGCGGCAGCGCCCTCATCCGCTCCGCCGTCTTCATCCCGTTCATGATCTCGCCGATCGCCGTGGGCCTGGCGGTGTCGTTCCTGTTCAACCCCAAGGGCCTGGTCAACGGCGTGCTGTCGCTGATCGGCGCGGACGGACTGCGCCAGCCCTGGCTCGGGCCGGACCTGGTCTTCTCCGTCATCCAGGTCGGCCTCGTCTGGAGCATCGCCGGCTTCTACGTCGTGCTGCTGATGTCGGCGGTGGACGCCATCCCGCCCAGTCTCTACGAGGCCGCGCGCCTGGAGGGGGCGACCCTGTTCCAGCAGTTCCGCCACATCACCTTTCCGCTCACCCGCGACATGATGGCCGTCGCCGCCACGCTGTGGGTCATCGCCGGGATTAAGACGTTCGAGATCATCCTCGCCTTCACCGGCACCGCCGGCACGCCGCCGCTCGAAGCGCGCACACTGGCCGTCGAGCAGTACCTGCGTGTCACCGGAGGACGAGCGGGAGGACTGTCGCAGCTCGGTGACGCTGCTGCGATCGGCGTCGTGATGACCGTCATCACCGTCGTGCTGATCCTGTTCAGCCGGCGGATCTCGCGCCGCGAAGGAGTGGAACTGTGACCGCGTCGACGATGACCCGGACGACCGCCGGCGCTCTGGGCGCACTCGCCGCCTTCGTCATCCGTCTGAGCCTGTGGGGCTGGGTGGCGTTCAATGTCGCGATGGTCGTCTGGATCATCCTGAACTCCCTCAAGACCTCGCGCGACATCTTCGCCAACCCCGTCGGTCTGCCGTCGGAATGGATGTGGGAGAACTTCGTCACCGCGTGGTCGGTCTCCGGTCTCGGCGACGCGGTCGTCAACACCGTCGTGCTGGTGACCGCCTCGGTGCTGCTGATCATGGTGCTGAGCATTCCGGCCGCCTACGCGCTGGCCCGCCTCGGCGGGCGTTCGAGCGGACCTGTCACCACCTTCTTCGCCATCGGGATGAGCATCCCGATGCAGGCCTTCATGGTGCCGATGGTGCTGATCAGCGTCGGCCTGTCGCGGTTCATGATCGAGTGGATCACGGGCGCCTGGGATGCGCGGATCACCGTCGCCATCTTCTACGTGGTGCTCAGCCTTCCGTTCAGCATCTTCGTACTGATCGGCTACTTCCGCTCACTGCCCGCCGAGCTGGAGGAGGCCGCCGCTCTCGACGGCGCGAGCCCGCTGCGCACCTTCCTGACGATCATGGTGCCGCTGGCCAAGCCCGGGGTCACCACGATCGCCGTGCTGAACGTCCTCACCCTGTGGAACGAGACCATGATCGTGCTTCTCCTGGTGCCCGACCAGAAGAAGCAGACGCTCAACGTCGCGCTCCTGAATTTCTACTCGAACATGCAGTACACCTCCAACTGGGGAGGGCTGTTCGCCGGCGTCGTCATCGTCGTGCTGCCGATGATCGCGCTCTACCTCTGGTTCGGCCGTCGCATCGTGAGCGGCATGACGCAGGGGATCGGCAAATGAGCTCCCGACCCGTGAACCCGAAAGGCTCCCGTATGACTCGCACCGTCGGACTCATCGGCGCGGGCGGCATCGCCAACGCCCACCTGCCCGCGTGGCTCGATCTCGGATTCGACGTCGTCGTGTTCTCGCTCGCCGACGACGCGGAGCCGCTCGTGGCCAGGTACGGGGGCGGGCGTGTCGTGTCGACGCTGGACGAGCTCTTCGCCGTCGCCGACATCGTCGACATCTGCACCCCCACGCACACCCACCATCCGCTCGCGCTGCAGGCGCTGGAGTACGGGCTGCCGACGATCAGCGAGAAGCCGCTCGCGCGCACGCTCGTCGAGGCGGAGGAACTGGTCGCGAAGTTCGAGCAGGCGCACGTTCCCCTGTTCGCGGCGCACGTCGTGCGCTACTTCGCCGAGTACGCAGAGCTGCATCGCTCGATCGAAGCGGGCGACATCGGCAAGGTCGGAGTGCAGAGGCACACCCGTCAGGGTCGCAGCCCGCAGAGCGGGTGGTACAGCGACGCGCCCCTCTCCGGAGGTGTGCTGCTCGACCTGATGATCCATGACATCGACGTGGCACGCTGGGTCGCAGGCGATGTCGTCCGCGTCTTCGCGCGCACGCGTGCCGTCGGCGCGAGCCAGACCACTCACGCGCTGCTCACGCACGCCTCCGGAGCGATCTCGGCGCTCACCGCGACATGGACGACCGCGCCCATCGAGTTCCGCACCGTGTTCGACGTGGCGGGTTCCGCGGGCCTGCTGTCGGCCGACTCCGACGTGCGCCGTCCGTTCGTCGCCACGACCGCACCCGTCGATGAGGCCGACACTCTGCTCCCGCGCTTCGACCCGCTCACCAGTCCGTATCGCGCCGAGCTGGCCGACTTCGTCGCATCCGTCGACAGTGGCCGACCCCCGCGCGTGAGCGCGCGCGACGGGCTGGAGGCGATGCGTCTCGCTGACGCCATCGCACGCTCCGCCGATACGGGGAACGTCATCGAGCTCGCCCAGGACCCACAGGAGGTCGCCGCATGAAGATCGCCGTTCTCTCCCTCGCCCATCCGCATGCGCAGAGCTACATCGCCGCGCTCCAGAGGATGCCCGACATCGAGCTCGCGGTCAGCGACCCGGGCCACGCCACGCGTCCCGTCGGCGAATCCGGGGGACCCGCGCTCGCGCGCGAGCTGGGCGGCACGCACTACCTCGCGTCCTACGACGAGATCTGGCGGTGGGGTCCGGATGCCGTGATCGTCTGCGCCGAGAACATCGAGCACCGCGCGCTCGCAGAGCGGGCGGCGGCCGAGGGCGTGCACATCCTGTGCGAGAAGCCTCTCGCCACCACGCCGGAAGACGCGTCAGCCATGGTCGCCGCCGCCGACGCCGCCGGCGTGGTGCTGATGGTGGCCTATCCCGTGCGATTCTCACCGGCTTACGAAGAGCTGCGCGAGTCGGTGCGCAAGGGCTCGCTCGGCGAGATCGTCGCCATCAGCGCCACCAACTGCGGCGGCGTCCCCGTGGGCACGCGCAGCTGGTTCATCGATCCGGCGCTCAGCGGCGGCGGCGCGCTCACCGATCACGTGGTGCACGCCGCCGACCTGATCGGCGACCTGCTGGGCGAGGAACCGGTCGAGGTGTATGCGACCACGACGGCCATCCCCAACGGCGGCAGTCGCGCCGTGGAGACCGGCGGGCTCGTGTCGCTGCGCTACGAGGGCGGCGTGATCGCCTCGATCGACTGCTCGTGGTCGCGCACCAACGGCGCCCCCGACGTCGGCGATCTCGTCACCCTCAGTGTCGTCGGGACCGAGGGCTTCGCCGAGATCGCCCCGTTCGCCGACATCCTCACCGGATGGAGCGCCCGACGCGGGTCGCTCGCGCACAGCTACGTACCGCCCATGGATGACCTCCTGCTGCGCGAGTTCCTGCTCGCCGTACGCGAGGGGGTCGCCCGGCAACCCGACGGTCGCACCGGTCGCGCCCACGTCGAGCTCGTCGCGGGCGCCTACGAATCGACTCGTCTCGGCACCCCGATACCGCTGAGGCCCGCGCTGCACTGATCCCACCGCGATGTGCCGGGGCCGAGCCCGGCACATCGCATCCCCATATCCGTCACCGACGCCACACCCTGGAGAGAGCAATGACGCTCAGTCGCCCCGTTTCCGTCTGCACCGCCGCGGTCGTCGCCGTCGCGCTGCTCATCCCCGCTCCGGCATCCGCGGCATCCGCGGATCCCGCGCCGCCGGAGCGCACCACCGTGCACTTCTCCGACCCGCACCAGGTGCTGCACGGCAACCCCTACACGGGCACTGCCTTCGACATCAACTCGCCCAAGCCCGAGGGGGAGCGCGGCTACACCTTCGCGACCGACCCGGCCATCACGGCGTTCATCGACGGGTCGCAGAAGATCCCCGACGACGCCGACATCGTGCGCCTGCAGATCGCCTGGGCGGACTTCGAGCCCGAGAACGACGTCTTCCGCTGGGATCGTCTCGATGCGTTCATGGACCGCATCACCGAGCAGCACAAGACCGTCGAGTTCCAGCTGCTCATGTCGGAGGCCCCCGACATCGAGAACGACCCCAATGTGTTCGCGTACGAGTACCCGCCGCGCTGGCTGTTCGACGACGCCGGCGCGTCGTACCGCCTCGCATCGTACAACGATCACTACACCGCCAAGCAGCCGCTCTACTACGACCCGATCTACCTCACCGAGCTGCGCGAGGCCGTCGAGGCGTTCGGCGCACGCTACGACGAGAACCCCGGGATGGCGTGGGTGGACCTGCGCGCCTTCGCGCTGTTCGGCGAGTGGAGCGGCTGGAACGACGCGCTGTCGTTCCCGTGGCCCGACAGCGCCACGCGGCTGTCGACGCTGCGCAGCATCATCGACATCTACAAGGACGCCTTCACCGAGACGATGGTCATGATGCCCAACGCGGGTGCCGACGTGGTCGCCGCCGATCCGGATGCCGACACGCAGGCCAAGCGCCATCATGCCTTCGCGTTCGACTACGGGGCCGAGAACGAGGACTGGGGGTTCCGCTCCGACACCGTCAACAGCGCGTTCGCCTGGATGAACTACAGCACGAAGAGTCAGAGCACCTGGAACAACCGCCTGCTTCGGCGCGACCACATCCAGGTCTCCGAGGGGTCGAGCTGGAACAGCAGCATCATGGCGAACAACCCGCGACTCGTGGTCAAGAACGCGCTGGAGGGGTACCGCACCAACCTGCAGGGCATCAACAACACCAGCTTCGCGGACTGGGATGAGATGAAGAGCGTCTACGGCGAATGGTTCACGACCCTCGCCCGCTACTCCGGATACCGCTTCACGATGCCCAGCGCCACCTATCCGACCGAGATCGCGCCGGGTGAGGACTTCACCCTCAGCCAGATCTGGACCAACGGCGGAGTGGGCTTCAGCCCCAGGAACTACCCGCTGCGGGTCTCGCTGCTCGACGCCGACGGAGACGCCGTGTGGAGCGGCACCGATGACACGCTGACGCAGCGCCGCTGGTTCAAGGGCGAGCAGCACACCGTGCAGTCGACATTCCACGCCCCCGCATCGCTCGAGCCGGGCACCTATCGGCTCGCCATGGCGATGGTCGACGAGAACGGCGATCCGCGCATCGAGCTGGCCATGCCGGACGGCGACGGCAAGGTGTACCCGATCGGCGAGATCACCGTGGTCGCCGGTGCCGGGGCGGTCGCCCCGCCGGCAGTGGCCGAGCAGTTCCGGGTCGAGGGCGAGGACTATACGGCGGCATCGGGTGCGTACGGCGTCGAGGCACCCCCGGAGGGCGGATTCGGCGCGGTCTACTTCGACGAGGCGGGGGAATGGGCCGAGTACTCCACGGTCGACGTGCCCGTCGACGGCAGGTACACGCTCGAGCTGCGGGTATCGAGCGAAGCGGGCAATCATCTCGCCTTCGAGATCGACGGCGAGCCGGCGCTGCCTGCGATCGTCACGCCGGACACCGGTGGCTACAACACGTATCGCACGATCGAGCGCCAGGTGGATCTCGCCGCCGGGCGACACAGCATCCCCCTCACGCGCACCGACGGTCGCTGGCTGTTCCTGAACTGGATGCGCTTCACGCTCGCCACCCCCGACGACCTCCTGATCCAGGCGGAGGACGCCAGCTCCCAGGAGGGCACCTGGCTGAAGGCCGAGGACGCCATCACCGACGACGGCACCCCCGGTGTCTCTGTGATCGACGCCGGGGACTGGCTGCAGTACGACGGCATCGAGATCGCCGAGACGGGCGATTACCTGCTGCGGATGCGTTATTCCACCGTGAACGCGGATCCGCTCGCCTTCCGCGTGCTCGTCGACGGAGTGGAGGCGACCGGGGATCTGCAGCTGGGCGACACGGGCGGCATCGGCGCTGTGCGGACCGAGGACTTCGTGCTGCCCCTGACCGCGGGCACCCATTCGGTGCGCATCGTATGGACGCAGGCGAACTCCAGCATCGTCTGGAACTGGATGAAACTGAGCCGTCAGGGTGATTTCCGCGCCAGCATCGAGGCGGAGGACTACACGATGCAGTGGAACCTCGCCAAGGAGTGGGAGTGGAACGGCGCCGACACGGGTGTGGTCACCACGGAGCGCGCCATCGACGGCGAGACGCACACGGTCATCGATGACATCGACGTGGAGGACTACCTGCGCTACGAGAACATCTTCGTCCCGCACTCGGGTGCGTACCGCTTCGCGTTCACCGCGGCGGCCGATGGTCCGCAGACCCTGCGCCTGGAGATCGACGGAGACCCGACGACCGTGCTGCTGCCGGACACCGACGGCGAGTTCGCCGAGACCGGTACCTGGGTGACGCTCCCCGCGGGCGTGCACGACGTGCGGCTGGTCGCCGCGAGCACGGGTCTGCGGCTCGACCGGTTCACGATCACCGCGGGCACGGCACCGGTCAAGGCGCTCATCGCCTCCGGTCCCTCGACGCTCGACGTCGGCGAGACCGGCGCGACGGCGGTCGAGGCGGTCGGGGCGGACGGGAGTCGCAGGCCCGTCACCGACGGCGTGCGCTACTCCTCGTCCGATCCGACGATCGCCACCGTCGGCGAGAACGGCGAGGTGACCGCCGTTCGATGGGGCACCGCGCGGATCACGGCGACTCTGGACGGGCGTTCGGGCGAGTACGCGGTGAGCGTGTCGGATCCGGGCGTGCAGCTTACCCACGTGAACGACGACGACCCGGGGATGGTGTACTCCGGTGAATGGGGAGTGGAGTCCAACCGCCCCTTCGGGGACTACGAGGACGACATCCACTACTCCACCACCGCCGGCGACTCGGTGACATACTCCTTCACCGGGACGGGCATCGCCTACCTCACCGAGAAGTACGTCGACATGGGACCGGTCGAGATCTACCTCGACGACGAACTCGCGGCGACGGTCGAGCCGCTCGCGTCGACGCGTTCGGCGCAGCAGATGGTGTTCCGGATCGACGGGCTGGAGATGAGAGCGCACACCCTGCGCGTGGTCAACCTCACCTCGTACTCCGAGTCGCGCAGGATCGCGATCATGGACGCGGTGATCGTCGAGTCTCCCGTCGTCTGGCCCGCCGGCAGCGCGCTCGAGGTCACCAAGACCGCGGCGAAGAAGGCGGATCTCCGGTGGAGCCCGGCTGCCGCCGCAGCATCGATCGTGGGTTATGCGATCTTCGCAGACGGCGTGGAGCTCGCCCGCGTCCGCGCCGGTGCGCGCATGACGACGGTGACCGGCCTCGACAAGGGCACGACGTACACCTTCACGGTGCAGGCGATCCGGGCCGACGGCACATTGACCGCCGACGGCCCGTCCGCTCAGGGGCGCACGAAGGGCAGGTGATCCTCGCGACGGCCGACGGGCCCGGGCCGTCGCCGCCGCGGCGGTCCGGGCACCTGGCAGCCCCGCCGCGTATCCTGCTGAACACCGTGGATGCCGAGTGCCTTCACGTGCGAGGGAGGATGCGATGAAGACCATCGGGGTGCTGGGCGGCATGAGCTGGGAGTC
This sequence comes from Microbacterium sp. NPDC058342, assembly GCF_042723935.1. Taxonomy (NCBI): domain Bacteria; kingdom Bacillati; phylum Actinomycetota; class Actinomycetes; order Micrococcales; family Microbacteriaceae; genus Microbacterium; species Microbacterium sp. NPDC058342. Next base: position 496,020 of record NZ_JBHXID010000002.1, read on the forward strand.
GTCGCTCGAGTGGTATCGGCTCGCGAACCGGCGCGTGCAGGAGAGACGGGGCGGGCACCGGTCGGCGCGCATCCTCCTCGACTCCCTCGACTTCGCCGAGATCGAGGCGCTTCAGGCGGCCGATGACTGGGATGCGGCCGGCACCCTGCTCGCGGATCACGCCGTCCGCCTGGAGAGGGCGGGGGCGGAGCTGATCGTGCTCTGCACCAACACCATGCATCTGGTCGCCGACCGGATCGAGCACGCCATCGGCATCCCGTTCCTGCACATCGCCGAGACGACGGCCGAGGCGGTGACCCGCGCCGGCGTGCGCAGGGTGGGTCTGCTCGGCACAGCCTTCACGATGGAGCGCCCCTTCTACCGCGAGCGCCTGGAGGCGCACGGGATCGAGGTGCTCGTTCCCGGGGCCGAGGACCGCGCCGGCGTGCACACGGTGATCTACGACGAGCTCGTGCACGGCATCGTCAACGGCGAGTCGCGGGCCTTCTACCGCGAGGTGATCGAGCGTCTCGTCGCCCAGGGGGCTGAAGGGATCATCCTCGGATGCACGGAGATCGAGCTGCTGATCTCGGCAGGCGACGTCCCGGTGCCCGTCTTTCCCACGACCGCGCTGCACGTCGACGCGGCGCTCGCCGCCGCGGGCGTGGCGGGACGTGCGGGGGGCTGACCTGCGACCACGGCGCCACGCGCCCGGACATCGCCGCGCCTCACGTGCGTCGGTTCGCCTCCCGCATCCGCCGGCTGAGCAGCAGGCCGCCGGCCGCCGCCGCGATCGCGCCGATCGCGAGGCGCAGGCCGGGTGACCGCCAGCCGCCGGTGACGGCACCTGCCGCTCGCGGCGCGGTGATGACCGTCCCGGGATCGGCAGCGGGACCCCGACCGTGAAGCTCCACATGGTCCATCAACCACGCCGCCACGGCGTCGTACACCGGTGGCGCAAGGTCGTGCACGGGACGCACCGCGGTCTGAATGCGGCCCACGGGTATGGCGAAGCGATGGCTCCGCGGCGCTCGCAGGATCGCGCGCGCGACGCGCTGAGGAGACGTCACAGGCGGCAGGGGTCGCACACGTCTGCCCGTGAAGTTGGCCGCGTTCCGGTAGATCGGGGTATCGATCGTGCTCGGCAGGACCAGGCGCACGCGGATGCCGCTGCCCCGCAGCTCGGCCCGCAGGCACTCGGCGAATCCGCGCAGACCGAACTTGCTCGTGGCATACGGGGATATCGCCGGCGACCCGACCTGCGCGTACAGCGATCCGATGAGGACGAGCGTGCCGTGGCCCTGAGGGCGAAAGTGGCGAAGGGCGGCACGCGCGCCGTGCACCTGGCCCATGAGGTCGGTCTCGACGACCTGCCGGAAGACCTCCGACGGAAGATCCTCGAAGGCGCCGTAGGCGAACACGCCCGCGTTGCCCACCCACACGTCGATTCCGCCGAACTCCGCGACGGCCGCTGCGGCAAGAGCGTCGACGGACCGCTCGTCGGAGACGTCCGTGGGCACGACGAGCACCTCGGCGCCCGCGGCACGGCACTCGCGGGCAACCGTCTCGAGCGCGGGGCGGCTTCGCGAGGCGAGCACCAGCCGTGATCCTCTGCGTGCGAACCGGCGGGCTGTCTCCCGTCCGATCCCGCTGGACGCGCCGGTCACGACCACGACGGGCGGGCCCGCGCGCCTGGTGTCACCGGTATGGTCGGCCTGACGGGTGCGACCGCCGGACGCGTCGCGTCGAGTGCCCATGCAGGCGACGGTACGACGCGGAGAGCATCGGATCTGCCCCCTTGACAGCGCGTCGGCTCGCCGGTTCAGGGATGCGGTGACAGGTCGGGCAGCGTCCGGGTGCCAAAGTCGTTGCGCAGGGCGCTCAGGGCGCCGAACCAGCCCGGCATGCCCGTCACGCCCGGGCCGGGAGCGGTCGAGGCCGACACCAGGTAGACGCCGGGGATGGGCGTGCGCCAGGGGTCGGGGCTGAGCACGGGGCGGCTGATCAGCTGCCACAGGTCGGGTGCTCCGGCTGCGATGTCGCCGCCGGGGTAGTTGGGGTTGTGCTGCTCGACCTCTCGTGCGCTGCGCGAGCTGACCCCGAGGATGGTGTCACGGAACCCGGGCGCGAAGCGCTCGATCTGGTCGATCACCGCCTCGCGCCGGTCGGCGGTGCTTCGCGCCGGCACGTGCGTGTACGTCCACAGCGTGTGCTTCCCGGCGGGCGCGCGGGTCTCGTCGAACAGCGACGGCTGCGAGACGAGCACGTAGGGCCGCTCGGGAAGCCGACCGCGGTGCACCTGGTTCTCGGCATCCGCTACCTCCGCACGCGTGCCCCCGACGTGCACGGTGCCGGCGCGGCGTAGCTCGGGGTGGGCCCACGGCACGGGCTCGCTGATCGCGAAGTCGACCTTCGCCACGCCGTCGCCGTACCGGAACCGCTGCAGTGCGCGTCGGTAGCGCGCCGGCATCGCGGTGCCTGCGAGACGGATGAAGGCGTCCGGTGTGACATCGAGGAGCGTGACGGTCGCGCGGGGAAGGGCATCCAGCCGGGTGACTTCATGGTCGAGGACGATCTCGCCGCCGTGCGCCAGCAGGTCCCGCACCATCTCGTCGATGATCGCCTGGCTGCCGCCGACGGGGATCGGCCACCCGCGGGCGTGCGCGTAGGCGGTGAGGGACAGGCCGGCACCAGCCCCGGCGATACTCGGCTGCGGAAGGATCGTGTGCGCGGCGACGCCGGTGAGCATCGCTGGCGCCTCCTCCCCGCGGAAGCGCGCGTTCCAGGCGATGGTGCCCTGCTCCAGCGACCTCAGCCCGAACCCGACGGCGAGGACCGGGTGAGGGGGGATGCGCAGCAGGGATGCCCCGGTGAACTCCGCCACCTGCGTCGATCGATCGACGAGCGGGCGCATCAGCTGCTCGTAGGCGGGGCCGTCGACGCCGAGCTCGTCCCGCGTACGGGCGAGGTCGCGGTAGGCGACTCCCGCCCTGCCCCCGTCGAGCGGATGCGCGAACGACACCTCGGGGATCGCGAACTCGACGCGGTCTCGAAGCCCGAACTCGCGGAAGAAGCGCGACTCCAGCGCCATCGGGTGCACGGCCGAGCAGACGTCGTGCAGGAAGCCCGGCAGTGTCAGCTCCCGCGTGGATGCTCCGCCGCCCGACTGATCGGCTCGTTCGTACACGCGCACCCGCAGTCCTGCCCGCGCGAGGGTCACGGCGGCGGCGAGCCCGTTGGGGCCGGCGCCGACGACAACGGCGTCCAGGTCTGCGCTTCGGCGCGGCGTCACGACAGCGGGGCCTTCGCGTCGTCCGACGGATGCCCGTCTTCGCCGGTGCCGTCCATCTCGCGCTCCGCGGTGGTGTCCTGCGCGCGGACGGCGGGTCGTCCCTCGGCGAGGTAGGCCAGGCGATGCAGAGTCTCGGCGTTGCGCCAGCGGAGCAGTGCGTCCATGATGATGCGCGGGACCAGGAGCGCGGGGCCCGCGCTCGCCTCCTCCTGGATGCGCACGACGCATCCGTCGCCGCGTCGCTTCACGTCGATCGTGACGCGCGCCTCGCCCACGGGCCAGCCGCGGGCGCGCATGACCATCGAGCGCCCCGGGATCAGCTGCTCCACGACGGTCCTGTCGTTGATCAGCATCGGCCAGACGCCGAACGAATGGTGCAGCTCGGCGCCGTCCGCAGGCCACCGGTGATCGACCTGCCGCATGCGCGAGGCGCCCACCACCCACGACGGATACAGCCAGCCGTCACCCAGCACCTCGAAGACCGCTTCGGGTGTACAGCGCATCATCCTCACATTGCGGGACATTCGCTCTCCTCGGTGCTCGGCGCATCATGACATCGTCAGACTAGACAACGTCGGCTGTTCAGCGGACCCGGTTGCGCGCTCACCGTCGATGTGGCACGGCGGCGCGCCATAGGCTGAGCAGCGGAACCTGCGATGGGGGTGGCTGGAGGATGCGGGAGACGGCCGAGGTGCCGGGAGCCGGTGCGCCGCTGCGTGCGCGGTCCTGGCGACCCTGGAGCAGTGCCTGGCTCTGGGGCGTGGTGCTGCTGGGGATCGCGCTGCCGTGGTACCTGTCGGAGGCCGGCCTGGATCTGCTGCCGTACCTGCTGACGCTCGTCGGCGGCTGGGCGCTCGGTCTGTCGTTGGTCAACCTGACCTTGCGGCTCGGTCCGCGTCTCGGTCTGGCGGTGCACGTGAGTGCCGCCGTGGCGTTCGGCGTGGTCCTGACCTGGGCGACCTCCGGCGGCGGGGCCGCGACAGAGGCGCTCCCCGATCGGGCGCGCGCAGCGCTCTTCCTGCTCCAGATGGCGGCCATCCCGGCCGCCGGATGGGTCTGGCTGGCCCTGATCGGGCGGGCGTCCGAGGCGGTGCGGCGACCCGCGCGGCCGAAGCGGGTTCCCGAATGGACCCGTGAGGGCGACGGCTCGGTGGTGAGGTTCCCCGCCGTGCGCATGCCCCTCCGCCACCTGCGCATCGCGGTCGTCGTGATCGTCGCCGTGCTCGGCGGCGTGCTCCTGACCCTGCTGATCGCCTTCGACGCCTATGTGGTCGGCCCGAAGATGACCATCATCCTCGCGGGCGCCGTGCTCGGCCTGCCCGCGTACTTCGCCCTCACGGCCTTCTACCGCCGCGGGACGATCGACGCATTCGTCCGGTTCGACGGCGGGCGGATGCTGGTCGCCTCGGGCGACGAGAGGTACGACCTGTCGCTCGCCGACGTCACTCTGCTGCGCTGGCGCACCGACAGCGAGGAAGCGCACGTCGAGGTGCGCACCGCTGAGGTGCAGATCTCCCTGATCGCGGGACTGGCGCGCACCGGCAAGGATGCTGCGGCCGCGCTGCCGCCCCTGCCGCGGCACGTGCTCCGCAAGCTCGAGCTCGCCGGCCTCACCGCCGAGCAGGGCAGGGCGAAGGGCATGACGACCTGGCGCCGGGACGCCGGGCGGCCCGGAGCTGCGGGAGCGTAGCCGCGCCCGGACCTCCGCGACGTCTTCAGGCCATCCCGCCGTTCGCGCGCAGGATCTGTCCGTTCACCCAGTGGCCGGCCGAGCTGGTGATGAAGGCCACGACCTCCGCGATGTCCGCGGGAGTGCCGAGGCGCTCCAGCGGCGGCGTCTTGGCGAGTGCGTCGATCTGCTCGGGTGTCTTGCCGTCGAGGAAAAGGTCGGTCGCGGTCGGGCCCGGGGCGACGGTGTTGACCGTGATGTCGCGACCGCGCAGTTCTCGGGCGAGGATCATCGTGATGCCCTCCACAGCGGCCTTGCTGGCGACGTAGGCGCCGTAGCCGGGGAACTGCGTCGCCACCACGGTCGTGGAGAACCCGACGAAGGACCCGCCGTCGCGCAGCCGCCGCGCCGCCTGCTGGGCGACGACGAAAGTGCCGCGGATGTTCGTGCGATGCAGCCGGTCGAGCGCGCTGAGATCGAGGTCGGCGATCGGCGACAGCGTCATGCGGCCGGCCGCATTGACGACCACGTCGACGCCTCCGAACTCGTCGGCGGCACGATCGAAGACGGCGGCGACCGCCTGCTCGTCCGCCACATCGGCCTGCACGGCGATCGCGGAGCCACCGGCGGCCGTGATCGACTCGACGGCGCCCTCGGCGGCGGCGACGTCACCGGCGTAGTTCACGACGACGTCGAGTCCGCCGGATGCGAGCTTCTCGGAGACGGCGCGGCCGATGCCCCTCGAGCCGCCCGTCACGATGGCGACCCGGCGGGCCCCGGATGCTGCGTTCATGTGCGTGCTTGTCATGTCCACCATGCTGACCTCGCCGGGCGAGCTCATCCAGGGGATGTCATCCCCTGGGCCGGCAGCCCCTGCAGGAGCAGACTGATGGCATGAGCTTCGAGAGGTATCGCGAACTGGGCGTCTTCCTGCGATCGCGTCGCGCCCGCATCCGTCCCGAGGACGTCGGGTTCGTCCCGGGGCCGCGCCGCCGGGTGTCGGGACTGCGCCGCGAGGAGGTCGCGCAGCTGGCGGGTGCCTCCGTCGACTACTACAACGAGCTCGAGCGTGGAGCGGGCTCGCAGCCTTCGGAGCAGATGCTGGTGGCGCTCGCCCGCGCGCTGCGCCTGAGTCGGGACGAGCGGGACTACCTGTTCCGGCTCGCCGACCGCCCGGTGCCCGCCGAATCGGGTCCCGCCGCCCACGTGCATCCGGGGATGCTCGATCTGCTCAGCCGGCTGCCGTCGACGCCCGCCCAGGTGATCACCGACCTGCACGTCACGCTCGTGCAGAACCCGCTCGCCGTCGCGCTGCTGGGCGATCAGTCGGGTCTGCGGGGAGAGCGCGCCAGCTTCATCCGCCGCTGGTTCACCGAGGAGGACGCCAGGCGCATGTACCCCGAGGCCGACCACGCGGCGCAGTCGCGCAGCCTCACCGCCGATCTGCGCGCCGCGGCGGCGGCCCGCGGCGATCACGACCGCGAGGCGGCGACGATCATCGAGGAGCTGCTGGACGCCTCGGCGGAGTTCGCGACCCTCTGGACGCAGCATGACGTCGCGTTCCGCCGCGACGACCGCAAGCGCCTGATCCACCCGGTGCTCGGCACGATCGAGGTCAACTGCCTGAACCTGTTCAGCGAGGACGGCCGTCAGCGTCTGCTGTGGTTCACGCCGGCCCTCGGCACGGACAGCGCCGACGCGCTCGACATGCTCTCGGTGATCGGCGCGCAGGATCTCGTCGGAGGACCGGCCTGAGAAGCCCGCTCACTTCGGAGCGGCAGGCAGCTCAGCGGGGCCGCGGCCCGGCATCCGCCGGCGCATCGCCGTCGACACCGGGGTCGTCCACCTGCACCGGACCCCGCCGGATTCCGAGCCACGACACGAGCCCGCCGACCGCGAACAGGGTCGCGGTGACCCAGGCGGCGCTGTGGAAGCCCTCGAGGTCGAGCGCGCCGCCCACGATCGTGGACAGCAGTGCGACCACCAGCAGTCCTGCCACACGCGAGACGGCGTTGTTGAGCGCCGAGGCGATGCCGCTGCGGTTCTCGTCGATCGCGCCCAGGATCGCCGAGGTCAGCGGAGCGACGGTCAGCGACAGGCCGAGCCCGAGCACGATCATGGCCGGCAGCACCTGCCACCAGTAGTCGAAGCGGTCTGCGACGGTGAGCAGCAGGAGGGCTCCGGCCGCCATCACGAGGGGGCCCGCGGTCATGAACAGGCGTGGCCCGAGCCGCCCCGCCCAGGCACCCGCCCGCGAGCTCAGCAGGATCATGAGGAGCGTGATCGGCAGGCTCGCGAGGCCGGCGGCGGTCGCGCTCAGCCCCGGTCCCTGCTGCAGGTACACGCCGATCACGAAGCCGTTCAGCGACAGCGCCGCGTACACGAACAGCGTCGACACGTTGCCCCACGCGAAGTTGCGCACCCGGAACAGCGACAGCGGCATGAGCGGCGCCGCCGAACGGCGCTGGCGCAGCAGGAACAGTGCGAGGAGCAGGATGCCGGCGATGCCGGGAATCCAGATCGCGGGGGAGGCCCAGCCGAGTCGCTCCTGCTCGATCAGCGCGAACACGAGCGCACCGAGTCCGAGTGCGCAGACGGCGCCACTCCACCAGTCGACCCGTGCGGTGCGCTGGTGCTCCGGCAGGCGCAGCCGCGCCAGCAGGATCAGGTTCACCGCGATGGGCAGCACGTTGATGAGGAACACGAACCGCCACGACAGCAGGTCCACGAACAGGCCGCCCATGAGCGGACCGACCAGCTGCGCGCCCGTCGTGAACGCCGTCCACACGCCGATCGCGCGCGACTGCACCTCGCCGCGCATGGTGGCGGTGATCAGGGCGAGAGAGCTGGGCACCAACAGGGCGCCCGCAGCACCCTGCGCGGCGCGGGCGATGATCAGCACCAGCGGGTCGGGCGCGAGCGCGACCGCGACGGATGCTGCGCCGAACGCGATCAGCCCCACCCGCATCACGGTCACGCGCCCGTACGCGTCCGAGACGGAGCCGGCGAGCAGGATCAGCGCGCTCAGGGTGATCAGGTAGGCGTCGACGACCCACTGCTGGGTCACGATCCCGCCGCCGAGCTCACGGCTGATCGCCGGCAGCGCGACGTTCACCACGGTGCCGTCGAGGAAGGTCACGAAAGAGGCGAGGATCGCCACCGAGACGACCAGTCGCTGGAGCGGGGTGAACGTTGTCACAGGCCGACCCTACTCGCACCGGTCGGCGGGCGGGCGCGTCTCGTGGCTCAGCCGAAGCCGCCCAGCAGGGCCACGCACGGACCGATGACCACCAGCCACATCGCCGCAGCGATGATGAGGATGCCGGTGGCATAGGACCGTGTCGCACGGAAGAACATCATCACCACGGCAGCGAGGGCGATCAGCAGGAAGGGCCAGAGCAGGGCGATCACGCCTCCGTCGCCGTTGAAGGCCGCCAGCGTCGCGAACATGACCATGATGCCGATCGTGTGCGCGACCACGCCGATGCCCAGCCCGATGCCCAGTCCGGCGCCGAAGCTCAGACCCCGCCGTGCCGGCGCCGGCTGTTGCCACGGACCGGGCGCGTACCCCATCGGACCCGGCTGTCCGCCCTGTCCGGGGTGCGGCTGGCCCGGGTGCGGCTGACCGGGGTACGGCTGGCCCGGGTGCGGCTGACCGGGGTACGGCTGGCCCGGATGCTGACCCGAGTATGGCTGGCCCGGCGGCGGGCCGGCCGCATACGGATTCTCCGGTGGAGCCACGGCTTCCGGCGGAGCAACGGGCTCCGGAGGCGTCACCGGTTCCGGGGGCGTCGTGGCGCCTCCACCGGGCTCCTCCGGGGGCGGGACGGGCTGGTCAGGCGTGCTGTTCATCACGCACCCTCCTCTCGTTCACCGCGTCGTCGTCGGCGCGGAAGCGTCCGGTTCTGAGCATCCAGATCATTCTGGCCGCCAGCAGCGGGATCGTCACCAGCAGGAAGAGCTGGGGGCGGGTCAGGCCCATCCAGGCGACCTCGTTGCCGCGGACGAACTCGACCGCGAAGCGGAACACGGCGTAGGCGGCGATGTACAGCGTCAGCGTCTCGCCCGCGGCGATCGGCCGGTGCCGCAGCCAGAACCAGAGCACGGCGAACGCTGCCAGGTGGAAGGCGATCTCGTAGACGAAACTGGGGTGAAGCGCCACGCCGGCGGGCGAGCCGGTGCGCGCGGCGGCATCCGCATCGAGCACGATGCCCCACGACGTTCCCGTCGGTGTGCCCGGCTGCTCGGTCAGCAGGCATCCGACCCGTCCGATCGCCATCGCGAGCGCGACGGCGGGAGCGAACAGGTCCCCGCTGCGGCCGGGATACCGGCACAGTCGCTTGGCGACGTGCACGCCCAGCCAGGCGCCGACCAGCGCCGACAGCATCGAGGCGTTGCCACGCAGCAGCTGGTCGACCAGGCTCAGGTTCTGCGAGGGGTCGAGATGCTGCGCCCACGTGCCCAGGCGCGACAGCACGGCCGCGCCGACCAGCGCGCCCAGCACGAGGTAGGCGATGCGATGGTCCCTGACGCCGCGACGCCGCTTCTCGACCACGAAGACGGCCCCCGCCGCACCGACCCCGAGCGCGACCAGCACCGAGTGCGTGTCCAGCGGCGGCAGCCACGGGACCAGGTCGCTCAGCGTCGGGAACATGTCAGCCGCCCAGCATCCGCATCCAGAGCATCACCCAGAACGGGATCGCGACAGCGGATGCCACCGCGATCACGCTCAGGTAGGCGAGGACGAGCCGGGTGTCGCCCAGCTTGCAGCGCGAGCGCAGCAGACCGCCTCGCCGCGCCCTCGCATAGCCGGCGATCGCGATGATCGCGAAGACGAGCACCGCGATCGGACCCAGCACGGCCGAGATCAGTGCGATCGTGGTGAACACGCACAGCCGCAGGGGGTCGAACGCCGGTGCCGGGTCTCCCACCGAGGCGTCGTACTGGTTGAGCCCGTGGCCGGTCACGACGACACCACCGGAAGCCGGGTCCGCGTGCCCGTCGCGCGCACCTCCGTGCTCGTCGACGCCGGCCGGCCGGTCGCCGTCGAGATGCGCGTGCGGCTGAGCGGCGCCCACGCCTGCAACGCGCAGAACGGCGCGCATTGGTGCGCGTTCGTCGTCTCGTTCACCGTCGCCACGTGCACGCAGCACTGGGTGAGCCGCTCCTCGATCATCGTGTTGATGTCCATGAAGGGCTTCACGGTGATGCGCAGAACCCGGTCGGCGAGCATCGCCCGCATCCGCTTGTGCTGGCCGGGGAGCTTCGACGCGGCGAGCGTCGCGAGCGTGCCCACGCCCAGGTCGCAGTTCACGCAGATGTCGCGCCAGATGTCGCCCATCGACGGATGCGACAGCGACGACTGCTCGCTGAGCAGATCCAGCAGCGAGCTCTTCACCACATCCCGGATCGCCTTGTTCACGTTCGAGTCGGCGATGCGGTTGGCGATGAGATCCGGGTTCAGGTCGAGGAATTCCTTGAGCCGCTCGTGACCGATCAGACCCACCAGTGACTTCCAGTCCCCGGAGTCGTCCTTCAGGAAGTAGCCGACCGAGCAGCAGTGCGGATGGCTGCACGGCAGCGCGGTCAGATCCTGCCAGGTGATCTCGCCGTCGGTCTGCGGTCCGATCCGTGCGAGCACGCCGGTGTGCGTCAGCCGATCGTGCGGGTCGATCCCCGAGTTGCGGCCGGAGCCGAACACCGGCTGGATCGTCACGCCGCCGACGTACGGCGTCGCCTGCGCTCGCCGGATGACGTTGCCGATCTCGTGGTCGTTGACGCCGAGGGCCGCGGTCATCGTCAGGGTGGTGAAGACGCCGGCATCCGACAGTCGCTCCAGTGCCCGCTCCTTGAACCGGCGGATGTCCGCCCCGCGGTGGAACGCGACTGACGCCGCCTCCTCGCCGTCGTACTGCAGGTACACCTCGACCCGCTCGCGGTGCTTGCGCAGGAATGCGACGAACTCGTCGTCGTTGGCGATGCGCAGTCCGTTGGAGTTCAGCAGGATGCGCACGATCGGCCGCGCGACCAGATGCTCGATCAGCTGCTCCAGCCACGGGTACAGGGTCGGCTCTCCGCCGGAGAGCATGAGCACGTCGATGCGGTCGTTCTCGCGGCTGAGCTTCGCATCGACCGATGCGAGCACCTCCGCCAGCGGGGCGACGGCGGAGGCCGCCGGGCCCGACTCGGCGAAGCAGGTGGGGCAGCGCAGGTTGCAGTGGTCGGTGATGTCCTCCAGCAGGATGCAGGTGTGCTGGGTCTGCATCTCCGGCAGGCCGTCCTCGTACGCCTGGGGCACGGGCTTGAAGTTGCCCGCCGTGTCAGGCGTGTGCACCTTGGTCGGTGCGGTCCACTGCTCCAGGTACCGCAGGATCTCGGCGCTCTCGTCGTACATCGTGGAGATGAGTCCGTGCTCGGGGCATCCGCGCTCCAGCCACACCGTGCCGTCGCGGTCGGCGAGCCATCCCGACAGGCGGCGCACCTCGCTGAGCGGCCGGTCGGGGTCCTCCTCGTGACAGGTCGGGCAGAACGCGTTCACGTATCGGTGGATGCGGTGGTCGCGCAGCGGCATCCCCGCTCCGGGCTTCTGTGCCATGGAGTCCCCCTCTTCGCTCTCAGAGTAGCGGGAGCACGGCGGCGTACACTTGAGGACGTGCATTTCGCAGAGTGCGCCCTCGGGGCGCGAGAGGTGATCGTCGGCGCGCACCGCGCCGACGGCAGAGGCTGAGAGCGATCCGGCGGCGGAACTCCCGTCACCGGAGAATCGTCGCACCCTGGCATCTGAGTCCAGGTGATGCCACCCTCCACTCTCTCGCCGCACAGGCGGTCTCGAACAAGAAAGCACTTCCATGCGTCCCATCGACGAGCGCGCCATCCGCGCCTCTTTCCGCAACGCCTCCCGCAAGGAGGCCTCTTCGCTCACCCTGCCCCCGGACTTCTCCGAACTCGACTTCGAGCAGCTGGACTACCTGGGCTGGACGGACCCGAAGCTGCCGCGCCGCTCCTACGTCGTCGCCGAGGTGGGCGACGAGACCGTCGGCGTCCTGCTGCAGCGTGCGGAGCAGCGCACCGCCCGCCGAGCCCAGTGCTCGTGGTGCGATGACGTCACGCTTCGCAACGACGTGCAGTTCTTCTCCGCGCGAAAGGCGGGCGCCGCCGGCCGCAACGGCAACACGATCGGCACGCTGATCTGCGCGAACTTCGGCTGCTCGGCCAGCGTGCGAAAGCTCCCGCCGCTGGCGTACGAGGGCTACGACCGAGAGCTCGCCCGAGACCTGCGGATGCTGCGTCTGCGCGAGCACGTGGCATCCTTCGTCGCCGAGCTCGGCTGACACGCCGGGGATGCGGCGATCTCAACCGGCGGCCGCACGCACATGCTCGCGTGCGGCCGCCGCGAGACGCCCCGACAGCTCGGCGAACGCGGCGACGCTGCGTTCGCCGGGCCAGTCCGCCGGCAGCAGAGCGGCGGGCAGACCCGGATCGATGTAGGGCAGCAGGCGCCAGCTGTCGATCAGGTGCACGTAGGCGGAGAACGGCGCCGAGAGGTCCAGTGCGTCCACGGATGCCAGGAAGCGCTCGTGCTCGACGCGCAGGGCATCCAGGTCCCACCAGGTGGCCGCCGTCTGCGCGAGCGGCGCGGCCGGCATCGGGTCGGCGGTGCGGAACAGCGTGGCGAAGCCGCGGGCGCCGATCTCCTCGAGCAGCTCCTCGATCTCGGTCTGGAGGTGACCGGGAAGGATCCACAGCCCCGGCGCCACGGAACCCGCGCCGAGGAACTGCAGCCGGCGGCGCAGCTGATGCCGCAGATCGCGGCGCGTCTCGGGAATCGATGCCGACACCAGCATCCACTCGTCTCCCGGGCGCATGGTGCGCACCGCGAAGATGCGGCGGTCCCCGCGCTCCAGCATCGGGAACGCGGCCGGGTTCAGTGCGTAACCCGCCCCGCCGGTGGAGAGCAGCAGACCGCGCTGCTTGAGACGGGTGATCGCCGTGCGCGCCCTGCCCGCGGGGATGCCGAGATCGCCGGCCAGCCGCACGAGCGCTGCGGAGGTGATCCCGCCGCCGAGCGGACGCAGGTACAGCCCGATCACCGTGCGCAGCAGCGAGACGGTGCTGCCGGGCCGAGCGTCGATGTCGTCGAGCACGGCCCCGTCGTCGCCGCCCGGGGGGAGAGAGGAATCGCCGGTCATGCCAGGGCGTCGCGCACGGCGACGATGCCGCGCAGCGTCTCCTCGTGCGTGGTGCTCAGCGGCGACAGGCCCAGCCGGATGCCATCCGGAAAGCGGAAGTCGGGGATGATCCCGTCGCCCCACAGGCGCGCGGTGACCTCCTGGAAGGATTCATGGCCGATGGTGACATGCCCGCCGCGCCGCGAGGCGTCGCGCGTGGTCAGCAGCCGCACACCCAGCGGGGCGAGCAGCTCGTCGTACGCGCGCACGGCGAATCCGGTCAGGGAGATCGACTTGGCGCGCACGGCGGTCATCCCCGCCTCGGCGATGAGGTCGAGCATCCCCTGCATGGCGAGCATCGACAGCACGGGCGGGGTGCCGCTGAGCAGCTGGCGGATGCCGCCGACGGGCGCGTACTCCGGGCCCATCGCGAAGATGTCCGCAGCGCCCCACCAGCCGTGGATCGGCTGCGCGAGGGTTCCCTGATGCTCGGCACGCAGGTACGCGAACGCGGGGGAGCCCGGGCCGCCGTTGAGGTACTTGTAGGTGCAGCCGACCGCCAGGTCCACGCCCCACTCGTCGAGCTTCATCGGCACCGAGCCGACCGAGTGGCACAGATCCCAGAGCATCAGCGCACCGGCGTCCTTCACCGTCCTCGTGATCGCGGGCATGTCGGCCAGCGCGCCCGAACGGTAGTCGACGTGGCTGAGCACCACGAGCGCGGTGCGCTCGGACACCGCGGCGGCGATGTCGTCGACGGTGACGCCGGCCAGGGCATCCGGCTCCACCCAGCGCAGCGTGGCGCCGGTCTCCTGCGCGACACCGGCGGCGATGAAGCGGTCGGTGGGGAAGTTGCCCGACTCGATGACGATCTCGTCCCGGTCCGGGCGGGCGGCCACGGCGGCGCGCATGAGCTTGTACAGCATGACGCTGGTCGAGTCGGCGACGACCGTCTGACCGGCGGCGGCGCCCAGGGCGACCTCGGCGACGCGATCGCCCAGCACCATCGGCAGCTCCATCCACTGCTCGTCCCACGAGCGGATCAGGCGCGTGCCCCAGTCGTCGCGGATGAACGCAGCGGCCTTCTCGGGCAGATCCCGCAGCGGTCGTCCCAGCGAGTTGCCGTCCAGGTAGGCCGAGACCCCCGGGGCATCGGCGAAGGCGTGCACGTGGTGCGCGAGAGGGTCGGCCGCATCCAGCCGGCGCGCCTCGCTGAGCAGGTCGGGTGAGCTGATCCCCGCGAGGCGGCGGTGCTCGTCCTCGAGCGATTCGGTCATGTCAGTCCTCCGGATCGATGGTCGTGAGGGGGCGTGCGAGCTGGGGGTCGCCCGCGGGAAGGAAGAGCAGCGAGACACCCGGAACCAGGGGCGACGACGGCGCCAGGGCGGTCAGCAGGCGGATGCCCCGCACTCCGGCCTCGTTCAGCGCCGCGATCTCGCTCTCGCGCAGATCGACGGGGGTGTCGCCGTTGCCCATGTCGGTGCCGTAGAGCACGGTGCCTCCGGCGGCGCTGAAGCGGCGGACGTTGTCGATCGCGATCGCGCTATGTGCGTCGTCATGAACCGCGAGCGTCGACACCCACGCGACGGATGCCGCCTGCTCGGCGATCTCGTCCCCGGTCAGCCGCTCGCTGAACGGGGCGTGCGCGAGAGCCTGCGCGCCCAGTCGCCCGGCGCGCTGCGCTTGCCCGCGACCCTCCGCGTGGGCGACGACGGGCAGGTCGTGAGCGGCGGCGGCGCGGACGGCCGCGCAGAACGTCTCGTCGTCGAGCACGGGGCCGTCACCGTGCGCGACGACCTTGATCACGGATGCCCCGCCCGCGGCGAGCTCATCCACAGCGCGCGTCGCCGCCGCGGCATCCGGGATCTCGCGGACGGACCCTTCGGGAGCCCATGCGCGATCCGAGGGGTAGCCACCGGGCGCGGTGAGGAACGCGCCGGCGTACTCGACGGCGACGGGCGACGGGTCTCCGGGGTCGTGATGCGCGAGAGCCGCCACCCACTCCGGGGTCGCCCCCAGGTCGACCACCCGCGCGAGCCGCGATCCGGCCAGCAGGGTGTGATCGACCAGCTGCAGGTGCACGTGGTGGTCGGTGAAGCGGCCCGTCACGATGCCGTCCAGGCGGGCGGTGCCGGGCTCGGCGGGATCGTCGAGCAGGCGCACGCCCCCGTCGCTCCGCACGAGGGTACCCTCGCGCAGCCTCTCCCCGTCGAAGAACCGGACCGCTCTCATTCAGCGTCCGATCTCGGTGCGCACGCTGTACAGCTCCGGGAAGAACGTCAGATCCAGCGCCCGCTGCAGGAACCCGACACCGCTCGAGCCGCCCGTGCCGACCTTCATGCCGATGGTGCGGGTCACGGTGCGCAGGTGGCGGAAGCGCCAGAACTGGAAGTTGTCCTCGACGTCGACGAGCTCCTCGCACGCCTCGTACAGGTCCCAGTGCTCGTGCGGGTTCTCGTAGATCTCACGGATCGCGGCGACCAGTTCCGGATGCTCGCGGTAGGGCTGACGCACGTCCCGACGGAGGATCTCGGAGGGGATGGGCAGACCCCGCCGCGCGGCCAGGCGCAGGAACTCGTCGTACAGCGTGGGGCGCTCCCACTCGGCGGTCAGCAGCGCCAGGTTCTCGGGGTGGTCGCGGAAGACGCTCAGCATCCGCTCGTTCTTGTTGCCGAGGGCGAACTCCACACCCCGGTACTGCACCGACTGGAAGCCCGACGAGTTGCCGAGGTCGCCGCGGAACTCGGCGTACTCGGTGGGGGTGAGCGTGGCCAGCACCGACCACTGCTGAGTCAGGACCTCCTGGATGTGCTTGACGCGCGCGATGTGCTTGAGGGCGGAGCGCAGGTCGTCGTCGGCGAGGCGGTCGCGGGCGGTGCCGAGCTCGTGCAGGACCAGCTTGAGCCACAGCTCGGTGGTCTGATGCTGGATGATGAACAGCATCTCGTCGTGGTGCTGCGGCTGTGAGACCGGATGCTGTGCACCCAGCAGCCGGTCCAGGTCGAGATACGAGCCGTACGTCATCCGATCCTTCAGATCGGTGACGATGCCCTCTTCGAGTCTGCGCTCGTTCGCGTCGCTGGCCATGCCCCGACGATATCAGTATCGTGTCGGGCGTCACCAGTATGAAATGTCAGTCCTCGGCAGGCGCCGTGGACCAGACTGGAGCCATGACCCCATCCCCGCCCTCCGTGCTCTTCGTCTGCGTGCACAACGCCGGCCGCTCGCAGATGGCCGCGGGGTTCCTGCGCGACATCGCCGGCGATCGCGTCGAGGTGCGCTCGGCGGGGTCTCTGCCGGCGGAGCAGATCAATCCCGTCGCCGTGGAGGCCATGAGCGAGCTCGGCATCGACATCACGGCCGAGCAGCCGAAGGTGCTGACGATCGAGGCTGTGCAGGCCTCGGACGTCGTCATCACGATGGGATGCGGCGACGCCTGCCCGTTCTTCCCCGGCAAGCGGTACGAGGACTGGAAGCTCGACGATCCGGCCGGGCAGGGCATCGGGGCCGTGCGCCCCATCCGTGACGAGATCCGCGCACGCGTCGAGGCGCTGGTTCGCGAGCTGATCTGATCCGCGCCGGCGTCAGTGCTCCCCGCCGAGACCCCCGGTGAGCCTTTCGTGGAACCGGCTGGTGGCCTCGTTCATGCCGCGCAGCGCCACCGTCTTGCCGCGCTGCTCGTACTTGGTGACGATCGCGTCGAGCGCCGCGACCGTGGAGGCGTCCCAGATGTGGGATCGGGACATGTCGATGACGATGCGCTCCGGGTCGCGGCTGTACTCGAACTGCGTGGTGAGGTCGTTGCTGGAGGCGAAGAACAGCTCTCCGTCCACCGTGTAGTGCGCGGTGGACGCCTCGGCATCGGCGTCGATGCGGCGCGTGACGCTGGTGAAGTGCGCGACCCGTCGCGCGAACAGCACCATCGCGGCGAGGACGCCGAGAACCACGCCGATCGCGAGGTTGTGCGTCCAGACAGTGGCGATGACGGTGATGAGCATGACGGCGGTCTCGCTCTTGGGCATCCGGCGCAGGGTGGCGGGGCGGATGCTGTGCCAGTCGAAGGTCGCGAACGAGACGAGGAACATCACGGCCACCAGCGCCGCCATCGGGATCACCGCGACGACGTCGTCGAGCACCAGCACGAGCACCAGCAGGAAGGCGCCGGCGAGGAAGGTCGAGATGCGGGTGCGCGCACCGGACGCCTTCACGTTGATCATGGTCTGGCCGATCATCGCGCAGCCACCCATGCCGCCGAACGCGCCGGAGAGCACGTTCGCCGCGCCCTGCCCGAGCGCCTCGCGCGTCTTCCTCGAGTGGGTGTCCGTGATGTCGTCGACCAGCTTCGCCGTCATCAGCGACTCCAGCAGGCCGACCACGGCCATCGCCAGCGAGAACGGTGCGATGATCCCGAGGGTCTCGAGAGTGAGGGGCACCTGCGGGATGAAGAGTTCGGGGAGACTCTGCGGCAGCTCGCCCTGGTCGCCCACGGTCGGCACGCTCCAGCCGAACACCACGACGACGGCGGTCAGCAGCACGATGGCCACGAGCGGTGCGGGCACCGCCTTGGTCATCTTCGGCACGAGGAACATGATCACCAGCCCTGCGGCCACCAGCGGGTAGACCAGCCAGGGCACGTCGAACAGCTGGGGCAGCTGCGCGATGAAGATCAGGATCGCGAGGGCGTTGACGAACCCGACCATGACCGAGCGGGGGATGAAGCGCATCAGCTTCGCGACGCCGAGCAGGGCGAGCACGATCTGGATGAGCCCGCCCAGCATCACCGTGGCGATGAGGTAGTCCATCCCGTGCTCGCGCACGACCGGAGCGATGACCAGCGCGACGGCGCCGGTCGCGGCCGTGATCATCGCCGGCCTGCCGCCGAGGAACGCGATCGACACCGCCATGACGAACGCCGAGAACAGGCCGACCCGCGGGTCGACCCCCGCGATCAACGAGAACGCGATCGCCTCGGGGATGAGAGCGAGCGCGACCACCAGGCCCGCCAGCACCTCGCGTGTCAGCAGCCGCGGGCTGCGCAGCGCCTGGAGCACCGTCGGTTCGATCCGATAGCGGGCCCTCGGGTCAGGTGCAGGGAGGACGTCGGTCATGATGCTCCAGGTTCCGGGGAAGGTCTATGCGGTGCCGCAGCGCTCAGCCGGCGAAGAACGCGCGGGCCACGCGGGAGAGGTCGTACAGGTCGCTCACACCGGCGAGCTCGCGCGCCGAGTGCATCGAGAGGATCGGGATGCCGACATCGACCGTGCGGATGCCGAGGCGCGTGGCCGTGATCGGCCCGATGGTCGATCCGCACGGCACCGCGTTGTTGGACACGAACTCCTGCGAGGCCACGCCGGCGCTCTCGCACCAGTCCGCCCAGGCCGCCGCGCCCACGGCATCCGTCGCGTAGCGCTGGTTCGCGTTGATCTTGAGGATCGGGCCGGAGCCGAGCACCGGCTGCACGACGGGGTCGTGCTTGTGCGCGTAGTTCGGGTGCACCGAGTGACCGACGTCGCTCGAGAGGTGCCAGGAGGCTGCCAGAGCGCGACGCTGCTGGGCGGCATCCGCACCCAGCGACGCGTACAGGCGCACCAGCACGTCCTCGAGGAAGGGGCCCGCCGCGCCCGACCGCGACGCGGATCCCAGCTCTTCATGATCGAATGCGGCGAGCATCGGGATGATGCCGTCGACGGCGTCGGCGGCTTCGATCAGCGCGACGACCCCGGCGTGCACCGAGGCCAGGTCGTCCAGGCGACCCGAGGCGAAGAACGCGTCGTCCTTGCCGAAGACGACTCCGCGCGCGGCATCGGCGACGACGGCATCGTATCCGCGGATCTCCGCCGCGTCGACGCCGGCGGTCGCTGCGAGCTCGCCGAGGATGTCGGCGGATTCCGCGTCACCCAGGCCCCACACCGGCTGCGTGCCGGTCTGCCTGTCGAGCGCGAGGCCGTCGTTCGCGGCGCGGTCGAGGTGGATGGCCAGCTGAGGCAGACGCAGCAGAGGCCCCGTCGCAGCGAGCACGACACGACCGTCGCTCAGCGCGAGCCGCCCGGCCAGACGCAGCTCGCGATCGAGCCACGAGTTGAGCAGCGGGCCGCCGTAGACCTCCACCGCCGCCTGCAGCCAGCCGCGCGAGCCGGTGGTCGGCCGGGGCTTGAGCTTGAATCCGGGAGAGTCGGTGTGAGCTCCGAGCACATGAACCGGCGTCGTCGCCGTGGCGCCGGCGGGTACGGCCCAGGCGATCGCCGCGCCGTCGCGGACCACGACGAAGCGGCCGCCCGGCTGCCCGGGCCACGCGTCCGTCTCGTCGAGGCGGGTGAACCCGGCCTCCTGCAGCCGCCGTGCGACCTCCTCGGCCGCGTGGTAGCTCGACGGCGACGCGGCGACGAGATCTGCGAGATCGTGGGCATGGGCGAGTGCGGCGGAACGGGCGGGCATGCCTTCGATGTTACGGCGTGCCCGTCGGGCGCCCGCGCCACGCATCGGGCATGCAGCGCCCGGCACACGTACGCGCGGCACGCGCTGTGGCCTGTCCGGGCCGAGCCCCGATCGAACCCTCGGTGAACGGGCGCTGAACTCTGCTGCGCCACGCGCTGCGGTCGGCGACGGGCTGTCAGAGTTTGTGTCGGACACCCCCCGAGAACAGCGAAAGGCCGTGACGATGAAGGTCACCCTGGAGACGGCACCGGCGCTGTCCCGCAGGCCGTCCGCCGGGCACGACCCGGGGCGGCGCGACGACGTCGTGCTGCGCCCCGCTGCGATCGCGATGGCCTTCGTCGGTGCGGGGTTGGCACAGGAGGAGATCGCCGTCCCGGGCGTCGCCCTCGCCGCGGACGACGTGCTCGTCTCGATCGAGCTGTCGACGATCTGCGGATCCGATCTGGTCACGGTGCAGGGACTCCGGCCGGCCGAGGTGCCGCTCGTGCTGGGCCACGAGAGCGTCGGGAGGATCATCGCGCTCGGATCGGCCGGAGCGGATGCGGCCGACGGGACGCCCCTGCGCGTAGGCGACCGGGTGGTCTGGTCGGTCGCGGTCTCCTGCGGGGACTGCGACCGCTGCCGAGCGGGGCTCACGCAGAAGTGCCGTCATCTCGGTGAGTACGGGAACGAGCGCATCACTTCCCACCGTGAGCTCGCCGGCGGATTCGCCAGCCACGCGCACCTGCGGCGGGGCACGGCCATCGTGCGCGCGCCCGAGCACCTCCCCGCGGCGGTGCTCGCCCCGGCCTCGTGCGCCACGGCGACGGCCTGGGCCGCCGTCGAGGCCGGGGCGCGCGGCGGGGACCTGCACGGAGCCCGGGTGCGCGTGCACGGCGCGGGACTTCTCGGCCTCAGCGCCGCCGCGATCGCGCACTCGCGCGGGGCCGTCGTGGACGTCATCGACCCGGACCCCGCACGTCGCGCGCTGGCCGTGCGCTTCGGTGCGGAAGCGAATGCTCCGGCCGAGCCCGACATCGTCATCGAGGCGTCGGGGCACGCGGTGAAGCAGGCGATCGACGGCGTCACCGTGGGCGGCACGGTGGTGCTGACGGAAACGGCTCCTGCCGCCGAACCCGTCCCTCTCGAGACCGAGTCGCTCGTGCGCCGCCTCGTCACGGTGATCGGGGTGCACGGCTGCACCGGGCACGACCTGGCGGCGGCGGTGTCCTTCCTCGCCGGGCCCGGCCGCGCCCATCCTTTCGCCGAGGTGGTCAGCCCTGTGCATCCGCTGTCGGCGCTCGATCGTGCCCTCGCCGCGGCATCCGGTCCCGACGCGCATTTGCGCGTCGCCGTCGCGATGCGCTGACCGCGGGGCTGTGACGGAGCCGGGTCAGGACGGCAGCGGGTAGCGCCGGCGCAGCAGGGCCCGCTGCACGAGCGTCCACGACACCGTGACGACGAGGTACAGTGCAGCGGCGAGCGGGACGAACACGGCGAACACCGCTGTCAGATAGTGCAAGGCGTTCATCATGCCGAGCATCCCGGGCGCGGCAAGCGGTCCCTCGGCGGGCACCTGCGGGCGGAACACCCGGCGGGTGATGTCCGCCACGATCACGATGAGCAGCAGCACCACCGCCCACACGACGCCCGTCGCCAGGTCGATCCCGCCGCCGGCCGCGCTCAGCAGCGGAGTGCCCAGAGGAGCGCCGAACAGGTCGTGGGTGAGCAGCTCGTTCGGATGCCCGGCGATCTCGGGGCGCAGGAACAGCGTGTACAGGATGCCGACGACCGCCGCCTGCACCAGCAGCGGCAGACAGCCCGCCAGGGGAGAGGCCTGCTCATCGCGGTACAGGGCCATGGTCTCGCGTTGCAGGCGTTCGGGATCCTTGGCGTGGCGCTTCTGCAGCTCGCGCATCTTCGGCGCCAGGCGCGCGCGCATCTGCTCGGCCTTGGCCTGCGAGACCCCGACGGGGATGAGGAAGGTGCGCACCAGGAGAGTGACGAGCGCCACGGCCAGGGCGGCGGATGCGCCGTCGGCGACCGGCTCCAGCAGTCCGGCGAGCCAGTGCAGGGCGTTGTAGGCGCCGTCGAGGAGAAGGGTGAGCGGGGGGAAGGCGAAGATGTCCATGGGTTCGTCCGTTCGCGAGAGGGAAGGGGTCGGCGAAGCCGCGTTCCCCGATCGCGAGTGGACGGGTCACACGGCGGGAGCGACTCCCGGGGCTCGCGGACGCGGATGCCCATCGGCATCCGGATCGCTCTGCGCGAGCAGCGTGGACGGATCTATGGCGCGCCGCGGGTGCGGCGCCGAGCGCAGGCCCGGAATCGGCGTCACCGCGCTGAGGGCGATGGCGATCACCGCGACGGCGACGAAGAGCGCCGCCATGCCGAGTGCGCCGCCCGCGGACAGACCGGCGGGGAGAGGGACGGCGCCGAGTGCCGCGAGCAGCAGCTGCAGCAGCGAGCCGATCGCGTCGATCATGGCGTCCCCTTTCTGCGAAGGAGTCTAGGCCACGATCCTGCAGCGGCGGCTGTCAAGCCCCTCGGTGCGGGCAGGTGACCATGACAGCATCGGTCCTTCCGACGCCTGAGAGGAGCCCGAGATGACCGAGCCCGAGATCCACACCTGGTGGCCGAAGCTGTCGGCTGATGCGAAGCAAGCCCTGGAGGAGATGGAGGGGGCGCTGATCCCCGATCGCGTGCGCGAAGAGGTGGAGCGCATCGCCGGAACCCGGATGCCGCGGGACGAGCAGCTCAGCGACACCGACCTGCAGTTCATCCGCACGCAGCGGGAGCAGGTGGACTGAGCCGAGCGCGGCGGCCGCCGAAGCGCGCCGCCGCGCCGACTGCGCTCAGCCGTCCTTGACCTCTTGGCCGCGATCGTCGCCGTCCTGGCCCGCGCGCTCGGCAGCATAGTCGGGGCGCTGCGGCTGCGGCGGCTGATCGGAGAGCTCGCCGCCCTCCCGGCCGCCGAACGGCCTGCCGTGGTCGGCGTACTCCTCTCGGCCGAACACGAGCGTCCAGTCGCCGAGAGTGAAGCGGGAGCCGGTGCGCAGGATCTCCGTGCGCACACCATCGTGATCCGGCTCGCTGCTGGCGTTCATCTCGCCCGGGCCGTGCATGGTCAGCACGTACTCATCCCGGTCGTCGTGCACGATGGACGCGTGCACCGGCTCGGTTCCCGCCAGCACGACGGTGCCGCCCGCCGCGGATCCGAGCGTCGCCTCGTCCATGGTCAGCTCGAGGACGGACCGATCCTCGCCGTCGCGCGAGATCCGCAGATGCGGATTGCCCGCACCCCAGCTCGCGTGCGTGGTCACGGCGTCGTCGTCCTTGCTGCGATCGTCCATCATTTCCCCTCTCGTGAGATGCGCTCCACGGTCTCACCGGTCGTGCCCGGTTCGAGCCGACGGGCAATGTCGGCCTGGCTGACGATGCCCACCAGCCGGTGCTCCTCGATCACCGGCACGCGGCGCACCTGGTGGGCGCGCATCAGGTTCAGCACGCTCTCGATGTCATCGCCCGCCTGCACGGTCAGCGGGACGCCGGTGGCGAACCGGCCCGCGTTGGTCGTGTCGGGGTCGTGACCGGCGGCGATGCCCTTCACGACGATGTCGCGGTCCGTGAGCATGCCCTTCAGCCGCCCGTCCTCACCGCAGATCGGCAGCGCTCCCACGTCGAGATCCCGCATCAGCTCGGCGGCGATCGTGAGTGCGTCGTTCTCGCCGACGCACTGGGCCCCCTCGGTCATGATGTCCCGCGTCAGGGTCATGGTCCCGCTCCTCTCCTCGTCATGCTCCGGATCATCTGGCCACGACGCTAGCCGCGCTCGCGGGTCGCCCCTAATGGGGTTGACAGTGCGCGCCGTCGCCGTCAAGGCCCTTCCTGCTTCGGCCGGTGCAGACGAGCATCCGAGAGACGGACGAGCAGAGGAGCGAGCATGCAGCAGCGACCGAACGGGGCCCTGACCGTGTTCTGGATGTGGATGGGCACGGTGATCGCCGGGTTCCTGGCGATGGCCGCCGTCCTGGTGAGCGGAAGGTGAGATCGATGCGCCGCACGCTGCGCGACAATGCCCTGAGCCTGTTCTTCTTCACGCTGTTCGTGCTCGCCCTGGCAGGGCAGTCCCTGGCCGGGTACCTGCGTACCAACGAGGATCTGGCGCAGCACGGCATGCCGGAGCAGAGCTATCTCGCCTTCGTGTTCTCGAGTGACTTCGTCGTGGACGTGGCCGAGAACTGGCAGTCGGAGTTCCTGCAGTTCCTGCTGTTCATCGCCGCGACCGTGTGGCTCGTGCAGCGCGGATCGCCCGAATCCAAGCAGCCGGACGACGAGGGTGCCTCCAGCGACGAGGACCAGCAGGTCGGTGCCTACGCGTCAGCCGATTCGCCCACCTGGGCGAAGGTGGGCGGCTGGCGGCGGCTCGTCTACGAGAACTCGCTCGTGCTCGTGATGGGCGCGATCTTCGTGCTCTCGTGGCTGATGCAGTCGCTCAGCGGCACCGTCGTGATGAACCAGGAGAACGCCGAGCACGGTGTCGCCCCGATGAGCTGGGGCGAGTACGTGCTCTCACCCGAGTTCTGGGACCGCACCCTGCAGAACTGGCAGAGCGAGTTCCTGGCGGTCGGAACGATGGTCGCCTTCTCGATCTTCCTGCGCCAGCGCTCCTCGGCGGAGTCCAAGCCGGTCGGCGCCCCGCACGTGGTCTCGTCGGAGTCGTCGGAGTGAGCGGGGTCAGACGCCGTCCACGTGCTCGTCGAGCAGCATGATGCCGCCGCTGGAGTTCGCAGACTGCGCCATCGCCGTGATCCACTCGGCGCTCAGCTCCGGGGCCTCCGGTTCCGCGAACACGAAGCGCAGCGGAATCGACGGGTGCAGCCAGATGGTCGTGCGGCCCGGCTCGTCCTCGCCCTGGTGACGCCACGACAGCGTGAAGCTCTCGTTGCGGCGCAGCTTGGTCGCCACCACCACCTTCAGGTGCGCGAGAGCACGGTCCTCGATGACGATCGGGTCGGGGTTGTTGCCGTAGTAGAGCTGGCCCATGGGACTAAAGTAGCGGGTGGGGGATGGGGAGACCATTCATTCACCGCTCCGGTGACGACGAGAAGGTTGGCCTTCCATGGGCAAGTTCATCTACGACAGCTCGATCAAGACCGAGATCGAGGACCGCGCTCTCACGCACCTTCAGCTCGTCATCACCGCCAAGCTGCGCCGCGGCGAGCCCTTCCCGTTCAGCTGGCGCGAGGACCCGAGCGTCGGTGGCGGCCGCACCACCGTCTGGGTGCACGCCGGCAGCTCGCTGGTCTTCAAGTACTTCGGCTCCCGTCAGCCCGCCGTGAACCGCGCCTGGATCGAGGCACTGGCGTTCACCGCGAACACCCCGAGCGGTCTGCACCTGGTCCCCGAGCCGCCGGAGGACCAGCCGATCGAGCCCGAGACCCAGGGCAACGGCGCCTGACGCGCGCCGCGCTTCCGCGCGCCGCGCTTCCGCGCGCTTAAGACGTCGCGCTCGGGACGTCAACCCCCGCGCGATCGTCTGCTCACCCTCGTAACGTCGGGCACCCGACGAGAGGAACGAGCATATGGAGAAGGTCACCGCGCAGATCGAGGTCGAGGCGCCCGTGCGCCGCGTCTACGATCAGTGGGCGAAGCTGGAGCAGCTGCCGTCGTTCATGTCGATGGTCGAAGAGGTCACGCGAACCGGCGAGGACGTCACCCACTGGGTCGTGCGCGTCGCCGGCGTGCGCCGGGAGTTCGACGCCCGGGTCACGGAGATGGTGCCGAACGAGCGGATCTCGTGGGCGAGCATCGCCGAGGAGATGCACGCGGGCACCGTGCGCTTCGTGCCGATCGACGCCGAGCGCACCCGGGTCGCCGTCGAGTTCGGCTGGGCGCCGAAGTCGTTCGTCGAGAAGGCGGGCGCGGTCCTTCACCTGGACCAGGGCGCTGTCGAGTCCGACCTCAAGCGGTTCAAGGAGAACATCGAGGGCGGTCGGAACGACCGGGAGACGGTCGAGGGCCAGGATCCGGACTTCCTGCTCTGACGCAGGTGGTGTGATGCGGATCGGATTCCACGCCTCCCACGAGCAGCAGCCGCCGAGCAGGCTGCTCGGCCACATCGTGCGCGCGGAGCGCGCCGGGTTCGACGAGGCGATGTGCTCGGACCACCTGGCTCCCTGGCTCACCGCGCAGGGCGAGTCGGGATTCGCCTGGGCATGGCTGGGTGCGGCCCTCGCACG
Organism: Microbacterium sp. NPDC058342; assembly: GCF_042723935.1. NCBI lineage: Bacteria > Bacillati > Actinomycetota > Actinomycetes > Micrococcales > Microbacteriaceae > Microbacterium > Microbacterium sp. NPDC058342. The sequence continues at coordinate 521,781 of NZ_JBHXID010000002.1, forward strand.
GACGTCGTTTCCGATCGGCCTGGTCACCGCACCCGGCCAGCGCTACCACCCCGTAGTGCTCGCGCAGGCGCTCGCCACACTCGAGGAGATGTTCCCCGGGCGCACGTGGGCGGCGCTCGGCAGCGGAGAGGCGCTCAACGAGCACGTCACGGGCGACGCATGGCCGAGCAAGGGCGAGCGCGATGCGAGGCTGGTCGCCTGCGCCGACGTGATGAGGCGGTTGCTCGCGGGCGAGCGGGTGAGCGCCTCGGCACCGGTGCGCGTCGACGAGGCCCGCCTCTGGAGCCTGCCGCGCGTGCCACCGCCGCTGCGGGCGGCCGCCATCAGCCGGCACACCTCGACCATGGTCGCGGAGTGGGCGGATGGTCTGGTGACGGTCGGCGCCGACCCCGGCGGCACGCAGGAGACTTTGCGCGCCTACCGGGACGCTGGGGGCGACGGCCCGGCGCTGCTGCAGATCCACATCAGCCTGGAGCGTTCCGAGGAAGAGGCGCTCCGGCAGGCGCGTGAGCAGTGGGCCCAGTCGACGGTGCCCGCCGAGCTGATGTGGGAGCTGGATCAGCCCGAGGACTTCGAGCGGCACGCCGATCCGACGCCGGAGCGGCTGCGGTCCGCCGTCGTCATCGGGTCGGACGCGGGCGAGGTGGCCGAACGCATCGCTCAGGCGGCAGCCGGGTTCGACGGCGTGTTCCTGCACCAGGTCGGGCGGGATCAGGACGGATTCCTGGCCCGATGCGAGACCGAGCTGCTGCCCGAGCTGAGGAACAGGGCGTGAACCCTGCGGACACGAGCGACCTGTGGTGGCGCACGGCCGTCATCTACTGCCTGGACGTCGAGACGTTCCAGGACTCCGACGGTGACGGGTACGGAGACTTCGCCGGGCTGTCGGCGCGCATCGACGATCTCGCCGCGCTCGGGGTGACCTGCATCTGGCTCATGCCGTTCCAGCCCACGCCCGACCGCGACGACGGCTACGACATCTCCGACTTCTACGGCGTCGATCCCCGTCTGGGTGATCTCGGGCGCGTCACCGAGATGATCCGGATCGCGCACGACCGAGGCATCCGGGTCGTGATGGACCTCGTCGTGAACCACACCTCCGACCGGCATCCGTGGTTCGTGTCGGCGCGGCGCTCGCGGAACTCACAGCACCGCGACTACTACGTCTGGCGTGACGAGCCGCCGAAGAAGCAGCAGAAGGTGGTCTTCCCCGGCGAGGAGTCCAGCGTGTGGGAGTTCGACGAGCGCACCGATCAGTACTTCCAGCACAGCTTCTACAGCCATCAGCCGGACCTGAACCTCGGCAACCCCGAGGTGCGCGCCGAGATCGCCCGGATCGTCGGGTTCTGGCTGGGCCTGGGCGTGGACGGCTTCCGCGTCGACGCCGTCCCCTTCCTCGTCACGCGCGAGGGCGTCGCCGACACGCACGATCCGCACTCGTTCCTGCGGGAGCTGCATCGCTTCGTGGGTCGTCGTCAGGGCTCGGCGCTGCTCCTCGGCGAGGTGGGCCTGCCGCACGACGAGCAGCTCGGCTACTTCGGCGCGGAGGGCACGGAACTCGATCTGCAGTTCGACTTCCTCACCGCGCAGACGGTGTTCCTCGCCCTCGCCAGGCAGCAGGCCGCGCCTCTCGCGCGAGTGCTGAAGGCCCGCCCTGGCGTCGATCGACGCCAGGGCTGGTCGATGTTCCTGCGCAACCACGACGAGTTGTCGCTGGAGATGCTGAGCGAGAAGGAGCGGGAGGAGGTGTTCACGGCGTTCGCCCCCGAGGAGCATCAGCGCGTGTATGGCCGCGGCATCGTGCGCAGGCTCGCGCCGATGCTCGACGCCGACCCGCGCCGCCTGCGGCTCGCCTACAGTCTGCTGTTCTCCCTGCCCGGCGCTCCCATGCTGTTCCACGGCGAGGAGATCGGCATGGGGGAGCTCGACGGCGACCTCGGACGCAACGCCGTGCGCGGTCCGATGCAGTGGGATGCGGGGCGCGCGGGCGGGTTCAGCACAGCGCGGCGCTCATCGCACCGGCCCCCCGACGGGGGCTACGCGCCGGTCCACGTGAACGTGCACGACCAGCGGCGCGATCCGGACTCGCTGTGGTCGTTCATCGCGACCCTCATCGCGCGGTACCGCTCGACGCCCGAGATCGCCTGGGGGGATCTCGAAGTGCTGGATGGTGGAGAACCGCGCGTCCTCGTGCACCAGGCCGTGTTCGACGGGACCGCCTTCATCGCCCTGCACAACTTCTCGCCGGAGCCGGCGACCGTGAGATTGAGCGCTCTGCCCGACGGCGCCACCGCCACGGTGCTGCTGGAGCACCGGGGCAGCGCCCCGCAGGACGAGCACACCGAACAGCAGCTCGACGGCTACGGGTTCCGCTGGCTGCGGGTGTCGATCCCGGGCTCCTGAGCAATTCTGCGGGCCATCCGGGCGGCGTCCGCGCGTTCGTCGTCCGAGATGCCGGCGAGCGCTTCATCGACCTCGGTCTGCTCGGCCTCGACCTCGGCGTCGCCGTCGACTCGGTCGCCCGAGCCGGCTGCGGCGACGCGCTCGTCGACCGTGTCATCGTCCGGATGCTGCGACTGCACGTGCTCGGGCATCATGCCCTGATCGCCGATGCCGCTCACGAGGCCCCGGCTCCGCTCTCCTCGACCGGGCCGGACGGGGCCTCGGTGCGAAGATCGTCGGGCGCGTCCCCGGAATGCTGGCGCTCGTCCCCCTCGGCCAGGTCTCCCTGACCGTCTTCGCCGAGCTCCGCGTCCAGAGGGACGTCGCCCTGCGTGTCCGGCTGCAGGTCCGGTCGGCCCGCGATGGCGGCATCCATCTCCGGCGTGTTTCCGGCGGCATCCATCGATTCGCTCATGACCTCTCCTCTCGTGGCATCCCAGCGTGCGGGGGAGTGCGTGCCGGATGCACGGGCGTTGACAGCGCGACTCGACCGAGCTAGCGACTCCTCGCCCGCACGCGTGCCTTCCGGCTCTCGTACTGTCAACCCCCTGGTCCGCGCGCGACGCGCGGGTGAAGCTGTGCAGAACGGTTTCCTGATATGTGAAGAGAGGCGCGAAGATGACCGACAGCACGCCCGATCCCCGTCACGAGCACCACGACGAGCAGTTCCCTCCCCAGCAGCAGGATCAGCCCGGCCACACCGAGCGCACGCACCCGGAACCCGATCACGGCGAGGAGTCGTACGTCGGCCACGACCGCCTGAGCGGGCGCCGCGCCCTCATCACCGGAGGCGACTCCGGCATCGGCCGCGCGGTCGCCATCGCCTTCGCGAGAGAAGGCGCCGACGTCGCGATCGTGCACATGCCCGAGGAGCAGGAGGACGCCGACACCACCCTCCGTCACATCGAGGACGCGGGGCGCACCGGCCTCAGCATCCCCGGCGACCTGCAGGACGAGGCCTTCGCGACCGAGGCCGTACGCCGGGCGCGCGAGCACCTCGGCGGTCTCGACGTGCTCGTGCTCAACGCCGGCTACCAGCACGACGTCGACGGCTTCGAGTCGCTGCGCACCGAGGACATGCGCCGGGTGTTCGACACCAATCTCTGCGGCACGATCTTCACCGCCCGCGCCGCCTACCCCGACCTGGAGGCGGGCGCGAGCATCATCGTGACCGCCTCCATCCAGGCGTACAACCCCTCGCCCGGGCTCATCGACTACGCCATGACCAAGGCGGCGCAGGTCGCGTTCGTGAAGGCGCTCGCCACCGAGGCCGGCGAGCGCGGCATCCGTGTCAACGCGGTCGCGCCCGGCCCGATCTGGACGCCCCTGATCCCCGCCACCGGCTGGGACGAGAAGAAAGTCGAGAACTTCGGGTCCGACACCCCGCTCGGCCGGGCCGGGCAGCCGGCCGAACTCGCCGGCGCGTACGTCTACCTCGCGTCGGCGGAGTCCTCGTACAGCTCGGGCAGCGTCGTCGCCGTGACAGGAGGCAAGCCGCTATGAGTATCACGCTCTCCGACCCCCCGAGTACCCCGGCTCCGCACGGCGACTGGGAGCTCACCCCGCTGGGCCGTGACAACTGGCGCATCTGCGATCGGGCGCGCCGTCAGGGCGACGCCGACTGCCTGATCGCCTACGTCGAGCGCAACAGCACGGGAAGCCTGGACGTGCTCTGGTTGCGCCGGCCCTGCCCGCGCCGGACCCGCTTCCACGACTTCGCTCAGCTGCTGAGCGCTCTCGATGAGGCCCTCGCCATGGCATCCGACCGCTCCCGGGCCCCGTCGCCCATCCGCCACTTCCCGCCGCTCTGAGCTCCCGCCCACCGCGGGAATCACCCTCCCGCCGCGCTTCCCGTCGCCGACCTCCCCCCAGCGGACCCGGAAGCGCGGCGGGACTTCGTCCTGTCAGCCCTTCATCCCCGACATCGTGGCGCCCTCGAGGATCTGGCGCTGGAAGAGGAAGAAGACCACGATCAGCGGAAGCGTGGAGATCACGCTGGCGGTGACGATGGTCTCCCAGTGCCACTCCCCGCCGAACCCGAACGCATCCACCAGGGACTTCAGGCCGCGAGGGATCGTGAAGGTCGAGGAATCGCGCAGGTAGATCAGCGCCCGCATGAGGTCGGTCCACACCGCCTGCACCTCGAACACCGCCGTCACCGCCAGGGCGGGTTTGGTCAGCGGCAACGCGATGCTGCGGAAGACCCGCCAGTGACCGGCGCCGTCCACCCGCGCCGCGTCGAAGAGATCGCGCGGCAACGACAACATGAACTGCCGGAGAAGGAAGATGTAGAACGCGCTGCCGAACAGATTCTGGGCCCAGAGCGGCACGAGCGTGCCCACCATGCCCAGCCCGTTCCAGATGAGGAACGTCGGGATCATCGTGACGGCCCCGGGCAGCATCATCGTCGCCAGCACCAGTCCGAAGAGCGCGCCGCGACCGCGGAAGCGGTAGTACGAGAACGCCCAGGCGACCATGGCGCTGCTGATCGTCACCGTCACCGCCGCCAGCGCGGTGACGATCAGGGTGTTGAGCATCCAGACGCCGAGAGGCGCCTCCTGCCAGACGTTGACGTAGTTGTCCCAGGTGAACGTCTCGGGGATCAGCCGGTTGTCGAACACCTCCCCGCGCGGTTTGAACGACGCGCTCACGAGCCACACGAACGGGTACACGAACACGATCGACAGCAGCGTGAGCGCACTCGCCACCAGCACGCGCCGGGTGACCGTGCGGCGGCCGGGATGCCGATGCCGGGGGATGCCCGTGAGCACGGCGCGGGTGTCGAGCGCGCGATCCGCAGGATCGAGCCTGTCGGGAGCGCCGGACGGAATCCTCGTCGTCATGACTTCGCCTCGCCTTCGTAGTGCACGAGGCGGCGCGAGACGATCAGCTGCACCGCGGTGACGACCATGATCAGCCCGAAGAGCACCCAGGCCATCGCCGAGGCGTAGCCCATGTGCAGGTACTCGAACGCCTGCTGGAAGAGGTAGATGACATAGAACAGGGCCGCGTCGTTCCCGTACGTCGTGTTGCCTGCCCCGAAGAACGCGGTGTACGCCTCGTCGAAGGTCTGCAGGCACGCGATCGTGTTCACCACCACGATGAAGAAGACCGCGGGGCTGATCATGGGCAGGGTCACGCTGAAGGTGGTGCGCACGGCACCCGCCCCGTCGATGCGCGCGGACTCCTGCAGCTCCCGCGGCACGTTCTGCAGCGCGGCGAGCAGGATGAGCACCGACGCGCCCACACTCCACAGGCTCATGAGCACCAGACCCGGCTTCACCCAGGCCGGGTCCGTCGTCCACGAGGGGCCGGTGACACCGAAGAGCCCGAGCACCGCGTTGATCAGTCCGTTCTGGCCGTTGAACAGCAGCAGGAACAGGATGCCCACGGCCACCGGCGGGGTCATCTTCGGGAGGAAGAACGTCGTGCGGAACACGCCGGCGGCGCGCCCCGCCTGATTGAGCAGGAGCGCGAGCAGCAGCGACACGATCACGTGAAGCGGGACCTGCAGCGCCGTGAACACGAAGGTGTTGGCGAGTGCGAGGCCCACCTTCGGGTCGTCGAACAACTGCGCGTAGTTGTCGAACCCGACGAAAGAGGGATCGTTGATGACGTCGTAGTCGGTGAGGGACAGGTACGCGCTGTAGATGAGCGGCCAGGCCGTGAAGACGGCGAAGCCGATCAACCAGGGTGAGAGGAACGCGAAGGCGGCGAAGCGCTCTCCTCGCTCGCCGCGCCGGCGTCGCCCCGCCCGGAGCGCGCGCCGCGGGGTGCGCCCTCCGGGCTCGCGCTCGCGGGCGGCCGTCGCGGTGCTCATCCGTTCTTCTCGAGCTTGGACCAGCCCTCATCGAGAGCCTTCTGCGCCTTGTCCTGCGCCTCGCCCAGCGCCTGCGCGGGATCCTTCTGGCCGTTGAGCACGGCGTTGACGGCATCCTGCACGGCGTCGGTGAACTCGGCATCAGCGGGATTCGCCGGCAGGGCGAAGGTGTGCTCGTTCGCCTCGTAGACCTTCTTCACCGCCGTGTCCCACGGCTCGCCGCCGTCCGTGAGCATGGTCTCCACCTCGGCGTCCGCCTTGCGGTTCCCGGTGAGGATGCCGGTGAACGGCTTCCCGTCCGCGTCGCGCAGCTCGACCCGAGCCTCCGCCGCCGCCTTCCAGGCGTCCACGGAGGTCATCACGCGCGCCCAGCGGCAGGCCGCCTCGGGGTCGTCGCTGCCCGCCGGAATCGCCCACGCCGAACCCGATGCGTAGGCCAGAGCCTCGCCCTCGCGGTCGCGGACGGTGTCGAAGACGAGAGGGGCATCCGGGGAGACGTCGTTCAGGACGTTCACGTACCACTGCTCCATCGGCATGGCACCGAGCACGTTCGTGGCGAACTGGTTGCCCTTGCCGAAGAAGTCGGCCGAGTCCCGGTAGGCCTTCACCTTGTCGAAGCCGCCCTGATCGTCGTAGATCGACGCGGCCCAGGTCAGCGCCTCGATCACCTTCGGGTCGTCGAGCTGCGCGGTCCTGCCGTCCGCCGAGATCAGGTCGGCGCCGTTCGCCCGCGCCCACAGCGGCAGGAACTCGGGCAGTTTGCTGTCGAACCCGATGACGTCGAGCTTTCCCCCGTTCTCCTTCATGAGCTTCTCGCTCGCTGCGCTGACCTTCTCCCAATCGGAGCCGTTCACGTCGGCGACGGTGAGGCCCGCCGCGTCGAGCAGCTGCTGATTCGCCATGATGATCTGCACGGAGTTGAACTCGGGGATGCCGTAGATCTCGTCGTTCAGGGAGACCTGTGCCAGTGCCGATTCGTCGAAGTCCCCGGTCGGGATCCCCTCTCCGTCGATGCACGGCTCAAGCGGGATGATCGCGCCGCGCGCGGCGAGAGAGCCGATCTGGTCTCGGTCGGCGTAGATGAGGTCGGGCGGGTCGCCCGCGGCGATGGCCGAGAGCAGCTGCTGCATGTCCAGTTCGCCCTCGGCCAGTTTCACCTCGACGTCGCCCAGAGCCTCGCGAGCCATGTCGGCGCGCGTCGTGGCGACCTCGTCGACGCCCGAGAACCCCATGACGCTGAGTGTTCCGGTGAGCTCCGCCCCCGGGTCGTAATGCGCATCGCTCTTCGTCGCACCTCCGGTGCCGACGGCGCACGAGGCCAGTGCGATCGTGGTGAGCGCGGCGGCGATGCCTGCGAACGTGCGGCGCGTTCGCGTCGCCCGGGGCGTGCGGGCCTGGTGGATCATGATGGGCTCCTGTCCGGCCATGGGTGGGGAAGCGTCGACCATAGACCCGCGTGACGAGGCGGGCACGGGCCTTGACACCGGCGATTGTTCGGGGGCACTGCGCGTAACAGCCGGATGCCGCGGGCGTAGCCTCGGAGCATGGACGATCTTCGCGACCTGCTCGGCATCCGGCATCCGGTCGTGCTCGCCCCGTTCGGCGGACTGTCGTCGGTGGCGCTCACGGCCGCGGTGAGCGAGGGCGGCGGCCTCGGCTCGTACGGCCTGTACGGGTACGACGGCGACCGCATCCGATCGACGGTCGCCGCAGTGCGTGAGGCGACGTCCGCGCCGTTCGCGGTCAACATCTGGCTGCCGACCGGCGACGAGGTCGTCCCCGGTCCGGAGCACGACGACCGCGCGGCGGCGCTGAAGGACTTCTACGACGAGGTCGGCATCGAGCCGCCCGCCCGGCCGGAGCGCTACCTGCCGCCCGTGCAGGAGCAGCTCGACGCGATCTGGGATGCCGGTCCCGCGGTGCTCAGCGTCGTGTTCGGCGTTCCCCCGGTCTCGGTCGTCGACGAGGCGCACCGCCGAGGCATCCGCGTGCTCGGCACCGCCACCACCGTCGACGAGGCCGTCGCCCTCGCCGACGGAGGGGTCGACGCGATCGTCGCCACCGGCGCCGAGGCCGCAGGACATCGGGTGTCGTTCCTGCGCCCGGCCGAGGATTCGCTCGTCGGACTCGTCTCGCTGCTGCCGCAGGTGGCGGATGCCGTGGACGTGCCCGTCATCGCCGCCGGAGGCATCGCCGATCGCCGGGGTGTGGCGGCGGCATTCGCCCTCGGCGCGTCGGGTGTGCAGGTGGGCACGTCGTTCCTCGCGACGGCCGAATCCGCCGCCAACGCGGCGCACCGGACCGCGATCCGGAGCACGGCGGCGGATGCCAGCGTGCTCACCCGGGCGATGAGCGGGCGCCTGGCCCGCGGCGCCCGCAATCGCGCGGTCGCCGAGATCGAGGCATCCGCGGCGATCGCGCCCTTCCCCGCGCAGAATTGGCTCACCGGCCGCTTCCGGGCGGTCGCCGGCGAGCGGGGCATGGGGGAGCTGCAGTCGCTGTGGCTGGGCCAGTCGGCGCCGCTGGCGAGGTGGGATGCCGCGGCCGACGTGCTCGCCGAGCTCGTCGCCGGGGTGCCCGAGCCGCGCTGAACCGCCTCTCGCAGGGTTGCCCGGGGATCCCCCGGGCCTGCGGCCGGTCCTGGTCTGCGGTCCGTCCGGGTCGCGATTCGTCCCGCTTAGGCCGGGGTTCCTGCGTCCAGGTCGCAGTTCGTCCCGCTCTGGCGGTCGGATACGGGGACGAATCGCGACTTGGAACTCGGATGGCGTCGGTTACCGGGACGAATCGCGACCTGGAGGCGCGACCCGGAGGCGAGACCGGATGCGAGACCGGATGCGAGACCGGGTGCGTCCGGGTTCCTGCCTGCAGGTCGCAGTTCGTCCCGCTCTGGCGGTCGGTTACCGGGACGAATCGCGACTTGGAGCTCGGATGCCGTCGGTTACCGGGACGAATCGCGACCTGGAGGCGCGACCCGGTATCGCGACCGGGAGGTGAGGCCGGATGCGTCCGGCTTCCTGCCTGCAGGTCGCAGTTCGTCCCGCTTAGGCGGGGGTTCCTGCGTCCAGGTCGCAGTTCGTCCCGCTCTGGCGGTCGGTTACCGGGACGAATCGCGACTTGGGGCTCGGATGGCGTCGGATACCGGGACGAATCGCGACCTGGGAGGCGCGACTTGGAACTCGGATGGTGTCGGTTACCGGGACGAATCGCGACCTGGGACGCGCGACTTGGAGGTGGGATGCCGTCGGTTACCCGGACGAATCGCGACCGGGAGGTGAGACCGGATGCGTTCGACCCGCGGCGCGTCCGGGCCGATCAGAGGATGACGGTGGAGCGGCCGTGCACGATCACGCGATCCTCGGCATGCCACTTCACCGCGCGCGCCAGCACGTAGCGCTCGACGTCGGCACCGCGGCGCTGCAGCTCGGCCGCCGACTCCGCGTGCGTGACGCGGGTGACGTCCTGCTCGATGATCGGTCCCTCGTCGAGGTCCGCCGTGGCGTAGTGCGCGGTCGCGCCGATGAGCTTCACGCCGCGATCCTTCGCGCGCGCGTACGGGTTCGCCCCGATGAAGGCGGGCAGGAACGAGTGGTGGATGTTGATCACCGGCACGCCGAGGCGCTCGATGAAGTCGTCGGTGAGGATCTGCATGTAGCGCGCGAGCACGACCAGGTCGACCTCGCCCCTGAGCAGGTCGAGCTGCTGCCGCTCCATCTCGGCCTTCGCGTCGTCGCCGGTGCCGCGGGGCACGTGCACGAAGGGCACGCCGAACGAGCGCACCGACTCGGCGAGATCGGGGTGATTGGAGAGGACCATGGTGACCTCGATGTCCAGCTCTCCGCGCTGGGTGCGCCACAGCAGTTCCAGCAGGCAGTGGTCGTACTTCGACACGAAGATCGCGACCCGCTTGCGGGTGGCGGTGTCGTGCAGTGACCACTCCATGCCGAAGCGGTCGGCCACCTCGGCGATCGACGCCTCGAGAGCGGGACGCCGGTCGGCCAGTCCGTCGAGGTGGATGACGGTGCGCTGGAAGAATCGACCGCCCACCTCGTCGGTGGAGTGCTGGTCGAGCGAGATGATGTTCGCCCCGTGCGATGCGAGCACTCCGGCGACGGCCGCGACGATGCCGGGCTGGTCGTCGCAGGCGATGAGGAGGCGCGCGGTGTCGGTCTGAGGCATGGATGCTCCTGAGCTGGGGTGTCCATCGATTCTGCCCGCATCGGCCCGGCCCGGGCGAATCGTTACCCTGGGTGGGTGACGACCACCAGTGCCCTCTTCGACGCCGCCCGCGAGCGCCTCGCCGGCGCGCGGCGCGAAGGGCTGGGGTTGCTGCGCACGTCCCGGTGGCGCGCCGACCGCATCGTGCGGGCCGGAACCGCGTGGCATCTGGGCGTGCTGCTGCTGACCGACGACGCGGTGCTCGCCACCGGTGAGATCCTGCGCGCCGCGGCGGAGGTGCGCCGGGGGTTCGCTGCGGAGTCGGCGCGGGCGCGGGCCGAACGGCGCGCGCAGGCGCGGCGCGGCGGCTTCGCGGAGGGCGAGGTGGTGCACCTCGGCTGGCGGACGCTGGATGTGACCGCGATCGACGCGGGCGGAGCATCCGGCCCTCTTGCGCTGCTCGACGGTGAACCGGGCGTGCGCTGGTCGCCCGGCGGCGCGCTCGTGCCGCTGGCCGGATACCTCGACGAGAAGATCGCGCTGCTGCGCGGCTGAAGCGGGCGCCCTCAGTCGGCGAGCAGGCCGGGGAAGCGGCTCAGCAGATCGGCGCCGTCGACGGCGGCCGAGAGCACCATCCGCTCGGTGACGGCGTACTCGCGGGGGTCGAAATAGCCGGATGCCCGGTACACCGCCATCCGATCGGCGAAGTCCTGCGGTGAGGCCTCGGGGTGGAACTGCGTCGCATAGAGGCGGCTGCCGACCCGGTATGCCTGCACGGGGCAGGCGTCGTTGGTCGCGAGCAGCACCGCCCCGGGCGGTGTCGAGGCGGCGGATTCCTTGTGGGCCGTGAACACCGACATCTCCGGGGCGCCCGGTCCGAACAGCGGGTCGTCGGCTCCCTCGTCGGTGATGCGGATGCGAGCCGCCTGCACCCGCTCGGGATGCCGCATCGTGACCGTGCCGCCGAGCATCCGGGTGACCACGCCGATGCCGTAGCAGGTGAACAGTGCGGTCGCGTGGTCGTCGAGCGCGCGAGCGGCGATCCGCTCGAGGTCGTGTTCCACGGCCTGCTGGGTCTCGCTCTTGTCGGCATCCGTGACGTTGAACGGCGAGCCGCCGATGACGAATCCGTCGTACTGCTCCCACTCCACCGTCTCCAGCGAGGCATGCAGCAGATCGATCCTGTCGAGGTCGCGGATGCCGAGATCGCGGGCGAAGGAGCGGTGCTCGGCGTCCGCCGCGCTCCGCTCGGGGCGAGCGCACACGTAGAGCACCGAGGACATGCAGTGATTCTATTCGCGGGGTTTGACGGACGACGGGAATACGGGTCATCATGTGACGTTGAACTTGATAGAAGGACGCTCAAGTTTGAGAGGAAGCGACATGCCCAACGACTTCAACGACGCGGGCCCGGGTTCGTTCGACGAGTTCCTGGCCCGGTATCTCGCCGGTGAGCAGGCCCGGCAGGCCCGCTCGATCGACCTCAGCCGGTTCCTCACCGCGCGCACGCAGCAGATCCTGCAGCGCGCCGGACGATTCGCGCTCGAACGCGGCCAGACCGACCTCGATGCCCTGCACGTGCTGCGCATGATCGTGGAGGACGAGGCCGTGTCTCAGGCGATCCGGCAGATCGGCGTCGACCCGCGGACCATCGTCAAGGCCGTCGAGGCACGGTTGCCCGTCCCGGGCGGAGCGTCGGATCACGACGCCGCCACGATCACGCCCAGCGCCAGTCGCGCGCTGTTCCACTCGTATCAGGTCGCCCGCTCGTCGGGCGGGACGTACATCGAGCCGGAGCATCTGTTCTTCGCACTCGTGCTCGGCCAGGACGTGCCGGCCGGGCAGATCCTGGCGCGCGCCGGCGTGACCGCCGAGGCGCTCACACAGAGCCTGCGCGAGCCCGTGTCGGCCGGTGCCTCCACGGACGCCCCCGTCGCGGATGCGGCATCCGGCACCCCGATGCTCGACCAGTTCGGGCTCGACCTGACCGCCCGTGCGCGCGCGGGCGAGCTCGACCCTGTGATCGGCCGGGCATCCGAGATCGACCAGACCATCGAGATCCTCAGCCGGCGCACCAAGAACAACCCGGTGCTCATCGGCGAGGCCGGCGTCGGCAAGACCGCGATCGTCGAGGGCCTCGCCCGCGCGATCGTCGAAGGCGCCGTGCCCGCCCAGCTGAAGGACCGCCGCGTGATCGCCCTCGATCTGCCGGCGATGCTCTCCGGCACCCGCTACCGCGGCGACTTCGAGGAGCGCCTCACCAAGACGATGGAAGAGATCGCTGCGAACCGGGGCGAGATCATCGTCTTCATCGACGAGGTTCACACCGTCGTCGGTGCGGGCGGCGCGGGCGACGGCGGCGGAATGGACGCGGGCAACATCCTCAAGCCCCGTCTGGCACGCGGTGATCTGCACCTGGTCGGTGCGACGACCCTCAGTGAGTATCGCCGTATCGAGAAGGACCCGGCGCTGGAGCGCCGCTTCCAGCCCGTGAAGGTCGCCGAGCCCTCCATCGAGGACGCCGTGCGCATCCTCGACGGCCTGAAGCCCGCCTACCAGGAGCACCACGCCGTCACCTACACGGATGAGGCGATCCGCGCCGCTGTCGAACTGAGCGCGCGCTATCTGCCCGATCGCGTGCTGCCGGACAAGGCGATCGATCTGATCGACCAGGCCGGTGCGCGGCTGCGGCTTCAGCTGGGCGTCGCCCCCGACATCGACAAGCTCTTCGCCGAGCTCGCCGAACTGGAATCACGCAAGAACGCGGCGGTCTCGGCCGAGCACTATGAGGAGGCGTCGCGCATCCGCGACGAGATCGCCGAGGTGCAGCGCCGCATCGACGGAACCGGCACGTCCGCGTCCGCGACGGCCTCGACCGAGGCGGTCGTGGATGAGGCGCAGATCGCCGCGGTGATCTCGCGGGCCACGGGCATCCCGGCGAGCCGCCTCACCGAGACCGAGCGCGAGCGACTGAGCGACCTCGAAGCCGACCTGCACGCCCGGGTGATCGGGCAGGACGACGCGGTCGCCGCCGTGGCGCGCGCGGTCCGGCGCAGCCGCACCGGCATGGGCGACTCCCGCCGCCCGGTGGGATCGTTCCTGTTCCTGGGTCCCACCGGTGTCGGCAAGACCGAACTGGCCAAGGCCCTCGCCGACCGCCTGTTCGACGACGAGACCGCCGTGATCCGCTTCGACATGAGTGAGTTCGGCGAGCGGCACACCGTCTCACGCCTGGTCGGCGCCCCTCCCGGATACGTCGGATACGACGAGGCCGGCCAGCTCACCGAGCGCGTGCGACGCAACCCGTACTCGATCGTGCTGTTCGACGAGATCGAGAAGGCACACCCCGACGTGTTCAATCTGCTGCTGCAGGTGCTCGACGACGGGCGACTGACCGATGGTCAGGGCCGCACGGTCGACTTCCGCAACACGGTCATCGTGATGACCTCGAACATCGGCTCGGAGTTCCTCGCGTCGCGGTCGGGCGCGCTCGGCTTCGTGGCCTCTCGGGATGCTTCGGCCAACGGTTTCGCCTCTGCCGACGACCTTCGGGCGCGGGTCATGGGCAAGCTGCGCGAGGCGATGCGGCCGGAGTTCTTGAACCGCATCGACGAGATCGTGCTGTTCCAGAAGCTCGGCCGGACCGAGCTCGACCAGATCGTGCGGCTCCTGCTGCGGGCCAGCTCGGCCCGCCTTGAGGCGCGCGAGATCGCGCTCGAGGTCACGGATGCCGCGGTGGCGTGGCTGGGCGAGCACGGCTACGAGCCGGAGTACGGAGCGCGTCCCCTGCGTCGCCTGATCCAGCGGCAGGTCGACGACCGGGTCGCCGACCTGCTCGTCTCCGGCGAGCTGGGCGACGGCGGCACGGTGCGTGTGGATGCCGCGGGCGACGAGCTGCTGGTGATCTCGACCGGCTCCTTCGCCTCGGCGGCGTAGCAGCGCGCAGGGTCAGCGGGAGGAGTTCGCGGTGCGGCCGCGCACGATTCCCACGAACGTCTCGACGTCTGGCGTGGTCGCCTCGCGCGGCCACGCCAGCGCCACCGTCGAGGCGGGGCCCTCGAGCAGCGGTCGGTAGTCGGCATCCTTGCGCTTGTGCAGTCGCGCGAGCGACATCGGCACGACGACGACGCCCACCCCCGACGCGGCGGTGGCGATCGCCTCCTCGGTCGTCGCGACCGCCGGGAACCTCGGGGTGGCCGTGGGCAGTTCGAGCGCGCCCAGCACGTCGTCCCGCGGGGTGATGAGCACCTCTCCGGCGAGGTCTGCCGCGGTCAGCTCTTCGGCGGCCATCAGATGGGAGTCGGCGGATGCCACGACGACCGCGACCTCGTCGTAGAGCGGGATGACGTGCAGGTCCTCGGGATGCCCGATCGGCAGGCGCACGAGCGCCAGGTCGACCTCGTCGAGGCGCTCGCGCTGATCGGCGAACGACACCGGCACGAGTTCGAGCTCGACGTGCGGCATCCGCTGCTTCCAGGCATCGATCCACTTGTTGGGGGTGGTCCCGGGCACCAGCCCGAGGCGGAGGACGCGCGCCTCCTCGGGTGGCAGCGGCTGCGCACGCGCGGCCGGCTTTCCGGTGCGGCGTGCCGTGCCGGCCGGCTTCTTCGGCCCGGGCTTGCCGGTGACCGGCTTGCCGGGGCGAGGCCGAGCGGGTCGGCGCCGGTCGTTCTTCATCGCATCAGCGTATCGGCTCGCTCTTCGAGATCCGGGCAGGGTTCAGCGCCGCGAGACCCACCTGCGCTGACCCTGCCGGATCAGCCCGGCCAGACCGCCGATCAGGGCCAGCACACCGAGCGAGAGCAGAGCGACCGCGGTGATCGTGCCCGGAGTCATGCCGGCGAACCAGTCGGTCAGGGCGCTGCGGCGATCGCCGCTGCTGAGCATCCAGATCCCGCCCCACGCCAGCGCGGCGAAGAACAGGCCCCAGACGATCGCAGCCCAGCGGGTGCGCGGCTGGGCCGCGGCATCCTCGACGGGAGCAGAGACGCCCGCGTCCTCCTCCGTCACCGGAAGGGTCTCATCGGCACCCGTGAACGGCTGCGTCGGCTCGGTGTTCATTCGGAGGTCCCCTCATCGATGCGGGCGGAGTGGACGACCACGATCCGACCGGACTGCTGGTCGATCGTGACCGGGACGACGGTGACGTCCTTCGGTGCCTCCGGATGGTCGGGGTCCACCGGTGACGAGACCGTCTCGCGGTAGACCGTGCTTCCGTCGGCCTGCGGTGATCCGGCGAACGTGCCCGTGCTCGTGGTGCTCTCGCCCTCGGGCCCGTACTCCATGCGGTTCCACTCCACCGTCGCGTCACGCACCGTCGCGGTGAGCTCGAGCTCCACGCCGTCGTTCACGAAGATCTCCGTGTAGCCGTCGCCCTTGTGCACGACGACCGGGTGGGATCGTGCGGCGGGCATGTTCATCAGGATGATCCCCGTGTTGCCGAACGGCTGACGGATCGCCCCGCCGTCGGCGTTGGACAGTCCCACCTGCCCGAACCGCACATCCCCGAGGGCCGCCGCACCACCTGTGATCAGTCCGGCGACGAGCGTCGCCACGGTCACGAAGGCCAAGAACCCGCTGCGGCGGCGCGCGACGCCGGCGATCACCATGCCGAAGGCCACCACCAGCGCGGCGGCGAACAGGGCCGTTCCGGCCGTCGCCAGCGTCGGGTCCGCACTCAGCAGCCAGACGGCGGCGGCGGTGATCAGTGCGACGCCCGTGGTCGCCGCCACGAAGGCGAAGCTCGCGCGCGGATTCGCAGCACGCCGCACCCGGCGTCGTTCCGCGGCCTCCGCAGCGAAGGCGGCGGCCGCAGCCTGGCGCTCGCCGCGTGCCCGCTCGCGCGCCGCGCGATCGGCATCCTGCTGCTGGCGTCGCCAGCCCCGCTCCTGCTCCTGCCATTCGGCGTGCTGCGCACGCCAGGCGTCGAGCGCGACCGCGTCCGAGGGATCGGCGGGGGTATCGGGCACGAGGGAGGAGGACGCCGTCGTCGCGGCATCCTCCCCTCGTGTCTCCGCTCCGACGGCGCCCGAATCGCCGGTCTGTGCGGAGGGGTGCGGGGGAGCCGGAGCCGCGGAAGCCGTTCGCGGACCCGTCGCGGAATCCCCCGGGGTGCGGCGCGCAGCGCGCACGATGAGGATGAGCAGGATGCCGACGAGCACCAGCCCGACGACGAAGAGGAAGACGCCGAATCCGTTCATCCCGTAGCCGTCGCCGTAGACGTACGCAGGGGGGTTGAGCACGCGCTCCAGCAGGAGGATTCCGGCCGACGGCGTGAGGGTGAACAGGCCGACGACCGCTCCGGCGAGGATGCCGAGCTGCGCCGGCTCGAAGCGGCCGCGCATCAGCTCGCGCAGATGGATGCGCCCCTCCGGATCGGGAAGCAGCGCCCAGGCGAGGGCGTAGATCAGCACCAGCGGAAGGCCACACACTGCCGCGACCACCAGGACGCCGCGCACGATCAGCGGATCGATGCGCAGCCGCGAGGCGAGCCCGGCTGCGACTCCGCCGATCCAGCCGTCGGAGCGCGCGACCCCGAGACCGGCGACCCACGCGAAGAAGCGGTCGGAGCGGCGAGGCGGCTCGGCGCGGTCGCTCTCGGTGGACGGCGGGGCAGTCGGGAAGGTCATGCTCCGATCCTTCCGGTGTGCACGCATCTCCCGCCATGGGGTGATCCCCTGACTCGTCCCTGATCCTGCCTCCCGATCGCGGATGTCGCGCCCACCGGGTGGTTGGATGGCGTCATGTCCTCTTCCGCGCAGCATCCGCCGATGTCTCTGGCGCGACCACCGTGGGTCGCCGCGACTCCGCGTCCGGAACTGACACGCGTGCGCGAGTGCCTGATCTCCGGAACAGCCGCAGGTCTTGCCCGGCATCTCGGTGCGCCGGTCGGGCTGGTGCGGGCGTTGTTCATCACGCTGACCGTGCTGGGCGGCGCGGGAATCCTGCTCTACGTGTGGTGCTGGGTGTTCACGCGGTGGGAGCCGGGGGAGTCCGCGCCGTCGCGCCGGGCGCCGGCGGCGTGGGTGATGCTTGTCGCAGCCGTCGTGCTCGAGCTGCTGGTTCTTCCCGAACTGAGCGACTACCGCTTCACCATGTCGCCGCCCTGGGCATATCAGCCGAACGGCGGCTCGACGGTGCTCGGGCTGGTGATCCTGCTGATGCTGGTCGCGCTGCTGGTCGCTGCAGCGCTCTGGGCAGACCTCGTCGACCGGCACGACGCCGCACGGGGGCCCCGCCATGCGGCGGTCGTGCGCCTCATCGCCATCGCACTCATCGTCTGGCTTCTCGTCGCCATGCTCGTGCAGCCGATCAACCGCGTGTACCTGCTCGTGCCGTTCGCCGGTCTGCTCGCGATGTTCGCCTCATCGCTGATGCACCGCTGGCGCGAGCTGTCCGGCGAGAGGGTGCGGCGCATCCGCGAGGAGCAGCGCAGCGAGATGGCAGCGCACCTGCACGACTCCGTGCTGCAGACGCTGGCACTCATCCAGAATCGGGCCGGCGCATCGAGCGAGGCGGCACGTCTCGCCCGTGCGCAGGAGCGCGAGCTGCGCGCCTGGCTCTACGACGGCGATGCGCCGGCCGACAGCGACCTGGCCACCGACCTGCGCGACTACGCCGGTGCGCTCGAACTCGACTACGCAGTGCGGATCGACGTGGTCTCCGCGGGTCTGTCCACGGAGCGCGCGAGCGGGGAGCTGGCGGCCGCCGCCCGCGAGGCCATGCTGAACGCGGCGCGGCACGCCGGCGGAGAGGTGTCGGTGTACATCGAGGGGGCGACCACCGGCGTCGACGTGTTCATCCGCGACCGTGGAGCCGGGTTCGTCATCGACGAGGTGCCGGCGGACCGGCTCGGGGTGCGCCAGTCGATCATCGGGCGGATGCGGAGGGCGGGCGGCTCCGCCACCGTGCGCAGCGACGCGAGCGGCACCGAGGTGCACCTGCGGATCGCGGGCACCTCGATCCGCGTGACGGAGGCGCAGGCGCATGGCTGACAGCATCCGGGTCGTGATCGTCGACGATCACTCGATCTTCCGGTCGGGCCTGCGCGCCGACCTCGACGACACCGTCGAGGTGGTCGGCGAGGCGGCCGACGTGCCGTCGGCGATCGCCGTGATCCGCGAGCGCACGCCCGACGTCGTGCTGCTCGATGTGCATCTGCCCGGCGGCGGCGGAGCCGACGCGACGGGCGGCGAGTCGGTCATCCGCGGCTCCGTGCCGACGTCGGCGCGGTTTCTCGCCCTGAGCGTCTCGGATGCCGCGGAGGATGTGGTGCGGGTGATCCGCGCAGGTGCGCGCGGATACATCACCAAGGGCTCATCGGGCATCGAGGTGTCGCGGGCCGTGCACGCGGTGGCGGGCGGAGACGCAGTGTTCTCGCCCCGGTTGGCGGGCTTCGTGCTCGACGCCTTCGGTGCGGTGGCCGGCGAGACGGCGGCCGTGGACGACGAGCTCGATCGGCTCTCGAGCCGGGAGCAGGAGGTCATGCGCCTGATTGCGCGCGGCTACGCCTACAAGGAGGTTGCGGCCGACCTGTTCATCTCGATCAAGACCGTCGAGACCCACGTGTCGGCGGTGCTGCGCAAGCTGCAGCTCTCCTCGCGCCATGAACTGACCGTGTGGGCCTCCGAGCGCCGGCTGCTGTAGCCGGTCCGGTGCGTGTCTCAGTATCGGTGGGTCCCGGGCATCCGGACCCGCCGCTTCTGGGACATGCGGATGCCGCGTCTGCCCGCCGGCGCCCCTGCTCAGGCGGCCAGCCAGAGGCCCTTCTGGTCGGTGGCGATGCGCAACCCGGCGGCGACCGTCTCGTCGTCGCTGATGCGCGCCCCGCGCGCGATCCGTGCCCCCGGGCCGATGTCCGTGCGAACGCCCACGTGCGCGCCGGCGCCGATCACGGCACCCTGGCCGATGTGCGCGTGCGCGTCGATGGAGGCGTTCTCGCCGATCACGGCGTCCGAGTCGACCCAGGCTCCACGAGCGACCTTCGCCCCCGCTCCGACCTTCGCCCCGGGTTCGACATAGGCTCCGGCTTCGATGAGCGCCCTGGGGTTCACCTTCGCGCCGTGCGCGACGAGACCGCGGCCGTTCACGTGCTTGCGGTACCGCAGCGTCGCGCCCTGGTCGTTCTCGATGTCGATGTAGTTCTTGCCCACGATTCCTCCCGTGTTCCGGAGTCTTCCGGATATATCTACAACCACGGGGGGTGCGATTTCATTCCCCATTCGGGATGGGCTTCGGCAGGGCGGTGCTGAGGGGTCAGCGCTGACAGTTCGGGCACCAGAAGGTGATGCGCTCGCGGGTGGGATCCGCGCCGAGCTCGCCCCGGCGGATCAGCGTGCCGCAGCGGCGGCAGGGGCGACCCGCCCGCCCGTAGACCCAGTCGGTGAGACCCCGGCGGGTGTCGCCGGTGAATGTGCGGTCGACGCGGTCGCGATTGGCGCGGATGGTGCGCACGCCCAGGTCGATCAGCGCGGGCACGTCGACCTCGGAGACCGGTGTCTCGGGCAGGATGCCGCGCAGGAACAGCAGCTCGGCGGCGTACTCGTTGCCGAAGCCGGCGACGTTGCGCTGGTCGAGCAGGGCCACGTGGATGCTGCGGCTGTCGGCGCTCAGCCGGCCGACCGCCTCGTCGGCATCCCAGGCGTCCGACAGCGGATCGGGACCCAGATGTCCGACCAGCTCGTCCTCGTCGCGGGTGCGGACGACCTTCACCTCGGCGATGTCGACGCCGACCGCTTCTCGCGTGCCGGTGCCGACGATCGCGCGCACCTTGAACGCGGGATGGGACCACCGCTCGCCCGGTCGGTAGATGCGCCAGCTGCCGTCCATGCGCAGATGGGAATGCAGGGTGTGCTCGCCGATCCGCATCAGGATGTGCTTGCCCCGCGGCACGACGGCGTGCACGGTATGGCCGGTGAGGTCGACGGTGGCTGCTTGCGGTACGCGCAGGTCGAACCGGGTCACCTCGTGCCCGCGCAGGGCATCGTCGAGTCGGCGTGCGGCCTGGAAGACGGTGTCGCCCTCAGGCATGTGCGCTCGGGGCGGACGAAGCCGGCTGCGACAGGACGTCGCGGGCCAGCAGCGTGGCTCCGGCGACGGCAGTCGGCATGATGAACACGGCGCCCAGCGGAACCATGAAGCACAGCTGAGTGGCCACGCCGAAGCCGAGCAGGCGTGAGCGCCGGCCGGCGAACAGGCGTGATCGCACGGCGCTGGGGACGTCGCGCGCGTTCAGGGCTCGGCCGGTGAGCTCCCTCGCGAGCAGCCGGCCGGTGAGCATGATGCTGACGACCGCCGCGAGCGCCGCGCCCACCAGCGGGATGAAGCCGGTCAGCAGAGCGAGAAGCGCGACGAGCGCGCCGAGCGCGACGAGCCGGATGCTCTCGCCGAGCGCCACGAGGAATCCGCCGTCTCCCTCTGGCACCTCGCCCCCCAGGTCGGTCTCGACGGCGCGCCAGATGCGCTGGTAGAACGGGTCGCCGATCAGCAGTGTGAGCGCGGTGAACAGCACGCTCGCCAGCACGAGCGAGCCGATCGTGATCACGGTGCCGATCGCGAAGCGCAGGGCGATGGCCCATCCAGGGTCCCAGGAATCCGCGAACGGCGTGATCCAGCTGGTGATCGAGCCGAGCGAGAGCCACAGCGGGATGAGCAGCGCCGCGAGCACGACCAGCGCGATGATGCCCGGAACCAGCCCGAGGAGCATCAGCCCGGGCATCCGCTTCCAGTAGCCGAAGCCGCGCCCCAGGAACCGGATGCCGGTGAGGAACTCGCTGATCATGATCGCCAGACTATGACAGTCCGCCGACGCGACCGTCCTCGTTCGGTGGGGATCCGCAACACGTCGTCAGCCGTGGTCTTCATCCAGCCAGCCGATCTCAGGCGTGATCCCTCAGTAGTGGTAACGCGCCTGCAGGATCGTCACAGAGCGGTCATCTGCGATGTACACGAGCCGGTTCGCCTCATCGACCCGTCTCGACCAGGCGCCCGCGAGGGCATGCTTCAACGGCTCAGGCTTGCCGATGCCGTCGAACGGGTCGTCGCGCAGCAGATCCACGATGAGCAGATTGATGCGCTTCAGAGTGCGTCGATCCTGGCTCTGCCAGTAGACATAGTCCTCCCACGCCTCGCCGGTCCAGGCGAGAAGGCGATCTGTCATTCGTCGATCAGGTCGTGCTCAGTGACGCTGCCGACGCGCGCGCTCTCGAGAGCCGACAGCAGACGGCGAGCATTCTCAGGCGAGCGCAGGAGGTAGCTCGTCTCGATGAGGGAGTCGTACTCGTCTTTCGACATGAGTACAGCTGAGCCACGCTTCGACATGATCTCGATCTCAGAATGGTCGAGATTGACACGCTCGATCAGACCGAAAAGATCTCGACGTGCTTCGCTGGTGGTGATGGCCATATGGATCCCCTCTTGTACCGGATATGGTACCACTTGCACGGGTTTCGTTCGTCACACTGCCTTGCGGAGGGCGTAGCCACGCGGTGTCGCGACGAAGCCGGCTTCCTGCAGGGCGAGCGCGAAGGGCGTTCCGTAGACCCCGGCGCCGTTGATCTTCTCGACCGTGAGCGTCTCGAGCCGGCGCGCGCGGGACGTCGCGACGAGATCGGATGCCGCGGCCCGCAGCGTCTCGGAGTCGTCGTCGAAGGCCAGCACGGTTCGGCCGCCGCGCTCCAGATACAGCACGAGCGCGCCGTCGACGAGCACCACGAGCCCGCCGGCCTTGCGGCCCGGGCGGTGCGAGACCTCGCCGAGCCTCGGCCAGGACAGGGCGGCACCATAAGGGTTCGCCGGGTCGGTCGCGGCGAGCGTGACGGCGCGGCGGGGCGGCGGGTCCGCGAGCCCGGCGAACGTGCGCAGCCGGTCCACCGTGGTGGATGCCGCGAACTGGGCGGCTCCCAACTTCTCGATCACGTAGCCGCGACGGCAGTGACCCGCCTCTTCGAAGCCGGCCAACACGCGGTACGCCTGCGCGAAGCCGCCCGGGACGCCCTCGGCCTGCACGGCCCCTCGGGTGACGACCCCGTACCGGTCGAGCAGCAGGCCGGCGGTCACGGTCGCTCGGCGTGCGGCATCCGGGTCGGTATCGGGCAGCACCGCCCAGCGTCCGCCGAAACCGGTCGATGAGGGGCGCTGCACGGGTCTCGCGAGGGAGATGCCGCGATAGGTGCGGGTGCGCGGCGCCCGCCGTGTGGTCTTGTGCGCCTGGGAGCCGCCGGCGATCAGTGCTCGCACCGGCGAGAAGGTGTCGTTCGTGACGTGCCCCTGCCAGGTGAGGGACCACAGCGCATCGAGTACGGACTGCTCGTTCTCGGCATCCGTCATCGCCCTCAGAGCACCCGCGAACGACGCTCCGCTGAGCCGCAGGACATCGAGGATCCGCTCCTCCAGCGAACCGGCGGACGGCGCCTCCTCCGGGAGGGGCAGCGTGAACGGCGCGAGATCTGCCGGATGCAGGGACACCCAGCCGTCGCGACCGGGCAGCGCGCCATGGCCCGACCAGACCACTTCGCCGGCGGCGGTGAGCTCGTCGAGCAGCGCCGGCGTGTAATCGCGGACCCGCCCGGGCAGCACGAGTGACTCCCAGGCGCTGGCCGGGATCGGCACTCCTGCGAACTGTTCGATCACGCTCAGCACGCCGTCGACGCCCTCGAGCGGCCGGGTGAGATGCTGCCAGTCGGGAAGGAACCGTGCGTACGCCTGCGGAGGAACCGGTTCGACGCTGCCGCGGATGGCGGCGAGCGACCGCATGCGCAGCCGGCGCAGCACTTCGGCATCGCACCACTCCTTGGCGCCGTCGGGGTCGGCGTCAGTCACGGGAAGGAAGAACCCGCTTGCCAGCCGACCCGACGACTCCAGCCGCTGCAGCGTGTGCCGGGCGACGGCGGTGCCGATGCCGAATCGCGCCGCGACGGCATCGCCGGTGAACGGTCCGTGCGTGCGCGCGTGCCGTGAGACGAGGTCGCCGAGCGGGTCGGCGACCGGCTCCAGGAAGGCGACAGGGATGCCCGTCGGCAGCGCCGCCCCCAGGGCGTCTCGCAGCCGGCCGGCGTCCTCGATCACGGCGAAGCGGGAGTGACCGGCGATGGTCACGGGGATCGCGCGCCGGGCGGCGACGAGGTCGGCGAGCAGGTCGGCCGCGTTCTGAGCATCCGCTTCCTCCAGCCGCTCTGCGACCTCTGCGGCGTCGAGTGGCCCGAGCATGCGCAGCAGGTCGGCGACGCCCTCGACTCCGCGCGCTCGGCGCTGCGGGTCGAGGCGCTGCACCTCCCGCTCGAACTGGGCGATCACATCGGGGTCGAGCAGCTCGCGCATCTCGACCGTGCCGAGCAGCTCGCCCAGCAGCGCAGGGTCGACCGACAGCGCCGCGGCGCGGCGCTCGGCGAGGGGCGAGTCGCCCTCGTACATGAACGCGCCGACGTACCCGAACAGCAGGTCGCGCGCGTACGGCGACGGCTGGGCGGGCTCGGTCTCGATCAGGCGGATGCGCCGCTCGGAGACGTCGGTGATGAGGCGGCGCAGCGACGGCAGGTCGTAGACGTCCTGCAGCACCTCGCGCAGCGTCTCGAGGATCACCGGGAAGGTGGGATGCCGCCGCGCGACCTCGAGCAGCTGCGCCGAGCGCTGCCGCTGCTGCCACAGAGGGGTGCGCTTGTTCGGGTTCATCCGTGGCATCAGCAGTGCGCGCGCTGCGCACTCGCGGAAGCGCGAGGCGAACAGTGCCGATCCGCCCACCTCGGCGGTGACGATCTGCTCCAGCTCGTCCGCGTCGAACACGAACAGGTCGGCCCCGGGCGGCTCGGCATCGGCATCGGGGATGCGCACGATGATGCCGTCGTCGCTCGCGACCGCCGATCCCTCCACGCCGAGGCGCTCGCGGACGCGCGCGTTGATGGCCAGCGCCCACGGCGCGTGCACCTTCATGCCGTACGGGGAATGGAGGATGACCCGCCAGTCGCCGACCTCGTCGTGGCCGCGTTCGACCGTGAGAGTGCGATCGGTCGGGAGCGTGCCGGTCGCCTCGCGCTGCTCCGTGAGATAGCCGATCAGGTTCTCGCGCGCCATCGCATCGAGCCCCGCGTCGATCAGGCGCTGCTGCGCCTTCGCGGGGGCTGCGGTCGACACCTCGCGCGAGAAGCGGCCCAGCGCCTCGCCCAGCTCGAACGGCCGGCCGATGCCGTCGCCGTGCCAGAACGGCACCTTGCCCGGCTGGCCGTAGGCCGGGATGACGTTGACCCGGTCGTGGGTGATCTCGGCGATCCGCCAGCTCGTCGTGCCGAGCGTGAAGACATCGCCGACGCGCGACTCGTAGACCATCTCCTCGTCGAGCTCTCCCACCCGGGCGCCCGTGCTCTCGCCGGCGACGAAGACGCCGAACAGCCCCCGGTCGGGAATCGTGCCGCCGCTGGTCACGGCGATGCGCTGCGCTCCGGGGCGGCCGGTCAGTGTTCCGGCATCCCGATCCCACACCACCCGGGGGCGCAGCTCGGTGAACTCGTCGGACGGGTACTTGCCGGCGAGCAGGTCGAGCGTCGCCTCGTACGCCGAGCGCGGCAGCGTCTGGAACGGCGCGCTGCGCCGCACGGTCTCGAACCACCCCTCGACCGGGATCGCATCGAGGGCGCACGCGGCGACGGTCTGCTGGGCGAGGATGTCGAGCGGATTGCGCGGCACGGCGATCGCCTCGATCTGCCCCTTCAGCATCCGTTCCGTGACGATCGCGGTGTGCAGCACGTCTCCGCGGTGCTTGGGGAAGAGCGAGGCGCGACTGACCTCGCCGACCTGGTGACCGGCGCGGCCCACGCGCTGCAGTCCGGATGCCGCCGACGGCGGCGCCTCGACCTGGATCACCAGATCGACGGCGCCCATGTCGATGCCGAGCTCCAGGCTGCTAGTGGCGACGACGCAGCGCAGGACGCCGGACTTCAGCTCCTCCTCGACGATCGCCCGCTGCTCCTTCGACACCGAGCCGTGGTGGGCCTTCGCGAGCACCGGGTCGGCGCCTGCCGTGGCGCCGGCCTGTGCCATCATGGCGGCCGGCGGCGCGGCGTTCTCGGGAACCGGCACCCCGATCCGCTCCGCGTAGATCTCGTTGAGCCGCCCGGTGAGCCGCTCGGCCAGCCGGCGCGAGTTCGCGAACACGATGGTCGACTGGTTCTCGAGCACCTTGTCGACGATGGCCTCTTCCACGTGCGGCCAGACCGAACCGGTGACCTCTGTGTACTCGGCGTCCGCAGCATCCGCGGGAGACGGTGCGCCCGGGGGCGGCGGAGGGTTGCGCATGTCCTCCATCGGCACGACCACGCCCAGCTCGAAGGTCTTGACCGCGCGCGGGGCGACGATCTCGACCGGCGCCGAGCCGCCCAGGAACCGCGCGACCTCGTCGATCGGGCGGACGGTGGCGGACAGGCCGATGCGCTGGGCCGGCTCCTCTGCGCCGCGCGACATGCGCAGGGCGTCCAGCCGCTCCAGGCTCACCGCGAGGTGAGCGCCGCGCTTGGTCGCCGCCACCGCGTGCACCTCGTCGATGATGACCGTGTGAACGCCGCGCAGCGTCTCGCCGGCGCGGCTGGTGAGCATCAGATACAGCGACTCGGGTGTCGTGATGAGGATGTCCGGCGGGTCGCTGACCAGCTTGCGCCGGTCGCTCGAGGTCGTGTCACCGGACCTCACCCCGACCGTGACCGCCGGCACCGGCACTCCGAGACGGCGGGCGGACTGCCCGATGCCGACCAGCGGTGACCGGAGGTTGCGTTCGACGTCGACGCCCAGAGCCTTCAATGGCGAGATGTAGAGGATGCGGGTGCGCGGTGCGCCGTCGGCATCCGCGGTTCCGTCCGCCCGCTCCCGGAACACGCTGTCGATGGCCCAGAGGAACGCGGACAGGGTCTTGCCCGAGCCGGTGGGTGCGACCACCAGGGCGTTGCGCCCCGCCGAGATCGCCTCCCACGCCCCCGACTGGGCGGACGTCGGCGCGTCGAACGCCCCGCGGAACCAGTCCTGGGTGGCGGGGGTGAACCGATCGAGCACATCGCCCATCCCTCCATCATGAGGCAGGGCACCGACACGGGGGCGCGATAGCGTGAGCGGATGGACGATGCCGAGTTCACCCGCCTCTACGGCGAATGGGTCCGGCGGACCCCGGAAGACGTCCGTGACTTCTTCGACGGCTATCCGGGCGTCTGGTGGATCGCCGGTGGCTGGTCCCTCCAGGCGTTCACGGGCGTCCGACGCCACCACGAGGACATCGATCCCGGCATCCTGAGAGCACAGCTGCCACTGATCCGCGCGCATGCGCAGGGGCGGCTGGATCTGTGGGCGGCGTCATCCGGCGCGCTGAAGCCGGTGGCATCCGACGATCCCGCCGACCTGCCGGACGGATGCGGCCAGCTGTGGTCGCGACGCAGCGCCGCCGACCCGTGGGAGTACGACATCCTGCTCGGCCCGGGGGACCCGGTCGAGTGGCAGTACAAGCGGGACACGCGCATCCGGATGCCGATGACCGGTGCCCTCTGGGAGCGCGACGGCATCCGCTACCTGCAGCCCGAGATCCAGCTGCTGTACAAGGCGAAGGGCCTGCGGGCGAAGGATCAGGCCGACTTCGACGCGACCCTGCCCTTCCTGGACGAGCGACGCCGGTCGTGGCTGGCGGACGCGCTGGAGCGCACGCTGCCCGGGCATCCGTGGCTCGACCGGCTCGCGTGACGCCGGCGTCAGTACTCGTTCGGGATGACGATCCAGAGCAGCACGTAGGCCCAGAGCGACAGACCCGCGAACAGCACCGCCAGCACCGTGACGATGCGCACCGTGGTGGGGCTGATGTCGAAGCGACGCGCGACGGCCGAGCAGACGCCGGCGATGACGCGGTCCTGGCGGGATCGGACGAGGGAGCTCATTCCCCCATCCTGCCCGCCGGGAACGCGGGGCGAAACCCTCATGCGATCTCGGTCAGTCCACCCTCGGCATCGAGCTCGAGCGTCAGGTCGAGATCGAGCCGCGACAGGAACGCGTCGTCATGGCTGACGACGAGCACCGCACCGCGGTAGGCGCGCAGCGCCTGGACCAGCTGGTCGACCGTGTCGAGGTCGAGGTTGTTGGTCGGCTCGTCGAGCACCACGAGCTGCGGCGCCGGGTCGGCCAGCAGCAGCTTCGCCAGCGCCACCCGGAACCGCTCACCGCCGGAGAGCGCGCTGACCGGGCGGTCCATCGTGCCCCCGCGGATGAGGAAGCGGGCCAGCCGGTTGCGCAGCTCCTTGTCGGGCACCCGCGGTGCGGCCGCGGCGATGTTCACCACGACGGACGCCTGCTCGTCGAGCCCGTCCACGCGCTGGGAGAGGTACCCGATGCGATCGGTGTGGGTTTCGCAACGCCGGAGGACCGTCTGCAGTTCCTTCGGAACGGCCGGTTCCGGCCGTGGTCCGTCCGGATCTCCGGAGTCGTGGACGGAGCCGTCGACCAGCCGGCGGAGGAGGGTCGTCTTGCCCACGCCGTTGCGCCCGATCAGCGCGACGCGCTCGGGCCCCTGGATCACCCAGGATCGCTCCGCGTCGCCGATCGTCGCGATGCGCCGCGAACCCGGGATGCCGGGATCGGGCAGCTCGATCCTCATCGAGTCGTCGTCCCGGATGCGGCGGCCGGCCTCCTCCCGCGCCTGACGGGCGGCATCCTCCTTCTCCCGCACCTCGGTGCGCAGCCGGCCCGCCGAGACCTGTGCGGCCATCTTGCGGCCGTTCGCGATGATCTTCGGCACGCGCTTCTCCTCGAAGGCCTTGCGTCCCATCTGCGCGCGATGCGCGAGCTTGGTCTCGGCCTCGATGCGCTGGCGCTTCTCCTTCTTCAGCGCCTGGGCGGCATCTCGTTCGGCCTGCCGTGCCGCGTCCTGCTCGGCGTCCAGCCAGGCACGCCACTCGGAGTACGGTCCGCCGAAGACGCTCAGCCGGCTGCCGTACAGCTCTGCGGTGTCGTCCATCAGGTCCAGCAGTGCGATGTCGTGGCTCACCACGATGAGGGCTCCCTTCCAGCTGCGCACCATCTCCGCCAGGCGGCGGCGCGCTTCGCGGTCGAGATTGTTGGTGGGCTCGTCGAGCAGGGTGATGGGCGCGCGCCGCAGGCGGATGCCGGCGATCGCGACGAGCACCGCCTCGCCGCCCGACAGCTCGCCGACGGTGCGGTCGAGGAACGACGGGTCGAGCCCGGCCTCGGCGAGCGACGCCTCGGCGCGCCCTTCGATGTCCCAGTCGTCTCCGACCGCATCGAAGTGCGCCGGGTCGACGTCGCCCGCGGCGATGGCGCGCACGGCATCGAGCGGCGCGGCCACTCCGAGCAGGTCGGCGACGCGCCGGCCCGTGTCGAGGGTGAGCCGCTGCGGCAGGTACGCCACGTCGTCCGTGCGGATGATCTGTCCCGAGGTGGGGGACAGCCCGCCGGCGATCAGGCGCAGAAGCGTGGACTTGCCGGCGCCGTTGCGTCCGACGAGCCCGGTGCGGCCCGAGCCGAACGACCCGGAGAGGCCGTCGAGGGCGACGGACCCGTCGGGCCAGATGAAAGTGAGTGCGTCGAGGACGACGGACGCGGTGGTGAATGCGGTCGGTGATGACATGGGCGACTCCCGGAATGTGTGGGGGTGCGCGGATGCCGACGCGGCCCGAGTCGCCGGCGGACGCGTCGCGGAGACGCGGGCTGGCGGATGCCTCGGGGCGGGCCCTCGGCCTCTGGAGAGGCCTGCGGTGCGGAAGGATCGTCGGATCAGCGCAGGGATGATTGCGCGGAGAGGCGACGATTCAGATCAATGGACTTCCAGACACGGCGGACAGGACCAGATGACTGTACCGGCGGTCGCGGGATCGTGCAACCAGGGCGTGTCGCGATATCCGCCGTGAGGGGGATGCCCGGCGGCCGCCGTGACCGTACGGTGGAGCCATGGATGACAGGCAGCCGAGTTCACACGAGATGCGCACGCGGCTCGGCTGGGGAGCCGGGATCGCCGTCGGCATGGGCGTCGGGGTCGCGCTCGGCGTCGCTCTCGACAACATGGGGGCCGGGATCGCCATCGGCCTGGCGATCGGGATAGCGCTGATGGGTGCCTTCACCGGCGCCGGGTCGAGAGCGCGGCGGGATGAGCGTTCTGTGCCGCCGCAGGACGACGACGCCGGCGACCCGCCTGCCGGCGACGGGCGTTAGCCGAGGGCATCCTTCCACTGCGTGAGGAACACCCGCACGTCGGAGAGCTCCTGCTCGGAGATCGAGTGGGTCAGACCCGGATAGACGCGTCCGGAGAGCTCGGAGTGGTCCGGCAGCCACTGCGCCGTGTGGTCGACGAGCTGAGCGGGGATGACGTCGTCGTGCGTGCCGCGTCCCCAGAACACGGGCGGCTTCCGATCCCTCAGGGTGTCGTCGTGCGGCAGATCCCCCGGGGCGGCGTACCCGCTCAGGGCCACCACCGCGTCGACCTTGTCCGGTGCCAGCCGCAGTGCCTGCAGCGACACCGCCGCGCCCTGTGAGAAGCCGAGCAGAGCGATGGATGCCGCATCCTCCGCCTCGGCCTCGAGCCAGCGCAGCAGGGATTCGGCGGCGGTCGTGATGCCGGCGGCGTCGCGTGTGTCCAGCGAGTCGATCGGATACCAGGAGCGTCCGGGCATGGGCCAGGGCGGAGTCAGCGGTGCGGCGACCGATGCGATGGCCAGGCCGTCGGGCAGGTACGGCGCCAGACCGAAAAGGTCGTGCTCGTCGGCGCCGTACCCGTGCAGCAGCACCAGCAGGGGTCGGCCGTCGCGCTCCCGGTGCATCCACCGGGTGAGGGTCTCGTCTATCGCGAGGTGATCGGTCACGCCACCATCTTGGCATCCGCGCCGTTCGCCGCCGAGGCGCCATCGGGCACGTCCTCGGGGACCGGGAGCCGGCGGGTGAGCCGTCCGAGCACGAGGAACAGCGCCGCCGAGCAGACGGCCGCGAGCACGCCCACCCAGGCCATCGCGCCGCCCAGATCGCCGCCGGTGCGCTCGGACACCGCGGCGACCAGGCTCGGCCCGAGGCTGAGGCCGGGGCCGATGCCGAGAAGGATGAGCGCGCCGCCGGCCAGTCCGCGCATCTGGTTGGGCAGGTAGAGCATCAGGAACGCCGTGACGGACGTCCCGATGACGCCGGCGGCGATCATGCCCACCGTGAACAGGGTCACAGCCGCCGCGGTCGAGGGCATGATCGCGAGCGAGGTCGAGACGCCCAGCAGGAGCGCGGCGATGACGGTCGCAGGCGTGCCGCGCCGCCGCCGTCGGCGGGCGCGCTCGGCCAGCCAGCCCGCGAGGACCGCGCCCGCGACGCCGCCGACCAGCGTCACGGCTCCCGCGATGCCGCCGACCTCCGCTTCGCTGAGCCCGTACAGCCGGATGAAGGCGGGCGCCGTCCACACCTGCAGCACCGACCCCGCGATCATCGCGAACGCGTAGGCGGCGAACAGAGGCCACAGGGTGCGGGTCTGGCGGCCGAGACCGCCGAGCAGTGCGCCTGCAGCCGAGAAGCCGGTCTCGCGCTCGGTGCGCGCAGGTTCGCGGAAGCCGAGGTAGAACGGGATGAGCAGCACGCCGGCCACGCCGAACGCGAGCACCGTCAGCCGCCAGGGGGCGACATCGGCCAGGCCGTCCATGGCGGCGAACACGACGCCTCCGAGTGCGAAGCCGAGGGCGGCGCCGATGTACTGTCCGACGACCAGGGCGCTGATCGCCCCGCTTCGCCGCCGTCGGCTCGACAGATCCGCGATCAGGCTGAACGGTGCGGTGACGAGCACGGCCTGCACGGCTCCGATGATGGCCTTCGCGACGACCAGCATCGCGTATCCGGGCGCTGTCACGATCAGCACCAGTGCGCCGGTCCACAGCACGAGTGCGATGAGAATCATCCGTCCTCGGTCGAATCGATCGACCAGCAGGCCGACAGGGATCGCGCAGAGCGCGTAGGCGAGCGTGGGCACGGCGCCCTGCAGCAGCCCCAGCTCGCCATCCGAGAAGCCGAGGTCCTGGCGGATGGGCTCGATGAGGAGGCTGATCAGGCTGGTGTCCATCAGCAGCAGCGCAGAGGTGAGGATCAGCAGTGCGATCGGGCCGACGCGCTCTCCGGCGCGCCGTGCAGAGGGGGTTTCTGACGCCATCGTCATGACCTTTCGGAGGGCCCTCACGGCTTCGAACCGTTGCGGACGGGCCAAGGATTCGCAACGACGTGTAGCGCAAAATTAGACGCAAATCGATCCGGGCACAAGAGGACAGCCGTTTGACCTTGCGGTCGGTGAGGAAGTCCGCCTACGATTGCCGCTACTGGTTGTAGCGAAACAAAGAGGTGCGCCGTGGGCCGTCCCCGTGATCCCGATCTCGAGCAGCGTCTGCTGGACTCGGCCTGGAAGCTCGTCACGACGCGCGGCTATGCGGCGCTGTCGTTGTCGCAGGTCGCCGCGGATGCGGGTGCCCACCGCACCGACGTGTATCGGCGGTGGGCGACGAAGGCACGACTCGTGGCCGAGGCGATGGCTGTGCACCTTCCGCCGATCACCGCATTCGACACGGGCTCGCTGCGCGGCGACATGCGCCAGTACCTGGAAGGGCTGTGGCAGTCCTGGTCGTCGCCGTGGATCGACGGCGTGATGGGAGTTCTCTCGGATCTCGAGGGCGATGCCGGGGCCGAGGCCGCGTTCGCCTCGCTGAGCAGACGACGCGCGCAGCCGATGCGCGATGCGATCGTCCGCGCGATCCAGCGCGGAGAGGTCTCGGACGTGCCCGACCTGGCCCTGCTCGGCGACCTGCTCGAAGGCCCGATCATGCACCGCCGGATGATCGGCCGGCAGGTCATGACCTCGGCCGATCTGGATGCCCTGGCCGCTGCCGTGCACGGTCTCATGATCGAGAAGACGGTCGCCCGGTGACCCGGCTCCACGATCTCACCGCGGCGGCGCAGCTGCGCGCGCTGCGCTCTCGCGAGATCAGCTCCCGCGAGCTGACGCAGCACTACCTCGACCGCATCGATCGTCACGCGCACGGGCTCGGCGCCTTCGCGACGGTGAGCGCCGACGTCGCCCTGCGGGAGGCCGAAGAGGCGGACCGGCTGCTGTCCGAGGGTGCGTCCGGGCCGCTGACCGGGCTGCCCATCGCGATCAAGGACCTGCAGGCGACCGAGGGAGTGCCGACCTCGGCCGGGTCCCGCGCGCTGATCGGCTTCGTGCCCGCCGAGGACGCATGGGCGGTCGGCGGCATCCGCAGGGCCGGCGCCGTTCTTCTGGGCAAGTCGACCGCCTCGGAGTTCGGCGCCACCTGCTACACGGATGACGAGATCGCCGGGGCACCGGCTGTGACGCCGTACGACACCGGCCGCTACGCCAGCGGTTCGTCCAGTGGTGCGGCGATCGCGGTGGCGGCGGGCCTGGCATCCGTGGCGCACGGCAGCGACGGGGCGGGCTCGATCCGCACGCCGGCGGCGACCGCGAACCTGGTCGGCGTCAAGCCCAGTCGCGGGCTCGTCAGCAGCGCGCCCGCCACGGCGTTCCTGGCGACGACGATCGAGGGCCCCCTCGCGCGGACGGTCGAGGACGCAGCTCTGCTCCTGGACGTGATGGCCCAGCCGTGGTCCGGGGACATCTACGCCTGGCGGGCATCCGCTTCGTTCGCCGATGCCGCGCGGGACGGCGAGGTCCGGCCGCTGCGGATCATCACCTGGAGCGAGAGCGGCCTGGAGCGGATGCCGATCGATCCGTCCCTCGTCCGCGCCGTGCGGCGCACGGCCGAGATGCTTCGCGGGATGGGGCATGAGATCCGCGAGGTGCCCGTTCCGGCTCGCCTGGATCCGCCGGTGGTCGATGCTCTGCGGACCTGGCTGACCTCCTCCGTGGGATTCGCCGTCGACGCGGTGGTGCCCGCCGGTCGCCGCGACCTCGTCTCGCCGCTCACCGCGCACCTCACCGCTCGCGCGGCCGAGTTGTCGGCGGCCGACGTCCTCACGGCGCAGTCGGTGCTGGCGCGATACGCCAGCACCTTCCTCGAAGCGTTCGAGGACGCCGACGCCGCGCTGACACCGACGACGGCAGCCCCTCCCGTCAGAGTCGGGCATTTCCTCGAGGACGGCCTCGACCAGGTCCTCGACCGGATGCTGGACTGGTCCTGTCCGACGCCGTGGGTGAACCTCACCGGTCAGCCCGCCGTGTCGCTGCCGGCGGGATTCGACGAGGCGGGGCTCCCGCTCGGGGTTCAGCTGATCGGCAGGCCGCGCGCCGACGCCGGCCTGCTCGCCCTCGCCGCGCAGGTGGAAGCGGCGGCCCCCCATCACCAGACGCACCCGCCGGTCTGGTCGGAATGAGAGAGACCATGATGTCGAACCACCCCACGCCGCAGCCGAAGCCCCTGCACCCGGGGGCCGGCCTGTCCGAGCGCCCCGTGCGACTGCCCGATGGGCGTCGGCTGCGCACCGTCGTCGCCGGTCGGGGGCCGGGGCCGCTGGTCGTCTTCGAAGCCGGGATGAGCGCGCCCGCCGCGGAATGGGTGACCGTCCAGCGCATGGTGGCCGCCGATGCGAGGACCCTCGCCTACGATCGTGCCGGGTACGGCGGCAGCGATGACGACGATCACGACCGCACCCTCGAACGCCTGGCGGATGACCTGAGAGCGCTCCTCGACGTGCTCGATGAGCGCGCACCCGTCGTCGTCGTCGCGCACAGCTGGGGCGGGCCGATCGTGCGGGTGTTCGCAGATCGGCATCCCGACCGGGTCGCCGCCGTCGTGTTCGTCGACTCGACGCTCTCCGTGGCGATCCAGCCGCAGCACGCCGCGCAGCTCAGGCTGTCGTTCCGGCTGACGTCCCTGCTGATCCGGCTCCGATTGGTCGGTCTGATGCGCAAGAGCCTGCTGCCGTACGGCCCCGGCGACGGCGTCACCGAGGACGACATGACGGTGCTGTGGCGCGACTACGCGTCGGTGCGAGCGATGCGCACCGGTCGGCGCGAGGCCGAGCACATCGCCGCGGCGCGTGAGCGGATGCTCGAGCTCGAGGCGGCCGGTGTTCCGGACGTGCCGGTGATCGCTCTGCAGGCCGGGCGCCCGGCCGGGGGAGCGGTGGCGCGGCGGTTCCGTGCGGAATTCGATGCGATGGCGCGGCGGCTGGTCGAAGCGCAGCCCCGGGCGGAGCTGCGGATAGTCGACGACTCCGGGCACCTCATTCCACAGGAGCGCCCCGATGCCGTGCGCGAGGCGATCATGGACGTCATCCGGCGCGCGGCGCAGCCGCCGGATGCCTCGAAGGAATGACGGTACGAGGCTGGTAGAAATGACACATGGCGGTGCGCACTCCAGACCCCGACCCGGATCCCGAAGAGGAGTTCGGCGGGTTCGGCGACGCCGCTCCGCTGCCGGGCAACCCGGCCTGGCTCAGTGACGTCGAGCTCGAAGAGGCCCGCAGGCGACTGCCCATGCTCTACGTCGAGGCGATCCCGGTGCGCACCGACGGGTCGGGACAGGTGACCGCGCTGGGGGCGCTGCTGCGCTCGACGCCCCTCGGCGAGATCACGCGCACGATCGTGTCGGGGCGGGTGCGCTACGGCGAGACGATCCGCGATGCGCTGTTCCGGCACGTCGAGAACGACCTCGGCCCGATGGCCTTCCCCCTGCTGCCCGCATCGCCCGCGCCGTTCGCGGTGGCGGAGTACTTCCCCATCCCCGGCGTCAGCGCCTTCCACGACGATCGTCAGCACGCTGTGTCTCTGGCGTTCGTGGTGCCGGTGACGGGCACGTGCGAGCCGCGCCAGGACGCTCTCGAGGTGACCTGGTTCTCGCCGGAGGAGGCGGCCTCCGATGCGCTCTCCGCCGACATGGAGGGCGGCCGCGGCACGCTCCTGCGCCAGGCCCTGGCGCATCTCGGCCTGCTGCGCTGAGCGGAGGCCGAGGCTGTTCCTCTCCCTGCCGGGATGCGCGCGTCGCGGTTGACTCTTGCGTTGTCACGCGTCAATGGACTATGAATTAGACCATTAGCCCATTCAGCAGAAGGACGCCCGACATGGACACTTCGACAAAGACGTCGCAGCCTGCGGAACACCTCCGCGAGCGCAATCTCCGTGGCAACATCGGCGCCGTGGCCGTCACCTTCATGGTGATCGCCGCCGCCGCTCCCCTGACCGTGATCGGCGGCCTGGTGCCGATCGGCTACCTGGTGGGGAACGGCATCGGCTTCCCCGTCATGTTCCTCGTCGCAACCGTGATCCTGCTCCTCTTCGCCGTCGGTCTCACGGCGATGAGCCGGTTCCTGCCCCGCGCGGGTTCGTTCTTCGTCTTCGCCACCCACGGTCTCGGGCGCACACCCGGCCTCGCCACCGCCTACCTCGCCCTCGTCTGCTACACGACCGTGCAGATCGCGGTGTTCTCCTATCTCGGCGCGACCCTCAGCTCGAGCATCGCGCTCGTCGGCGGACCGGAGATCCCGTGGTGGGTGTTCACGCTCGCATCCGTGGCCATCGTGGGGGCACTCGGCTACCGACGCATCGAGCTCAGCTCCCGCGTGCTGGTCGTCGTGCTGCTCGCCGAGATCGGCATCGTCGTGCTCCTCGGCGTCGTGATCCTTCTGACGGGGGGTGCTTCGGGTGTGACGTTCGGATCGTTCGTGCTGCAGAACATCCTCTCGGGCGCGCCCGCCCTCGGCCTCATGTTCGCGATCGCGAGCTTCATCGGATTCGAGTCGACCGTGGTCTACCGCGACGAGGTGCGAGACCCGGAGCGCACGATACCGCGGGCCACCTACGCCTCCGCCATCGTCATCGGCGCCTTCTATGCGTTCGCGGCGTGGACGATCGTCGTCGGCTTCGGCGAAGACGCGGTCATCGACGAGGCCGCTGCCGACCCGACGACGCTGATCACCCGCGTCACCGAGCAGTATCTGGGTCCCGTCGGATCGGTCGCGGTGGCTCTGCTGTTCCTCGGAAGCATGTTCGCGGCGGTGCTGTCGCTGCACAACGTGCTCACGC
Source organism: Microbacterium sp. NPDC058342 (assembly GCF_042723935.1). Taxonomy (NCBI): domain Bacteria; kingdom Bacillati; phylum Actinomycetota; class Actinomycetes; order Micrococcales; family Microbacteriaceae; genus Microbacterium; species Microbacterium sp. NPDC058342. Next base: position 558,179 of record NZ_JBHXID010000002.1, read on the forward strand.
GCTACCACCATGCGATGGCGAACGCGCGGGTGCTGCCCGACCGGCTCGGTACGGTGCACGCTCGCCACGGCTCGCCGCACATCGCCTCGATCGTCCAGGTGACCACGTCCGGAATCGCCATCATTCTGCTCGCAGTCATCGGCTTCGCTCCGGAGAACATCTTCTCGTGGTTCGCAGGCATCGGAACCCTCGCCATCGTCGTGCTGATGGCCGTGACGTGTCTGGCGGTGATCGTCTACTTCGCCCGTACGAAGGCGCTGCGCAGTCCGTGGCACACGATCATCGCGCCCGGTCTGGGCTTCCTCGGCCTCGCTGTCTCGGCGATCCTCATCGCCGCCAACTTCCCGCTGCTGGTGAGTGATGTCGATGCCGAGGGCAATCCGGCCTGGGGTGCCGTCAGCATCACGCTGATCGCCGTCGTGGTCATCGCCCCGGTCATCGGGCTGATCCAGGCGGCGATCATGCGCACGAGGGCGCCGCAGGCGTACAAGCAGATCATGCATCGGTTCGACGAACAGGCCTGACCGGCGCCGCGCCGCCGAACACCGCACACACGAAGGACGACATCATCAGCATCCACGCCCTGCCCCGGCCCCTCATCGGCATATCCGGACGGCGCCTGCGCGGCACCGCGATCGGTGCACCGCACGGCTTCGCGGACGCACCGCTCGAGGCGTACCTCAGCGAGTACGCGACCTCCGTGCTCGGTGCCGGCGGATTGCCTCTGCATCTGCCCATGGACGCCGCTCCCGACGAGCTCGTCGCGCGCCTGGACGGCGTGGTCATCGCCGGGGGAGAGGATGTGGACCCGCGCCGCTACGGTCAGGCTCCCGGACCCTTCACGCCGCTGATCGACCCGCAGCGCGACGAGTTCGAAGCCGGGTTGATCGAGGCCGCGATCGACCGGGGCGTCCCCCTGCTCGGCGTCTGCCGCGGGGCGCAGCTGCTCAACGTCGTCCGCGGCGGCACACTGCACCAGCACCTCGCGCACGGCGAAGGCGAATCCCACGGCTCGTACGCGTACCCGCGTGCGCACCGCGTGCACGAGGTGCGCACCGCGGCAGGCAGCGCCGTTCAGGAGCTCTACGGCGAGACCACACGGGTCAACTCGTTCCACCACCAGGCCGTCGACCTGCCGGGCCGCGGCGTCATCGTCACCGGTTGGGCCCCGGACGGCGTGCCCGAGGCCATCGAACTCGAGGGATCCCCCGTGCTGGGAGTGCAGTGGCATCCCGAGACCTTCGATGCCGACCCGATCTTCGGATGGCTGGTCCAGCGAGCGGCCGCGTACGCGACGCTCGGAGCCGCATCCGCCGCGCAGACCGTCGCCTAGCCGCGACAACGACAAGGAGAAGAAATGCGACACGCAGACAAGAACGCGCTCATCACCGGCGCAGGATCGGGCATCGGCCGTGAGACGGCTCTGCGCCTGGCGGGCGAGGGCGCGCGCATCCTCGTGACCGATGTGTCGGCCGACGGCGCAGCGGAGACCGTGCGCCTGATCGAGGAGGCAGGCGGCTCGGCGCTCTCGGCGGTGGTCGACGTCCGCTCGCGCGAGCAGATCCGGGCCGCCGTCGATCTGGCCCGTGAGGCGTGGGGGTCGCTGCACCTGCTCGTGAACAACGCCGGGGTCGTCACCGAGCACTCCTTCGAGACTCTGACCGAGGAGGCCTGGGACTTCGTCTTCGACATCAACCTCAAGGGACAGTTCCTCGTCGCGCAGGAGGTCGCGCCCCTCATCGCCGAGTCGGGTGGCGGCGCCATCGTGAATCTCTCGACGGTCGAGGCGCTCGTCGTCGTGACCAGCACGGGCACGGCCCAGCCGCACTACAACGCCAGCAAGGGCGGGGTCCCGATGCTCACCAAGGCGCTCGCCGTCGAGCTCGCAGGCAAGAACATCCGCGTCAACTGCGTCGCGCCCGGCCCGATCGCCACCGACTTCTTCGACTACGAGAGCGTCACGAGTGCGGAGGCGCTCGAGTTCATGAAGCAGCGGCTGCTCGTGCCGCGCGTGGGCCAGCCCGCCGACATCGCCGCGGCCGTGTCCTGGCTGCTCAGCGAGGAGGCGTCGTGGATCGACGGCATCCAGCTCCCCGTCGACGGAGGGTGGCTGACGCGATGATCGACGATGTGCGCCTCGCGCCCGAAGACCTGACGGCGGCCGGCATCCGCACGGTGATCGTCGCCACTCCCGACATGCAGGGCCGCCTCGTCGGGCGGCGGATCCCCGTCGAGGGCTTCGGGCGCGTCGTCGAGAACGGGGTCGACATCTGCACGTGCGCCTGGGCATGGGACATCGATCAGGGCCTCGAGCTCATCGACGCGAACAGGTTCGCCCTGTGCGGCATGCACAACGGCGTGCCCGACGTGACCCTGATCCCCGACCTGGAGACGCTGCGACCTGCTGCCTGGCTCGAGGGCGTCGCGATCTGCCTCGCGGATCCGGTCGACGTGCACACGCATGAGCCGATGGCGATCTCTCCGCGGGTCATCCTGAAGCAGGAGCTCGCCCGCATCCGCGAGACCGGGCTGACGCCGCTGGCCGGCACCGAGCTGGAGTTCTACCTCTTCCGCAACGACCCACGTGAGCTGCGCCGCTCCGGATTCCGCGATCTCGACCCGACGACCCTCACGCCGTCGGACTTCATGATCCACGAGGGCAATCTCTACGAGCCGTTCTTCCAGAAGCTGCGCTCCGACCTTCGCGCCAGCGGCATCCTCGTCGAAGCGGCGCAGAGCGAGTGGGGTCTCGGGCAATGGGAGATGACCTTCGAGTACGGCGACCCTCTCGAGATGGCCGACCGCCACTCGCTGTACAAGCTGGCCGTGCGCGACACCGCCGCTCGCGCCGGCATGTCTGCGACGTTCATGGCGCGGCCCCTGAACGACCAGCCCGGATCGTCCTGCCACGTGCACGTCTCCTTCGTCGACGACGAGGGCGCGGCGGTGTTCTGGGACGAGTCAGCGTCCGACCGTCTGAGCGCACGGATGCGTTCCGCGATCGCCGGAGCCCTGAATCATGCTCCTGCGCTCATGGCCTGGTACGCACCGACCGTCAACTCCTACCGCCGCAGCAACTCGACGGACGTGGCGGGCAGTGGGCGCACCTGGGGCTTCGACAACCGCACGACGACGGTCCGGGTCGTGGGCCACTCGTCCCGGGCGCTGCGGTTCGAGTTCCGGCTGCCCGGCGCGGACACGAATCCGTACTTCGCGCTGGCCGGCATTCTGGCCTCCGCACGCGACGGGATGCAGAAGGGCTCCGCTCTGGGCGACCCGGTCAGCGGGAGCGCATACGACCTTCCCGGTGACGACGCCATGCCCGCGGATCCGCGGCAGGCCGCCGCGCTCTTCGCGGAGAGTCCGCTCGTGCGGGAGATGCTCGCGCCCGAACTGATCTCGCATCAGAAGATCCTGCTCGAGCACGAGTGGACGACGTTCATGTCCCGCGTCTCCGACTGGGACCTGCACCGTTACTTCGATCGGATCTGACATGACCTATCCCGCCCTGCGCACCTGGATCGGCGGTGTCGCCGAGGACAGCCCGGAGCACGACGGCTCCTGGCTTCACGACCCGAACACCGGGGAGCAGCTCGCGCCATCGGCGTCGAGCTCGCTGGACCAGGTGGACCGGGCCGTCGCCGCCGCCGCTCGAGCGCACGACGACGGCCGCTGGCGGGGACTCGGACCCGAAGAGCGCGCCGATCGGCTGGAGAAGCTGGCCGCCTGGCTCGACGACCGCGCCGAGGAGATCGCGCACCTCGACGCACTCAACAGCGGCGTGCCGATCACCGTGACGCGACTCTTCGGCGGCGCCAACGGCGCGACACTGCGAGACGCAGCACGTCGCGCGACGGCGTCGGGCGATGTGCGCGATCTGCCCGCGGAACAGGGCGGAGTGCGGCTCCACCGGGTGCCGTGGGGGCCGACCGCGCTCATCCTGCCGTGGAACGCCCCGAGTGCCATGGCGGTGAAGAAGGCGGCCTTCGCCCTCGCCGCGGGGGCGACCATCGTGCTCAAGCCGTCGTCCTTCTCGCCGTGGAGCGCCCAGGTGCTGATGGAGGGAGTGCGCGAGTCGGGCATCCCGGAGGGGGTGGTCGGACTCGTGCAAGGCGGCGGTGCGATCGGAAGGGCACTGGTCGCCGACGAACGCGTCGCTGCGATCTCGATGACGGGATCCACGCCGACGGGACGTGCGATCGCCGCCACGGCGGCGCCGCGGTTCGCCCGACTCCAGCTGGAGCTCGGATCGAACAACGCCGCTGTCGTGCGCAGGGATGCTGATCTCGCGCAGGCCGCGAAGGCGATCGCCGACGGCGTGCTCAAGCTCTCGGGGCAGTGGTGCGAGGCTCCGCGGCGGGTGCTCGTCGATCGCGCGCGTCGGGGCGAGCTCGCCCATCTGCTCGTCGAGGAGTTCGGTCGCCGGGTGATCGGGTCCAGTCTCGATGACACGACCGAGGTCGGCCCGGTCGCCTTCGCGGATCGCCACCGTGAGCTGGCCGAGCAGCGCGAGCGCCTCGCGCAGCGTGGTGCCGAGCTCCTCCAGGTCGCGCAGGTCCCGGCGCAGGGCTGGTTCTTCGCGCCGACGGTCGTCGTGCTCGACGGTCCGGGGCTCGCCGAGGAGGTGTTCGGTCCGATGCTGCTCGTCGGCGGCTATGACGACGAGGACGAGGCGGTGCGGCTCGCGAACACCGGCCAGGTCGGGCTCGCCGGCTACGTGTTCGGCGCCGACGAGGAACAGGCCGCGGCGCTGGGGACCAAGCTCATCGCCGGTGAGGTCAAGGTCAACGGCACCAGTGTCCTCGACATGTCGCCGGCCTCGGCGCAGAGCTTCTTCGGCGCGAGCGGGCTGGGCGGGCACGGTGATGACGATGTGCTTGACTTCTTCGTGGGAAAGCGAATCGTCGGCCGGGACCGGCCCGGGCTTCCCCTCTGACCGGAGGAGCGCCGATGGGTGAGCAGGGCGACGCGCCGCACGACTTCTCGCGTGCCGTGCTGCAGCCGGTCTCCGGATATCAGGCGGTCGTCGGGTTCCTTCGACGCGAGATGGCCCTCGGCCGGATACAGCCGGGCGACCGGCTGCCACCCGAGCGCCGGCTCGCAGAGCAGCTGGGCGTCTCGCGGGAGACGCTGAGGCAGGCGCTGCGCATCCTGGAGGGCAGCGGTCAGATCGTCATCACTCGCGGCGCCTCCGGCGGAGCGATCGTGCAGGACGCAGCGCTCGATCCCCGGCTCATCCGCGAAGAGGTGCGCACGAGGGCGGCCGAGATCGGGGCGCTCACCGAGTTCCGCGAGATCGTCGAGTCGGGTGGTGCGGCGCTCGCGGCGGCACGCCGCACGGATGCCGACCTCGAGGCGATGGCCTCGGCGCAGAGCGACCTCGCAGCGGCGATCACGAAGGCGCAGTCCCGCGTCGCCGACACGGCCTTCCACCTCGCCCTGGCCGAAGCCTCAGGGAACGCGTTCGTGCGCGATGCGGTGGAGGAGGCGCGCGTGCGCATGTTCGAGCCGGTGGATCTGATGAGCTTCGACTTCGTGAAGGAGTCGAGCTGGCACGCGCACGAACTCATCCTCGACGCGGTGCGACGCGGCGAGGCACAGGCCGCCGACGAGGCGATGCGGGCGCACCTGCGGACCACGCGTGCGGAGTTCACCCGCGTCGTCGAGGGCTGACGCCGGTCAGGACGCGGTGAGGCGGCCGAGCTCGGCGACGAAGGCGTCGACGTCCGACTCCTGCGTGTCGAAGCTGCACATCCAGCGCACTTCGTTGCGCGAGGCATCCCAGTCGTAGAAGCGGAACGTCTCGCGCAGCCGGTCGGCGACACCGTCGGGCAGGGTGGCGAAAACCCCGTTCGACTGAGTGGGCTGGGTGAACTCGACGCCGCGGATGCTGCCGTCGGCGAGCCCCTGCTCGACCGCGGTGCGCAGGCGCTGTGCCATCGCGTTCGAGTGACGCGCGTTGCGCAGCCACAGGTCGCCTTCCAGCAGGGCGATGAGCTGCGCCGACACGAAGCGCATCTTCGAGGCCAGCTGCATGTTGTACTTGCGGCTGTAGACCAGTCCGTCGGAGGCTTCGGGGTCGAGCACCACGATCGCCTCGCCCAGCATCGCGCCGTTCTTGGTGCCGCCGAAGCTGAGCACGTCGACGCCGGCGTCGGTGGTGAAGGCGCGCAGCGGTGCGTCGAGGGCGGCGGCGGCGTTGGAGAGACGCGCGCCGTCGAGGTGCAGCCTCATGCCGCGCTGGTGCGCGTGCTCGGCGAGAGCCGCGATCTCGTCGACGGTGTAGAGAGTGCCGAGCTCGGTGGACTGCGTGATCGAGACGACCAGCGGCTGGGCGCGGTGCTCGTCGCCCCACCCCCACGCCTCGCGGTCCACGAGCTCGGGGGTGAGCTTGCCGTCGTCGGTGGGCACGGTGAGCAGCTTGAAGCCGCCGATGCGCTCGGGTGCGCCGCCTTCGTCGACGTTGATGTGCGCCGTGGTCGCCGAGATCACCGCGCCCCAGCGCGGAAGCATCGACTGCAGACCGGTGACGTTCGCGCCGGTGCCGTTGAAGACGGGGAACGCCTGAACGCCCTCGCCGAAGTGCCCGGCGAAGACCTCCTGCAGCCGTGCGGTGTACACGTCGCCGCCGTACGCGCCCTGGTGGCCGCCGGCGGCCTCCGAGATCGCGGCGAGCACCTCGGGGTGGATGCCGGAGTAGTTGTCGGATGCGAAGCCGCGGACGGCGGTGTCATGCAGAGCGCTCACCGTACAAGCCTAGGGCCTCGGCGCGGGCGGCTCACGGACGACCCTGTCGAATGTCGGCGGCGCTGGCTACTCTCGAATCCGTGAAGGGATCCATCCAGACGCGGGCGTTCGCGAACGTCCTCGTCAACACGCTCATCGCCAACGTGACGACGAGCTTCCTGTGGTTCGCGCTGACGTTCTGGGTGTACATCGAGACCCAGTCGGTGCTCGCCACGGGCGTCATCGGCGGGGCCTACATGCTGCTGATCGCCTTCTTCTCGATGGTGTTCGGCACGATCGTCGACCGGTACCGCAAGCACACGGTGATGGTGCTGTCCAGCGTCGTGTCGGCGGTCGCGTTCGTCGCGGCAGGTCTGCTGTACCTGTGGCAGCCCGAATCGGCTCTGCTCGACCTCGGCGGGCCGTGGTTCTGGCTGTTCGCCCTCGTCATCCTCTGCGGCGGCGTCATCGAGCAGTTGCGCAGCATCGCTCTGTCCACGACGGTCACGCTGCTCATCCCCGAGGAGAGGCGTGCGAACGCGAACGGTCTGGTCGGCACCGTGCAGGGCATCGCCTTCCTCATCACGAGCGTCTTCTCCGGCCTGTCGATCGGCTTCCTCGGCATGGGCTGGACGTTGGCGATCGCGGTCGCCGCGATGGTCCTGACCTTCGTGCACCTGTTGTTCGTGCGCATTCCCGAGCAGGCTCCGCAGCGCGATCCCCAGGCCCCGAGCGCCCTCGACTTCCGCGGCAGCGTCGCCGCGATCCGGCAGGCACCGGGACTGTTCGCGCTGATCGTGTTCTCCACCTTCAACAACCTGATCGGCGGCGTCTACATGGCGCTGATGGACCCGTACGGGCTGACGCTCTTCTCGGCGCAGATGTGGGGCATCGTGCTCGCGTTCGCGTCGACGGGCTTCCTGATCGGAGGGGCGCTGGTGGCGAAGTTCGGGCTCGGACGTCGCCCGGTGCGCACGATGCTGCTGATCGTGATCGCGATGGGCGTGCTGGGATCGGTCTTCATGCTGCGCGAGTGGTGGCCGCTGTTCGCGGTCGGCATGTGGCTGTACATGATGATGGTCCCGCCGGTCGAGGCGGCGGAGCAGACGGTGATCCAGAAGGTGGTGCCGTTCGCCAGGCAGGGCCGCGTGTTCGGCATGGCGCAGGCGATGGAGGCCGCCGCGGCTCCGGTCACGGCCTTCCTCATCGCGCCGCTCGCGGAGTTTTTGATCATCCCGTACATGCGCGGCGAGCAGGGGCGGATGGACTGGGGCTGGCTGCTCGGCGAGGGCGAGGCACGCGGTATCGCCCTTCTCTGCCTTTTCTCCGGTCTGATCATGGTGATCGTGGCGGGACTCGCCTTCCTGACCCGGTCGTACCACCGGCTCAGCGAACTGTACGAGCGGGCACCCGCCGACCCGGGGTCGATCGCCGGCGGTCCCGCCTCCGAAGGCGCAGACGTCGCCCAGGCCGACGTCGCGCTCGACCCGATCGCCGCCCGGGGAGGACGAGCCGACGACCAGCGCCCGGAGGGGCCCGACGGGTCGGCGGATCAGCCGCCGGAGACGCGCGAGTCCCGCTGATCTTGCGACGGGTGCTGATCAGAGCGTGATGACCGTGTCGTTGAGTTCGACGGCGTCCCGGTCCCACAGACCCACGACCGCGGTGGCCAGCGCCTCGGGCACGAGTGCGCCTTCGGCGCGGAAGACGACGGATGCCGCATGCAGCGGCTCACCGGCATCCCGGGCTCCCTTGGCGAAGCCGTGCGCGACGGCCCGCGCCCATGCCTCGGTCGCGGCCTTGACGGCGGCGTAGTTCGCCCCGCCCGCGAGCGGGCGGACGACGGCCTGCGAGGACACGACCGCGAAGCGGCCGGCATCCGATGCCCGGACGGCCGCGTCGAAGGCGCGGCTGGACGCACGCACGGCCTGCAGGGCGGGCAGCAGGGCGGCGAAGTCCTCATCGGTCTGCCCGGCGAGCCCGCCGCCTCCGCGCCAGCCCCCCACCAGGGGGAGGACCGCGTCGACGGCGCCGATCCGCTCAGCGAGCGCCGACATGTCCGCGAACGAGGTCGCGTCAGCGATCTCGGTCTGCGCGCCGGCATCCGCGAGAGGGGCCAGACGTTGCGCCGACCGGCCCGTCGCGATCACCCGGGCGCCGGCGGCGACCAGGGCGGCGGCGGTGGCGAGACCGGAAGCGCTGGTGGCACCGGCGAGCACGACGGTGCGTCCGGATGAGGTCATGAGCAACTCCTTCGGGGCGGGTCGGCGGCTCGCCGGTCAGTCGTCGGTGCCGCGGATTCCGACCGTCGACTCGATGACCGGCTTCATCTTCTTGTTCAGCGTCTCGAAGAACATCGACAGCGGGAACTCGTCGTCCATCACGGCGTCGGTGTAGCCCTTGGGGGCACCGGCGAGGATCTCGTCGCTCAGGCCGCGCGCCCACTGCGAAGCGGGGTGCGGGGTGAGCGTGCCGCGGACGAGCTCGTAGGCTGCGAGCCAGTGCGCGATCTTCGGGCGGTCGATCGAGTGCCAGTACAGGTCGTCGATCGCATCGCCCAGCGCCACCACGGCGTCGGGCACGTTGTCCCAGTCGAAGGCGAGCGCGGTGTCGGTCCAGTGCAGCACGCCGCGCTGGTGCAGCCAGGCGAACAGCAGCTGACCGCCGACGGCGTCGTAGTTGCGCGTGCGGTTGCCGGTGATGGCGAAGCGGAAGATCCGGTCGAAGATCACCGCGAACTGCACGAGGTGTGCGTACTCGTGCATCTCCCGCTCGGTCTCGGTGAGCGTCTCGCCGGCGGCGAGGCGGGCGTCGAACGCGCGCTCGATCTTCACCGACTCGCGGAACGCGGTCATGTCGCACCGCATCTCCTCCAGGGAGTAGAGGAAGAAGGGCATCCGCTGCTTGATCATGAAGGGGTCGAACGGCAGGTCGCCGCGCATGTGGGTGCGGTCGTGGATGATGTCCCACATCACGAAGGTCTTCTCGGTGACGTCCTGGTCATCGAGCATCTTCGCCGCGCGCTCGGGCAGTTCGAGGTTGGTGATCTCGGATGCCGCGCGCACGACGCGCCGGTAGCGGGCGGCCTCGCGGTCCTGGAAGATCGCACCCCACGTGAAGGAGGGGATCTCGCGCATGGCGACCGTCTCGGGGAACAGTACGGCCGAGTTCGTGTCGTAGCCGGGGGTGAAGTCGACCAACCGCAACGAGACGAACAGCTTGTTGCCGTAGTCGCCCGCCTCGAGCTCGGCGATGAACTCCGGCCAGATCGTCTCGACGATCAGCGCCTCGACCAGGCGGTCGCTCGAGCCGTTCTGGGTGTACATCGGGAAGACGACGAGGTGGCGGATGCCGTCGATGCGGTGCTGCTGAGGCTGGAACGCCATCAGCGAGTCGAGGAAGTCGGGCTCGGCGAAACCGCCGTCGGCCCAGCGCTGGAAGTCGATCACGAGCGCGTCGAGGTAGTCGGCATCGTGCGGGAAGGCCGGCGCGAGAGCGCGGATGCCCGCGATGATCGCCGCGACGTGCCCGGCTGCGGCCTCGCGATCGGCCTGCTCCGGCACCGACCCGTCCTGTACCTGCAGCGGGCGGAGGGCGATCGCGGCGTCCTTGAGCAGTTTCCAGGCGGAGCTCGTCTCGGCGGTCGACGCGTCCGCCACGACCTCGGGTTCGCCGATGACAGCCTGAGAGTTTGCGGTGATGAAGGACATCAGAACCTCCGATCCTGAGGAAACAACGGAAATTTTCCGACGAATGTCGGATACAACCACTATTATTCCAGTCATGGATGATTCTGTCGACCGCGAGATCCTTGCAGCCGTCTCCGAGGACGGACGGGTGACGCTCGCGCAGCTGTCCGAGCGCGTCGGTCTGTCGACCTCGGCGGTGCAGTCGCGGCTGAAGCGCCTCGAGACACGCGGCGTCATCACCGGCTATCAGGCGGTCCTCGATCCCGAGGCGGTGGGCGCCCCGCTCTCGGCCTTCATCGAGATCACCCCGCTCGATCCCGCGCAGCCGGACAACGCGCCCGAGCTGCTGGAGCATCTCACCGCCATCGAGGCGTGTCACTCCATCGCGGGCGATGCGGCCTACATGCTGTTCGTGCGGGTCGCCTCGCCCCGTGCGCTGGAGCAGCTCGTGCGCGACGTACGCATCGCAGCGAACGTGCGCACGCGCACGACCGTGGTCCTGCAGACCTTCTACGAGCGCCGCCCGATCGTGTCGCCTGCCTGACCGCGTCGGGCGTCATCGGCGTGGCCAGTAGGATGCCTGCGTGGCAGGATCCTCCAAGAGAACGCGCAAGCGCGCGTCGCAGCGCACCTCGGGCAACCCGGCCAGGCGTCCGGTGATCGAGCTCGGCCCGGTCACCGCGAAGGACTGGATCGGGGCCGCGCGCCTGCGCACCCTTCCCCTGGCGGTCGCCCCCGTGGTGCTCGGCACCGGCGCCGCGCAGGTCGTCGACCACCGCCTGCACGGGGTCATCGCCCTCGCCTGCCTGGCTGTCGCGGTCCTCCTGCAGATCGGTGTGAACTTCGCGAACGACTACAGCGACGGCATCCGCGGCACCGACGCCGAGCGCGTCGGCCCGGCCCGGCTCACCGCCTCCGGCCGGGTTCCCGCACGGCGCGTGCTGATCACCGCGCTGATCTTCTTCGCTCTCGCCGCCGTCGTGGGACTCGCGATCGTCATCCGCACGCAGCAGTGGTGGATGCTGGCCGTCGGCGCCCTGAGCATCGTGGCCGCCTGGTTCTACACGGGGGGGAAGCGCCCGTACGGCTACAACGCGATGGGCGAGCTGTTCGTCTTCGTGTTCTTCGGCCTGGTCGCCGTGCTCGGCACCACCTGGGTGCAGGCGCTCGCGCTGCCGGCCGAGGCCTGGCTCGCCGCCGTCACCGCGGGCCTGTTCGCCTGCGCCGTGCTGCTCGCCAACAATCTGCGTGACATCGACCAGGACCGCAAGGTCAGCAAGCGCACCCTCACGGTGCTCATCGGCCGGCGGGCCACGCAGGTGCTCTTCACCCTGTTCGTGCTGGCTCCGTTCGCCGTCACCGTCGTCTTCGCGCTGACTCTCTACCCCGTCGCCTGGCTGGTGCTGCTCGTGCTGCTCGCGGTGCTCCCCGCCGTGCTCATCGTGTGGACCTACCGGCAGCCCCGCGAGCTGATCATCGCGCTCAGTCTCACGTCGTTGTCGTCTCTCGCATACGCCGGCCTCACATACTGGGCCCTCGTCAGCTGACAGCCCGCCGAAGGACTGGCCGAAAGCGCGACCGGAGCGGCCGGGCTCACAGCGCTGCGCCGACGACCGCCTCGCCGAGCGGACTGCGCAGATGCAGCATCCGATTGCCCTCCCGCGTGCTCGTCACCAGGCCTGATGCGCGCAGCACTCCGAGGTGGTGCGACGCCGTAGACACGGCGATGCCCGCATCCGCCGCGACCTGCGACGTGGTGCGCGCGACATGCGCCGCGCGCAGGATCTCGGCGCGCGCCTCACCCATCAGCGCGGCCAGCGCCGACGCGGTGTCGACGTTGTCGCGCGCCCACCCTGCCGTCACCCCCTGCGCCGGATAGAACAGGGTCGGCTGCGCCGGCGGCTCGGTGAGCACCATGCAGCCTGTGGTGCCCATCACCGACGGCACGAGCACGAGACCGGATCCTCGGCAGTCGACGTCCTCACTGTGCCGTCGCAGCGAGACGCGCACCGCGTCGTCGCGCCAGCTCACTGCGGAGTGGATGCCGGATGCCATCCGTCCGATGCCCTCCGTCGTTATCGCGCGCGAGCGGACGGCGATGTCGGCACGCAGAATCCGCTCCAGCTGCGGCCAGATCGGAGCCAGTACTGCGTCCCAGACGCGCTCCCACGCCTCCGCGATCAGCTCCCTGGCGCGCTCCGGGTGCGCCTGCATCCGTCGCAGCGACGCCTGTCGCGCGCCCGTCGAGCGCAGCACCATCTTGCTGAGGTCCACGCGCATGCCCAGGACCTCGGCGTCGCGCAGTGCGGCCAGTTCGGCTTCCGGAGTCAGATCCCAGCGGGGTGCGGTGGTGAGGAAGTCCGGAAGGTAGCCGTCTGCGCCGACGAGGTCGGCGAGCAGGCCGAAGGCACCGTCGGGCATCCGATCGTGCGCCTCGCGCAGCCATCCCCAGTGCAGCGGATGCTGCGCAGGGCGCAGCAGCGCGCGCACCGCATGCACGAGCTCATGCCCGGGCGAGATGCCGAAGCGCACGGCTTGGATGTCGCCAGGAGTCAGCCGGAACTCCACCCGGTGATCCGGGTGCTCCTGCCCCTCGACCGGGGACGAGTTTCGATCCACATCGAAACTCTAGAGCGTCGCCCTGAGCCGCGGAAGAGTGAACAGGCACGAAAGGAGCACCATGGTCAACACACTCGCAGAGCCGACGCTGGTCCGCCCGCACGAGACCCTGCTGGGACGCGGCGTCAGCAGACGGTTCCAGGGCAGCGATCACGGCGCAGACGTTTCGTATTTCTACGTCGACAACCAGCCGGGCCAGGGCGCACAGCTGCACTGGCATCCTTATCCGGAGACGTGGGTCGTGCTCGAGGGTGACGTCACCTTCGTCATTGGCGATGAGCAGATCCACGCCACGGCCGGCGACACGGTCACCGGTCCTGCCTACGTCCCGCACACGTTCACCAACACCGGCGTCGGCACGATGCGCCTCATCGGCATCCACGCCTCCGCCGTCATCATCCAGACCGTCATCGACTGATCGGAGCACAATGTCCTTCCAGAGCTACCTCGACAACATCGAGACCAAGACCGGCCTCACACCCCGGCAGTTCATCGACATCGCATCCGAGCGCGGCTTCGGCGCGGGCACCAAGGCGACGCCCATCCTGGAGTGGTTGAAGAACGACTACGACCTCGGCCGCGGACACGGCATGGCGCTCGTGCACGTGATCACGAAGGGGCCGCAGATCAGCGACAAGCACGTCGGCGGCTCCGGTTCGCACGCTGACGCGTCTGACACGTTGTGGCTCGACGGCAAGGACACCAACCCTGCGACACTCGCAGCCGCCGGGAATCAAGGGCGCTGACGATGACCGTCAAGATCGACATGAACGTCTCGCTCGACGGGTACGCGACGACGACTGACCAGACGCCGGAGAACCCGATGGGCGAGGACTGGGGGCGACTGGTCGACGCCTACGTCTCCACGCGCACCATGCGCGAGCGGGTGCTCGGCGACACCTCCGGCGCCGGAACCACCGGCGTCGACGAGAAGTACGCGTCCCAGTACTTCGTGGGAACGGGCGCCGAGATCATGGGCGCGGGCATGTTCGGGCTGCACGCCTACGGCGATGATCCCGACTGGCGCGGCTGGTGGGGCGAAGACCCGCCGTTCCGTGTCCCTGTCCTCGTGCTCACGCACACCCCGCGCCCGGCGATCGAATTCGACAACGGAACCGTGTTCCACTTCGTGGACGCGTCGCCCCAGGAGGCGCTGGCGCGGGCATCCGAGCTCGCGGGAAGCGCCGACGTGCGTATCGGCGGAGGCGTCGATGTCGCGCGGCGGTTCCTTTCAGCGGGGCTCGTCGATCGAATGCACCTCGCCGTCGCACCGATCGTGCTCGGTCGCGGTGAAAGCATCTGGACGGGCCTGCGCGGGCTGGAGAGCGGCTACGAGGTCAGCAGCGAGGTCGCCGAGAGCGGTACGACACACATCACGTTCAAGCGCAGGTGATCGTCGCGGGTCGTGCGGATGCCGGCGTCAGGCGTCGGGGTTCGCCTGGTCCTCGATGTCCTCGTCCGTCTCACGCTTGCGCGAGGACGCGGCGCGCTTCTCGTAGATCTCACGCGAGCTCTGCGACAGGGGCGTGCGGAGGAAGAGCAGAGAGATGCTCATGCCGATCAGTGCGGCGAACAGCGCAGCGAGCCACCAGAACTCGCGGAAGATGGGGAAGAAGAACCACAGGATCGCCAGCGGCACGATGAACGCCAGCAACCGCAGCACGGTGTAGACGAGGAGGGGTGGCAGCTTCTTCACCTCGTCAGTCTACGAGCGGTCCCTAAGCGCGGGCTGAGCCGCCGGATCGCCGGCCCTGGCGCTTGCGCTCACCCGGGCCCGGGCGTGCCGGCGCGACCTACACTGGAGGCATGGCACGTTTCCTGATCATCGGCGGATTCCTCGCGGTGGTGTTCTGGGTGTACAGCATCGTCGACTGCGCCGTGCAGCCGGCATCGCGGCACCGTGGCGTGTCGAAGACCGCATGGGTCTTCATCGTGGTGCTGCTGCCGGTCATCGGGGGCATTCTGTGGTTCACCCTCGGGCGCCTGCGCCGGGGAGACGTCGACACCGGGTACGTCACCGGTCCCGATGACGATCCCGAAGCGCTGCGGCGGATGAGCACCGCCGAGCAGGACGCCCGCATCCGCGAGCTCGAGGCGGAGCTGGCGCGTCTGGACGACGAGTCCGACGGCGCGGATCCGCGCTCGTGACCGATTCGCCCGCGAGCGAGGCGGCGGCAGAGCTTCTCACCGGCCTCGTGGGGCGCGGTGTGCGCGATCTCGTGCTCTCACCCGGATCGCGCTCGCAGGCCCTCGCGCTCGCCGCGATCGCGCTCGCCCGCTCCGGTGCGCTGCGTGTGCACGTGCGGATCGACGAGCGGGTCGCCGGCTTCACCGCGCTCGGCATCGCCCGGGAGACCGGGCTTCCGGTTGCGGTCGTCTGCACTTCGGGCACGGCGGTCGGCAACCTGCTGCCCGCGACGATGGAGGCCTTCCACTCCGGCGTGCCGCTGGTGCTGCTCACCGCCGATCGGCCACCGGAGCTGCGGGCGATCGGTGCCAACCAGGCGACAGTGCAGCCGGGCATCTTCGGTCCGTTCGTGCGGTTCGCGGCGGACGCCGAGGTGCCGGCCGCACCCGACGGCACGCCCAGCTGGGCGCATCTCGCCGACCCGGCGCTCGCCGCAGCGCGAGGGGTCGCCGGCGCGGGACTTCCCGGCGTCGCCGGACCTGTGCACCTCAATCTTCCTGCGCGTGAGCCGCTGTCGGCCGCGGCTGACTTCTCCGCTCCCTCGGGCTCGGCGCCCGCCCTGCCGGCTCCGGCGCCGACCGTGCTCGAACGCGGCCCGCGGACGGTCGTGATCGCCGGAGCGGACGCCGGACCGGATGCCGAGGGACTCTCGCACGACGGTGGGTGGCCGCTGATCGCCGAGGTCGTCAGCGGCGCCCGGTACGGTCGCCTGCTCGTGCACGGGTATCGTGCGCTGCTTCGCGACGAGTCGCTGGGAGGGCGGATCGAGCGCGCCGTCGTCTTCGGGCATCCGACCCTCAGTCGCGAAGTCGCGGCGCTGCTGGCGCGCACCGACGTGGACGTGGTCGCCGTGCGCCGCGGAGGCGAGGAGCTGAACCTCAACGGGCGAACACGCGCGGTGGCGGCGGCCGCCGTGGCCGAGGGTCCGGCTGATCGGCTGTGGCTCGGGGCGTGGATGAACGCCTCGGCGGCCGCAGCCGTCGACCTGAGCGCGCCCGCGCCGGATCAGGACGGGCTGTATTCGGACGACAGGGCGGCCCGTCTCGGAGCCGTGCGCGCGGAGCTCGACGCCGTGCGACGGCGCGTCGACCGCGAACTCCTGGCGGATGCCGTGTGGCGGGCGACGTGGCCGCATGACCGGCTCGTGTTCGGGTCGTCCCGGCTCGTGCGGGTGGCCGATCAGGTGCTCGGTGGCAAGAAGGTCCCCGTGCACGCCAATCGCGGTCTCGCGGGCATCGACGGCACGATCGCCACGGCGATCGGCATCGCCACGGCCAGCCAGGCCGAAGGCGCACCGGGTGTGACGCGGGTGCTGCTCGGCGATCTCGCGTTCCTGCACGATGTGGGCGCGCTGCTGCTGCCGCCGGATGAGCCGCGCCCTCGCATTCAGGTCGTCGTCGGCAATGACGGCGGCGGCTCGATCTTCGACGGGCTCGAGGTGGCCGCCACCGCTCCGAAGGCCGATCTCGACCGCGCGTTCTACACCCCGCATGCCGCCGACCTGCGAGAGATCGCGGCGGCCTACGGCTGGGACTTCGCTCGGGCCACGACCCGCTCCGCGCTGGATCAGGCGCTCACCTCGCCCGTCACAGCACCGCAGATCATCGAGGTCCCGCTGGAGCGATGACCCGTCGGCGGCGCGTCACTCCAGGCGCTGGGTGACATCGCCGAGATCGGCGCTGGCATAGCGCTCGTCCTCGATGTCGGCGGCCGGTGCGGCGTCGTACAGGTCGCTCTTCTGCGGGGCGATCGCGAGCGCTTCGACCGGAGACGTGTCGCCGAGCACGTCGTCGAGGCCCTGCAGGGCGCTGAACCGGCGGGCCTGCGTGACGACGTTGCGATCCAGGGAACCCGCGAAGCGGTTGTAGGCGTCGACCGTGGAGTTCAGGCTGCGCCCGAGCTTGGCGAGATGCTGGCCGAGCGTGCCCAGGCGCTTGTGCAGCTCCTTCCCGACCGTGAAGATCTGCTGCGCCTCCTGCGCGAGCTGGTCCTGACGCCAGGCGTGGCCGACCGTGCGCAGCAGCGCGATGAGCGTCGACGGCGTGGCGATCACGACGTTCCGCTCGAACGCGTACTCGTAGAGCGTCGCGTCCTGGTCCAGTGCGGCCGCGAGGAAGGGCTCGGCCGGGACGAACATCACCACGAACTCGGGCGAGCCGGCGACCACGTCCCAGTACTGCTTCGCTCCGAGGTCGTCGATGTGCTTGCGCAGATGCCGGGCGTGCGCCTGCAGCCGCTGCGAGCGGACGGCGTCGTCGGTCGCCTCCATCGCCTCGAGGTAGCCGCTGAACGCCACCTTCGAGTCGACGACCACGCGCTTGTCGCCCGCGAGGTGCACGACCAGGTCGGGGCGCAGGGCTCCGTCATCCGTGGCGTGGTGCAGCTGCTCGTCGAAGTCGACGTGGTTGACCATGCCCGAGACCTCCACCACGCGGCGCAGCTGCAGCTCGCCCCAGCGCCCCCGCACCTGCGGCGCCCGGAGGGCGTTGACGAGGTTGCGGGTCTCGGAGCCGAGGGTCTCGGAGGACTGACGCATGAACTGCAGCTGCTCGGTGAGCGCCGCGTTCGCCTCGAGGCGGGCGCGCTCGGCGCTGGTCATCTCGGTCTTGACCGTGTCGAGCGTCTTCTGGATGGGCTCGATCAGCTGCTGCACGGCGTCCTGTCGCTTCTGCAGCTCGGCCGCGCCCTCGCTGTGGCTGCGCTTGAGTCGCTCCTCCGCCTGTTCCAGAAACGCTCGGGTGTTCGCCTCGAGGGCCTTCCTGCTCAGCGCGTCGAACTCGTCGGACAGTCGCTTCTGATCGGCTCTCAGCTCGTCGAGCCGCTCAGCGGCGCGGGCGCGCTCGGCGGCGACATCGGCATCCGCCTCCTGGCGCACCTCCGCGAGGCGCCGCACGTGCTCGGCGCGAGCCTCTGCCAGGCGCGCCGCGGCCTCGTCCTTCGCGCTCGCCACGGCAGCCTCACCCCGTTCTCGGGTCTCGGCGACCCGGCGCTCCCCGAGGGCGCGCTCCTCCTGCACCCGGGAGGACACCTGTTCGCGCAGCGCCTCGGCCTCCCTCTCCAGCGCGCCGACACGCAGGCGCGCCGCCTCGGCATCCGCGCGGCCGGCGGCATCGGTCGAGCGACCGCGCTGGGTGCCGATCATGAAGCCCAGCCCGCCCGCCAGAGCCGCGGCGATCACCGCGACGACGATCACGAGAAGCGAAGTGTCCATGCGCCGATTGTGGCGGGGGCCACCGACATCCGGCCGATCCCGGGCATGATGTCTGCATGGAAGAGCACAGGTGGACGTCACGGCCGGGTGAGCTCCTGCGTGCCGAGGAGGGCTTCCGACTCGACGCCGTCGACCCGGGCTCGCACCCCGGTTTCGGCGGCGACAAGGTCGCGGGAAAGCGGGAGCTGGCCCGCAGGCGGGAGGTCCTGGGTGATCTGCAGGAGCGCCTCTTCGCCGCCTCACGCGCGGGTGAGGCGAAGGGTGCGGTGCTCCTCGTGCTGCAGGCGATGGACACGGCGGGGAAGGGCGGCATCGTGCGCCACGTCGTCGGCGGTGTCGATCCGCAGGGCGTGGAGCTCGCCGCATTCAAGGCGCCCACCCCTGAGGAGCGGGCTGAGGACTTCCTGTGGCGCATCGAGAAGCGCCTGCCGCAGCCGGGGTTCATCGGGGTCTTCGACCGCTCCCATTACGAGGACGTCCTCATCGGCCGGGTGCGGGGGCTCGCCGACGCCGCCGAGATCGAGCGCCGGTACGGCGCGATCGTCGAGTTCGAGCGCCGCGTCGCGGCATCCGGCGTCCGCATCGTCAAGGTCATGCTGCACATCTCGCGCGACGAGCAGAAGCAGCGGCTCGCCGAGCGCCTCGAGCGCCCCGACAAGCACTGGAAGTACGACCCGGGCGACATCGACGAGCGGATGCGGTGGGACGACTACATGGCCGCCTACCAGCTGGTCATCGAGCGCACATCCGCACCGCTCGCGCCATGGTACGTCGTCCCGGCGGACAGCAAGTGGTACGCCCGGCTCGCGGTGCAGGAGCTGCTCATCGACGCGCTGCAGGACATCGACCCGCAGTGGCCGAAGGCCGACTTCGACGTCGAGGCCGAGAAGCGGCGCCTCGCCGCGAGCTGAGTCCGGCGAGAGGGACGACTCAGGAGAGCGGCTTGCGGGCGCGGTGCAGGGCGACGATCCCGAACGTCAGGTTGCGATACTCGACGTCGGTCCAGCCCGCCTCGCGGATCCAGGCCGCCAGCGTGCGCTGGTCGGGCCAGTCGCGGATGGACTCGTTGAGGTAGTCGTATGCGTCGCCGTTGGTGCCGGCGATGCGCGCCACGCGGGGGAGCACCTGCGCGTTGTAGAAGCGGTACAGGCCACGGAACAGCCTGCCCGGAGGTGTGGAGAACTCGTTGATCACCAGGCGCCCGCCCGCCCTGGTGACCCGGAACAGTTCCGCGAGCGCCTTCTTCGGCTCCTGCACGTTGCGCAGCCCGTAGGACATCGTGACGGCGTCGAACTCGCCGTCGCCGAACGGCAGATCGGTGGCATCCGCCTCGACGAAGGTGATGTTGGGCAGGTGGCCGTGCCTGCGCCGGCCCTCCGCCAGCATCCCGGGGGAGAAGTCGGCGGCGACGACCTGCGCTCCGCTGCCGGCGAGGGAGGCCGAGGACGACGCCGTGCCCGCGGCGAGGTCGAGGATGCGCTCGCCGCGCTTCGGATCGACCGCGCGGGTGGTCGCGGCGCGCCAGAGCGCGTCGTTGCCGAAGGTCATCACGGTGTTGGTGCGGTCGTAGCCGGCGGCGACCTGGTCGAACATGCCGCTGACGTGCGAGGGATCTCTGCCGAGGTCGGCGCGATTCGGCTCCATGATCCGATCCTAGGCGCGTCCGCCCGGCGCCTGCCGCCCCGAGCCTTCACCGGGCGGCTCGGAACACGGATGTCGGCGCGACTCGGGGGATCCTGCCGACATCCGTGTTCTGCGCCGGCATCCGTCGGGCGGCGGATGCCGGGGCATAGACTCGCCGGGTGAGCGAGAGCCGTCCCGAACCCGGAACCCCGATGATCGTCCAATGGCGCAAGTGGGACGGTTCGCCGCACTGGGCGAACGAGGTCGTCTATCTCGGCCAGGATCGGTGGGGCGTCTGGGTGGGCCAGCCGACCGGATGGCGCAACACCCGCCCGGGCCGCGAGTTCGCGGCACCCGGCCCGAACGTGACCCTCATCCCGCATCCGGATTCCGTGCGCGGCGCAGCCGATCTGGCCCTCACGGTGAACAGGCGTCATCCCAAGGGGATGCGCATCTACATCGACCTCGCGTGGGATCTGCGCTGGACGGGCCCGGCGGATGCCGAGGACGACCTGCCCGTCCTCGCCCGCGGCATCGACATGGATCTCGACGTCGTGCGCGTCGAGGGGGAGCGCGGCACCTGGGTCGACGACCGCGACGAGTGGGCCGAGCACCTGGTGCGGTACGGCTACCCGGCCGACGTGATCGCCCACCTGGAGTCGCTCGCTCTGGACCTGGAGGAGCGGGTGCGCGCCCGGGTGGCGCCGTTCGACGACGCCACCGCGGATGCCTGGCTCGACCGCCTCGAGGCCCTGGGTCTCGAGCGCTGACGCTCCGGCATCCCGGTCGTCCGCTCACAAGTAGGCTGGACGGGTGAGCAGCATCCGCCTGGTCGCGCAGACCCGCGAGATCCCACCCGTCGACGATCTGCTGTCACATGCCTCCGCCGCAAGGCCCCTCGCCTGGTTGCGCCGCGGCGAGGGGATGGTGGCGGCAGGCGACGATGCGGCGGCGGTCGTCCGCATCCCCGGCGGCGGCGATCGGCGGCGTTCGGATGCGCTGGCCGACGCGTGGCGCGACATCGCCGAATCCGCCGTCATCGACGACCCCGTCGGCCTGAACGGCACCGGGCTCGTCGCGTTCGGAGCGCTCGTCTTCGACGAGCGCTCGGCGGCGGAGAGCATCCTCGTCGTCCCGCACACCGTGATCGGTCGCCGCGACGGGCGCAGCTGGATCACCCGCATCCGCACGGCGGACACGGATTTCGCCCCGGTCCCCGACCCGATCGCGAACGGCCCGCACTGGGCCGGGCGGGTCGGCCCGGGCGCGCAGAACCCGCAGGGCTACCAGGATGCCGTGCGCCAGGCGCTCGACGAGATCTCGGCGGGCGAGTACGGCAAGGTCGTTCTCGCCCGCGACCTCGCCGGCACCGTGCCGGGAGACGCCGACCTGCGCCGGCTCGTACGCGCCCTGTCCACCGGGTACCCGGATACGTGGACCTTCGCGGTCGACGGCCTCATCGGCGCCAGCCCCGAGACGCTCGTGACGGCGCACGCACGGACGGTGACCGCGCGAGTGCTCGCCGGCACCATCGCGCGCGGTGCCGACCCGGCAGAGGACGCCGTGGCGTCCGCTGCGCTCGCCGCCAGCGCCAAGGACCTCTCCGAGCACCGCTACGCCGTGCAGAGCGTGCTCGCCACGCTGCGTCCGCACGCCCGGGCGCTGACCGCCGGCGATCGGCCGTTCGTCCTGGAGCTGCCGAACCTCTTCCACCTCGCGACCGACGTCGAGGGCGCCCTTGACGACAGTGCATCGGCGCTGGACCTGGTCGGCGCCATGCATCCCACCGCGGCCGTCGCCGGGACGCCGACGGACGCCGCGATCGAGGCGATCCGCCGGCTCGAGCCCTTCGACCGCGGGCGCTACGCCGGCCCCGTCGGCTGGATCGATGCGGCGGGCGACGGCGAGTGGGCGATCGCCCTGCGCTGCGCCCAGTTCGCGGATGCTCCGGACGCCGAATCCGGGGCGCGCCGGGTCACCGCCTATGCCGGCGCGGGCATCGTCGCGGGCAGCGACCCCGAGTCGGAACTGCTCGAGACCAGGGTGAAGTTCCGTCCGCTGGTCGACGCCCTCGCCTGAGTGCCGAGCGGCCGCACAGCGGCACGAACGTCGACGGGTGCGGGCGCAGGTAGGCTGGAAGCGTGACTTCGAGCCCCGCTTCCCCGGGCACGCGACTGGCGAGCCGACTCGGCTTCAGCGACCGCGTCTTCCTCGGTCCCGCCGCCCGACACATCGCATCGCGCATCGAGGAGGGTCTGGAACTCGTCGAGGCGGGTCTCGCCGACGAGCTGAAGGTCGCCGACCCGGTCGCGGACGCAGCGGCGCGCTACCTCTACGAGGCCGGCGGCAAGCGCATCCGCCCGGTGCTCACGCTGCTCGCAGCCCAGCTGGGCGAGGGGAACATCCCCGCGGTCATCGACGTCGCCAAGGCGCTCGAGCTCACCCATCTCGGCTCGCTGTACCACGACGACGTCATGGACGGCGCCGACACCCGGCGCGGCGTGCCGGCGGCCCACGGGGTGTGGGGCAACAACGTCGCGATCCTCACGGGCGACATCCTGTTCTCGCGCGCCAGCCAGATCATGTCCCGCTACGGCGAGCGCGCCATGCGGCTGCAGGCCGACACGTTCGAGCGCCTGGTGCTCGGGCAGATGCACGAGACGGTCGGCGCGCAGCAGGGCGACGACCCGATCGGGTTCTACCTGCAGGTGCTCGCCGACAAGACCGGCTCCCTCATCGCCGCCGCCACGCAGGGCGGCGTGATCTTCTCCGATGCGCCCGCGGAGTTCGAGGAGCCCATGCGCGTGTACGGCGAGAAGGTCGGGGTCGCCTTCCAGCTGCTCGACGACGTGATCGACCTGTCGGCGGATGCCGAGGAGACCGGCAAGGTGCCGGGCACGGACCTGCGCGCGGGCGTTCCGACCATGCCATCGCTGCTGCTCAGCACCGGCACCGCACCCGCCGACGTCGACCTGGCCCGCCGTATCGAGGCGGGCGTCGCCCGCATCGCCGACGGCGAGGATCCCGCGATCCTCGACGGTCCGCTCGCCGAGCTGCGCGATCACGCGGCCACCGCACGCACCCTGGAACTCGCCCGCACCTGGACCACCGACGCCATCGCGGCGCTCGAGCCGCTGCCTAAGGGCACGGTGCGCGACGCGCTGACCCGGTTCGCGGACACCCTCGCTGATCGCAGCAGCTGACGGAAGGAACCCCATGACGAAGCTCAAACTGGCCATCGTCGGGGCGGGACCGGCGGGCATCTACGCCGCCGACATCCTGCTCAAGGCCGAGCGCAAGTTCGACGTCTCCATCGACCTGTTCGAGCAGCTGCCCGCACCCTATGGACTCGTCCGCTATGGCGTGGCTCCCGATCACCCGCGGATCAAGGGCATCATCACGGCGCTGCGCGACGTGCTCGACCGCGGCGACATCCGTCTGTTCGGCAACGTGCGCTTCGGCACGGACCTCACCCTCGACGACCTCAAGCGGCACTACAACGCCGTCATCTTCGCGACCGGCTCGGTGCGCGACGCCGGGCTCGACATCCCGGGCATCGACGCCGACCACTCCTTCGGCGCCGCCGACTACGTCAGCTGGTTCGACGGGCATCCCGACGTGCCCCGCGACTGGACGCTGGATGCCGAGTCGGTCGGCGTCATCGGCAACGGCAACGTCGCGCTCGATGTCGCCCGGATGCTCGCGAAGCACGCCGACGACCTGCTCGTCACCGAGGTGCCCGAGAACGTCTACCAGGGGCTGAAGGCGAGCCGGGTGACGGACGTGCACGTGTTCGGTCGTCGCGGACCCGCTCAGGTGAAGTTCACGCCGCTCGAGCTGCGCGAGCTCGGCGAGCTGCGCGACGTCGACATGGTCGTGTACGACGAGGACTTCGACTACGACGAAGCGTCCAAGGACGCCGTGTCCAGCAACAAGCAGGTCATGGTGATCGATCGGATCCTGCAGTCCTGGCGCAAGCGCGACTCCGTCAACAACGCCGGCGGAACGGCGTCCCGTCGCCTGCACATGCACTTCTGGGCCCGCCCGGTCGAGGTGCGCAAGGACGAGAACGGCCGTGTCGCGGCGCTCGTCTACGAGCGCACGGCGTCGGACGGCGCCGGCGGCGCAGTGGGCACCGGCGAGCTGCGCGAGATCGCCATGCAGAGCCTGTACCGTGCGGTCGGCTACTTCGGCTCGCCGCTTCCCGGCGTGCCCTTCGACAAGAAGCACGGCGTGATCCCGAACCGCGAGGGACAGGTGCTCGAGGCCAAGTCGAACCAGCGGGTGCCCGGCATCTACGCGACGGGCTGGATCAAGCGGGGCCCGGTGGGCCTGATCGGCCACACCAAGTCGGATGCCATGGAGACGGTGCGCCACCTGATCAACGATCAGGGCTCCTGGTGGCAGCCGGAGGACCCCTCCGAGGAGGCCATCCCCGCCCTGCTCGCCGAGCGCGGCGTGTCGTGGACCGACCTGGAGGGCTGGCACCGCCTCGACGAGCACGAGATCTCCCTGGGCGCCCCGCACGAGCGGGCGCGCATCAAGCTCGTGCCGCGTGAGGACATGGTGAAGGTCTCGCGCGGGGAGTGATCGCGCGGACCGGTCGCTAGGGTGTCTCGCATGGGCGAGTGGGCTCCTGATGTGCTCGGCGACGGGTTCGAGCAGCTGACGCTGACGTTGGAGCCGGATGCCGAGGGCGAGGTCGTCGCGACGGTGGTGCGTGCGCTTCCGCCGGTCAGACGGTGGTGGCGGCTGCACGACAGCCGCCCGCTGGCCGACGTCGACGTGCTGTACGTGCACGGCTGGTCGGACTACTTCTTCCAGAAGCGGCTCGCGCGGTTCTGGACCTCTCGCGGAGCGCGCTTCTTCGCTCTCGATCTGCGCAGGTACGGGCGGAGCCTGCGGCCGGGGCAGACGCCCGGGTACATCACCGACCTCGGGGAATACGACGCCGACATCGCCGCGGCTCTGGCCGCGCGAGGCGATGTCACGGGCCGCCGGCTGGTGCTGCTGGGCCACTCGACCGGCGGGCTCGTCCTCAGCCTGTGGGCGTCACGGCATCCGGGTGAGGCGGATGCCGTCGTCCTCAACTCGCCGTGGCTGGAGTTCCAGCTCGGCGCCGCGCGCGCGGCGATCGCGCCGGTCGTGGGGCTGCAGGCGCGCTGGTGGCCCAAGGACGCCGCGCCGCAGATCGATCTGGGCTTCTACACGCGCGCGCAGAACGAGGTGGCCGACCTCGACGACCCGATGGAGATCGACCTGGCCTGGCGGCCGGAGCAGAGCATGACCGTGCACGCCGCCTGGCTGCACGCGATCCTGGAGGGTCACCGGGCCGTGTCCGCGGGGCTGAACATCGAGGCGCCGGTGTGCGTGCTTCTCTCGGCGCGCACGGCGGTGCCGACCCGCTGGTCGCCCGAGCTGACGCGTGCCGACAGCGTGCTCGTCGTCGACGACATCGCCCGGGCCGCGCTCAGGCTGGGGCGATCGGTGACCGTCGAGCGGATCGACGGCGCGCTGCACGACGTCTTCCTGTCGCGGCGCGAGGCGCGGAACGAGGCGTACGACCGGTTGGGGCGCTGGGTCGCCGGTTGGGCGGCGACCGCGGGCGCTCAGTCCACGCCGTAGATCACCCGGCAGGCGTGCTCGGCGGCATCCGCGTCTCTCACTCGCAGCGCCTCGGTCAGCGCGGCGCACCCCTCGATCAGGCGCGGTCGGTGCTCGGGCGAGATGGCGTGTCCGCGCAGCGCCCTGGCCAGCGCGATGCTGGCATCGTCGACGAGGGACTGCTGCAGGTGGTTGCCCGTGCGGACGGCGAGATACCCGATGGCCTCCCGGCGGGCCTGGGAGCAGGCGGCGGGATCGTCGACGGCGTCCGCGATCCGCGCGATCAGCGACGACACCTCATCGAGCTCCGCATCCGTCAGCCGCGGACAGGACAGGCGCACGACGATCCCGGCCTGAAGGCCGGCGAAGGCGTGCGCCGTGCGCACCGAGTCGGGCGTCAGCTCGCTGACCTCGGTGAAGCGGCTGGGATACATCATCACGAGCCCGATGCGCTCCAGTCGCTGCAGCGCCTCGCGCACCGGGGTGCGCGACACGGCCAGCTCGCTCGCGAGGTCCGCGTCGCGGATGCGGGTGCCGGGTGGCAGCTCGCCGCTCGCGATCCGCTCGCCGATCAGGTGGAACAGGCCCTCTGCGAGCAGCTGCTTCTTCGCCGTGATCTCCGCAGTCCCCAACCGCTGATGTTCGACGTGCACCGTCGCCCCTCTCCCCAGAATGCGCTCGAGGTGCCCCTAACACCTCGCCCCAGCTCTACACGCTGCACTCTACCGGCTCGCCCGACACCGTCGGCTGGGAGCCGCCGTCGATGGGATGCGGCGGATGTCAGCGATAGTTGATGAACTGCAGGTCGATGTCGAGATCGCTGCTCTTGAGGAGGGCGATCACGGACTGCAGGTCGTCGCGGCTCTTGGACTGCACGCGCAGCTCGTCGCCCTGGATCTGGCTCTTGACCCCCTTGGGGCCTTCGTCACGGATGATCTTGCCGATCTTCTTGGCGTTCTCGCTGGAGATGCCGTCCTTCAGGCTCGAGACGATGCGGTACTCCCTGCCGCTGGCGACGGGGTCACCGGACTCCAGGCTCTTCAGCGAGATGCCGCGCTTGATGAGCTTCGACTGGAACACGTCGAGCACGGCCTTCGCGCGCTCCTCGGAGTTCGCGACGATGAGGATCTGCTCGCCGCTCCAGGAGATCGAGGCGCCGGTGCCCTTGAAGTCGTAGCGCTGCTCGACCTCCTTGCGGGCCTGGTTGAGGGCGTTGTCCGCCTCCTGGTGGTCAACCTTGGACACGATGTCGAACGAAGAGTCAGCCATGCCGGAAGTCTACCGATCCCGCCTCCGCCGCGCCGATCCGAACGCACGTCAGCGTCTGCATCGTGGTGACCCGCACGGGGGATTCGCCATCGCTGCGGCGCTCAGACTGAGCAGTCGGTCCCGGTATCCGCTCGCCTCGGCCCTCCAGGTCGCAGTTTGCCCCGGTATGCTCTCGCCTCACCCGCCCAGGTCGCAGTCTGCCCCGGTATGCGCGAGCCAGAGCGAGACGAACTGCGACCTGGATGCCGGAAGGCTCGCTTTTCCAGGACGAATCGCGACCTGGGCACCGAAAGCTGCCCCGTCTGGGCCAGACGGCCGGCGCGAAGCCGCCTCAGTCGCCCGTCGCCGCGCGCGGCTGACCGCCGCTGATCGTGCGCAGCAGCTCCTCCTGCACGCTCGTGACGGCCAGGCGCACCGCACCGTCGAGCACCGGATTGCCCGGCAGCTCGGAGAGCAGCACCGGGGGGCGCGCGACGACTCCGGCGTGCAGGTGGTGCTCGACGAGACCGCGCAGGCGCTCGCCCCCCGCGAGCGCGATGTCTCCGGCGAGCACGAAGAGATCGGGGTCGACGACCGCCACCACCGCCGACAGACCGAGCGCGAGACGGCGGGCGACCTCGTCGAGCGCGGTCGCGCCTCCGGCTGCGTCGGAAGCGGCCGCGGCCGCCATCGCCTCCACCGGTGCTGCGGCGTCGAAGCCGTGGTTCGCGAGCACTTCGCCGAGCGCGGGTGCCCCGGCCAGCGCCTGCAGGCCGCTCGCCTCGTGCTCGTCCACCTCCGGTGCGACCGGAGCGCCCGGAACCGGCAGGTCGGCGATCTCGCCGGCGCCGCCCGTGCGTCCGCGAAGCATCCGTCCGCCGAGCATCAGGCCCATGCCGATGCCGTCCGAGACCCACAGCACCGCGAAACTGTCGTTGCCCACCGCCGCCCCGTGAGCGTGCTCGGCGATCGCGACCAGGTTCACGTCGTTCTCGATGTCGAAGGGCACGCCGAGATGCTCCCGCAGCGTCGGCGTCAGTGCTGCGTCCTGCCATCCGGGCAGGTGGGCGGCGAAGCGCAGTCGCTCGGTCGTCGGGTCGATCGCACCCTGGATGCCGATCACCACGCGCCGCAGGTCTTCGGGTGCGACCGAGGTCCCGTCGCATGCGCCGCGCAGGGCCGCGAGCAGCTGCGCCCCGGGGTCGGGGACGCCGTGCTCGGGCGTCAGAAGCTCGAACTCGCCGATCCGCGCACCCGTGAGGTCGACGACGACCGCGGCTATCCGCTCCGGCGTGACGTCGACCGCCGCGGCGTGAGCCACCGTGCCGTCCACGCGGAAGAGCTCGGCGGCTCGACCGATCGCGCCGTCGCGATTGCCGTCGCTCCTGACCAGCCCGCTCTCCTGCAGCTGCGTGAGCAGGTGGGATGCCGTGGGCTTGGAGACGGCGAGCTGAGCGGCGATCTCGGGGCGGCTCAGCGGGCCCTGGCTCAGAAGCAGGCGGAAGGCGCCGCGAGCATTGATGGCACGGACGACGCTGGTTCCGGTCGGGCGAGTGGGCACGGCTTCCTTCGGGTCGAGTGATTGCACGAATGCTATCGGCTGCCCGGGGACGAACCCGTTGCGCTCGCCATCGCCGTCGGGTATAACTCATCGTAAAGAATGTTTCCAAACTACGTCATGTGAGAGAAACCGGAGGAATCATGCGTCGACGTCGACCCCTGATCGCCCTGCTGACCGCGGCGGTCGTCATCCCCCTCTCGGGGCTGGTGGTGAGCGCAGCGCACGCGGCGGTCACCAGCACGCTTCGGGATCCCGTCAAGCGCGAGATCGCGCAGCAGATCATCACCTCGGCCGAGAACTCGAACCTGGACTGGTACAACCGCTACGGCTACATCGAGGACATCGATGACGGTCGCGGCTACACCGGCGGCATCATCGGCTTCACCTCGGGCACGAGCGACATGCTCGAGCTCGTCGAGCGCTACACGGACGACTACCCGAACAACGGCCTCGCCGGCTATCTGCCTGCCCTCAGAGCCGTCGACGGAACCGATTCGCATGCCGGCCTCGGGAGCGCCTACGAGGTCGCCTGGGTGGCAGAGGCGAACAAGCCCGAGTTCCAGCGCGCACAGCGGGATCTGGCCAACGAATGGTACTTCGAGCCCTCCGTCAGCCTCGCGATCGGGGACGGGCTGGGCGCGCTCGGGCAGTTCGCATACTACGACGCGGCCGTCGTGCACGGCTTCTCAGGGCTGGAGAGCATCCGCTCCGCTGCTCGGTCCTCGGCGTCCACGCCCGCCCAGGGCGGCGACGAGAGCGCCTACCTCGACGAGTTCCTCGACGAGCGCGTCGTGGAGATGAAGAAGGAGGCGGCTCACGAGGATGTGACCCGCATCGAGACGGCACAGCGCCTCTGGCTCCAGGCCGGCAACCTCGACCTGCACACGCCGCTGAACTGGTCGGTCTACGGTGACGCGTTCTCCATCCCGTCCGACCCGACGCCCCACTGGCCGGCGAGCGAGATCGACGGCGGCACGGGCGCGCCCACCGAGCAGCCCGGGGGTGCCACGCTGATCTCGGCGAACAGGCCCGTGACGACGTCGTCGATCGAGGCCGCGGGGCTCGAGGGCGCGAAGGCGGTCGACGGCAGTACGACGACGTGCTGGGCGAGCGAGGAGGGTGTGGACCCGCAGTGGATCCGCGTGGACCTGGGTGCCGGCGCGTCCGTGTCGAAGGTGGTGCTGACCTGGGAGGCGGCGTACGCGAGGAAGTACCGGGTGGAGATGTCCGCCGACGGCTCGTCGTGGTCGACGCTGGCGACGGAGGACGCCGGCGACGGCGGCACCTATGCGTTCACGGACCTGAACGGCACCGGTCGGTACCTGCGCATCTACGGCACCGCCCGGGGAACCTCGTACGGGTACTCGCTGTTCGAGATCGAGGTGTACGGCACGGTGTGATCGGAACGGCGCCGTCCCGGCGTGTGAGGTGCAGGGACGGCGCCCCCGGTCGTACGGTGTGGTCATGAGGGCGCGCGTGGGCGGGCGGAACCTGGCGATCAGCTGGATCGCCGGCGTGCTCTGCGCCGGTGTGGTCGGCGGACTGGTCTGGCTGTCGCTGCCCGCGGGCCCGAGCCTGCTCGCCATCGTCGGGATGATGCTCGGGGGCTCCCGGGGCTAGCCGGCGAGTGAACCACCGACACGTCGGCACGCCTCCGTCGCGCGCTTCGGCGCGGGCGTTACCCTCACTGTGCACCCATCCATGAGAGGCGAAGCCATGAGCGACCCCGAGGTTCCCCAGAACGAGCAGCCGAAGGACATCGACGACGTCGTCGGCAGTGCCAACGAGGGACTCGACGCCGCCGCCGCGGCTCGTGCCGATGTCCCGGCCGAAGGCGCCGCGCCCGTCGACCCCGATGCGGAGGCGTTCGCCGCCGCCGAGCGCGACTTCCCGGGCACCTTCGGCACGCCCGCCGAGAAGCAGGACGTGCAGACGACCGATGCCGTGGAGCCCGGGGACGACAGTGCCGCCGTGCAGGAGGTCTTCGAACGGCCCGAGCCCGTCGCCCCGGTCGTCGAGCCCGAGGAGTCCGTCGCGTCCGCCCGTGCAGACGTGACCGAGACGACGGACAGCGCTCACGCGGACTCCGTCGCCGACACGGCGTACGCCGCCGGAGCCGCCTCCGCGGCGGCCGCTGCCGAGACGCAGGTCATGCCCGCCGAACCCGTGGCCCCGCCGGCGGCGCCGCAGCCGATCTTCGTGCAGGCGCCGGAGCCCCCGCGCGAACTGGGCAACCGCGGCGCGGCCGGTGCCATCGGACTCGTCGCCACGCTCGCCTTCGCGATCCTGTATCTGGGAGCGATCCTGGGGCTGGGTGCTCTGGGAGGCGACGTCGACGGCGGAAACATCGGCAGTGCCGCCCTCGCGCCCCTGACGACCTGGTCGTTCTGGGTGCCCGTCGTGGTCTTCTTCCTCTCGTTCTGGCTGCTGGGCGCCTTCATCAACCGCGCCCGCTGGGGCAAGTGGGTGATCTTCGGGCTGCTGGTGGCCGTCGCCACCTACGGCGGGCACGTGCTCGGTCAGCTGTTCCAGGCGCCCTTCTGGCGGATCACCGCCACCGAATCCGCTGAACTCGTCAACGAGCAGCTGCTCGCCCCGCTCGCCATCGCCGCCTTCATCTTCGCCCGGGAGCTGACCATCTGGTTCGGCGCCTGGGTCTCGCGCAGCGGCGCACGCAAGAAGGTGCTCAACGCCGAGGCGCAGGCCGAGTACGAACGCACGCTCGAGGCCGGCCCCGCCGCACTCCGCTGACACCATGAGTACGACCGGAGACCCCCGCGGCAGTGCGCCGACGGGGGTCTCCGCCGTTCTGGCGCTCGTGATCGGCGTCGTCGGCTTCGCCGCGCTGAGCATCCTGGGCCTCGGGATGCTCACCTTCTTCACCGACTCGGACATCCTGACGGTCCCCGGGGTGGACTGGTGGCCCGGCATCGTCGGCATGGTCGTGGCGGTCGGCGCGTTCGCCTGGATGCTGTGGCCTGCCCTCGCGCAGGATCGCGCGCCGTTCACGGCTGTGATCCCGGTGGCTCTCGTCGCCGCCGTCGTGCACCTCGTCGCCGTCGGGCTGGGCGCGCTGCTGAGCGGAGGGGGCGCGACCGCGGCACTGTCGGCGGCGTCGCAGCTCGTCACCCACGGCTCGAGCCCGGTGGTGCTGCTCGCCGCCCTCGTCGCGTCGTGGGCGGCGATCGCACTGCGCCGCACCGGATCGCGCGCGCCTCGCTGGCCATGGGAGGACGACTCCGAGTGACACGCCCGGATGCCGCGCCGAAAGACGCGCCCGGCCGTACCCTGTAATCGTGGAGAGGTCTCTGGAATCCCAGGTGGGCCAGGCTGTGGATGCCTGGCTGCGCTGGGTGCCGCGGTGGGCGCCTGCCACGCACAAGGGGAGGGTCGCTCCGTGCCGTCGCTGCCTGGGCTCGCCGATCCTGTCGGCCGCGGGCATCGGGGGCAATGTGCCGCACGGCGTGCAGCACGGCCTCTCCACCCGGATCAAGGCGATCGTCGACCACGCGGTCGCCGATTACACCGCGCGCAACCTGCCCATGCTGCAGGCCGAGCTCGACCAGCAGGCGGACCGCAACAGGTCACGCGGCTACCGTCCGACCGAGGGCCTCGATCCCGAGTACGAGGGGATGCCTCTCGACCCCGATCCGGTGCCCGGCGCTCCGTTCCTCTTCACGGTGGCCGGGCTCGCGGACGATGCCGCGGCCGAGCTTCCCCCGCTTCCCCCGCTGACCGACGAGGCGAAGGCGGCACTGCGCCAGGAGGTCGCCCTCGCCGACGACTACGCGAACATGGTCGGACGCGAGATCTGCGGTCTGCTGCTGCGTCATCGACTCAGCGTGCAGGCCGCGATCTCCCGGTACGTCGAACCGCAGATCGAGGCGATGCTCGCGGAACTGAGCCAGGCTCTCGACTCGCCTTTCGACCCCGACAACTCGTAGCACTCAGCGCGAGAGTGCGCGCGTGCCTGGGAAAGACCTGCGCCGGCTTGAGCCGTGCGCATCCCATGGCTATCGTTTTTCGATAGATACATGTCGTCTTTCGATAGGAGCACCATGCAGCCCGTCGCCACCCTGGTCCTCAGGGGCTTGATCGTCGTCCTGATCGCACTCCTGATCTTCGTGCAGGTGCTCCTGATCCCCGCGGTCGCCGCCGAGACCGCCGCGCGCAACCCCGATCTCGGGTATCTGGAGGTGCCGGGCATCGTCGGCGCCGTGCTCTTCCTCCTGCTCGTCGAAGTCGTCCTGGTGTGCGTGTTCGTGCTGCTCTCGCTCGTGCGCACGGATCGGATCTTCAGCCCCCGCGCCTTCCGGTACGTCGACGTCATCATCGGCACCATGCTCGCCTCGGCCGTGCTGCTGATCGCGTCGTTCATCGTGCTGAGCCTCGGCCGCGCCGTCAGCCCGGGCATCCTCGTGCTCGCCGTGTTCGGCATCGTCGTCAGCTTCTCGCTCGCCCTGCTCGTCGGGGTGATGCGCGGGCTGCTGCGCAAGGCGCTGCAGCTCGAGCAGGATCTGTCCGAGGTCGTCTGATGGCCATCGTGATCGACATCGATGTCATGCTCGCCAGACGCAAGATGAGTGTTCAGGAGTTCGCCGACGCGATCGGCATCACCCCCGCGAACGTCGCCGTGCTCAAGAACGGGCGCGCGAAGGCGGTGCGCTTCACCACGCTCGACGCCATCTGCCGGGTGCTGGAATGCCAGCCCGGCGACATCCTGCGGTACGCGCCGGGGGAGCGGTCGTGAGCGCGGGCTGGGCCGACACCGCGCTTGCGCGACTGGCGGATGCGCGCACCTGCCCGGTATGCGAGTCCGCTGCGCTGGCCGGCGGATGCTGCGCGCGCTGCGGCGCCGATCTGCGAGGCGAGCACGGCGCGGCGCTGTGGAGCGCCTCGCTGGCGGCCGCGGACGCCCTGCGCGCACGTCATCGCGTGCTCTCGCGCGTTCCCCGCACGGCGGCGGCACCGCAGCGCCCCTCCGCCGTGGTCGCCGCGGCACCGGGACCTACGGGTCGGCCACACGCCGCGTCCGTCGCGGTGAGCACGCCGGGCCCGGCGAACGCATCGGCAGGCGCCAGCCTGCAGTCCGTCCTCGCGACGGCGGGAGCGGGTCTCTTCGCGGTCGCCGCGATCGTCTTCACCTTCTTCAACCCCGAGTTGGCCGATCGTGCCGCCCGCAGCACGATCATCGCGCTCGTCACCGTGGCCTTCCTCGGCGGGGCGTTGTTGCTGGCGAGGCGGCGGCTGCAGTCCTCGGCCGAGGCCGTGGGCGGGCTGGGCCTCGTGTTCGTCGGCCTCGACGTGCAGGCCGTCGCCGGCTCCTTCGGAGACGATGCGGCGTCGTGGTCTTCCGCGGCGCTCGCCATGGCGGTGGCGGGCGGCCTGCTGCTGCTCGCAGGGCTGCGGTTCCGCATCCGGATCTGGCTGTGGGCCGCGCTGCCGACGCTGGCGGCGGTGCCGGCGGCTCTGGGGTTCGCTGTGCAGAGCGCCCTGCCCGCCGCCCTGCTGCTCGCGGCCGCCGGGGCGACCGCGACCGGACTCCTGACGCTGCTCCCGCGGTTCGTGGACGCCTTCCCCCGGCGCGAGCAGCCGCACGAGCCGGCCACCGCGCCGGATGCCGCCCCGACCCGTGGCGTGCTCGTCCCGGAAGTCGTCGTGCTCACCGCGGTGCAGCTCATCGCGGTCGTCTTCGCGATCGCCCGCATCCTCTTCGCGCACTCCGAGCCGATGGCGATCGCGGCGGTCCTGGCTGCGCTGGCCGTGCACGCGGTGCTCGCCTCGCCGCACGCGATGCCGCGCGTCTGGGCGTTCGGCGCCGGCGTCCTTGCGGTCGGCGCCGGGGCGTTCGCCGCCTCGGGCGCGCTGAGCGGTGCCGCCGGCGTCATGTGGGGCATCGCCGTCGTGCCGGCGGGTGCCGTGCTCGCCCTCGTGGTCGGCGCGCTCGTGCCGCTTCCGCGGCGCACGCCGCGTGTTCCGCTGTCCGTCGGTGCGGGCCTCGCTGCCGGCATCACGAGCGCACCCGCGGTGATCTCGGGGATGCTGGTCGCCGGCGCACTGGTCCGCGACGCCGGAGCACGCACGCCGCTCGGCGGCGGATTCGCCCCCGGCGGCCCCGCGCTCGGCGGCGAGACCTGGCCGATGATCATCGCCCTGGCCGTCATCGCCGCGGGCTTCGCGATGTTCGCCCTGTGCGCACGAGCGAGACCCGCCATCCTTCCGCTGCGCGGACAGGCACGCGTCGTCACCGCGCTCTATGCGACCGCGGCGGTGCTGTGCCTCGCGAGCGCGCAGGTGCTGCCGCGTCCGGTCGCCATCGGCGTGCTGCTGCTCGCCGTGGCCGGCTGCGCCGCGGTGCTCGTCAGCGAGAGGGCGCGTCGCGGCGGCGGCGCCGCCGTTCGGGGCGTCCTCACCGTGAGTGCGCATCTCGCCCTGATCGTGGCCGTCCTGATCGCCTGGCAGGACCTGGAGCTCGTGCCGGTGGCGGGAGCGGCGACCATCGCCGTCCTGGCGGTCGTCGCGCGCACCGTGAGGCGCGGATCCCGATTCCTGCACGTGGGCGCCGGCTTCGGATACGCGCTCGTCGTGTTCGCGGTCGGTCTCTCCCTGACCGGCGTCGGCGGCGTCGCCCTGCTGTGCCTCACGGCATCCGCCGGACTGCTCGTCGCCATCGTCGCCACCTTCCTGCCCGTCGTCGGCGCCCGCGCCTGGCAGACCATACTGGTGGTCGCGACCGTGCCGTTCGCCACCGGGATCGTGCAGGTGGTGTTCGAGCGCAGCGGCTGGACGGCGCTGTCCACCGGACTGATGTTCGTCCTCGCGGTGTCGCTGCTGCTCACCAGGCGGGCCGGGCTCACCGTCGTGGTGCGCACGCTCGCCGCGGCCACGCTCGTCCCGTCGCTCGCCGTCGTGGTGCTCTGCCTCGGTGCGCAGCTGCTGGTGCAGAGCGGATCACCCGTCGTGCTGCCGGTCGTCGCGCTCCTGGTCGCGCTGGCGCTTCCCTCGGGTGGCCTCATCCGTGACCTGCTCGTCGGCCGCGGTCGGATGGCGTCGACCGCCGACGCGGCGCGCTTCGCGATCGAGGCATCCGCTCTGGTCACCGCAGCCATCGCCGTTCTCCTCGCGCTCACACGCGAGGCGGCGGGGCTGGGAACCGCGTGTCTCGTGTTCGTCATCGTGGGCGTCGGTGCCGCGCTGACCTCCCTGCTGGCCGGACGCCGGTACGGCTGGTGGGTGGCCGCGGTGTCGTTCACCGGCGCGCTCTGGTCCCTGTGGGCGCTCAACGGCGTCGAGCTCGCCGAGGCGTATCTCCTGCCGCCGGCCGTCGGCGCCGCCGCGGTCGCCGTGCTGCTGACCCTGCGGGGGCGGCCCGCGACCGCTCTGTTCGCCGCCGGCCTGGCCGGCGCGGTGGTGCCGGTGCTCGTGCTGCTCATCGCGGGCGCGGCGGACGCCGTGCCGTGGCGCGCCCACGCGCTGCTCGCGTCCGCCTGGCTGCTGCTCGCGGCGGCGGCGCTCGCCGGACGCGCGCGACGGCTGCGATCGCTGCGAGAGGCGACCATCGTCGCGGCGTCGACGGCAGCGCTCGCCGGCACAGTCCAGGCCGTGCGCTGGGGGACCGGGCTGGACGCCTCGCCGGTCTCGGGCGGCGCCGCCGGAGTGCTCCTGCTCTGCGTCGCGTTCAGCGCGATCGCCGCGTTCGCACTCGTCGTGGCCGCGCGGATGCTGCGGTCCACCGCTGCACGGCAGCTGCGGCGACCCCGGAACGGGGTCGGGTCGGCGGACGGCACGGCCTCGCCCGGGACGGCGGAGGTCATCGACCGCTTCGCCCTGACGCGCGGGGTGGGCGTTCCCGCGGCCCTGGCGCTCGCCGTCGGGGTGTGGCCGGCGATCGAACGGGACTGGTTCGTGATCTGGGGCATGTGGACGCTGATGCTGTGCTGGCTCGCCGTCATGCTCCACGCCGCCCGGCGCGGCGGGTCGGCACTGCCGCCGGTGTGGGTGCTGTTCGGCATCGCCTTCGTGACCGCGGTCGTCGCCTGGAGCCCGCGCGAGCTGCGCGTGGAGATGTTCTCGCTCCCGCTCGGACTGTTCCTCCTCGCCGCCGGAGTGCGCGGCATGGCGGCGTCACGAGCCGACGACGGTGGGATGCCGGTCCGCCAGGGCCCCGGGTCGTGGCCGCAGGTCGGCGGCGGGTCGTGGCTGCTGCTGGCTCCCGGACTGATCGTGATGACGTCGGCATCCGTCGTGTCGACCTTCACCGATCCGCTCACCTGGCGGGCGATACTGGTGATGGCCCTGGCGCTCGCCGCGATCCTCGTCGGCGCGGCCCGGCGGCTGGCCGCCCCGTTCGTCATCGGACTGGTGGTCCTGCCGATCGAGAACGTCTTCGTCTTCTCAGTGCAGCTCGGCCGCGGCATCGAGTCCATGCCGTGGTGGATCACGCTCGCCACGATGGGGGCGGTGCTGCTGATCATCGCGGTCGCCGGGGAGCGCAGGCAGGACGGGGGCGGAGGCGTGATCGCCCGCGTGCGCGATCTGCGGTGAGCGGCGTGGCGCCTTGCGGCATTTGACCGTCACGGTTACGCAGGATTACACTTGATCGAGTGTGCGCACACCCGTGCGCGCGTGCAGGGCGCCGGCACCGCCGGTTCGCCCCCACGGCATACCCATCACACCAAAGGCAGAGCGGTTCCGCTGTGCCGGTGGGTCATGATGTGAAACCCCATCACGCTGTCACCGTGCAGCACCAAGAGGAGAGAACGTGCCAACTATTCAGCAGTTGGTTCGCAAGGGTCGTACGCCCAAGGTCTCGAAGACCAAGGCGCCCGCTCTGAAGTCGAACCCGCAGCAGGCCGGCGTGTGCACCCGCGTGTACACCACCACCCCGAAGAAGCCGAACTCGGCGATGCGCAAGGTCGCCCGCGTGAAGCTCCGCAACGGCACCGAGGTCACCGCCTACATCCCCGGTGAGGGCCACAACCTGCAGGAGCACTCGCTCGTGCTCGTCCGCGGTGGTCGTGTGAAGGACCTTCCCGGTGTCCGCTACAAGATCGTGCGCGGTGCGCTCGACACGCAGGCCGTCAAGAACCGTAAGCAGGCTCGTTCCCGCTACGGCGCGAAGAAGGGTTGAGATAGATGCCTCGTAAGGGACCCGCTCCCAAGCGCCCCGTCGTCAACGACCCGGTCTACGGCGCCCCGATCGTCACCTCGCTGGTGAACAAGATCCTCGTGGACGGCAAGAAGTCGCTCGCGGAGTCGATCGTCTACGGCGCCCTCCGCGGCGTCGAGGCGAAGAACGGCCAGGACGCCGTCGCCACGCTCAAGAAGGCGCTCGACAACGTGCGCCCCACCCTCGAGGTCCGCAGCCGCCGCGTCGGCGGCTCGACCTACCAGGTGCCCGTCGAGGTCAAGCCGCACCGCGCGAACACGCTCGCGCTGCGCTGGCTGGTCAGCTACGCGAAGGGCCGTCGTGAGAAGACGATGACCGAGCGCCTGCAGAACGAGATCCTCGACGCGTCGAACGGCCTGGGAGCCGCGGTCAAGCGCCGCGAGGACACCCACAAGATGGCCGAGTCGAACCGCGCCTTCGCCCACTACCGCTGGTAAGGGGCTGAGCGGATGCCGTGACCGCGGCATCCGCTCCCACTCTCTGTTCGTTCCTGAACCATCCCGGAGGAACCCCCGTGGCACAAGAAGTGCTCACCGACCTGAGCAAGGTCCGCAACATCGGCATCATGGCGCACATCGATGCCGGCAAGACCACCACCACCGAGCGCATCCTGTTCTACACGGGTGTCAACCACAAGCTCGGCGAGACCCACGACGGCGCTTCGACGACCGACTGGATGGAGCAGGAGAAGGAGCGCGGCATCACGATCACGTCCGCCGCCGTGACCTGCTTCTGGAACAAGAACCAGATCAACATCATCGACACCCCCGGTCACGTGGACTTCACGGTCGAGGTGGAGCGCTCGCTCCGTGTGCTCGACGGTGCCGTCGCCGTCTTCGACGGCAAGGAGGGCGTCGAGCCCCAGTCCGAGACCGTGTGGCGTCAGGCCGACAAGTACGGCGTGCCCCGCATCTGCTTCGTCAACAAGATGGACAAGCTGGGCGCCGACTTCTACTACACCGTCGACACGATCGTGAACCGCCTCGGCGCGAAGCCGCTGGTCATCCAGCTGCCGATCGGTGCCGAGAACGACTTCCTCGGCGTCATCGACCTCGTCGAGATGCGCGCGCTGGTCTGGCCCGGCGATGCCAAGGGTGACGTGACCATGGGCGCCTCGTACGAGGTGCAGGAGATCCCGGCCGACCTCAAGGAGAAGGCCGAGGAGTACCGCCAGCAGCTGCTGGAGACCGTCGCCGAGACCGACGACGCGCTCCTGGAGAAGTTCTTCGGCGGCGAGGAGCTCACGGTCGCCGAGATCAAGGGCGCCATCCGCAAGCTGGTCGTCGCCAACGAGATCTACCCGGTGCTCTGCGGCTCGGCGTTCAAGAACCGCGGCGTGCAGCCGATGCTCGACGCGGTCGTCGATTACCTTCCGAACCCGCTCGACGTGGGCGCCATCGAGGCGCACGACCCGAAGGACGAGGAGAAGGTCATCGAGCGTCACCCCGACGCCAACGACCCGTTCTCGGCCCTTGCGTTCAAGGTCGCCGTGCACCCGTTCTTCGGTCGCCTCACCTACGTACGCGTGTACTCGGGTCACCTCGACTCCGGCTCCGCCGTCGTCAACTCGACCAAGGGCAAGAAGGAGCGCATCGGGAAGATCTTCCAGATGCACGCCAACAAGGAGAACCCGGTCGACTCGCTCACCGCGGGCAACATCTACGCCGTCATCGGCCTGAAGGACACCACCACCGGTGACACCCTCGCCGACCCGGCCGCCCCGGTGGTCCTCGAGTCGATGACGTTCCCCGAGCCCGTGATCGAGGTCGCGATCGAGCCGAAGACGAAGGCCGACCAGGAGAAGCTGGGTCTGGCGATCCAGAAGCTCGCCGAAGAGGACCCGACCTTCCGCACCGAGCTGAACCCCGAGACCGGTCAGACGACCATCAAGGGCATGGGCGAGCTGCACCTCGACATCCTCGTGGACCGCATGAAGCGCGAGTTCCGCGTCGAGGCGAACGTCGGCAAGCCCCAGGTGGCCTACCGCGAGACGATCCGCAAGACCGTCGAGAAGCACGATTACACCCATAAGAAGCAGACGGGTGGATCGGGCCAGTTCGCGAAGATCCAGTTCAACATCGAGCCCCTCGAGCTCGACGGCGACAAGACCTACGAGTTCGTCAACGCGGTCACCGGCGGTCGCATCCCGCGCGAGTACATCGGCTCGATCGATGCCGGCTTCCAGGACGCGATGAACGTCGGCGTGCTGGCCGGGTACCCGATGGTGGGCGTCAAGGCGACGATCGTCGACGGTGCCGCTCACGACGTCGACTCCTCGGAGATGGCGTTCAAGATCGCAGGCTCCATGGGCTTCAAGGAGGCCGCACGGCGCGCCAACCCGGTGCTGCTCGAGCCGCTCATGGCGGTCGAGGTGCGTACCCCCGAGGAGTACATGGGCGATGTCATCGGCGACCTGAACTCGCGTCGCGGCCAGATCCAGTCCATGGAGGACGCCCAGGGCGTCAAGGTCGTGCGCGCGTCGGTGCCGCTGTCGGAGATGTTCGGCTACATCGGCGACCTGCGCTCGAAGACCTCGGGCCGTGCCGTCTACGCGATGGAGTTCGACAGCTACGCGGAGGTCCCGCGGGCCGTCGCGGACGAGATCATCCAGAAGACCAAGGGCGAGTAAGCCCTTCGTCCGGGATGCCGGGGCATCGTCCCCGGCATCCCGGACACCCCACAACTTCACATTCACTCTCCACTAAACTGAGAAACCGAAATCCGTAGGGAGCCGGTCACAATCCAGTGCCCGGCGATCCCTACACGAACGTCCTGAGGAGGACCCAGTGGCCAAGGCCAAGTTCGAGCGGACCAAGCCGCACGTCAACATCGGAACGATCGGTCACGTCGACCACGGCAAGACCACCCTGTCTGCCGCGATCTCGAAGGTGCTCGCCGACAAGTACCCGTCGGACACCAACGTCCAGCGTGACTTCGCCTCGATCGACTCGGCTCCCGAGGAGCGTCAGCGCGGTATCACCATCAACATCTCGCACATCGAGTACGAGACCCCGAAGCGTCACTACGCGCACGTCGACGCCCCCGGCCACGCCGACTACGTCAAGAACATGATCACCGGTGCCGCCCAGATGGACGGCGCGATCCTGGTCGTCGCCGCCACCGACGGCCCGATGGCTCAGACCCGTGAGCACGTCCTGCTCGCCAAGCAGGTCGGCGTTCCCTACCTGCTCGTCGCGCTGAACAAGTCCGACGCGGTCGACGACGAGGAGATCCTGGAGCTCGTCGAGCTCGAGGTGCGCGAGCTGCTCTCGTCGCAGGGCTTCGACGGCGACAACGCTCCCGTCGTCAAGGTCTCGGCGCTGAAGGCGCTCGAGGGCGAGCAGAAGTGGGTCGACTCGATCCTCGAGCTCATGCAGGCCGTGGACGACAGCGTTCCGGACCCCGAGCGTGACCGTGACAAGCCGTTCCTCATGCCGATCGAGGACGTCTTCACCATCACCGGCCGTGGAACGGTCGTCACGGGTCGCGCCGAGCGCGGCACGCTGGCCATCAACTCCGAGGTCGAGATCGTCGGAATCCGCCCGACCCAGAAGACCACGGTCACCGGTATCGAGATGTTCCACAAGCAGCTCGACGAGGCATGGGCCGGCGAGAACTGCGGTCTGCTGCTCCGCGGCACCAAGCGCGAGGACGTCGAGCGCGGCCAGGTCGTCGTGAAGCCGGGCTCGATCACCCCGCACACGGAGTTCGAGGGCACCGCGTACATCCTGTCCAAGGACGAGGGTGGCCGCCACAACCCCTTCTACACGAACTACCGCCCGCAGTTCTACTTCCGCACCACGGACGTCACCGGCGTCATCACGCTGCCCGAGGGCACCGAGATGGTCATGCCCGGCGACACCACCGACATGAAGGTGGACCTCATCCAGCCCATCGCCATGGAAGAGGGCCTCGGCTTCGCGATCCGTGAGGGTGGCCGCACCGTCGGCGCCGGCACGGTGACCAAGGTCGTCGCGTAAGCATCTGCTGCACAGCAAGAGGGGTCGGACCTGCGGGTCCGGCCCCTCTTGTGTTTCGCGGGACTGTTGCATCCGGTCGGGATCGCGTAGAAAGGGACATGCCGCAGATGACGGCGTGAACCGACAGGGGGAGGAAACCCATGGGCATCGAGGACCTGGTCAACAAGGGCAAGGATCTCTACGAGGAGAACAAGGACAAGATCGCCGAGGCGGTCAAGAGCGAGCAGGCCGAGGACGTGAGCGACAAGGTCCTCGACGGGGTGGCGGACTTCGCGAAGAAGATCGCGCCAGGGGCTGCGGACAAGATCGACGAGATCCGCGACAGCGCCGACAAGGCCGTCGGCAACGAGTAGCCTCTCCGCACAGACGACGGCGGCTCCTCCGGGCGGAGGGGCCGTCGTCGCGTGTTCGGGGGCAGGGGGCGGACCGCGCAGGCGCTCCGGACGCTCCCCGGACGGGCGCGACACGCCCGGGTTTGCAGTAGTCGAATCCGGCATGGCAGAATAGACAGGTTCCACATTCCTGTGCTCTGCGCGGGATCACTGTCGCGACAGTGCATAGGCGGCGCCCTCATTGAGCAGGCGCAGGGTTCTAGGCCGCGGGCAGCAGAACTTGTACTGAGCGAGGGCGAAGCCCGAGACGACGTGCATCTCCCACCTGAACGACACCGGGCATCCGTGCTGCTGTCGGCGGGGTGAAAAGAGAACAGTGGTGCGCAAGCGCCGAGGCGTGAACAGCGCCGACGTGCGTCCAATGCCCCAGGGTCACCCGGCCCCGGACGGTAAGACGCTTATAGAGAGAGAGCAGACAATGGCGGGACAGAAGATCCGCATTCGCCTGAAGTCGTATGATCACGAGGTCATCGACACGTCGGCGCGCAAGATCGTCGACACCGTGACCCGTGCGGGCGCGACTGTCGTCGGCCCGGTGCCGCTTCCGACGGAGAAGAACGTGATCGCCGTGATCCGTTCGCCCCACAAGTACAAGGACAGCCGCGAGCACTTCGAGATGCGCACCCACAAGCGCCTGATCGACATCGTCGACCCGACGCCCAAGGCCGTCGACTCGCTGATGCGCCTCGACCTCCCGGCCGATGTCAACATCGAGATCAAGCTGTAAGGAGTCTGGCATGGTCGACATCAACTCCAAGGTCTCCAAGGGCATGCTCGGCACCAAGCTCGGCATGACCCAGGTGTGGAACGAGAACGGCAAGCTCGTTCCCGTCACCGTCATCGAGCTGGCACCCAACGTGGTCACTCAGGTCCGCACCCCCGAGAAGGACGGCTACAACGCGGTTCAGATCGCCTACGGGCAGATCGATCCCCGCAAGGTCAACAAGCCGCTGACCGCTCACTTCGAGGCCGCCGGCGTCACGCCGCGCCGCCATGTCACCGAGATCCGCACCGCGGACGCCGCTGACTACGCGCTGGGCCAGGAGCTCACGGTCGACGGCACCTTCGAGGCGGGCCAGCTGGTCGACGTCGTCGGCACCAGCAAGGGCAAGGGCACCGCGGGTGTCATGAAGCGCCACAACTTCAAGGGCGTCTCGGCATCGCACGGTGCGCACCGCAACCACCGCAAGCCCGGTTCGATCGGCGCATCGTCGACCCCGAGCCGCGTCTTCAAGGGCATGCGCATGGCCGGCCGTATGGGCGGCGAGCGCGTGACCGTCCTCAACCTCACGGTGCACGCCATCGACGTCGAGAAGGGACTGCTGCTCGTCAAGGGCGCCGTCCCCGGCGCGCGTGGCCGCATCGTCTTCGTCCGCAACGCAGTGAAGGGTGCCTGAACATGGCTGACTCCACCCTCGCGCTCGACGTCGTCTCGGTCGATGGCAAGAAGGCAGGCTCCATCGAGCTGCCCGCCGCGATCTTCGACGTCAAGACCAACGTCCCGCTGATCCACCAGGTCGTCGTCGCGCAGCTCGCCGCGGCACGTCAGGGCACCCACTCGACCAAGCGTCGCGGTGAGGTCTCCGGTGCCGGCCGCAAGCCCTTCAAGCAGAAGGGCACCGGTAACGCCCGTCAGGGTTCGATCCGCGCGCCGCACATGACCGGCGGTGGAATCGTGCACGGTCCGAAGCCGCGCGACTACTCGCAGCGCACCCCCAAGAAGATGATCGCCGCCGCCCTGCTGGGCGCACTCAGCGACCGCTTCCGCGGTGAGCGCATCCACGCCGTCGAGGCGTTCGTCGCCGACAGCACTCCTTCGACCAAGACCGCTGCGAGCCTGCTCGCCGCCGTCGCCGGCCCGAAGAACGTGCTCGTCGTCATCGAGCGCAGCGACGAGCTGACCGTGAAGAGCGTCCGGAACCTTCCGAACGTGCACGTGCTCAGCTTCGACCAGCTGAACGCCTACGACGTGGTCGTCTCCGACGACATCGTCTTCACCAAGGCCGCCCTCGAGGGCTTCATCGCCTCGAAGACCGGCGCAACCGAGGAGGTCTCGGCATGACTGAGCAGAACGTCCTCGCAACGGCCCTGAACAAGGACCCGCGCGACATCATCCTGGGCCCGGTCGTCTCCGAGAAGAGCTACGGCCTGATCGACGAGGGCAAGTACACCTTCCTCGTCGACACCCGTGCCTCGAAGACCGAGATCAAGCTCGCCATCGAGAAGATCTTCGGCGTCAAGGTGGCCTCGGTCAACACGATCAACCGCGTCGGCAAGGCCCGTCGCACCCGCTTCGGCACCGGCAAGCGCAAGGACACCAAGCGCGCCATCGTCTCGCTGAAGTCGGGTTCCATCGACATCTTCACGGCAGTCGGCTGACCGGGGGATAAGGACAGATAATGGCTATTCGCAAGTACAAGCCCACGACCCCGGGTCGCCGCGGTTCGTCGGTGGCCGACTTCGCCGAGATCACCCGATCGACGCCGGAGAAGTCGCTGCTGCGCCCGCTCTCGAAGACCGGTGGTCGCAACAACCAGGGCCGCATCACGACCCGTCACATCGGTGGTGGACACAAGCGCCAGTACCGCGTCATCGAC
The DNA here is from genome assembly GCF_042723935.1 of Microbacterium sp. NPDC058342. Lineage (NCBI taxonomy): Bacteria > Bacillati > Actinomycetota > Actinomycetes > Micrococcales > Microbacteriaceae > Microbacterium > Microbacterium sp. NPDC058342. Next base: position 602,786 of record NZ_JBHXID010000002.1, read on the forward strand.
TTCCGTCGCAATGACAAGGACGGCATCAACGCCAAGGTCGCCCACATCGAGTACGACCCCAACCGCACCGCTCGCATCGCGCTGCTGCACTACTTCGACGGCGAGAAGCGCTACATCCTCGCGCCGAACAAGCTGAAGCAGGGCGATGTCATCGAGTCGGGTGCTGGCGCTGACATCAAGCCGGGCAACAACCTGCCGCTGAAGAACATCCCCACCGGTACCGTGATCCACGCGATCGAGCTGCGTCCCGGCGGCGGAGCGAAGATGGCACGTTCGGCCGGCGCCTCGGTGCGCCTGGTCGCGAAGGACGGCCCCTACGCTCAGCTGCGTCTGCCCTCGGGCGAGATCCGCAACGTCGACGCGCGCTGCCGTGCGACGATCGGCGAGGTCGGCAACGCCGAGCAGTCGAACATCAACTGGGGCAAGGCCGGCCGCAAGCGCTGGAAGGGCGTCCGCCCGACCGTCCGCGGTGTCGCCATGAACCCGGTCGACCACCCGCACGGTGGTGGTGAGGGCAAGACGTCCGGTGGTCGTCACCCCGTCTCCCCGTGGGGCCAGGCTGAGGGTCGTACCCGTCACGCCAACAAGGAAAGCGACAAGTACATCGTGCGTCGCCGTAACGCCGGCAAGAAGCGCAAGTAGGAGTAGAGGAAGATGCCACGCAGTCTTAAGAAGGGCCCCTTCGTCGACGAGCACCTGCTTCGCAAGGTGGTCGGTCAGAACGAGGCCGGTTCCAAGAACGTCATCAAGACCTGGTCGCGCCGATCGATGATCATCCCCGCGATGCTCGGTCACACGATCGCCGTCCACGACGGTCGCAAGCACATCCCCGTGTTCGTGACCGAGACCATGGTCGGCCACAAGCTGGGCGAGTTCGCGCCCACCCGCACCTTCCGCGGCCACGAGAAGGACGACAAGAAGGGCCGTCGCCGCTGACGCGGTGACGCTCTGGAGAGAAACAGAGGAGGAGAACAATGGTGGATTCCATCGCACGCGTCAAGCACATCCGCGTGACCCCTCAGAAGGCTCGTCGTGTCGTCGCCCTCATCAAGGGCAAGCAGGCGCAGGAAGCACTGGCCATTCTGAAGTTCGCCCCGCAGGGCGCCAGCGAGCCGATCTACAAGCTCGTCGCCGCTGCGATCGCGAACGCACAGGTCAAGGCGGATCGCGACGGCGAGCACCTGGACGAGCAGGACCTGTACGTGAAGAACGCGTACGTCGACGAGGGCACGACGCTCAAGCGCTTCCAGCCCCGCGCCCAGGGCCGCGCGTTCCAGATCAAGAAGCGCACGAGCCACATCACGGTCGTGCTGGCCACCCCCGAGGTCGCTGACGCGGCTGCGGCGGCCACGACGAAGAAGGCGAGCAAGTAATGGGCCAGAAGGTCAACCCGTACGGCTTCCGCCTCGGCATCACCACGGACCACGTGTCTCGCTGGTTCTCGGACTCGACGAAGCCCGGCCAGCGTTACGCCGACTACGTCGCCGAGGACATCAAGATCCGTCGCCTGCTGCAGACGCAGCTCGACCGCGCCGGTGTCTCGGGCATCGAGATCGAGCGCACCCGCGACCGCGTGCGTGTGGACATCCACACCGCACGCCCGGGCATCGTCATCGGCCGCCGCGGCGCCGAGGCGGAGCGCATCCGCGGCGACCTCGAGAAGCTCACCGGCAAGCAGATCCAGCTGAACATCCTCGAGGTGAAGAACCCCGAGGCCGACGCTCAGCTCGTCGCGCAGGGCATCGCTGAGCAGCTCTCTGCTCGCGTGGCGTTCCGTCGCGCGATGCGCAAGGGTCTGCAGGGCGCGCAGCGCGCCGGCGCCAAGGGCATCCGCATCCAGGTCTCCGGCCGCCTCGGCGGCGCGGAGATGAGCCGCTCCGAGTTCTACCGCGAGGGTCGTGTGCCGCTGCACACGCTGCGCGCGAACATCGACTACGGCTTCTACGAGGCCAAGACCACCTTCGGCCGCATCGGCGTGAAGGTCTGGATCTACAAGGGCGACCTCACCAACAAGGAACTCGCCCGCGAGCAGGCCAACATGAAGCCCCAGCGCGAGCGTGGCGACCGTCGTCGTGCCCCGCGCAACGAGGCACCTGTCGCAGAAGGAGCGTCGGCATAATGCTCATCCCCCGCAAGGTCAAGTACCGCAAGCAGCACCACCCGAAGCGTTCGGGCCAGGCGACCGGCGGCACGAAGGTCTCCTTCGGTGAGTTCGGCATCCAGGCACTGACCCCCGCCTACGTGACCAACCGTCAGATCGAGTCCGCTCGTATCGCGATGACCCGTCACATCAAGCGCGGTGGAAAGGTGTGGATCAACATCTACCCCGACCGTCCGCTCACCAAGAAGCCCGCCGAGACCCGCATGGGTTCCGGTAAGGGTTCGCCCGAGTGGTGGGTCGCCAACGTCAAGCCGGGCCGTGTCCTCTTCGAGGTCGCGGGCGTGAACGAGGAGCTCGCACGCGAGGCCCTCACCCGGGCCATTCACAAGCTGCCGCTCAAGGCACGCATCATCAAGCGCGAGGAGGGCGACGCGTAATGGCGATCGGCACCAAGGAGCTCGCACCTGCCGAGCTCGACACGTTCGAAGACCAGCGCCTCGTCGAGGAGCTGCGCAAGGCCAAGGAGGAGCTGTTCAACCTCCGTTTCCAGTCGGCCACCGGCCAGCTGGAGAGCCACGGCCGCATCCGCGCCGTCAAGCGCGACATCGCGCGCCTCTACACCGTGATCCGCGAGCGCGAGCTGGGCATCCGTGCGACGCCCGCTCCGGTCGAGGCTCCGGCCAAGAAGGCGTCCAAGGCGAAGGCGAAGAAGGCCGATGAGGCCGAAGCGCCGAAGGAGGAGGCCGAGTAATGGCTGAGAAGAAGGCAGCTGAGGCTGTGGAGCACGCTGCGCACGACGTGCGCGACGCGGACGCTCGCGGCTACCGCAAGAGCCGTCGTGGCTACGTCGTCAGCGACAAGATGGACAAGACCATCGTCGTCGAGGTCGAGGACCGCGTGAAGCACCCGCTCTACGGCAAGGTCATCCGCGTGACCTCGAAGGTCAAGGCTCACGACGAGAACAACACCGCCGGCATCGGCGACCTCGTTGTCATCAACGAGACCCGGCCGCTGAGCGCCACCAAGCGCTGGCGTCTGGTGGAGATTCTGGAGAAGGCCAAGTGATTCAGCAGGAGTCCCGCCTCAAGGTCGCCGACAACACCGGCGCGAAGGAGCTGCTCACGATCCGCGTCCTCGGTGGTTCGCGCCGCCGTTACGCGGGCCTGGGCGACACCATCGTCGCGACGGTCAAGGACGCGATCCCGGGCGGAAACGTCAAGAAGGGCGATGTGGTCAAGGCCGTCATCGTCCGCACCGTCAAGTCCACGCGCCGTCCCGACGGCTCGTACATCAAGTTCGACGAGAACGCCGCCGTGATCCTGAAGAACGACGGGGAGCCCCGCGGCACCCGCATCTTCGGGCCGGTCGGTCGTGAGCTTCGCGACAAGAAGTTCATGAAGATCGTCTCGCTCGCCCCGGAGGTCATCTGATCATGGCGAACATCAAGAAGGGCGACCTGGTTCAGGTCATCACCGGCCGCAAGCAGGACAAGGGCGGCGACCGCGGCAAGCAGGGCAAGGTCCTCGAGGTCCTCGTCGAGCAGAACCGCGTCGTGGTGGAGGGCGTGAACTACGTCACCAAGCACACCCGCGTCGGCCAGACCCAGCGCGGGACCAAGACCGGTGGCATCGAGACCGTCGAGGCCCCGATCCACATCTCCAACGTCGCCGTCGTCGACCCCTCGACCAAGAAGCCGACCCGTGTCGGTCACCGCGTCGAGGAGCAGGTCAAGGACGGCGTGAAGCGCACGGTCCGCGTGCGCTACGCGAAGAAGTCAGGTAAGGACCTCTGATGGCAGCGACTGACGCCGCGGCGGCTGGCAGGATCCAGCCCCGCCTGAAGGCGAAGTACAACACCGAGATCAAGAAGGCTCTGCAGGAGCAGTTCGGCTACGCCAACGTCATGCAGATCCCCGGCGTGGTCAAGGTCGTCGTCAACACCGGTGTCGGTGAGGCGGCTCGTGACAGCAAGGTGATCGAGGGTGCGGTCGACGACCTCACCAAGATCACCGGTCAGAAGCCGATCGTCACCAAGGCTCGCAAGTCGATCGCGCAGTTCAAGCTGCGCGAGGGTCAGGCCATCGGCGCGCACGTCACCCTCCGCGGTGACCGCGCGTGGGAGTTCCTGGACCGCCTCGTCAACCTCGCCCTGCCCCGCATCCGCGACTTCCGCGGTCTGTCGGCCGAGCAGTTCGACGGCAACGGCAACTACACCTTCGGTCTTCAGGAGCAGAGCGTGTTCCACGAGATCGACCAGGACAAGATCGACCGCGTCCGCGGTTTCGACATCACCGTGGTGACCACGGCCAAGACGGATGACGAGGGACGTGCACTCCTGCGCGCGCTCGGCTTCCCGTTCAAGGCCGCCGACGCCGCAGCGTGACCCTCGGGTGGGCCCGGTGACCTGCTGGTCTCCGGGCCCACCTGGGTTCGCGTACAATTGAAGATTGCGTGCTCATCGCAGGCCGTCTGTCGTGTAACGGCAGCCGGAACCTCATGAACGAAGGAAATCACACATGACAATGACAGACCCGGTCGCAGACATGCTGACCCGTCTGCGCAACGCGAACTCGGCGCACCACGACTCCGTGACCATGCCGTCGAGCAAGCTCAAGACGAACATCGCCGAGATCCTCCAGCAGGAGGGCTACATCTCCGGCTTCGAGGTCACCGACGCCCGCGTCGGCAGCAGCCTCACCCTGTCGCTCAAGTACGGTCCGAACCGTGAGCGCTCCATCGCCGGCATCAAGCGCGTGTCGAAGCCCGGTCTGCGCGTCTACGCGAAGTCGACCGAGCTCCCCAAGGTCCTCGGTGGCCTCGGCGTTGCCATCCTGTCCACCTCCTCCGGTCTTCTCACCGACCGTCAGGCTGAGCAGAAGGGCGTGGGCGGAGAAGTTCTCGCCTACGTGTGGTGATCTGACATGTCGCGTATCGGACGACTTCCCATCGAGATCCCCGCGGGCGTGACCATCTCGGTCGACGGCCGCGAGGTCGCGGTGAAGGGCCCGAAGGGTGAGCTCACCCTGACGGTCGCATCCCCCATCGAGGTCGAGGTCAAGGAGGGCCAGGTTCTGGTCACCCGCCCCGACGACGAGCGTGAGTCGCGGTCGCTTCACGGCCTGACCCGCACCCTCATCAACAACGACATCATCGGCGTGACCCAGGGCTACACCAAGGGCCTCGAGGTCGTCGGCACCGGTTACCGCGTGCAGCAGAAGGGCAGCTCGGTCGAGTTCGCCCTCGGCTTCTCGCACCCGGTCCTGGTCGACCCGCCCGCCGGCATCACCCTGACGGTCGAGGGCACGAACAAGGTCACCGTCAGCGGGATCAGCAAGCAGGCTGTCGGCGAGGCAGCTGCGAACATCCGCAAGATCCGCAAGCCCGAGCCGTACAAGGGCAAGGGCGTGCGCTACGCCGGCGAGGTCGTGCGTCGCAAGGCCGGAAAGGCTGGTAAGTAACCATGGCTGTCAAGTCCAAGTCCGCCGCCCGCGCGCGTCGCCACGCACGTCTTCGCAAGAAGATCGTCGGCACCGACGTCCGGCCGCGTCTGGTCGTCAACCGCTCCGCGCGCCACGTGTTCGTGCAGCTGGTCGACGACGCGAAGGGCCACACTGTGGCCTCCGCCTCCACGCTCGAGACCGACCTGCGCTCCTTCGACGGTGACAAGACCGCCAAGGCCCGCAAGGTCGGCGAGCTCCTCGCCGAGCGCGCCAAGGCCGCCGGTTTTTCCGAGGCGGTGTTCGACCGCGGCGGCAACCGCTACGCCGGTCGTGTCGCAGCCATCGCCGATGGCGCCCGTGAAGGGGGGCTGGCACTGTGAGTGACATCAAGGAGAACAGCGAAGTGACCACCGAGCAGCCTGCTGCCGAGGGCCAGGCCCAGAGCGAGCCGCAGCGCGAGCAGCGCGACGGCCGTCGTGGCGGACGCGACCGCGGCCAGAGCCGCGACCGCAACTCGCGCGACCGTGGCGACAACCAGTTCCTGGAGCGCGTCGTCACCATCAACCGCGTCTCGAAGGTCGTGAAGGGTGGTCGTCGCTTCAGCTTCACCGCTCTCGTGGTGGTCGGTGACGGCAACGGCCTGGTCGGCGTCGGCTACGGCAAGGCCCGTGAGGTGCCCCTGGCGATCTCGAAGGGCGTCGAAGAGGCCAAGCGCAACTTCTTCCGCGTGCCCCGCGTCGGCTCCACCATCCCGCACCCGGTGCAGGGCGAGGCCGCAGCCGGCGTCGTGCTGCTGCGCCCGGCGGCTGCCGGTACCGGTGTCATCGCGGGTGGTCCCGTCCGCGCCGTCCTCGAGTGCGCAGGCATCCACGACGTCCTGTCGAAGTCGCTCGGGTCGTCGAACACGATCAACATCGTGCACGCGACCGTCGAGGCCCTGCAGGGTCTCGAGGAGCCCCGCGCCGTCGCCGCGCGTCGTGGCCTCGACTACGACGCGGTCGTGCCGGAGATCATCATCCGCAACGAGGCGAAGGCAGCTGCTGCCGCCGCCGCGCAGAAGGTAGGTGCCTGATGGCCGAGCGCCTCAAGGTCACGCAGATCAAGTCCAAGGTGAGTGAGAAGCAGAACCAGCGCGACACGCTGCGTTCGCTCGGTCTCAAGCGGATCGGCGACTCGGTCGTCCGTCCGGACGACGCGCAGACGCGCGGCTATGTCCGCACCGTCGCTCACCTCGTCAAGGTTGAGGAGATCGACTAATGGCTGAGAAGAACGAAGCCGTCGAGGCCGAGAAGGCCCCGAAGAAGGCGGCAGCGCCCAAGTCCGCTGCCGCCAAGAAGCCGGCTGCAGCCAAGGCCGCTCCGGCCAAGGCCGCCGCGAAGAAGGCTCCGGCCAAGAAGGATGCCGAGGCTCCGGCCTCGCGTCCGGCCGTGCTGAAGGTGCACCACCTGCGTCCGGTCCCCGGCGCCAACACCGCCAAGACCCGTGTCGGTCGCGGTGAGGGCTCCAAGGGCAAGACCGCCGGTCGCGGCACCAAGGGAACCAAGGCTCGCAACACCGTGCGGGTCGGCTTCGAGGGTGGCCAGATGCCGCTGCACATGCGCACCCCGAAGCTGCGCGGGTTCAAGAACCCGTTCCGCGTCGAGTACCAGGTCGTGAACCTGGCCAAGCTCGCGGAGCTGTACCCGAAGGGCGGTGACGTCACCGTCAGCGACCTGGTCGCCAAGGGTGCCGTCCGCAAGAACGAGAAGGTCAAGGTCCTCGGCGACGGCGACATCTCGGTCAAGCTGTCGGTCTCGGTCGACAAGGTCTCGGGCAGTGCTGAGCAGAAGATCGTCGCCGCCGGCGGTTCGGTCAACTGACACGCAGGTGAGCAACGCAGGGAGGGGTCGGAGATTCTCCGGCCCCTCCTGTGCGTTACCCTGGACTTTCGGCCGTCCTTCGACGTTCGGCAATCCCTTCAGGAGGAACGCCCTTGTTTAGCGCCATCGCGCGAATCTTCCGCACGCCCGACCTGCGGCAGAAGATCCTTTTCACTCTCGGCATCGTCGCCCTGTATCGCCTGGGCTCGAACGTGCCGGCTCCGTTCGTGCACTTCCCGAACGTCGAGCAGTGCCTCGCGGCGACCGCGGGCACCGATGGCCTGCTGGGCCTGGTCAACCTCTTCTCCGGCGGTGCGCTGCTGCAGCTGTCGATCTTCGCGCTGGGCGTCATGCCCTACATCACCGCGACGATCATCACCCAGCTCCTGCGCGTGGTCATCCCGCACTTCGAGGCGCTCCACAAGGAGGGTCAGGCGGGACAGAGCAAGCTCACCCAGTACACCCGCTACCTGACGATCGCGCTGGCCCTGCTGCAGTCCAGCACCGTCGTCACGGTCGCACGCACCGGGCAGCTCTTCGGCCAGACCGATCTCGCCGCCTGCCAGAACCTGCTCACCAACGACGTGTGGTGGGCGCAGCTGCTGATCATCATGGCGATGACCGCCGGCACCGGCCTGATCATGTGGATGGCCGAGCTCGTCACCGAGCGCGGCATCGGCAACGGCATGTCGCTGCTGATCTTCACCTCGATCGCGGCGACCTTCCCGTCCGCCATGTGGGGCATCTGGGAGGCCAAGGGCTTCGAGACCTTCCTGCTCGTGCTGCTGATCGGTCTGGTCGTCATGGCCATGGTCGTCTTCGTCGAGCAGTCGCAGCGCCGCGTGCCCGTGCAGTACGCCAAGCGCATGGTGGGCCGGCGCACGTACGGCGGCACCAACACGTACATCCCGATCAAGGTGAACATGGCGGGTGTGATCCCGATCATCTTCGCCTCCTCGCTGCTGTACCTGCCGATGCTCATCGCGCAGTTCAACACCCCCACCGACGGCAGCGAGCCGCCGGCGTGGGTCGCGTGGATCATGACCTACCTGGTCTCGGGCGACCAGCCGCTGTACATGGCGATCTACTTCCTGCTGATCATCGCCTTCACCTACTTCTACGTCGCGATCACGTTCAACCCCGTCGAGGTCGCCGACAACATGAAGAAGTACGGCGGGTTCATCCCGGGCATCCGGGCCGGCCGTCCCACCGCGGAGTACCTCGACTACGTCATCACCCGCATCACGTTCCCCGGCTCGCTCTACCTCGGCATCGTCGCGCTGATCCCGCTGATCGCGCTGGCCACCGTGCAGGCGAACCAGAACTTCCCGTTCGGCGGGGCCTCCATCCTCATCATCGTGGGCGTCGGCCTCGAGACCGTGAAGCAGATCGACGCGCAGCTGCAGCAGCGCCACTACGAAGGGCTCCTCCGATGACCGCTCCCGCACGTCTTCTCATCGTCGGCCCGCAGGGTTCCGGAAAGGGCACCCAGGGTGCGCGCATCGCCGAGACCCTGGGCATCCCCGTGGTCTCGACCGGCGACATCTTCCGCGCCAACATCAAGCAGGGCACGGACCTCGGCCAGCAGGTCACCGCCATCCTCGACGCGGGCGACCTCGTCCCGGACGAGCTGACCAGCGAGATCGTGCGCGACCGGCTCTCGCAGGAGGACGCCGCCGGCGGCTTCCTGCTGGACGGCTACCCGCGCAACACGACGCAGGTCGGTCACCTCGACGCGTTCCTCGCCGAGGGCGGAGCGGCGCTGGACGCCGTGATCCTCCTCGAGGTCCCGCGCGAGGAGAGCATCGCCCGCCTCCGTCTGCGTGCCGTGGAGCAGGGCCGTTCCGACGACACCGACGAGGCGATCGCCCACCGGCTCGACATCTACGAGAACGAGACCGCCCCCATCATCTCCCTCTACGAGCCGCGCGGCATCGTCGACCGGATCGACGGCGTCGGCTCGCTCGACGAGATCACCGCTCGCATCATGTCCGCACTGGGCGCGCGCAACCTCGGCCAGCTCGTCTGAGCGCCGGGATGTTCCGCAAGTCGATCTACAAGAGCGCGGCGCAGCTGCGCTCCATGGTCGAATCCGGTCTGGTCACCGCGGCCGCGCTGGAAGCGGTCCGGCCGCTGGTGCGGGCGGGAGTCACGACCGCTGAGCTGGATGCGGTGGCCGAGAACACGATCGTCGCGCGCGGAGCGGAGTCGAACTTCCAGCTCGTGCGCGGCTATCGTCACACCACCTGCATCTCGGTGAACGAGCAGGTCGTGCACGGCATCCCCGGCGACCGCGTGCTCGAACCGGGCGATATCGTCTCGGTGGACTGCGGGGCCCAGTATCAGGGGTGGAACGGCGACAGCGCGGTGACCTTCGTGGTGCCGGATGCTGCACGCCCCGAGCTGGTCGCGCGACGCGAGGAGCTGTCCCGGGTCACCGAGGGCTCGATGTGGGCCGGCATCGCCGCGATGGCGACCGCCACTCACCTCGGTGACATCGGCGCCGCGATCCAGGATTACATCGAGGCACAGGGCGTCTCGGAGGTGTCCGGCGAGACGTACGGCATCCTGCGCGAGTATGTCGGCCACGGCATCGGGCGCAGGATGCATGAGGCCCCCAGCGTCTTCAACTACCGCACGCCGGACGCCGGCGCCGAAGTGCGGCCGGGCCTGGTGCTGGCGATCGAGCCCATGGTCACCGCCGGGGGAGAGGCCACGTTCGTCGAGGACGACGACTGGACGGTCTCGACCATCGACGGAACCGACGGCGCGCACTGGGAGCACAGTGTCGCGCGTCACGCCGACGGCATCTGGGTGCTGACGGCGGCGGACGGCGGAGCCGCCGGCCTCGCCCCCTTCGGCGTCACCCCGGTCCCCATCCCGTAGCGCTCCGCCCGGAACCCTGGTTCACATGCGGGGCATAGCGTGAAGGCGGCACAATGGGGTGTCAATGTCTCTGCATACAGATCGGACTGTCATGGCCCAGGCACAGAGCAAGCCCAACTGGTTCGCCATCGGAATCTCCATCGTCGTCGTCGTCGTGCTCGTCGCGCTCGGTGGCGTCGTGGTGTGGATGAACAACCAGGCGACCGACGCCGGGCCCGCGCCCAAGGGCGAGCTGATCAACTCCGAAACGGGCGCGCTCACGTACGGAGACGGCGAGGACACCGTCGCCGTCTACATCGACTTCATGTGCCCGATCTGCAACCAGTTCGAGCAGACCTACGGCGAGGCGATGCAGAAGGCCGTCACCGACGGCGAGATCACGCTCGAGTACCACCCGATCGCGATCCTGGACCACTACTCGACCGGCGGCTCGGAGTACTCGTCACGCTCAGCCAACGCGATGTTCTGCGTCGCGGAGAAGGCGCCGGACAAGGCGCTGGACTACATGGAGTCGCTCTTCACCAACCAGCCCGCCGAGAACACGGCCGGCCGTACCGACGAGGAGCTCGCAGGCTATGCCGAGGAGGTGGGTGCGGGTGCCGCCGCCGACTGCATCGCGGACGGAACCTACAAGAAGTGGGGCACCGCGCAGGCGTCGAAGAACGACATCAAGGGCACGCCGACCGTGGAGGTCAACGGCGAACGTCTCGACATGAGCAACAGCACCGACTTCCAGAAGTTCACCGACCTCATCAGCTGAGCCGCGGTCCTCGAGTTGCCGGACGCACCCGGAACGGACTAACATAGATCTTTGGTGCCTTGCGCCTTGTGTCGGCGTGTCCGCATGAGGCGGCACCGATCATCACCCATCCACCGCAGATCGACCGGTCTGCAGAAGCGTCAGCGAGGCTATGGCTAAGAAAGACGGTGTCATCGAGATCGAGGGCGTCGTGTCCGAGGCGCTGCCCAACGCGATGTTCCGCGTTGAGCTCACCAACGGACACAAGGTTCTGGCGACGATCTCCGGAAAGATGCGGCAGAACTACATCCGCATCATCCCCGAGGACCGCGTGGTCGTGGAGCTCTCGCCCTACGACCTGACCCGCGGCCGCATCGTCTACCGCTACCGCTGATCGGTCGAGAAGTAACACCCCAGGCGCTCCCGCCTGCCCGGTGAAGACAGCGAACAGGAAACATCATGAAGGTCAACCCCAGCGTCAAGCCCATCTGCGACCACTGCCGCGTGATCCGTCGTCACGGTCGCGTCATGGTGATCTGCAAGAGCAACCCGCGCCACAAGCAGCGCCAGGGCTGAGCAGGGGTCGGGCCGTGTGCTCAGGCATCCGGTCCGACAACTGAACGACAACTCGATATCGAACAACAGGCAGCATCGGAACCCGCGCAGGCGGGGGACACCTCGGGGCGGAGGCCCGGGACCGGATGCTGCTCCACACCTCCACAACACTCCAGGAGAACCGCATGGCACGTCTTGCCGGCGTTGACATCCCGCGCGACAAGCGCGTGGTGATCGCCCTCACCTACATCTACGGCATCGGCCGCACCCGCTCCGTCGAGATCCTCAAGGCGACCGAGATCGACGAGTCGATCCGCGTCAAGGACCTCAGCGACGAGCAGCTGGTCGCGCTCCGCGACCACATCGAAGGCAACTACAAGGTGGAGGGTGACCTGCGCCGCGAGGTCGCCGCCGACATCCGCCGCAAGGTCGAGATCGGCTCCTACGAGGGTCTGCGCCACCGTCGCGGCCTTCCGGTCCGCGGTCAGCGCACCAAGACCAACGCGCGCACCCGCAAGGGCCCGAAGCGCACCGTCGCCGGCAAGAAGAAGGCCCGCTAAGCGGCCAGGGAATAGGAGAACACTTTCATGGCTGCACCCAAGGCCGCCGCGCGCAAGCCGCGCCGCAAGGAAAAGAAGAACATCGCGCTGGGCCAGGCCCACATCAAGTCGACGTTCAACAACACCATCGTCTCGATCACCGACCCGTCCGGCGCTGTCATCAGCTGGGCCTCGTCGGGTGGCGTGGGCTTCAAGGGCTCGCGCAAGTCGACGCCGTACGCCGCCGGCATGGCAGCGGAGTCCGCTGCCCGCCAGGCCGCGGAGCACGGCGTCAAGAAGGTCGACGTCTTCGTGAAGGGTCCGGGTTCGGGCCGCGAGACCGCGATCCGCTCGCTGCAGGCCGCCGGCCTCGAGGTGGGGTCCATCCAGGACGTCACCCCGCAGGCGCACAACGGCTGCCGTCCGCCGAAGCGCCGTCGCGTCTGATCTCGCTTGACCGTGCCGGTCCCCGCCGCGGGGACCGGCACAGTCGCCCGCAGATTCCCACAACTCAAGACCTCACCCCACACATGTCATATAGCGGGCATGTGATCGAAAGGAACACATAGTGCTCATCGCACAGCGTCCCACTCTCAACGAGGAAAAGATCTCCGAGAACCGCAGCCGGTTCATCATCGAGCCGCTCGAGCCCGGGTTCGGATACACGATCGGCAACGCGCTGCGTCGCAGCCTGCTCTCGTCGATCCCCGGCGCTTCGGTCACCACCATTCGCATCGACGGCGTGCTGCACGAGTTCAGCACGATCCCCGGTGTGAAGGAGGACGTCACCGAGATCATCCTCAACATCAAGCAGCTGGTCGTCTCCAGCGAGCGCGACGAGCCCATCACCGCGTACCTGCGCAAGACGGGCGCCGGCGAGGTCACCGCCGCCGACATCTCCGCTCCGGCGGGCGTCGAGGTGCACAACCCCGACCTGGTCATCGCGACGCTGAACGACACCGCGCGCTTCGAGCTCGAGCTCACGATCGAGCGCGGCCGCGGTTACGTGTCCGCTGCGCAGAACCGCAACGAGTACGCCGAGGCCGGCCAGATCCCGGTCGACTCGATCTACTCGCCGGTGCTCAAGGTCAGCTACCGCGTCGACGCCACGCGCGCCGGCGAGCGCACCGACTTCGACAAGCTCGTCCTGGACGTCGAGACGAAGTCGGCGATCAGCCCCCGCGACGCCGTCGCCTCGGCCGCCAAGACCCTCACCGAGCTGTTCGGTCTCGCCCGCGAGCTGAACGTCGAGGCCGAGGGCATCGAGATCGGCCCCGCGCCGGTCGAGGCCGTGCTCTCCAGCGAGCTCTCCATGCCGATCGAGGACCTCGATCTGTCGGTGCGCTCCTACAACTGCCTCAAGCGCGAGGGCATCAACACCGTCTCGGAGCTGGTCGCCCTTTCCGAGACGCAGCTGATGAACATCCGCAATTTCGGACAGAAGTCGGTCGACGAGGTGCGCGACAAGCTCGTCTCGCTCGGTCTGTCGCTGAAGGATTCGGTGCCCGGTTTCGACGGCGCCCACTTCTACAGCGCAGGCGAAGACGAGTCCTTCTGAAACCCGACCTTTTCTGACCAGGAGTTAGACGATTATGCCCAAGCCCACCAAGGGTCCCCGCCTCGGAGGCGGCCCCGCCCACGAGCGCCTTCTTCTCGCGAACCTCGCGGCGGCGCTGTTCGTCCACAAGTCGATCAAGACGACCGAGACCAAGGCGAAGCGCCTTCGTCCGCTGGCTGAGCGCCTCATCACGCTCGGCAAGCGCGGCGACCTGCACGCCCGTCGTCGCGCGCTGACGGTGCTGCGTTCCAACAAGGATGCCGCGCACGTCCTCTTCAACGAGATCGCGCCGCTCGTCGCCGACCGTGAGGGCGGCTACACCCGCATCACGAAGGTCGGCAACCGCAAGGGCGACAACGCCCCCATGGCCGTGATCGAGCTCGTGCTCGAGCCTGTCACCCCGAAGGCGAAGAAGTCGGCCGCCAAGGCTGCTCCGAAGGCCGAGAAGGCTCCGAAGGCCGAGAAGGCTGCCGAGACCGAGAAGGTCGAGGAGGCTCCGGTCGAGGAGGCTCCGGTCGAGGAGACCGCCGCTGAGGAGACCACGGTCGAGGAGACCGCTGCGGAGGAGAAGGCCGAGTAAGCCCTCCCGCATCATGATGAAGCCCGCCGTCCCGAGAAGGGACGGCGGGCTTCGTCGTGCTCAGCGCGCTAGGCGGTGCGGGCGCGCAGGTCCTTGCGCAGGATCTTGCCGGATGCCGACTTCGGGATCGCGTCGATGAACTCCACCTGCCGCACCTTCTCGTGCGGGGCGACCCTCGACGCCACGAAGTCCATCACCTCGTCCGCCGACAGCCGGGCATCCGCCTGCGATACGACGAACGCCTTCGGCACCTCCTGACCGTCCTCGTCGCTCGCGCCGATCACAGCGGCGTCCGCGATCTGCGGATGCTCCAGCAGCACCGCCTCGAGAACGGCGGGAGCGACCTGGTAGCCCTTGTACTTGATGAGCTCCTTGAGACGGTCGACGATCCGGAAGATGCCGTCGGCGGTCACCGTCGCGATGTCGCCGGTGTGCAGCCAGCCGTCGGCGTCGAGCATCTCGGCCGTCGACTCGGGGCGGTTCAGGTAGCCCGTCATCACCTGCGGACCGCGCACCCACAGCTCGCCAGGGGCGCTGACTCCCTGCGACGGAACCTCCACGTCGGTGCCGGTGTCGGCATCCACGAGGCGTGCCTCGGTGCCGGGCACGAGGGGGCCGATGGACGATTTGTCGATGTCGGTGCGCTCGGCGGGGATGAGGTTCACGGCCGGGCTGGTCTCGGTCATGCCGTATCCCTGGACGACCTCGCATCCGAGTCGCGCGGCGACGGCGGCCGCCAATGCTCCATCCAGCGGCGCGGCTCCGGAGAAGATCACTCTGACGGCCGAGAGGTCGTACTGCTCGACCGCCGGATGCTTGGCCAGCGCCACCGCGATGGGCGGCGCGACGAACACCCAGCTGGTGCGGTGCTCGGCGATGATCCGCAGGAACTCCAGCAGATCGAACCTCGGCATCGTGACCAGGCCCGCGCGCTGACGCAGCGCGAAGTTCAGCAGCACCGTCATGCCGTAGATGTGGAAGAACGGCAGCACAGCGAGCACGCGGTCGGTCTCGTCGACGCTGAGCATCGGCCTGCACTGCGCGACGTTCGCGACGAGGTTGCGGTGCGTGAGCATCACGCCCTTGGGGCGCCCCGTCGTGCCGGACGAGTAGGGCAGGACCGCGAGATGCGTGGCCGGGTCGAACGAGACGTCGGGAGCGGAGTGGCCTTCGCTCAGCAGGTCTCGCAGACCCGGATGCCCGTCGGCGCCGTCGAGCACGATCAGGTGATCGTCGGCGATGCCGCGACGCGCCGCCGCCTCCTTCGCGCCGGCGAGCAGCGGAGAGACGGTGACGAGCCACTCCGCCCCGGCGTCCTCCAGCTGGCCGGTGATCTCGTCGGCGGTGTACAGCGAATTGATCGTCGTGGCCGTGCCACCTGCGCGCAGGATGCCATGGAACACGGTGGCGAAGGCCGGTACGTTCGGGCACAGCACGCCGACGGTCGTGCCGACCCGGACGCCGCGGGCGGCCAGCGCGCCGGCGAACAGCCCGATCTGCGTGACCAGCTGCCGGTACGTGGTCTCGGCGCCAGAGGTGCCGTCGACGATCGCGATGCGATCGAGGTCGTCGTCGGCGAGACCGCCGAACAGGTAATCGAAGACGGACGCGTCCGGGATCTCGACATCGGGGTAGGCGCTGCGAAGCATGTGATCTCCTTCGATCGATCGCCCCGCGTCAGGCGCACCGGGCGGTTGGGAGTCAGTCTCGCACAGAGGGAGACACGGTCCCAACGGTTTCCGTCGCAGGCCCGACCGGATCGTTCGCGCGGTATCGCGTGCCCGGTCGCCCCTTCGTGGCGTAGTCCAGCGACCGCAGCGCCCGGCCCGTGCTGGACAGGTGCTCGAGGTATCGTCGTGCGCTCACGCGGGAGATGTCGAGCACCGCGCCGAGCTCGGCCGCGGACACGTCGGGATGCCGGGCGAGTGCCGTCGCGACGCGCTCCAGCGTCTCCGCGCTGAGGCCCTTGGGCAGCCCGGCGCGCTGGCGGAAGGCGATGATGGCATCCGCCGCCTCCACCCGACGCACCACGTCATGCAGCTCGGTGTGATCGCGCAGGAGGAGCGTGGCCTCGACGGTCTCGTCGTCGACGTGCGCGCCGGTACTGCGGGCGACCAGCACGCTGCTGCCGACGATCACGGGTCGGCCGGCATCCTCGCCGTCTCCCAGCACCGACATGAGCTCCGGGCTCAGCACCTCTTCGGCGCGGGAGCCGGTGAGGGTCTGTGGCTCCGCGCCCAGCAGCCGGGCGGCGGCGTCGTTCGCGAGCGTGATCGTGCCCTGGGCATCCACCGTGATCACGCCCTCGCTCAGCCCGTGCAGGGTGGTCTCGTGGTTGCGCACGAGGGCGGTTATCTCGTGCGGCTCCAGGCGGTGGATGCGGCGCCGGATCACCGCCGTGACCCACGCCGAACCGAACACGCCGAGCACCACCGCCACGAGCATGGCGCCGATGATCCAGAAGAGGTTGCCGGCGAACTCGCCGTCGCCCTCCGATTCGAGGATGCCGACCGATGCCGTGCCGATCACCGTGGAGTCGTCGGCGAAGATCGGGACCTTGACCCGCCACGACGGGCCGAGAGTTCCGGTCTCGGTGCCCATCCACACCCGGCCGGACAGCGGCACAGACGGGTCGGTCGAGACGCGCTCGCCGATGCGTGCGGGGTTCGGATGCGAATAGCGGATGCCGTCGGCGTTCGCGATGACCACGTAGGTGAGCTCCGACGCCTTGCGGATGGTCTCGGCGAGCGGCTGGATCGTCGCCGCCGGATCGTCGTCGTCGAAGGCGGCGCGGATCACGGGCATCGACGCGATGGACTGGGCGACCGCCAGCATCCGGTCCTCGTAGGCGTCCCGCACCGTGTGCGCCTGGATGACGCCGGCGGTGACCCCGGCCACGAGGGTCACGACCGCGACGATGAGCGCCTGGAGCAGGATCAGCTGCACCCGCAGCGGCATCCTGCCGTCCTGCATCTCCAGCGATGCGCGCTTCGTCTTCGAGGCCACGGAGCCATTCTCCTCGCGCGAGCGAGGGGGAGGAAGCGCAGCGGGCGGGCATCCGTGACCAATAGTTTCCGAATGCCGACCAATGATTTCGGAAGGGGTGCCCGCGCCTCTCGGATGCGTACGGTGGCCAGCATCCCACACCGCTCAAGGAGGAGCGCATGAAGAAGTCACGCACAGCACTCGTCGCGATCGCGGCGGTCACCGCATTCGCCCTGGCCGGATGCTCGTCACAGGGCGGCGGCACCGGCGCGGACGACGGCGAGGCCACGTTCTCGGACGTCTCGATCATCGTCCCCGCCGACCCGGGCGGCGGGTGGGACCAGACCGGTCGCACCATCGCGAAGGTCCTCACCGAGGAGGGCGTGGTGAAGACCGCGCCCGTCACCAACGTCGGCGGCGCCGGGGGAACCATCGGTCTCGCGCAGCTCGCGAACGTGAAGGATCCGGCGACGCTCATGGTCAACGGCCTCGTGATGGTCGGCGCGATCGAGACCAACGGGTCGCAGGTGCGACTGGAGGACACCACTCCGATCGCACGACTCACCGACGAGCCGCTCGTCGTGGTCGTGCCGGCCGACTCGCCGTACGACGGCCTCGAGGACCTGGTCGAGGACATCGTCGACAACGGGCAGAAGGTCACCGTCACGGGCGGCTCCGCCGGCGGTGCCGACCACATCCTCGCCGGGCTGATGCTCGAGGCGGCCGGCCTCGACGGCGCCGAGATCCCGAAGAAGCTGAACTACACCCCCAACGCCGGCGGTGGAGAGGCCGTCTCGCTCATCCTGGGAGGCAAGGTCGCGGCCGGCATCTCCGGCGTGGCCGAATTCCAGCAGCACATCGAGGCCGGCACGATGCGCGCCCTGGCCGTATCGAGCGCGGAGCCGGTCGAGCAGCTGCCCGACGTGCCCACCATCACCGACGCGGGATACGACGTGGTGCTCACCAACTGGCGCGGTGTGATCGCCCCGGGCGACATCTCCGACGCCGATCGGGCCGAGCTGGAGCGGATCGTCACCGAGATGCACGACGCGGATGCGTGGAAGAACGAGCTGGAGACCAAGGGGTGGGCGGATGCCTTCCTCACCGGCTCCGAGCTGGACGACTTCGTGAAGCAGAACATCGCCGACGTCACCGGCACCCTGAAGAACATCGGGCTGATCTGACATGGCCGCCCCGATCCTCGGGGCGAACGGGCGGGCTGAGGCGACTCGGTCCGCCCCGCGGGTTCCCCTCGGAGAGCTCGTCTTCGCCCTGCTCATGCTCGCCCTCGGCGTGCTCGCGCTCGTCGGCGCCCTCGGCATCCACGTCCCCGTCGGCGTGCAGGTCGGCCCCACCGTCTTCCCGATCGCCGTCTCGGTGCTGCTCATCGGCGCATCGGCGGCGGTGCTCGTCGGAGTCCTCCGCGGTCGTCGCGGCGAGCCCGAGGAGGGCGAGGACATCGATCCCGGCGCGAAGACCGACTGGATCACGCTCGCCGAGCTCGTCGGTGCCGTGGTCGTGCACCTCGTGCTGCTGGAGATCATCGGCTGGGCACCTGCCGCAGCACTGCTGTTCGGCATCGTGGCCTGGGCGCTCGGCGCCAAGCGCTGGTGGCTCGGCTTCGTCATCGGACTGGTGGTCGCCCTCGTCGTGCAGATCGTGTTCGGCGGCCTGCTCGGGCTCTCCCTGCCGTGGGGTCCCGTGTTCGGCTGGCTGGGAGGGATGTTCTGATGGACAGCTGGTCCCTGCTCCTGGAAGGCTTCGCGACGGCGCTTCAGCCGCAGTACCTGATGTGGGCGTTCATCGGCGTCTTCATCGGCACCGCGGTCGGGGTCCTGCCCGGCATCGGCCCCGCCATGACCGTGGCACTCCTGCTGCCGCTGACCTATTCGCTCGACGCGACCGCCGCGATCATCACCTTCGCCGGCATCTACTACGGCGGGATGTACGGCGGGTCCACCACCAGCATCCTGCTGAACACCCCGGGCGAATCGGCCTCCATCGTCACCGCGATAGAAGGCAATCGAATGGCGAAGGCCGGCCGCGGAGCCGCGGCTCTGGCGACAGCAGCCATCGGCTCGTTCGTGGCCGGGACCATCGCCACGGTCGGGCTCACCGTCCTGGCGCCGGTGCTCGCCACCTTCGCCGTCTCACTCGGGCCCGCCGACAAGCTCGCGCTCATCGTCGTCGCCTTCATCACCGTCGGGGCGCTGATGGGGCGCTCGGTGTCGCGCGGCGTGCTCTCGCTGGCGATCGGACTGTTCATCGGACTCATCGGCACCGACGTGCTCTCCGGTCAACAGCGGTACACGATGGGCATCCCGGTGCTGGGGGAGGGCATCAGCGTGGTGCTCGTCGCCGTCGGCCTGTTCGCGGTCGGGGAGACGCTGTACGTGGCCGCACGGCTGCGTCACGGCGGCGTCGACGTCATCCCGGTGACCAGAGGATGGCGCAGCTGGATGACGCGGGACGACTGGAGGCGGTCGTGGAAGCCGTGGCTTCGCGGCACCGCGATCGGCTTCCCGATCGGCACGATCCCCGCCGGAGGCGCCGACGTCGCCACCTTCCTCTCCTACGCGGCAGAACGCAAGCTGTCCCGCCGCAAGGAGGAGTTCGGACGGGGTGCGATCGAAGGCGTGGCCGGTCCCGAGGCCGCCAACAACGCCGCCGCCGCCGGCGTGCTGGTCCCCCTGCTGACGCTCGGGCTGCCGACCACGGCGACGGCGGCGATCATCCTCTTCGCGTTCCAGTCCTACGGCATCCAGCCGGGACCGCAGCTGTTCACCAACCAGCCGGCGCTGGTCTGGGCGCTGGTGGCGAGTCTGTATCTGGGCAACCTCATCCTCATCGTGCTGAACCTGCCGCTGGTCGGCATGTGGGTCAAGCTGCTGCAGATCCCGCGGCCGTACCTGTACGCGGGCATCCTGATGTTCGCGGCATTCGGCGCCTACGCGGTGAAGTTCTCGATCAGCGACATCGTCATCCTGGTGGTCATCGGCGTGCTCGGCTACTTCATGCGCCGCTACGGCATACCCGTCGCGCCGCTGGTCGTCGGGATGATCCTCGGTCCGATGGGGGAGGCCGAGCTGCGCAAGGCGCTGCAGCTGAGCCAGGGCGATCCCAGCACCCTCATCCTGCAGCCGTTCGCCGCCGCCGCGTACGGCGTGCTCGCGGTGCTGATCCTCGGCGCTCTGTGGCTGCGCCGTCGGCAGACCCGGTACGAGCAGCATCTGACCGAGACGATCGCGGTGCCCATCAAGGCCGATCAGGAGGTCTGAACCGCCGATCCGCGGGTGGAGCGTGGTCGGCGGCACGATGCCGGCGGGCCCCCGGGGGATAGTCTGGTCCTCGTGCAGGACGAACAGGCGATCACCCGGGGGCCCCGCGCATACCTGAGCTTCGTCGCCATCGGCCTGACCGCCGGACTGCTCTCGGGTCTGTTCGGAGTCGGCGGCGGAACGGTCATCGTTCCCCTACTGGTGCTCCTGCTGCGCTTCGACCAGCGACGCGCGGCCGGAACCTCGCTCGCCGCCATCGTGCCCACTGCGAGCGTCGGCGTGATCTCTTACGCGATGTCGGGCTCGGTCGCATGGATCCCCGCTCTCATCCTCGCCGCCGGCGCCGTCGTGGGCGCGCAGCTCGGCTCGCGGCTGCTGCCGAGGATCTCGCAGACCGCGCTGCGCTGGGGATTCGTCGCCTTCCTCGTGCTCGTGATCGTCAGCCTGTTCGTGGTGATCCCCTCGCGGGGCGCCGAGTTCGAGCTCACCTGGCTCAGCGGTGCCGGGCTCGCCGTCGTGGGCGTGGTCACCGGCGTCATCGCCGGACTCATCGGCGTCGGGGGCGGGGTGATCGTCGTTCCCGTCCTCATGCTGCTGTTCGGCACCAGCGACCTCGTCGCCAAGGGCACCTCGCTGCTGATGATGATCCCCACCGCCCTCTCCGGCACCGTCGGCAACCTGCGCCACCGCAACGTCGACCTCGTCGCCGCAGGCACCATCGGGATCTCGGCGTGCACGATGACGGCGCTGGGCGCCTGGCTCGCCACGCTGATCGATCCGCAGGCGGGGAACATGCTGTTCGCGGCCTACCTCGTCGTGATCGCCGTGCAGATGAGCATCAAGGCCGTCCGCGGTCGCGGTCGCTGAGCGCCGGCCGGGCTCCCGGCTCGTTCCCCGGTCGGTGAGGCGCCGCCCGGATAGGATCGGGGGGTGCCCGTGAACAACGAACTGGTCGGCCGGGTCTTCCCGCCGACATCCCCGTATCTCGTCGGACGCGAGAAGGTGCGCGAGTTCGCCCGCGCCGTCTTCGCCGACGCCCCGCAGCACACCGACGTCGCCGCCGCTCAGGCAGCCGGCTACGCGGATGTCGTCGCCCCGCCCACCTTTGCGATGGTGATCCAGGATCTCACGCTGCAGCAGCTGCTCGCCGAGCCGGACTCCGGCATCGTGCTGGCGCGCACGATCCACGCCGAGCAGCGCTTCGCGTACTCGCGTCCCATCGTCGCCGGCGACGAGCTCACGGCCCAGCTGGCGGTCACCGGCATCCGCGCGCTCGGCGGCAACGCCATGATCACCAGCGATGCGACGATCACGGATGCCGACGGGGCGCACGTCGTCACCGCGACGAGCGTGCTGCTGGTCGGATCGCAGAGCGAGGGGGAGGGAGCGTGATGGCCGAGTTCACCCTGGGCGACGTCGTCGCCGAGCGCACCGTGCACCTGACCCGCGAGTCGCTCGTGCGCTACGCCGGCGCATCCGGCGACTTCAACCCGATCCACTACCGCGATGACATCGCGCAAGCCGTCGGCCTTCCCGGCGTGCTCGCGCACGGGATGCTGACCATGGGGATCGCCTCCTCCGTCGTGGTCGCGGCCCTCCCCGCGGACGCTCGCCTGATCGACTACGGCGTGCGCTTCACCAAGCCCGTCGTCGTCGATCCCGACGCCGGGGCCGACGTGCACGTCGTCGCGAAGGTCGGCGCCCTCGACGAGACCTCCGCGCGCATCGACCTGACCGTGAAGTCGGCCGACACCACCGTGCTCGTCAAGGCCCAGCTGCGGGTCGCGCTCTGACCATGGCGCCCACCGACGCGCTCGAGACGGCGCCCATCCCGCTGCGGGAGCTCACGACCCTGCGCACCGGCGCCGCGCCCGCACGCATGCTCGACGCCACGACCCGGGCAGAGCTCGTCGACGCGCTGCAGCAGGTCTGGGCGTCGGGTGACGACTGGTTCGTCCTCGGCGGCGGATCCAACCTGTTCGTGGGAGATGAGCCCTTCGACGGCGCGGTCATCCGCATCCTCGGCTCCGGCATCGAGGAGCTCCCCTCGCCCCATGAGGGACGAGTGCGTCTGCGCGTGCAGGCGGGGCACAACTGGGATGAGCTCGTCGCGCACGCGGTCGAGCGAGGGTACGCCGGCATCGAGGCGATGAGCGGCATCCCCGGCACCGTCGGGGCCGCCCCCGTGCAGAACGTCGGCGCGTACGGGCAGGAGATCCAGGAGACGCTCGTCGAGGTGGAGCTGATCGACGAGGGGGCGCATGCGCCCGTCGTCGTGCCGGCTGCCGAACTCGAGCTGGGGTTTCGCACCTCCGTCCTGAAACACCACTACGGCGAGGCGCAGGGGCGCCGTGCCGTCATCCTGTCGGTCACGCTCGACCTCGCGGTCACGGGCGACGCCGGTCGCGTCGTGCGCGGCGATCAGCTGCGCCGTGCCCTCGGCCTGGAGGACTTCGAGCCGGTTCCGCTGACCTGGGTGCGCGAGCGCATCCTCGCCACGCGGGCCGCGAAGGGGATGCTGCTCGACGAGCACGACCCCGACACCTACAGCGCCGGATCGTTCTTCCAGAACGCCATCGTGCCCGAGCACATCGCCCGCGCGCTGCCGGCCGAGTGCCCGCGCTGGCCCGTCGAGCCCGACCTCGACACGCTCACCGTCATCCCCCTGGACGCCTACGCCGGCCTCGCCCCGCGAGCCGAGAGGCCCGAGGGACTCGTGAAGGTCAGCTCCGCATGGCTGATCGAGAACTCCGGCATCGGCAAGGCGTTCAAGCTGCCGCGCTCGCGCGCCGCGATCTCGACCAAGCACGCCCTCGCGCTCACCAACCGGGGCGGTGCGACCGCGGCGGAGCTGGGCGAGCTGGCCCGCTTCATCCAGAGCCGCGTGCACGCCGAGTTCGGCCTGCTCCTGCAGCCCGAGCCCGTCCTGGTGGGCGTCGAGCTCTAGCTTCCCCTGCATGCGCCACGGTCGTGCACACGGTCGCCACCGCAGCGGGGTCTCGGCGGAGGTCAGGCGGCGAACAGCCGCTGCAGGCGCTGCACGCCCTCGAGCAGCTGGTCGTCGCCGAGCGCGTACGACATGCGGATGTAGCCCGACGGGCCGAAGGCCTCACCGGGGACGACGGCGACCTCGGCCTGCTCGAGGATGAGATCCGCGAGCTCGAGCGAGGTGGTCGGCGTCACGCCGCCCCAGGTGCGGCCGAGCAGCCCCTGCACGTCGGGGTACACGTAGAACGCCCCCGTCGGGTTCGGCACGACGAGGCCGCCGATCTTCGACAGCTCCGAGACGATCAGGCGGCGTCGGCGGTCGAAGGCCTCGCGCATCTGCTCGGCCTCGTCCTGAGGGCCGGTGAGCGCGGCGATCGCGCCCCGCTGCGCGACGTTGTTGACATTGCTCGACAGGTGGGACTGCAGGTTGCCCGCGATCTTGATGGCATCGGCCGGGCCGATCATCCAGCCGACTCGCCACCCGGTCATCGCGTACGTCTTGGCGACGCCGTTGACGAGGATGGTCTGGTTCGCGATCTCGGGCAGCGCCTCGACGACGGACGTGGCCTTCACGCCGTCGTAGGTGAGGTTCTGGTAGATCTCGTCGGAGACGATCCAGATGCCGTGCTCGAGCGCCCACTCCGCGATCGCCTTCGTCTCGTCGGCGGAGTACACCGAGCCGGTCGGGTTCGAGGGCGAGACGAACACCAGCACCGTGGTGCGGTCGGTGCGGGCCGCCTCGAGCTGCTCGACCGTGACCTTGTAGTCCTGCTCGGCGCCGGCGAACACCTCCACGGGCACGCCGTCTGCGAGGCGGATCGCCTCGGGGTAGGTGGTCCAGTACGGCGCGGGCAGCAGCACCTCGTCGCCGGGGTTCAGGACCATCTGGAACGCCTGGTACACGGACTGCTTGCCGCCGTTGGTGACGATGACCTGCGACGGCGAGATCTCCAGCCCCGAGTCGCGCAGCGTCTTCGCGGCGATCGCCTCGCGCAGCGCGGGCAGTCCCGCGGCGGGCGTGTAGCGGTAGTTGGCCGGATCGGCGAGAGCCTCGGCGGCGGCATCCACGATGAACTGCGGGGTCGCGAAGTCGGGCTCGCCGGCGGCGTAGGAGATGACGGGCTTGCCCTCGGCCTTGAGGGACTTGGCCTTGGCGTCGACCTTCAGGGTGGCGGACTCGGCGATGGCGGAGAGCTTGCGGGAGAGGGGTGCGCGTTCGGTCACGGTTTAGAGCCTAGCCGGGCCAGCTGTGCCGCGGTGAGGGTCGCGGCCGTGAAGATTGCCGGTACTTTCCTCACCGTTGACGAGCCGTGGGAGCGCTCCCTATGATCGAGCGAAGCCTCGGGAGCGCTCCCACGGCCTGTTCGAGTCCCCGGCCGATCACCCAGACAAGGAAGTCCTCGTGATGTCCACACCCTTTCGCCGGCGCACCCTCGCCGCCGCCGCGGCCGTCGGCGTGATCGCCGCCGGTCTCGTCCCTCTCGCAGCCTCCGGCGCGGACGGCTCGGTGCAGACGCTGTTCGACTTCGAGGACGGCATCGACCGTCACATCCAGTGGGAGGCCGCCGGCGCCGGTATCCAGGACGTCACCGGCGAGCTCGTCAACGCGCAGAACCCCGCCAGTTCGAAGACGCTCTCCTACGGCTTCGACCTGACGGCGGCACCCGGCTACGGCGGAATCGGGTTCGAGTTCGCCGCGGCTTCGCAGGACTGGTCGGCGTACGACGGTGTGCAGTTCTGGCTCTACGGTGACGGCGGCGAGAGCTCCTTCCAGGTCGAGCTGCTCGACGCCCCGGCCCCCGAGTCCGCTCCGGGCACCTACGAGCGGTGGGACCTGATCGTGCCCTCCGGAGCCGCCGGATGGCGGCTGGTCGAGTTGACCTGGGACCGGTTCTCGCGCGCTGCCGACTTCCAGGACGACGGGGCCGCCGACGACGGAGTGCTCGAGCTCACCGCCGTGCGCGGCATCCTCTTCCCGGCGAACGACGGTGCGGGCACGGTGAAGATCGACGACATCGCGCTGTTCTCCTCCGACGGGGCCGTCCCACCCACCGTGGGCACCGCCGCGGCGGCGGTCGACGTCGTCGAGGGCGACGACGCGGTGATCACGGTGCGGCTCAGCCGGGCATCCGAGACCGACGTCGCGGTCGACTACGCGACCGTCGACGGCACGGCGCGGGCACCCGCCGACTACGCCGCGGCATCCGGCACGCTCACCATCCCCGCCGGCGCCACGAGCGCCGACCTCGTCATCCCGACCGTCGACGACGACGAGGCGGACGGCAACGCCCAGTTCGCCGTCGAGCTGTCGGCAGCCGTCGGTGCCACCCTCGGCGCCGCGAAGACCACCGTGACCGTCCGCGACGACGAGGTCGCCGCGGGAGAGCCCGCGCCCGACTACACCACGATCGTGGACTTCGAGAGCGACCTGCTGCCGGGCGATCCGGCCGACGCGCCCCCGCTGGGCTGGTTCACGGCCCAGGGCGCCGGCAACGTGCCCTCGTTCGAGCGCGCCGACGGCGCGGACCGGCCGGATGCCGCAGAGGGCAACACGGTGCTCGACCTCGGTCTCGACAGCACCTCGTGGGCCGTGCTCATCGACGCCTTCACCGACGACGGATCCGCCTGGCACGCACAGGACTGGAGTGCGCACGGGGGCTTCGGCTTCTGGATGAAGGGCACCAACTCGGGAGCGCCGATGTTCGTGGACATCCTCGACAACCGCACGCCCGACTCCGAGATCGACGACGCCGAGCGCTTCAGCGTACGCTTCGCCGATGACTGGAACGGGTGGCGCTTCGTGCAGTTCCCGTTCGAGCAGTTCACCCGGAAGAACGTCAACAACGGCGCGCCCGATGACGGCCTCACCCTCAGCGAGATGCACGGCTTCGGCATCGGCATCGAGCAGGTGTCGCCCCGGGTGAGCACCACCATCCGGATCGACGACGTGGCGCTGTACGGCGAACCCGATCCGGACCGGCCGATGCTGCTGAACTTCGCGCGCTCGATCTTCCCGGTGACCGAGGGGGAGCAGGCGGTGGTTACCGTGTCGCTCAACCGCCCGTCGGAGGAGGACGTGAGCTTCTCCTACCGCACCGAGGACGCCGTCGATCGCACCTCGTCCGAGGATCCGTCGGCCACGGCGGGACGTGACTACGTGGCGACGTCCGGCGAGGTGACGATACCCGCGGGCGCGCGCACGGCGACGCTGCGCATCCCGACGATCGACGACGGCAAGCACGAGGTCGACGAGACCTTCCTGGTGCGCATCCACGATGCCGTCGGAGCAGACCTGCCCGCCACGACCGCAGGACGGGTGAGCATCGTCGACGACGAGGACCCGGCCGACTTCGCGCACATCATCGACGACTTCGAGCAGGGCATCGGCAAGCTCAGCCCGCAGGGGGGAGCACGGCTCGCCGCGCGGGAGACCGTGTCGGGATCGGACGATGCCTACCCCGGTCAGCAGCGCTACGAGAACGTGCTCGACATCGTCGGCGCCGGGGGCTACGCGCACGACTTCGCGCAGCCGCGCGATCTGAGCGGAGCCGAGGGAATCGGTTTCTGGTACCGCGGCCGAGGCGACGGGCGGCCAGTCATCGTCTCGCTGAAGGACGACGCCGCCCCCGCCACCGGCCCCGAGGGCTGGACGCTCGCGTGGGCGGACGAGTTCGAGGGCGAGGCCGGCACGCCCGCCGACCCGCGGCTGTGGACCTATGAGACCGGCGGCTGGGGCTGGGGCAATGACGAGCTGCAGTACTACACGGACTCCACCGACAACGCCGCTCACGACGGCGACGGCAACCTGCTGATCACCACGCGGAAGGTCGAGGACCCGCAGGCCGGCGGGCTGGAATGCTGGTACGGCCCCTGCCAGTACACCTCGGCGAGGCTCGTGACCGAGAACAAGGCCGAGTTCCTGCACGGACGCATCGAAGCGCGTGCCCAGCTGCCCGAGGGCAAGGCCGGCATCTGGCCGGCGTTCTGGGCACTGGGCGCCGACTTCCGCCAGGTGGGATGGCCCGGAACCGGTGAGATCGACATCATGGAGTACGTCGGCAAGCTGCCGAACGAGGTGTTCGGCACCCTGCACGGCCCGGGATACTCCGGCGGCGGGAGCATCGGCGACATCCACGACTACGGCGAGAACATCGGCGGCCAGTGGTTGACCTTCGCCGTGGAGTGGGAGCCGGAGGAGATCCGCTGGTACGCGCAGCGCGACGGCGAGGAGCCGGTGATGTTCTTCCGAGCCACGCCCGAGACCGTCGCGCCGAACGACTGGGTGTTCGAGCATCCCTTCTTCCTGATCGCGAACATGGCCGTCGGCGGCAACTTCGGCGGTCCGCTGGCCGCGGATCTGGAGTTCCCCCAGGAGTACCGGCTCGACTACGTGCGCGTGTATCAGGAGCCCGACACCGCCGAGCGCTTCGAGGCCGGCTTCACCGACGATGCGGTCGGCTGGCGGTTCGTCGAGCTGCCCTTCGACGAGTTCCGACGCGCCGAGGCGCAGGTGCCGGGTGCACCGGACGACGGGCTGAGCCTCACCGCGGTGCGCGGCTACGGCATCACCGGCGGGGAAGGCGACACAGACGCGGATGCCGGTCGCATGCGCCTCGCCGCGGCCCCGGCGGGCTCGGTGAGCATCGACCGGGTGCAGACCCTCGCGTCGCTCGGCGCACCCGGGGGACCCGGCGGCGGCCGACCCGGGCAGCCGGGCGACGACGGCGGTGACGGCGCGGCAGCGGAGGGCTCCGGAGGGTCACTGCCGCAGACCGGCGCCGACCTCCCGACGGCCGCGCTGTGGGCGGGCCTGCTGCTCCTGGTCGGAGGTGCCGTGCTGATGCGCGTGCAGCGGCGCCGGCGCGTGTCCGGCATGCGATGAGCGGATCGCATGCCGGCCCGGGCATCAGGCCGCGTCGAGCCCGTGCGCCTCGGCCACGGCCGGCAGGGTGATGCTTCCCGCGCGCACGTTGAGTCCCTTCGCGAGCGCGGCGTCATCCGCCGCCGCGCGGTCCCAGCCCTTGCCGGCGATGGCCGACACGTAGGGGAGGGTGGCGTTGGTGAGCGCACGGGTCGCGGTCTCGGGCACGGCGCCCGGCATGTTCGCCACGCAGTAGTAGATCGAGTCGTGCACCGCGAACGTCGGGTCGTCGTGGGTGGTCGGGCGGGATCCTTCGAAGCAGCCGCCCTGATCGATCGCGATGTCGACGAGCACCGAGCCCGGCTTCATGCCCGCGACCATGTCGTCGGTGACGAGCTTGGGCGCCGCGGCGCCCGGGATCAGCACGGAACCGACGACCAGGTCCGCCGAGGCGAGCTCCTCGGCGATGACGTACCGGCTCGACGCCCGGGTCTCCAGCGCTCCGCCGTAACGCTGCTCGAGCTCGCGCAGTCGCGGCAGCGAGATGTCGATCACCGTCACCGTCGAACCGAGTCCCAGGGCGTTCGCCGCGGCGTGCTCACCCGCCACGCCGCCTCCGATCACGACGGTCTTCGCGCGGGGCGTTCCGGCGATGCCGCCCAGCAGCACTCCCCGGCCGCCGTGCGAGCGCAGCAGGGCGTTCGCGCCCATCGTCACCGACAGCCGCCCCGCGATCTCGCTCATCGGAGTCAGCAGCGGCAGGCTGCGGTCGGGCAGCTGCACCGTCTCGTAGGCGACGGCGGTCGTTCCGGCCTCCATCAGCGCCGTCGTGAGCGGTCGGTCGGCGGCCAGATGCAGGTACGTGAAGAGGGTGAGGTCGTCGCGCAGGAACCCGTACTCCTGCTCGATCGGCTCCTTCACCTTCAGCAGCAGGTCCGCCGCGCCCCAGGCATCCTCCGCCGTCGCGACGATCTCCGCCCCCGCAGCGCGGTAGGCGTCGTCGTCGAGGTGCGAGCCGAGGCCCGCCCCGGCCTGCACCAGCACGCGATGCCCCTCGTTCACCAGACGGTCGACGCCCGCGGGCGTCAGCGCGACGCGGTTCTCGTTGTTCTTGACCTCTGCGGGTACGCCGATCTTCATCGATCCTCCTGTACGGGTGGGAAACTCAGAGATACAGAATCGCAGAATGAGCGGAGAATCCGAGCCCGACCCGAAGAAGTTTTGGTGACGACGCGGATCCTGAATAATCATTCGGATGGACATCTCTTCCTCGCCCACTCCTCCGAACAGCGTTCGGGAGCCGTCGCTCGACGCGATCGACGCCAGCATCGTGCGGCTGCTCACCGCCGACGGACGGATGACCAATGCCCAGCTCGCCGCGAAGCTCGGGGTGGCGCCGTCCACGGCTCACACCCGTCTGCGATCCCTGCTCGAGCGCGGTGTGATCACCGGCTTCCACGCCAGCGTCGACGAGCGGATGCTCGGCGCGGGTCTGCAGGCGGTGATCGGGGTGAGCCTGCGCCCCAGTGCCCGCAGGGAGAGCATCGTCGCGTTCGCCGAGCGCGTGCGCGCGCTGCCGCAGGTGATCCAGGTCTTCTTCCTCGGCGGCGATGACGACTTCCTGCTGCACATCGCGGTCGCCGATTCATCCCAGCTGCGTGAGTTCGTCCTCGAGCACCTCTCGGCGCAGAGCAGCGTCGCCTCCACCCGCACCAGCATCGTGTTCGACTACCACCGCAACGCCGTGGCCGCCTCGTTCCTGTGAGCGGCGACGCCGGCTCGTCAGCGCGATGCCCCTCACCGCGCCGTGCGGTGAGGGGCATGGCGGGGAGCCTCAGGTGAACTGGTTCATGGTGTTGTGCTGGCCGCCGGCCTTGAGCGCGGCGTCTCCGGCGAAGTACTCCTTGTGGTTGTCGCCGATGTCGCTTCCGGCCATGTTCTGGTGCTTGACGGTGGCGATGCCGCCGCGGATCTCACGGCGCTGCACGCCTGTGACGTAGGCGAGCATCCCCTCGTCGCCGAAGTAGCCCTTCGCGAGGTCGTCGGTCGACAGCGCGGCCGTGTGGTAGGTCGGCAGCGTGATGAGGTGGTGGAAGATGCCTGCCCGGGCGGACCCGTCGCGCTGGAACGTGCGGATCCTCTCATCGGCCAGCCGGGCGAGCTCGGTGTCGTCGTACTCCACGCTCATCAGCGAGCTGCGGTCGTAGGCCGACACGTCCTCGCCGCGCTCCACGAGCAGGTCGTACACCTGCTGACGGAAGTTCAGCGTCCAGTTGAACGACGGGCTGTTGTTGTAGACCAGCTTCGCGTCCGGGACCTCGGCGCGGATGGCGTCGACCATGCCGGCGATCTGCTCCACGTTCGGCTTCTCGGTCTCGATCCACAGCAGGTCCGCGCCGTTGCGCAGCGACGTGATGCAGTCGAGCACGACGCGCTCCTCGCCGGTTCCCGGCCGGAACTGGTACAGGTTGCTCGCCAGCCGCTTCGGGCGCAGCAGCCGGCCCTCGCGCTTGATGACGACGTCGCCGTCGCGGAGGCCGTCCGACGCGATCTCCTCGACGTCGAGGAAGGAGTTGTACCGGTCGCCGAGGTCGCCGGGCTCGCGCGAGACGGCGAGCTTCTGGGTGAGTCCGGCTCCGAGCGAGTCGGTGCGGGCGACGATGATGCCGTTCTCGATGCCGAGCTCGAGGAAGGCGTAGCGGACGGCGTTGATCTTGGCGAGGAAGTCCTCGTGGGGCACCGTGACCTTGCCGTCCTGATGCCCGCACTGCTTCTCGTCCGACACCTGGTTCTCGATCTGGATCGCGCAGGCGCCGGCCTCGATCATCTTCTTGGCGAGCAGGTAGGTCGCCTCGGGGTTGCCGAAGCCGGCGTCGATGTCCGCGATGATCGGGACGACGTGGGTCTCGTGGCCGTCGATCTGCGACTGGATGAACTCCGCCGCGGTCTCGTCGCCCGCCGCACGAGCCGCATCGAGCTGCGTGAACAGCAGGTCGAGCTCGCGCGCGTCGGCCTGGCGCAGGAAGGTGTATAGCTCCTCGATCAGCGCCGGCACCGAGGTCTTCTCGTGCATCGACTGGTCGGGCAGCGGGCCGAACTCCGAGCGGAGGGCCGCGACCATCCAGCCGGACAGGTAGAGGTAGCGCTTGTTCGTGGACTTCAGGTGCTTCTTGATGGAGATGAGCTTCTGCTGCCCGATGAAGCCGTGCCAGACGCCCAGCGACTGCGTGTAGACCGAGGAGTCGGCGTCGTACTCGGCCATGTCGCGTCGCATGATGTCGGCCGTGTACTGAGCGATCTCCAGTCCGGTGCGGAAGCGGTTCTGCGCGCGCATGCGCGCGACCGATTCGGGATCGATGGCGTGCCATGCTGCGCCGTTCGCATCCTTCAGGTCCTGGATGGCGGCGATGTCGTCCTGGTA
Source organism: Microbacterium sp. NPDC058342 (assembly GCF_042723935.1). Taxonomy (NCBI): domain Bacteria; kingdom Bacillati; phylum Actinomycetota; class Actinomycetes; order Micrococcales; family Microbacteriaceae; genus Microbacterium; species Microbacterium sp. NPDC058342. Next base: position 634,575 of record NZ_JBHXID010000002.1, read on the forward strand.
GTGGGTCATGTCGTGTCCTTCGTGTCCTTCGTGGTGGCGGGGCGGCGGTCAGTCGGTCTCGACGAGGAAGCGGGCGTACGCGGGCACGGTCAGGAATGCCGGGAACTCGGGTCGCAGCGCCACCTGGCGGAACACCTCGGCGGCGTCGTCGAATCGGTCGCCGGCGGATCGCGGCGTCCGAGCGAGCAGCTCGTCGATCAAGCGCTCGACGTACGCGGCCGTGATCGGGTCGCCCTCGTCGGTGCGACGGTCCTGGTGGATCCACTGCCATACCTGCGAGCGGCTGATCTCAGCCGTCGCGGCGTCCTCCATGAGATCGTCGATCGCCACGGCGCCGAGGCCCCGCAGCCAGGCCTCGATGTACCGGATCGCCACCGACACGTTCTCCCGCACGCCCTTGGCCGTGATCGGGCGGCCGATGCGCAGATCGAGCAGCTGGGCGGCGGTCACCTCGACGTCGTCTCGCTGGCGGTCGAGCTGGTGCGGGCGCTCGCCCAGCACGGCGTCGAACTCGGCCTGCGCGGCGGGGATCAGATCGGGGTGCGCCACCCAGGTGCCGTCGAAGCCGTCGCCGGCCTCGCGCTTCTTGTCGGCCGACACCTTCTCCAGCGCCCGCGCGGTGACCTCGGGGTCGCGGCGGTTCGGGATGAAGGCGCTCATGCCGCCGATGGCGTGGGCACCGCGTCGGTGGCAGGTCTTCACCAGCAGATCGGTGTACGCGCGCATGAACGGCACGGTCATGGTCACCTCGCTCCGGTCCGGAAGCACGAAGCGGGCGCCGCGGCCGCGGTAGTTCTTGATGATGGAGAAGATGTAGTCCCAGCGGCCGGCGTTGAGCCCTGCGCAGTGCTCGCGCAGCTCGTAGAGGATCTCGTCCATCTCGAAGGCGGCGGGGAGCGTCTCGATCAGCACGGTGGCCCGGATCGTGCCGTGGGGGATCCCGATGTACTCCTCGCTGAACGAGAACACGTCGTCCCACAGCTTCGCCTCTTCGCTGGATTCGAGCTTGGCGATGTAGAAGTACGGGCCGCGCCCGGCATCGATGAGCGCCTGCGCGTTGTGGAAGAAGTACAGGCCGAAATCGATCAGCGACCCGGATGCCGACAGCGTCCGCCCCGTCCGGTCGGTGAACTCGATGTGCCGCTCGGTGAGGTGCCAGCCGCGCGGGCGCATGACGATCGTCGGCGTGCGCTCGGCCGTGACGCGGTACTCCCGGCCGTCGGTGCCTGTGTGCGTCAGCTCGCCGCGGACGGCGTCGCGCAACGACAGCTGGCCGCCGATGACGTTCCGCCAGGTGGGGCTGACGGCGTCCTCCTGGTCGGCCAGCCACACCCGTGCTCCGGAGTTCAGGGCGTTGATGGTCATCTTGGGATCGGTGGGGCCGGTGATCTCCACGCGACGATCCTCCAGACCGGGGCCGGCACCGGCGACGCGCCAGTCCGCGTCGTCGCGGATGTGCGCGGTGTCCTCGCGGAAGCGGGGGTCGTGGCCGTTGCCGATCTCGAAGCGGCGGCGCATCCGGTCGGCGAGCCGGTCATGGCGGCGCCCGGCGAAGCGATGATGCAGCTCGGTGAGGAACGCCATCGCCTCGGCGGTGAGGATCTCGTCGAAACGGTCGTGCAGCGGCGCGGTGATGCGCAGCGCGGGACCGATGCCGGCGGAGACGGTGTCCTCGACGGTGCGGGTCGGGGCGGTCGGTGCCGCAGTGGGAACGGTCATGATCTGTCTCCTCCGTGAAGTGTCGGTCGGCGGGAGCGCCGATGCGGCCGGGTGGCTTGGCATCCACTCTCAGTGAAGTTCGGCACTCCTCCTGGCGGATCACGAGGAGAAGTTTGGCGAAATTTCTGCATTCGTGACAGAATCACGGCCATGGTCACCGCCGACGCGCCAGAAGACTCCGATGCCCTCACGATCGGGCGGCGGATCCGGCAGCTGCGCACCGGTCGGGGCATGACCCTCGAGGAGCTGGCCTCGCGCATCGACAGGGCGCCCAGTCAGCTGTCGATGTTCGAGACCGGCAAGCGCGAGCCCAAGCTCACCCTGCTGCAGGCGATCGCGCGCGCGCTCGGCACGACGATCGACGCACTGCTCGAGGGCGGGCCGCTCGACGAGCGCAGCGCCATGGAGATCTCGCTGGAACGCGCCATGAAGGGGCAGACGTTCCAGGCTCTGGGCATCGCACCGTTCCGCATCGCCAAGACCGTTCCCTCCGAGGCGCTCGCCGCGATGCTGGCGCTGCACGGCGAGATCGAGCGGCTGCGCGACGAGCGCGCCGCCACCCCCGAGGAGGCGCGCCGCGCCAACGTCGAGCTGCGCCATCTCATGCGCACCCAGGACAACCACTTCGCCGAGCTCGAGACGAAGGCCGCCGAGATCCTCGCAGCGGTCCGTCACCCCGGGGGCCCGCTCACCCAGCGCACGGCGTCGGAGATCGCCGCGTACCTCGGGTTCACGCTGCACTACGCCTCCGACCTGCCGCAGACCACGCGCAGCGTGGCCGATCTCGCCAACGGCCGCCTGTACCTCTCCAGCGGTGTGCACGCCAAGGGAGATGCGCGCACGGCGGTGCTGCAGGCGCTGTCCAGCCGCATCCTCGGCCACGGCGAGCCCCACAGCTATGCCGAGTTCCTGCGGCAGCGCGTGGAGACCAACTACCTCACCGGTGCGCTCCTGGTGCCGGAGGCGCACGTCGTGCCCGTGCTGCAGGATGCCAAGCACCGCCGTGCCATCTCGATCGAGGATCTGCGCGACGCCTACTCGGTCTCGTACGAGACAGCCGCACACCGGTTCACGAACCTGGCCACCCGGCACCTCGACATCGCGGTGCACTTCCTGAAGGTGCACGAGTCGGGCACGATCACGAAGGCGTATGAGAACGACGACGTGAACTTCCCCACCGACCGGCTCGGCTCCATCGAGGGTCAGCTCTGCTGCCGGCGGTGGACGAGCCGGGTCGTGTTCGACGTCGAGGACCGCTTCAACCCCTATTACCAGTACACCGACACGGGCAACGGCACGTACTGGTGCACCGCCAGGGTCGAGCCCTCCAGTGAAGGCCTGCACTCGCTGAGCGTGGGCGTGCGCTTCGACGACACGAAATGGTTCGTCGGGCGCGACACCGGCAACCGCGGCGTCTCCAAGCATTCGGTCGAGACCTGCTGCCGGCGCGCCCCGGTCGAACTGGAGGAGCGCTGGCGCGAGCACTCGTGGCCCAACGTGCGCACCCCGCGCACGCTGCTCGCCACTCTGCCCACGGGCTCCTTCCCCGGGGTGGACACCACCGACGTGTACGAGTTCCTCGAGGCGCATTCGCCCGGCTAGCCCGACCGCTCGCGAGGGTCGCGATCTCGCCCGCCGCGGTCGGGGCCTCAGCCCGCCGCCCGCAGCGCCGCCCACAGTTCCGCGCGTGCGGGGAACGAAGACAGGTCGACGCCGAGCAGATCGGCGGCCTGCGCGATGCGGGTGCGCAGAGTGTGACGATGGATGCCGAGCGCCGCCGCCGCGCGCTCGCTGTGCGTGTCGTGCTCCAGCCAGATGCCGAGCGTGCGTTCGAGCTCGGCTCCGGTGGCCTGGTCGTGCCGGCGCAGCGGGTCGAGCCTGGTGCGGGCGAGCAGTCGCGCCTCCTCGCCGGCGAGCGCGTCCAGCACCCCTCCGGCGGCGACGGCGTACCGCGTGACGCCGGGGGCGCCCCGCCGGAGCGCTGTCCGTGCCTGGGCATGCGCCTGGGAGAACGCGGAGTAGTCCTGAGGGCCTGAGACGCCGATGCGGATGCCGAAGCGCAGGGCCAGCTCCTCGAAGAGGGAGTCGTCATCGGCGCCGACGATCATCGTCAGGCCGTCGGCGTCCTCCGCGATGAAGGATGCGGTCCCGGCATCCGTTCGCCGGCGCTCCCACCAGTCCGCGATCGCGGCGATGCGCGGCACGTCGGCCGCGACCGCCACCGCCACCGGGGCGGGCGGCAGCGAGCCGAGCACGCGGCGGGCCAGCGCCGGATCGTCCGTGCGCAGCGACGCGAGCAGCTGGCTGTGCAGGCGCCGCCGTGCCCGGGACATCCGCTCGTTCTGCTCGAGGGCCAGTCCCGCCATCGCGATGACCGACGTCACGACCGCGCGCGTCTCGGGGTCGAGCGCGGCGGCCGCGATCGCGATCACACCCCGCAGCCGGCCCGTCCGGCCGAGGGTGAACAGGGTGAAACCGCCATCCCGGTCCTCGAGAGTGCGGCTGGCCGCGCCGCCGCGGGCGAGCATCTCCGCGACCCCGTCGAGGACGCCGTCGGCCTCACGGGTGAGGGCGGCCGGGTGTTCGTGCACCATCGCGCCCGAGGCGTCGTACATGCCCACCCAGCATCCGAGGCGTCTGGACAGTTCGGACAGCGTGGACTCCAGCCCGCGCGGGCGGAGCGCGGCGATCGCCAGGGCCCGCTGAGCCTCGAGGGCCCAGGTGCGCCGCGCGTAGGCCTGGGCGGCGATGGCCTCCGCATGAGCGCGCGCGACCGCGAGGAACGGGATGTCGTAGGGCACCTCGAACAGCGCCAGCCCCACAGCGGAGCAGGCTGCGGCGAGCTCGGCGGGAACGCCCACTCGGTGCACCCCGGAGCCGAACCCGAGCGCCAGCACGCCGCGGTGCACGAGACGTGCGACGTACTCCTCGGCGCCGCTCTGGTCCTGATCCGAAAGCTGGGCGCCGGTGGTGAGCAGCACCAGGTCTTCGGCGAGGAACGGCGTCGGGTCGACGAGGTCCGAGTTGTGCACCCAGCGCACCGGCAGATCGAGCGCGCCCTCGGCGAGGGACGCCGGATCGGAGACCAGCTCGAGGCGCAGTTCGGCCCTGGCGAGCAGGGTGCGCAGGGTCGGTGCGACGACGGGCTCCACGGATGCTCCTCTCGGATTGTACGCGGCGGCGAAGATCGTCCCACGATTGTACGTCCGGGCGAGTGCATCCGGTGGAGGCGGGGTTCTAGCCTCGCCTCATGACCCTCATCGACGAGACCTCCACTCACCCCGCAGGCGGACCGGCCCTCGAGCAGGTCCGTCGCGTCGTCACCGACCTGCCCGGACCGCGGTCGGCCGCGATCCTCGCGCGCAAGGCGGATGCCGTCGCCGCAGGAGTGGCCCATTCGATGCCCGTGTCGGTCGTCGCCGCCGGCGGCGGCGTCGTGCTCGACGCCGACGGCAATTCGCTCATCGACCTCGGGTCGGGCATCGCCGTCACCAGCGTCGGCAACGCGCACCCCAAGGTCGCCGCGGCCGTCGCCGCGCAGGCCGCGCAGTTCACTCACACCTGCTTCATGGTGTCGCCGTACGAGTCCTACGTCGACGTCGCCGAGGCGCTCAACCGCCTGACACCCGGGGACTTCGCCAAGAAGACCGCCCTGTTCAACTCCGGCGCCGAGGCGGTCGAGAACGCGGTCAAGATCGCCCGCAAGCACACCGGGCGGCAGGCCGTCGTGGCCTTCGACCACGGCTACCACGGCCGCACCAACCTCACCATGGCGCTCACCGCCAAGTCGATGCCCTACAAGGCCGGCTTCGGTCCGTTCGCGCCCGAGGTCTATCGCGTGCCCGGCTCGTACCCCTACCGCGACGGGCTGACCGGTGCCGAGGCCGCCGAGCGCGCCATCACCCTCATCGAGAAGCAGATCGGCGCCGACAGCCTGGCCGCCGTGATCATCGAGCCCATCCAGGGCGAGGGCGGGTTCATCGTGCCCGCCGACGGCTTCCTCGAGGCGATCGTCGACTGGAGCCGCGCGAACGGGGTCGTGTTCATCGCCGACGAGGTGCAGACCGGCTTCGCCCGCACCGGCGCCATGTTCGCCAGCGAGATCTTCGGCATCGAGCCCGATCTCGTCACCACAGCCAAGGGCATCGCCGCCGGTCTGCCGCTCGCGGGCGTCACGGGTCGCGCCGAGATCATGGACGCCGCGCACGCCGGTGGTCTGGGCGGCACCTACGGCGGCAACCCGGTGGCCTGCGCTGCGGCGCTCGCCGCGATCGACGCCTTCGAGAACGAGGGCCTCGTCGAGCGCGCACAGCAGATCGGCGGCATCCTGCTGGACCGCCTGCGCGCCCTCGCCGCGGACGATCCGCGCATCGGCGATGTGCGCGGTCACGGCGCCATGGTGGCCGCCGAGTTCGTGAACCCTGAGACCGGGGAGCCGAATGCCGCCCTCACCGGCGCCGTCGCCAGGGCCTGCATCGCCGAGGGCGTGATCGTGCTCACCTGCGGCACCTTCGGCAATGTCATCCGCTTCCTGCCGCCGCTGTCGATCGGCGACGAGCTGCTCGACGACGGCCTCGACGTCGTCGCCGCCGCGCTCGCCCGCGTCTGAGGCCGTCGGCCGCGACCCCGGCCGGGGATCGCGGCCGACACCCTGCCCACACTTTCCGCATCGAAGGAGATCACCATGACCGAGCAGGAGATCAGCCGCGACGTCGTCATCGTCGGCGCCGGAGCGGCCGGGCTCACCGCCGCCAACGAACTGCGCAGGGCGGGGCTGTCCGTCGCCGTCGTGGAGGCCCGCGACCGCGTCGGCGGTCGGCTGTGGACCGACGTCATCGACGGTGCCATGCTCGAGATCGGCGGCCAGTGGGTCTCGCCCGACCAGGAGGCCCTGAAGCAGACCATCGAGGAGCTGGGTCTGGAGACCTTCAGCCGCTACCGGGAGGGCGACAGTGTCTACGTCGGCCCCGACGGCGAGGTGCACCGCTTCACCGGCGAGATGTTCCCCGTCTCGGCCGAGACCGAGAACGTCATCGCCGAGGTGACCGAGCGCCTGGACGCCATGGTCGCCGAGATCGACCCCGACCGGCCCTGGGAGCATCCGAACGCCGCCGAGTGGGACGCGATCTCGTGGGACGCCTGGCTGCACGCCCAGACCGACGACGACGAGGCGATCCGCAACCTCGCCTTCGCGACCGGGTCCGCGATGCTCACCAAGCCCACGCACGCCTTCTCCCTGCTGCAGTCGCTGCTGATGGCGGCCTCCGCCGGTTCCTACTCGAACCTGGTCGACGCCGACTTCATCCTCGACAAGCGGGTCGTCGGCGGCCTGCAGCAGGTTCCGCAGCTGCTCGCCGAGCGGCTGGGCGACGACGTGCTGCTGAACCAGCCGGTGCGCGCGCTGGAATGGTCGGAATCCGGCGTCGTCGTCACCACCGAGCGCACCACTGTCAGGGCGCGCTTCGCGATCCTTGCGCACGCTCCCGTGCTCTACAGCCGCATCTCGTTCGTCCCGCCGCTGCCGCGCCGCCAGCACCAGCTGCACCAGCACCTGTCCATGGGCTTCGTCATCAAGGTGCACGCCGTGTACGAGCGTCCGTTCTGGCGCGATCGCGGCCTGAGCGGGACGGCCTTCAGCCCGTACGAGCTCGCGCACGAGGCGTACGACAACACGAACCACGGCGACGAGCGCGGCACCCTGGTCGGCTTCGTGAGCGACCGCAACGCGGACGACGTCTTCGAACTGTCCGCCCAGGAGCGCCGGGAGCGGATCCTCGAATCCCTGTCGCACTACTACGGTCCCGAGGCGAAGGATCCCGTCGTGTACTACGAGAGCGACTGGGGCAGCGAGGAATGGACGCGCGGCGCCTACGCCGCCAGCTTCGACCTGGGCGGGCTGCACCGCTACGGCGCCGACCTGCGCAGTGCTGTCGGTCCGATCCACTTCGCGTGCAGCGACATGGCCGGCGCCGGCTACCAGCACGTCGACGGCGCCATCCGCATGGGCCGTCTCGCCGCCGCGCAGATCGTCGAGAAGGCGCGTGCCTCCGTCTCCGGGGTCCGCGGCTCATGAGCGCCGCGATCGTCGTCGGGCACACAGCGACGGATGCCGGCGCGGACGCGCCCGCTTCCGGCGTGCGATCCCGAGGTGAGACGCTGGACGGGGACGCCCCGCTCCGCATCCGCCACCCCTGACCCCTCTCACATCCCCACAGAATCGAGACGAATCATGAGCACAACCGCATCCGACGAGAAGGCGCTCCTCGCGAGCGTGCCCGGCGGCCTCTTCATCGGCGGCCAGTGGATCGACGCCGAGGAGGGCCGCACGTTCGACGTGCGCGACCCCTCGACGGGCGACGTCATCGCCTCGATCGCGGATGCGACGCCTGCGGACGGCATCCGGGCGCTCGATGCGGCCGTCGCCGCCCAGGACGACTGGGCCGCGACCGCACCGCGCACTCGCAGCGACATCCTCCGCCGTGCCTTCGACCTCGTTCAGGCGCACAAGGAGGACCTCGCGCTGCTGATGACCCTCGAGATGGGCAAGCCGCTCGCCGAGGCGCGCGGGGAGGTCGTCTACGGCGGCGAGTTCCTGCGCTGGTTCAGCGAGGAGGCCGTGCGCATCGGCGGACGCTACGGCAGCAACCCCGAGGGCACCGGGCACATGGTCGTCTCGCAGCGCCCGGTGGGCCCGTCGTTCTTCGTCACCCCGTGGAACTTCCCGTTCGCGATGGCGACGCGCAAGATCGCCCCCGCGCTCGCCGCGGGCTGCACCGTGGTGATCAAGCCGCCGGCACTCACGCCGCTGACGACCATCTTCTTCACGAAGCTGCTCGAACAGGCGGGGCTTCCCGCCGGGGTCGTCAACGTCGTGCAGACCTCACGCTCCGGTGCGCTGTCGGGCCCGATCATCGCCGACCCGCGACTGCGCAAGCTGTCGTTCACCGGCTCGACCGAGGTGGGCCGCAAGCTCATCGCCCAGTCGGCCGAGGGCATCCTGCGTGTCTCGATGGAACTCGGCGGCAACGCGCCCTTCGTCGTGTTCGAGGACGCCGACCTCGACAAGGCGGTGGACGGCGCGATGGCGGCGAAGTTCCGTAACATCGGCCAGGCGTGCACGGCCGCCAACCGCTTCATCGTGCACCGCGACATCGCCGAGGAGTTCGCCCGCCGGGTCACCGAGCGCGTGCAGGCGATGAAGATCGGCCGGGGCACCGAGGAGGGCGTGGCCATCGGCCCGCTGATCGACGAGGACGCCGTCGCCAAGGCGCAGGAGCTCGTCGGTGACGCCGTGGAGCGCGGAGCCCGCCTGCTCACCGGCGGCAACGCGCTGCAGGGAACCGGCACCTTCTACGAGCCGACCGTGCTCACCGATGTCGTCGCGGGAAGTTCGATCCTCACCGAGGAGATCTTCGGCCCGGTGCTTGCGATCGCGACGTTCGCCGACGAGGCCGAGGCCGTGCGCCTGGCCAACGACACCGAGTACGGCCTGGTGTCGTACGTCTTCACGGAGGACCTCGGTCGCGGCCACCGGATGATCGACGCGCTCGAGACCGGGATGATGGGTCTCAACGTGGGCGTCGTCTCGAACGCCGCGGCTCCCTTCGGCGGGGTGAAGCAGTCCGGCATCGGCCGCGAGGGCGGCGCCGAGGGCATCCACGAGTACCTGTCGACCAAGTACACCCTGATCCCCAACTGACTCAGCGAAAGGAACCGACATGACCGATTACGCCGTCGTCAATCCGGCCACGGGGGAGACCGTCGCCACCTACGACACCTTCACCGGCGCACAGATCGAGGATGCGGTCGCGCGCGCCGCCGCCGCGGCCGGGACCTGGGCGGCGACCTCGCCCTCCGACCGCGCCGTCGTCATCCGGCGCATCGCCGAACTGCACCGCGAGCGCACGGACGAACTGGCAGCCATCATCGTGCGCGAGATGGGCAAGCCGATCGCCGCCGCCGTCGGCGAGGTCGAGTTCGCCGCCGACATCATCGAGTTCTACGCCGACAACATCGACAAGATCACGGCCGACCAGCCGCTGGACATCCTCGGTGACGGCACCGCCGTGGTGCGCCGGGCGCCGCTGGGGGCGCTGCTGGGCATCATGCCGTGGAACTTCCCGGCCTACCAGGTGGCGCGCTTCGCGGCCCCGAACCTGGCGATCGGCAACACGATCATCCTGAAGCACGCTCCGCAGTGCCCCGAATCGGCCGAGGCGATCGAGGCGATCTACCGCGAGGCGGGGCTTCCCGACGGCGGTTACGTGAACGTGTACGCCACGAACGAGCAGGCGGCGTCGATCGTCGCCGACCCGCGCGTGCACGGCGTCTCGGTCACCGGCTCCGAGCGCGCCGGCGCCGCCGTCGCCGAGGTCGCCGGGCGCAACCTGAAGAAGGTCGCCCTCGAGCTCGGCGGCTCGGACCCGTTCATCGTGCTCTCGACCGACGACCTCGACGCCGTGGTGCAGAACGCCGTGGACGCCCGCCTGGACAACAACGGACAGTCCTGCAACGCCGCCAAGCGCTTCATCGTCGTCGACGACCTGTACGAGGAGTTCACCTCGAAGTTCGTCGCGTCGCTCGCCGGCGTCTCGGCGGAGGACCCGACGCAGGAGGACACCGTGCTGGGACCGCTGTCGTCGCTCGCCGCCGCCGAGCGTCTGCAGGAGCAGATCGACACCGCGGTCGCCCAGGGCGCGAGCGTGCTGACCGGCGGGACCCGCGAGGGCGCGTTCTTCGCGCCGACGGTGCTCGCCGACGTGACGCCCGAGATGGACGTGTATCGCGAGGAGCTGTTCGGGCCGGCTGCGGTCGTCTATCGAGTCGCCGACGAGGCCGCCGCGGTCGAGCTGGCCAACGACACCTCGTTCGGCCTCGGCTCCTATGTGTTCACGACGGACGCCGAGCAGGCCGAGCGCGTGGCGAACAGCATCGAGGCCGGCATGGTCTACGTCAACGTCGTCCTCGCCGACAGCCCCGAGCTGCCCTTCGGCGGTGTGAAGCGCAGCGGCACCTCGCGCGAGATGGGTCTGCTGGCCGCCGACGAGTTCGTCAACAAGAAGCTCATCCGCAAGGCCTGACGCCTCGCCCGCCGCTCGCACCGGAACAGGACAGGACGGATGCCGCAGCATCCGTCCTGTTCTCGGTGAATCCCTGTTCTCGTTCTGAGCCGCGGCGCGCAATCCGCGGTTGCGCTCAGTCCTCCAGCAGGCCCCGCACCTCGCCGGCCTCGGCGGGTCGGCCGAGCTTCTCGAAGACATCGCCCAGCTCCAGTGCCGCCACCTGCAGCAGCGGGGGAAACGCCTCCGCCCGATCGATCACGCTGCGGTACAGCGGCACGGCGTCGTCCAGGCGCTCCGCCGCCACGAGCGTGCGCGCCGCGAACAGTTCCGAGCCGCCGGCGGACCCGTCATCGCCGATCGCCGCGAAGCCGTCGGCGGCCGTGAGCAGCGCCGCGACCGCCTCGTCGATGCGTCCGAGCTCCGTCAGCGCCCGCCCGCGGGAGTCGGTCACATCGGCCAGCAGCCACTCCGCGTCATTCTCGGCTGCCAGCGCGGCGACCTCGTCGAACAGCGCGAGCGCGCGCTCATCGCCCGCACCACCGTAGGCCTGCCCGAGGTTGTGCAGCACCTCCACGATCGCTCCGACCGCGCCGGTGGGCCGCACGATCTCCGCGGCCTGCTCCAGCAGGCCCCGGGCATCCTCGCCCTCTCCGAACCGGGCCAGGATCTTCGCCTGCTCGGTGAGCATCACCGCCTGCTCGGCGGGCTCCTCGCCCTGAGCATGCAGATCGGCCGCGTAGCCGAAGGCGCCGACGGCCTGACCGAACTCCTCGGAGGCCGCCAGCGAGCGCGCGAGCATGGCCACGGTGAGTGCGCGGGATGACGCTGAGACCTCGTTCTTCTCCTCGCTCTGAAGCACCTCGCCGAACAGTTCTGCCGCCTCAGCCGCGTGGCCGGCGCCCAGCAGGGCCCTGGCGAGACGGAAGTTCGCCCCGGCGAGATCGCCGCCCTCCTGCGCGATCAGGCGCGCGCCTACTCGATAGCGCAGCAGCGCCCTGTCTGTCTCGCCCGCGTCCTCCCACAGCGCGCCGGCGAGCATGTGCGCTCCGGCGAGCGAGTGCGCACCGCCCAGGGACGCGAGCACCGCCGTCGCCGCGTCGGCGTCGTCCGCGCCACCGGTGAGATCGCCCGCGCCGCCGCGGATCCGCGCGCGGGTCTCCAGCAGCCGCGCCCGCTGCCCGGGGTTGAGGGTCTCGTCCTCGAGCATCCCGTCGACGAGCGCCGAGGCGCGCTCCAGGTCGCCGGTGCGCACCAGTGCCATGATCGCCAGCAGCGACGTGCCGGCGACCAGGCGGCTGTCGCCCGCCTCGCCGAACGCGCGAGCCGCCTGCTCGGCGAGCTCCAGCGCAGCGGGTACGTCATCCGCCCGCAACCGCATCGACGCGAGGGTGAGAGCGAGGTCGCCTCGCGTCCAGGCGGGAAGCGCTGCGGCATCAGCCCACTCGCGCTCCAGGCCCGCGACATCGGCGTCCTCACCGCGTCCGAACAGAGCAAGGCCCAGCCGCGACTCGACGGCGACCTGCTCGTGCTTTCCCGCTTCGGCCAGCGCGTCGGCGCGCTCGGCGAGCAGAGCGGATGCCTCCTCCCAGCGCTCCAGCGACGCGAGAGCCCCGATGCGCAGACCGACCAGACGTGCGCGCTTCAGAGGGTCGTCCAGGCCGGTCGCGCGTGCGGCCGCGGTCAGCGCATCGGCCTCGGAGCCATAGCTGCCGAGTGCGACGGCGCGGTCGTACCATCCCTGAGCATCCCGCGGTTCCGCGGCCGCGGGGGCCGAGACGAAGGCGTCCGAGCGGATCGGCACGTCCCACCGCCCGCCGCGCAGCGCGCGCAGGCGGGCGCGGCGGGTCGCGTGGCCGTCGGTGCCGTCGCGCTCGTCGAACTCGGCGCCGATCCGATCCGCGGCCGCGTTCGCGGCATCCGCAAGGTCGGATGCCGTCCACGGCCCGTCGTGCGCACCGAAGAATCGCTCCAGGGCGGGGGCATCGGCGCCGCGCACCCGGGCATCCCCGTGGCCCGTCTCGGTCACCCTGTCGAGGGCGAGTCCGATGGCCGACAGGGCGGTGAAGTGGCCGTCGACGTTCAGCTGATCGTGCGCCAGCCACGGCAGGTGCCGCTCCACCAGCGCCAGCGCCCTGGCCTCGTTGCCGGTGACCGCGGCGAAGACGATGTTGTTCGCCACGATCGTGAGGTTGTCGGGGTTGTCCTTCGCGAGCCGGTAGCTGCGCAGGTGCGCGGACCGGGCCTCGTCGAGCCGGCCCGCGCGCAGGTAGGGCAGCAGCACGCGCGACAGGGCGTGCTCCGGCTCCTCGCCGCACGAGAACCCGCCCTCGATCATCTCCTCGACCAGGCGGATGGATTCGGCGTCACGGCCCGTGTCGGCGAAGAAGCCGGCGATCTGGCTGCGGCCGCACGCGTCGCAGTGGCTGTAGTCGTCGCGCGGCGTGGTCTCCAGCTGCACGCGCAGCGCCTCGGCGTCGTCGAAGCGTCCCGAGTCCCAGGCGTCCTCGAAGCGCGCGGTCAGCACGCCGCTCATGCCCAGGCCCGCCTTGCGGTAGTGCGCCTCCATGTCGTCGAGCACCGCGGCCACCTGCTCGGCCGAGAACGCCGGTGAGCCGCGCAGCGACGCCGCCATCCACTTGAACTGCCACATCAGGTCGGCGGCGCCGTTTTCGATGTCGAGCGGGAAGCGGTTCGGATCGGCGTCGTGCCTGGCCAGGCACCAGGCGAAGGAGTTCAGCATGACATCGGTCAGGCCGCCCATGTTCGCGGAGGCGGTCTGACGCATCCGGGCCTGATACTCCAGCCGCTCGTCGCCGATCTCCTGGGCGAGCGCGACGGCCTCTGCGACCAGGGCCTGCTCGGCGGGGCCCCACGCCGTGCTGTCGATCTCCTCCAGCAGCTGCGAGAAGCGCTTCTTCGGTCGGGCCATCACGGGCTCCTTCACAGGGTGGGCCGCCCGGGAGGGGTCGGCCAGGGGTCGAGGGGGACAGGTCAGAGCTCGAAGGGGAAACCGTCGTCGGGGATGCCCGCCGAGAGCGAGACCAGGTCGGACAGCGCCGTGGTCATCAGGGTGCGGTCGGCATCCGAGAGCGGATGGTGGCCGGCGAGCAATGCCTGGATGTACAGCAGCTGCACGGTGCGGCCGAAGACGGCGTCGTCGGTCACGCCGGCGAGCGTGCGGACGACGCGGTTGGTCCAGTTCAGGCAGAGCCGGGCGGAGAGGTCGTCGTCGCGCGCGGCGCCCACGGCGTCGTCGATTCGCGAGAGCACGCCGCCCCACAGCCCGCCGGCGATCCCCTTGGTGCGGTTGCGGTCGATCGCCCGCAGCACGGACGGATCGGCGACGTACAGGCCGGTGAGGTCGGCCCGGTCGATCGAGCGCACCACCACGGCGCATCCGGATGCGGTGAGCACGGCGCTCGCGCGGTCCTCCAGGGCGATGGCGGCCGAGCGGTCGTCGAGCGGCGGCGGATCGAGGCGATCCAGTTCGGCGGTCACGTCGATCTGCTCCACCGTGACCTCGGGATGCAGCTCCGGCAGCGCGGCGATGAGATCCGCGTCGTACAGGTAGCCTCCGTTGACGAGGATCTCGGACGACGGCACGATGCCCGCCATCTGGCGGAACTCGTCGACCGTGCGGGCGTAGCGCACGTGCGAGTGGCGCTCGACGAGATCGCCGATGCGGATGCTGCCGTGCGTGGTCTCGACCGTCAACCAGCGCGTGATGAAGCGGGCGAGCTCCTCGTCGTGACGCACCAGCGACTTCAGGCCGAGCTCGTGCACCGCGACGAACTGCGTGAGCAGGTGAGGCGCCGTGAGCCCCAGTTCGAGCACCCAGCGCCGGATGCCCGCGCCGAGCTGCTCGCGCACGTGCTCGAGAGCGCCGTCCTCGACGAGGGACTCGCGGCTGGCCGTCGGGGAGAGGCCGGTCGAGTCGACGACCGCGCGCACGAAGAACGCCCAGTCGGGGAGCACCTCGGGGGCGCGCTCGGAGAGCAGCATCCGGCCGAGATACATCCGGGTGGTCTGACGCACGTTGGGCGGCGGAGCGAAGGGCAGCACGTAGGCGAGCCCGCGCGTACCGGTGCCCGGTTCGGTGATCTCGATGACGTCCAGGGGTGCGGCGCCGATGAGGTCGCGTCCGTACTCGAGCGCGGCGTCGTCGCCTCCTTCGCCGAGGAAGGGTGCGGCGCGGGTGATCTCGACGTCGCCGTCCGGCTCGGCGACGAGGACGCGCACCGGAAGGAACTCGGCGAACGTGCGGGCGAGCTCGCGCACGGCTGCCGGGCGCAGCAGATCGGCCTGGTCGAACCGGGGCGTCAGGTGCACGCTGGTGCCCACCGGCAGCTCCTCGTCGAGCTCGGCCACCTGGAACGTGCCGTCGGAGCTGCCGATCCACTCCACGCCGGCGCCGCCCCTGGCGCTGCGGGAGCGGATCACGATGCGATCGGACACCATGAAGCAGCTGAGCAGGCCGATGCCGAACTGCCCGAGATAGTCGCTGCGCGGCAGATCGAAGATGTCGCGTTTGGAGCTGCGGCCGACGGTTGCGAGCAGGTCGGTCACCTCGGCGGCCGTGAGGCCGACGCCGTCGTCGCGCAGGACGAACTCGCCCGTCTCGTCGGTGAGCGGGACGATCCGGATGCT
This sequence comes from Microbacterium sp. NPDC058342, assembly GCF_042723935.1. Lineage (NCBI taxonomy): Bacteria > Bacillati > Actinomycetota > Actinomycetes > Micrococcales > Microbacteriaceae > Microbacterium > Microbacterium sp. NPDC058342. The sequence goes on from NZ_JBHXID010000002.1 coordinate 650,003, forward strand.
GCCGCCTGCCCCGTCGACCTCGCCGCGGGCGGCGATGGCGTCCCGGGCGTTCTGCAGCAGCTCGCGGAGGTACACGCGCGGGCTCGAGTAGATGTGCCTGCTGAGCAGGTCGACCACTCCGCGCAGGTCGACCTGGAACTGCTGCACGTCCGAGCTCACGGGGCCCCCTCCGGCCGTGTGGGAAATCTGTGAGCTCCAGTCTGCCCGAACCCGCCGACACGCGCGCGGGGGACCGGGTGCGCGGCGCTGCGACTCACGCGGGAGACGGCCCGGTTCGGCCGGGGGGATCGGATGCCGTACACTTGAGGGGCAGTTGTCTGCATCCTTCGCCGTGCCTTGATCGGCATCCGGAGGACGCGGACCCAGAGGCCGACGGTCTCTAGGGCGGTAGCTCAATTGGCAGAGCAGCGGTCTCCAAAACCGCAGGTTGCAGGTTCGATTCCTGTCCGCCCTGCGCGTCAGCGCACACGCTGACTCACGAAAGGTGCTTGCAGGATGGATCAGGACGACGTTCGCGGCGATGCCGTCGCAGCAGGCTCGTACTCCCTGCGTGACAAGCAGCTGGGTTTCTTCGGCCGGATCGCGCTGTTCCTGCGTCAGGTCATCAGCGAGCTGCGCAAGGTCGTCACTCCGACCCGCAAGGAGCTGATCAAGTTCACCCTGGTGGTCCTGGTCTTCGTGCTGATCGTGATGGGCCTGGTCTACGGGTTCGATTCGCTGTTCGGCTACGTGACGCACATCGTGTTCGGGGTTCCCGGCAACTGACGCACCTGCGACATCCGTCGCAGTGAACGGAAAGAAGCAACGTGTCTGAACGATATTCCGACGATGCAGACTGGGCCACGGCCGCCGAGCAGTCCAGCGAGGAGGACGAGGCCCAGGAGGGCAACGTCCTGGCCGAGCAGGAGCAGTCGTCCGCGTCGGCCGAGCACGTCGCCCTGCATGTTGAGGGCAGCGCCGACGAGGAATACGACGACACCGACGACATCGACATCGAAGACCCGGAGGCGGACGCGATCGTGAACGACGCTCTCAACCTGGACGAAGCGGCTGAGACGGAAGCAGCCGCCGAGGTCCTCAACGACGCTGTGGCAGAGGAGACCGCCGAGGCGGAGGCCGCGGAGGCCTCCGAGGTGACTCCCTACGACGGCCCCGAAGCGAACGACGACCCGGCGGAGGACGCCGAGGCGTCCCCGGCCGACGAGGACCCGTACGAGGCGTTCCGCATGGAGCTGCGGATGCTGCCGGGCAAGTGGTACGTGATCCACTCCTACGCCGGTTTCGAGCGCAAGGTGAAGGCCAACATCGAGCAGCGCAAGTCGACGCTCGAGGTCGAGGAGGAGATCTACCAGATCGAGGTCCCCATGGAGGACGTCGTCGAGATCAAGAACGGCCAGCGCAAGATGGTCACCCGCGTGCGCATCCCGGGCTACGTGCTCGTGCGCATGGAGCTCAACGAGGACACCTGGTCGGTCGTGCGTCACACCCCCGGCGTCACCGGATTCGTGGGCAACGCCCACAACCCGACGCCGCTGCGCTTCGAAGAGGCCTTCAACATGCTCAAGGCGCTCGTCGAGGTCAAGGACGTCCCCACCGCGAAGTCCATCGCCTCGAAGGGCGGCGTCGCCGTGGCCCGCCCGATGGCTGCCGAGGTCGACTTCGAGGTCGGCGAGACCATCACGATCAAGGAGGGCTCGTTCGCGGGCCTGCCCGGCACGATCAGCGAGATCAACGCCGCGAGCGGAAAGCTCACCGTGCTCGTCTCGCTCTTCGAGCGGGAGACACCGGTGGAGCTCTCCTTCGAGCAGGTCACCAAGATGGTCTGACGCCTCGCGCTGAGAATGAACGGCCGCCCCCTTCGGGGCGGCCGTTCTTCGTCTCCAGCGGGCCGGGGTCACGCGTGCTGCGCGGCCCAGTGCGGGCTCTGGATCAGGCCGATCAGGTTGCCGAACGGGTCGCTGACGGATGCCGACCACCAGCCATCGCCGCGCTGAGTCACCGGGTCGAAGGTCACGGCGCCGAGGCCGATCAGCCGGTCGAACGACGCCTGGATGTCGTCGACGTGCATGCTGACGAGGGCGCCGCCGGGCTGAGGGAGTGCGGGGCGGAAGCGGGCGTCCATCAGCGCGAACTCGTCCTCGTCGTCGCCGAAGCGCCACTCGGCGTACTGGGCGGGACCCTGCTCGGGTCGGACGAAGTAGGGGGCCGACTCGAACGCGGTCGAGTACCACTCGACGGCTGCATCCATGTCGACGGCGACGAGGTTGAGGTTGGCGAGTCCACGGAACATGACTTCTCCTTCTGCTGAGGTGCTTGTTCTTCTATGCTCGAGACTGAAGTGACCATCCTCTGATCACTTAAGAAATCTTCTGAAGAATCTTCCGAAACGAGCTTCCGCATCCGCGCCGACCGCCTCATCCAGGCCCTCCTTCTGCTGCAGGGGCGAACCCGGATCACCGCTGCGGAGCTCGCGCGTGAGCTGGAGGTCTCGGTGCCGACCGCGCGGCGCGACCTCGAGGCGCTGGCGATGTCGGGTGTGCCGATCTACCCCACCCGCGGTCGAGGCGGCGGGTGGCGTCTGATCGGCGGGGCGCGGACTGATCTGACCGGCCTCACGGAGGGCGAGGTCACCTCCCTGCTCATCGGCCTGACGCAGAGTCTGGGCGCCGAGCCCGAGCGCGTCGCTGCGGTGCGCAAGCTCGTGCGCGCCGTGCCGGCACCGTTCCGGGAGGGCGCCCAGCGGGTGGCGGATGCCACGGTGCGCGACGTTCCGTGGGGCGAGGTGCAGCCGCCATCCGTCTCCGAGACCGTGACGACACTGCAGCGGGCCATCGCCGCGCGACGACAGGTGCGGATCGAGTACGACGGATCGCAGGGCACGGCGATCCACGAGCTCGTGCCGCTCGTCGTCGGCAGCCGCGGGGCACGCTGGTACCTGCTGGCCGCTCCCGCGGCGGCCGAGGACGGAACAGTGCATGGCGAACGACTGCGCACCTACCGGGTGGACCGGATGCTCTCGGCATCCGCCCTGCCGGCCCATGGCGCGGCGCCGGCCGGCTTCGACCTCGCAGGGGAGTGGGCTCGGATGGTGGAGCGCGTCGAGGGCCTGCGCGGGGCCGTGGGTGCGACCCTGCGCGTGGAGCCGTGGGCGGTGCGCGCGCTGATCGATCGGTTCGGCGCGCAGGCGCGGATGCTGGAGGACGAGCCGGATGCCGCGGGACGCGCAGCCGTCGAGGTCAGCGCCCACCGGCTCGATGCGCTCGCCGAGCAGCTCGCGGGCTGGACGAGCGTCGCGGAGGTGATCGCGCCGCCCGAGGTGCGCGAGGAGCTGCGCCGTCTCGGGGAACGGATCGTCGAGCGGTACGCGTGAGCGGCATCCGCTCCGATCCGGTAGACTTGTGTGGTTTGTGTGCCGCTCCGGCGTGCGCGCGAACGCAACCGCGGTCCGGAGATGCCGGATCTGCGGGAGAGGGATGCCCCGGGCATCCGCTCGATGAAAGGAAAGAGAATGGCACCGAAGAAGAAGGTGACCGGCCTGATCAAGCTTCAGATCAACGCCGGTGCAGCCAACCCGGCGCCGCCGATCGGCCCCGCGCTCGGTCAGCATGGCGTCAACATCATGGAGTTCTGCAAGGCGTACAACGCCGCGACCGAGTCGCAGCGCGGCAACGTCATCCCCGTGGAGATCACCGTCTACGAGGACCGCAGCTTCACGTTCGTCCTGAAGACCCCGCCGGCAGCCGAGCTGATCAAGAAGGCCGCGGGCGTGCAGAAGGCCTCGGCCACCCCGCACACCGTCAAGGTCGGCAAGATCACCGCCGAGCAGGTCCGTCAGATCGCCGAGCAGAAGCAGGCCGACCTGAACGCGAACGACATCGACGCCGCGTCGAAGATCATCGCCGGAACCGCCCGCTCCATGGGCATCACGGTCGAGGGCTGAGGGAGATAATCATGGCTACCAAGTCCAAGGCTTACCAGGCTGCGCTCGCGAAGATCGAGGCAGACCGCTTCTACACCCCGACCGAGGCCGTGGCCCTCGCGAAGGAGACCGGCTCGGCGAAGTTCGACTCGACCATCGAGGTCGCGCTGAAGCTCTCCGTCGACCCCCGCAAGGCTGACCAGATGGTGCGCGGCACCGTCATGCTCCCGCACGGCACGGGCAAGACCGCCCGCGTCATCGTGTTCGCCAACGGCCCGGCTGCCGAGGCGGCCATCGCCGCGGGCGCCGACGAGGTCGGCGGCGCCGAGCTCATCGAGAAGGTCGCCGGCGGCTGGACCGATTTCGACGCGGCCGTGTCGACCCCTGAGCTCATGGGCCAGGTCGGTCGCCTCGGAAAGGTGCTCGGCCCCCGCGGCCTGATGCCGAACCCGAAGACCGGCACCGTGACGCCCAATCCGGCCAAGGCCGTCGAGGAGATCAAGGGCGGAAAGATCGAGTTCCGCGTCGACAAGCACGCCAACGTGCACTTCATCGTCGGCAAGGCCTCGTTCTCGGCCGAGCAGCTGGACGAGAACATCTCGGCCGCTCTCGAGGAGATCGTGCGTCTGAAGCCGTCGAGCTCGAAGGGCCGCTACATCCAGAAGGGCGCCGTGTCGACCACGTTCGGCCCCGGCATCCCGCTGGACGTCAACGCCATCTGAGCCTGACGCTCACGAAGACCCCCGCCCGGTTCTCCGGGACGGGGGTCTTCTGCGTCCGGCCCGCCGGAGGCGACATCGAGCGTCACAGAAGTCGTGCGCGCCTTCGTGGCGACGTACTGTGGGCCGAGCGCCGGACCCGGCGCCGCCCCGACCACCTGGAGATCACCGAATGATCCGCCGCCTTCCTGTCGTCATCACGGCCGTCGCACTCACCGCCGCAGTCCTGACCGCGTGCAGCAGCGCGCCGCAGCCGGACGCGGCGCCGTCGGCCGGAGGGCAGGATGACCTCGGTCTGGTCGCCAACAGCACCCTGACGGTGGCGACCGAGGGCACGTACCGCCCCTTCAGCTTCCACGAGGGTGGGGGCACCGGCGACCTCGTCGGCTACGACGTCGAGATCATCGAGGCCGTCGCCGAACGGCTCGACCTGAAGGTCGTCTTCCAGGAGACGCAGTGGGATGCGATCTTCGCCGGCCTGGACGCCGGCCGCTTCGACGTGATCGCCAATCAGGTCACGATCAATGACGAGCGTGAGGCGTCGTACCTCTTCAGCCAGCCATACACGGTCTCGCCCGGCGTGATCGTGACCGCCGATGATGACGACTCGATCTCCTCATTCGAGGATCTCGACGGCAGGACCACCGCGCAATCGCTCACGAGCAACTGGTACGAGCTCGCCACCGAGTCAGGCGCGAAGGTCGAGTCCGTCGAGGGGTGGGCGCAGGCTGTCGCACTGCTGCAGCAAGGACGCGTGGATGCCACAGTGAACGACAAGCTGACCTTCCTCGACTACGAGAAGACCGACGGCCCGACCGGGCTGAAGATCGCCGCGGAGACCGACCAGGCGGGGGAGCAGGCTTTCGTGTTCGCGAAGGATCGCGCCGCGCTCGTGGAGGCCGTCGACGGCGCGCTGGACGAGTTGCGCGCCGATGGCACTCTCGCCGAGATCAGCGAGAAGTACTTCGGCGCCGACGTCTCGAAATAGCCGATGGACGGCTGGGCGCTCTTCCTCAGCTCGCTCGGGCCGCTCGCGCTGGCCGGGGCGACTGCCTCCATTCCCCTCGCGATCGTCTCGTTTGCGCTCGGTCTGCTGATCGCCGTGGGCATCGCGCTGCTGCGCATCTCGCAGAACGGCGTCCTGTCGGGCATCGCGCGCGGCTACATCTCGGTGATCCGCGGAACCCCGCTGCTGGTGCAGCTGTTCGTGATCTTCTACGGCTTGCCCTCGATCGGCCTGTTGGTCGATCCATGGCCCAGTGCCATCATCGCGTTCTCGCTGAACGTGGGCGGCTATGCCGCCGAGATCGTCCGCGCGGCCATCCTGTCCGTTCCGCGGGGCCAGTGGGAGGCCGCGTACACGGTGGGCATGGGGAACGCCCGCACGCTGCGACGGATCATCCTGCCGCAGGCGGCACGCGTGTCGGTGCCGCCACTGTCGAACACCTTCATCTCGCTGGTCAAGGACACCTCACTCGCCTCACTCATCCTCGTCACCGAGCTCTTCCGCGTCGGCGAGCAGATCGCGGCGGCGACCCAGCGGTTCATGCTCGTCTATCTGGCGGCGGCGCTGGTGTACTGGCTCTTCTGCCTCGTGCTGTCGGGGCTCCAGAACATCGTCGAGAAGAGGCTGGACCGCTATGTCGCCCGATAGGACCACTGGAGCGGAGCCGCTGCTGACCGCCCGCGGTCTGCGCAAGAGCTTCGGAGTCGCCGAGGTGCTGCGCGGGGTCGACCTCACGTTGCATCGCGGCGAGGTCGTGGTGCTCATCGGTCCCAGCGGTTCAGGCAAGACCACCGTGCTGCGGTCGCTCAACGGCCTGGAAACCCCGGATGCCGGCATCTTGAGCATCCAGGGCGCTCCGCCCGCCGACTTCGGCGCCGGCATCGATGCCCGCGGGCGCTTCGCGCTGCGGGATCGCTCGGCCATGGTATTCCAGCATCACAACCTGTTCCCGCATCTCACGGTGCTGCAGAACGTCATCGAGGGGCCCTGGCGTGTACAGGGGCGGCCGAAGGCCGAGGTCATCGCCGAGGCACGGGACCTGCTGGCCCGTGTGGGCTTGGACGAGCGCGAGGGTGCCTACCCGCACGAGCTTTCTGGCGGGCAGCAGCAGCGTGTCGGCATCGTGCGCGCGCTGGCGCTGCGACCGGAGCTGCTGCTCTTCGGCGAGCCGACCAGTGCTCTCGATCCGGAACTCGTCGGCGAGGTCCTGCTGGTCATCAAGGAGCTCGCCGACGAGGGCTGGTCCATGATCGTCGTCACCCATGAGCTCGGCTTCGCCCGCGAGGCCGCCGATCACGTGCTGTTCCTCGACGGCGGTGCCGTCGTCGAGGAGGGGGCACCCGACGAGCTGTTCACCGCACCGCGGCACGAGCGCACGCGGAGGTTCCTCGCCCGTATCCTGCGGCCCTTGGACGGCGACGCGCGAAGCTGAGCGGTCAGCCCGTGAACACGGGGAGCACCAGGCCCACCCCGAGCACGGTCATGATCACCGCGATCGCGGCATCCAGCATCCGCCACGCCCGGGGCGTGCGCAGCCACCGTCCGAGGTGACGCGCGCCGAAGCCGAGTGCGGTGAACCACAGGATGCTGGCCAGGACGGCTCCGGCGGCGAAGATCCACCGCCCGCTGCCGTGCGTGCCCGCCACCGAGCCGAGCATGAGCACGGTGTCGAGGTAGACGTGGGGGTTCAGCCAGGTCAGTGCCAGCACGGTCGCGACCACGGGCGCCAGGCGGGTGGACGGCGCGGCGCGAGTGAGGACGGGCGCGGTCGTCCCGCCGCCCGCGGAGGCACCCGCGGGCTCGGCGGCCTCTGCGGACAGGCCCTGATCCTCGCCGCGCCACGAGCGCCGCGCCGCCAGAAGCGCGTATGCGATGAGGAACACCGCGCCCGCGAAGCGGGCGACGACGATGAGCCACGGTGCCGTCTCGATCAGCAAGCCCAGGCCGGCCACGCCGGCGGCGATCAGCACCGCGTCCGACAGGGCGCAGATCGCGACGACCGTCAGGACGTGCTCGCGGCGCAGGCCCTGGCGCAGCACGAAGACGTTCTGCGCGCCGATGGCGACGATGAGCGACAGACCGAGGCCGAGGCCGGGCAGGAAAGTGAGCACGCGGTTCACGCTACGCAAGGAGCAACATCAGCACCAGCGAAGAGAACTGCACCAGCATTAGTATCGCTTATGTGAGGATCGATGCCCAGCTCGCTGCGACCGTCGCCGTGGTCGTCGACGAGGGCAGCTTCGACGCAGCCGCTCGCCGGTTGCACGTCACCCCGTCGGCGATCAGTCAGCGCATCAAGGCGCTCGAGCAGCAGCTCGGACGCGTGGTCGTCATCCGTTCGCGGCCGGTGGTGGCGACGGAGGCCGGTGAGGCCCTGGTGCGGCTCGCGCGACAGGTGGCGCTCCTCGAGCACGACGCGGTCGCCGCGTTCGGGCTGGGGGATGCCGATGCCGCGCACGCGCCGCGCATCCGGGTGCCGCTGGCGGTCAACGCCGACTCGATGGCCACGTGGTTCCTCGCGCCGATCGCGCGCGTCGCGCAGCGGCATCCAGTCGACGTCGACCTGCATCGCGACGACCAGGACTACACCGCCCGGTTGCTGGAGTCGGGCGAGGTGATGGCGGCCGTCACGAGCGAGGCGGAGGCGGTGGGCGCAAGCGCGGTGACGCGCCTGGGTGTGCTCGAGTACCGCGCGATGGCGACGGCCGAGTACGTCGCGCGGTGGTTCGCCGGTGGTGTGACGGACGCGGCCCTGCGCACGGCGCCGTTCGTCGACTTCGACCGGCGCGACTCCCTGCAGCACGACTGGCTGCGATCCCGGGGAGTCGATCCGTGGCCGGTGCCGCGGCACTACGTCCCTGCATCGCACGACTTCTCGCAGGCCGTGCGCCTCGGTCTCGGCTGGGGTCTCATCCCCGCTCCTCAGGCCGGCGACGACCTCGTCGACCTCGGCGGGCCGACCACTCGGGTTCCGTTGTACTGGCAGCAGTGGAATCTGCGCTCGCCCCTGCTCGACGCGATCGCGGCCGAGGTGGCCGCCGAGGCGCACCGCGTGCTCGCCCCGTTCTGACATACCGGCCCCGGAAGCGCCCTTCCTCGCCGACGGCGAAGGCCGCAGTGACGATCAGGCGACAGTGCGCGAAGGGGGTCAGTCCGCCAGCGCCAGCGCGCGGAACATGTCCCGCTCGCGGAGGGAGTCGCGGCGTGCGGATGCGAGGGGCGCCCTGCTCGGCGGAACCTGGCCGGTGGTCCGGTGGTACAGCTCGTCGATCAGCCGATTCGCCATGCCGACGAGCCGGGTGATCTCGCGCTCGTCGCGATCGATCCAGACGCACTTGGGCTCGTCGTGGATCGGCTGGAAGTCATCGTGCTCCTCCCAGACGAACAGCGTCCGGTCGGCGCCTAGCACATGCTGCTGCCACCACACCTGCCGGAGATAGGTGCGGGGGATCGTTCGCCACGACTTGTTCGTGGTCTTGATCTCGGCGAGCAGCACGCGCCCCGATGCCTCCTGCACGATGCCGTCGGGAGTGGCGAGGTGGCGCTTCTCCACTTCGGCATGGAACAGGGCGGAGGAGGGAAGGATGCCGTGGGTCGCGGCGACCCAGGCGGCGATCTCGGGTTCGCGGCGCCGCCCGTGATCGGTATAGGCGTTCCCCCCGAAGCGAGGCCCCGCTCCGAGCTTGGCGTCGGCCGCCCGCGCGATGGAGGCCTCTCCGGAGAGTCCGGCGACATCGGTCGCGGTGATCCCCCGAGCCCGCGCTCGCAACCATGCCACCCGGTCGCGGGAGTCCGCGAGGATGCGAGCTTCGAGTTCCGGGGTCACCCATCGACCATACGCCAGGCATCCCCCATCCCCGACTCCCCACGCCGCATCCGCCCCGCTCCTCCCGCTCGCCGCCGAGACGCGGGATTTGGGGGAGAGGGGCGGATGCCGTAGAGTTGTCTCAACCGAAGACCGCCGGTCATCGTCGTGTGCGAACACGGGGATCGAAGCACTGCTCAGCAGGGGCCCGCGCAGGTGTCATAGAGAGTCTCTCCCGGGAAACATGCTCCGTGCGCTTGCGCCGGAGCTTTTTTGTTGCAGCGGCGGATGGTCGAGGTCGACGCCCCGCAGCCGCGTGGCGTCCGTACACGTAAGGAGTGACCATGGCGCAGAAGGATGCAACGGTTGCCGAGCTCACGAAGTCTTTCGAGAACTCGAACGCCGTCCTGCTGACCGAGTACCGCGGTCTGACGGTTGCCCAGCTCAAGCAGTTGCGCAACGACATCCGTCAGGACGCGGAGTACGCCGTGGTGAAGAACACGCTGACCAAGATCGCCGCGAACAACGCGGGGATCACGACGCTGGACGACGACCTCAAGGGTCCGTCGGCCGTCGCGTTCGTGCACGGTGACTTCGTCGCCACCGCCAAGGCTCTGCGTGACTTCGCCAAGGCCAACCCGCTTCTCGTGATCAAGGGCGGCGTCTTCGAGGGCAAGACCCTCGACGCCGACGAGGTCAACAAGTACGCCTCGCTCGAGAGCCGTGAGGTTCTGCTGGCGAAGGCAGCGGGCATGATGAAGGCGACGATGGGCAAGGCTGCCGCCACCATCGACGCGCTTCGCGAAAAGCTGGAGACCGCCGAGGCCGCGTGAGCGACCCGCGATCTTCCCGAACAAACCCCATTTATTAGGAGAAACATCATGGCGAAGCTTTCCACTGAGGAGCTGCTGGAGCAGTTTGCTGGTCTTACCCTTGTCGAGCTCAGCGATTTCGTGAAGGCGTTCGAGGAGAAGTTCGACGTCACCGCTGCCGCCCCCGTCGCCGTCGCCGGCGCTGCTGGTGGCGCTGGTGCTGCGGAGGCCGAGGAGGAGAAGGACTCGTTCGACGTCATCCTCGAGGCCGCCGGCGACAAGAAGATCCAGGTCATCAAGACGGTCCGCGAGCTCACCTCGCTGGGCCTCGGCGAGGCCAAGGCCGTCGTCGACGGTGCTCCGAAGGCCGTCCTCGAGGGCGCCAACAAGGAGACCGCCGAGAAGGCGAAGGCCGCTCTGGAAGAGGCCGGCGCGACGGTCACCCTCAAGTAATCACGCTGCACAAGCGTCACGCGGAAGGCCCCGGGATCCCGGGGCCTTCCGTCGTCTGCGGACGATCCCTCGTGGAGGCGGTGCGGATGCCGGCGCGGACGTCAGCCCCGTGGCCCGGCGGTGGATGAGCGCACCACGAGCTCTGCGGGGAGCACCTGCCGCAGGGGCTCGGCGTCAGGCTCCTCCATCCGGCGGCGCAACAGCTCGACGGCGGCGAGGCCCTGGGCGTGCGGCCGCTGCCTGACCGTGGTGAGAGCGAACATCTCGGCGTGCTCGTGATCGTCGATGCCGACCACGCTCAGCTCCGCCGGCACCGACAGGCCGAGCCGCCGCGCGGCGATGATGCCGCCGATCGCCGCCTCGTCGCACACCGCGACGACCGCCGTCGGCCGCCGCTGGCGGTCGCCGAGCATCCGCACCCCGGCTTCGTACCCGCCCGGCATCGTCGGGGGTCCCGGTGCATGCCGGATGCGCGACTCCAGGCCGGCCGCGGTCATCGCGCTTCGGTATCCGGTGCGTCGTCGGTCGTCGCCGAAGGCGTGCGTGGCGGCATCCGCCCGCCCGCCGAGGAAGACGATGTCGCGATGGCCGAGGTCGATGAGGTGCTCGGTCGCGAGGCGCGCGGCCCCCTCGTCGTCGATCGCCACCGCGCTCACGCCGTGGCTGTACGCCCCGACGCACACGAGCGGGGACTCCACCTGCACCAGGCGCTCGAGCTCGGCGGCGCGGGGCTGGATCCCGATCGCGATGATCCCGTCGAGCCGGCGGCGGGGAAGCACCTCCTCGAAGAGCCGCGACCGCTCCGAGGATTCGTCCTGCACGCCGTAGAGAACCAGGTCCTGGCCGGAGGCCAGAAGCCCCTGCTGGATGCCCGAGAGCAGCTCTGCGAAGAACCAGCGGTGCAGCGACGGCATGATCACCCCGACGGAGAGGGTGCGGCCGGTCGCCAGGCTGGTGGCGGAGGAGTGCGCGACGTACGAGAGCTCCCGGGCCGCCGCCTGCACCTTCGCCCGCGCCGCATCCGACACGTAGCCGCCGCCGCTGAGCGCGCGACTGGCGGTGGCCTTGGAGACCCCGGCGCGTGCGGCGACGTCGGCGATCGTGCTCATGGTTCCCTCCGGTCGGGCTCCCGAAAGCGTACCGACATCCCGAGTCGAAGGGAACCGGTTCCACAAGATAGGCTATGGGAGCGCTCCCATTCGTCTCATCACGTCTGGACAACGGTTGTGAGGTTGTCCGGTGAGGGCATTGTGCCGGGGCGCCCGGGGCAAGTAGGTTGTCCTGGAATCGGTTCCTCAACGGTCGCGGCGATCGCTGCCGGGGAGGACCGGGATCCACCCGAAGAGGAGAAAACACATGGCTCTGTCACAGCGATACCGCCTGCTTGCTCCCCTCGCGCTGGTCGGGGCGACGGCACTCGCCCTCACCGGCTGCGCGGAGGCCGAACCCGGCGGAGGAGGCGGCGGCACCGAGGGCGCGACCGTCCGCATCTCGGGAGGCATCACCGGAATCGAGGCCGACGACCTCAACAAGTCCTTCGAGGCCTTCGAGGACGAGACCGGCATCAAGGTCGAGTACACGGGCGACAAGAGCTTCGAGGGCAACATCGTCACCAAGGTGACCGGTGGCGACGCTCCCGACATCGCGATCGTGCCCCAGCCCGGTCTGCTCAAGACGCTCGTCGACACGGGCAAGGTGCAGGCCGCACCGGAGGGCGTGGAGAAGGCCGTCGACGAGAACTGGTCCGAGGACTGGAAGAGCTACGGCACGTTCGACGACACCTTCTACGCGGCACCGATGCTCGCGAACCTCAAGGGCTACGTCTGGTACTCCCCGGCGAGCTTCAAGGAGTGGGGCGTCGAGGTTCCCAAGACCTGGGACGACATGCTCGCCCTCACCGACACGATCCGCCAGAAGACCGGCGAGGCACCGTGGTGCGCCGGCTTCGCATCCGACGCGGCGTCCGGCTGGCCGGGCACCGACTGGATCGAGGACCTCGTCCTCCGCCAGGCAGGCCCGGACGTGTACGACGACTGGATCGCGGGCGACGTGAAGTTCACCGACCCCGAGATCAAGGGCGCCTTCGACGCCGTCGGCACCATCCTGCTCGACGAGAACTACGTCAACGCCGGCTTCGGCGGGGTGAAGAGCATCAACTCCACGGCGTTCGCCGACGTCGCGGCCAAGGTCGCCGACGGCAGCTGCGCGCTGACCCACCAGGCGTCCTTCCTGTCGGCCAACTTCCTCGACGTGAAGAACGCCGACGGCGAGACCCCGACGGTCGCTCCCGACGGTGACGTCTACGCGTTCATCATGCCGGGCATGACCGAGGGCGAGCTGCAGGTCGAGGGCGGCGGCGAGTTCGTCGCGGCCTTCAACGACGACGAGGCGACCGTCAAGGTTCTCGAGTTCATGGCATCGCCCGAGTTCGCCGACGCTCGCGTGGAGCTCGGCGGCGTGATCTCGGCCAACAAGAACGCCGATGCCACCCTCGCCAGCAGTGAGTTCCTGCAGGAGGCCATGGGCATCATGCAGGACGACGCCACGGTCTTCCGCTTCGACGCCTCCGACCTCATGCCGTCCACGGTGGGCTCGGGCTCGTTCTGGAAGGGCATGGTCGACTGGGTCGACGGCAAGGCGACCGAGCAGGTGCTCAGCGACATCCAGGCCGGTTACGAGAACTGACCGGTGGCGCTAGTCTGAGCGCAACCCGCTGACAGGTGCGGGGTCGGGCCTCACGGCCCGGCCCCGCACCCGCATCGACGAAGGGCCGTCGGCGACGGCCCACCGGATCGCATGAGTCCGGAGCCGTACTCATAAGGGGAACCCATGTCACTAGTCTCTGTCGACGAACAGCAGCGCACCGACGAGCTGCCGCAGACGACGCACGGGGTCGACGCGAAGGGGCGGGCCATCACCCGCATCGTCGTGATCGTCGGCTTCGTGCTCATCGCCGCACTGCTGTTCCTGCTGATCTTCTCGACTCCTGTCGAGGACCCGGCGCGCATCGCCCTCGGGCCGGTCTCGCTGAACACCTTCTTCCTGTGGCTGGGCGGCCTGCATCCGCTGGTGCAGATCCCCGCCGTGCTGCTCGTGTTCGCCGCCGTCGTCGGCGTCGTGCTCGTGCTCATCGAGTACGCCCCGCGACCCGGACGCGGATACTTCATCATGCGGCTGGTGGCCTGCCTGGTCATCCCGGTGCTCGCCTTCATGCTGCTGCGCCCGTACGCCAACGCGGTGCTCTACGTCGTCGCGATCGCCCTCCTGGTCGGCGCGCTGCTGTTCTTCGCCGACTACCGCTCCCGGCAGGGTGCGGGCTACCTGTTCCAGCTGGTCCTCTTCATGGCCCCGGCGGCGATCATGCTGCTGCTCGGCCTGATCTACCCGGCGATCTCCACCTTCTTCAAGTCGTTCTTCGACAAGACGGGCACCGACTTCGTCGGCCTGGAGAACTACATCTGGGTGTTCACCAACCCGGTGGGTGCGGCATCGGTCATCAACACGCTCATCTGGGCGCTGCTGGCGCCCACGATCTCGGTGGCCTTCGGCCTCGCCTACGCGGTCTTCATCGATCGGGCGCGCGGTGAGAAGATCCTCAAGGTGCTGGTGTTCATGCCCGTCGCGATCTCGTTCGTCGGCGCCGGCATCATCTGGAAGTTCATGTACGACTACCGCCAGGACGACCAGCTCGGCCTGCTGAACGCCATCGTGACGATGTTCGGCGGCGACCCGGTGAACTGGCTCGCGGTGCAGCCCGTCATCAACACCCTGATGCTGCTGATCGTCTTCATCTGGACACAGACCGGCTTCGCGATGGTGATCCTCTCCGCAGCCATCAAGGCCGTGCCCGCCGAGCAGCTCGAAGCGGCCGAGCTCGACGGCACCAACGCCTGGCAGCGCTTCACCAACGTGACCGTGCCCGGCATCCGCTCCTCGCTGATCGTCGTGCTCACCACCATCACGATCGCCTCGCTGAAGGTGTACGACATCGTCGCGGTGATGACCGGCGGGCGCGACGACACCACCGTGCTCGGCTTCGAGATGGTCAACCAGCAGCAGCGGTTCCAGAGCTACGGACACTCCTCGGCGCTCGCCGTGGTGCTGTTCCTGTTCGTGCTGCCCCTGATCGTCTACAACGCCCGGTCGCTGAGCAAGCAGAGGGAGATCCGCTGATGAGCGCCACGCAAGCCGTCGTCGCCGACAACCGCACCAAGCGGCAGATCGCCCGCGACACCCGCCGCAACGAGGCCATCGCCCACAAGAAGCTCACGTCGAAGGGCGCGACGATCGCCGCGGTGATCATCGCCTTCTTTTGGACGATCCCGACGTTCGGTCTGTTCGTCACCTCGTTCCGCCCCGGCGCGGACACCCAGTCGACCGGCTGGTGGACGGCGTTCACGAACCCCGAGTTCACCCTCGAGAACTACATCGAGGCGCTGAACTCGGGCGGGACCTCGACCACCCTGGCCACCGCGTTCGTGAACTCCCTCGCGATCACGATCCCGGCCACGGTCTTCCCGATCGTGATCGCGTCACTGGCCGCGTACGCCTTCGCGTGGATCGACTTCAAGGGCCGCAACATGCTCTTCGTCTTCGTGTTCGCGCTGCAGATCGTGCCGCTGCAGATGGCGCTCGTGCCGCTGCTGAGCCTGTTCTCCGGCGGCCTCACCATCGGCGACGTGCAGGTGTTCCCGGGGCTGAGCCTGAACGACGTGGAGTTCAGCTTCGCCCGCGTCTGGATCGCGCACGCGATCTTCGCGCTGCCGCTGGCGACGTTCATGCTGCACAACTTCATCTCGGAGATCCCCGGCGACATCGTCGAGGCGGCGCGCGTGGACGGCGCCGGGCACGGTCAGGTGTTCTTCCGCATCATCCTGCCGCTGGCGATGCCGGCCATCGCCTCGTTCGGCATCTTCCAGTTCCTGTGGGTGTGGAACGACCTGCTGGTCGCGACCATCTTCGCCTCGCCCGGTGCGCTGCCGATCACGCAGGCGCTGAACTCGCTGTCGGGAACCTGGGGCAACCGGTGGTTCCTGCAGTCGGCGGGAACCTTCATCTCGATCATCGTCCCGCTGATCGTGTTCTTCGCGCTGCAGCGCTTCTTCGTGCGCGGCCTGCTGGCCGGCGCGACGAAGGGCTGACCGGCCAGGGCCGCAGCTCCACGGTGCGCTGATCGCCTCGGCGAGGAAAGCCGGATGCCGACACAGTCGCGGCATCCGGCTTTCGCGCGTCTAGCCTGAGACGCATGCGCTATGCCGAGAACATCGTCGACCTCGTCGGCGACACGCCCCTGGTGAGGCTCAACCGGGTCACCGAGGGCATCGCCTGCACCGTGCTGGTCAAGCTCGAATACCTGAACCCGGGTGGCTCGGCGAAGGACCGCATCGCCACCCGCATCGTCGACGCGGCCGAGGCGTCGGGCGCGCTGCGCCCGGGAGGCACGATCGTCGAACCCACGAGCGGCAACACCGGGGTGGGCCTGGCGCTGGTGGCGCAGCAGCGCGGCTACCGCTGCGTGTTCGTCGTGCCCGACAAGGTCGGTGAGGACAAGATCGACGTGCTTCGCGCATACGGTGCGGAAGTGGTGGTGACCCCGACGTCGGTCGCCGCCGACAGCCCCGAGTCGTACTACAGCGTGAGCGACCGGCTCGCACGCGAGATCCCCGGCGCCTTCAAGCCGGACCAGTACGAGAACCCGAACGGCCCGCGAAGTCATTACGAGACGACCGGGCCCGAGATCTGGCGCGACACCGACGGCGAGGTGACGCACTTCGTCGCCGGTGTCGGAACGGGCGGGACGATCACCGGAACGGGCCGTTTCCTGCGCGAGGTCTCGGATGACCGGGTGCGTGTGATCGGCGTCGACCCGGAGGGCAGCGTCTACAGCGGCGGCACGGGGCGGCCTTACCTCGTGGAGGGGGTGGGAGAGGACATCTGGCCGGGAGCCTATGACCCGCAGGTGCCGCACGAGATCGTCGCTGTCACGGACGCCGACGCGTTCGCGATGGCCCGGCGGCTGGCGCGCGAGGAGGGGATCCTGGTCGGCGGATCCAGCGGGATGGCCGTCGTCGGTGCGCTGCGCGTGGCACGCGCGCTGCCGGCGGATGCCGTGATGGTCGTGCTGCTGCCGGACGGCGGACGCGGGTACCTCGGCAAGATCTTCAACGACTCCTGGATGCGCTCCTACGGATTCAGCGACGTCGAGGCCGAGGAGACCGTGGCCGATGTGCTCGCGGCACGCGACACGATCATTCGGCAGAGACAGCGCACCGGACGCAGCATCCCTCCACTCGTGCACACGCACCCGGACGAGACCGTCCTCGAGGCGATCGGCATCATGGCGGAGTACGACGTGTCGCAGCTGCCCGTGCTCAGCGCGGAGCCGCCCGTGATGATGGGCGAGGTGGTCGGCGCCGTGGACGAGAAGGGACTGCTCGACCTGCTGTTCCGGGGCGAGGCGAAGCCTGGCGACGCCGTCGGCGCCCACGTCGGGGAGCGGCTGCCGCTGATCGGCATCCACGCCTCCGTCGCGCAGGCGCGCGAGGCTCTGGCGGATGCGGATGCCCTGCTCGTCACGGCCGACGGCCGGCCCCACACGGTGCTCACGCGCCAGGACCTGCTCGGCTACCTCGCGCGCTGACGCCGGGGCGCCGGCGCCGGGGCATCGTCTCCCGACGTAACAGGATGCCTCTCGCGGGCGGCCCCGGGCGTACCGTGGGGGAACCGCCGCAGCAGAGGAGAGCCATGACCGACCGTGCCTTCGCCACCCGCGCCATCCATGCCGGACAGGCCCCCGACCCGACCACGGGCGCCATCATCCCGCCGATCTATCAGGCGTCCACGCACGTGCAGGACGGCATCGGCGGCTTCCGCGAGGGATACGAGTACAACCGCGCGGGAAACCCCACCCGCTCGTCGCTGGAGACCCAGCTCGCGGCTCTGGAGGGCGGCGCCTCGGCGCTGTCGTTCTCGTCGGGGCTCGCCGCCGAAGACGCGCTGCTGCGAGGCATCCTGCGCCCCGGCGACCACGTGCTGCTCGGCAACGACGTGTACGGCGGCACGTATCGTCTGCTCACCCGGGTGCTGGCTCCGTGGGGCATCGAGACCACCACGGTCGACTTGCGGGATGCGCAGACGGTGCGCTCCGCGCTGCGGCCCCAGACGAAGGTCGTCTGGCTGGAGACGCCCAGCAACCCGCTGCTGAAGATCGTCGACATCGCAGCGCTGGCCGACATCGCCCACACGGCCGGTGCGGTGCTGGTGGTGGACAACACCTTCGCGTCGCCCGCGCTGCAGCAGCCGCTCGCGCTGGGCGCCGACGTGGTGGTGCACTCCACGACCAAGTATCTGGGCGGCCACTCCGACGTGCTCGGCGGCGCCGTGGTGCTCGGAGACGACCGCTTCGCCGAGGCGGTCGCGTTCCAGCAGTTCGCCGTCGGCGCCGTCTCCGCTCCACTGGACGCCTGGCTGACCACCCGCGGTATCAAGACGCTCTCGGTCCGGGTGCGTCAGCACAGCGAGAACGCTCTCGCGATCGCTGAGTGGGCGTCTGGCCGCCCCGAGTTCTCGGAGGTCTTCTACCCGGGCCTGCACTCGCACCCCGGCCACGACATCGCCGCGCGGCAGATGAGCGGGTTCGGCGGGATGCTCTCGCTCGGCCTCGCCGCCGGACCGCAAGCCGCTCGCGCGCTCGCCGAGTCGACCACGCTGTTCCAGCTCGCGGAGTCGCTGGGCGGCGTGGAGTCGCTGATCGGCTACCCGCCCGAGATGACGCACGCGTCGGTGCGCGGTACCGCGCTGGCCGTGCCCGAGAACGTGGTGCGCCTGTCGGTCGGCATCGAAGACGTCTCCGACCTGATCGGCGATCTGGAGGAGGGGCTCGCGCGCATCGCCATGTCCTGACCGCCGCTGCGGGCGCGGGCCTCGTCCGCGCGGCGCCGAGGCGGGGAGTAACATGGACGGATTCCCTCGTCGAAACGTTTCGGCGTCCGCATCCGCCCTCTCTCGAAAGTCCCGCGTGACCGACGAACGCACTCCCACCGGCAGCATCCGAGCCATCACCGGAACCATCCGCACCTCCACGCCGACCGGTGCCATCCGCGCGATCGGCGCGAACCCGGCGACCGCGCCGATCATGCTGCACCCCGGGGATGCGATCCCCGCGGGACGGCGCGTGCTGTACATCATCCTGCTGGGCGCGCTGACCGCCCTCGGGCCGTTCACGATCGACCTGTATCTCCCCGCCTTCCCGCAGCTGGAGGCGGACTTCGCCACCTCAGCGGCGATGATCCAGCTCACGCTCACCGGCACCATGATCGGGTTCGCCATCGGGCAGCTCGTCGTCGGGCCGCTGAGCGACAAGGTCGGCCGCCGGATGCCGCTCATCACGGTCACCGCGCTGCACGTGGTGGCCAGCGTCGCGGCCGCGATCGCGCCCGACCTGGTGCTGCTGGGTGCCGCTCGCGTGGTGATGGGCATCGGTGCGGCGGCGGGAGGCGTGGTCGCGATGGCGATCGTGCGGGACCTGTTCGGCGGGCGCCGTCTGGTCGTGATGCTCTCCCGGCTCGCGCTCGTGTCGGGCGTCGCGCCCGTGGTCGCACCGATCATCGGCTCCGGCCTGCTGACCGTGATGCCGTGGCGGGGCATCTTCGTCGTGCTGGCCGCCTACGGCGCCGTCATGCTGCTGGCAGCGATCGTGCTGCTGCCCGAGACGCTGCCGAAGGCGCGTCGGCAGGAGCGCGGGTCGAGCACCGTGCTGCAGCGCTACCGCAGCGTGTTCTCCGACCGGGTGTTCGTGGGCGTGCTGATCATCGGCGGCATGACGTTCTCGGGCCTGTTCTCCTACCTGTCGGCCTCGCCGTTCCTGTTCCAGCAGACCCATGGACTCGACCCGCAGGCGTACGGGCTGCTCTTCGCGGTGAACTCGCTGGGCGTCGTCGGGGGTGTGCAGGCCGCCTCCCGCCTGGCGGCCCGCTTCGGTCCGCAGTGGGTGATGGCGTTCTCCACCGGACTGCTGCTGCTCGCCGGCGCCACCATCATCGTGTGCGATCAGGCGGGCGCGGGCTTCTGGGGCACCGTCATCCCGCTGTGGTTGTTCATGACGGCGTGCGGCTTCACGTTCCCGTGCGTGCAGGTGCTGGCCCTCGATCGGCACGGCAAGGCGGCCGGCACCGCGGCATCCGTGCTGGGGGCATGCAACAACGGCGTCGCTGCGATCATCTCCCCGGCGGTCGGTCTGATCTCCGCCGGCTCGGGCATCACCGCCACGACCATGGCCGTCGTGATGGTCGGGTGCGCGGTGATCGCGATTCTCGCGCTGTGGCTGGTCGTGCGCCCGCGCACGGTCGCCATGCTCGCCCCCTGAGCGTGCCGCGCGGCGAGCGTGCCGGCAGAATGGGACGATGACCAGGACCCGGATGCTGATCGCCGGAGCCGCCCTCGTGGCGGCGGCCGTGCTGCTGGGCTGGCTGGTCGTCGCCGTGGGAGACCCGGTGGACGGGCTCGACCCGGGCTGGAACCGTCTGATGGCGCAGATCCGCCAGCCGTGGATGCTGGCCGTGGCGCATGCGCTCAACGTGATCGGCGGCGGGTGGGTGGCGACCTTCCTCGTGCCGGCCGCCATCCTGGTGCTGCTCGCGGCGCTCGGACGGTGGCGCGCCGCCGTGTATGCGGCCCTCGCGCTGCTGCTGAGCGTCGGGCTGACTCAGCTGCTGAAGGAGGTCTTCGGCCGTGCGCGTCCGGAGGACCTGCTCGTCGCGTCGGATCACGGTTCATTCCCCTCCGGGCATACGGCGAACGCCGCGACCGTCGCCGTGCTGCTCTTCTTGGTCTTCCGCCGACGGTGGGTGGCCGTCGCCGGATTCACGTGGATCCTCGCCATGGCGCTGTCGCGAACAGTCCTCAGCGTGCACTGGCTCACCGACACCGTCGGCGGGGCCCTGGTCGGCACGGGGGCCGCGGTGCTGGTCGCAGCGCTGCTGGGCCGGTGGGCGTCGCTAGGCTGGAGGAGCGCCACCGCATCCGCAGCGGCGGCGGTGAAGGAGAAGTCCGCCGTGTCCCGCATCCGGCCCTACCGCCCCTCCGACCGCGAGGCCGTGTACGACGTGTGCCTGCGAACCGCGGACGTGGGCCGCGACGCCACTGGCATCCTCGCCGACGACCGCCTGTGGGGTGACCTCTTCGCCGCGCCGTACGTGCAGCGCCATCCCGATCTCGCCTGGGTGGTGGAATCGGCCGACGGACGCACGATCGGCTATGTCGTCGGGACCGATGACACCGACGCATTCGAGGCGTGGTTCCGTGACGAATGGTGGCCGGCGGTGGGCGACCGCTACCGCCTTTCGGGCGGTTCCGAGCCGAGCAGGCAGGATGCCCTGATCGGTCTCGCGTCCCGGCGCGGCCCCGGTCTGACGCGGCACTCGGCCGATCACCCCGCGCACCTGCACATCGATCTGCTGCCGGAGACCCAGGGCCAGGGGCTGGGTCGCCGGCTCATCGAGACGCTCTTCGACGAGCTCCGCCGGCGCGGTGTCCGCGGTCTGCACCTGAGTATGAACTCCGCCAACGCGGCCGCCGGCGCCTTCTACGAGCGCGTCGGCATGAGCCTGCTCGAGACGACCCCCGACACCACGACCTACGGCATCCGCTTCGACTGAGGCCGCGCTGTCCGCTGGGTGCCGGAGCATCGGATAGGATGGACAGGTTGTTTCCTGGTGACGTGTCCGAGCGGCCGAAGGAGCACGCTTGGAAAGCGTGTGTTGTGCAAGCAACCGCGGGTTCGAATCCCGCCGTCACCGCCGAAGATTGAAGGCCTCCGCATCGCGGGGGCCTTCGATCGTCTGGGCCCGCGAGCCACGTAGAATCTCGTGGTGCCCACCCCCAAGATCGTGCTGTTCTACGCCTTCGCACCGCTGCCGGATCCGGACGCGATCCGACTGTGGCAGCGCGACCTCTGCGAGGGGCTGAAACTGCGTGGTCGGATCCTCATCTCCGAGCACGGCATCAACGGCACGCTCGGCGGCGATCTCCCCGCGGTGAAGAAGTGGGTGCGTCGCTTCCGCGACTACCCGGCGTTCCGCGGCGCCGACATCAAATGGAGCGAGGGCACGGGCATCGACGCCGAGGGCCTCAGCGTCGATTTCCCGAAGCTCAGCGTGAAGGTGCGCGAGGAGATCGTGTCCTTCGGCGCTCCGGGCGAGCTGCGGGTGGACGCCGACGGCGTGGTCGGAGGCGGCGAGAGACTGAGCCCCGAGCAGCTGCACGCACTGATGGCGCAGCGCGGTGACGAGGTGGTCTTCTTCGACGGACGCAACGCCCTGGAGGCAGAGATCGGTCGCTTCCGCGACGCGATCGTCCCCGGCACCGAGACCACGCGCGATTTCGTGCGCCTGCTCGACGAGGGCGCGTACGACGACCTCAAGGGCAGACCGGTGGTCACGTACTGCACCGGCGGCATCCGCTGCGAGGTCCTCTCGAGCCTGATGCTCTCGCGCGGCTTCGGCGAGGTCTATCAGCTCGACGGCGGAATCGCCCGCTACGGCGAGACCTACGGCGACGACGGACTCTGGGAGGGTTCGCTGTACGTCTTCGACAAGCGCGGATCCGTCGACTTCTCCGACCACGCGGCGATCATCGGCCGGTGCGCCGGATGCGGCGCACCCACCAGCCGCACCGCGAACTGCCCCGACGAGTCGTGCCGTCGGCAGCTCGTCGTCTGTGCGGAGTGCGACCGCGTGGCGTGCCCCGCCCACGCGTGAACGTCCGCAGGCATCCCGCGCCGATGCAGCCGCTCGGATGCGGGCGCGGGATGCCTGAACGTCATCCCTTCGGGATGGTCGAGCGGTCGATCGGGTACCAGACCGCGTCGTCGCCCCACACCGACGGGAGAGAGACGAGAGAGTCGAAGTGGTGCATCGCGACGCCGGCGAAGGCCGGGCTGTCGGCGAATGCGGCGTACACCTTCTTCAGCTCGCCCTCCATGTGGGTCCGCCCCTCCTCGTAGAAGGTCACCGTCTCCGGATCGCCTCCGCCGGTGAGGTCCTTCGTCTCCACACCGACCACCACCGAGTTCGGCTTGCCGATCCGCTGCGCATACTCGATCTCATGCTGGGCCTGCGCGATGATGCCCGCGCCGCCGTCAGCGGAGTCGCGGTAGTCCATGATCGCGATGTAGTCCGTCATGTCCTGGACGTGGTCGCTGAGAGGTTTGGTCGTCCCGTTCCAGGTCACCTGGGTGCAGCAGGCCGAAGTGTCCAGCCAGCGCGGGACGGCCGGCCCGAACAGCAGCGGCTGACCCGAGGCGTCGCGCCGCTGGATGAGCGCGTCCAGCACCTCGAGCCATCGGGTCGGCAGGGTCGTGCCCGGTTCCTTCCACTGCGGCAGGATGTACGGCTCGATGTCCACATTCACGCCGTCGAAGCGGGCGTCGGAAGGCACCGCGAGGTTGTAGTCCAGCACCTTCTCCATCTCGGCGACCGCGAAGTGCTCGTACTGCTCGAGGGCCCCGAAGTAGGGAGGCCGCGTGCCGCCGGCGATGGTCGCCTGCACCTGATAGCCGCGGTCCTTGGCCCAGCGGACGAACCGGGCGACCTCTGCACGACTGTCGCGCAGCATGTCGGTGTCGCGGTAGCGATCCACGCCGAGGTAGATGGTGCGGATCGGGTCGGAGTCGAACGTGGCGGTGTCGTCCATGACGGCGCCGAGCTTGTCCCGCTCGGTCTCGTCGAACACCACGGCGTAGGACGCGCGCTCCCAGATCCAGATCGCGCGATCCTGACTCGTCGCGATGGGCTGCTGCGCGCTCGCACCGCCCAGTGCGACGTACGTGGAGGGTGACTCGCCGGTCATGCCCGCCCGCGTGGTCGCACGCGCCCGGATCGCAGCGAAATCGCCGAGCCACTCGCGAGCGTTGATCTTCACGCGGTACAGCCCGGTGTGCGGATCCCGCGCGGCGACGCGCCAGTGCTGGCCGTTGATCGCGACCTCGACCCGCCGCACAGGCGTAGGACTGTCGACCCGCACGCTCACCGAGACGTGCTTGCCGCCGACGGATCCTTCGTCGGGGGAGACGATGGAGACGACCGGCACCGCGGCGCGGCGGTTGTCCACCTGCACGCGGACGGCTGGGGACCAGGTCGTGTACAGCGTGTCCAGATCGCGGCCGCGCACGACGAGCTCCAGGTCTCCGTGCGTCGCCGACAGGTCGACGTCGGCGCTCCACGTGCCCGCCGACGCGTCGACATCGGTGGGGAGGATCTGCTGCGCACCGACGACGAGCTCGATCCTGTCCACCCGGTGGTACCGGCCGGAGACGGTGAGGGTGTCACCGGGCAGCGTGCTCCCTTCCAGCGGATCGTCGATGCTCACCCAGGGCGAGTCGTCGGCGGCGCCTGAGGCCGCTGTCGGGGCCAGGCCGCTCACCGTGAGTGCGAGCAATGCGGTCACTGCGGTCAGCCAGCGCCATCGCCGGTGTCTCATGTCTTCCTCTTCCTCGAGCGGCACCGGCGGCGTGAAGTCCGCGCCGTCGCGCCGGTGCTCCCGGCGGCGCGGTCCGGAGATCCCCGGCGATCGATACCTTCGCCCGCTCGCGCCGCGGAAGTCAATGCTTCATGTCGATGACGGAATGAATCTCATCCGAAGGGATCGTAGGCACGGGCGCGCACGGTCGACTCGTCGACGTCGACACCGAGGCCCGGCCCGCTGGGCACCGAGGCGATCCCGTCGCGCACCTGGATCGGCGCACCGGAGACGTACTCGGATTCAACGAACTGCCGTCCGTTGAGATCGACTGCGGTGCCGATCCCGAAGGCCGAGAAGAGGTGCAGCGACGCGGCGAAACCGAGCTCGGTGTCGGTCAGTCCGCTGCCCATGATCGTCAAGCCGGCGTCCTCCGCCGTCTGCGCCATGCGCCGCGAGAGGTGCAGCCCGGCGCTGCGCTGCACCTTGGCCACCGCGATGTCGACCGCATCCAGCTGGATCGCGGTGATGAGGTCGCTGGGGTGGCGAAGGCTCTCATCCAGCGCGATCGGCACGGGCGAGGCCGCGCGCAGTCGACCGAGCGCGGGCAGAGCATTCGCGGGCAGAGGCTGCTCGAACGCGACGACGTCCAGCTCGGTCATCCCGCGTGCGAGCCGCAGCGCACCGTCGAGCGTGAAGCCTTGGTTGCCGTCGATCCACAGCTGCGACTGCGGAGCATGCTCCCGAGCGGCACGGACCACGGCGAGGTCCGTGGACGGCTCGCGGATCCCGACCTTCATCTTGAACGCGTCGTAGCCCGCCTCGCGGCCGGCAGCGATGGCATCCGCCGCCTGCTGGGGGTCGTCGGCGTTGACGATCCATCCCAGCTGGACGGTGTCGCATCGACGCTGACCCCAGAGGACGCCGACGGACACGCCCAGCGCGCGGCCGATGAGATCGTGCAGGGCGATGTCCACCGCGCCCTTCGCGATCGGCGAGCCGATGCTGATACCGCGGTTGATGGCGCGGTCGAACCTCGCATGCACGGAGTCGAGGTCCCATGCGGGCAGCCCGATGATCGCAGGGGCGAGATACCGGTCGATGGTGGACACGATCGTCTCGGTGGTCTCATACGTCCACGCCGGGGTCGGAGTCGCCTCCCCCCAGCCGACGTGATCGCCCGCGCTGACCTTCACGAGCACGCGGGTGGTGGACTCGCCGGCCGCCGTCACAGTGCCGCCGGCGATCGAGAAGGCGCCTTTCGTCGGCAGCCGGACCGCGAAGGTCTCGATCCGGTCGATGACTGTCCGGCGCAGGGGGATGTCGGGCATCAGAAGACCTTCCTTGAAAGGGAATGAATTGGCATTCATGTTCCCGGAGAATTCCGGGACTTCGGCAAACATATCCCGATCACGGGTTGACATTCCAGGGAGGCGCTCAATATGGTCACAGAATCCTTCCGAATCGACGACGCTTTGAACCCAGGAAAGAGAATGAATTCATTCCCAATCGCTCGCACGCTCTTCGAAAGCGTCGCGGCGCAATTGCGCACTCGCATCAATGCCGGCGAGTGGGGCGTCGGCGATCGGCTGCCCACCGAGAAGGCGCTCGCCGAGCAGTTCTCGGTCGGGCTCAATACCGTCCGTCGCGCGATCGAGATCATCGCCGATGAAGAGCTGGTCGCGCGCCGGCAGGGGTCCGGCACGTACGTGACGGCTCGCCGTGATGACGCCGGCTCCCGAGTCCTCGGCGTGATCGTGCCGTCGACGAGCTACTACTTCCCGAGCATCATCGGCGGTATCGAGCGCGCGACGGGCTCCGCGCGGGTGCGGATGATGCTCGCCTCCAGCGACTACGACCACGATCGCGAACTGATGCGGATCGCCGAGATGATCGACTCGGGAGTCGCCGGGCTGCTCGTCGCGCCGACCCTGCATTCCGGCGACGCGGAGGCGCAGCTCGACGCGATCCGCGGTCTCGGCATCCCGACCGTGCTGGTCGAGCGGCGCCCCGTCGACGCGGCGCCGGACGACAGTCTGTCCTACATCGCGACCGACGTCGTCGGCGGCGGCTTCGCCGCGGTCCGTCACCTCGTGGAGCAGGGCTGCGAACGCATCGGCTTCATGGGTCGCAGCGACACCGCCACCGCCGAGGAGGTGTTCCGGGGGTACCAGCGTGCGATCTCGGACCTCGGCGTCCTGCCTCTGCCCGATGCGGTCATGCGGCGCGCGACCTGGGGTCCGGACGAGCTCGCGGAGTACGCGCGCATCGCGCGGGACGAGAAGCTCGACGGCGTCTTCTGCCTCGGCGACAGGGAGGCCACGGCGCTGCTGCCGAGGCTCAGTGCCCAGGGCATCGACGTGCCGGGTGATCTCGCCGTCGTCTGCTACGACGACGAGGTCGCCGACCTCGCGCAGGTGCCGCTCACCGCGGTCTCCCCGCCGAAGTTCGAGGTCGGATGGCTCGCCGCGCACACTCTGCTTCGGCGCATCGCGACTCAGGGAGCCACCGCAGCCGTCCGAACCCTGCTCCAGCCACGCATCACCGTCCGCGACTCCAGCCGCCTCCGCGGCTGATCCGCTTCACATCCATCCACCCGACAGGAGATTCTCATGTCCATTTCACGGTCCAGGGTCGTTCGCACCCTTGCGCTCGGCACCGTCGCCGCGCTCGCGCTCACCGGCTGCGCCGCCGGTACCGGCGGCGACGGTCAGGACGCATTGACCATCGGCTTCTACGCGGCCGCCGGCAGTGAGGCCGACACGACCATGCGAGCGCTCGTCGACGAGTTCAGCAAGGCGAACCCCGACATCGACGTCACGGTGCAGGCGGCGCCGTACGTCGACTTCTTCAAGCGCCTGCGCACGCAGGTCGCCGGAGGCAACGCACCCGACGTCTGGCTGTCGGACGGCGTGCTGGTGCAGGAGTTCGCCGCGCGAGGGAGCCTGCGGGACCTGAGCGAGTACGCCGCCGACCTCGACGCCGCCGATTACGTGGGCCTCGACCATCACCGCGATGCGGACGGCCGGCTGTGGGCGTTCCCGCAGGCGGCGCAGGTGCCCGTGCTCTACTACAACAAGGCCATGTTCGAGGAGGCCGACCTCGACGCGCCGACCGACGACTGGACCTACGACGATCTCACCGCGGCGGCGAAGAAGCTCACCGTGGATGCGAACGGCGACGGCACTCCGGAGGTGTGGGGCTTCCGCGCGTTCTCTCCGGGATTCACCGAGAGCTGGTGGCCGCAGATCCGGGCCTTCGGCGGCCACGTCGTCGACGAGAGCCGCACCGAGGTCACGGTCGACAGCCCGGAGTCCGCAGCCGCTCTCGAATGGGTGCAGGAGGCGATCGACCCGGCGACCGGGTTCGCGCCCGATGTCGTGACCACCTCGTCGCTGGGGAGCCCCCACGAGCTGTTCGCGAACCAGACGGTGGCGATGTCCTTCGGCATCTACGCTCGCGCGCAGTCGGCGATCGCCGGCAACGTCGACTTCGACGTGGTGCGCATGCCCACCGGCCCCGGCGGCGACCGCGGCGAGGCCGCGATCGTCAACGCGTGGGCGGTGAACGCCAAGTCGAGCGATGCCGAAGCAGAAGCAGCCTGGAAGTGGATCCAGTTCTTCTCCGGTGAGAAGCCGCAGACCGCGTGGGCCGCGCTCGGCGAGGGCATCCCGATCAATGCGAAGGTCGCCGATTCGAGCACCTTCCTCAGCGCCGGGACGGCTCCGGCGAATCGACAGGCGTTCCTGGATGCCATGGAGGAGGCCGAGGACATGGGCGAGAACGCCGTGTGGTCCGAGTACACCGGCTTCATCGGCGAGAACATCACGGCCGCGCTCTCGGGCTCGATGAGCGTCGGCGACGCGCTCTCCGATGCGCAGCAGAAGGCGCAGGAGTCGATCGACCGATTCCAGGCCGGCAAGAAGGACTGATCCCGATGACCGTGACCATCGCAGACTCGGGGGTGGAGGCACAGCCTCCTGGCGTCCCCGCCCCCGGGTCCTCGACGGCGAAGCCGCGGCGGCGCAGCCGCCGCGGCATGGGCTGGGGGCTGCTGTTCGCCTCTCCCTACCTGCTGCACCTGATCGCTCTGACCGCCTGGCCGCTGCTGGCGTCCCTCGCGTTCGCGTTCACCTCGTACGACATGGTGAACGCCCCGCGCTGGGTGGGCGTCGACAACTTCGTGCGTCTCGCCAACGATCCGATGTTCTGGCGGACGCTGGGGAACACCGCGTACTTCGCCGTGCTGTTCGTACCCCTCCAGACCGGCCTGGCATTGCTGCTCGCGATCGCGCTGAACCAGAAGCTCAAGGGAATGGCGCTGCTGCGCGGCGCGTACTTCGTCCCCGTCATCTCGTCGTGGGTGGTGGTCGCGTTCGTGGCCGACGCGATCTTCAACGCTCGTTTCGGCGTCGCGAACCAGCTGCTGCAGTGGCTCGGCCTGCCCAGGCAGGACTGGCTGCAGGATCCGAACCTCGTCATCCCCGTCCTCGTGTCGGTCGCCGTGTGGAAGGGCGTCGGCTACATGGCGGTGCTCTTCCTGGCCGGCCTGCAGTCGATCCCCGAGGAGCAGTACGAGGCCGCCACCCTCGACGGCGCGAACGCCGCGCAGCGGCTGCGTCACATCACGCTTCCGTGGATCTCGGGAACGACCTTCCTGGTGCTGATCCTCACCATCATCCAGACCCTGCAGTCGTTCGACCAGGTGTTCGTCATGACCGATGGCGGCCCCAACGGTGCGAGCGAGCTCAGCGTGCTGTACCTGTACCGGCAGGGATTCGAGTACTTCCAGATGGGCTACGCCTCGGCGATCGCCTGGGTGCTCCTCGCGCTGATCATGCTGCTCACCCTGGTCCAGTTCCGGCTGCAGAAGAAGTGGGTGCACTATGCCTGACTCCACGGTGCTCTCCCGTCCCGCGCTGCGTGCGCGTCGCCGACGTGTCGCGCTGCGCAAGCTTCCCGCGTACGCGTTCGTCATCGCCGGTGCGCTCATCATGGTGCTGCCGTTCCTCGCCGCGTTCAGCAACTCCCTGAAGTCCTGGGAGCAGTACATCCAGGTTCCTCCGACGTGGATCCCCAGTCCCGTGGTGTGGGAGAACTACGCCGAGGTCTGGGAGCGCGCGCCCTTCGCGGGCTACCTGCTCAACAGCACGATCGTCTCCGTCGCCGCCGTAGTGGGCTGCGTGCTCACCAGCTCCATGGTGGGCCATGCCCTGGCCCGCATGGTGCTTCCCTGGCGCAATCTGCTGCTGACGCTGGCACTCGGGACCATGATGCTTCCGGCCGTGATCACGATCGTGCCCAGCTTCATCCTCTTCAACTCCTTCGGCTGGCTGGACACCCTCCTTCCGCTGATCGTGCCCTACTGGCTGGCGACGCCGTTCGGGATCTTCCTCATGCGACAGACGTTCCTCGGCATCCCGAAGGACTTCGAGGAGGCCGCGACGCTCGACGGAGCCAACCCCTGGCAGGTGTTCTGGCGTGTGCACCTGCCGCTCGCGAAACCGGCCGTGGCGACCCTCGCGGTGTTCACCTTCATGGCCACGTGGGGCGCGATCCTCGAACCGACCATCTATCTGACCTCGCCGGAGAACTTCACCTTGCCCATCGGCGTACAGAGCCTGAAAGGCCAGTTCGCGGGCGACGAGCAGCTGGTGACCGCCGCTGCCCTGATGAGCCTGGTGCCGATCCTCATCGTGTTCCTGCTGGCCCAGCGGTACTTCGTGCGCGGAGCCGCCGGCGCAGGGCTTAAGGGCTGACGCCCATGATCCAGAAAGGACCACACTCCGTGGCCATCGACAGTTTCAGGTTCGGCA
Organism: Microbacterium sp. NPDC058342; assembly: GCF_042723935.1. Classification (NCBI taxonomy): domain Bacteria; kingdom Bacillati; phylum Actinomycetota; class Actinomycetes; order Micrococcales; family Microbacteriaceae; genus Microbacterium; species Microbacterium sp. NPDC058342. The sequence continues at coordinate 679,988 of NZ_JBHXID010000002.1, forward strand.
TCGTGGGCGCCGGCACCATCGCAGGGCTCCACGCCCGTGCCATTCGATCCGCCGGTCATCGTGTCGCCGCGGTCTGCGACGTGCGGCGCGAGGCGGCCGAACGCCTGGCGGGCGAGTACGGCGCCGCTGTGAGCACCGACTACCGGACCCTTCTCGAAGACCCTGCCGTGGACGGCGTGATCATCACCGTCCCGCACGCGCTGCATGCGCCGCTGGCCCTCGACGCGCTCGCAGCGGGAAAGCACGTGCTGCTGGAGAAGCCGATCGCCACCACGCGCGCTGACGCCGCCGCGCTCGTCGAGGCCGCCGCGGCGGCCTCTGTGACCTTCGCCGTCGGCCACGTGCTGCGCTTCGTCCCGAGCCATGTCGCCGCTCACGATCTGCTGCGCGCGGGCGCGATAGGCGACATCCGCCTGGTGATCGAGCGTCGCGCCTCCGACTACGGCGAGGGCTCGCGCCCCGGATGGTTCTTCGACACCGCGATAGCAGGTGGCGGCATCGTGCTGAACGTCGGCACCCACGCGATCGACCGCATCCAGTGGTTCGCCGACGCGCGGATCCGTCGTGTGAGCGGGGCGGTGAGCGCGCGGCCCGGGAGCGCTGTCGAGACGGATGCCGCAGCGCTCTTCGAGCTCGACGGCGGCGTGCACGCCTCCCTCACGGTCACGGGCACCGGACTGGGGTTCGCGGAGCAGATCACCGTCGTCGGCGACAGGGGAGCGCTCACGGTCGACCGCACCGACGGGGTGCAGGTGTTCACCGACGGACGACGCACCGGGCACGTGCCGATCGAGCCGGACGAGATGGCCCACGCCTTCACCGCACAGATCGAGGACCTGGTCGAGGCGGCACGCAGCGGGCGCGAGCCGCGCATCGGCGTCGACTACGCGGTCGGCGTGCTCGATGCAGCGCTCGCGGTGTACGACGCTTCAGCGGCGGGCGCGGCCATCGCCCTGCCGGAGCGGGTCGCGGCATGACCGGCGTTCGAGCCTTCAGCACTCTGGGCGCTCCCGGTGCCTCCGTCGAGGAGCTGGCACGCATCGCCGCGAGCACGGGCGTCGACGTGGTGGAGCTCCGCTGCGCCTCCGGCGAGCTGCTCGCCCCGCAGACGTCGATCCCCGATGCCGAGGCACTCGGCCGTGACCTGCGATCGGTCGGGGTGTCCCCGCTCGTCGTCGCGTCCTACGTGCGCATCGCGCGGGACGAGGGCGATCCCGTGGCGGAGGTGGTCGAGCACGTGCGGCTCGCAGAAGCCCTCGGCGCGCCGTTCGTGCGGGTGTTCGGCGGGGTCGAAGGAGTCGCCGAGTCGCGCGACGTTGCCGCGGCCCGTCTCGCGGATGCCGCGCACCGCGTGAACGGCACCGATGTCACGATCGTGATGGAGACCCATGACGTCTTCCTCACCGGAGCGGCCATCGCCGGCATCCTCGATCGTGCCGATTCGCCGGGCACGGGCGCGCTGTGGGACGTGGTGAACCCGTGGCGCGCCGGCGAGTCCCCGCGCGAGACGGCCGATGCGCTGGCGCCGTGGCTGCGTCACGTTCAGTTGAAGGATGCGGCGAGTCCGACCGAGCTCGCCCCCGTCATGCTCGGAGACGGCGCCGTGCCGTTGCCGGGAGTGCTCGCGGAGCTCGACAGGATCGGCTACGCCGGGGCGATCGCGCTGGAGTGGGAGCGCGTCTGGTACCCCGAGGCGGCGCACGTCCAGGACGCGCTCGTGCCGTTCCGGCGGCTTCTGGACGGGGCCGGGCGATGACGACCGACCTCACCATCGTGGCGGGAGATGAGATCTGGGACGCGCTCGGGGCCGCCGCGTCGGGTGTGCTCGGCGCTCGGCGCGACTCGGACGGCACCGTCTGCGTCCTCGGTCCGGACATCGCGCTCGGGCCGGAGGAGTACGTGCTCCGAAAGGAGGACGGCGTGACGGTCGTCAGGGCCGGCTCGGCCGCGGGAGCGTTCCGGGCGCTCACGCGCATCCGTCGTGGCGATCACCCCGCGGACGTCTACCGGGACGCACCGGCGCACCCGTGGCGCGGCCTCATGCTGGACGTGGCACGCTGGTTCGTGCCCGTCGAGGAGCTGATCGTCCTGATCGATCAGCTCGCCGCACGGCGCCTGAACGTGCTGCATCTGCATCTCACCGACGACCAGGGCTGGCGGATCCCGATTCCCGGGTGGAGCAGGCTCACCGAGATCGGCGCGTGGCGCGACGGCACGACGACCCGAGGCGCGCCGATCGAGGGCGCTCCCGATCCGCGGGCGGACGACGACTGGGGACACGGCCACCGGCATGACGGCGTACGGCACGGCGGTCACTACACGCGCGCCGATCTGGAGCGCGTCGTCGCGTACGCGGCCGAGCGGTTCGTCACGGTGGTCCCGGAGATCGATCTTCCGGGTCACATGCAGGCGGCGATCGCCGCGTATCCGCAGCTGGGCGTCGGTGCTCCTGATCTGCCGGTCGCGACGAGGTTCGGCCTCGGTCCGAACCTGCTGGCGCCCACCACGGAGGTGGAGCGCTTCATCGGGGACGTGCTCGACGAGGTCTGCGACATCTTCCCCGGCACGCACGTGCACGTCGGCGGCGACGAGCCGCGTCTGGAGACCTGGCGTCAGGACCCGGTCAGCATCGCGCGCGCCGCTGAACTCGGACTGCCCGACACCGACGCGCTGCGGCGATGGTTCGTCGACATCGCGGCCTCCCGCCTTCGCGGGCGGGGCCGCACCGCGCTGTACTGGTACGACGGCGAGGTGCTCTCGGAGGAGGCGATCGCGGTCTCCTGGCTCGCCGACGACGGCGGGGTGGCCGCCGCGCGTCGAGGGGCGCAGGTGATCACCGCCGACCACACCCGGACGTACCTCAACTACTTCGCGCGTGACGACGACACGAACCCCTTCGCCTGCGGCATCGTCCTCGACGAGGCGCGTGCGGCCCGCTTTCGCGCCGTGCCGGAGATGACCGACGACGAGCTCGCCGGTGCCTTCCTCGGCGGACAGGCGCAGCTGTGGACGGAGTACGCGCCGCACCGCGAGGCGCGCGAGAGCCTGCTGTTCCCCCGGCTGGACCTCATCGCGGAGGCCCTGTGGAACGGAGGCAGCCACCCGTGAGAGCGCAGGCGGGCTCCGGTCGGACTCGCCTCAGTCCCCACGGCGCAGCAGCGACGCCGGCAGCAGCCGGGCGATCACCCGCTGCCGGCCGTCGACGACGGCGCTCAGCTGCGTGAGCACGACGCGCAGGGGCCGGGCCAGGTCTCCGGCATCCGTGGCGCTGCGGGCGTAGCTGGCACCCTCGACGGCGTGTACGAGCAGCGCGAGCGCTTCCGGATCGGCGCCGCGGGCGGCGACCAGCGACGCCGCCCGCACACGTGCGGTCTGCGCCTCGCCCGCGGCGAGCCCGAGGTCTGTCAGAGTATCCGACAGCTCACGCCAGGCCGCCATCGCGTCGCCCGAGCGCGCCCGCCCCGTCCGCAGCATCCGCCGTGCCTCGCGCACCAGCGCGGGCAGGAGCAGCACGGCGAGGATGCCGAGCACCGTCAGCATCACGGGCGTCGGGTCGAGCCGCTGCTGCGGGGCGGTGCCGGCGCCGCCATCGGCCTCGTCGGGGCCGGCCGTGCTCGTCGGCGCGGCGGACGGGCCGCCGGTGGGTGCGGTCGTCGGAGTCGGCGCATCCGTTCCGTCGCCGTCGCCTCCGTCGGTGGACGACGCCGCGAACGACGTCGGCACGCCCAGCGTCGCGGTCGGCTCGAAAGGCACCCAGCCGATCCCCTCGAAGTGCACCTCGGGCCAGGAGTGCAGCTGGTCGCTCGACACCGAGTACACGACGTCGTCGCCGCGCTTCTGGTCGGTGGCCGTCCCCGGCAGGTAGCCGACGACGACGCGCACCGGCATGTCGAGCGTCTGCGCCATGAGCGCGAAGGCGCCGGCGAAGTGGACGCAGTACCCGGTGCGCTTGTCGAGGAAGGTGGCCACGGCTTCGGCGCCCGTGCCGTCGAAGCCCTCTTCGACGGGCGCCTCCAGCGAATAGGAGAACTCGCTGCGGAACCAGTCCTGCAGCGCGATCAGCCGGTCGTAATCGGTGTCGGCGTCGGCCGTGACCTCGCGCGCCAGGTCGGCGATGACGGGCGGCAGGTCGTCCGGCGGCGTGGAGCGAGGGACGCCGGATGCCGGGGCGGCCCGGATCTGCTCGAGCGTGGGCACGGGGGTGGCGGCCCGGACCGTGTAGTCGGCACCTGCGGCATCCGAGGTGCGGCTGAGCACGGTGCGGTTCTCGGGCACCGCCGACCAGGATCCCTCCACACCGGAGAGACGCTCGGGGGCGTAGGGCACGGGCAGCCGGTCGCTGGTGAAGCCCAGCACCCGCACGGACACCTCGGTCTCGGTGGTCTCGATCCGCTCATCCCAGTCGCGCTCGCCGAACCCCTCACCCAGCGGTACGCGGTCGGGGCGGTCGGGCCGCCAGACGTCCCCGTCGAAGCGGGACAGGGTCGCCATGCGCAGGTACGGCGCGGCGGTGCCCGAGGTGACGAGGGTCAGCGCCTCGATGCCCTCCGGCCGGCGCAGGTCGTCGCCGAGCCGCAGATCGGCGCTGACCGTCAGCACCGGACCCGCGCCGGGGAGAGCGGATGCCACCGGCAGCGCCGGCGCGAGCGCCAGCGACATCAGGACAGCGACCACCCCGGTGGCGCCGGCCACCAGGTACGACGCCTCTCGCGGCGCCTGGGGGTCGTGCCGTGCACCGAAGCGCAGGATCACCAGGATGACGATCGCCTGCATCAGGAACCAGGCGATGTTCACCGCGCCGAAGGAGACGAGCATCGGCACCACGCCGACGACCGACGAGCACAGCACGGCGAGGATCACGAGCCGGTGCGCGATCAGCTGATCGATCGTGATCGCCACGACAGCGAAGGCGAGACCCAGCAGGGCGGCGAGCGGGAGCGAGGCGGCGATCGGTGCGACCCCGTCGGCGATCTCCTGGAAGCTGCTCCCCACGCGCACAGCGATGAGGCGCACGGATGCCGCGGTGGGCACCAGACCGAACGCGGCGCTCTCGCCGGCCAGCAGAGCGGTGCACGCGAGGGTCGCGGCGGTCAGCTGCACGACGAGCACCAGCGTGCCGCGCACGATCGGTCGCGCCCGGTCCAGCCAGAGCCGGGCGAGCAGGCCCGCGGCCGCCACGACGATCACGACGGCGCACACGACGAACGTCCAGACCCCCGGAGTGATCGTGCCCGTGTACGGCGACATCGCAACGAGGGTCGTCACGCCGGCAAGGGCGGCCGCACCGGCGGGCCGGACCGGACGCCGGCGCTCCCGCGCGCCCCGTTCCTCTCGTGCGCGTTCAGCCATGGCGCGCCGTCGAGATCGGCAGTGCGGAGCTCCACGCCGCGGGGATGTCGCCCGACGCGGGCAGCGCTGCGGTGAGCCAGCCGCGGGCGGCGGCGGAGTCCAGCGCGCCGTCGTCCGCCGTCACGGCGAAGAGCAGAGGAGCGGCGGCGCCCGCCGTGTGCAGGCGCTCCGAGGCTTCGACGGTCAGGTGGCCGGTGATCACGACGAGCGGGCCCGGCGGGGTGCTGCCGACGACGGTGCGCAGGTCCCGTTCCCCGCCTCGGGGCGTCACCGAGGCCAGTGCGATCATGAGCTCCTCACGGTCATCCTCATGCCCGCGCAGCGCACCCAGCAGGATGCCGGCGCTGTCCACGACGTCGACGCTGTAACCGTCGTGCTCGAGGCGCAGGGCGGCCGAGGCGCACAGCGACACGGCCGTCTCGAACGCAGGGTCGGGCTCGTCGCCTGGCCGCGCCCAGCGGTCTGCTCCGCGGTCGAGCACGACCATCGCGTCAGGACTGGCCTCTTCCTCCTCCTGCCGCACCATCAGGGTGCCGCGGTGCGCCGTCGCCCGCCAGTGGATGCGCCGGCGCGAGTCTCCCGAGGCGTACGGACGGGGGATGAGGTTGTCCGCGCCCTGACCGAGCCGGCTCGAGCGCGTCTGCGCCGTGCCTCCAGCGGCGCCGACGCGGGTCGGGAGCGGGGCGAGGGCGACGCTCTGCGGGATCACCGTGATGGTGCGGGTCTCACCGAATGCCTGCTCACGCTGGGCGAGCCCGAAGGGATCGACCGTGCGCAGCATCAGCGGGCCCAGTGTCGAGACGCCGCGACGCACGCCGTCCAGGTCGTAGCGCAGGGTCAGTGAGTCGCCCGGGTACTCTCCGGATGCCAGTCCGCGCACCGACGAGGGCAGCACATCGTGCCAGGTGCCGCGCGGGACGCCGATGGAGACCAGGTCGAAGCGCACGGTGACGCGCGAGGTCTCGCCGACGGCGAGCAGGTCGGTGGAGATCTGCCGCGACACCGCGCCGCGGCGACGGGGCACCCGGACGATCGCGAGGGAGATCAGCGGCAGTGCGAGCAGCAGCACGGCGGGATAGAGCAGGGGGCGCGCCGAGACGACGTTGGCGGCGACGAGGAGCAGGAGACCGCAGAGCAGACACGCCCATCCACGGGCGGTGAGCGGTCGGCGCTTCATCCGGTGCGCCTCAGCGAGAGCCGGCGAACGGCACCGGCACGCGGGCCACGATCTGCGTGAGGGCCGCCTCCACCGGCTGCGTCCCGGCGCGGTGCACGCCGCGCGCGGCGAGCAGGCGGTGCGCGAAGACGGGCAGGACGAGGTCCGCGATGTCGTCGGGGATGACGAACTCGCGGCCGTCGAGGGCTGCGCGCACCTTGGCCGCGCGCACCAGCTGCAGGGTGGCACGCGGGCTCGCACCCAGGTGCAGGTTGGGATCCTGCCGGGTCGCCTGCGCGATCGCGACCGCGTACTCCTCGAGCGATTCGGCGACGTGCACCCGCCGGGTCCAGGCGATCAGCTGCCGCACGGTGGCGGCATCGGTGACCGGAGTGATCGCCGCGAGGGGGTTCGAGAGCTCGCGCTGGCGAAGCATCAGGGTCTCGGCGGCCGCATCCGGGTACCCCATCGAGATGCGCATCATGAATCGGTCGCGCTGCGCCTCGGGGAGCGGGTAGGTGCCCTCCATCTCGAGAGGGTTCTGGGTGGCGACGACGAGAAAGGGATCCGGCAGAGCGTGTGTCGTGCCGTCGACGGTGACCTGATGCTCCTCCATCGCCTCCAGCAGCGCCGACTGCGTCTTGGGCGATGCGCGATTGATCTCGTCGGCGATCACGATGTTCGCGAAGACGGCGCCGCGCTTGAACTCGAACTCCCGCGCCACCGGGTCGTAGACGGCGACACCGGTGACGTCGCCCGGCAGCAGGTCGGGCGTGAACTGGATGCGGCGCACGGTCGCGTCGACGCTCGCGGCGAGGGCGCGGGCGAGCATGGTCTTGCCGACCCCCGGCACGTCCTCGATGAGCAGGTGCCCCTCGGCGAACAGACAGGTCAGGGCGCTGCGCACCGCCTCGGGCTTGCCGTCGATCACTGACGAGACCGAGGCGATGATCCGCGTCGTCTGGTCGGCGAACCGTGCCGCGTCGATCTGCTCGGGCCCGGCCGGCGCCGCGCCGATCCGCTCGGTGGTCTGCTCCTGCATGCGCTGCCCCTTCCGCGCGACGGTGCGAAACTCGATCGTAACCCGCGCAGGCGTGCGGCGGCCCGCGTGCGGTCGGGTAGACTGTTCGACGGCTCTCCGCGTGACGGCATCCAGGCCAATTCCCCCAGGACGGAAACGTAGCAAGGGTAACCGGGCTCTGTCGGGTGCGCGGAGGGTCTTTTCTCTGCCCGGACGGGTCGGCTCCTCGGCATCCTCACCGGATCCCCTGACAGGATCGTCGCTGTGACCGCTTCCGCCACCCGCACCGCCTCGATCCCGCGCCTGCTCGCGCCGATCTCGCTGCTCGCCGTGATGTGGGCGATCCAGATCGCGGATGCCGTGCTGCCCGGCTCCTTCACCGGCTGGGGCCTGCGGTCCTGGGATCCGGGGAGCCTGCAGGGTCTCGTGCTGGGACCGCTGCTGCATGCGAACTGGCCGCACCTCATCGGCAACTCCGTGCCGTTCCTCGTGCTCGGCTGCCTCGTCGCCGTCGAGGGAGCGGCCCGGTTCTGGGTCGTCACGGCGGCGATCGCGCTGGTCGGCGGCGCGGGCACCTGGCTGGTGAACGCGCCCGGGACCCTCACCGTCGGCGCGTCCGTGCTCGTGTTCGGCTACTTCGGATACGTCGTGCTGCGGGTGTTCGCGCCCGGGCGGGTCGCTCATCGCCTCGCCTACGCGGCGATCGCCGTGGTCGTCGTCGCGCTGTACGGGGCGACGATGCTCACCGGGATCTTCGGCGCCGGCCCGGGGGTGTCCTGGCAGGCGCACCTGTTCGGCGCCGTCGGTGGGGGCCTCATGGCGTTCCCGGGCAGGCGGGCGGAGCGGCCCGCGTGAGCGGGCGTCGCAGCCGCGCTGCGACCATGCGCCGCCGAGCCCGCCGTCGCCGGGAGCGCAGGCGGATGCTGAAGGTCGCGGCGATCACGGCATCCGCCGCGGTGACCCTCTCGGCCGTCCTCGTCATCATCGGAGTCTTCACGGCGCCGCGCCCCACGGTGCCCTGCATCGATCGATCCGCGCAGCTTCCCGGGCAGGGGATCAGCGGTTGGCGGGGCGATCAGCTCGAGAACGCCGTCGTGATCATCCGCACCGCCCGGGGGATGGGCCTCGACCGCGAGGCCCAGGTGGTCGGCGTGATGGCGGCGATGGGGGAGAGTTCGCTGCACAACATCGACCACGGGGACTGGGAGACCTCGGGGGCGACCAACCCCGACGGCAGCCGCACCACGAGCATCGGACTGTTCCAGCAGCAGGCGTGGTGGGGCAGCGTCGACGAGCGCATGGACCCCGAGACGGCGGCCGCTCGCTTCTTCGCGCGTCTGCAGCGGCTTCCCGACTGGCGGGAGCTGTCGCCCTCGCACGCCATCAACAGGGTGCAGATCAACTCCGACCGCGAGCACTACGCGCGTTTCGAAGAGGAGGCGAGCGAGGTCGTCGACGCACTGTCGGGGGAATGCGCGCGATGAACGGCCCACCGCCGGCATCGCGGCGCGCCTAGGCTGGGACGGTGGCTCGCAGCATCTACATCACCTCCGCCGAGGGGCACACGGGCAAGTCGACCATCGCGCTGGGCGTGCTGGACGCGCTGATGCGCGTCTCGTCGCGCGTCGGCGTGTTCCGGCCCATCGCCCGCTCCTCCGGCGAGCGAGACGAGGTGCTCGAGCTGATGCTCGCCCACGACGGAGTGCAGCTCGAGTACGACGAGTGCGTCGGCGTGACCTACGACGACGTGCGCGTCGACCCGGATGCGGCACTGTCGACGATCGTCGCTCGGTTCAAGACCGTCGAGGCGCAGTGCGACGCCGTCGTCGTGATCGGCAGCGACTACACCGACGTCGCGAGCCCCGCCGAGCTCGGCTACAACGCCCGAATCGCGGCGAATCTCGGCGCACCGGTGATGCTCGTGATCTCCGGACGCGACCAGCAGCGACAGGCGGAGCAGCTGGGCACGACGACCGCGCGCACGCCCGAGCAGGTCGGGCAGCTGGCCGCGCTCGCCTTCGCCGAGCTCGCCGGGGAGCGCGCCGAGCTGTTCGCCGTGGTCGTCAACCGAGCCGATCCGGACTTCCTGGCCGCGACGATCGAGCAGGTCGAGGCCGCCCAGCATCGCAGGACACCGGTCTGGGCGATCCCCGAGGACCGCACCCTCGTGGCGCCGTCGATGCGCGGCATCCTGCACGCGGTCGACGGACGCCTGGTGAAGGGCGACGCCGCACTGCTGGATCGGGAGGCCTTCGACGTCGTGATCTCTGGCATGTCGATGGTCAACGTGCTGCCGCGCATCACCGAGGGCGCCGTGGTGGTCATCGCCGCAGACCGCACCGAGGTGCTGCTGGCCGCGCTGCTGGCATCCGCATCCGGCACCTTCCCGCAGGTCGCCGGCATCGTCCTGAACGGGCCGTTCGCGCTACCCGAGCCGATCGGGCGTCTGCTCGAGGGCATCTCCTCCGCCATCCCGATCATCGCCACCGACCTCGGCACGTTCGACACCGCCACACGCATCATGAACACCCGCGGCCGGATGAGCGCGGAGTCCTCACAGCGCCACGAGCGGGCCCTGGGTCTGTTCCAGACCCATGTCGACATCACCGAGCTCACCATCGAGCTCGGCCTCGCCGAGTCGACCGTCGTCACGCCGCTGATGTTCGAGTACGGGCTCATCGAGCGCGCCCGCGCCGATCGCAGGCGCATCGTGCTGCCCGAGGGCGACGACGACCGCATCCTGCGCGCCGCGGCCGTGCTGCTCGCCCGGGGCGTCGCCGATCTCACCATCCTCGGCGACGAGAACGAGGTGCGCTCTCGTGCGGCGACCCTCGGTCTCGATCTCGGTGCGGCGCAGGTGCTGAGCCCCACCGATCCCGAGCTCGTCCAGCGCTTCGCCGAGGAGTACGCCCGGCTGCGCGCGCACAAGGGCATCACCCTGCAGCAGGCCGCCGACACCGTCACCGACGTGTCGTACTTCGGCACGATGATGGTGCACCTGGGCCTCGCCGACGGCATGGTCTCGGGCGCCGCGCACACGACCGCGCACACGATCCGCCCGTCCTTCGAGATCATCAAGACGCGGCCGGGCGTGGACGTCGTCTCCAGCGTGTTCCTCATGGCGCTGGCCGACCGGGTGCTCGTCTACGGCGACTGCGCGGTGATCCCCGACCCCACCAGTGCGCAGCTCGCGGACATCGCCACCTCCTCCGCGGCGACCGCGCGGCAGTTCGGCATCGATCCGCGGGTGGCGATGCTGTCGTACTCCACGGGCGAGTCCGGCACCGGAGCGGATGTCGACAAGGTGCGCGAGGCGACGGCCCTGGTGCGCAGTCGCGAGCCCGGGCTGCCGGTCGAAGGCCCGATCCAGTACGACGCCGCCGCGGATGCCGCGGTCGCCGCCGCCAAACTGCCGGGCTCCGCCGTGGCCGGGCGGGCGACGGTGTTCGTCTTCCCCGACCTGAACACCGGCAACAACACCTACAAGGCGGTTCAGCGCTCCGCCGGCGCCGTCGCGATCGGCCCCGTGCTGCAGGGCCTGAACAAGCCCATCAACGACCTCAGCCGCGGCGCCCTGGTCGGCGACATCGTCAACACCGTCGCGATCACGGCGATCCAGGCGGCGCAGGGAGCGCAGGCATGAGCGTCGTGCTCGTCATCAACAGCGGATCGTCTTCGCTGAAGTACAGCCTCATCGACCCCGACCGCGGAGCCGAGCTCGCGTCCGGTCTGATCGAGCGGATCGCGCAGGAATCCGGTTCCGTCGGCCATACCGTCCGGGTGGTCGCCGAGGCGGGCGAGCCGGCACCGACCCTGCTCGCCGCCACGCACGCCGAGGAGCGCCCGATCGCCGATCATGATGCGGCGTTCGCGGTCATGCTCGACCAGTTCGCGCAGCACGGGCCGCAGCTCTCCGAGCATCCGCCCGTCGCCGTGGGGCACCGCGTCGTGCACGGCGGCGCCCGCTTCTTCGAGCCGACCCCGATCACCCCGCTCGTCGAGATCAACATCGAGGACCTCGCGGTGCTCGCGCCGCTGCACAACCCCGCCAACCTGGCCGGCATCCGCGCCGCGAAGGCCGCATTCCCCGGCATCCCCCACGTCGCCGTCTTCGACACGGCCTTCCATCAGACCCTGCCGCCGGCCGCGTACACGTACGCGATCGACGCCGCGATCGCCCGCGAGCACCGCATCCGCCGATACGGGTTCCACGGCACCAGCCACAAGTACGTCTCCGAGGCCGCCGCCGGCTTCCTCGGCCGCCCGGCCGCCGGGCTGCGGCAGATCGTCTTCCATCTCGGCAACGGGGCCTCGGCGACCGCTGTCGACGGCGGGCGATCGGTGGACACCTCGATGGGCTTCACCCCTCTGGAGGGGCTGGTGATGGGCACGCGCTCGGGCGACATCGATCCGGCCGTGCAGCTGCAGCTCGCCCGGCGTGCGGGGATGGATGCCGACGCGCTCGACGCACTGCTCAACAAGCGCAGCGGTCTGCTGGGACTCGCGGGCCACAGCGACATGCGCGACATCCTCGCGGGCAGGGCGGCGGGGGAGACCGCGGCGACCCTCGCCTACGACGTCTACATCCACCGGCTCCGCGCCTATGCCGGCGCGTACATCGCCCAGCTCGGCGGGGTCGATGTGATCTCGTTCACGGCGGGCGTCGGTGAGAACGCCGCCGACGTCCGCGCCGACGCGCTGTCGACGCTGGGCTTCATGGGCGTGCGGCTGGACCCCGCTCGCAATGCCGAGCGCGCCGCAGGTATCCGGCGCATCTCGGCCGACGACTCCGCGGTCGAGGTGCTCGTGGTTCCCACCGACGAGGAGCTCGAGATCGCCCGGCAGACACTCGCCGTGATCTGAGCCCGTGCGCACGCCGCATCTTCATTAGGCTGGAGACCCGCTCCTGGAGGTTCCGTGTCCGAAACACTTCCCGATCTGCACCGCGCCGCCGGCGTGCTGTTCGATCTCGACGGCGTGCTGACCCCCACCGCCGAGGTGCACATGCGCGCCTGGCAGCACGTGTTCGACGACGTCCTCGCGCGCTGGGGCGTGACCGAGCCGTACAGCGATGCCGACTACTTCGCGTACGTCGACGGCAAGAAGCGCTACGACGGCGTGGCGAGCATGCTGCGCAGCCGCAACATCGAGATCCCCTGGGGCGAGGTCACCGACCCGCCGCAGGCCGAGACCGTCTGCGGCATCGGCAACCGCAAGAACGCCGCCTTCGCCGCCGCGCTGCGCAGCGAGGGCATCGCGCCCTTTCCCGGATCGCTGGCGCTGCTGGAGCAGCTGCGCGCCGCCGGGGTGCCGATGGGAGTCGTCTCCAGCTCGAAGAACGCTCAGGAGGTGCTCGGCAGCGCCGGCATCCGGGACTTCTTCACGGTCGTCGTCGACGGCGTGGTCGCCGAGCGCGATCACCTGGCCTCCAAGCCCGCGCCCGACATGTTCGCGGAAGGCGCCCGGATGCTCGGCGTCGAGCCCTCCGTCGCGGTCGCCGTCGAGGATGCCGTCGCGGGAGTCGCCTCGGCCGCGGCGGCCGGATACGCCGTCGTCGTGGGCGTCGATCGCGGTGCGGGTCCGCAGGCCCTGCGCGCCGCCGGCGCGACCGGTATCGTCGATGATCTCTCGCGTCTGCTCGCCGGCGCCTCGCACTGACATCCCTTCACTCTGCACTCACCCGACCGCACCGGAGAACGCATGATCGACCGCGACCGCTATCCCGCCGATCCCTGGCGCCTGATCGAGACCGCCTACGACGAAGAGGGCGTCTCCGAGACGATCTTCTCGGTGGGCAACGGATATCTCGGCCTGCGCGGCAACCACATCGAGGGACGCGGTGCGCACGAGCACGGCACCTTCATCAACGGGCTGCACGAGACGTGGCCCATCCGGCACGCCGAGCAGGCCTACGGCTTCGCCGAGGTCGGCCAGACCATCGTGAACGCGCCGGACGCGAAGGTCATGCGCGTCTACATCGATGACGAGCCGCTGAGCTTCGACGAGACGGAGATCCACGAGTACTCGCGCGTGCTCGACATGCGCACCGGCGTGCTGGAGCGCACGGTCGTGTGGGTCACGCCCTCGGGCAAGCGCGTGCGCATGCGCGACGAGCGCATCGTGAGCTTCGACGAACGTCACCTCGCGACCCTCCGGCTCGAGGTGACGGTGGAGAACGCCGACGCTCCCGTCACCATCAGCTGCCAGCTGCTGAACCGGCAGGACGGCGCCGGCATCTACGCGGGCGACCCGATGGCCTCGAAGTCCGAGCGCAAGGCGGGCTTCGATCCCCGCAAGGCGGAGAGGATCACCGAGCGCGTGCTGCAGCCGGTGGAGTACTGGCAGGACGGACTGCGCTCCGCGCTGTCGTACCGCGTGACCGACTCGGGCATGACGGTCGCCGTCGTCGCCGACCACGTCGTCGAGACCGAGAACGACTACAGCATGCGCACCCTGATCGAGCCCGACATCGCGAAGAACGTCTTCCGCGTGCAGGCGAAGGCGGGTGTCCCGATCCGGATCAGCAAGATCGTCAGCTACCACAGCTCGCGCGGCGTGCCGCCGCGCGAGCTGGTGGACCGCTGCCGCCGCTCCCTCGACCGCGTCGGGGTCGAAGGGGTGGATGCCATGTTCCGCGCCCAGGCGGAGTGGCTCACCGCCTTCTGGGAGCGCTCCGATGTGCGCATCCCCGGTCATGACGACCTGCAGCAGGCGACCCGCTGGTGCCTGTTCCAGCTCGCGCAGGCGGCCTCGCGCGCGGACGGCACGGGGGTGCCGGCCAAGGGGCTCACCGGATCCGGATACAGCGGGCACTACTTCTGGGACACCGAGATCTACGTGCTGCCCTTCCTCACCTACACCTCGCCGCAGTGGGCCAAGAACGCGCTGCGCGCGCGGGTGCTCATGCTGCCGGCCGGGCGGCGTCGTGCGGCGCAGCTGAACGAGGCCGGTGCCCTGTTCCCGTGGCGGACGATCAACGGCGAGGAGGCGTCGGCGTACTACGCCGCCGGCACCGCGCAGTACCACATCAACGCCGACATCAGCTTCGCGCTGGGCAAGTACGTGCGTGCGACGGGAGACGACGAGTTCCTGCGCCGCGAGGGCGCCGACATCGCGGTGGAGACCGCGCGACTGTGGGCGACGCTGGGTTTCTGGCGAGGCACCAATGGCGACTCGACGTTCCACATCCACGGCGTCACCGGGCCCGACGAGTACACCACGGTCGTCAACGACAACCTCTTCACGAACGTGATGGCCCGGTACAACCTGCGCTTCGCGGCGCGGATCGTCGGCGAGATGGCTCACGAGGACCCGGCGGCGTACGCCGCGCTCGTCGAGCGCACCGGGCTGGATGCGGGGGAGCGGGATGCGTGGGAGCGGGCGGCCGAGGCCATCCACATCCCCTTCAGCGAGTCGCTGGGCATCCACCCGCAGGATTCGCTCTTCCTCGAGCGCGAGGTGTGGGACCTGGAAGGCACCCCCGCCGACAAGCGGCCGCTGCTGCTTCATTACCACCCGCTGGTGATCTACCGCTTCCAGGTGCTCAAGCAGGCGGACGTCGTGCTGGCGCTGTTCCTGCAGGGCAACCACTTCAGCGCCGAGGAGAAGCTGGCCGACTTCGACTACTACGACCCGCTGACCACGGGCGACTCGACCCTCTCGGCGGTCGTGCAGTCCATCATGGCGGCAGAGGTCGGCTACCGGGACCTCGCTCGCGAGTACTTCGAGCAGGCGCTGTTCGTGGATCTCGGCGACCTGCACCACAACGCCTCCGACGGCGTGCACGTGGCGTCCGCGGGCGGCGTGTGGACGGCACTGGTGAGCGGCTTCGGAGGCATGCGCGACCACGACGGTGAGCTGAGCTTCGACCCGCGGCTGCCGGCCGACTGGCCGGAGCTGTCGTACTCGCTGCAGTGGCGCGGTTCGCAGGTCGCGGTCACCGTGACCGCGCACGCGCTGCACCTCGAGGTGCGCGCCGGTGAGCCGGTGGAGTTCTCGGTGCGCGGCGACGCGTACCGGGCGGCCGTCGGCGAGCCGGTTGTGGCGACACTCGCCGGACAGGGACCGGTTCGAGAGGGGCGTCCGACGCTGCGCCAGTTCGAGGACGCACGCCGCGACGACGGCACGCTGATGTCGCCGACCGTGCCGGTGACGACGACGTCGATCCCGATCCTGGGCATCTACGAGGACTGATCCCGGCGGCCCGCGCGATGTCGGCCGTACGCCGTAGGCTGGACGGGTGACGACAGCCCTCTACCGCCGCTACCGGCCCGAGACCTTCGGGGAGATGATCGGCCAGTCCCAGGTGACCGATCCGCTCATGACCGCACTGCGCGGAGACCGCGTGGGCCACGCATACCTGTTCTCCGGCCCGCGCGGATGCGGGAAGACCACCTCGGCCCGGATCCTGGCGCGCTGCCTGAACTGCGCGGAGGGCCCCACCGACACCCCGTGCGGCACGTGCCCGAGCTGCGTCGAGCTGTCTCGTGCGGGCGGCGGCTCGCTGGACGTGGTCGAGATCGATGCGGCCAGCCACAACGGCGTCGACGACGCTCGCGATCTGCGTGAGCGGGCGACGTTCGCCCCCAGCCGCGACCGCTTCAAGATCTTCATCCTCGACGAGGCGCACATGGTCACCCCGCAGGGGTTCAACGCTCTGCTCAAGCTCGTCGAGGAGCCGCCCGAGCACGTCAAGTTCATCTTCGCGACCACCGAGCCCGAGAAGGTGCTCGGCACCATCCGCTCGCGTACGCACCACTACCCGTTCCGGCTGGTGCCCCCGGCCGCCATGCTCGAGTACGTCGAGAAGCTCTGCGCCGAGGAGGGCGTCCGCGTCGAGCAGGGCGTGCTCGCGCTCGTCGTGCGAGCCGGCGGCGGTTCGCCGCGCGACACGCTCTCGCTGCTCGATCAGCTCATCGCCGGATCCGACGACGGCCACGTGACCTACGAGCGGGCCGTGTCGCTGCTCGGCTACACGCACGCCGCGCTGCTCGACGAGATCGTCGAGGCGCTCGCCGGGGGCGACGCCGCGGCCGCGTTCCCCGCCGTCGACCGCGTCGTGCAGACCGGGCAGGACCCGCGGCGCTTCGTCGACGATCTGCTCGAGCGCCTGCGCGACCTGATCGTGATCGAAGCGGTCGGCGAGGGAGCATCCGCCGTGCTGCGCGGGCTGCCGGCCGACGAGCTGCAGCGGATGCTGTCGCAGGCGAGCACCTTCGGCGCCGCGCGGCTCTCGCGCACCGCCGACCTCGTCAGCCAGGCGCTCGACGACATGACCGGAGCGACCTCGCCCCGGCTCCACCTGGAGCTGATGGTCGCCCGTGTGCTCGCCGGGGCTCCCGCCGTGGCTTCCGTGCCGGCATCGTCGACGGCGGCGACGGCGTCCGCGGCGGTGCCGTCCCGGGAGCCCGCGACCTCCGGCGCCCCGGTGGCCCCGGCCGCCGCTCCGGTCTCGGGCACCGCTCCGGCCACGGACACCGGCGCTGCCGCGGGCGCCGGCCCTGCCGCGGCCACTGCGCCGGCGTCGGGCGCCGACCCGGCGTCCGCCGCAGCCGCTTCGGGCATCTCGGCGCCGCGCGTCGCGGCTGAGGATCCCGAGCGTCAGGCCCCCGCGACGGCGGCCACGGCATCCGGCTCCGGCTCACGCCCCGCCGTCGAGCCGTCCGCCGAAGCGAGCACCGCGCCGCAGGCTCCCGCCGGACCGGTCGACTTCGACCGGTTCGCGGCATCCTGGCCCGCTGTGCTCACCCGTCTCGAGTCGATCAGCAGGGCGTCCTGGCTGATCGCGACCGGCACGCAGCCCCTCGCCTACGACCGTGACAGCGAAGTGCTGACTCTCGGGTTCGCCAGCCCCGCCGACGTGCCGAAGTTCAAGGGCACCACACCCGGTCAGGGCCCCTCGGACCACCTGCGCGCGGCGATCGAGCAGGAGCTCGGCGTCACCGTGAAGTACCGGCCGGCCCCGCTTCCGCCCTCCGGGGGCGGGGGAGGCGCCGCGCCGCCGCAGGGCTCCCCGCCCTCGGGCCCCGCACCCCGCGCGGCCTCCGGGCCGGCGGACGATGCGCCGGCATCCGGATGGGCCAATCCGATGAGCGGCCCCGAGCAGCTCAGCGGACAGTCCGGCGCTCGCCGCGCGGGCGGGGCGGCGACATCCTCCCCGCATGCGGCTTCGTCCTCGGCGTCGCGCCCGGCCGCGTCCGCGGTGACGGAGTGGGCGGTCGCCCCGATCCCGGCATCCCCGCCCGAGACGCCCGCGGCGACCGGATCCGCGACCGCGACCGCGGTCGCCGTGGCCGTGGCTGTGCAGCCGCAGTTCCCGGTCGACGACGAGCCGACCGAGGTCGAGGCGGCGGCATCCGCGCCTCGGACGCCGTACGACGGCGGCATCGACGCACCGCCGGACGACGAGTACCCGCCGTTCGACGATGAGCCGCCTTACGACCCGATGTACGACGGGGCGGCCGCACCGCAGCCGGCAACCGTGGCCGCGCGGGCCCCGCGGGACGCCGGACGACCCGCGGCCGCACCCCGTTCGACCGCGGCGACGCCGCCGGGGCCGCCGGTCGCCTCCTCCCGGCCATCCGCGCCCGACGGGGTGGAGCGCCGAGGCGAGGCCGTGATCCGCCAGGTGCTCGGTGCGAAGTTCCTGCGCGAAGAGCCCTACCAGCCCCCGACGAGGTTCAACTGATGTACGACGGCATCGTCCAGGAGCTGATCGACGAGTTCGGCCGGCTGCCCGGCATCGGACCGAAGTCCGCGCAGCGCATCGCGTTCCACATCCTGCAGACGCCCTCGTTCGACGTCGCCCGATTGTCGGAGCTTCTCACCGAGGTCCGCGAGCGCGTGCGATTCTGCGAGGTGTGCGGGAATGTGTCCGAGCAGGACCGCTGCGCGATCTGCCGCGACCCGCGGCGCAACGCCGAGCTGATCTGCGTGGTCGAGGACGCCAAGGACGTCTCGGCCATCGAGCGCACCCGCGAGTTCCGCGGCCTCTACCACGTGCTCGGCGGGGCCATCAGCCCGATCGCCGGCATCGGCCCCGACGATCTGCGCATCGCGCAGTTGATGACCCGCCTCGCCGACGGCACCGTGCAGGAGGTCATCCTCGCCACCAACCCCAACCTCGAGGGCGAGGCCACCGCCAGCTACCTCAGCAGGCTGCTGACCAGCATGTCCATCACCGTGTCGCGGCTGGCATCCGGACTGCCCGTCGGTGGCGATCTCGAGTACGCCGACGAGGTGACCCTCGGGCGCGCCTTCGAGGGCCGCCGGCGGCTGTGAACGCGGAGCACGGAGGATTCGGGCGCAAAGGCTGGATCCTCTTCGCCGTCATGGCGTTCGTCTGGGGCATCACCTACCTGTTCATCAAAGAGGCGGTCGCCTCCTTCTCGCCTCCCGCCGTGGTCGCGGGCCGCACGCTGCTCGGGGCGCTGCTGCTGCTGCCGTTCGCCCTGCGCGGTGGTGCACTCAGAGCCGCGTGGAAGCACTGGCCCTGGGTGCTCGCCTTCGGCCTCGTCGAGATGGCCGGACCGTTCCTGCTGCTCAGCCACGCCGAGACCCAGCTGCCCTCCGGGCTGACCGGCCTGCTCGTGGCCACGGTGCCGCTGTTCGCCGTGGTCATCGCACTGCTGCGCGGCGACCGCTCGGCCCTGGCGCCCGTGCGCCTGGGCGGCCTGCTCCTCGGTTTCGCCGGTGTCGGCGTCGTCGTGGCCGGACCCGGGCTGTTCCCGCACGAACCGGCGAGCATGCTCGCTATCGGCGAGATCCTGCTCACCGCGGTGATGTACGCGATCGCGCCGTTCATCATCGCGCACAAGCTCAAGGACGTACCGTCCCTGGGCACCATCACCCTCGCCCTGTTCGCGATCGGCATCGGATACCTGCCCGCGGCCCTGCTCACCCAGCACGACGTCCCCACCCTGCGCTCGACGATCTCCCTCGGGCTCCTCGGCGTCGTGTGCACCGCGCTGGCCTTCGTGGCCTTCTTCGCGCTCATCCGCGAGGTCGGGCCCGTGCGTGCTCCGCTGTTCACCTACATCAACCCGATCGTCGCGATCGTGCTGGGCACCGCCCTGATCGCCGAGCCGGTCACGCCCGGCCTGCTCATCGGGTTCCCGATCGTGCTGATCGGATGCTGGCTCGCGGCCACGGGCGGACGGGTTCGGGCCCGCGCCGCGGACGCCGGCCTCATGTCAGAGTGATCTCGCCAGTGCCACGAATCTTGACCAAGAAGCTGAATGGTTCAGCGGAGATTCGCCTCGTCGGACGGCGTCAGCCATCTGCTGAGCGACGGCGAGGGAGTCGGCTTCCGCGTATGTGCGCTTTGTCGGCCGCGTCAGCCGGATGAGTCTCTCCTTCGGCGAGATGATGCCGTCGGTGTCCTGCTTGGACGGCAGCTTCAGACCCTTCCATGCGATCCGGTTGACCGAGCGGAATGCGTCCGGATAAAGAAACCACCAGCTCTCGGTCTCCTGCACGGGGACGACGGGATGACTGGTCGTCTTCAGCAGCGCATTGAGCTTCTCTCCCAGCGCCTTCGCGACCCTGCCGTCAGGATCTGGACCGTCTGAATCCTGATGCACGAGCACCCCGACGACCGTCGCGAGTCTTGTGCGGGCGTGAACCGCACCCGCGATCCGGTCTATCCAGCTCCTGACAGCTCGTTCCTGGGCATGACGAGTCAGCGAGGTGGGGTCTCTTTGCACGACAAGCCGCACACGCATTGACGGGTTCAACGATTCCGCCAGGCACTTAATCGCATCGGAGTCGTTCTTGTTCTCCGCGAAGATCAGAACCTCGGGCTGCCTGTTTCGGTCCGACGCGTTCTGGCGCGCTTTCTGACTCAAGCCGGCACGCCTCCGAGAGCCCCGGAGAACCAGAGCTCGCCAAGTCGCCATTCCGAGTCGGCGACGGCGTCGGCGACGTCCGCGGAATCGACGACCGGAATGATCGAAGCCCCGGTGTCCGGGTCGCGGTCGCAGATGATGATCTCTTCCGGACGCAGCCGATTGACAAGCGTCGGAGAGTGCGAGGCGACGATGATCTGCGTCCGTGACGAGGCCTCGCGCATGCGTTCGACGAGCACATCCAGCGCGTAAGGATGCAGCCCGTGGTCGATCTCCTCAATGATCGTGAGCTGGGGAGGTGCGGGATCATGCAGCGCCGTGAGCAGGGCGAGCAGGCGAACCGTGCCGAAAGAGGCGTCAGCGAGTTCGATCGGCTGGATGACTCCCCGCTCCTGCAACTGAACCACGATGGAAGCAGCCGCACCTCCGATGACGCCGAACCCGAGGGACTCCATCCCGGGAAGGCACCGCGCGAGGTCGCGCTGCAGGGCATCGAATGCATCCGGGGACGCCTCCGACAATGCGTAGAGAGCGCTTGCCAGGTTGCTCGCGTCATCGTGAAGCTCGGCACGATTCATGCGCGATGGCGTGCGTGCGGCATTCACATCGGGATCGAGGTAGCGAACAGTCGAGAGGAACTCGAAGAAGTCACGAGGTCCTGATCCCAGCCCGCCTTCGTCGAGGCGGGCAATCGTCCCGAGCGCGGACACGCTGTCCGAAGCGAGGCGAAGGAACTGCTGGCGAGTTCCCGCCTTCTGCTGCAAGTCGTCGATCGACACGTCCAGACCCTGTGCGCGGATGATCTGGCGTCGGCCCCGGCCGCGCACGCTCTTGTACAGCAGCTCTTCGTCTCGTTCGATGTCTCCGTCGGCCGACTCCGTGAGGTTGAGCGTGTACTTGTCGAGGGCGTTGCTGCTGGCGAACTCGCTGACCACCGCCTCGATGGAGAGGCTCACGGTTCCCTGCCGACCGTCCTGGCGAAGAACGTGCGAGAACCCCCCGAGAAGACTGATCGCCTGCGACGGATCGAACCGAGCGCTGTCGCGGATGAAGGAGAGCACTTTCAGAAGGTTGGATTTGCCCGAGCCGTTAGGGCCGACGAGCACCGAGAACGGACCGAACCTCACATCGACCTTCTGAAGAGAACGAAAACCGCTTGCCACGACTCGTCGGAGTGCATTCGACATAGAAGCACACTACCTCTCGTCTCTCGAGTCGCCCGGTGGTGTGCCTCAGAGCGCGTCACATGTCCGGAACGGAATGGCCCCGATCCGTAGAATGTGCGTGGGCGGATCCGCCCACCGTACCCGGGAGTGATCGTGGCCCTGATCGTGCAGAAGTACGGCGGTTCGTCCGTCGCCGACGCGGAGAGCATCAAGCGCGTCGCCAAGCGCATCGTCGACACCCGTCGTGCCGGACACGACGTCGTCGTCGCCGTCAGCGCCATGGGCGACACCACCGACGAGATGCTCGACCTCGCTCACGAAGTCGCCCCGATCCCGGCTCCCCGCGAGCTGGACATGCTGCTCTCGAGCGGTGAGCGCATCTCGATGGCGCTGCTGGCCATGGCCATCCACTCCATGGGCTTCGAGGCGCGTTCGTTCACCGGCAGCCAGGCCGGCATGATCACCGACTCGCATCACGGCAAGGCGCGCATCGTCGATGTCACCCCCGTGCGACTGCGCGAGGCGCTCGACGAGGGCGCGATCGTCATCGTCGCCGGCTTCCAGGGCTTCAACCGCGACACCCGCGACATCACCACCCTCGGCCGGGGCGGGTCCGACACCACCGCCGTCGCGCTCGCGGCGGCTCTCAACGCCGACGTGTGCGAGATCTACAGCGACGTGGACGGCATCTTCACGGCCGACCCGCGGGTCATCCCGCGAGCGCGCAAGCTCGACCACGTCTCCAGTGAGGAGATGCTCGAGCTCGCGGCCAACGGCGCGAAGGTGCTCTACATCCGCGCCGTCGAGTACGCACGCCGCCACGGCGTGCTCATACACGCCCGTTCGACGTTCTCGTCGGCCGAGGGCACCTACGTTCTGGGCGAGGGCATGAAGAACCCCCGCGGATCCGAGGGAGCAGCAATGGAAGAACCCATCGTCGCGGGCGTCGCCACCGACCTCAGCCAGGCCAAGATCACGGTCGCGGGCGTGCCCGACGTGCCCGGCAAGGCTGCCGAGATCTTCAAGATCGTGTCGAAGTCGGGTGCGAACGTCGACATGATCGTGCAGAACGTGTCGGCGGCATCCACCGGCCGCACCGACATCTCCTTCACACTGCCCAAGGCAGACGCCCCCGCGACGCTCAAGGCGCTCGCCGCCGAGCAGTCCGAGGTCGGATTCGAGAACCTGCTGCACGACGACCAGATCGGCAAGCTGTCGGTCGTCGGCGCCGGCATGCGCACGCACTCCGGCGTCTCGGCGATCCTCTTCGAGGCGCTCAGCGAGGGCGGGATCAACATCGAGATGATCTCCACATCCGAGATCCGGATCTCCGTCGTCGTCCGCGGAGACGACCTCGCTGATGCCGCCCGCACCGTGCACGCCGCCTACGGTCTCGACAGCGAGATCGAGGCCGTCGTGCACGCCGGCACCGGGCGCTGATCCGACCCGGGAAGCCTGCCGGTGGGTCTCGGCCCGCCGGATCAACGACAGATGTCGGCTCGTCCAACGGATGTCGGCGCAGATTTGTGCGCTGCGCCGACATCCGTGGTCTGCGCCGACATCCGTGAGTGGGGCCCGGGGACGGCCGACGTCACGGCGGATCCGCGTCCCGCGGCGAACGGGTAGACTCACCGCAACCCTGACATCGGCGCCAGGCGCAGCATCCGCACCTGGGGCTGAGCCTGGCGCACCCGTCTCCACGCCAAGGACCCCACATGACCCGTATCTCCGACTCAGGATTCTCGATCGCCATCGTCGGCGCGACCGGCCAGGTCGGCACGGTCATGCGCGAGATCCTCGCCGAGCGCTCGTTCCCGATCCGCGAGCTGCGACTGTTCGCGTCCGCCCGATCGGCCGGGAAGGCGATCGAGTTCGGCGGAGTGGACGTGATCGTCGAGGACGTGGAGACGGCGGATGCCTCGGGCATCGACATCGCGCTGTTCTCGGCCGGCGCGACCGCGAGCCGCGCGTACGCGCCCGCGTTCGCCGCGGCCGGCGCCGTCGTGGTGGACAACTCCAGCGCGTGGCGGATGGATCCGGACGTCCCGCTGGTGGTCAGCGAGGTCAACCCGGATGCGATGGACGAGCGACCCAAGGGCATCATCGCCAACCCGAACTGCACGACCATGGCCGCCATGCCGGTGCTGAAAGCGCTGCATGCCGAGGCCGGCCTCGAGCGGCTCATCGTCAGCACCTACCAGGCCGTGTCGGGCTCGGGCCTCGCCGGAGCGCAGGAGCTGCTCGGCCAGGTCGAGGGCGTGCTCGCCCAGGGTGACACGCTCCGGCTCGTGCACGACGGTTCGGCCGTGGACTTCCCGCAGCCGGAGAAGTACGTCGCCCCCATCGCCTTCGACGTCATCCCGCTGGCCGGCTCGGTCGTCGACGACGGCGACAACGAGACCGACGAGGAGAAGAAGCTCCGCAACGAGAGCCGCAAGATCCTCGGCCTTCCCGACCTGCGTGTCGCCGGCACCTGCGTGCGGGTTCCCGTCTTCACCGGGCACTCGCTGTCGATCAACGTCGAGTTCGCGAACGACATCAGCCCGGCCAGGGCGTACGAGGTGCTGGCATCCGCTCCCGGCGTCGTCGTCGATGAGGTGCCCACCCCCCTGCAGGCGGCGGGCAAGGACCCGAGCTTCGTGGGCCGCATCCGCGCCGACCGGTCGGCACCGGAGGGCAAGGGCCTCGTGCTCTTCATCAGCAACGACAACCTGCGCAAGGGTGCGGCGCTGAACGCCGTGCAGATCGCCGAGGAGCTCACGAGGCGACTCGTCCCCGCATCCGCCTGAGCCCCTCCCGCGGGATCGGGGCCGCGCCCCGGCGACTAGACTGGTCGGGTGACCGAAACCGTCGATGTCGTTCTGATCGGTGGGGGCATCATGTCCGCCACGCTGGGTACCCTGCTGCACGAGCTGCAGCCGGACTGGAAGATCGTCGCCTACGAGCGACTCAGCGACGTCGGGCAGGAGAGCTCGAACCCGTGGAACAACGCGGGCACGGGTCACGCCGCGCTGTGCGAGCTGAACTACATGCCCCAGGGCAAGGACGGCTCGCTCGATCCGGCCAAGGCGATCGGGATCAACGAGCAGTTCCAGCAGAGCCGTCAGTTCTGGTCCACGCTCATCGATCGCGGCGTGCTCGACGCGCCGTCCACCTTCATCAACTCCACCCCGCACATGACCTTCGTGCGCGGTGAGAAGGACGTCGCCTACCTCAAGGCGCGCTACGAGGTGCTCAAGAAGCAGCCGCTGTTCGCCGGGATCGAGTACAGCGAGGACTCCCGAGTCATCAACCAGTGGGCGCCGCTGCTCATGCAGAAGCGCCGCAAGGGCGAGCCGTTCGCCGCGACCAGGGTCCCCTCGGGAACCGACGTCGACTTCGGTGCGCTCACCCATCAGCTCTTCAGCCACCTCGCCGAGTCGGGCGTGCAGGTGCGCACCGAGCACGAGGTGCGCTCGCTCAAGCGGCAGAGCGACGGCACGTGGCGGGTCAGGTACCGTCAGGCGATCGGACGCACCCCCGGTGAGGTCAAGGCGCGGTTCGTCTTCGTCGGCGCGGGCGGCTGGGCTCTCAAGCTGCTGCAGAACAGCGGCATCCCCGAGATCAAGGGCTACGGCGTCTTCCCGATCGGCGGGCAGTTCCTCAAGACCAGCAATCCCGCCGTGGTCGGCCAGCACAGGGCGAAGGTCTATTCGCAGGCGTCGGTCGGAGCCCCGCCGATGTCGGTGCCGCATCTCGACGCCCGCGTCGTCGACGGCGAGTCCTCGCTGCTGTTCGGGCCGTTCGCGACGTTCAGCCCGAAGTTCCTCAAGAACGGATCGATGCTCGACATCGTCTCGCAGGTGCGTCCGCACAACCTGTGGCCGATGCTGCGGGTCGCGTTCGCGAATCCCGACCTGATCACCTACCTGCTCGGTGAGCTCGTGAAGAATCACGGCAAGAAGGTCGACAGCCTGCGCACGTTCATGCCCACGGCGAAGGACGAGGACTGGACGCTGATCCAGGCCGGCCAGCGCGCGCAGGTCATGAAGAAGGACCCGGAGAAGGGTGGCGTCCTGCAGTTCGGCACCGAGGTCATCGCGTCGCAGGACGGCACGATCGCGGGGCTGCTGGGAGCATCGCCGGGCGCCTCGACCGCGGTGCCGATCATGCTCGGGCTGCTCGAACGCTGCTTCCCCGACCAGTACGCGGGCTGGAAGCCGGCGCTGCGCGAGCTGATCCCGACGATGGGCGACACCCTCAACGACAAGCCGGAGGTCGCGGCGCAGTCCATGGACGAGACCGCGTCGACGCTGGCTCTCTCGGCCTGACGAGGCGACCGTGGCGAAGCTGTACTTCCGCTACGGCGCGATGAACTCGGGCAAGTCGACCGCTCTGCTGCAGGCCGCCTACAACTATGAGGAGCGCGGTCAGCGCGTGCTGCTGGCCAAGCCCGAGATCGACACCAAGGGCGCCTCGCAGATCGAGAGCCGTCTGGGCGTGACCCGTGAGGTCGACTTCCTGATCGGCCCGCACGACGACGCCCGGGCCCTCTTCGCCGAGCAGCGCGAGCGCGTCCGCCGCGAGAGCGAGGACGAACTGCTGCCGACGGAGCCCGCCGACGTCGCGTGCCTGCTGATCGACGAGGCGCAGTTCCTCTCCGAGGCACAGATCGACGACCTCTTCCGCATCGCGGTGCTCGACGGCATCCCGGTGATGGCCTACGGCATCCGCAACGACTTCCGCACGCACGCCTTTCCGGGCTCCGCCCGGCTGCTGGCCATCGCGCATTCCCTCGAGGAGCTGAAGACGATCTGCCGGTGCGGGCGCAAGGCGGTCTTCAACGGCCGTGTCGCCGACGGGCGCTTCGTGTTCGACGGGGATCAGGTCGCCATCGACGGGGCTGCGGTGACCTACGAGTCGTTGTGCGGCAACTGCTACCTCGAGGAGTCCGACGGCGTCCTCGCCTGAGCGTGCGTTTGCGTGGTCTGACCACACGGCGTAATCTGTGGTCAGACCACAGGAGGACGGATGCTCGAGCAGCCGACGGGAGCCGATGCGCGCACCGGCACGCAGCGTGCCTGGCGCACCGTGCTGGCCCGCATCGAGCGCGACCTGATCGAAGGGGCACTCGGTCCCGGCGACCGGCTGCCGGCGGAGCGCGAACTCGCCGCCGACCTCGGTGTGGGTCGCTCCAGCGTCCGCGAGGCGCTGCGTGTGCTGGAGGTCATGGGACTCATCCGCACCTCGACCGGGTCGGGCCCGCAGGCGGGAGCGATCGTGATCGCAGCGCCTTCGGGAGGCATGTCGGCGCTGCTGCGCCTGCAGGTCGCCGCACAGGGCTTCCCGCTCTCGGATGTCGTGCAGACCCGGCTCGTGCTGGAGGACGCGGTGGCGGCGCGCCTCAGCGAAGACCCCGATCGCGACCTCGGCGGCGTGCGCAGCATCCTGCGCGCGATGGACGACGACGGCCTCACGGCACCGGAGTTCCTCGCTCTCGACGCCGAGCTGCACTACGCGCTCGCAGCCGCTTCGGGCAACACGGTCATCACCGCGATGATGGCGGGACTGCGCACCGCCATCGAGTCGTACGTGCTCGACGGATCGGCCCGCATCGAGGACTGGGATGCCATGGCTTCGCGTCTGCGGGCAGAACATCACGAGATCGTCGACGCGATCGAGGCGGGTGGCTCCGTCGCCGCTCGCGCGCTCGTGCGCACCCACATCACCGGCTACTACACCGCGGCCGGGCTCGTGTCCGGCGAGCACTGACCCGAAGGTCCAGAGAGGAACGCACATGGTCCAGCGCCAGCTGCCCAACCCCGTCGAGCTGCTCGAGCTCATGAGGTTCAAGAAGCCCGAGCTCAACGGACGCAAGCGCCGGCTCGACGCGGCCCTGACGATCTACGATCTGCGCACGATCGCGAAGCGCCGCACGCCGAAGGCCGCCTTCGACTACACCGACGGCGCAGCCGAGGGCGAGCTCTCACTGGCGCGCGCCCGCCAGGCATTCGAGGACGTCGAGTTCCACCCGGGCATCCTCAAGCCCGCACCGACCGTCGACACCACGGTCGAGATCCTCGGTGGGCCGTCCGCGCTGCCGTTCGGCATCGCGCCCACCGGCTTCACCCGGCTGATGCAGACCGAGGGTGAGACCGCGGGCGCCGGGGCCGCCGCCGCCGCGGGCATCCCGTTCACTCTCTCGACGCTCGGCACGACCTCCATCGAGGGGGTGAAGGCCGCGAACCCGCACGGCCGCAACTGGTTCCAGCTGTACGTCATGCGCGACCGCGAGATCTCCTACGAGCTCACCCGCCGCGCCGCGGCTGCAGGCTTCGACACCCTGCAGTTCACCGTCGACACCCCGGTCGCCGGCGCGCGCCTGCGCGACAAGCGCAACGGCTTCAGCATCCCGCCGCAGCTCACCCTGGGCACGATCATCAACGCGATCCCGCGGCCGTGGTGGTGGTACGACTTCCTCACCACGCCCAAGCTCGAGTTCGCCTCGCTCAGCACCACCGGCGGCACGGTCGGAGAGCTGCTCGATGCCGCCATGGACCCCACGATCAGCTACGACGACCTGGCCGTCATCCGCGACCTGTGGCCCGGGAAGATCGTCATCAAGGGCGTGCAGAACGTCGAGGACTCGGTGCGACTGAAGGATGCCGGTGTCGACGGCATCGTGCTCTCGAACCACGGCGGGCGCCAGCTCGACCGCGCCCCCATCCCGTTCCGCCTGCTGCCGCACGTCCGCAAGGCGGTCGGCGACGACTTCACCGTCATGGTCGACACCGGGATCATGAACGGAGCCGACATCGTGGCATCCGTCGCGCTCGGCGCGGACTTCACGCTCATCGGCCGCGCGTATCTCTACGGCCTGATGGCGGGCGGGCGGCAGGGTGTGGACCGCACGATCGCGATCCTGCGCACCGAGATCGAGCGCACGATGCGCCTGCTCGGCGTCTCGTCGCTCGCCGAGCTGGAGCCCCAGCACGTCACGCAGCTCTCGCGGCTGGTGCCGGTCGCGGAAGCGGCGTCGGAGGTCGTCGGGAGCTGACGCCTCGTCATCCGACCCCCGTCCCCAGGACAGGACAGACGTCGAGAACATGACGTTTCCTCTGAGAATCGTCCTGTCCTCGCGGATCGTCCTGTTCTGGGAGCACGGATGCCGCAGGAATCCCGATGCCGGCCCAGAGAGCGGGCTTCGCGGCGGGTCAGCGCGTGACGGGCGCGGGCAGCGTGGCGAGGAGACCATCGAGCCGGTCGGCGGTGTCCTCCCAGCCCTCGACGGCCACGGAGGGGACGCCGATCGCGAGCACGGGGTAGTCGTTGCCGCCCTCATCGAGCCGGTCGCCGTAGAACAGCATGTCACCCAGCGGGATGCCGGCGTGCTCGGTCAGCTGCCGCATGCCGTAGGCCTTGTCGATGCCCGCGCGGGTGATGTCGATGCTCGTCGAGCCGCCGGAGCGCACTTCGAGTCCGGGCAGACGGGCGGCGACCGCATCGCGCAGGGCGGCGCGCCGCGAACCCGTCGGGTCCCACGCGTGCTTGGCGTCGCGCGGAGCCTTCTGGCCCAGTGCCGAGAAGGTGATCTGGGAACCGCGATCCTCGAGGATCTCGCCCCACGGCTCGCGCTCCCACAGGCCCAGCCCCTCGGCCTCTTCGCGGAGGGCGGTGAGCGCGTCGCGCTTCTCCTGATCGGTGAGGTCGTGCGCGTACACGGTGGCGAAGGACGTGCCGTCATGGCGAAGGTAACGGGTGCCGCACGTGGGGAGCAGGTGCAGGCGGGCGAGATCGGATGCCGAGGCACCGGTCAGCCGTGCGATCACCTGGGTGCGGAACTGCTCCTCGTTGCCTCCGGAGATGATCGCGACCTCGACGCGCTGCAGCAGGGCGCACAGCAGATCGGCGATGCGATCGTCGATCTGCCCCTTCGACGGGGCGAGCGTGTCGTCGAGATCGAAGGCGACCAGGCGAGGCGAGTTCATGATGGCTCCAGGGTATCGGAGGCAGGCTGTGGGACTGCCTCGGACATGTGAGAAGGGACCCGCCTCAGGCGGGTCCCTTCTCACATCTGGTCGGGGTGACAGGATTTGAACCTGCGGCCTCTTCGTCCCGAACGAAGCGCGCTACCAAGCTGCGCCACACCCCGTTTTGCAACCGTTCAAGTCTACATGCGCAGCCGCGCAACGACGAATCGGCGTCAGGCGGAGCGCGGCGTCAGCGTGAGCAGCGTCGCCTCGGGGCGGCAGGCGAAGCGCACCGGCGCGTAGATGGAGTGCCCGCATCCGGCGCTGACGTTCAGGGGCACGGTACGTCCGCCGTGGCTCCACGTGCTCAGGCCCTTGGCCTGCTTCAGCGGGATGTCACAATTCGCGACCAGCGCGCCGTATCCCGGCAGGCACACCTGCCCGCCGTGCGTGTGACCGCCGAAGACGACATCCGCACCGAGATCCACGAAGCGGTCCAGCACGCGGCGGTAGGGCGCGTGGGTCACGCCGATCGCGGATGCACCTGCCGGGCGCTTCCCGAGGGCGGACAGGGCTCCCGGGAGTGCATCGAGCTCGTCCCAGTCGCGATGGGCGTCGTTCACGCCGAGGAAGTCGACCGTGTTCCCGGCGATCTGCAGGCGTGCGGCGGCGTTGTTCAGGTCATTCCAGCCGAGCTCATCGGTGAAGAAGGCGTCCATGGCATCCGTGTCGAGCAGCACCGCGCCGCGCACGTGCCGGGAGGGACCGCCGAAGTACTTCAGCGGATTGCGCGGTGACGGCGCCTGCACGTCGTTGGAGCCGTGCACGAAGACCCCGGGGATGCCGGCCAGGGGAGCGAAGGCCCGGCGGATGCCGCGCAGGCCGTCCTGATGGCCGAGGTTGTCGCCGGTGTTCACCACGAGGTCGGGCTCGAGCTCGGCGAGAGAGGCCAGCCACTCCTGCTTGCGGTGCTGCCAGGGCGCCATGTGCGCATCTGACAGATGCAGCACGCGCACAGGAGCGCTGCCGGGCGCGAGTGCGGGCGCGATGACCTCGCGCACGGTGAACAGGTACCGTTCGATGCCGATGCCCCACACCGCCGCCGCGACACCGGCGGCCCCCACCGCGCCGAGCGCGATGAGGGCCGGGTGTGCAGACCTGCGGGAACTCAATCGTCCTCCTGCTGGCAGGTGAGCGTGACCGTCGCGCCGGGTTGCGCCTTCGACTCGGCACCCGGGTCCTGCCCGGTGACGGTGGCGCCCCCGTTGCAGCCGTCGCCCGAGACGTCGAACCCGGCGTCCTGGAGCGCCTTGCGCGCCTGGTTGAACTTCGCGCCCGTGACGTTCGGCACCGTCTTCTCGGGCGCCTTGCCGGTGCTCGGGCTCAGCGTGACCGTGGTGCCGCTGGGAACCTGACCTGCGCCCGGTGTCTGCGCGGCAATGAGACCGGCGCCGACGGTGCTGTCCACCGGATCGCCCACCTGCACGGAGAAGCCGGCGCCTTCGACGATGCTCGTCGCCTCTTCGACCGACTTGCCCACGACGTCGGGCAGATCCTTCAGCACGCGACGGATGAGGTTGCGGTCGGGCTCGGGGAAACGCGAACCGGGGTAGAGCCTGTCCGCGGCGCGCTGCAGAGCCTTCGAGACGTTGTAGCGGACCGTGTTCAGTGGTCTGCCGTTGAAGTACTCGCGGTTGAGGTAGTAGTCCTTGCCATCCATCTTGCCGGCATAGACGAAGGTCGCAGCCTTCGTGCTGGACATGGCCATGGCCGTGCCCGCGTTCTGGTGCGTACCCGTCTTGCCGATGAGCGGCGTGCCGTCGTACGGGTTGGCCGGGCCTCCCGTTCCGCCGTTCATCACTCCCTGCAGGGCGTACGCCGCCGTCGCTGCGACCTCGGGAGAGAGCACCTGCTTGCAGGACGAGTCGGGCAGGGTCATCTCCTTGCCGTCCGGCCCGATCACCTTGTCGATCGCCCGCGGCGTGCAGTAGATGCCCTTGTTGGCGACTGTCGCGTACGCGCCGGCCATCTGGATCGGCGCGATGTACTTGGACCCCAGAGTCGTCTCGTACGGGTAGTTGCCCTTGTACGGCTCGCTGTCGGTCGGGGTTCCCGTGACGGGAGCGAGATTGCCGAGGTGAACGCCCATGGAGGCGGCGGTCTTGTTGATCTCGCACAGATCGAGCTGCTGCGCCATGGCGAGGAAGCCCGTGTTCAGCGAGGTGCGCGTGAAGTCCATCACGTTCGAGACGCGTCCGCGGTTGTTGCCGAAGTTCTTGACGAGCTCGCTGTTCGTGAACGGCTGACCGCAGACGGTGAACTCCTTGAAGATGCGCGTGCGGCCGTCGAGCACCTCGTTGACGGAGTGCCCCTGCTTGAGCCACTCCACGAGGGTGAACATCTTGTACGTCGATCCGCCGGGGACGCCGATGGAGTTGCCGTGCGCCTTGTCAGCGGCGTAGACCAGGCCGGTCTCGCCCTTGGCCTTGTTGGCCCGGTCGGTCTCATTGAACTTGGTGTTCTGCACCATGGCGATGATGCGCCCCGTGTCCGCCTCGACGGTCACTCCGGTTGCGCCGAAACTCTTGCCTTCGAGGTAGACGGGGGCGTAGAAGTCGATCGCCTCGTTGCCGGGGCGCTGAACGCGCATGTCGAGCGAGGTGTACACGCTCAGGCCTCCGCGACGCAGCGTGTCGGCCCGCTCGGCGTCGCTGCTGCCGAACGCCTCGTCGTTCTCGATGACTTCCTTCACGTACTGGCAGAAGTACGCCTGATCTCCGGCCGCCTGGCATCCCTGCGTGCTCGGCTTGATGTTCGGCGTGATGGGGAGTGCCGTGGCGTCCTCATGCTGCTTCTCCGTGATCTTGCCGTCGGCCAGCATGCGGTCGAGCACGTAGTTGCGGCGCAGCTTGGTGTCGGCGTAGCCGTCTTCCTCGGTGTTGCGCACCTTGCCCGTGCTGTCGGTCCAGCTGCCCTTCTTCTTGTCGAAGCGGAACCGGTTGGGGTTCTGCACGATGCCGGCGAGGGTGGCGGCCTGGTCGAGGGTGAGCTTCTTGGCGGTGGTGCCGAAATAGTAGTTGGAGGCGGCCTCGATGCCGTAGGTCTGGCCTCCGAAGTTGGCGACGTTCAGATAGCCGAGCAGGATGTCGTTCTTCGAGTAGTCCTTCTCGATCTGGATGGCGTAGCGCATCTCCTGCAGCTTGCGCTCGATGCCCTCCGCGCCGCTCGCCTGCGTCGCATCGGTCCAGCAGGCGTTGAGCTTCTCCGAGTAGTCGGGATCGCTGGGGGACGTCTCCTGCTCGCACTCCTGGATCAGCACGTTCTTCACGAACTGCTGGCTGATCGTCGACGCGCCGCGCGAGGACGTGCCCTTCACGTAGTCGAGGAGCGCGCTCGCGGTGGATCCCAGATTGATGCCGCCGTGCTCGTAGAAGCTCTTGTCCTCGCTGGACAGCAGTGCGTCGTACAGCAGCGGGGAGACCTGGTCGAAGGTCACCGGAACGCGGTTCTGCTCGTAGAACTTGGCGAGCTGGAAAGGCTTGCCGTTGTCGCCGGTCGCGTAGAAGATCGTCGGCTCCATCGGAGTGCCCGGGGTGAGGCTGTCGGGCAGGTCCTCGAAGATCGACAGGGCCTGGGAGCCGGTGACCCCGGCGATGGCGATGGCGGGGGTGACGGCTGCAGTCGCCAGCACACCGGCGACGGCGCTCAGGCCGACCAGGCCCAGCAGCCCGCCGAGCACACCCTTCACCGTGCGTTTCGTTTGAGGCATACGCTTGATGCTAGGGGAGTTCCCTGAATAGAAGCCTCGACGTCCGGCCTCGCCGCCGTCGACGACACGCAGGAGTGCCATGACCACGTGGGAGTATCTGACCACGCCGCTGCTGATTCACAACACCGCCGCGATCCTCAACAACTGGGGCAAGCAGGGCTGGGAGCTCGTGCAGGTCGTGCAGGGCCCCGAGGGCGGCCTCGTCGCCTACTTCAAGCGGCCGGTCACCCAGGATTCCACGGCCAATGCCGGCCTCGCCGCCGCTGCTGAAGCAGCTCGTCAGTTCGAAGGCGATGTCCTGAGCGAACGCAGTGAGTCGAAGGGAGACACCCAGTGAGCATCGCCACCCGCCTTGAGGAGCTCGGCATCGAGCTTCCCGCCGTCGTCGCCCCCGTGGCCGCGTACGTCCCCGCCGTCGTGCACGGTGGCGTCGTGTACACCTCGGGTCAGCTGCCGTTCGTGAACGGCGCGCTGCCCGAGACCGGCAAGGTCGGCGCGGAGGTCGACGCGGATGCCGCAAAGGGCTACGCCCGCACCTGCGCGCTGAACGCGCTGGCCGCCGCCGCTTCCGCCGCCGGCGGGGTCGACCGCATCGCCGGCGTGCTGCGTGTGGGCGGCTTCGTGGCATCCGACCCGTCGTTCACGGGCCAGCCCGGTGTGATCAACGGGGCCAGCGAAGTGCTCGGCGAGATCTTCGGCGACGCGGGCAAGCACGCCCGCGCCGCGGTCGGCGTGGCCGTGCTGCCCCTGGACACTCCCGTCGAGGTCGAGGTCGCGTTCATCCTGGCCTGACCTTCGACGAAGCGGCCCCTCCCGGAATCCGGAGAGGGGCCGCTTCGCGCAGGGGCTACTTGACCTGCTGCGTGATGGTGCTCATGACCATGGTGTCGGCCAGGGTCGTGGTGTCGCCGACCTCCCGGCCCTCGGCCACATCGCGCAGCAGACGCCGCATGATCTTGCCCGAGCGGGTCTTCGGCAGCTCGTTCACGATGTACACATCGCGCGGCCGGGCGATGGGCCCGATCTGCTCGCCGACCCAGGCGCGCAGCAGCGCCGCGAGGCCCTCGGGGGAGTGCTCGTCGAGGTAGCTCTGCTTGATGATGACGAACGCCACCACGGCCTGGCCCGTGGTCTCGTCCGATGCGCCCACGACGGCCGCCTCGGCCGTGGCCTCGTGTGCGACCAGCGACGACTCGATCTCGGTGGTGGACAGGCGGTGGCCGGAGACGTTCATGACGTCGTCGACGCGGCCGAGCAGCCACAGGTCGCCGTCCTCGTCCAGGCGCGCGCCGTCGCCGGCGAAGTAGTACCCCTTGTCCTGGAACTTCTCCCAGTAGGTCTCCTTGAACCGCTCCGGGTCGCCCCAGATGCCGCGCAGCATCGACGGCCAGGGCTCGGTGATCACCAGCAGACCGCCGTTGCCGTTGCCCACGGCGTTCCCGTCGTCGTCGGTCACGTCGATCGAGATGCCCGGGAGGGGCACCTGAGCCGATCCCGGCTTGGTCGCGGTGATGCCGGGCAGGGGCGTGACCATCATCGCCCCCGTCTCGGTCTGCCACCAGGTGTCGACGATCGGGGTGCGGTTGCCGCCGATCACCTCCCGGTACCACATCCACGCTTCGGGATTGATGGGCTCGCCGACCGACCCCAGCACGCGCAGACTCGAGAGGTCGTACTGCTGCGGGACCTGCCGGCCGATCTTCATGAACGAGCGGATCGCGGTCGGGGCGGTGTAGAAGATCGTCACCCCGTACTTCTGGATCAGCTCCCACCAGCGGCCCGGATGCGGGGCATCGGGCGTTCCCTCGTACATGAGTTGGGTCGCCCCGTTGGCGAGCGGACCGTAGGTGACGTACGAGTGCCCGGTGACCCAGCCGATGTCGGCCGTGCACCAGAACACGTCGGTCTCGGGATGCAGGTCGAAGGCGTACTTGTGGGTGTACGCGGCCTGGGTGAGGTAGCCGCCGGAGGTGTGCAGGATGCCCTTGGGCTTGCCGGTGGTGCCGGAGGTGTACAGGATGAACAGCGGGTTCTCGGCCGGGAAGGCCTGCGCCTCGTGCTCCGCCGACGCCGAGGGCACCGCGTCGTGCCACCAGACGTCGCGCGCGTCGTTCCAGTCCACGTCGTTGCCCCCGCGCTTGACGACGAGCACGTGCTCCACGGTCTGCTGCTCGCCCTCGCCGCGGTCGCCCAGCGCCTGGTCGACGGCCGGCTTGAGAGCCGAGACCTTGCCCTTGCGGTATCCGCCGTCAGCGGTGATGACGACCTTCGCCCCCGCGTCGTCGATGCGCGAGCGCAGGCTGTCGGCGCTGAAGCCGCCGAACACCACGGAGTGGATGGCGCCGAGACGGGCGACGGCGAGCATCGAGACGACCGCCTCGGGGATCATCGGCAGGTAGATCGCGACGCGGTCCCCGTGACCGACACCCATCTGCGCGAGAACGTTCGCGGCGCGCTTGACCTCGTCGGTGAGCTCCGCGTAGGTGATGCGGCGGGAGTCGCCCGGCTCGCCCTCCCAGTGCAGGGCGACGCGGTCGCCGAGCCCGGCCTCCACGTGACGGTCGAGGCAGTTGTAGGCGACGTTGAGCTCGCCGTCGTCGAACCACTTCGCGAACGGCGGGTTCGACCAGTCGAGCACCTGCGTGAACGGCTTGTGCCAGTGCACGAGCTCCCGGGCCTGATCGCTCCAGAAGCCGAGACGGTCGGTCTCGGCGCGTTCGTACAGGGCCGGGTCGTCGATGGACTGGGCGACGAACTCCGAGGACGGCGGGAACTTCCGCGACTCATCGAGGAGGTGGTCGATCTGGCTGCTCATGGCAATTCGTTCCTTTGCGCGGGCTGGGAAACGTGTCGGGGCACGTCCGTGACACGGCGAATCTAGTCGCGGGCATGCCGGCGGCCTACTGTCGAAAGTCGGTAGTGGGTCTCGTTTGCGTCGAACTTCGCGCCTGCATACACTGACCTCAGCCGAATCTCATTCCGGCTTCAGCGCGCCCGACACCCCCCCCGAATACGGGCATGCGCGTGGGCGGCATCTCATTCCCCCCGTGAGGTGCCGCCCTTCGGTCTTCCTGCAGCAGGCACGGCGCCGACGCGCTCGTCCTGCACAGAAACGGTTTCCGCCGGATTGTGCACAGCCGCCGGGAAACCGGCATCCGGGCCTGCCCACATCGACCTAGCGTCGTCGCATGCCCGAACCGTTCGTCCTCCAGCCCCGCATCCACTCCGCGCCCTTCTCCGAGCCGGCGACCGCGCTGAGCGTCGACCCGGCATTCGGTGCGCTCACGGAGCACGTGCGCGACGAGCGGGTGACCGACATCTTCGTCAACGGCATGCACGGGCTGTACGTCGACCGCGGCGAAGGTGCGGAGCCCGTCGCGAACTGGCGGGCATCCGAGCGCGAAGTGCGCGACCTGGCCGTCGCCCTGGTCGCCGCCGGCGGGCGGCATCTCGACGACCAGTCGCCCTGCGTCGACGTGCGTCTGGACGACGGCATCCGGGTGCACGCCGTGCTCGCGCCGGTCTCGACCTCGGGAACGGCGCTGTCCATCCGCGTGCCGCGGGCGCTGCGCGCCGATCTGGACGCGCTCGCCGCATCCGGCACGTTCTCGCCGGCGCAGCGCTCCTGGCTGTCGCGGCTGGTGCGCGAGCGCGCGAACGTGCTGCTCACCGGCGGCACCGGCACGGGCAAGACGACGCTGCTGTCGGCCCTGCTGACCGAGGTCGGCGAAAGGGAGCGCATCGTCACGATCGAGGACGTCGCCGAGCTGCGCCTCCGGCATCCGCACCACATCTCCCTCGAGGCACGGCAGGCGAACCTGGAGGGTGCCGGTCGCATCACACTCGCCATGCTGGTGCGCGAGTCGCTGCGGATGCGGCCCGATCGTCTCGTGGTCGGCGAGTGCCGCGGAGAGGAGGTCCGCGAGCTGCTCACCGCGCTGAACACGGGGCACGACGGCGGCGCGGGAACGCTGCACGCCAGCGGACTGACCGATGTGCCCGCGCGGCTGGAAGCGCTCGGCGCGCTCGCCGGCATGGATGCGGTCGCCCTCGCCCGGCAGGCCGTCAGCGCCTTCACCGTCGTGCTGCATCTCGAGCGAGCGCCGGACGGGCGCCGGCGCATCGCCCGTGCGGGCCGGCTGATCCTCGTCGACGAGCGCCTGAGCATCGAGGAGGTGCAGCCGTGGTCATGAGGATGCCGTGGCGCCGCTCCTCCGAGAGCGATGCCGGGGCGGAGGCGGCCGCCGCCGCGGCGACCGTGCGCACCCTGGCGGTCATGCTGCAGGCGGGAGCACGTCCGACGGCGGCCTGGCAGCACATCGCCGACACCGGCGATGCCCGTGCCGCTCGGGTGACGGAGCGCTGCGCGGCGGGCGCGGTGCTGCCCGCTGCGATCGACGCCGAGGGCGGCGCATGGACCGACGTCGGCGCCGCGTGGGAGATCGCCACGATCGTGGGGGCGCCGCTGGCCGATGTGCTGCGGTCGCTGGCCGAATCGCTCCAGGATGCTGCGACCGCAGCCGACGACGTGCGCATCGCGCTGGCCGAGCCCATGGGCACCGCTCGGCTGCTGCTGTGGCTGCCCTTCGCCGGACTGCTCCTCGGGTTCGCGCTGGGGTTCGACACCGTGGGCGTGCTGGTCACCAACCCGATCGGGATCGCCTGCGTGATCGGCGGTGCCGTGCTGGTGCTCGCAGCGAGGATGTGGACCGCCCGCCTGGTGCGCGGCGCTCGCCCGCGGCCGGGTACACCGGGCATGCACGCGGAGCTCGTCGGCGTCGCCCTCTCGGGCGGCGTGGGCATCCCGCGTGCTCTGCGTCTGGTCGAGCACAGCTCCGCCGCCGTGCTCGACGAGCGGGAGGCGACCGAAGCCGTGCTCGAGCTGTCTCGCAGTGCCGGCGTGCCGGCGGGTGCACTGCTGCGGGCATCCGCCGCGCAGCAGCGTCAGGAGGCGCGGGTGCAAGGGCGTCTGCGCGCGGCGCGGCTGTCCTCGACGCTGCTGCTGCCCCTGGGCGCGTGCACCCTGCCCGCGTTCCTGCTGCTCGGTGTCGCACCGCTGATGCTCAGCGTGCTCGGCTCCGCACCGCTGCCGATCTAGACCCGGGACGAGAGCCGTCCCCTGTAAGAGAGAAGGAATGAGATGAACGAGAACGACCTGCCCGAGCTGACCAGGCACCGGGCCGCACGCCTGTTCGCCGACGAGTCGGGCGCGGCGACGGCCGAGTATGCGATCACGACGATGGCGGCGGTCGCCTTCGCCGGGCTGCTGGTGGTGATCATGCGCTCCGACGAGGTCAGGGGCATCCTGACCGATCTGGTCCGGCGGGCGCTGACGGTGTCGTGAGGAACGCAGCGGTGCGGTGCCACGCGGGGGCGGGCGACGAGCGGGGGTCCGTCGCGGCGGAGCTGGCCGTCGCCCTGCCCGCCGTGCTGATCGCCCTGCTGCTCGGCGTCGGGGCGCTGAGCGCCGCAGCCACCCAGGTCTCGCTGCAGGATGCCGCGGCCGATGCCGCCCGCCTGCTCGGCCGCGGCGAGGACGCTGCGCGCGCCGCCGGCGTGGTCCGCACGGCCGTGGCCGGGGCGCGGATGACGTCGAGCCGATCCGGCGACCTGGTCTGCGTCACGACGACCGCCGAGCTGGGCGTGGGCCGGGTGATCAGCATCCCGCTGCGGGCACGCAGCTGTGCTCTTCACGGAGGACTCTGATGTCCGCGTTCGCCGGAAGGAGGAGGCCGTCATGGCCGGTGCATCGCTCGCAGCCGGAGTGCTGAGCGTCGCCGCGACGCTGGCACTCGGGCTGGCGGCCGTCGGCGGGGCGGCCGTGACGGCTCAGCGCACGGCAGGCGCCGCCGATGCGGCCGCGCTCGCCGCCGCGGATGCCGCCTCCGGCGCCGTGCCGACCGGCCAGGAGCCGTGCGCGGTCGCCGCCCGGGTCGCCGGGGCGTCGGATGCCGCGCTGTCGGCGTGCCGCATCGACGAGCTCACGGCGACCGTCGAGGTCAGATCCGCGTACGCTGGTCTGGTCGCGATCTCCCGCGCCCGAGCCGGGCGACCCGAGGGATGACGCGACGAACACCGCGCATCCGCCGCGGGCAGCCGGCTCACCGCGTGCCGCCGCGACCCTGTGCCCCGCCCAGGAGAGCGGTGTGTATGGTGTGCTTCGGAGAAAGGACGCACTCTTGGCACAAGGCAAGAAGCTCGTCATCGTCGAGTCCCCGACGAAGATGCGATCGATTCAGGGATATCTCGGTGACGGCTACGAGGTCCTCAGCTCCGTCGGACACATCCGCGACCTCGCCGACAAGAAGGACATCCCCGCCGCCGACAAGGAGGCGTACGGCAAGTACTCGATCGACGTCGAGAACGGCTTCGACCCCTACTACGTCGTCTCGGATCGCAAGACCAAGACGGTCGCGGAGCTCAAGCGCGCGCTGAAGAGCGCCGACGAGGTCCTGCTCGCCACCGATGAGGACCGCGAGGGCGAGGCCATCGCGTGGCACCTGCTGGAGACTCTCAAGCCGAAGGTCCCCGTCAAGCGGATGGTGTTCCACGAGATCACCAAGGACGCCATCCAGGCGGCGGTCGGACGCACCCGCGATCTCGATCTCGCGCTCGTCGACGCGCAGGAGACCCGCCGCATCCTCGACCGGCTGTACGGCTGGGACGTGTCGCCCGTGCTCTGGTACAAGGTCAAGTCCGGCCTGTCCGCCGGACGCGTGCAGTCCGCCGCGACCCGGATGATCGTCGATCGCGAGCGCGAGCGCATGGCGTTCGTCTCCGCCGAGTACTGGGACGTCGAGGCGAGCGCATCCGCCACCGGTCAGGCGTTCGGCGTGCGCCTGGTCCGCATCGACGGCGGTCAGCTGGCCCGTGGCACCGACTTCGACGACACCGGAAAGCTCAAGAAGGCCGTCGTCGTGCTCTCCGAGGCGGAGGCCTCGACGCTGGCGGCGGCGGTCGACGCGGTCGGCTCTGCGACCGTCGGCAAGGTGGAGGCCAAGCCCGGCACGCGCAGTCCCTACGCGCCCTTCACGACCTCCACCATGCAGCAGGAGGCCGGGCGCAAGCTCTCGATGAGCGCGAAGCAGGCGATGAGCGTCGCGCAGCGCCTGTACGAGAAGGGGTACATCACCTATATGCGCACCGACTCGACGGCGCTGAGCACGCAGGCCGTCCAGGCCGCGCGCAGCCAGGCCGTCGCGCTGTACGGCGACGCCGCCGTTCCGCTCAAGCCCCGCGTGTACAAGTCGAAGAGCAAGAACGCGCAGGAGGCGCACGAGGCGATCCGGCCCTCGGGTGAGACCTTCCGCACGCCGGCATCCGTGTCCTCCGGGCTGGATCGCGAAGAGCAGCGCCTCTACGACCTCATCTGGAAGCGCACCGTCGCCAGCCAGATGGCGGATGCCAAGTACGAGACCACCACCGTCACCCTCGAAGCGGATGCCGACGGCCGGAAGGTCGAGTTCACCGCATCCGGCACCGTGTACACGTTCAAGGGCTTCCTCGAGGCCTACGAGGAAGGGCGCGACGAGAAGCGCAACGCGCAGGACTCCGCCGAGAACCAGTCACTGCCCGCCGTCGCCGTCGGCGACGAGCTGGCGATCTCGGACGCCACCCCGAAGGGCCACCGCACCACCCCGAAGCCCCGCTACACGGAGGCGTCGCTCGTGAAGGCGCTCGAGGAGCACGGCATCGGCCGACCGTCGACGTTCGCGAGCATCATCGGCACGGTCATCGACCGCGGTTACGCGAGCAAGCGGGGACAGGCGCTCGTGCCCACGTGGCTGGCCTTCAGCGTGGTGCGCCTGCTCGAGCAGCACTTCGCCGACCTCATCGACTACGACTTCACCGCCGCTCTCGAGGACGACCTCGATGCCATCGCCCGCGGCGAGCAGAACCGCGTGGAATGGCTGAAGTCGTTCTACTACGGCTCGGAATCGCAGGTCGGCCTGCGGCAGGTCGTCGACAATCTCGGCGAGATCGACGCCCGTGCGCTGAACTCGACGCGCATCACCGACACGGCCACGCTGCGCTTCGGCAAGTACGGTCCCTACCTCGAGGTCGCCGAATCCGCGGACCCGGATGCCAAGCCGCGCATCGTCAACGTCCCCGAGGACCTCGCTCCCGACGAGCTCACGGCCGAGAAGGCTCAGGAGCTCATCGACGCACCCGTCGCGGGTGATCGCGTACTCGGCGAGAACCCGGAGAACGGCAGGGTCATCGTCGTCAAGGACGGCCGTTTCGGACCCTACGTGCAGGAGAACGAACCGGTCGCCGACGACGACACCGTCGACGAGGCGACCGGAGAGGTCGTCGACGCGCCCAGGAAGAAAGGCGCGAAGAAGAAGGAGGCGGCGCCCAAGCCGCGCACCGCCTCGCTGTTCCGCTCCATGTCGGTCGAGACGATCGATCTCGAAACCGCGCTCAAGCTGCTGGGCCTGCCCCGCGTGGTGGGCGCCGATCCCGAATCGGGCGAGCAGATCACGGCCCAGAACGGCCGGTTCGGTCCGTACCTGAAGAAGGGCACCGACTCGCGCTCGCTGGAGAGCGAGTCGCAGATCTTCGACGTCACCCTCGAGCAGGCCCTCGAACTCTACGCCCAGCCCAAGTACGGCGGACGCCGTGCCAGCAGCGCGCTGAAGGAGTTCGAGGCCGACCCGGTCAGCGGCAAGCTGATCCGGATCCGCGACGGCCGCTTCGGCGCCTATGTGACCGACGGCGAGACGAACGTCACGATTCCGCGCGGCCAGACCCCGGACGACATCACGTTCGAGATCGCGGTGCAGATGCTCGCCGACAAGCGCGCCAAGGGCCCGGCCCCCAAGCGGGGTCGCGCGGCCGCCAAGAAGGCACCCGCGAAGAAGGCACCCGCCAAGAAGGCACCCGCCGCGAAGACCCCGGCGAAGAAGGCGTCTGCGAAGAAGTCGCCGGCGACCGACGCCGAGAAGGCCGCCGCCCGCTCAGCCGCAGCGAAGAAGGCCGCGGCGACGCGCGCCGCCAACGCCGCGGCGAAGGCGGGCTCGTGACGTCGGAGGGGCGCTGGATCACCCTCGAAGGTGGTGACGGCTCGGGGAAGACCACCCAGGCGGAGCTCCTCGCCGAATGGCTCGGCGCCCGCGGCCGCACCGTGCTGCGCACGCGCGAGCCGGGCGGGTCCGAGGTCGGGACCCTCATCCGCGATATCGTGCTGCACC
Organism: Microbacterium sp. NPDC058342; assembly: GCF_042723935.1. NCBI lineage: Bacteria > Bacillati > Actinomycetota > Actinomycetes > Micrococcales > Microbacteriaceae > Microbacterium > Microbacterium sp. NPDC058342. The sequence continues at coordinate 722,437 of NZ_JBHXID010000002.1, forward strand.
ACCGCGGCGAGATCGCACCCCGCGCGGAGGCGCTGCTGTACGCCGCGGATCGGGCGCACCACGTGGCCACGGTCGTGCGTCCGGCGATCGAGCGGGGCGAGGTCGTCATCCAGGACCGGTATCTCGACTCGTCCGTCGCGTATCAGGGGGCCGGGCGCGTGCTCGACGCCACCGAGGTGCGCGACCTGTCGCTGTGGGCCGCCGAAGGCGCTCTGCCCGATCTCACGGTCCTCCTCGACATCGATCCGCTCGTCGCGCGGCGTCGCCTCGACGCCGCCGACAAGCCGTTCGATCGTCTCGAGGCCGAGAAGGAGGAGTTCCACGCCCGGGTGCGCGAGTCGTACCTGGGGCTGGCGGCCGCCGAGCCGCGTCGCTTCCTCGTCGTGGACGCGACCCGCGACCCGGAGGACATCGCGACCCTGATCCGCGCGCGGGTGGCCGTCGACCTCTGAGACGTCGCGAACGCGACGTCACGGCCGATGTCGACGCCGCGGTTAGGCTGGACACCATGACCTCGACCGCCCTCGCGCCCTTCCCCTGGGGTGAGGTGTGGGGTCAGGACGCCGCGGTCGAGACGCTGCGGCAGGCCGCGGAGGATCCGGCCGCCCTCTCGCACGCCTGGCTCATCACCGGGCCGCCCGGTTCGGGCCGCTCGACGCTCGCCTACGCCTTCGCCGCGGCGCTGATCTCGGACAGCCCCGACGACGAGAAGACGATGCGTCAGGTGCTCGCCGGAACCCACCCCGATCTGACGGCGCTGCGCACCGACAAGGTGATCATCACGATCGCCGAGGCGCGCTCGCTGGTCGAGCGCTCCTACTTCGCGCCGTCCGTGGGGCGATATCGGGTGATCGTCGTCGAGGATGCGGACCGCATGGTCGAGCGCACCTCCAACGTGCTGCTGAAGGCTCTCGAGGAACCGCCGGAGCAGACGGTCTGGGTGCTGTGCGCACCCAGCGAGGCCGATCTGCTGCCGACGATCCGGTCGCGGGTGCGTCCCCTCCGGCTGCGCGAGCCCGATGTGGCCGACGTCGCCCGGCTGATCACCCTCAGGACGGGCCTGGACGACGCCACCGCCGAGCAGTCGGCCCGGCATGCGCAACGGCACATCGGCATGGCGCAGCGTCTCGCCACGGACGACGGCGCGCGCCGTCGTCGGGACGAGACCCTGCGCGCCGTGCTCGGCGTGCGCGGCGTCAGCACCGCGGTCGAGGTGGCCGGGCGCATCATCCAGGCTGCGACCGATGACGCGAAGGCGCTGACGGCCGAGCGCGACGCGGCCGAGCGCGCCGCGCTGCTGCGCACGGTGGGCGTCGCCGAGGGGCAAGCAGTGCCGCCCGCGCTGCGATCGCAGATCTCCGCCCTCGAAGACGATCAGAAGAAGCGCGCGACGCGGAGCCTGCGCGATGGGATCGACCGCGTGCTCACCGACCTGCAGTCCCTGTACCGCGACGTCGTCATGCTCCAGTACGGCCGCGACGGCGGGCTGATCAACCTCGAACTGCGAGACGAACTGGACGCGCTGGCCGCCGCCTGGCCGGTGGAGCGCAGCATCCTCGTCCTCGACGCCATCGCCGCGACGCGCGAGTCCCTCGAACGCAACGTCTCGCCTCTGCTGGCCGTCGAAAGCCTCCTCGTCACCATCTCCAGCGGAAGGACCCCGTGATCCACCGAGCAGGGCGCGGACTGCGCCGCACCATCGCCGTCATAGCCGGGCTCGCCGTGGCATCCCTCGCGCTCTCGGGATGCCTCTATGCGCAGATACCCGACGCGCCCTTCTCGATCACCCGCGAACCCGACACGAGCGGCGTGGCACCGGAGCTGCTGTCGTACTATTCGCAGGAGATCAGCTGGGAGCAGTGCGGCGGCGCGTTCGACTGCACCGAGATCGCCGCCCCCCGGGACTGGGACGCACCGGGCGAGGGCGACGACATCACCCTCTCCGTCGTGCGCCACCAGGCCACCGGTGAGTTCCGGGGCTCGCTGCTGATCAACCCGGGCGGCCCGGGCGCGAGCGGTCACGACTTCGTGGCCGGCAGCCTCGAGTTCGCTGTCGGTACGAAGCTGATCGAGAGCTTCGACGTGATCGGCTTCGATCCGCGGGGCGTGGGACGCTCCAGTGCCGTCGCCTGCCTCGATCCCGAGGCGATGGACGAGTACAACTACGGAGTCGTCGAGGCGCCGCGGGACACCCCGGAGTGGGAGGCCGCGCTCGCCGAGCGCAACCGGGACTTCGCGGATGCCTGCGAGGCGAACAGCGACGGCATCCTGCCGTACATCACCACGGTCAACTCCGCCCGCGACATGGACCTCATCCGCGGGGTGCTCGGCGACAAGACGATGAACTACCTCGGCTACTCCTATGGCACGTTCCTCGGCGCCACGTACGCCAAGCTCTACCCCGACCGCGCGCAGCGGCTGGTGCTCGACGGCGCGATCGACCCGGCCGTGCCGGGGCTGGACGTCGGCACGACCCAGGCGGTCGGCTTTGAATCCGCGCTGCGCGCCTACATGCAGGGCTGCCTCTCCTCGGACGGCTGCCCGTTCAACGGCACCGTCGACGAGGCGCTCAACGATCTCCGTGCGCTGCTGGCGAGCGTCGCGCGGACGCCGCTGGAGAACTCCGACGGACGCAGCCTCACGGTCGACACCATGGTGACCGGGGTCATCTCGGCGCTGTACAGCGAGGCCAGCTGGTCCTACCTGACCCAGGGGCTGACCGCTGCGCTGCAGGGGGATGCTTCGGTGATGATGGCGCTCGCCGACAGCTACAACGGGCGCGACCCCGACGGCACGTACATCGACAACTCGGCCGAAGCCTTCCGTGCGTACAACTGCATGGACTATCCGGTCGAGGACGATCAGGCCGCCGAAGACGCCGCCATGCGGACCATCGAGAAGAAGGCGCCGACGTTCGCCCCGTACTGGCAGGGGCCCGATCCCTGCGAGGTCTGGCCCTACCCGGCCGTCGGCGTGCGGGAGGAGATCGCCGCCTCCGGCTCCGGGCCGATCGTCGTCGTCGGCACGACCAACGATCCCGCCACGCCGTACGCGTGGTCGGAGTCCCTGGCCGAGCAGCTCGAGGAGGGTGTGCTGGTGACCCGCGTCGGGGAGGGCCACACCGGCTACAACAAGGGCAACGGCTGCGTGGACGACGCGGTGGAGGGTTTCCTGCTGCAGGGCACGGTGCCCGAGGACGGTCTGCGCTGCGAGTGAACCGCGGGCCGGTTTCGCGGTGGCCGGATCGTCGTAGTAGGATCTTTGCTTGTGCCGCAGTCCGCGGCGCACGCCACCTTAGCTCAGTGGTAGAGCATCCCACTCGTAATGGGAAGGCCGTCAGTTCGATCCTGACAGGTGGCTCCGACAGGGCCCGGGATGAACAGTCCCGGGCCCTTCGCCGTCTCGTCATCCACCGGACGTCGTAGTCTCGAAGCATGAGCAGAGCGCTTCTGATCGTCGACGTCCAGAACGATTTCACCGAGGGCGGCGCGCTCGCCGTCGCCGGTGGAGACGCGGTCGCGTCGGGCGTGAGCGCCTTCCTCGAGCGTCACGCCACGGACTACGCCGTGGTCGTCGCGTCGCGGGACTGGCATGACGCCGACGGCGACAACGGCGGGCACTTCGCCCCCGACCCCGACTACGTCGACACCTGGCCGGTGCACTGCGTCGCAGGCAGCCCCGGCGCCGCCTACGACCCGCTGCTGACGACGGATGCCATCACGCACCACGTGCTCAAGGGGCAGGGGCGACCTGCCTATTCGATGTTCGAAGGCGCCGCGGACGGCGCGACGACCGGCGAGATCCTCGCAGCCCATGGGGTGACGCAGGCCGACGTCGTCGGCATCGCCACGGACCACTGCGTGCGGGCATCCGCGCTCGACGCCATTGCCCACGGCATCCGGGTGCGGGTGCTCACCGACCTCGTGGCGGGCGTCGGCGCCGAGTCGAGCGCTGCGGCGCTGGCCGAGCTCGCGCACGCGGGCGCCGACCTCGCCGAGGGCGGGTCGGCCGGCCCGAGCGACGCGTGACCGGGCGTTTCGCGCTGCTGCTGCGCGCCGTGAACGTCTCGGGGCGCAACCGCGTACCGATGGCTCAGCTGCGCGGGCTCCTCGCCGAGCGCACCGAGCTGACGGACGTCTCCACGTACATCGCCAGCGGCAACGTGATCTGCGGGATCGAGGGCGATCCCGACGAAGCATGTACCCAGGTGCGGAAGCTGATCCACGAGGCCTTCGGCGTGGATACGCCGGTGATCGCGCGCCGTCACGAGGCTCTGGTCGCGGCGCTCGCTGCGAACCCGTTTCCGGATGCCCCGGCGGACAAGATGCTGCACATCATGTTCCTGGAGGGTGCGCCCTCGCCCGGTGCCGAGCAGGCGCTGCGCCCTCGGCTTCAGCCCGGGGAGCGCATTGCACTGGCCGGCCACGACCTGTGGCTGGACTACGGTGCGGTCGGCGCCGGGAACACCAAGCTCACCCGTCCCGTGCTCGATCGTGCACTCGGCGTCGCCGGCACGGCGCGCAACCTGCTCACGCTTCGCAAACTGGTGGAGCTCACCGCTTGAGCGTCCGCTCTGCGGCGCGAGTCAGCGGGCAGCGGCCGTGGTCCTGCTCTGGGCCGTCGGCGGCGTCCCGGCGACGGTCCGCAGATCCACGCGCCGCACGCCGCACCCGTCGCACCGCACGTACACGATCTCGCCCTGGGAGGTGCGATGCGCGGACTCGACGGACCAGGCGTGCTCGTGCAGGGGCGGCTGCGTCGGGATGCGGATCGGGAGAGTCTGCGATGCGGTCATGCCTCCACGATGATGTAATGGCGTTATGCATCTCAACCCTTACGGTGAGTACGCGGTCATGCTCGGCGCGTCACTGGCGAACGACTGGCCGGCTGACCGCGACGGCATCGAGCAGCGCACCCGCGAGCACGGGATGACGATGGCGTTCGACAGGGCGCCCGACGATCACGCGCGCACGCGCGTGGTGCTCGATGCCTGGCTGGGCGTGGTGGACGCCCCGGACGACGCGGCGCGGGCGTCGGCCCTCAACGCGCAGATGGCGGCGGCCGCGGCCTACCCGCAGCTCACCGACCACGACGGGGAGGGCTGGCACCTGCACTATCGCGATCCCACCAGATCTCTGCCCGACGTCCTCAGCGGCGTGCTCAGCGTCGGCACGGCACTGCATCTCACCGAGCGCGGCATGCATCGGCTCAGCCGCTGCGCCGCATCGCCCTGCCAGCGCGTCGTCGTGGACGTGACGCGCAACGGCCGCCAGCGCTACTGCTCGGTGCGCTGCGCCAACCGTGACGCCGTGCGCCGTCATCGCGCCCGCGGTGCGGAAGCGCGCTGAGAGCACTACCCGCGCAGGGCTGCGAGCACCGCGTCGGACAGCGAGGGCCAAGCCTCGATCGCCCATGGGCCGAAGTCGCGGTCGGTCAAGGCGATGCAGGCGGCCTTCGCCGCCGGGTCCACCCACAGGAACGTGCCGCTCTGCCCGAAGTGGCCGAAGGTGGCGGGTGAGTTCGCGGTCGAGGTCCAGTGCGGCTTCTTGGCGGCGCGCACCTCGAACCCGAGGCCCCAGTCGTTCGGCCGCTGGATGCCGTACCCGGGGAGAACACCGTCCAACCCGGGGAAGACGACGGCGGTCGCGGTGGCGAGGGTCTGCGGGTGCAGGAGCGCGGGATGCTGCAGCTCCGCAGCGAAGCGGATGAGATCGGACACGGTGGAGACGCCGCCGGCGCCCGCCGAGCCCTCCAGCCGAGTGGACCTCATGCCCAGCGGGGTGAGCACGGCCTCTTCGAGGTACTGTGCGAATCCGATGCCCGACCGCAGGGCGAGCGTCTCGGCGAGCACCTCGAAGCCGCGGTTGGAGTAGATGCGCCGTGTGCCGGGCTCGGCCCGCACGCGGTCCTCGGCGAAGTCGAGGCCGGAGGTGTGCGCCAGCAGATGGCGCACGGTCGACCCGGGCGGTCCGGCCGGGGCGTCGAGCTCGAAGACGCCTTCCTCGACGGCGACCAGCGCCGCGTACGCCGTCAGCGGTTTCGTGACGGAAGCGAGGCGGAAGGGACGGTCGATGTCACCGTGTGAGGCGAGGACGGTGCCATCCGCTGCGACGACGGCAGCCGAGGCGCTGGCCACCGGCCAGGCGTCGATGCGGGCGAGGACGTCGTGCCAGGGCGTCATGATTCCTCCGTGGCGACGGCGGGATGCGGACGGTCCGGCATCCTGCCGACGCGGTGACGGTGGGCCCCGTGGGGCTCGAACCCACGACCCGCGGATTAAAAGTCCGATGCTCTGCCAACTGAGCTAGAGGCCCGTCCGACGGGCTCGCGGCCCGACCGATCCATCCTATCCGGCGTCGGAGGAGTGTCGACGACCGCGGCACACGCAGAAGCGCGCACCCCGGATGATCCGGTGTGCGCGCTTCTCCCGTCGCGTCGCCCCCCACGCCTCGGGTGTCACGGGCGGTGCGTCCCCACGACCCGCCCGCCGACGGTCACTGAGCCGGGGGCATCAGCACCGAGTCGATCAGGTAGACCGTGGCGTTGGCGGTCTGCACGCCGCCGCAGATGACGTTGGCGTCGTTCACCTTGAGCATGTCGCCCGAGCCGGTGACCTCCACCTCGGCGCCCTGCACGGTGGCGTGCATGCCGGCGATGTCCGCGGGCTCGATCTGGCCGGGCACCACGTGGTAGGTCAGGATCGACGAGAGCGTGTCCGCATCGGTCTTGAGGCCTTCGATCGTGGCCGGGTCGATCTTGCCGAACGCGTCGTCGACCGGTGCGAACACCGTGAACTCGTCGCCGTTGAGCGTGTCGACGAGGTTCACGTCGGGGTTCAGCTCGCCGCTGACCGCCGAGACCAGCGTGGTCAGCAGCGGGTTGTTGGACGCCGCCACGGCGACCGGGTCCTGGGACATGCCCATGATCGAGCCGTCTCCGTCGGGAACCTGCTCGGCGTAGGCCTCGCAGCCAGGGCCCACGAGGTTGGCCGCGGGGTCCATCGTGTCGGGCGCCGGCTCCGACGCCTCGGGTGCCTTGGGCTCTTCGGACGGAGAGCTCGACTCGCCGTTCATCGTGCATCCCGCCAGAACGAGGATGCCGGCGAAACCGAGTGAGAGAGCTGCGGTGATCTTCTTCTTGGTGCTGAGCATGTCAACCTCCGGAGTTCGGAGCCGCGGACCTCCCGCGGCGTCGGAGGTTGTTCGGGATGCCCCGCGGATCGGATTGGACGAATCTCGAAGACGGCCCGGACCAATCCGAATCGACCGCCCGCGTCGAAGAAGGTGCGACGGAAGGCGGATCATGGATCTGATCATCATCGGGCTGCTCGGCGGTCTCATCACGGGCATCTCCCCGTGCATCCTGCCGGTGCTGCCGGTCATCTTCCTGACCGGAGGCGCGCAGTCGGCCCGGTTCGAGGGAGAGGTGGCGCCCGCATCGCGAGCACGGCCGTATCTGGTGATCGCCGGCCTCGTCCTGAGCTTCAGCCTCGTGACGCTCGCCGGCTCGCTGCTGCTCGGACTGCTCAACCTGCCGCAGGACGTCATCCGCTGGGCGGGCATCGCCGTGCTGATCCTGTTGGGAGTCGCGCTGCTCATTCCGCGCTTCGAGCAGCTGCTCGAGAAGCCGTTCCAGTGGATCCCCCGCAAGGAGGTCCGCAACGGCGGCAGCGGTTTCGGGGTGGGCCTGGCCCTCGGCGCCGTCTTCGTCCCCTGTGCCGGCCCCGTCCTCGCGGCGATCATCGTGGCCGGATCGACGGGACGGATCGGCATCGACACCGTGCTGCTGACCGTGTCCTTCGGCATCGGCGTGGCTCTGCCGCTGCTCGTCTTCGCGCTCGCCGGACGCGGGCTCGTCGAGCGCATCCGCGCCTTCCGCTCCCGGGAGCGCGGGCTGCGCATCGCCGCGGGCATCGCGATGATCGCTCTGGCCGTGGGGCTTGCCTTCAACGTGCCGCAGCTGCTGCAGCGACTCGTGCCCGATTACACCGCCGAGCTGCAGAAGGGCCTGGCCGAGCAGCAGGGCGACGCGCTCGACCTCGGCGGACTCGTGACCGACGAGAACCGCGCGTTCGACAACTGCACCAACGGCGCCACGATGCTCGAGGACTGCGGCCCTGCGCCCGATCTGCGGGGAATCGAGGCGTGGCTGAACACGCCCGACGGCGAGGCGCTCGACCTCGACGACCTGCGCGGCGAGGTGGTCCTCCTGGACTTCTGGGCCTATTCCTGCATCAACTGCCAGCGCTCGATCCCGCACGTCGTCGCCTGGGACGAGGCGTATCGCGATGCAGGGCTGCAGGTGATCGGCATCCATTCGCCGGAGTACGCCTTCGAGAAGGACGCCGGCAACGTCCGCGCCGGGATGCGCGACTTCGGCATCGACTACCCCGTCGCCCTGGACAACTCGCTGTCGACGTGGACGGCCTACCGGAACCGTTACTGGCCCGCCCACTACCTCATCGACGCCGAGGGCCGCGTGCGGCACATCGCGTTCGGAGAGGGCAACTACGCCGCCACCGAGAAGCTCATCCGCGAACTCCTGGCCGACGCCGACCCCTCCGTCTCCCTGCCCGACGCGACCGAGGTCGAGGACGTGACCCCTGAGCTGGGGTCGACCACGCGGGAGACCTTCCTGGGATCGGCGAAGGACGTCAACTACGGCGGAGAGGGTGCATATCGCGCCGGCGAATCCGACTTCTCGCATCCCGACCCGCAGCCCGCCGACAGCTTCGCGCTCGACGGCCGGTGGCGGATCGAGACGCAGTACGCCACCCCGGCCGACGACGGCGGCGATGTGCGGCTGTCGTACCACGCGTCCGAGGTGCGGATGGTCCTGGCGGGCAGCGGCGAGATCACGGTGCGCCGGGACGACGGGACGGAGCGCACGATCTCCGTCGACGGCACACCGCGCTCCTACGGACTCATCGACGGCGAACCGGGTGAGGGCGTGCTCACCGTCGAGGTCCCGGCCGGTGTGCAGGTGTATTCCTTCACCTTCGGGTGAGCGCGTTGCGCCACGAGGGAGGACGGATGCGGCATGCTTGTGGAGATGGTGATCGACGGTGTGGATGTGCCGGAGGACGGATCGGCGGGTGATCTCGCCGCCGACCTCCTCGTCCGCGTCGCTCAGCACGACGAGCGCGCGTTCGCCGAGCTGTACGACATGCTCTCGCCTCGGGTGTTCGCCCTGATCCTGCGTGTGCTCGTGAACCGCTCGCAGAGCGAGGAAGTCCTCCAGGAGGTCTTTCTGGAGATCTGGCAATCCGCACAGCGGTTCGCTCCGAACAGAGGGCAGGGAAGGTCGTGGGTGCTCACGATCGCACACCGTCGGGCGGTCGACAGGGTGCGGTCCTCGCAGGCGAGCGAGGACCGTGACAACCGCATCGGGATGCGCGATCTGGAGGCCGGCTTCGACGTCGTCGCCGAGACGGTCGAGGCGCGTATGGACGGTGAGCGGGTGGTCTCTGCGCTGGGGAGCCTTCCGGAGGGTCAGCGCGAGGCGCTGATGCTGGCGTACTACGGGGGCTACAGCCAGAGCGAGATCTCCGCTCTGGTCGGAGCGCCACTGGGGACGATCAAGACGAGGATGAGAGACGGGCTGTCGAGGCTGCGCACGGAACTGGGGGTGATCGCATGAACGACGAGGAGTTCGCCGAACTGGCGGCAGGGCACGCCCTGCGCGCGCTTTCGGTCGAGGACGAAGGACGGTTCCAGAGGGCGCTCTCCGCGCACCCCGAGTGGGCCGCACGCGTGTACGAGGATGCCGAGACGGCCGCCGCGCTCGCCGATGCGCTGGCTCCCGTGACCCCGCCTCCCGCTCTGCGCGATCGCCTGCTCGCCTCGATCGCCGAGCCGCCGCAGCGCGAAGCGGAATCGGGAAGCACGGACCGACCGGATGCCGGCGCTCCCGTGAAGCAGCGGGGCTGGAGCCGAGGTCTCTTCGCGCTCGCCGCGAGCCTGGTGCTGCTCGTGGCCCTCGGCGTCGGCGCGGTGGTCGCCATTCCGCAGCTCCTGCGACCGGAGGCGGTCTCCGCGCTGGAGCAGATCCGCTCGGCGGAAGACGCCAGGCAGGCGACCATCGAGCTTCCGTCCGGCGGTGAGGCCACGGCGCACTGGTCGGCCACACTGGGTGACGTGGTGCTCGTGACCAGCGGCCTCGAGGCTCTCGACGAAGAGCAGACCTACGAACTCTGGTACGTCCGCGGTGAAGCGCCTGTGGCCGCCGGCACATTCCGCCCGGAGGACGGCCGCGCCACCGCGCTGCTCGAGGGAGCGATGCAGGAGGGCGACGTGATCGCGGTCACGGTCGAAGCCGCCGGCGGATCGCCGAACGGACAGCCGACCAGCAACCCCATCATCGTCATCCCGACGGCGTGACACCGGCGTACCCTTTATCGGGTGCCCGATCAGTTCCATCGTCCCGTCCGTCGTCCGCCCGCCGCCTTCGACAGCCTCGTGGGAGCGGCGGACCCCGCTGAGCAGTCGCGCGTCGCGCACGCCACGGCATCCGCCCTGCTCGAGCGGGCACGCGCGGATGAGACGGGGCAGGCGGCGGAGCGGCTGATCGCCTTCGCCGCGGAGAACGGCATCGATGAGATCGCCGAGCTGTGGTCGCACGCACCGGCCCGATCGCTGCCGGGCGCCCTCTGGCGGCTGTACCTGTTGCAGCTCTCGATCCGCCGCGACGCCGCCATGACGGCTCTGCTCTACGAACGCGGTCGCGTCGAACTGCGCTCGGCGGATGCGGTCATCGCCGGCGCGCCCGCCCCGGCGAGCCCCGGAGAACTGGCCGAACTCGTCGATGCGATCCTGCGGGGCGTGTTCCGCGGCGATTTCGCGGTCGCTCTCGACCGTGCCGCGGCATACTGCCGCGTGCAGGCCTCCGGGGCCACGCACACGGCGGACGACGACGAGGCGACCGAGCCGGAGCGCGCCACCGAGCTGACCAGGCGCGCGCTGCGCCTCAGTGGCTACGCCGACGACCTCTCGGCGTCCGCGACGGCGTGGCGCCGTGGCGCGCTCGTCTGAGACCAGCGGGCACGAAGAAGCCGGGCCGCAAGAACGCCTCTCGGCGGAAGGCCGCTCGCAGCGGCGAATATTGGAGCCCGGGGTTATGCGGCCCGGCCGATCTAGTGTAACGCGTCCCGTGCGCACGTATTCCCGGTCGCCCTAAGCTGTGGACATGCCCCAGCGCCACGCCCTGATGATCGCACCGGTCGACACGACGGACGCGCGTGACGACTACTCCGGGACCTTCACGCCCATGGACGTCACGGCCCCGGCGCTGAGCGTGGGGGAGCTGAGCACCCAGCGCGGCGACGGCGTGTTCGAGTCGATCGGCGTCATCGACGGGCATGCCAACGAGGTCGAGGCGCATGTGCAGCGCCTCGCCCATTCAGCCTCGCTGTGCGATCTGCCGGCGCCGAACCTCGAGCAGTGGCGGCAGGCGGTGGCCGCCGCAGCGGCTCTCGCTCCGTCCGGGGAGGCGGTCGTGAAGCTCATCCTCAGTCGCGGCGTCGAGCACGGCCCGGCACCCACGGCCTGGGCGACCGTGGCTCCGGCGCCCGACTTCGCGACGGTGCGCCGGGAGGGGGTGCGAATCGTCACCCTCGACCGCGGGTACGACCTGGGGGCGGGGGAGCGGGCGCCCTGGCTGCTGCTGGGCGCGAAGACCCTCTCGTACGCCGTGAACATGGCGGCGCTGCGCGAGGCGCGCCGCCGCGGTGCCGACGACGCGGTGTTCGTCACCCGTGACGGCTTCGTGCTCGAGGCTCCCACCGCCTCGCTGATCCTGCGCAGGGGCGACGAGTTCGTCACGCCGGAGCCGTCGGCGGGCATCCTGCACGGCACCACCCAGCTGAGCGTCTACGAGCATCTCGCCGCACAGGGTCTGCGCACCGGTTACGCCACGCTGACGGCATCCGACCTCGTCAAGGCCGACGCGGCGTGGCTGGTGTCCAGCATCCGCCTCGCCGTCGCGATCACCGCTGTCGACGGCGCACCGCTCGCATCCGACCCCGACCTGACCGCCGACCTGAACGCCTTCCTGCTCTCACCGCGCTGAGCCGGCCGGAGGCCGGTGCCGAGCCGGTCAGCCGAAGCGGCCGGAGACGTAGTCCTCGGTCGCCTGCACGGACGGAGTGGTGAAGATCGTCGCGGTGTCGTCGAACTCGATGAGGTTGCCCGGCTTGCCCGTGCCCGCGATGTTGAAGAAGGCGGTCTTGTCGCTGACGCGGCTCGCCTGCTGCATGTTGTGGGTCACGATGACGATGGTGTACTCGTTCTTGAGATCCTGGATGAGCTCCTCGATCGCGAAGGTCGAGATCGGATCCAGGGCGGAGCACGGCTCGTCCATCAGCAGCACCTCGGGTGAGACGGCGATGGCGCGGGCGATGCACAGGCGCTGCTGCTGACCGCCGGACAGACCCGAGCCGGGCTTGTCGAGCCGGTCCTTGACCTCGTTCCAGAGGTTCGCCCCCACCAGGGACTTCTCGACCAGCGCATCCTGATCGCTCTTGGACATCCGTCCGTTGTTGAGCTTCACGCCCGCCAGCACGTTCTCCTTGATCGACATCGTCGGGAACGGGTTCGGGCGCTGGAAGACCATGCCCACCTGACGGCGCACCAGGACGGGATCGACGCCGGGAGCGTAGAGGTCCTTGCCGTCCAGCAGCACCTCGCCTTCCACGCGGGCACCCGGGATCACCTCGTGCATGCGGTTCAGCGTGCGCAGGAAGGTGGACTTGCCGCACCCCGACGGACCGATGAAGGCGGTCACGCTGCGCGGCTGGATCTCGAGGGAGACGCCCTCGACGGCGAGGAAGTCGCCGTAGTAGACGTTCAGGTCGTTGACTTCGATGCTCTTGGACATGTCGGGATTCCTTCGGGTCGGATGCGGCTCAGCGGCCGGCGGTCTTCGGGGCGAACCACTTGGCGATCAGGCGCGCGAGCAGGTTCAGCAGCATGACGATCAGGATCAGGGTGAGCGCGGCCGCCCAGGCGCGGGCCACCGAGGCGTCGGCGCTGGTGCCCTGGTTCATGTAGGAGTTGTAGGCGAACACCGGCAGGGTCATCATCTGGCCGCTGAACAGGTTCGTGTTCAGGCTGGCGGTGAAGCCGGCCGTGAGCAGCAGGGGAGCGGTCTCGCCGATGACGCGGGCGATGGCGAGCATCACCGAGGTCGTGATGCCGGCGATCGAGGTGGGCAGGACGACCTTCAGGATCGTCAGCCACTTCGGCACGCCCAGCGCGTACGACGCCTCGCGCAGTTCGTTGGGCACGATGCGCAGCAGTTCCTCGCTGCCGCGCACCACCACCGGCACCATGAGCACCGCCAGCGCGAGCGCGCCCATGAAGCCCATCGAGATCCCCGGCCGCACCAGCAGCGCGAAGACCGAGTAGATGAACAGACCGGCCACGATCGAGGGGATGCCCGTCATCACGTCGACGAAGAACGTGATGCCCTTGGCGACACGGCCGCGGCCGTACTCGACGAGGTAGATGGAGGTCATCAGACCGACGGGCACCGCGATGACGGCAGCCATGAGTGTGATCAGCACGGTTCCCCAGACGGCGTGCACGATGCCGCCGCCCTCGCCGACCACGTTTCGCATGGAGTAGCTGAAGAACTCCGCGTCGAAGCGGCCGATGCCGTTGGCGACCACCGTCCACAGCAGGGACACCAGCGGCAGCAGCGCGACGGTGAAGGCGGTGGCGACGAGCGCGGTCATCAGGCGATCCACCGCGTTGCGGCGGCTCTCGGCGATGGAGGAGATCACGGTGATGAGCACCATGTAGAGCACGACGCCGGAGAAGACGGCCCCGGCGATGTTGAAGTCGGCGATGTCCCCGCCGGTCGACGCCAGGCCGAAGACGATGAACGACACGGCCAGGGATGCGCCGAGCAGAGCCCACGGCGCCCAGCGGGCCAGCCGGCCCGAGGTCAGTGACGCAGCCGGTGCGGCAGCGGTGAGCGTGGTCATGTCAGTTCGCTCCAGAGAACTCGGCGCGGCGCGCGACGATCCAGCGCGCCAGTGCGTTGACCGCGAAGGTCACGATGAACAGGATCAGACCGGTGGCGATCAGGGTGTTCACGCCCGTGCCGTGCGCCTCGGGGAACGCGAGAGCGATGTTCGCGGGGATGGGCGTCGGGTTGGTGGCCGTGAGCACGAGGAAGCTGTAGACCGCTGCGGGGGAGAGCACCATGGTCACGGCCATGGTCTCGCCGAGCGCGCGGCCGAGTGCGAGCATGACGGCCGAGACCATCCCGCCGCGGGCGAAGGGCAGCACGGCCATGCGCACCATCTCCCAGCGGGTCGCGCCGAGGGCGAGCGCCGCCTCTTCATGCAGCTTCGGCGTCTGCAGGAACACCTCGCGGCAGATCGCGGTCATGATGGGGATGACCATGACCGCCAGCACGAGTGAGGCGGTCATGATGGTCTTGCCGGTCGAGGACACCTGACCGCCGAAGAGCGGGATCCAGTTCGCGTTCGCGTTCAGCCAGGCGTAGATCGGCTGCATCAGCGGGGCGAGCACAAGGCCGCCCCAGAGACCGAAGACCACGGACGGCACGGCGGCGAGCAGGTCGATGATGTACCCGAGCACCCCGGCGAGGCGGCGGGGCGCGTAGTGCGAGATGAACAGGGCGATGCCGATCGAGATCGGCGTGGCGATCACGAGGGCGATGAGCGATGCCCAGACGGTTCCGAAGGCGAGCGGCCCGACGTACTCCCAGAAGGAGCGGCCCTCGAGGATGTGATTGTCGGTGGTGTCGGGCGAGAACGCCGGCAGGCTCTGCGCCACGAGGAACGTGGCCACCGCGGCGAGGACGACGAGGATGATGATCCCGGCGCCGAGTGCGGAACCGGAGAAGAGCCGGTCGCCCAGTCGCTGCCTGGCCTTGATCGGCGCAGGACGCGAGTCGCGGGGCGCGTGGGTCTCGGGCGGCGCCGTCGTGGTCATCGAGCTCATGATCTCCGGTTTCGGGTTGCGGGGTGAGTGGTGGTGCCCCCGCGCCGGATCGGACGCGGGGGCACCACAGTCAGGCGGTCGGGATGTCAGCCGACCTTGATCGTGTCGATGGCGGCGAGCACCTTGTCGCGCAGACCCGCCGAGATCGGCGCGCTGCCGGCGTTGTCGGCTGCGGCGTTCTGTCCGTCCTCGCTCGCGACGTACTCGAAGTACGCCTTGACGACGGGCGCCACGGCCGCGTCCTTGTACTCCTCGCAGCCGATCAGGTAACTGACCAGGGCGATCGGGTACGAGCCGGCGGGAGCGGCGGCCGGGTCGACGGCGAAGACGAGGTCGCCGGCGCCGCGGCCCTCCTCCAGCGGCGAGTTCTCCACGAGCGCCGCAGCGGCGTCGGCGGAGTAGGCGACGTACTCGCCCGCGACGCCGACCTTGACCTGGCCGAGGTCGGCGGTCTGCGAGGCGTCCGCGAAGCCGATCGCGCCGTTGCCCGCCTTGATCGCCTGCACGACGCCCGAGGTGCCCTGTGCGGCCTCGCCGCCGTTGATCGGCCACACGTCAGCGGCCTCGTAGGTCCAGACGTCTCCGGCGGTGGCGCTGAGGTACTTGGTGAAGGTCTCCTGCGTGCCCGAGGGGTCGGAGCGGTGCACCGGCGAGATCGCCAGGTCGGGCAGCGCGACGCCCGCGTTCTGGTCGGCGATCGCCGGGTCGTTCCACTTCGTGATGGTTCCGGCGAAGATGCCCGCGATGGTCTTCGCGTCGAGGTTGAGCTCGTCCACGCCCTCGAGGTTGAACGCCACGGCGACGGGCGAGATGTACAGCGGCACCTCGACGATGGCGTCCGAGGCGCAGACCTCGAAGCCGTCGGCGAACTCGTCGAGCTTGAACGCGCGGTCCGAGCCGATGAAGTCGCTGGCGCCGGCGATGAAGTTCTCGCGGCCGGTGCCGGATCCGGTGGGCTCGTAGTTGATGGTGACGCCGGTGTTGGCGGTCTGGAACGCCGCGACCCAGGCCTCCTGGGCCGAGCCCTGCGAGGAGGCGCCGGTGGCCTTGAGCGTGCCCTCCAGCGTGGATGCCGGGGAGTCGGTGTTCCCGTTGTCAGCGGGGGCTTCGTTCGCGGCGCAGCCGGCGAGTGCGAGGGCGGCGACAGCGCCGACGGCGCTGATACGAGCGATGCGGGAGATCTTCACTGTGGGTCCGTTCGATCGGGGAATGTGTGCTGCCCGGTGCAGGGCACACAGCGACGTTAGGAGGGCCGGTTAACGAGACTCTCCCCCGCGGGTGAACGGAAGGTGAACAGCGGTTGGAGAACGTGGTGCCGGGTCAGAACCGCGGTGCGTGCGTCTCGATCGAGATGATCCCCGAGCCGGGATTCGTCGCCGACAGGTGGACCACCGAGAACGCCGCGGCGTCGAGCGCGCTGGCGCTGTCGACGTACGATCCGTGCACGGTGCCGGTGGCCAGCGCCAGTTCCGACAGGATCGTGGGGAGCAGGGGGCGGTGGCTGCACACCACGGCGGGCCGGCGCACGCGCACTCGGCGGCCGATCACCGACCGGATGTCGGCGGTGCCGTCGTCCCAGGCGTCCTGGCTCAGCTTCGCCGTGACGCGGGAGCTGCGGCCCAGTGCGCGCTCCAGCGGCGTGATCGTCTGCAGGCACCGCGTCGCGTCACTGGTCACGATGCGCCGCACGCCGAACGCGCGCAGCGGGGCGACGAGCGCCTCGGCCTGGCGCAGGCCGCGGTCCGTCAGCGGACGGGCGGCATCCGGCCCGTCCCAGTCGCGGCGCCCGACGGCCTTGGCGTGGCGCAGCGCGATGACGGGGAAGGTGCGCAGCACCCCGTCGTCGACGAGACCGGCGAAGCAGTCGAGGATCTCGACATCGACCGGATAGCTCAGCCGTGCGCGGGCCTTCTTCAGGCTGACCCACTCGACGCCGGAGATCTCGCTGTTGGGAACGAAGGCGGATGCCCGGATCGCGGCATCCGTGGCCTCCGCGGCCCAGTAGTGCACGACCTTCTGCCGCTTCGGGCGCATCCAGTACCGGCTCACGCCGATCGGCACGCCCAGCGCGACGCGGATGCCCGTCTCCTCGTGCACCTCACGCACGGCCGTCTCGGCCAGCATCTCCCCGGGATCGACCTTCCCCTTGGGCAGCGTGACATCGCGGTACTTGGTGCGGTGGATGAGCAGCACCCGCAGCTTGCCCTCGACCAGACGCCAGACGACGGCGCCCGCGGCGAAGACGGCGGTGTCGGTCATCGGACCTGTCGCTTGCGGCGGCGGCGTCGCTGCACGTTCGACATCGTGCGATCCTGCAGGTCCACGAGCGGATGGTCGTCCGAGCCCTCGGCGCGCACCCACGCGCCGCCCTGCTGGAGGTGCCAGGAGTTCGTGCCGGGATCCATGGCCAGATCGAACAGGTCGTGCAGCTCCTGGATGTGCGTCGCCTCCGACAGGCGCACCAGCGCCTCGACGCGACGGTCGAGGTTGCGGTGCATCATGTCGGCGCTGCCGATGTAGACGATCGGGCTCCCGTCGTTGTCGAACGAGAAGATCCGCGAGTGCTCGAGGTAGCGGCCCAGGATGCTGCGGACGGTGATGTTGTCGCTGACGCCCGGCAGGTCCACGCGCAGACTGCAGATGCCTCGTACCCACACCTCGACTCTCACCCCGGCCATGCTGGCGCGGTAGAGCGCGTCGATGATCTCCTCGTCCACCATGGAGTTGACCTTGATGCGGATGTGCGCGGGGCGCCCGGCGACGGCGTTCTTGCGCTCGTTGTCGATGTGTCGCAGCAGGCCCTTGCGCAGGTGCAGCGGTGCGACCAGGAGCCGTTTGAACTTCTTCTCGATCGCGTAGCCGGACAGCTCGTTGAAAAGGCGGGTGAGGTCCTTGCCGATCTGCGGGTCGGCGGTGAACAGGCCGAAATCCTCGTAGATGCGGCTGGTCTTGGGGTTGTAGTTACCCGTGCCCACGTGCGAGTAGTGGCGCAGCACGCCGTCCTCCTCGCGGATCACGAGGGCGAGCTTGCAGTGCGTCTTGAGTCCCACCAGGCCGTAGACCACGTGCACGCCGGCCTTCTCGAGCTTTCGAGCCCAGACGATGTTGTTCGCCTCGTCGAAGCGGGCCTTCACCTCCACGAGCGCCAGCACCTGCTTGCCGGCCTCTGCGGCGTCGATCAGGGCCTGCACGATCGGGCTGTCGCCCGAGGTGCGGTACAGGGTCTGCTTGATGGCGAGCACGTGCGGATCCCGCGCGGCCTGCTCCAGGAACGCCTGCACGCTCGTCGCGAAGGACTCGTACGGGTGGTGCACCAGCACGTCGGCCCGGCCGATGGCCTTGAAGATGTCGGCGCGTTCGTTGCTGTCGCCCGGCTGGAACGCCACCGCCGTGGTGGGCAGGTGCGGCGGGTAGCGCAGGTCGGGCCGGTCCACGCGGCCCAGGTCGAACAGGCCGCGCAGGTCGAGGGGACCGGGGAGGCGGTAGACCTCCTGGCCGGTGATGTCGAGCTCTTTGAGCAGCAGCTCGAGCGTGAGATCATCCATGTCGTCGGTGATCTCGAGGCGGATCGGCGGCCCGAACCGGCGGCGCAGCAGCTCTGCCTCGAGCGCCTGGATCAGGTTCTCGCTCTCGTCCTCCTCGATCTCCACGTCCTCGTTGCGGGTGAGGCGGAACGCATGGTGATCCAGCACCTCCATGCCCGGGAAGAGGTCGTCGAGGTGGTTGGCGATGAGCTCCTCGAGGCGGATGAAGCGCGTGATCTCCCCGGTGCCGGGCACCTCCACGAAGCGCGGGAGCATGGGCGGCACCTTCAACCGCGCGAAGTCCTGCCGGCCCGTGCGGGCGTTGCGGATGCGGATGGCGAGGTTCAGGGAGAGCCCGGAGATGTAGGGGAAGGGATGCGCGGGATCGACGGCCAGCGGCATGAGCACCGGGAAGACCTGCGCCTGGAAGTACTCGCCGAGCGCGCCCCGCTCGGCGTCGGTCAGATCGGCCCAGTCGGTGATCTCGATGCCGGCATCCGCCAGCGCCGGCCTCACCTGGCTCGTCCACGCATCCGCATGCCGCAGCTGCAGCGCATGCGCCTCGGCGGAGATGTCGGCGAGCACGTCCGTGGGCGCTCGGCCCACGTTGGTCGGCACGGCCAGCCCCGTGAGGATGCGGCGCTTGAGGCCGGCGACGCGGACCATGAAGAACTCATCGAGGTTGCTGGCGAAGATCGCCAGGAAGTTCGCGCGCTCCAGCTCGGGCAGGCTGGAGTCCTCGGCCAGCTCCAGCACCCGCTGGTTGAAGGCCAGCCAGCTCAGCTCGCGATCGAGATAGCGGTGGTCGGGCAGCTCGGCATCCGGCAGCTCATGCGCGTCGAAGTCATCGTCTTCGGCGTCCCCGAGGCCTGCGTCGACAAGTGCGCGTTCGATCATGGGGTACATCCTCGCATCCGGCGGTGTCCGGCGGGTGAACTCAGTCGACCGCCCGGTGATCGTCGTCCTGGAGATTGAAACGGTAGCCGACGTTGCGCACGGTGCCGATGATCTGCTCGGCCTCGCCGAGCTTGGCGCGCAGGCGCCGCACGTGCACATCCACGGTGCGCGTGCCGCCGAAGTAGTCGTAGCCCCACACGTCGCTGAGCAGCTGCTCGCGGGTGAACACCCGCGACGGGTGCGTGGCGAGGAAGTGCAGCAGCTGGAACTCCTTGTACGTGAGATCCAGCGGGCGCCCGTGCAGCCGCGCCGAGTAGGACTGCTCGTCGATCGTGATGCCCGACGCCTGCACCCGTGCCGGCTCGTCGTCGCCCGTTCGGGACATGGCCAGGCGCAGACGGGCGTCGATCTCGGCCGGTCCGGCCGTGGTGAGGATCACGTCGCCGAATCCCCAGTCGGCCGCGACCGCGCTGAGTCCGCCCTCGGTCACGATGAGGATCACGGGGGTCTCGGTGCCGGCGGTGCGCAGCAGGCGGCACGCGGTGCGGGCGGCCACGAGGTCGGTGCGCGCGTCGACGAGCAGGGCGTCCGCCTCGGGTAGCGACACCAGGTGGCCCGGATCGAGCGGATGCCGGCGGATGCTGTGCGAGAGCAGCCCGAGCGCGGGAAGCAGCGACTCCGCGTCGGGAGCGGGGCTGAGCGCGAGCAGCAGGGCCACGCGACCATGTTAGTTGGCCGCCGGGGCGCCGGTCGGCGCCCGGGGCCGGTCCGGCGAGTACGATGGCCACATGGTAGAACCAGCCCTCGCGCCGCGCAACGCGTTCCACGGGGTCGTCGCCGTGTGGGCCGCGTCGCTGATCGTCGCGGTGGTGCTCGGGCTCGTGCTCCCCGAAGGCGACCGGGTCACGGGGCTGCTGATCGCGTTCGGCGGCGTCATCCTGCTCGCCTTCGCGGTGCAGCTCGGCTACGGCCGCGCACAGGGTTTCATCGTGCGCGTGGCGGGCAGCGTGGCGGGTGCTCTGATCGTGATGGGGCTCGTCTCGGCGGCGTTCGGACTCTCCGCGCTGGCCGCCGCACTGTAGGACTAGAGTGGTGGTCATGGATCCCGTCGCGCTCGAAATCTTCTTCCTCGGCCTGCTGGGACTGGCGAGCCTCGCGATCGCCTTCGTCGCCGGTGCCGTGCTCGTCAACCTCTTCCGCGGTCAGCGCTGATCCGACGTCCGTCGTGATCGAGCTGCCCTCGGACCTCCCCGCCGACCTGGCGCCGCTGTCCTGGCTGCTGGGCGTGTGGGAGGGCACCGGCGTCGTCGAGTACACAGCCGGGGAGCACCGGCACCAGGGCGAGTTCTCGCACCGGGTGAGCTTCAGCCATGACGGCGGTCCGTTCCTGAACTACGCCGCGACCGCATCGTTCCTGGGCGAGGACGGCACCGACGTGCCGGTACCGCTGCTCGCCGAGACCGGTTTCTGGCGGCTCGCCCGCCCCCGAACCGAGGCCGATCCCGGCCCGGCGCTGCTGCCGCCGCTCGTGCGGGGTGCCGCGCGCACGGTCGACGACGTGGAGGCCCTGCGCACGGCCGACGGATTCCCCATCGAGGTGTCGGTGTCGCACGCCGACGGCACGCTCGAGCTGTACCTGGGCCGCATCGCCGGCCCGCGCATCGACATCGCCACGGATGCCGTCGTGCGCCCCGCCGGCGCCAAGCCGTACACGGCGGCATCGCGCATGTACGGACTCGTCGACGGCCATCTGCTGTGGGCGTGGGACATCGCCGCCTTCGGCGAGCCGCTGAAGTCGCACGCGTCGGCCCGGCTCGCGAAGGTGTGACATGGCATCCTTCGACGCTCTGCCCGGCGCCGTGCGCGACGGCGACCTGATCACGCACTTCGGGAACCCGATGACCGAGCAGCGCGCGCTCGCCGCAGGCAGCGCGATCGTACCGCTCTCCGATCGCACGCTCATCGAGGTGGCGGGGGAGGACAGGCTCAGCTGGCTCGACTCGATCACCTCGCAGTCCCTCGGGCGGCTCAGGGCCGGCGAGAGCACCGAGCTCCTGGTGCTCGACCCGCAGGGCCGGGTGGAGCACGCGGCCGGTGTGCTCGACGACGGCGCCGCGGCGTGGCTGATCGCCGATGCCGGTGACGCGGAAGCGCTCGCCGCCTGGCTGAAGCGCATGGTGTTCCGCTCGCGCGTCGTGGTCACCGTGCGCACGGACGCGGCGCTCGCAGGATTCTTCGCGGGTGGCGAGGCCGAGGGCCGCATCGCGGCATCCGCCCCGAACGGAGTGCCGCTGGTCTGGCGCGACCCGTGGCAGCGAGTGCAGCCCGGCGGGCATCAGTACGCGCAGGTGGACGATCATCCCGGCGCCGGATTCGCGTGGAGCGTCGCCGTGATCGACGACCCTGCGACGCTGGCCGGCCCGTTCGCCGGGGCGCTCGCGGCGGAGGCGCTGCGCGTCGCCGCCTGGCGACCGCGCTGGGCGACCGAGGTCGACGAACGCACGATCCCGCATGAGCCGGACTGGATCCGCAGCGCCGTGCACCTGGACAAGGGCTGCTACCGCGGACAGGAGACGGTCGCCAAGGTGCACAACCTCGGACATCCGCCCCGCCGCCTCGCGGCGCTGCTCCTCGATGGCAGCGACGTCGTGCTGCCGGCGCACGGCGACCCGGTGCTGGCGGGCGACGTCGAGGTGGGGCGCATCACCTCGTCGGCGATCCACTACGAGGATGGTCCGATCGCCCTGGCGATCCTCTCCCGTCGCGCACCGGTGGGCGAGCTGATCGTCCGCTCGCAGGACGTCGAGATCGCGGCCGCGCAGCAGGTCATCGTGCCGGCGGATGCCGGCGCCACCGCCGACGTCCCCCGGCTGACGCGCCTGTCCCGTCGCCCGCTCGGCGAAGATCCGCGCGGCGCCCGCTGATCATCCGCGTCGTTCCGCGCTCAGGAGCGCGACGGCAGGGGACGGGAGCGGGTAGGGTCATCGGATGATGGACGCGGTCAAGACCCGGAGGCAATGGACCGATCTGCCGTCCGGGCTGGTGAAGCGGATCGAGGGGATCCTGGACGGAGCCGTGGTCTCGGCGACGAGCCAGACGGAGGGCTTCTCACCGGGAAGCGCGGATCGCGTGGTCACTGCGGGCGGACTTCGGGCGTTCGTGAAGGCCGTGCATCGAGACCACAACGAGGGGGCCTACGACCTGCATCTCCGAGAGATCGAGGTGATGCGCCTGCTTCCCACCGGTGTGAGCGCGCCGGCACTGCTCGGATCCGTGATCTCCGATGACTGGGCGGTCCTGGTGCTCCAGGACATCGAAGGACGCCACCCCGGCCAGGCCGGCGACGGCTCCGACGTCGAGGCCGTGCTCGATGCCTTCGCAACTCTTCCGCGGCTCACGGGGGAAGCACGGGCGTCGCTGCCGAGGGCGGCCGACGAGTTCGTCGCCGATCAGGACAGCTGGCGGGTGATCGCCGCGGATGCTGTGCAAGTGCCCGACTGGGCCGGCGTGAACCGTGATCGGCTGCGCCGAGCGGGCGAGAAGGTCTGTGACGTGGTGGCCGGCGAACATCTGCAGCACTTCGACGGACGCGCCGACAATGTGCTGGTGGATGCTGACGGGGAGGCATGGATCATCGACTGGCCGTGGGCCGCGTCGGGGGCCCACTGGCTGGACGGTCTGTTCTACCTGCTCGACGTGAGGGTGCGCGGGGAGGACGTCGACGTCGAGGCCGTGCTGCGGCGGCACGGGTTGTTCGAGGGCGTGCCCGCGGCCGCGATCGACTCCGTGCTCGCGGCCGTCACCGGTCACTTCTTCGTGAAGGCGCAGCTGCCCCCACCGCCCGGGATGCCCACTCTGCGCGCGTTCCAGCATCGCGAGGGGGTCGCGGGCATGGAGTGGCTCCAGCAGCGCTGGAGCTGACCCGGCGCGACGTCAGCGCGATGTCGTCCTCAGGGCGATGGAGGCGGCGATCAGCGGCGCGGGGCGACGGCGGACCAGGGGACGGTGAGCTCGCCCAGACGCCATCGACGGCGGTCTCCCTGCACGGCGACGCCCTGCGCTTTGAGAGCGGATACGGCGGCGAGCCAGCGCTGCACGGGTCCGAAGGCCGAGAGCGACGCGGCGCGGTCCCATTCTCCCTCGAGCGCGGTCAGCAGGTCGTGGATGCGCTCCCCGGGCACATTGCGGTGGATCAGAGCCTTCGGCAGACGCTCGGCGACGACACCCGGGCGTTCGAGTCCGGCCAGGCGCAGGGAGATCGTGAAGGAGACCGGAAGGCCGTCGGAGGCCACATGGATCCAGCTGGTGACGCGGCCGATCTCGTCGCACGTGCCCTCGAACAGCATCCCTTCCGGCGCCAGTCGCGAGGCCACGCGGTTCCAGGCATCCGCCACATCGCCCTCGTCGTACTGGCGCAGCACGTTCATGGCGCGGATGACGGCCGGTCGCCGGCCTCCCGGCAGCGGCACCTCGAAGCCGCCCCGGCCGAACGATACGGGCAGGTCGGCGGCGAACGCCGTTCGCCCTGCGCGCACGTCCTCCAGCTGCGCGCGGGCGGTCTGCACGCGGGCGGGATCGAGTTCGAGGCCGATCACCTCGGCATCCGCCCTCTTCTGCCGCAGCCGCTGCGCGAGCTCGAACGCGGTGACACCGCTCGCCCCGTACCCGAGATCGACGACCAGCGGATCCCCCGCCTTCAGAAAGGCGTCGGATGCGGTGATCCACCGGTCGTTCCGCCTCAGCCGGTTCGTCCCCGTCGTCCCCCGGGTGGGTTGTCCGACAGGAGAGGCCATCCCCCTATTCTTCCCCTTCTTCCAGGTCGCTCGGGTCCCCCGTCAGAGGCGTGAGGGCGGAGTGACCTTGTCGGAGTGAGCATCGGGGAGGGACGCGCGCAGCGGGAGGGGCACCCGCTCTGCGAACGAAGACAAGGTCACGGAGCCCGCCCCGCATCATCCGAAAGCTAGGCTGGACCCATGACCCGCACTCTGATTCTTCTGCGTCACGGCCAGAGCGAATGGAACCAGCTCAACCTCTTCACCGGCTGGGTGGACGTCCGCCTCACCGAGCAGGGCAAGACCGAGGCGCGACGCGGAGGGGAGCTGCTCGCCGAATCCGGCATCCTGCCCGACGTGCTGCACACCTCGCTGCTGAGCCGTGCCATCCAGACCGCGAACCTCGCGCTCGACGCGGCTGACCGCCTGTGGATCCCCGTGGCTCGGTCGTGGCGGCTCAACGAGCGTCATTACGGCGCGCTGCAGGGCAAGGACAAGGCGCAGACGCTGGAGGAGTTCGGCCCCGAGCAGTTCCAGCTGTGGCGTCGCTCGTTCGACGTCCCGCCGCCGCTGCTCGACGACGACAGCGAGTTCAGCCAGGTGGGCGACCCGCGCTACGCCGGGATCGACGGCGACGTGCCCCGCACCGAGTCGCTCAAGCTCGTCATCGACCGCCTGCTGCCCTACTGGAACGACGCCATCGTCCCGGACCTCGAGGCCGGCAAGACCGTGCTCGTCACCGCGCACGGCAACTCGCTCCGCGGCCTCGTGAAGCACCTGGAGGGCATCAGCGACGACGACATCGCCGAGCTGAACATCCCCACCGGCATCCCGCTGGTCTATGAGCTCGACGAGAACAACGTTCCCACCGGTGCCGGGCGGTACCTGGACCCCGAGGCCGCCGCCGCGGGTGCGGCCGCGGTGGCGGCACAGGGCAAGAAGTAACGCCGAGGCCCCTCGTCAGATCGAGGCCCCTGCCGATTCGCGCGAATCGGCAGGGGCCTCGATGTTCAGCGGGGGTCGCGATGCGAGGGGCGGATGCTGCGCATCACGCGTGGCCGGCGCCGGCCTCCTCCTGTGCCTCGGCGGCGAGGGCGATGTCGGCCTCCTCGATCGCCCAGTCGCCGGTGGCGAGGTACACGACCTTCTTGGCGACGGCCACCGCGTGGTCGGCGAATCGCTCGTGATAACGGCTGGCGAGGGTGGCGTCGACGGTCGCGGTCGCCTCGCCCTTCCAATTGTCGCTGAGCACCTTCTCGAAGACGCTGGCGTGCAGCTCGTCGACGTCGTCGTCCGCGTTGCGGATGGCATCGGCGAAGCGCAGGTCCTGCGTGCGCAGGAGCTCGGCGAGTGTGCGGGAGATCTCCACGTCCAATTCACCCATGCGGCGGAAGGTGCCCTTCAACCCCTTCGGGATGGCGCGCTCGGGGAAGCGCAGGCGGGCGAGCTGCGCGATGTGCTCGGCCATGTCGCCCATGCGCTCGAGCGACGCGCTGACCCGCAGCGCGGTGATCACGATCCGCAGGTCGCGGGCGACCGGCTGCTGGCGCGCGAGGATCTCGATGGCCTGCTCGTCGAGCGCGACCGCGAGCTCGTCGATCTGCGCGTCGTTCGCGATGACCTCCTCGGCCAGGGCGACGTCGCTCTCGGCGAACGCGGTGGTCGCCTTCTCGATGGCCGCGGTCACGAGATCGGCGATCTCGACCAGGCGCGACTGGAGCTCCTCGAGGGACTGGTGGAAGACTTCGCGCATGTCGGCGCAACCTTTCGTCGTGGGGTCGGCATCCGGGGCCGATCGGGCACGCTCCCGCGGGCCAGCGTCGATTCTCGTCACCGAAGGTTAACGAATGGTGCCGGGAACGTGAATACTAGCCCGACGCACGCGTGACGGGTCCCTGAACGGCGGGATGCGGCATCGGCGGGCCCTACGCTGGAGGCATGCCGTCGCCCCAGCTCGCGCTGTTCGCGCTCGCCGTCGGCGTCGTGATCGGCGCCGGCGTGGTGCTGGTGGTCGCGTGGGCCTATCGTGTGCGCGCGCAGGTGCTGCAGGAGACGTCGTCCTCGATCCCCACTGGCATCACCGAGGTGCTCGACGGCATGGACGATGCGGCCTGCGTGCTCGACGCGTCCGGGCTGGTCGTCGCCACCACCCGGGCGGCCGCACGCTTCGACATCCGCACGGGGTCGGTGCTGGAGAACACCGAGCTGCGGCAGCTCGTGCGCGGCGTGCGGGCCAGCGCGATCAGCGAGACGGAGACGCTGCGGATCTCTGCGGGCAGCGCGCTGGACCCCCGGCTGGTGTCGGCACGTGCCAGCGTGGTCGGCGCTCGCCTGACGCTGCTCGTCATCCGCGACGTCACCGAGCGGGAGCGCCTGGACCAGATGCGCACCGACTTCGTCTCCAACACCAGCCATGAGCTGAAGACCCCGGTCGCCTCGGTGAGTCTGCTGGCCGAGGCGATCGAATCGGCCGCCGACGACCCCGATCAGGTGCGCATCTTCGCGTCTCGCATCATGGCCGAGGCCGGGCGACTCGGCCAGCTCACCGGCCGCATCATGAGTCTCTCCCGGCTGCAGGCCGCCGAGAGCCTCGCCCGGATCGAACCGGTCGCCATCGACGAGGTCGTCACGGCATCGATCGAAGCGCACACCGTGCAGGCCGACTCCGCCGGCGTGGAGCTGCAGCGCGGCGGCGACCGCGGCGTCTGGGTGCGCGGCGACGCGCAGGTGCTCGTCGAGGCGGTCGGGAACCTCATCGCGAACGCCATCCTCTACTCGCCGTCCGGATCGAGAGTGGGCATCGGGGTCAAGACGGAAGGCGACGTGGTCGAGATCGCCGTCACCGATCAGGGCATCGGCATCGCCGAGGCCGACCGTGAGCGCATCTTCGAGCGCTTCTACCGCGCCGACGACGCCCGTTCGCGTCGCACCGGCGGCACAGGCCTGGGGCTGTCGATCGTGAAGCACGCGACGCAGCGGCACGGCGGCGAGGTGCGGCTGTGGTCTCGGCCCGGGCGGGGATCCACCTTCACGATGCGTCTTCCGCGCATCGACGCACCTGCGGCGCAGGGCTCCAAGAAAAAGAAGAACAAGAAGAAGGACAAGGCGCGCACGCGGGCGGACGACCGTCCGCTCGGCGCCGGTCGAGACGGAGAGAACGCATGACCCGCATCCTGCTCGTCGAGGACGAACCCGACCTCGCCGATCCCCTCGCCTATCTCCTGCGCAGGGAGGGGTACGAGGTCGAGATCGCCGAGGACGGCCCCGGCGCACTCGAGGCCTTCCGCGAGCGAGGCGCCGACATCATCCTGCTCGACCTCATGCTCCCGGGGATGCCGGGCACGGAGGTCTGCCGTCAGGTGCGTCAGTCATCGGGCGTTCCCATCATCATGCTGACGGCGAAGGACTCCGAGGTCGACATCGTGGTGGGACTCGAGCTCGGTGCCGACGACTACATCACCAAGCCCTACTCCTCCCGCGAACTGCTCGCCCGCATGCGCGCGGTGCTGCGGCGCGTGGCGCAGGCCGAGGCCGACGTGGACGAGCGGGTGCTCGAGGGCGGCCGCGTCACGCTCGACATCGATCGGCACACCGTGGCCGTCGACGGCGCGGAGATCAACATGCCGTTGAAGGAGTTCGAGCTGCTCGAGCTGCTCATGCGCAACGCCGGACGCGTGCTCACCCGGGGGCAGCTGATCGACCGCGTCTGGGGCAGCGACTACTTCGGCGACACGAAGACGCTGGACGTGCACATCAAGCGCATCCGCTCGCGCATCGAGCAGAACCCGGGCGAACCCGTCATGCTCGTCACCGTCCGCGGCCTGGGCTACCGCTTCGAGGGCTGAACGGCCGCCAGAACGAGAAGGAGGCCGGCCCCCGCGGGGACCGGCCTCCTCTCGTGTGCTGCGGGCGGATCACTCCGCGGCGGGCACCAGGTCTTCGTAGGACGGCAATGCGCCGTCGAGCACCGGCACCTGCAGGGGGTCGGCCTTCTCGTCGCCCGAACGGAACAGGATCTCGACGGTCGCACCCGGCTTGACGTCGAGGTTCTCGATGAGCAGCGGGTCCTCGTCGGCGCCGAGGCTGATCCGCTGGTTCGCGGGGACGTCGACGCTCAGCTGGCGGCCCTGCACGTCGATCGAGAGCGTGGCCTCGGCGTCGCTCTCGTTGATGAGGGCGGCGACGAGGTTGCCGGCCGAGCCGTCGTCGGTGGCGACGATCAGCGCGTTGCGCACCACGACGGGACCGCCGGTGGACTCGACGTTGACGCCGTCGGAAGCGGGGTAGACGTTGGTCGTCGCCTGGTGGGTGATGAACGTGCAGCCGGTGGCGCCGAGGGTGATCGCGGCGCCGAGCGAGACGGCGGCGATGAGGCGCGGAGCGATGGACGCAGCAGAGCGCGAGTTCACGGATCCTCCTGAGGTGCGACGGGTGTCCGCTGCAAGTCTAGTGGGTCGGCGCCCCGTGGACGGGACGGCGGAGGGGCGGTCAGGAAGGGCGTCGGCGCGAACCTTAGTACATAACGGCTGTGGTATCCTGGAGATTGCCGAAAGGACACGTTTTTATGCTTTTTGAGGTTGGCGAAACCGTCGTCTATCCGCACCACGGGGCTGCGACGATCATCGAGGTCAAGGACCGGGTGATCAAGGGGGAGACGAAGAAGTACCTGAAGCTGAACGTCACGCAGGGCGATCTGATCATCGAGGTCCCCGCCGAGAACGTCGACCTGGTCGGCGTTCGCGACGTCATCGGCCAGGAGGGGCTCGACCACGTCTTCGAGGTGCTGCGCGCGCCCTTCACCGAGGAGCCGACCAACTGGTCGCGTCGCTACAAGGCGAACCTCGAGAAGCTGGCTTCGGGCGACGTCATCAAGGTGAGCGAGGTCGTGCGCGACCTGTGGCGCCGTGATCAGGACCGCGGGCTGTCCGCCGGAGAGAAGCGGATGCTGGCCAAGGCCCGGCAGATCCTCGTCTCGGAGCTGGCGCTCGCCGAGAAGATCGACGAGGACAAGGCGGGCGCACTGCTCGACGAGGTGCTCGCCTCCTGAGCCCGATCGACGGAGTTCCGGAAGAGGGCGGATGCTGCGGCATCCGCCCTCTTCCGCGTCTGCGGAGCCGATAGCGTGTGACTGTGCAGCAGACTCCATCCATCGCGATCATCGTCGTCGCCGCCGGCTCGGGCACCCGACTGGGCGCCGGAGCACCGAAGGCGCTCGTCGCCCTCGACGGCCGTTCCGTGCTGCGGCACGCGCTGGACGGGGTGTTCGGGGCGCGACGGATGCAGGTGATCGTCGTGGCTCCCGCCGGCCACGAGCAGTCGGTGGCGGACGAGCTGGCGGATGCCAACCGCGGGCGTGGGTGGCGAGCCTCGGTCGTGACCGGGGGCGAGACGCGACAGCAGTCGGTGGCCGCCGGTCTCGCCGCTGTCGATCGCGGAGCGGAGATCGTGCTCGTGCACGACGCGGCCCGTGCGCTGACGCCGCCCGCGCAGGTCGAGGCGGTCGCCGCCTCGGTGACCTCCGATGCCGGCGTGATCCCCGCGCTCGCGGTGGTAGACACCCTCAAGCGCCTCGACGGTGACGTCGTCGCCGCGGCCGTCGATCGATCGACACTCGCCGCGGCTCAGACGCCCCAGGGCTTTCCGCGTGCCGCGCTGGACGCGGCCTACGCCCGCGCGCTGGACGCCGGCGAGGAGTACACCGACGATGCCGCGCTGTTCGCCGCCGCGGGCGGCCCCGTTCGCTGCATCACCGGATCCGAACGGGCCTTCAAGATCACGACGCCCGCCGATCTGCAGCGGGCACGGATGCTGCTGGGCTCCGGCAACCCGCCGCTGCCGCGCATCGGGGTCGGCACCGACGTGCACGCCTTCGGCGGTGAGGGCGACCTGTGGCTGGCGGGCATCGAGTGGCCGGGGGAGCAGCCGCTGTCCGGCCACTCCGACGGCGACGCCGTCGCGCACGCCATCGTGGACGCCCTGCTGAGCGCTGCCGGCCTCGGCGACATCGGCCAGCACTTCGGCACCGCGCATCCGGAGTACGCCGGTGCCCACGCGGACGCGTTCCTCGTCCGCACCGAGCGGATGCTGGCCGAAGCCGGATTCGCGATCGGCAGCGTCTCGGTGCAGTTCCAGGGCAACCGGCCTCGGTTCAGCGCCCGTCGCGCGGAGGCGGAGGCGGCGCTGTCGGCGGCACTGGGCGGCGCATCCGTGTCGGTCTCCGCCACCACGACGGACGGACTCGGCTTCACGGGCCGGGGGGAGGGCGTCGCGGTGACCGCCGTCGCGTTGATCGTCCCACGCACGTGACGCCGGTGACCTCTCGGGAAAGCGGACGGGGCGCCCGGTAGTCTTGTGCGGTGACGATACGGCTCCATGACACGCGCGCGCAGGAACTGCGCGAGTTCGTCCCGCTCGACCCCTCGAACGTGACGATCTACGTGTGCGGGCCGACCGTGCAGTCGGGGCCGCACATCGGCCACGTCCGCGCGGCGCTCAGCTTCGACCTTCTGCGGCGCTGGCTGAGTCACCGGTACGGCCGCGTCACGTTCGTGCGCAACGTCACCGACATCGACGACAAGGTGCTCGCGAACGCCGGCGCCGCCGAGCCGTGGTGGGCGCTCGCCTACCGGATGGAGCGGGAGTTCGCGCAGGCGTATGCGGCGATCGGCATCCTGCCGCCCACCTACGAGCCCCGTGCGACCGGCTTCATCCCCCAGATGCAGGAGCTCATCGCCGCGCTCATCAGCCGCGGGCACGCCTACGCCGCACCGGACGGGTCCGGCGACGTGTACTTCGACGTGAGATCTTGGCCCGCGTACGGCGAACTCACCCACCAGTCCGTCGACGCCATGGAGGCCGCGGCCGACGCCGACCCGCGTGGTAAACGCGCCCCGCAAGACTTCGCCCTGTGGAAGGGCGCGAAGGCCGGCGAGCAGGCCGATGCCGTGTGGGCCTCTCCCTGGGGGCCCGGACGCCCTGGCTGGCACATCGAGTGCTCGGCCATGGCCAAGCGCTACCTCGGAGCCGAGTTCGACATCCACGGCGGCGGGCTCGACCTGCGCTTCCCGCATCACGAGAACGAGCTGGCTCAGTCGTCCGCGGCCGGCGACGGCTTCGCACGGTACTGGGTGCACAACGGCCTGGTCACGGTCGGCGGACAGAAGATGTCGAAGTCGCTGGGCAATTTCACCCCCGCGGCCGACGTGCTCGCGGAGCACGACCCGCTGGTGGTGCGGTACGCGCTCGCCGCGGCGCACTACCGCTCCAGCCTCGACCTGACCGAGTCGTCGTTCGCCGAAGCGGACGCCGCACTCGGGCGCATCCGCACGTTCCTCGACCGGGCGGTGCGCACGCACGCCGCTGACCTGGGCTGGATGGCCACGGATCTGCCCGAGACGTTCGCTGCGGCGATGGACGACGACCTCGGCGTGCCGCAGGCGCTCGCGGTGCTGCACGAGACGGTGCGGGCCGGCAATTCTGCACTGGACAGTGGCGACGCGGAGGCCTCGCTCGAGGCGTTGCGCGCCGTGTTCCTCATGACCGAGATGCTGGGAGTGAACCCCCGCTCCCCGAGCTGGAGCACCGGGGGGAGCGCCGGCGCCGAGGCACCCGCTCTCGACACGCTCGTCAGCACCATGATCGAGCAGCGCGCGCAGGCGCGCGCCGACAAGGACTGGGCCGCGGCGGATCGCATCCGCGATGCGATCGCGGCGGCAGGAATCACTCTGGAGGACACTCCGGACGGAACGCATTGGAGTATCGATGGCTAAGCCTGGCCGCCCCGGAGCGGGCAACAGCAAGAAGAAGGGCGCCACCAAGGGCAGCGGCGGCCTCGGCCGCAAGGCACTCGAGGGCAAGGGACCCACGCCCAAGGCCGAGGACCGCAGCTGGCACGTCGCGGGCAAGCGCAAGGCCGCTCAGGAGCGGTTCGCCGCCGCGGGAGGCCGGGGAAAACCCGGGCAGCGTCCGCAGCAGGCCTCGAACCCCAACCGGCAGGGCCGCGCGAAGGCGGCGGACGACACCGAGACGGTCACCGGGCGCAACTCGGTGCTCGAGGCACTGCGCACGAAGATCCCCGCGACCGCGTTCTACATCGCGCAGCGCGTGGAGATGGACGACCGGGTCAAGGAGATGCTGGCGATCACCCGCCACCGCGAGATCCCGGTGCTCGAGGTCACTCGTCAGGAGCTGGACCGGATGGCCGGGTTCGACGGCGTGCATCAGGGTGTGGCGCTGAAGGTGCCGCCGTACGAGTACGCGCACCCGCAGGACCTTCTCGAGCAGGTCATCGACCGCGGTCAGACGCCGCTGTTCGTCGCACTGGACGGCATCACCGACCCGCGCAATCTGGGCGCGATCATCCGATCGACGGCCGCGTTCGGCGGGCACGGCATCATCCTGCCTCAGCGCCGCTCCGCGAGCGTGAACTCCGCAGCCTGGAAGACCAGTGCCGGCGCCGCCGCGCGCGTCCCGGTCGCGCTCGCCGCGAATCTCACGTCCATGCTCAAGGAGTTCAAGAAGCAGGGTGTGTTCGTCTTGGGATTGGACGGGGGAGGCGACGTGTCGCTGCCCGCGCTCGAGCTGGCGGACCGTCCCGTCGTGATCGTCGTCGGGTCCGAGGGCAAGGGACTCTCGCGCCTGGTCACCGAGACCTGCGACCAGATCGTGTCGATCCCGATCTCGGCGGCGACAGAGTCCCTGAACGCCGGCATCGCGGCATCCGTCGCGCTCTACCAGGTGTCCACCGTCCGCGCCGGTCGGGAATAGGCGGGCGCGATACCGGATTACACCTGACGTCAGCCGCGCACACGCGCCCACGGAAGGATCGCTCATGGCACGCATCGTCGTCATCGGAGGAACCGGCTACGCCGGCAGCCACATCGCCCGCGAGGCGGTGACGCGGGGTCACGACGTGACCGTCGTCTCCCGCTCGGTTCCGGATGCCGCCGTCGACGGCGTGCGGTACGTGCAGGGCTCTGCGCTCGAGATCGGCTCACTCGGTGACGTGCTCGACGGCGCGGACGCCGTGGTCTCCTCGCTCTCGCCCCGCGGCGACATGGAGAACGCGGTGCTCGACGCTCTGCGCGGGCTGGTCGGCGAACTCGCCGGAACGCCCACGCGCCTGGGCGTCATCGGCGGTGCCGGCGGCAGCCTTGTCGCACCGGGGGGTCCGCGCCTGTTCGATCAGGACTTCCCCGAGGAGTACCGGCACGAGGCGCAGGTCGGCATCGACTCCCTCGAGCTGCTGCAGGCGTCCGACGAGAGCCTGGACTGGTTCTTCATCCACCCTGCCGAGGTGTTCGGTCCGTGGGCCGAGGGCGAGCGCACCGGGTCCTACCGCGACGGCGGAGACGTGCTGGTGCGCGCCGCCGACGGCACCTCCACCATCTCGGGCGCGGACTTCGCCATCGCCGTGGTCGACGAGATCGAGGATCCGAAGCATCGCCGCGGGCGATTCACCGTCGGCTACTGAGAAGCCGTTCGAGCGCTTCGGCGGCGCCCAACGACGCGAATGCGTCGCGCGTCCGTGATACGGACGCGCGCAGCCTTTCGTCATCGGCGAGCGGCGCGAGCCAGTCGGTCGCCGCGAGGAAGGCGCATGGGTCGGCGTCACGCATGGCGGACAGCAGCCGTGCCGACACGCCCGTGGTGACAGCGGAGGAGGTGCTGGCGCCGACGGATGCCGCCCAGCTCGCCAGAAGCACGCCGGCGAGATCGGCGAAGCCGTGCCTGTCGCGCGCGTCGACGAGGACGGGAAGGACGAAGGTCGCCATGCGGGCGCTGGAGTCCGATGCGAGCCGCTCGAGGGTGTCGGCGATCGCAGGGTTGCTGAATCTCTCGACGAGGCTTCGGACGTATCCGTCGCCGTCGACGCCGACCGGGAGATCGAGGTCGGGCAGCGCGAGAGAGCGCCAGTAGGCCTCCAGCCAGCCACGGACGACATCATCGCGCATCGCCTCGTGCGCCAGAGCGTGTCCGCGCAGGGACCCAACGTACGCGAGCACCTGGTGTGCGCCGTTGAGCAGCCGGAGCTTCATCGCCTCGTAGGCGCCGATGTTCTCCGCAAAGACGGCGCCTACCGCCTCCCAGGCCGGTCGTCCCGAACGGAAGTCGTCTTCCAGGATCCACTGGGTGAACGGCTCGGCGACGACGATCGCGTCGTCGCGGAGTCCGAGCATCCGTCGGACGGCTTGCGCCTGCGCCGGAGTGGGCTGAGGGGTGATGCGATCGACCATCGTGCTCGGGAATCCGACCTCGAGGCCGATCCACTCAGCCAGCTCCTCGTCGACGAGTCGTGCCGCAGCGATCACGCTCGCGCGCGCGATGGTGCCGTTCGCCTGGATGTTGTCGCATGACATGACGGTGAAGGGTGCGATCTCGCTTGCGCGTCGTGCCCGGAGAGCAGCGACGATGAGCCCGAACGCGCTGCGCGGTGCTCGGAGACCGTCGGCGAGGTCGGCCTGAAGCGCTTCGTCGTCCGACGCCCGTCGGCCGGCGGACGGATCCTCGATGTAGCCGCTTTCGGTGATCGTCAGACTGACGACGCGCACGTCGGGATGGCTCAGCCGATCGAGCGCGGTCCGCGGGTCGTCGACGGACAGGACCACCTCGCGGATCGAGCCGATGACCCGTGTCGCGACCGAACCGTCGCCGCCGAACAGCGACAGGCTGTACAAGCCGTCCTGGCGCTGCAGGGCGGTGACGAGATCCCTGTCTGCATCCCTGGTCCCGATCCCACAGATGGCCCACGGCGTCGCGGCGTCCGCGCTCAGCAGACGATCCGCGTACATCGCCTGATGTGAGCGATGGAAGTTGCCGACGCCGATGTGGACCATCCCGATCCGCGCAGAGCCGCCGAGGTAGTCCGGCACGGGGATCCCCGGCTCGACGAGGTCGAGCGATGCGGCGGAGAGGTACGCCTCCGCGCTCCCTGTCATCGGACACTCCCGGCGGGCGCGGGTAGTTGTGCCGCGGATGCGTCACGGCAGTTCTCGAAATCGATGACGGCGCCCTGCTCCTCCAGACGCTGGCGGAGCATCGGCACGTTCATGTCGGACATGCTGCAACCCAACTGCACGTGCAGCGCAGCAGCGACACCCGCTCCCTGTCCCATCGCCATGCACGTGGCCATCGTGCGCACGGAGCCGAAGCCGGGACCATCCGCGCTGAGGCTGCGACCCGCGGTGATGAGGTTGACGCTCCCGCGTGGCACCAGGGATCGGAGCGGAATGTTGTACTCCTGCTTGGGCACCGTGAAATCGCTCTGATCGTTGCTGTCCGCGTCGTGGATGTCGATGACGTGAGCGCCCTTGGCGATCGTGTCGGGGAACGCCTTCGGCGTGATCACATCGTCCTTCGTGAGCTGGTAGAGGCCGACGATGTGATAGGTCTCTCTGACACCGGTCTGCACGCCGGATTTCATCAGCCAGCAGTTGCTGAACTCCGGGAAC
Source organism: Microbacterium sp. NPDC058342 (assembly GCF_042723935.1). NCBI lineage: Bacteria > Bacillati > Actinomycetota > Actinomycetes > Micrococcales > Microbacteriaceae > Microbacterium > Microbacterium sp. NPDC058342. Next base: position 758,052 of record NZ_JBHXID010000002.1, read on the forward strand.
TCACGGCGGAAGACATCGATCATGAGGTGCATGTTCTCGCGCAGGCTGCATTCGGTGCGGGTGAACGCCTCAGGATCGCTGGCGTCAGTGGGCTCCCTGAGCACGTTGATGCTCACGACGCCGTCGTGGAAGAACCGGCTGATCCACGGTCCGCCGAAGATGGGGATCTCGTTCCGGGCGTTCAGCTCGGTCAGACGATCGCGGATCGGCTGAGACACCGGGAGGATGCCCCCCACGGCGTCTCCGAAGGTGTAGCTCAGCGCATCGGTGTCGACGCCCGCGAGCTGGAACCACAGTGTCGCAGGCTGGAGAACCGTGCCCTTGGTCGTCGGCAGTCCTGCGGCCCGCACGAGGTCGGCGTCGCCCGTGCAGTCGATGAAGGCCGAAGCCGCGTACGCCACCCGGCCCGACTTGTTCTGCAGGATGACGTGCGTCACCCGGCCATCCTCGACGATGCAGTCCGAGAACCACGAGTGGTACAGCAGGGTGACGCCGCTCTCGATCAGGAGCCGCTGCGCCGCCAGCTTGAGCAGCTCGTCGTTCACCGGATAGTTTCCGCTGTCGCGTTCCACATCCGCCCCACCAAGCTCCGCGGCGCGCTGGAGAAGCTCGAACGGGATGCCTCCGATGTGCTGCCTGCCGTTGATGCGGAACTCGCTGATCGGCGTGACCAGAGCGCTGGTGGACATTCCGCCGACGAACCCGTAGCGCTCGATCAACTGCGTCCTCGCGCCGCTGCGGGCTGCGGCGATCGCCGCGATCAGTCCGGACGGCCCGCCGCCGCAGACGATCACGTCGTAATCGCCTGCCAGCGGGACCTCACGTGGCCTCTCCGTCACGAACCCGCTGTTCCCGTGCGCGGGCATTTCGTCCATATGTGATCGCGTCCTCTCGTTAAATAGATATACCGCGTAGCGGCTGTCCTGCGACTTCGACCCTGGATTGCGGAGCAATCTGCATAATCTCTGGGCCAGTGATTGAAGTATAAGGATATACTTGACACAATGTCACCCATCGGGCGGTTCCGCTCGAGAACCGGCATCTCCATGATGCGCACGATGCAAGGAGGCATGACCATGAAGAGCACACGCGCGGCGACGAGGACGTCGCTGCTCGCCTTGGCGCTGGCCGCTGTGATGGCGACAACCGCCGGCGCCACCGCCCAGGCGGGGACGAACCCGCCGATCACCGTTACGAAGAGGACTCTCATCCAGCGCGTCCCCGACATGTACATCACCCACGACGGCGTGACGCGGCGGATCGGGAGCTTCACCGGATTGGCTATCGTCGGCGCTGACGACGCGTACGCGGTGAAGGCGGACCATTCAGGCGCCGACCAGCTCGGCTGGGCGTCATTCGTCCACATCAACGACTTCAACACCTCGGGGGCGACGACCGGCACTTACACCGTACGCCTGAAGGGAAGTTCCGAGCCGTACCCGCTGGGCCATGCGAACGGTCTCGCCTACTATCGCACTCCCGGCACCGACTATCTCGACGTCGGGTCCTTCTACGTCCCGATGCTCAAGGCACCCGGCGAGCCGCAGATCGCGCAGATCAACAACCAGGGCGAGATCACCAAGCTGTTCAAGGCACGCAAGGGCAGCGCGAACAAGAAGATCGCCTCCATCACGTATCGCGGCAACGGAACCTGGATCGTGGGCACGGCCGGCGAGAGCGTTCCCGACCCCGGCGATCCCACGCAGATCCGGCGCCCCTACTATACGGCGACTATCGTCGGGGACTACTTCGAGCTCGGGAACAAGTTCTTCGTTCCGACGACGACGACCTTCAACATCGGTCAGGACATCGCCTACAACGCGGCCAAGGATCAGCTGCTGATCCCGGTGTGGGACGGCAAGAACACGGTCGGGACCGCGACCCGCCTGAAAAACCGGATCATCGTCGCGACGCTGGGCACCATCACCAACAACAAGGTTTACACACCGGTGCGGTGGATCGACAATACCGTGTCCTCGTCCGATGCCTCACTGTTCGAGTTCGAAGGGATCGACCTCGACAGCGAGGGCAAGCTCTTCGTCGGGTCGAACATTGTCCATCCCGACGGTGTCACCTACATCGACGGCATCCACAAGATCACCAAGAAGTAGGGAAGGGGGTGGGTCCGCTGGAGAACATCTGGCTGCTTCAGATCTACATGCTGCCCGAGCTCGCCGTGGCGCTCGTGTTGTCGATGGCGGTCGGACTCGAGCGCCAGCTGCGCTCGAAGAACGCCGGTGTGCGGACCCACGCCCTCGTCGGAGTGGGTTCCTGTCTGTTCATGCTGGTCTCCAAGTACGGATTCTTCGACATGATGGGCGCCGATGTGGTCACGGTCGACCCCACGCGCGTTGCGGCCCAGATCGTCTCAGGCATCGGATTCCTTGGCGCGGGGCTGATCGTGTTCCGCTCGGACGCCGTCCGGGGCCTGACCACTGCGGCGTCGATCTGGCTCGTCGCGGCGGTCGGCATGGCCGCCGGCGGGCGGCTGTTCATCATCGCCGCCGCGGTGGTCGGCTGCCACTATCTGATCATCGCGGTCGGACCTCGCCTGAACAGGTTGCGCCGCACTTCCGAGGCTGTGCTCTCCGTCGAGTACGTCGACGGGCACGGACTCCTGCGCGACGTCATCAGCGTGGTGACCGATCACCGCTTCACCGTGTCCAGGCTCTCCGCGCACCGGGGTCAGCTCGATCCCGGAGCCGTCCGGGTCACGCTGAGCGCACAGGGCTGGGGGAGCACGGCGGCGCTGCTCGACGCCATCGGTTCGATCCACGGCGTGCGTTCCGTGGGCTGGCTCGACGACCAGGAGACGGAGTGACGGCCCGCGGGCGAACCGCGGTTCGCCTAGTGATCTGCTGCCGGGGTCTGCCGACCTGCCGGATGGGCGCTGGACGCGCGGCGCAGCAGCACCGGCGCCGGGTCGTTGATGACGACCTCGCCCTGCTGCGGGGAGCGGATCTGGTCGACGAGGATCTCGACCGCACGGCGGCCGAGCTCGCCCAGCGGCGTCGCGGCGACTGTGAGCCCCGGGCTGAGATGCTCGGCAAACCAGGTGTCGTGGATGCTGACCACGGACATCTGCTCGGGGATCGGGCGACCGCTCGCGATCACGCCCGCGTGCACTCCGAGGGCGCTGGTGGTCGAGACGACGACCAGCGCCGTGGCGCTGCCGCCGCTGGCGAGATATCGCTCCGTGACCTCGCGAGCCGGCGAGGCGTCCCAGCCGCCGGCGATCAGAGGGTGCGGGGCAAGGCCGGCACGCGTCATCGCCGAGAGGTACCCGTCGTATCGACGATCCGACGAGCTTCCCTCCGCCCCGACGAACGCGATGCGGGTGTGCCCGAGCTGTACGAGGTGCGACGTCGCGAGATCGGCGGCCGCGGTGTCGTCCAGACGAACGGTGCGGAACCCCGGCAGAGCGTCGGAGTTGAACAGCACGGTCGGCATCGACCTGGCGTCGTTCAGCCCCGTCGTATCGTCCGCGTACCCTCCCTGGATCAGCAGTCCGTCGACCCGGCGGCCCCGGACGAGACGCCGGAACGTCGCCGGCTCGCTGACCAGCTCGCTGGCGTTGAGGAGCAGGAGCGAGTACCCGGCGGCCGATGCCGCAGCCTCGGCGCTGTCGACCATCTGTGCGTAGATCGGGTCGGTCACGTGATGGAGTGCGAACCCGAGCAGGCCCGTCTGGGAGCTGCGGAGCGCACGAGCCGCGGCATCCGGAGTGTACTGCAGCATCTCGATCGCAGCCATTACGCGACTCTTGGTCTCGGGGCGGATCTTCAGCGTCGGGTCCTCGTTCAGCAGGCGCGAGACGAGTCCCGGGGACACGCCCGCCAGCTTCGCGACTTCAGCGAGACGCGCACTCTTCGCCATGTGCCGGGAATCCTCTCCGCTTCGTCGGAGCGTCTTCGGCTGACGGCCGGCTCCTGCGGTCGGTCAATCGTAACACTTACCCCGGTCGACCTGGCGGCCGACGGCGGCGATGTGCCGCGGCGGCGCCCGCAAGTAAGGAGAGATGAAAGATGAGAACCGAGGAGCGCGTCGCCGCGGCGACGCTGACGGGCATCGAGCTGGACGAGGGAGACGAACTGCACTTCCGGCTCGTCGACGGTCAGGTGCGCCGGATCCGGCTGGTCAAGACGATGGCCTGGGCGCTGACACGTGGGCGGCTGCGACACTCCGACGGCGAAGGGCTCCTGACCTACGCGATCGCGTGTGTGCTCGAGATCGACGGTCACCGGGTGGAGCTGGTGCGGCGCATTCCCGATCAGGCGAACTTCACCCCGCCGCCGGTCGTGATGGGCATGCGCATCTGGCTCGATGCCGTGGCCGGCATATCCGATCTGCTCTCCGAGCGCCACGGCGAGTGCTTCCCCCGGCGGCACGCGCGGCTCGCCGTCTGGGACGAGCGCTCGCGGATCTGCCCGACGCTGCTGCACCCGTGGTGTCCGCTGCCCGAGGGCGGGCTGCGGGTCGAGGACTGCTATCGCGGCGAGGACACGTGGCTGGGCCCTTACGACGGCGTCGATGCGCACGGGGGCCTCGACATCAACCACCCCGCCGGCACTCCACTGTGGACTCCGTTCCACATCGACGAGCACGGCTACTTCGAATCGCTCGCTGCGGGGGACAAGAACAATCGGTGGAGAGGAGTGCGGCGCTGGAGCGAGGACACCAACTGGATCCTCCAATCGCACCACGTCATCCGCCTGCTCGCCCCTGCGGGCGAACCGATCGGCGCCGGCGTGCGGTACGCGGAGTCGGGCGGGGTATACGTCGCGGGCGGATTCGCCGAGCACAGCCATTTCGTCTTCCGCGTCGAAGAGCGCGGCGAGCAAATCATGCTCGATCCCTGGCTGCTCTTCTGGCAGATGTACGAAGATCGCAGGGAGACCGCGCTCTCGTCCTGAATGGCGCCTCCGTGCCGCGGACGAGATCGGGCTTGTACGTAGCAGGCGCCGAGTGTATCGTTATACTCATCGTTCACAGGGAAGGAGGTCAGCCGATGGAATCTCGCTCGCGGTACGCCGATTGGCCCGACGCGGTCGTCGACGGGGAGAGGGGCCCTCGGGGGCTGGAGAAGGCGTTCGACATCCTTCCGCCAAGCAACGGCACGGATAACGTGCAGAGCGTCTGCCGATACGGCGCCTCCTGGCTCGTCTTCCACCATGGCTCCGTGATGCAGGAGTACAGCGACACCGGCGATCTCGTCCGCGAGGTGATCGTCGAAGGCGACCTCCTCCATCCCAACGATTGCGCCGTAGGGGTGGATGAGGTGATCGTCTGCGACGCCGGCGAGGACGTGCCCGTACTCAAGCGGGTGGATCCCGTTGCGGCGCGGGTGAAGGAGCGTCTTCCGATCGAGATTCCCGGATGGCGGTTGGCTTCGGTGGCAGTCGATGAGGACGGCGGCATCCTGACCGTTGCCGCGGAGGACATTCCGCTCGGCGACAGGCGGCGTGTCCTGGTGAACCGCTACGACGCCGCAGGCCGCGAGCTCATCCAGAGCTTCACCGTTCCGAGTGTGCACACCTACTCCCAGGGCTGCACGGTGGCGGGATCCTTCCTCTACCTCAACGCCAATGACGGCGTCGCCGCAGAGGAGGCGCGGATCACCGTGGTCGATCTCCGAAGCACGAAGCGCGTGGACACCCTGCACGTCCGGCGATTCGGAGAGACCGAAGGCCTCGACGCGTTATGGATCGGTCGAGAGCCGTACCTTGTCACAGCGCTGCGCCGAGCCGCGTACCTCGTGTCCGCTCGTTGACGCGCCGTCAGCACCCGTCCATCACCCGTGGCCGGATCCGTGCGGCTGAGAACACTGCAGTTCGAACTCAATTCAAGGAGGAAATGTGAGACGAAGGATCATCGCAGGGGCAGCCCTGCTCGCTACGGCGGCATTGGTCGCCGGATGCTCGGGTGCGCCCGGCCCGAGCGGAACAGGGTCTTCGGGTGAGCCCGCGGAGCTGCGCTTCCTGCTCTGGGCATCCAACCCGGATCAGCTGGCGATGTTTGAGAGCATGGGAGAGCAGTTCGTCGCCGAGAACGACGATGTCTCGGCGGTCAAGTTCGAGACCGTGACCCTGAGCGACCTCAACACGCTGCTGCCGACCTGGCTCGCCTCCAACAGCCCGCCGGATGCATCCTGGCTGCCTGTCGAGAGCAGCATCGAGTACATGAAGGCGGGCGCTCTGGCCGATCTGACTCCGACGCTCACGTCGTTCGAGGGCTACGAGTACGACGATCTCGCCGAGCGAATGCAGGAGCCCTGGAAGGAGGGCGACGCGCAGTACGGCGTTCCCTTCTCGAACGGGCCGCTGATCATGTACTACAACAAGGACCTGTTCGCGCAAGCGGGCCTGGATGACCCCTCGGCGGCCATGGCGGAGGGCACCTGGGACTGGGACCTGCTCCGTGACGACCTGAAGAAGATCGTCGCGGAGACGGGCAAGACCGGCGTGGTGTTCGACGCGTTCGAGTTCAAGAACTGGGTGCGCATGCTCCCGCTCATCCGGGCGTACGGCGGCGCGCCGTGGGATGCCTCCGGCGAAACCTGCACGATGGACTCACCCGAGACCATCGCCGCATACAAGGCACTTCACGAGATGGTCTACGACGAGAAGGTCACCCCCCGACCCGGTCAACAGGCCGACTTCTGGGGCGGTGGCGCGGCCACGCTCATCGCCTACCTAGGAAGCAACGGCCGTCTCGCCGAGGTCGACTTCGACTACGGCGTCGTACCCACGCCGGCGGGTCCGGGAGGCGCCGGGCAGCACGTCGGGCAGTCGGCGATGGTGGCCTACTCGGCGGGTAAGAACGTCGATGCCGCATCTCGCCTGGTCGCCTTCTTGACGAATCCCGAGAACATGAAGGAGCTGTCCGCCTACTACCCGCCGAGCCGCACATCGCTGCTGAACGCGGAAACCATGGCCGCCGCGGCTCCGGTCCTCGAGGAGGAGCAGCTCGAGCCAATCCTCGACGCTGTGCTCGAGAGCGGCACCTTCACCCCGGTGGCGGAGCGATCGGCAGAGACGACGGCCGCGCTGAACGCCGCGCTGGACCAGTACGCCTACGGAGCCGACGCCGACATCACGTCTGCCATGAATCAGGTCTGCGCCGCGATCCAACCGACTCTGGGGGGCTGAGCACTTGTGTCCATGCTCACGCACGAGCCTGCGGTGAGCTCCGACACCGGCGGAGTGAAGACTCCGCCGGTGTCGGCCACCCGCCGGTTCTTCCGAGCGAACGCGTTCGGCTACGCGCTCATCACCCCGCAGCTGCTCGGCTTCGCCGTCTTCGGACTGCTGACCACAGGACAGTCCGTGTGGCTCAGCCTGAACTCGATCAATGCTCTCTCCGGTGCGACAGAGTTCGTCGGCCTCAAGAACTACGCCACCCTGCTGGCAGGCGAGCGGTTCTCGCTGGTGTTCGCCAATACGATCTACTTCGTCGTGGCATACAGCGTGCTCAACATCGTGGTGGCGATGGGCATCGCTCTGCTGTTGAACAATCGGCTGCGCGGGGTGAACGTCTTCCGTGCCGCCGTGTTCATCCCGGCGCTGGTCACAATGGTCGCCTGGGCGCTCGTGAGCCGGTTCATCCTGCAGCCTGACGGGCTCCTGGACTTCCTGGTGAGCTTCGGGGGTGTAGAGGACACGCCTTGGCTGCGGTCGCGGTGGGTGACGCTGACGGTCATCATCGTCGTCCAGCTCACCAAGAACGTGGGCATCAACGTCCTGCTCTGCCTCGCCGGGCTCCAGTCCGTCGATCGGGAACTGCTGGAAGCGGCCGAGACCGACGGCGCGGGCTGGTGGGCGCGGTTCCGCCATGTCGTCATCCCGCAGGTCTCTCCCACTCTGTTCATGGTTTTCCTGCTCACCGTCGTCGGATCGTTCAAGGTCTTCGAGGTGATCCTGATCCTCACCGACGGTGGTCCCGGATACGAGACGAACGTGCTCTCGTTCATGATCTATGACGAGGCGTTCCGCCGCCACGACTTCGGAGAGGCCAGCGCCCTGGCCGTCATCCTTCTACTGATGATCATCATCGTCAGCAGCCTGTTGTGGTCACTCCGAAAGAAGCTGGTGTACGCCGAAAATGACTGAACGTCGCCCGACGCGCCGCGGGCGCGTCCACAAGACAGTCCTCTACGTGTCGCTGATCGCGCTGTCCGTAGTCTTCCTCGGACCCATCTGGTGGATGCTGACGGGCTCGGTCAAATCCGATGCCGAGATCCTCAGCTACCCGCCGACGCTGTTCCCCCGCGAATTCCAGTGGTCCAACTACGCCGCGGTGTTCGAGCTGCAGCCCTTTGCGCGTCAGTTCTTCAACAGCGTCTTCGTGATGGCCCTGGTCTGCGTGCTCACCGTCATCGTCTCCACGTGCGCGGGCTACGCCTTCGCCCGGGTCAAGCCGGTGGGCAGTTCGATCCTCTTCCTGGTGCTCCTCAGCGCGACCTTCATCCCGCCGGAGGCTACGATCGTCCCGCTGTTCCGTCTCGTCGGGTGGCTGAACTGGATCGATACGTATTATCCGCTGGTCATCATCACGGTGTTCCTCCACTCGGCGCCGATCGCTACGTTCATCCTTCGGCAGGCCTACCTCGGCCTGCCCAAGGAACTCGGCGAATCCGCTCGCCTGGACGGGGCCAGCGACCTGCGGATCTTCCTGACCATCTACACGCCGCTGGTACGCCCCTCCCTGGCGGCGGTCATGGTGCTGGCCGGGTGGCACAGTTGGAGTCAGTACCTCGAACCACTCATCTATCTCAGGAGCACCGAGATGTTCACCGTGCCTCTGGCACTGACCCAGTTCTACGACCCGTTCGCGGGCCCGCTGTGGTCGGTGCAGATGGCCGCCACCACGCTGTCCGTGCTGCCGGTGCTCGCCCTGTTCTTGTTCGCGCAGCGCCACGTCATCTCGGGACTCACCGCAGGGGCGGTGAAGTCGTGATGACCCTCGCGCCGCGGGGCGTGCTGCAGGGCATCCTCTGGGACATGGACGGTACGTCGATCGACAGCGCCCCGCTCTGGAACACGGGGATCCGGGCGGCGGCGGCCGAGATGGGCGTCGAGTGGGACGAGTCCGACGACGCCGTCGTTCGGGGCCATGGCATGTGGTCCGTGGCCGCGCGATTCCGGCAGAAGAAGGCCACGCTTACGGATGCCGTGGAGACCGTCGCCCTCATCGAGCGGCACACCGTCGAGTCGGCGATCATCATGAGCCCGGTCTGGCTCCCGGGAGTCCGGGAGCTGCTGGAGGCTTGCGCCGGCGAAGGCGTGCGCTGCGCGCTCGTGACGATGTCGGGCAGGCGTTCCGTCGAAGCCATCCTCGGCGATTCGGGTCTGGATCTCTTCGACGTGATCGTGTCGGGCAGTGACGTCGCGCAGCCGAAACCGCACCCGGAGCCCTATCTCACAGGGATGGACAGGCTCGGTCTCGCCGCGGATTCCTGCGTGGCGCTGGAGGACTCCCTGGTGGGCATCACCGCTGCCGTCGCCGCCGGAGTGACCACCATCGCCGTGAACGCTCCTGCCGCCGTGCAGGTCACCGGTCCGGTCGTTCGCTGGCAGAGCCTGTCGGGACGGTCGCTGGACGATGTGCGCGACGTCCATGCCGCTGCCTCTCCAGGAGCGCGCACCGGCGGTGACGCGGCCTAGACCAGGTCGCGCCAGTCGATCGCGGCGGTGTCGTCGGAGACGTCGACGCTTCCGGTGACCACGGGCAGGCCCATGGTCTCGGTCGGCGGACCCATGATGGTGGCCTCGTCGCGCCGGTGACGCAGCACGTCGTTGATGTAGCTGGTGAGCACCTCGGCGAGGGGCACCGAGCGGCCCTGCGCCTGGGACAGGTACCAGCGGTGCTCCAGCACCTGGTGGTACACCTCGGCGGGTTCGAGCTTGGCGCGCAGGTCGTAGGGTATGGCCCGCACGACGGGCTCGAAGGCTCGGGTGAGCCACTCGTGGGCGTAGATCTCCTCGTCGCCGAGGTCCTTCCTCGACCGGACCCGGAACTCGTCGAGATCGTTCAGCAGCCGACGCGCCTGGTTCTCCTCGACGTCGAGGCCGGTGAGGCGGATCAGCCGGCGCTGGTGGTGCCCGGCATCCACGACCTTGGGCTGGATGCGCACGGCGGTGCCGTCGGGGGTGGTGACCATCGACATCTCATCGATGTCGAAACCGAGCGCGTTCAGCTTCTGGACGCGCTCGGTGATCCGCCAGGCCTCGTCGACGCCGAACGACTCCTCGTCGGTGAGCGCGGTCCACAGCGACCGGTACGACGACACGATGCCGTCGGCGATGTCCAGGGCGTCCACGCCGCGCTCCAGGCGCCCGCCTGCGGCCAGATCCATGATCTCCCCGGCGATGTTCGTGCGGGCCAGGTCCAGATCGTAGAGGCGCTGCCCGTCGGTGAGACCCTCCTCGTGCAGCTCGCCGGTCTCGGCGTCCACGAGGTACGCGGCGAACGCTCCCGCATCGCGGCGGAACAGCGTGTTCGAGAGCGAGACGTCGCCCCAGTAGAACCCGACGTTGTGCAGACGCACCATCAGCAGCGCCAGCGCGTCGACGAGCCGGTCGGCGGTGTCGGGGCGCAGCACCTGGGTGAACAGTGCGCGGTAAGGCATCGAGAAACGCAGATGCGAGGTCACTAGGGCCGCGGGCAGCGGCTTGCCGTCAGCATCCGCCCTGCCCGCGATCACCGCCACCCGGCTCACGCAGGGCACGTCCAGGCGGGCGAGGTTGCCGAGCATCTCGTACTCGCGCCGGGCCATCTCCTCGGTGGTCTCCTTCACGGCGACCACGCGACCCGACAGGTCTGCGAAGCGCACCAGATGCCGGGAGAGGCCCTTGGGCAGCGACACGATGTTCTCGGAGGGCCATCTGCCCAGCGGCGTCGTCCACGGCAGCGACAGCAGGCCCGGGTCGACCTCGCTCGCGCTGATGCGCAGCGACTCCCGCCTCATGCTTCCTCCCGGGATGTGCGCCGCCGATGCGGCAGGTGCGGAAACGCCGCGGCGCGGGCGACCCGGTGAGGTCGGCCCGCGCCGCGGTCGGTGACGATCAGGCCGAGACGATCGGCTTCTCGTTGAGACGCTCGCCCGACTCGATGTCGAACAGGTGCACGTGACCGGCGACGGGCGCCAGCACGACCGTGTCGCCCGCGTTCGGGTGACGGCGGCCGTCGACGCGCGCGACCAGGTCGGTGCGCTTGCCGTTGATGTCGGTGTGGCCGTACAGGTAGCCGTCGGCACCCAGCTCCTCGACGAGGTCGACCGTGACCGAGAGGCCCTGGCCGTCCTCGGGGGCGACCACGATGTCCTCGGGGCGGATGCCCACGGTGACGGTGTTGCCGTGCGCCTTGGCGACCGCGGAGGACTCCGTCGCGACGGCCTTCGTGCCGAACTGCACGCCGCCCTCGGTGAGGGAGACCTCGAAGAGGTTCATGGCAGGCGAGCCGATGAAGCCGGCGACGAAGACGTTGTTCGGCGTCTCGTACAGCTCGCGCGGCGAGCCGACCTGCTGCAGAACGCCGTCCTTGAGGACCGCGATGCGGTCACCCATGGTCAGCGCCTCGGTCTGGTCGTGAGTCACGTACACCGTCGTGACGCCCAGGCGGCGCTGCAGGGACGCGATCTGCGTGCGGGTCTGCACGCGCAGCTTCGCGTCGAGGTTCGACAGCGGCTCGTCCATGAGGAACACCTGCGGCTGGCGGACGATGGCGCGACCCATGGCGACGCGCTGACGCTGACCACCCGAGAGGGCCTTCGGCTTGCGGTTCAGGTACTCCTCGAGGTCGAGGAGCTTGGCGGCCTCGAGCACGCGGGTGGCGCGCTCCTCCTTGCCGACGCCGGCGATCTTCAGGGCGAAGCCCATGTTCTCGGCGACGGTCATGTGCGGGTACAGCGCGTAGTTCTGGAAGACCATCGCGATGTCGCGGTCCTTGGGCGGGACATCGGTCACGTCGCGGTCACCGATGAGGATGCGGCCGGCGTTGACCTCTTCGAGACCGGCGAGCATGCGCAGCGACGTGGACTTTCCGCAGCCCGAGGGGCCCACCAGAACGAGGAACTCGCCGTCGGCGATCTCGATGTTCAGCTTGTCGACCGCGGGCCGGGTGCCGCCGGGGTACAGGCGGGTGGCGTCGTCGAACGTAACGGTTGCCATTGTTTCTCCTTCACCGGCAGGTACGTGCCGGACGATCCGTTGTGATGGAAGCGGTGGGCTGCGAGCCCGCCGTGACCCGTCATCGGGTCGGGATCAGTATGGCACGACTGAACGCGTCTGGGTATTTCCCAGACTGCCTCGTTAACATCGAATCCGGCGCCGCACCCGTCGCGGCGCGGGATCACCCGTCCCACCCGATCTTCAAGAGGAACGATGTCGAGCGACGAAACGCCGAACGTCCCCGCCGCTCGCCATTCGCGTGAAGCGGTGCGGGAGAAAGCACAGCGCCTCCACGCGCAGCAGTCGCGCGCCCGCCTCGTCCGACGCATCATCATCGGGCTCGTGGCCGCGGTCGCGGTCGGCTCCATCGGTGCGGCGGTCGCGTATGCGGTCGGATCCTCCCTCTCCAAGCCCGTGCTGAGCCCGAGCGGCATGGTCGACGACGGCGTCACGGTCGACGTCGTCGCGCCCTCCTCCGCGGATGCGGGGGCAGCCGCGACACCGACCCCGACGCCGACCGAGGCCGGCTCCTCCGCCACACCCGACCCGGAGGCCACGGAGGGCATGGCGGCGCCGACCGAGATCCACATCTACGTCGACTACCTCTCCGCGGGTGCCTCGGAGTTCGAGAAGGCGAACGCACGTCAGCTCGCCGGTTGGATCAAGGAGGGCGCGGTCACGGTCACCTACCACCCGGTCGCGCTGCTCACCGCCAGCTCCAACGGCACCAAGTACTCGCTGCGCGCGGCCTCGGCCGCGGCGTGCGTGGTCACGTACTCGCCCGACCAGTTCTTCGACTTCAACCACGAACTGCTCACGGATCAGCCCGAGATCGACAGCGACGGCCGGTCGGACGTGCAACTGGCCGACCTGGCCGTGGCCGTCGGCGTGCAGGACGCCAAGCGCGTGCGGTCGTGCATCGAGGACCAGGACTTCGTCGGCTGGGCGAAGGATGCCACGGCCCGCGCTCTCGAGGGTCCGCTGCCCGGCTCGAAGGACCTCAAGCTCAGCAACGAGGCGCTGATCGTGGTCGGCGGCCAGGCGTACGTGGGTGCGCTGAACGATCCCGCCGAGTTCTCGCAGTTCGTGCTGACCACGGCCAGCGATGAGTACTACGGTTCGACCGAGCCCACCCCCACGCCCGCACCGCCGGCGCCGGACGCGACGAAGACCCCGGCCTCCTGACCCGGTCCACCAGGCACGGCGCGCGTCGCTATGCTGGTGAACGGCTTCGGCCGTTTCGCCTCCTTAGCTCATCTGGTAGAGCAGCGGCCTTGTAAACCGCAGGTGGCCGGTTCGAGTCCGGCAGGAGGCTCCGTGTTCCGCCCTCGGCGGTCAGAACAGCATGCCGTCGCCCTTGTCGTCGGGCCGCGCCCGCGCACTCAGCCGCTCATCGAGTGAGGCGGCCGCGAGCAGCGCCTCGTCGACCAGCTCCCGCGTCGGATCGGCCGTCAGCCACTCCTGCGAGAACGATGGCGGGACGAGAGCCGGCACGCGGTCGTGCAGATGAGCCAGCTGCGGGGGAGCGGGACGCATCACGATCGAGTAGCACGTGGTCCACTCCCCGTCGGGAGTGCGTCCGCGCTGGGTCACCGCCGCCATGCCGAACAGCACCCCGGGGCCCATGCCGAACTCGTGCCAGACGCGCTCGGGCTTCTGCATCTCGAACCAGCCGGTGGTCGGGACGATCGCGCGCGAGCGCGCTCCTCCCGGCCGCTGCTGCAGACGTTCCGAACGGGTGTTGATCGAGGGGAAGCGTGCCGGTGCACCGTCGACGAGGAAGCCCCACCACGCGGTCTCCAGCGCCGGCGCCCCGGCGGGCGAGGTGATCAGCGGGTTCAGGTTGCGCAGATTGCGGCCGGTCGGGCGAAGCGTCTCGCCGGCATTGTCCTGCGCCCACGAGCGCAGGCCCTCGAGGATCTCCTCATCCGCCTCGGCCAGCAGCTCTGCATCGGTGAACCGGGGGTCGAGTCCGTAGCTCGCGCACATGGTCACAGGCTAACCAGCGCCGCCGACATCCCGAAAGACGATCTCCGGTAGCGTTTCCCGGGTGAGCGCAACCCGATCGCTGCCGAGCTGGCTCGCCCTCGGCGGGGCCGTGTCGATCGGAGCGATGACCGCTGTGCAGGCGCGCATCAACGGCGTGCTCGGCGTGCGCATCGACGACGGCATCGTCGCGGGGCTGATCTCCTTCGCGGTCGGCCTCGCCGTCCTCGCCGTCGTCATCCCCGCGGTTCCGGCGACACGCGCCGCCGCGGGACGGCTCATCGCCGGCATCCGCCGTCGCGACATCCCGGTGTGGATGCTGCTGGGCGGCACCTGCGGGGCGCTCACCGTCTCCACGCAGGGGCTCGTGGCGGGCGTGCTCGGCGTGTCACTGTTCACCGTCGGCGTCGTGGCGGGCCAGACCCTGCACGGGCTGCTCCTGGACAGGATCGGGTTCGGTCCGGCCGGCGTCGTCGCCGTCACCCCCGGGCGGGTGCTCGGCGGGGCGCTCGCGCTGGTCGCGGTCGGGATCTCCCTGGCCGGCGATGTGCTCTCGGACGCACCGGTGTGGCTGCTCCTTCTGCCGTTCCTCGCCGGGGCCGGCATCGCCTGGCAGTCCGGTGCCAACGGCCGGCTGGCGAGGAAGGTCGCCTCGCCCCTCACCGCCACGCTGATGAGCTTCATCGCGGGAACGGTGGTGCTGCTGGTGGCCGGGGCGATCAGCATGCTCGCGAGGGGCGTCCCCGAGGCGCTTCCGACGGAACCCTGGCTCTACACGGGCGGGTTCATCGGGTTCGCGTACATTCTGCTCGGCGCGTCCCTGGTCGCGCACACCGGCGTGCTTCTGCTGGGGCTCGGCAGCGTGCTCGGTCAGCTCAGCGCCTCGGTCGTGATCGATCTGATGTGGCCCACGGCGTCCGGGCCGGCCCCCTGGCAGCTGATCGCGATGATGCTCGTCGCCGTCGCATCCGTCGTGGTGGCTCTGCCGCGTCGACGGCGTCGCTGATCAGCCCTTGTGACGCTTTCCCCGGCGCTCGGGAAGGCGCGTGATGAGCCGCTCGGCATCCACCTGCTGGCGCCGGCCTGCACTCTTGCCGGCCGGCCTGCCGCCGACGTACAGCCAGCCGAGCAGCTCCTCGTTCTTCTCCAGCCCGTGCGCCTTCGCGACGGCCTTCGCTCGGGTGTGCGCGCCGGTGCGCCAGATCACGCCCCACCCCGCCTCGTCCAGCAGCAGACTGAGCATGTGCGCGACGCCGGACGCGACGGCCTGCTGCTCCCACCGCGGAACCTTGTCGCTCTTGCGATACGACGCGACGACCGCGATGAGCAGCGACGCGCGCAGCGGCTTGCTCGAAGGCTTGCGCTCGCCCGCCGCCTTCGCCATCGCCGCGCCGAGTCGCACGCGGTCGTCGTCGCGCAGCTCGATCAGCCGCCACGGACGCAGCGAGGAATGGTCGGCCACGCGTCCGGCGGCCTCCACCAGCGGCAGCAGCTGCTCGCGGGTCGGAGCGTCCTCGGTGACCTTCGACCAGGAGGTGCGTCGCAGAACGGCCTCGAGCGCGCTCACGACTCCTCGGGGTTGAAGGTGAGCGCCAGCGAGTTCATGCAGTAGCGGTCACCCGTGGGAGTCCCGAACCCGTCCGGGAAGACGTGTCCCAGGTGGGAGCCGCACGCGGCGCAGCGCACCTCGGTGCGCACCATCCCCAGTGTGCGGTCCTCGATGAGCTCCACGGCCTCGGGGCGCACCGACTCGTAGAAGCTCGGCCATCCGCAGCCCGAATCGAACTTCGTGCCGCTGCGGAAGAGCTCGGCGCCGCACGCGCCGCAGCGATAGAGGCCGTCGCGCTTCTCGTCGAGCAGCTCGCCGGTCCAGGCGCGCTCCGTCGCCGCCGTGCGCAGCACTGCGTACTGGTCCTCGCCGAGTTCTTCGCGCCACTCGGCATCCGTCTTGTTCACGCTGTACGACATGTCTCCATTCTCCACCGTCCCGAGGCATCCGGGGCCGTCAGAATGGACACATGACGGATGCCGTGCGCGAGCGCTATGCGCGCTTCGCCCGTGACGAGGCGCCTGGTCGCAGTGCGGTCTACGCGGCCTGGGCCGCCGGCGTCGCGGCGGACCCGGCGATGCAGGAGCTGCTGGGCCGCATCTCCGCTCCGCACCGTCAGCCACCACTGGTGTTCGCCGTCACGCGCCTGCTCGGTGCTCGATCCGGCGGCTACGCGGGCTGGCGCCGATGGGTGCTCGATCGGGCCGAGCGCGTGATCGCGGAATGCGAGCGCCGCACTGTGCAGACGAACGAGCCGTTGCGACTTGCGGCGCTGCTGCCCGCGCTCAGCCTCATCGACGGGCCGCTGGCACTGCTGGAGCTCGGCGCCGCTGCGGGCCTGTGCCTGTACCCCGACCGGTACTCGTATCGGTTCGTCGACGAGCGCGGAGCCGAGCGCTCTCGTCTCGATCCGGCCGCCGGGCCCTCCCGCGTCGAGCTGACGAGCGTCGTACGCGGCGGGCTGCCGGCCCTGCGGATGCCCGAGGTCGTGCTGCGGGCCGGCGTCGATCTGGCGCCCGTCGACGTGCGCGATCGCGACGGCCGGGCGTGGCTGGAGGCGCTCACCTGGCCCGGCGAGCACGATCGCGCGGCGCGGATCGCCGGGGCCGTGGCGATCGCATCGGACGAGCCCGCACTGCTTCTCGCGGGCGACGCCGAGGAGCGCCTGGAGGACCTCCTCGGCCTCGTGCCGCCGGGGGCCGTGCCCGTCGTCATGACGCCCGGGATGCTCGTCTACCTGCCGCGCGCGGCGCGCGAGTCGCTCATCGCACGCATCCGGGCCTCCGGTGCGCGCTGGGTGACGATCGACCCGATCGGCCTCCACGCCGGCTGGGGCGGGGGCGACGCGCGGGGATTCGCCGTCGGTCTCGACGGCCGGATGCGGGGCGCCGCGGATCCACTCGGGCGTTGGTGGGAGTGGCGCGGCGGAGACCGGGAGGATGCCGCGTAGCCTGAGAGCATGCTCGGTGAACTCTCCGATCGTGACCGCGCGATCCTGACGCTGGAGGCGGCGTGGCCGCGGCACGGCGGCATGAAGGAGGAGACGATCCGGGCGCGGCTCGGGATGAGTCCGGCTCGCTACTACCAGTTGCTCGGCCGGCTGATCGACACCGAGGAGGCGCTGGAGTTCGATCCTCTTCTGGTGCGTCGGCTGCGTCGGCTGCGTGACGAGCGCACGCACCGGCGCGCTGCGCGGATGCGGGGCTTCGTCGGCTGACGAGCGCGGCTGGCTGCCGCCCTCCGAGTGGATTCCCGGAGTGCGGCCGATAGCATCGAGGGGTGTCAAAGCCCCCACATGACCGATTCGACGACGTTCCCCGCGATTCCGGACGCGTCGGCGCGCACCGCGCCGAGCAGCCCGGCATCAACGGACCCATTGCGCTGCTGTGGTCGGCCGCGGTCGCGGTCGTGCTCATCGCCGTGGGCATCTTCGTGGCCCTGGTGCTGATGGGGCGCATCGAGCTCTTCCCCGCGGCCGGACCCGAGCCCCAGCAGTCGCCGAGCGTGCTTGCCGAGATCGACACCTCGTACCGCGTGCTCATCCTCAACGCCACCTCGACCGAGGGACTGGTCGACTCGGCGCGGCAGAAGCTGCTCGCCGAAGGGTGGGCCGGAGATGCGGTGTTCGGCAGCGACGGATCGACGTCGGAGTTCGACGAGACCACGGTGTTCTACGTCGAGAAGGGCGATGAGGCGGCGGCGCTCGGGCTCGCCGAGGTGCTCGGCGGTGCGCAGGTCGAGCAGAGCGACCACTACGCAAGCCTGAACGACAGCACCCTGCCGCAGATGACCGTCGTCATCGGCCTGGACTACCCGGGCGCGAGCACAGCCACTCCGGACGGGGCCGAGACGCCGGCGGGCTGATCCGCGCCGGGCGAACAGCCGGCTCGCGCAGCTTGCACTCTCATGGGTCGAGTGCCAGACTGTGATTTAGCACTCGATCACCCTGAGTGCTAAATCCCATCGCCTACGTCCGGGAGGGACGAAAGACTCATGGCAAAGATCATCGCTTTCGATGAGGAGGCCCGTCGCGGCCTCGAGCGCGGCCTGAACATCCTGGCCGACGCGGTCAAGGTGACCCTCGGCCCGCGTGGCCGCAACGTCGTGCTCGAGAAGAAGTGGGGCGCTCCCACGATCACGAACGACGGTGTGTCGATCGCCAAGGAGATCGAGCTCGACGACCCGTACGAGAAGATCGGTGCGGAGCTCGTCAAGGAGGTCGCCAAGAAGACCGACGACGTCGCCGGTGACGGAACCACCACCGCGACCGTTCTCGCCCAGGCACTGGTCCGCGAGGGCCTGCGCAACGTCGCAGCCGGCGCCGACCCCATCAGCCTCAAGAAGGGCATCGAGAAGGCCGTCGCCGCCATCACGGCCGACCTGCTCGAGAACGCCAAGGAGATCGAGTCCAAGGAGCAGATCGCGGCCACCGCATCCATCTCCGCCGCGGACCCCGAGATCGGCGCGCTGATCGCCGAGGCGATCGACAAGGTCGGCAAGGAGGGCGTCGTCACCGTCGAGGAGTCGCAGACCTTCGGCACCGAGCTCGAGCTCACCGAGGGCATGCGCTTCGACAAGGGCTACCTGAACCCGTACTTCGTCACGGACCCGGAGCGCCAGGAGGCCGTCTTCGAGGACCCGTACATCCTCATCGCCAACCAGAAGATCGGCAACATCAAGGACCTGCTGCCGGTCGTCGACAAGGTGATCCAGGACGGCAAGGAGCTCGTCATCATCGCCGAGGACGTCGAGGGCGAGGCTCTCGCGACGCTCGTGCTGAACAAGATCCGCGGCATCTTCAAGTCGGTCGCCGTCAAGGCTCCCGGCTTCGGCGACCGTCGCAAGGCGCAGCTGCAGGACATCGCGATCCTCACCGGCGGCCAGGTCATCACCGAGGAGGTCGGCCTCAAGCTCGAGAACACGACCCTCGACCTGCTCGGCCGCGCCCGCAAGGTCATCGTCACCAAGGACGAGACCACGATCGTCGAGGGTGCCGGTGAGCAGTCCGCGATCGAGGGCCGCGTGACCCAGATCCGTCGCGAGATCGAGAACACCGACAGCGACTACGACCGCGAGAAGCTGCAGGAGCGCCTCGCCAAGCTCGCCGGCGGCGTCGCCGTCATCAAGGCGGGTGCGGCCACCGAGGTCGAGCTCAAGGAGCGCAAGCACCGCATCGAGGACGCCGTCCGCAACGCCAAGGCTGCGGTCGAGGAGGGCATCGTCCCCGGTGGTGGCGTCGCGCTGATCCAGTCGGCGAAGGCTCTCGACACCCTCTCGCTCGAGGGCGACGAGGCCACCGGTGCGAACATCGTCAAGGTCGCCATCGAGGCTCCGCTGAAGCAGATCGCCATCAACGCCGGCCTCGAGCCCGGTGTCGTGTCGCACAAGGTCGCCGAGCTCCCCGCGGGCCAGGGCCTGAACGCCGCGACTGGCGAGTACGGCGACATGTTCGCACAGGGCATCATCGACCCGGCCAAGGTCACCCGCTCGGCGCTGCAGAACGCCGCGTCGATCGCGGGCCTGTTCCTCACCACCGAGGCGGTCGTGGCCGACAAGCCCGAGAAGGCTCCGGCCATGCCGGCCGACCCGTCGGGCGGCATGGACTTCTGAGTCCAGCTCGATCGGCAGACAGAACGCCCCCTGCTCCGGCAGGGGGCGTTCTGCGTACCCGCTCAGCGGAACAGGCTCGCGGAGTACTGGTCGGCGTCCGCGTACTGGCTGGCGGCGGAGCCGAGCGCGGTGCCGATGGATGCGAGCGCCTGCTCGACATGCACCTGTGCGCTGCGCCACTGCTCGCTGCACTGCTGGAAAGCGGCGGACGCCGAGCCGGTCCAGGAGGACTGCAGCTGGGTCAGCTGCGCCATCAGGGCGGTGGAATCGGCCTGCAGTCGCTCCATGGTGCTGCGCGCGGCGCCGTGGGCGGCGTGCACCGCATCGGTGTCGACGGTGAAGACGGACATGGGATCTCCTCTCAACGGGCTTCCGACACTAGAAGCCCCAAGGCGAGCGGATGCTCCGGTTCGCGGCGCCTGTGCACAACTCGTCCTGCGCTGCGAATGTGCAGGATGAGTCGATCAGAGATCGAGCCGGTCCAAGGGCTGCGTCTCCTCGAGCAGGTGCTCCGGCGTCGACCGCGCCGGAGCCAGCGGCAGCGACACGATGAAGGTCGCGCCGCCGCCCGGAGTCTCCTCCACGCGCACCGCTCCGTTCAGCGACTCGAGGATGGACGCCACGATCGCCAGGCCCAGACCCGCTCCGCCGGTCTCGCGGGCGCGAGAGGTGTCCGCGCGCCAGAAGCGCTCGAAGATGTGCTCGCGGATCTGCGGCGGGATGCCCTCGCCGTGGTCGACGATGGCGATGGTTCCCACTCCGCGGCGGCGATCGGCACCCACGACGATCTCGATCGGGCCGTCGTCGGGGGAGAAGCGGCGGGCGTTGCCGAGCAGGTTCGTCACGACCTGGCGCACCTTGTTCTCCTCACCCAGCACGAGGGGAGGAGTGCGCACCGGGGCATCCGTGGCCTCGGTGAAGTCGATCGCGGGCACGAGCGGAGCGGCAGGCGCGACGGGCACCGATCGGGCCCGCCGGCGCAGTCGTCCGAGAGGACCGGTGGCGCGCCCCGTCGGCGTCGGAGACGTCACGGGAGGAGCAGCCGGCGCGGCCGGGCGGGTGCGCGCCGACTCGATCTCCGTGGCCGTGGTGTCGATGACCGTGATCGTGCGACCGGGTGAGGCGACGCGCAGATCCAGCGCCGCGTCGCGGGCCACCGGGCGCAGATCGATCGGGGCGATCTCGAGTTCCCTCTCACGCTCCTCGTCGAGGCGGGCGAGCGCGAGGAGATCCTCGACGAGCACGCCCATGCGGATCGCCTCCTTCTCGATGCGCTCCATGGCCCGGGCGGTGTCCTCGTCGCCGCTGATGGCGCCCATCCGGTACAGCTCCGCGTAGCCGCGCACGCTGACCAGCGGTGTGCGCAGCTCATGGCTGGCGTCGCCGATGAAGCGGCGCATGTTCTGCACGGTGCGGTCCCTCTGCGCGATGGACCGGTCGACCCGATCGAGCATGGTGTTGATCGCGGAGTTGAGGCGGCCGACCTCCGTGGTCGGCTCCAGGTCCGTCAGACGCTGGCTGAAGTCGCCGGCGGCGATCGCCATGGCGGTGGACTCCACGTGGCCGAGCCTGCGGAACGTCAGCGTGACCAGCCCGCGCGTGAGCAGCGCCGCCAGCAGGATCGTGACCAGCGCAACGGTCGTGTAGACCGCGAAATACGTGCCGACGATCCGATCCGCCTCGTCGAGCGGCAACGCCACCACCTGCACGTAGGTGACGCCCGTCACGCTCTGCAGCGGCTGCGGCGACGCCATCGCGCTGTACTCCTGCCCCCCGGGCGCGCCCAGCGCGATGACCTGGCCCTCCATCGAGATCGCAGACTGCAGGCTCAGGGTCGCGGGGAACTCCGGTCGACGATCGGCATCCGGCCCGCCGGCCTGCGCCAGCGGCTTGCCGGTCGTGGTGTAGAACGCCACGACGAAGTCGCTCGAGCGCGGCCTGTCCTCCTTCTGCTGGAACACGAGTTCGCCGTCGACGACGGAGACGTCGAAGAACCGCTCGGCCTGACCGGTGGTGGTGAGCGCCGGCAGCTGGGTGTTGATGTTGTTGATCATGGCGCCGCGCAGGATCGGGACCGTTCCGATCCCGGCGATCACCAGGCCCAGGGCGAGCACGGCGACGGTCACGCCGGTGACCTTGGCACGCAGGCTGATCCGCCGCCACCACCGGGTGACGGAGTCGGATCCGCTCGACATGCCCGTTCCCGCGATCAGCCGGACTTGCCGACCTTGAGCATGTAGCCGAAGCCGCGCTTGGTCTGGATGACCGACTCCTCGGTGTGCGGATCGATCTTGCGGCGCAGATAGGAGATGTAGCTCTCCACGATGCCCGCGTCGCCGTTGAAGTCGTATTCCCAGACGTGATCGAGGATCTGCGCCTTCGAGAGCACCCGGTTCGGGTTGAGCATGAGGTACTTCAGCAGCTTGAACTCGGTCGGGCTCAGCTCGATCGGCACCTTGCCGACGAAGACGTCGTGGGTGTCCTGGTCCATCGAGAGCTCACCGGCGCGGATCAGCGACTCCTCGTCGGTCTGCATGGTGCGGCGCAGGATGGCCTGCGCGCGCGCGACGATCTCGTCGAGCGCGAAGGGCTTGGTGACGTAGTCGTCGCCCCCGGCGTTCAGACCCTCGATCTTGTCCTGCGTGTCGTCCTTCGCGGTGAGGAACAGGATGGGCGCGGTGAAGCCGGCCCCGCGCAGCCGCTTGGTGACGCTGAACCCGTTCATGTCGGGCAGCATGACGTCGAGGATGATGAGGTCCGGCTCCTCCTCGAGGACGGCCGAGATGGTCGCCGCCCCGTTGGCGACGGTCTTCACCTTGAACCCGGCGAAGCTGAGACCCCGGGAGAGCAGGTCGCGGATGTTCGGCTCGTCGTCGACGACCAGGATGCGCGCATCAGTCATGACCCCATTATGGTGACTTCACCCCTGCGCGGGCTGATTGCCGTCGGAGATGCGTCCCTGAAGCCCCCGTGATGTGGTGGACGGGGCGTAGCATCCGGGTATGGACGACGAGGATCACGGCGGAGACAGCGCCTGCTGGCTCTCGCGGGTGTGTCCGGACTGCGGCGCCCTGCTCGACGACCTCGAAGCACCGTGCTGGCGTTGCGGATTGCGGCCCGGCGACGAGCCGGGCGCCGCGGCGCCCGCGGTCGATCGGCAGGCCGGCCGCGATACGGCTATGCGGCCAGATCCACCGCGTCCATGATCGTGTAGCTGTAGCCCTGCTCGGCGAGGAAGCGCTGGCGGTTCTGCGCATAGTCCTGGTCGACCGTGTCGCGGGCGATGAGGGTGTAGAAGCTCGCGGTGTGGTTCGACTGCTTGGGGCGCAGCAGACGTCCCAGCCGCTGCGCCTCTTCCTGTCGCGATCCGAACGAGCCCGACACCTGGATCGCGACGGACGCCTCGGGCAGGTCGACGGAGAAGTTCGCCACCTTCGACACGACGAGCAGCGAGATCTCACCCTCGCGGAACTGACGGTACAGCTCCTCCCGCTCGTCGACCGGAGTGGCACCGGTGATCTGCGGCGCACCCAGGGCATCGGAGAGCTCCTCGAGCTGGTCGAGATACTGCCCGATCACGAGGATCCGCTCGTCGGGATGCTTGGCGATCAACTCCTTGACCGCGGTGATCTTCGCGGGAGCCGAGGCCGCGATCCGGTACCTCTCGTCGTCCGTGGCCGCGGCGTACTCCAGCCGGTCGCCGGGCGGCAGGTCCACGCGAACCTCGTAGCAGGCGGCGGGGGAGATGAACCCCTGCGCCTCGATCTGCTTCCACGGCGCATCGAAGCGCTTGGGGCCGATCAGGCTGAACACGTCGCCCTCCCGCCCGTCCTCGCGCACGAGCGTCGCGGTCAGTCCGATTCGCCGGCGCGCCTGCAGGTCGGCGGTGAGCTTGAACACCGGGGCCGGCAGCAGGTGCACCTCGTCGTAGACGATGAGGCCCCAGTCGAGGGCGTCCAGCAGCGCGAGGTGGGCGTACTCGCCCTTCCGCTTCGCGGTGAGGATCTGATAGGTCGCGATCGTGACCGGCCTGACCTCCTTGGCCTGACCGGAGTACTCGCCGATCTCCTCGGGTGTCAGCGAGGTGCGCTTGAGCAGCTCGTCGCGCCACTGCCTGGCCGAGACCGTGTTCGTCACCAGGATCAGCGTGGTGGTGCCGGTCGCGGCCATCGCCCCGGCGCCCACGATCGTCTTGCCTGCGCCGCAGGGCAGCACGACGACTCCGGATCCGTCCTTCGAGAAGGCATCCACCGCGTCGCGCTGGTAGGGACGCATGCCCCAGCCGTCCTCGTCGAGTTCGATCTCGTGCGGGGTTCCGGGGGTGTAGCCGGCGAGATCCTCGGCGGGCCAGCCGATCTTGAGCAGCTCCTGCTTGATCTGACCTCTCGCCCAGGCGTCGATGACGTGCGTCTGCGGGGTGGGGTGCCCGATGAGCAGCGGCTGGATGCGCTTGTTCCCGGCGACCTGCGTGAGCACCGCGGGGTCGCCGGATCGCAGGATCAGCGTGCCCTCGTCATCGCGCTCGATCACCAGCCGGCCGTATCGATGGACCGTCTCGCGCAGATCGACGGCCACGGACGGGGGCACGGGAAAGCGGGACCACCGGTCGAGAGTGGCGAGCATGTCGTCGGCCGTGTGCCCCGCCGCCCGGGCGTTCCACAGTCCCAGACGGGTGATCCGGTAGGTGTGGATGTGCTCGGGAGCCCGCTCCAGCTCGGCGAAGATCGCCAGCTCGTGGCGGGCCGATTCGGCGTCGGGGTGCGCGACCTCGAGCAGCACGGTGCGGTCGCTCTGGACGATCAGGGGGCCATCGGACATAGCAGACCAGTCTACCGGCCGCGCCCCGGGTCAGCTCTGCAGCACGCGCACCGAGCGGATGCTGCGCACGGGGAGGGTGCGCTCCACGTCTGCGGTGCGATCGCGCCCGCGCAGGCGCCCTCCGCCCAGACCGGACGCCTCGAGCGTCAGCTCGCGGCTCGATCCGTCGGGCATCGCGACCTCGACGAGCACCAGCGCGCGAGAGCGCACCGCGGCCTCCAGCTCGCGATCCAGCCAGGCCGCGTCGGCGTCCGGGCCGCGGTGCGAGCGCAGCCGGGCGATCAGCGCGGCGTAGGGCGCTCCGCCGGGTTCGGGCGCCGGTGCGAGCCGGCGACGCTGCGTGGCGATCGCGGCGCCGTCGCGATCGACGAGGGTCGCCGGATAGCGGGCATCCGACAGCGCCCAGGCGACCGTCTCGGCGCTCACACGGGACTCGAGGCGGTCGCCGTCGCGGATCAGCCCCAGCGGACGCAGGTTGCGGTCGACCTCGATGGCCTGCAGCAGATGCTCGTCGGTGCTCGACACCGTCGTGCCGCCGGTGGCGTCCGGGCCCACGCGCACCAGCCCGTGCCGGGCCGCGGTCTGCGCGACCAGGTACTCGAGCGGCTGCGGCAGAGGGGTCAGCGATACCGCGCGGAGGAACTCCAGGATGCTCTGCTCGCTCTCGCCGTCGATCATCGCGCGGGAGAGGGAGTCGGCCGTGAACCGGTAGGACGACGCCTGCGCGGCCGACTCGTGCTCGGTCATCGCGCGCAGCCTGTTGTCCAGCGCCGGCTGCAGCGGGCCGGGCGCGATCGCGGTGAGATCGTTCTGCAGGAACAGCCGGTCGACCTCCGTCGGCAGCAGGACGGTGAGTGAGGAGGCATCCGGTTGCGTGCCGCGCCGCAGGTCCGCGGCCCATTCCGGCTCCGTGTCCTCGGACGTACGCAGGCCCAGGAGCCCGGCGAGGACCCGCAGCCGCGCCGCGCGCGCAGGCCACTGCGGACTCCACGGGTAGGCGTCATCCCAGGCGGCCGGAGGCGTCCATCCGTCTCCCGAGCGGATGCCGCGGGGCAGCGCCGCGCGGAAGGCTGCGGCCAGCTGCGTCCAGCGCGCGCCGAACGATGCGTCCAGCCAATCCTCCGCTCGGGCCGTCACCCGCAGTTCGCGGTCGACGGCGCGGACCAGACCGGTCATCTCGGCCAGCTCGCGAAGATCGTCGAGGTCGCCGACGGAGGGCAGGCGGCGCTTCTCGGTGGCGCTCAGGGTGCCGGTGGCGACCAGCGCCAGCGGCGTGGACCGCGCGGCGAGCAGCAGATCCGCCAGCGCTGCCACGGTGGCGAAAGCGCGTTCCGCGGCCCGCGCGCTCTCGCTGGTCGTCGCGGGGGGATCGGCGCGCTGCGCATCGTCGCCGACGGGCGGATGCGCGAGGGCGGCGGCTGCGACGGGCGGGGACAGGTGGTCGTCGCCGTCGACGAAGCCGAGCGCGGCGAGGGCGGGGAGGGCCCCCGGCGCGGGATGGCCCTGCGCCGCGTCGTGCAGCATCCTGGCCTCGTCCCGGGTGAGGTCTGCGAGCCCGCGCTCGATGGAGCCCGGCTCCAGCAGCGCCTCGGCGGCGTCGAAGAAGTCCCCCCAGCCCGCATCGGCTCGCACCCCGCGCACGCGCAGCAGCCTCTCCAGCTGCGCGTCGCTCGCCGCGGCGAGTCTGTCGGCCAGCGGGCGCGCGTGGGTGCTCATGGGCTAGGAGCGCCTGCCCGCGCGTCCCTTGCGCACGAAGGTGATGATGAGCAGCGCCATGATCAGCACGAAGGCGAGGGGCAGGCCGAACAGCGGCAGTGCGGCGACGAACGGCCAGATGCCGGTGCCGAACGAGGCCTGGTCCATGCCACTGGCCGTGCCGATGATGATCGCGAAGAAGCTGATGATGGAGGCGGCTGCGAGGATCAGCGCCGCGTACGCCAGGTATCGATCGAGCCGACCCGCGGACGGCTGGGGGCTCTCGTCATGCTTGCTCATCGGTCCCAGCGTATCTCCTGGCCGAGCGGCGGGACGGGTAGGCTGGAGGTGTCGCGCCGCCGCGCGACGACTTCACATCCCACACAGCGAGGTTTCTCCCATGCCCACCGGCAAGGTCAGGTTCTACGACGACGAGAAGGGGTTCGGCTTCATCGCATCCGATGACGGCCAGGACGTCTTCCTGCACGCCTCTGCCCTTCCTGCAGGCGTCACCGTGAAGAAGAACGCACGAGTGGAGTTCGGGCTGGCCGACGGCCGCCGCGGCCCGCAGGCGCTCTCGGTGCGGGTGCTCGATGCGCCGCCGAGCCTGGCGAAGGCCAGCCGCAAGCCGGCCGACGACATGGCGATCATCGTCGAGGACCTCGTGCGTCTCCTCGACGAGATGGGCGGCGACCTGCGCCGTGGCCGTTATCCCTCGGCGGGGCAGAGCCGCAAGATCGCCGCCGTGCTGCGCAAGGTCGCCGATGACCTCGACGCCTGACGAACTCGCCTCGGCCACCCGCGAGCTGGCGCTCGCGGCGCTGCACGAGGTCACCGCGCCATCCACCGTCGGTCCTGCTGCCGGCCACACCGTCGAGGACAGCGGCGCCGTGTCGCTGCGCTTCGAGAATCGACTCTCCGGCTACCCGGGGTGGTACTGGACCGTCAGCGTCGCGCAGGTCGACGACGCCGAGCCGACCGTGCTCGAGGTCGAGCTGATGCCCGGCGACGGCGCACTGCTCGCCCCCGACTGGGTTCCGTGGGCCGAGCGTCTGGCCGAGTACCGCGCGCACCAGGCCGAGCTCGCCGAGCAGGCGGAGGCGGCCGGTGACTCGGATGCCGATGCCGACTCCGACGATCCGGACGACGATCCCGATCATGACGAGTCCGACCTGCTGCACGCGGGCGACCTCGACGGGGTGGACATCGACGAGCTCGACGAGGATTCCGATGACGAGGACTCCGACGACGATTCCGAGGACGACTCCGACGAGGAGTGATCCGGCCCGCGGGCTCGGAAGGGCGCGGCTCTCAGCCCTGGCGCTCGAGGACGTAGTCGATCGAGGCGATGAGCCGTCGCACGTCGTCGGGCTCGATGGAGACGAAGGTCGCCACGCGCAGCTGGTTGCGGCCGAGCTTGCGATACGGCTCCGTGTCGACCACGCCGTTGGCTCGCAGCGTCTTGGCGAGGGCAGCGGCGTCCACGCTGTCGTCGAAGTCGATCGTGGCGACGACGGGCGAGCGGTGAGCCGCATCCGCGACGAACGGCGTCGCGACCTCGGATGCCGCAGCCCAGTCGTACAGCAGGCCGGAGGATTCGGCGGTGCGCGCCGCCGCCCAGCTCAGGCCGCCGGATGCGAGCATCCACTCCAGCTGGCTGTCCAGCAGGTGCAGGGTCGTCAGCGCGGGGGTGTTCAGCGTCTGCTCGAGACGCGAGTTGTCGAGCGCGTTCTTCAGGCTCAGGAACTCGGGGATGTACCTGCCGGAGGCGGCGATGCGCTCGATGCGCTCGACGGCCGCGGGGGAGACGGCCGCGAACCAGAGGCCGCCGTCCGAGCCGAGGTTCTTCTGCGGCGCGAAGTAGTAGACGTCGGCTTCGTTCACGTCGAAGTCGATGCCGCCGGCGGCGCTCGTCGCATCGATCACCGTCAACGCGCCGTCCGCCGCGACACGGCGCACGGGAGCGGCGACGCCCGTGGAGGTCTCGTTGTGCGGCCAGGCGTAGACGTCCACGCCCTCGACGACCTCGGGCGCGCTCAGCGAGCCGGCCGGCGCCTCGCGCACGTCTGGCGCGGTCAGCCACGGCGCTGCGGCCGCCTTGGCGAACTTGCCGCCGAACTCGCCGAAGGTCAGATGCTGGCTGCGCCGTTCGATCAGCCCGAACGCGGCGGCATCCCAGAACGCGGTCGATCCGCCGTTGCCCAGGATGATCTCGTAGCCGTCCGGAAGGCGGAACAGGTCCGAGATACGCGCACGCACGCTGGCCACGAGATTCTTGACCGGCGCCTGACGGTGCGAGGTGCCGAGCAGGCTCGATCCGACCGAGGCGAGGGCCTCGACCTGCGCCGGGCGCACTTTGGACGGACCGCAGCCGAAGCGTCCGTCGACGGGCAGGAGTTCTCGGGGGATCTCGATCGCCATGGCTCGATTGTAGGTGGCGGCCACAGTGCCCGAAGACGTGTGACGGCGTGCGGGGAGGGCGCGGAGGCCCGTCGAGTCCCGGGAAGGTAGGCTTGCCTAAGAACCTTCGGAGGGCACGCATGACCGACCTGATCGACACCACCGAGATGTATCTGCGCACCATCCTCGAACTCGAGGAGGAGAACATCATCCCGCTGCGCGCGCGCATCTCCGAGCGCCTTGGGCACTCCGGGCCCACCGTGTCGCAGACGATCGGGCGCATGGAGCGCGACGGCCTCGTCGTGGTTTCCGAGGACCGCAGGCTGGAGCTGACCGACGCCGGGCGCCGCAAGGCCGTGGACGTCATGCGCAAGCACCGCCTCGCCGAGCGCCTTCTCTCCGACGTGATCGGGCTGGACTGGGCCTACGTCCACGAAGAGGCCTGCCGCTGGGAGCACGTCATGAGCGAACAGGTCGAGCGCCGCCTGGTGGAGCTGCTGGGGCATCCGACCGAGTCGCCGTACGGCAACCCGATCCCCGGACTGGACCAGCTGGGCGACGTCGCGTCGCGCTCCTTCGACGAAGGGGTCATCGGTCTGGTGCAGAAGCTGGATGCGGCGGGAGCGCCGATCCAGGGCACGGTCCGACGCCTCGCCGAGCCGGCGCAGGTCGATCCCGAACTGCTCGAGCAGCTGCGCGACGCCGGCGTCGTGCCGGGCGCGCGGGGCGACTACCGCTACAACGAGGGTTACGTGCTGATCCGCATGGAGGGCAGCGAGGAAGGCCTCGAGCTGCCCGTCGAGCTCGCCTCGCACATCTTCCTCGTCGGTGAAAACGCCTGATCCTGGCGGTATTCCGAACCCGTGTGGACGATTGCCAGGTTCGGAGGGTGACAGAATCGTTATCTTCCGGTAACGTCGTGGGGGTCGCCGACGAAGAAGCCCGTCGGCGACGATCACGGAGATCGCCTCCCTGGCTCGTCGCCTCCGTGAGAAGTTCGCACAACGTGCCGTGTGACATACGTGCCCGAGAATCGACTATTGCTGACGAGCCTGCGCTTGCCCGAATGAGCGTGGAGGCGCAGGAGGAATCCCTTTTGGCCGCAGAAATCGTCACCGACAACGCTGAAGACCCGAAGAAGCCGGCACGACGTCGCCTCACCCGAACGGCGAAGACCCGATCCAGCGTGAAGCCCATGCGCACCGTCGCCATCTTCGCGGCCGTCGGAGCACTCGTCGCCGCAGTCGCACTCCCGGCCTACGCCGCCACCAAGCCCACCGACGCCGCCGCGGCGACGCTGCAGCAGATGGCCGTCGACGACGCCCAGTCGATCGTCGTGGCATCCGAGGCCACCTCCGCCCCGATCGAGCGCGGCGCCTACTCCGCCACCACGCCGGAGGAGATCGCCAAGAAGAAGGCGGAGGCCGCCGCCAAGGCGCGCGCCGCGGCCGCGGCCCGCGCGGCCTCCAGCGGAAGCCGCCTCAGCGACGCCGATCTGCGCCTGGTCGCGGCCGGCTCCGGACAGGTGCGCTATCCGCTTCCCGGCGGCTCCTATTACGTCAGCCGCACGCTCGGCAGCGGACACAATGGCGCGGACATGGTCGCACCGGCCGGCACTCCGATCTTCGCGGCCGCCGGCGGAGTGGTGCGCACGTCCTCCGAGAGCTACTTCGGCTACGGCGTCGCCGTCGTCATCGACTCCGTCGTGGGCGGTCAGCGCGTCTCCACCCTGTACGGGCACATGACCAACGGGACCCGCGCCGTCCAGGCGGGCCAGGTCGTGCAGCCGGGTCAGTTCATCGGCAAGGTGGGCAACACCGGCCGCTCCTACGGCGCGCACCTGCACTTCGAGGTCAAGGTGAACGGGTCGCTGGTCGAGCCGATCGGCTGGCTGCGCGTCAACGCGGGCTGAACCCGCAAGAGACACGTCGCGCGATCGTTCGCGCGCGGTTCCCTCTCCGTTCAGCCGGATGGGCTAGCCTGTACCCGTCGTCGTACGGGCGGGAGAAGCCGATGGATCTGATACCGGGCATCCGAACCATGGATGCGCTCGGTCATCGGATCCGACGGCTCCGTCCGCAGGGACGGCTCGGCGCCGCCGAGCACGAAGAGCGCTGCCGATAGGCGGCGCTCTTCTCATCCCTGCGACCGCCTGCTGTCCGTGCGGCGTCGTGTGAGTCGAGAGAGCCGGGAAGCCATCCCGGCCGGATCGAGAGGATGACGACGATGCGCACACTGGTCCTGAATGCCGGCTACGAACCGCTCACGGTGGTCTCGTTCAAAAGAGCGATGGTGCTCGTGATGAACGACAAGGCGAGCGTGATCGAGCACGTGGAGGACGATCCCGTCCGGGCGGGGCGCAGCGCCTACGAGCGTCCCGTCGTGATCCTGCTCACCAGATACGTGCGGGTGCCGTCAGCGCGTCGCCTGCCCGTGACCCGGCGCGGGGTGCTGCGCCGCGACGATCACCGATGCGGGTACTGCGGCAAGCAGGCTTCGACGATCGATCACATCCTGCCGCGGTCGCGCGGTGGTGCCGACAGCTGGCAGAACCTCGTGGCCTGCTGCCTGAGGTGCAACAACATCAAGAGCGACCGCACGCCCCAGGAGATGGGCTGGGAGCTGCGGATGACCCCGCGCCCGCCGCACGGGACGGCCTGGACCGTTCGTGGTGCGGAACGAGGGGACCCGCGTTGGGAGCCCTACCTCGCGCTCGCCGCCTGACGTGCGGTGTGAGCGCTGGTGCCCTCGACAGGATTCGAACCTGCGACCTGCCCTTTAGGAGAGGGCTGCTCTATCCGGCTGAGCTACGAAGGCCTGCCGGACAAGTCTAGCGGTGCGCCGGTTCAGGAACGTCAGTGCGCCGCGCGGTACGCCTCCATGACCTCTGCCGAGATGCGGCCGCGCTCGGACACCTGGTGACCGTTCTTCTTGGCCCATTCGCGAATCGCGCCCACCTCGGAGTCGCGCGAGCCGCGGCGGCGCGGAGCCGTCGACTTCGCCGTGCTCGCCGATGCGCGTCGCCCGGCCTCGATGTACGGCGCGAGAGCCGCGCGCAATTCCTCGGCATGAGCATTCGTCAGGTCGATCTCGTACGCCGTGCCGTTCAGCGAGAAATGCACGGTCTCGCCTTCTCCGACCTCCAGCAACGCGCCATCGATATCGTCAACAAGCTGGTGCACAATTCTTCGAGCCATGCCCATAACAATAGGTGCTGCATTCCCGCGCAGCAAGAATTGCGTTCGCGGACGGACGGCGTCACATTCAGAAACGCAGCGGGGGCGGGATCACGGAAGAAGGCCCGCGCGGCGCGCGCGTGCGACGGCGGCGTGGCGGGTGGAGGCATCCAGCTTCGCCATCGCCGTGCCGAGATAGGCCTTGACGGTCCCCTCGCGCAGACCCAGCTGCGCGGCGATCTCGGCGTTGGTGGCACCCACGCCGGCGCATGCGAGAACATCCAGCTCGCGCGGCGAGAGGTGCACGGTGGGGACGCTGCCGGTCGTCGGGGATCGCTCGGGCTCGGCGAAGCCGAGCAGACGTCGCTCGACCGCGGCGATCCGCTCGCGCAGGGCGTCGTCGGCGACATCGGATGCGATGCTGCGCAGCTCCGCGAAACTCTCGCGCAGGTCCTCGCGCTGCGGGGCAGGGACGCCGGATGCCGGCGTCGCTTCGCGCAGGCGGCGCTCGACCTCGTCGCGGATGCGCAGCTCGGTGGCGATGCGCTGGGCGACGCTCATCGCCGGCGCTGTCGTGACCCCGCCCACCTGGGACTCCTCCCACGCTCCGGCGTACAGGACGCCTCGAGGGCGCCCCTCCACGACGATCGGCAGCGCCAGGAGCGTCCGCAGGCCTTCTCCCAGCACGAACACGTCGTAGTCGTGCGTGATCTGCTGCGACGTGCGGTAGTTGTTCGTCATGCGCGGGCGCAACTCGATCATCGCGCGACCGCCGAGACCGCGCTCGGGGCGAACCTGAAGACCGTCGAGATGACGAGTGCGGTTGCCGACGATCGTGGTGACCTGGACCGTGCCGTTCTCGATCAGGCCGCCGAACGCGACGGGGAACCGGGTGCGCCGGGCCAGCTCGCGCACACCATCGGCGACGAGCTCCTCTGCGGATCCGATCTGCGTGGTCATGCGCGGGACTACCAACTTTCGGGGGTGACGGCCTCGTCCGCCCTTTTCGTAGCGTCGACCCTACCATCCGCGTGATGTCCTCACGCGGCACCGGACATGCGGGCAAGGAGGCCTCATGACACATCTGAACGACGGTGCGCCCCCGACGGGGATCGATTACATATCCGTCGAGGAATCGGCGCGTTTCCAGGGACTGAAGCGAATGCAGCGGTCTTTCGTCTTCCCTCTCGCCGTCTTCTTTCTGCTCTGGTATTTCGCCTATGTCCTGCTCGCTGCTTTCGCGACGGATTTCATGAGCCAGCGCGTCTGGGGTGACATCACCGTCGGATTGCTGTTCGGCCTCGGCCAGTTCGTGACCACGTTCGCGATCACGATGGCTTACGTGTCCTTCGCCAATCGGAAGCTCGATCCCGTCGCCACCGAGATCCGCGAAGAGCTCGAGAAGGCCGAGGCCGGCGCATGAGCGGCATCGTCCCCATGGCGGCGGAGGCCACCAAGAACGACCCGGTCCTGAACATCGCCATCTTCGGCGCGTTCGTCGCGGTGACGCTGTTCATCGTCATCCGTGCCAGCCGCAACAACAAGACGGCGGCGGACTACTACGCGGCGGGCCGGTCCTTCAGCGGAACCCAGAACGGGTTCGCGATCGCCGGCGACTACCTGTCCGCGGCGTCGTTCCTCGGAATCTGCGGAGCGATCGCGCTGAACGGGTACGACGGATTCCTCTATTCGATCGGGTTCCTCGTCGCCTGGCTCGTCGCGCTGCTGCTCGTCGCCGAGCTCATGCGCAACACCGGCAAGTTCACGATGGCCGACGTGCTGGCCTTCCGCCTCAAGCAGCGTCCGGTGCGCATGGCGGCGGCGCTCACGACGCTCGCGGTCTGCTTCTTCTACCTGCTCGCGCAGATGTCCGGAGCCGGCGGGCTCGTGTCGCTGCTGCTCGGCATCGACAACAAGGTCGGTCAATCGATCGTCATCGCCGTGGTCGGCGTGCTGATGATCCTCTACGTGCTCATCGGCGGCATGAAGGGAACGACCTGGGTGCAGATCGTGAAGGCCGTGCTGCTGATCGCGGGTGCGATCGCGATGACCATCTGGGTGATGGCTCTGCACGGCTTCAGCCTGAACAGCCTGCTCGAGGAGGCGGTGGCGAACGCGCCCGCCGGAGAGAAGATCCTCGGGCCCGGACTGCAGTACGGCGCCAACCCGCTCGACTTCCTGTCGCTGGGCATGGCCCTCGTGCTCGGCACCGCGGGGCTTCCGCACGTGCTCATGCGGTTCTACACGGTGCCCACCGCCAAGGAGGCTCGCCGCTCGGTCGTCTGGGCCATCTGGCTGATCGGTCTGTTCTACCTGCTCACCCTCGTGCTCGGCTACGGCGCCGGTGCGCTCGTCGGCCCCGAGAAGATCGCCGCGGCACCCGGTGGAGTGAACTCCGCGGCGCCGCTGCTCGCTCAGGCCCTGGGCGGACCGCTGCTGATGGGCTTCATCTCCGCGGTGGCCTTCGCCACGATCCTGGCGGTCGTCGCCGGCCTGACGATCACCGCCGCCGCATCGTTCGCTCACGACATCTACTCGAACGTGATCAAGCGGGGCAAGGACGGCACGGGCGCCTCCGATTCGGCGGGCGAGGTGAAGGTCGCGCGACGGACCGTGATCGTGATCGGCATCCTCGCGATCATCGGCGGTATCGGTGCGCAGGGACAGAACATCGCGTTCCTCGTGGCGCTGGCGTTCGCCGTCGCGGCATCCGCCAACCTGCCCACCATCCTGTACTCGCTGTTCTGGAAGCGCTTCAACACGCGTGGAGCGGTCTGGAGCATGTACGGCGGACTGATCGCCGCGATCGGGCTCATCGTCATCTCGCCGGTGTTCTCCGGCGGGGAGAAGTCGATGATCCCGGGGATCGACATCGCGATCTTCCCGCTCAGCAACCCCGGGATCATCTCCATTCCGCTGGGGTTCCTGCTCGGCTGGATCGGGACGATCACGGCGAAGTCGGCGGAGTCGAAGGCGCTCGCCGCCGAGATGGAGGTGCGCTCGCTCACCGGGTACGGCGCCGAGAAGGCGGTGGAGCACTAGAGGCGCGTCGCTCACCTCGATCACGCACCAGCGGAGCCCGGCGGCCTACTCGCCGGGCTCCGCCTCGTTCACGATCCCGACGCCGATTCGCGCTCGAGATCGAGCAGGAAGCGCTTCCTCTCCGGATGGGCGCCGTAGTGACCCGGGGACCCGTCGGAGCGGATCACCCTGTGCACCGGCACGATCACCGAGAACGGCGTCAGCCGGCAGGCCGTGCCCACGGCCCGGGCGGCTCCGGGGCTGCCCGCGACGACGGCCACCTCGCCGTAGCTCATCGTCTCCGCCCACGGGATGTCGCACACCGCCTGCAGGGCCGCCCGCGCGAAGCCGTCGACCAGCCGCCAGTCGAAGGGCACCTGCTCGTCGAAGCGGATCGGCCTGCCCTCGAAGTAGGCGTCCAGCAGGTGCGCCAGCTCGTCGGCGGTGCCCGGGGCGTACTCCGGAGTCTCGCCCAGCCGTCGGCTCACCCCTTCCAGCAGCCAGGGAACGCTCGGGTCCTCGGACTCCGACAGATCGAAGCTCACGATCCCCGCATCCGAGAAGACGGCCAGAGCGTCCCCGAACGGGGTCGGGATGAAGTCGTGGCGAAAGGTCATGTCCCCATCATCCTTCGTGCCCCCGCGCGGCGGGCCCGCCGATCCCGGCATCCGTGGACAAGCGAGACGAAACCGCGGATGTGGAGGACGTATGGCACCGCCCGCCCGAATCGGGGCGAAACCGCCCGGCAATACCGGCCGCCGCGCGTGTCGCGCCTAGGCTTGCAGTGTGTGGCGACGTGAAGCGAAGCGCGCCGAGGACGCGGGAGAGGACACCGCGGTGCACCTCGGAGAGCTGAGCGACTCGTCCACAGGAATCGACATCGCTCACGCTGCGGAGGCTCGACGCACCACGCTGCGGGCCGAGGCGGCGGATCTGGGCGGGGCGTCGCCGCTGGTCACCTTCGACGACACCCCCGAATCGGGCATCGACATCTCCAGGGCGCATCCCGGGAGCCTGCCCCAGTTCATCACCGGCCGTTCGACGCTGCTGTCCAACCTGTTCCGGGACGAGGTGGGTCTGCGCAGCGCGCGGATGGCCGCCGAGCGGATCACGGCCCGCAGCACCGAGCTGCGCACGGTACGCGGCATCGACGCGGTCCGGCTCGCGGTCGGGCTCGCGCGCTGGCGCGTCGGCGGTGCGGAGTTCTCCGCGCCGGTCCTGCTGCGTCCGCTCGCGATCCGCCGTCATCACGCCGACTTCGAACTCAAGCTGCAGGGCGCCTTCGAGGTGAATCCTGAACTGGTCCGCGCCGCGCGCGATCATTTCGGCCTCACCCTCGACGCGTCGGGCCTGGCCGCCCTCGCCTACGACGGCGGCATCTTCAAGCCGCAGCCGGTGATCGACCAGCTGCGCGCGCTCACGCACTCCATCGACACCTTCGCCGTGCATCCGCGACTGGTGGTCTCGACGTTCGCGGATGTCGCCGGGGCGATGGTGCGGGACATGGTCGATCTCGATCATCCCGTCCTCAATGCGATCGGCGGGCACGCCTCAGACCGCGAACAGATCTCGACCCGGCGTGCGGCGCCCGTCGTGAGCGGTCCGGACGATCGGGCGCCCGCCGCCGAGATGCTGCTGCTGGATGCGGACGCCGAGCAAGAGAAGGTGCTCGCGCGCATCGCCGACGGACAGTCGCTGGTCGTCTCCACGCTTCCGGGCACGGGTGGCACGCAGACGGTGATCAATGCGCTGGGCGCATTCGTGCGCGCGGGCAAGCGCGTGCTGGTCGTGTCGACCCGGCGCTCCACGCTCGACGGGGTGCGCCATCGCCTCGCCGGGATCGGACTGGAGGGGCTCGCCGTCTCGCCCATGAGCGTACGACGCGATCTGATCCGAGCCATCGCGCGCAACGAGAAGTCGACGCAGCCCAAGGCGACCGAGGTCGATGAGGCTCTGGTGCGACTGCGCACCGTGCTGCGCGACTATCGCCGGGCGCTGACCGAACCGGTCGGGCGCACCGGCGCATCCGTGCTCGACGCGACGCGTCAGCTCACCAGACTCGCCTCGCTGCCCGTGCCGCCGTCCACCGGAGCCCGGCTGACCGTCCAGACGCTGGAGCGACTCGCCGACGACCGCGGCGCGGCCGCGCAGGAGCTGACCCGGGCGGCCAGGCTCGGGGAGTTCCGCTTCGGACCCGACGATTCGCCCTGGTACGGGGTG
Organism: Microbacterium sp. NPDC058342; assembly: GCF_042723935.1. Lineage (NCBI taxonomy): Bacteria > Bacillati > Actinomycetota > Actinomycetes > Micrococcales > Microbacteriaceae > Microbacterium > Microbacterium sp. NPDC058342. Next base: position 795,194 of record NZ_JBHXID010000002.1, read on the forward strand.
AGCTTCGAGAGCACCGAGGCCGCGCAGGCCGCACACGCGCTCGCCGGAGAACTGCACGGCACGGCGGTGCCCGCGCTGCTCGAGCGCGGCTACGAGCTCATCGCGCAGACGCGCATGCGGCCGTTCGCGACGATCGACGAGCTCGGCGAGTATCTGCAGCTCCTGCGCGGCATCCGCGACTCGCTCGACCGCTTCAGCCCGACCGTCTTCGAGCGCCCACTGGGCGAGCTGATCCAGGCACACGGGTCTCGCCGCGACGCTCCGGGCATGTCGTCGGCGAATCGTCGCCGGCTCAAGCATCTGGCGCGTGAGTACGTCCGTCCCGGCGCGCAGGTCCCGGAGATGCACGAGGCGCTCCTGCGCATCCAGCAGCAGCGCGCCCAGTGGCAGCGATACGTCGACGCCGGCGTCGCGCCGCAGGTGCCCCTCGGCCTCTCCGACGTCCACGTCGCCTGGCAGCGGGTGTCGGCGCAGCTCGCCGACCTGGATGCCGCGCTCGGGCGCAAGGAGCCGCTGGCGACGCTGCCGGTGGCGCGTCTGGTGCGCACGCTGTCGGGGCTCGCCGCTCGCTCCGCCGTCTTCGACAACCTCGTCGAGCGCACCCAGATCCGCGACTCGCTCACCGAGATGGGGCTGCGCCCGCTCCTGTCGGATCTGTCGGTGCGCCACGTGCCCGAGGACCGGGTGGCCGACGAGCTGGAGTTCGCCTGGTGGCAGTCGCTGCTCGAGCGGGCGCTGCAGGACGACCGCTCGCTTCTGGGCGCCAACACCTCGGTGGTCGATCGGCTGGAGCGCGACTTCCGCCTCGTCGATGAGGCTCACACCGCGATGGCGGGGCCGCTGCTGGCCTGGACGCTCGCCAACCAGTGGCGCATCGCGATCGTCGATGAACCCGAGCAGGCGACCAACCTGCGCCGCGCTCTGAAGCAGGGCGAGGCCAGCACGGCCGAGATCGTGTCGGCGGCCCCCGATCTCGTGCGCGTCCTCGCGCCGGTCTGGATCGCCTCGCCGTACGAGGTGCCCGAGATCCCGGATTCCATCGAGTTCGACGCGGTGCTGCTGGTGGATGCCGCCGCTGTGAACCTGACCGAGGCGACGCCGGCCATACGCCGGGCGCGTCAGGTCGTCGCCTTCGGCGACCCGGTCACGCAGCGGCCGACACCGTTCACCGTCGCCACGCTCCCGGATGCGGAGTGGGAGGCGGAGGTGCCCTTCGACGACGTCTCGGTGTTCGAGCGCCTCGCGGAGCTGTTCCCGGTGTGCACCCTCACCCGGAGTTATCGCGCCGGCGGGGAGGACCTCGCCGAACTGATCAACGACGCCTTCTACGGTGGGGAGATCGTCTCCCTTCCGTGGGCGGGCTCGTATCTCGGCCGCGGGAGCCTGACGGTCGACTATGTCGAGCGCGGCGTGGGCGCGCCCGATCCCGAGACCGGTGCGGTGGAGAGCCCGGATGCCGAAGTCGCCCGCGTGGTGACCCTCGTCGTCGAGCACGCCGTGAACCGTCCCGCGGAGTCCCTCATGGTCGTCACGGCCAGCCGGCGGCACGCGGAGCGCGTGCGCGCGGCCGTGGCATCGGCCTTCGCCGGGCGCTCCGACGTGGCCGACTTCGTGGGCCGCGCCACAGCGGAGCCGTTCGCGGTGCTGACGCTCGAGGAGTCCGTGGCCGAGAGCCGCGATCGCGTGATCTTCTCCCTGGGCTTCGGCCTGACCAAGCACGGCCGTGTGCTCAGCGACTTCGGCGACCTGTCGCAGGAGGACGGCGAGCGGCTGCTGACGGTCGGCATGACCCGCGCCCGCCGGTCGATGGTGATCGTCTCCTGCATCCGCCCCTCCGCCTTCGACGAAGGACGTCTCGAGCACGGTGCATCCACGCTGATGTCGATCCTCGGAAGCCTGGCAGCCCGTGGCCGTGAGGCGCGCCTCGAAGACCTGGCCGACCCGCTCACCCTTGCGCTCGCTCGCGAGCTGCGCCGGCTCGGCGCCTCGGTCGACGTCGACTACCGCGGCCTGCTGCCTCTCGTGGCGCAGCACGACGGCCGCGCCGTCGTCATCGAGTCCGACCCGGAGTCGCGGGACGAATCGCTGCGCGAGAGCCTGCGTCTGCGTCCTCAGGTGCTGCGGCGGCTCGGATGGCATTACGTGCGCGTGCACGCCTTCGATCTGTACAGCGATCCGTCGACGGTCGCCAGGCGGATCGCCACAGTGCTCGGAATCGGGGAGGACGCCGTCCGCGCCGACCACGACACCCAGCCGCTCGATCTCGATGACTGACCGGGAGGAACGGCAGCGGATCGTGCGCGTTCCGGGCGCTCGCCGCGCCCGGCTGACGCCGGTGGAGGGCACCACGGCCGAACCGCACGAGCGCGACCGACGCGTCGCGGCGGCGACCGAGGGCGATCGCGGGCCCAACGACGAGCGGATGCTGAGGGAAGTCCCTCCGCACTACTGACGCGCAGAAGACAGAACGCCCCGCTCCCGGAGGAGCAGGGCGTTCTGAATGTGAGCGACCTCTCAGGCCACCTCGTCCTTGCGGAGCAGGTCGCGGATCTCGATGAGCAGCTCCTGCTCGGTGGGCAGGGTGTCCTCCTCGACGGCCGGGTTCTTCGCGGCCTGACGCTCCTTGTACTTGTTCATCGGGACGACGAAGACGAAGTACACGACGAGGGCGACGGCGAGGAAGCTGATCACGGCCGTGATGAGGTTCCCGAGTGGGAAGGTGACCGACTGGCCGTAGATGCCGGTGAGCTCCGGCCCGACCTTGCCATCGTCTCCCGGCTGGTAGAAGAGAGCGACCAGCGGATTGATGATGCTGTCGACGACGGCCGTCACGATCGCCGTGAACGCGCCGCCGATGACGACGGCCACGGCCAGGTCGATGACGTTGCCCTTGGTGATGAACTCCCTGAAACCTTTGAGCATGACTTCCCCCTTGGGTGTTGAGCGGCCTCAGCTCGAGGTCGCGGCCTTCGCGGGCGCCGGATTGGAGCCGGTCGAAGAATCCGCCTTAGATGATGCCGAAGTCCCCGCCTTCGCACCAGCATCTCCGCGCGAGTCGGTGCGATAGAAGCCCGAGCCGTTGAATGTCACCCCGACCGCGCCGTACTGCTTGCGCAGCGCGCCGCCGCACTCGGGGCAGATGGTCAGCGAGTCCTCCGAGAAGCTCTGCACGGCGTCGAAGCGGTGCTCGCAGGCGGTGCAGGCGTAGGCGTAGGTGGGCATGGAGCGCTCCTGTCAGTTCCGCGCGGGCGACAGCGTGATGGTCTGCGTCGGGGTGACGATGCCATCCACGGGCTGGTCGTGGACCTCGCGCGGCAGCGAATCGAGTACTTCGGAATCATAGATCACCGCGTACACGGGAGGGCATCCCTGCATCGATCCGATCGTCTTGTCGAAGAAGCCTCGACCCCAGCCCAGCCTCGTGCCCGCACGATCCACCGCCGCGGCGGGGATGATCATGAGGTCCACGTCACCCACCGCGATGGGACCCAGCACCTCGCCGGTGGGCTCCGGCAGGCCGAACATGCCCTCGGCGGTCTCGCCGGTCTCGTCGGCGACGGCCCAGTCGAGCAGGCCGTCGGCCCGCGTGATCGGCAGCAGGACCCGGATGCCGCGGAGGACCGCCTCGCGCACGAAGTCACGGGTGCCCGGTTCGGTCGTCGTCGACAGGAAGCAGGACACCGAGCGCGCGTCGTGAGCACGGATGAGATCGTCCAGCTGCGCGGCGATGCCCGCGGCGGCCGTCTCGCGCTGCGCATCGGAGAGCAGCTGCCTGCGTTCGCGCAGCTCTGCTCGAAGCGCCCGCTTCTGCTGCTCTGCTTCGGTCGGCATCCCTCGATCATACGGTGGCGATCCCTCCGGCCCTGCGGGCGCCGCGGCTATGCTGACCGGATGAAGAAGATGAAGGCGGTCATCCCGGCGGCGGGGCTGGGGACCCGCTTCCTTCCGGCGACCAAGGCGATGCCCAAGGAGATGCTGCCGGTCGTCGACAAGCCGGCCATCCAGTACGTCGTCGAAGAGGCGGTCAGCGCAGGCATCGACGACATCCTCGTCATCATCGGACGCAACAAGAACGCGATCTCGGATCACTTCGACTCCGTGCCGGAGCTCGAGGTCAGGCTGCAGCAGAAGGGCGACCACAGTCGCCTGGAACGGGTCATGAAGTCGAGCGACCTCGCCGACATCCACTTCGTCCGGCAGGGTGAGCCGAAGGGCCTGGGGCATGCGGTCCTGCGCGCCCGCACCCACGTCGGTGACAGCTCGTTCGCGGTGATGCTGGGCGACGACCTCATCGACGAGCGGGACCCGCTGCTCACGGAGATGATCGCGGCGCACGAGCGCACCGGCGCGGCGGTCGTGGCGCTCATGGAGGTGCCGGAGGAGAGCATCCACCTGTACGGCGTCGCCGCCGTCGACGACGCCGGCGAGGACGGCACGGTGCGGGTGACGGGCCTCGTCGAGAAGCCCAGCGCGCAGGACGCGCCCTCGCGCCTGGCCGTCATCGGCCGCTACGTGCTGCCTGCGGCCGTCTTCCCGATCCTCGAGCGCACCCCGCCGGGCAAAGGCGGTGAGATCCAGCTGACGGATGCTCTGCAGGAGCTCGCCACCGACCCTGACGGTCCTGGCGTGGTCGGAGTGGTGTTCCGCGGTCGCCGCTACGACACCGGCGACCGGGTCGATTACATCAAGGCCATCGTCCAGCTCGCCGTGGATCGCGACGACCTCGGTGCGGAGCTGCGGCCCTGGCTCCAGGACTTCGCCGGCCGCGTCTAGCCGACGGAAACGCCATGCCTCTCGACACGTCCGACCAGATGCAGCACGGTCCCGTCGGCGTGCGGCTGATCCGCACACGCGACGCCCGCGTTCTCCAGCGCGAGCTGCTCACGAACCGCTCCTGGCTCCAGCCCTGGGAGGCGACGATCCCCGGTGGCGTCTCCACCTTCGACATGCGCGTCAGCATCCGCCGACTGCTGCAGCAGCACCGGGACGGCACCGGTTTCCCCTTCGTGATGGAGTACGACGGCGAGGTCGCCGGACAGCTCAACATCTGGGGCGTCGCGCGCGGCTCGCTGTGCTCGGCGACCATCGGCTACTGGGTCAGCGAGCGCTTCGCCGGGCGGGGGATCACCCCCACGGCGGTGGCACTTGCCACGGATGCGGCGTTCCAGCGCTACGGTCTGCACCGGATGGAGATCTGCATCCGACCGGAGAATCAGGCGAGCCTGCGCGTCGTGCACAAACTCGGGTTCCGCTACGAGGGCCTGCGGCGTCGCTACATCCACATCGACGGCGACTGGCGTGACCACCACGCTTTCGCACTGACGCGGGAGGACGTGCCCGGGGGAGTGCTGGCCCGCTGGGTGCAGGGCAGCGTTCCCCCCGACGCGGGAGCGGTTCCCGCCGGGATCTGAGATCGTCGGCGCGACACGCGTCCGACGAACCGCGCCGCGGGTGATCGGTCGCCTACCGTGGTCACTATGGACGGGCCGGTGCTGAGTGGGGGCGTGATCGTCGTCGTCGCCGTGCTGCTGTGGGCGCTGTACTTCCTGCCCAGCTGGCGCGGTCGCCACCAGTACTACGCCGCCGAGCGCAACGCCGTGCGACTCAACCAGGCGCTGCGAGTGCTCGCCGAGACCAGCGAGACGCCCGAGGAGGTGCGGTTGGAGCTGACGACGCGCACGGCTCTGCAGCAGCAGCGCCTTGCCCGGAGAATGCAGACCGAGAAGGAGAACGCGGAGCTCGAGCGCCTGCGCCGGGAACTGGCGGCCACGCGCCGTGACCCGCTCATCCGTCAGGCCAGGGCGCGTCGACGTCTGCGGCTGACCGCCTCGATCGTCGTCGTGATCGCCGCGACCATGACGGCGCTCGGTCTCTGGCAGTACCTCGCCTTCGGTTCGTGGCTGCTGGGTGCGTCGGGCATCGTCCTGTCGGCGCTCGCCGTCGCGGCACTCGTCCAGATGGCGCGCGTGGCGCAGCGCGCCGGGCTGCGGGTCGGGCAGGAGCGCACCTCCGTGACGGCGGAGCGGATGTCGCCGCCGCTGCACGACCAGGGCCCGGCCGAGTGGACACCGCGTCCCCTGCCGCAGCCGATGGTCGCGGTCGCCGGCTCGCGCGCGCAGGCTGCACGGGCGCAGATCGACGCACAGGAGGAGCGCCGGCGTGCCGAGCGCGGAGCCGAACTGCGTCGCCGCGCCGAGGAGCTGGCTCCGCCTGCGCCGGCTCCGCTGCCGACGAGCGCCGAGGCGGCCCGCTCGGCGGAGTCGCCCTACGCGAGGATGGGCGTGGTCGACGATGCGGAGATCGAGGAGCACGTGCGCCGGATGCTCGCGCGTCGAGCGACCGGCTGAGTGCGTGATAACCTAGCTGAGGTTCACGGGCCTATGGCGCAGTTGGTAGCGCGCCTCGTTCGCATCGAGGAGGTCAGGGGTTCGAATCCCCTTAGGTCCACAGCATCGCAGAAGCCCCGGGCAGTCGCCCGGGGCTTCTGCGCGTTCCGGGGCGTCCCGCCGCGTGACACGCCCGGGATGCGCCGGTGATTTGCCGGGCGGTGGGGATCCGCGTAAGTTATTACCTGTTCGCCCCAAGCGGTTGAGCGGAAGGCCGGAAGGCCTGGCTCCCCTCCAAGCAGCGAACCAGCCTCACTCCTCGGATCACCTGGTGATGCGAACGGGCCTCTGGCCCGGGGAGCGCGGCAGTCCCGCCGGGAACGTCGATTTGACAGGCTCGCCGAGACGGATAAGATGGAACGGTTGCCTCGGAAGCGGGGCTGCGGTCCAGCCCTGGTCCTCACGGTGCGTCGATTTGACAGCCTGGCCGGGGCGGATAAGATTGTGAAGTTGCCCTGCGCGTCCTGCCTGGTTGGTGGGTGTGTGGGTGCGTCCGATCCTTGAGAACTCAACAGCGTGCACTTGTCAAATGCCAAATTATCCTCGTCCAGCCCTGTGGGGTTG
>NZ_JBHXID010000003.1:0-258341 GCF_042723935.1 Microbacterium sp. NPDC058342
GCCCGGTCACATTCCGAACCCGGAAGCTAAGCCTCACAGCGCCGATGGTACTGCAGGGGGGACCCTGTGGGAGAGTAGGACACCGCCGGACTTCTTCTGTGAAAGAGCCACCCATCGCTGGGTGGCTCTTTTGCGTTAACGCGCCCCCGATTTGACTTCCCCCGGGTCCGGGCTATGGTCAGAGGTCACCAACCCGCCAGCCGAAAGAGGGGAAGCGAGTCACATGGCCGGAAAGACACCGCAGTCGCGTGCGAACAAGAAGGTCCCGAAGCTCTCGATCAAGGAGAAGAGGGCCGAGAAGCGCGCGAAGCGCGAACCGGAGACATTCATCAAGACCCGCAAGGGCGCGACCGGCTGATCAACAGGCTACGGCCGGGCTCAAGCCCGGTCGTAGCCGAGGCGGCTCTGCAGCATCCGTGCCGCCTCCACGACCGCATCCGTCGGGTCGGTCATCGCCCGCTCTTCCTGCCACGTCACCGCGATGGCCGCCGCGGGCCAGCCCGCGTGATCGCGCACCACCGCCGCGACGGAGCGGAAGCCCTGCGTGACCTCCCCGTCCTCCGTGGCGACGCCGGCCGCGCGGACTGCCCGCAGCACCTCGCGCAACTCGGACGGCCGGGTCGGACCGCGGCCCGTACGGTCGGTGAAGGCTGCACGATCCGGGTACAGCGCTCGCACCTGGCTGCCGGGAAGCGCGGCCAGCATCGCACGCCCGGTGGCGGTGAGATGCGCGGGCAGGCGGACGCCGACGTCGGTGATCAGCGCCGGCCGGCGCGCCGCACGCTCCTCGACGATGTACAGCACGTCGCGCCCGCTCATCACCGCGAGATGCGCACTCTCGCCGATACGGTCCGCGACAGCGGCGATGAGGGGGCGCCCCAGCCGGGCCAGCGGCTCCTGCCTGGCGTACCCACCTGCCAGCTCGAAGGCGCTGGTCCCCAGCCCCCAGCGGCGCTCCTGGGCGAGGTGCACCACGAAACCGTGCACCTCGAGTGTCGCCAGCAGGTGGTAGACGGTGGAACGCGGGATGCCGAGATCCCGCGCCAGCGCCGACGCCGCGATCGGCGCCGGACGGCGCGCGAGATGGCGCAGGATCCGCAGGGTCTGATCCGCTGCCGGCACCTGGGGACGCGCCGCTCCGGTATCCGCGGAGGTGCGGCGTGGTGCATCCCCGCCGGCGTGCACATCGTCTGGTATCACAGACACAGTCTGCCACCACGGCTGTCGCAGGGCGGCGGCACGGTGTGGAATCAGAGCATGCAGCATTCGTCTTCTGTCACCGTGGGCGCAGTGCCCGTCTCGCCGGCCGACGTCGTCGCGGTCGCGCGGCACTTCGCGGAGGTCGAGATCGCCGACTCGGCGCGCGAGCGAGTCGCGGCCGCTCGTGCCGTGATCGAGGGCCTCGCGGCCGATCCGAATCCGCACTACGGCGTCTCCACCGGTTTCGGTGCGCTCGCGACGACGTTCATCGCGCCCGAACGGCGTCGGCAGCTGCAGCTCAGCCTGATCCGATCGCACGCCGCGGGCACCGGCGCCGAGGTGGAGACCGAGGTCGTGCGGGCGCTGCAGCTGCTGCGTCTTCAGACTCTGGCATCCGGTCACACGGGTGTGCGCCCTGTCGTGGTCGACACGTACATCGCCATGCTGAACGCCGGAATCACCCCCGTGGTCCGCGAGTACGGCTCGCTGGGCTGTTCCGGAGATCTCGCGCCGCTGTCGCACGTCGCCCTCGCAGCCATGGGCGAGGGGGAGGTGCGCGTTGCGCGCGCCGAGGGCGAGCCATCGGCTCCGATGCCCGCGGCCGACGCACTCGCCGCCGCCGGCATCGCGCCGCTCGTCCTCGAGGAGAAGGAGGGGCTGGCTCTCATCAACGGCACCGACGGGATGCTCGGGATGCTGGTGCTCGCACTCCACGACCTCGAGCAGCTCGTCAGCACCGCAGATCTCGCCGCCGCCATGTCGATCGAATCGCAGCTGGGCACCGACGCAGTGTTCGCCGCCGATCTCATGGCGCTGCGCCCGCAGCTCGGGCAGGCGGCATCCGCCGCGAATCTGCGCGCCTTCCTGGGCGACTCGCCCATGGTCGCCAGCCACAAGGGGCCGGAGGACGGGCGGGTGCAGGACGCATACTCGCTGCGCTGCTCGCCGCAGGTGCACGGCACCGCGCGCGACACCATGGCGCACGCCGCGCTGATCGCCGAGCGCGAGCTGGCATCGGTCATCGACAACCCCGTCGTCACCGGCGACGGGCGCATCGAGTCCAACGGCAACTTCCACGGAGCCCCGGTCGCCGCCGTCCTGGACTTCCTCGCGATCTCGGTCGCCGACGTCGCCTCCGTCTCCGAGCGGCGCACCGACCGCGCCCTGGATCCGGCGCGCAGCCACGGTCTGCCGCCGTTCCTCGCGCACGAGGTCGGCGTGGACTCCGGACTCATGATCGCGCAGTACGCCGCCGCCGGCATCGTCTCCGAGCTCAAGCGGCTGGCCGCCCCGGCATCCGTCGACTCGATCCCGTCCTCGGCCATGCAGGAAGACCACGTCTCGATGGGCTGGGCCGCGGCCCGCAAGCTGCGTCGCGCCATCGACGGCCTCACCCGAGTGCTGGCCATCGAGATCCTCACCGGCGCGCGTGCACTCGACCTGCGCGCGCCGCTGGAGGCGGGCCCTGCGACCGGCGCGGTGCGCGACCTCGTTCGCACCGTCGCCGACGGCCCCGGACCCGATCACTTCCTCTCACCCGACATGGAGGCCGTCACCGAGCTCGTGCGCTCGGGAGCGGTCCTCCGCACCGCCAAGGAGCACGCGCATGTCTGACACCGACACCCGAACCGTCCGCGCCGCGCGCGGCAACGAGCGCACCGCGAAGAGCTGGGGCGCCGAGGCCGCCAAGCGGATGCTGATGAACAACCTCGATCCCGAGGTCGCCGAGCACCCCGAGGATCTCGTCGTCTACGGCGGCACCGGACGTGCCGCGCGCAGCTGGGAGGCGTACGACGCGATCGTGCGCACCCTCGACGAGCTTGAACCGGACGAGACGCTGCTGGTGCAGTCCGGCAAGCCGGTCGGTGTCTTCCGAACGCACGAGTGGGCGCCGCGCGTGCTCATCGCCAACTCGAACCTCGTCGGCGACTGGGCCAACTGGCCCGAGTTCCGCCGCCTCGAGTCGCTGGGTCTCACCATGTACGGACAGATGACCGCCGGCTCCTGGATCTACATCGGCACCCAGGGCATTCTGCAGGGCACCTACGAGACCTTCGCCGCTGTGGCGCGCTCGCTGGGCAAGGAGTCCCTGAAGGGCACACTCACCCTGACCGGCGGCGCCGGCGGCATGGGCGGCGCGCAGCCGCTGGCCGTCACCCTCAACGACGGCGTCGTGCTGATCGTCGACGTCGATGAGTCGCGCCTGTCTCGTCGCGTGGAGCACGGCTACCTCGACGAGTACACGACCGACCTCGACGCGGCGGTCGCCCGCGTCGTGGCCGCCAAGGGAGCCGGAGAGGCGCTCTCCGTGGGCGTCGTCGGCAATGCCGCCGAGGTGTTCCCCGAACTCAAGCGCCGTCAGGACGCCGGACTCCTGACGATCGACGTCGTCACCGACCAGACCAGCGCGCACGACCCGCTCGCCTACCTGCCCGTCGACATCGCCGTCGAGGACTGGAAGGCCGAGGCCGAGCGCGACCCCGAGGAGTTCACCCGCCGCTCGCGAGAGGCCATGGCCGCGCATGTCGCGGCCATGGTCGCCTTCCAGGACGCCGGTGCCGCCGTCTTCGACTACGGCAACTCCATCCGCGCCGAGGCACAGCTGGGCGGGTTCGACCGCGCCTTCGAGTTCCCCGGCTTCGTGCCGGCGTACATCCGCCCCCAGTTCGAAGAGGGCCGCGGACCGTTCCGCTGGGCAGCGCTCTCGGGAGACCCGGAGGACATCTACAGGACCGACCGCGCGATCGCCGAGCTCTTCCCCGAGGACAAGGCGCTGCACCGCTGGCTCGACAAGGCCGGCTCGACCGTCCATTTCGAGGGCCTGCCGGCACGGATCTGCTGGCTCGGCTACAAGGAACGCCATCTGGCCGGGCTGAAGTTCAACGAGATGGTGGCCTCGGGCGAGCTGAAGGCGCCGATCGTGATCGGCCGCGACCACCTGGACTCCGGATCCGTGGCCTCGCCGTACCGTGAGACCGAGGGAATGAAGGACGGGTCGGACGCGATCGCCGACTGGCCGCTGCTGAACGCTCTGCTGAACACCGCCTCCGGCGCGAGCTGGGTCTCCCTGCACCACGGCGGCGGCGTCGGGATCGGTCGCAGCATCCACTCCGGCCAGGTGACCGTCGCCGACGGGTCGGAGCTCGCCGCGCAGAAGCTCGAGCGCGTGCTCACCAACGACCCGGGCACCGGCGTGATGCGGCACGTGGACGCCGGTTACGAGCACGCCCGCGACATCGCTCGCGAGCGCGGACTCAAGGTGCCGATGCTGTGAGCACCGTGCTCATCACGAACATCGGGGAGCTGACGACCAACGTCGTCTCCCCGCACGACACCTTCGGCACCCTGCACGACGCGGCGGTGCTGATCGAGGGCGACCGGATCGCGTGGACGGGTGCCTCGGGGGATGCGCCCGTCCACGTGGACGAAGTGGTCGACGCCGGCGGCCACGCCGTGATCCCGGGCTTCGTCGACAGTCACAGCCACCTCGTCTTCGGCGGCGACCGCGCGGCCGAGTTCGAGGCGCGCATGGCCGGGCAGAAGTACGCCGCCGGTGGCATCCGCTCCACCGTCGCCGCGACCCGCGGCGCGAGCGACGACGAGCTGCGTGCGCGCGTTCGCGGCCTGCGGGACGAGATGCTCGCCCAGGGCACCACGACCGTCGAGATCAAGAGCGGCTACGGGCTCGACGTCGCGACCGAGGAGCGTCTGGTGCGCCTCGCCGCGGAGGTCACCGATGAGGTCACCTTCCTCGGTGCGCACGTCGTGCCGCCGGAGTACTCCGACCGCGCCGACGCGTACGTCGATCTGGTGATCGGCGAGATGCTCGACGCCTGCGCGCCGCATGCGAGATGGATCGACGTGTTCTGCGAGACCGGTGCCTTCACCGTGCCGCAATCGCGACGTGTGCTCGAAGCCGGCATCGCGCGCGGGCTGAAGCCGCGCGTGCACGCCAGCCAGCTCGGGCCCGGCGACGGGGTGCGGCTCGCGGTCGAGGTCGGCGCGGCATCGGTCGATCACGGCACCTACCTGACCGACGCCGACATCGCAGCGCTCGCCGCATCGGACACCGTGCTGACCCTGCTCCCCGGGGTGGAGTTCTCCACGCGTCAGCCGTATCCCGACGCGCGCCGGCTCATCGATGCCGGTGTGACCGTCGCGCTCGCCTGCGACACCAACCCGGGCTCCAGCTTCACCTCGTCGATGCCGTTCTGCATAGCGGTCGCGGTGCGCGACATGGGCATGACTCCGGCCGAGGCGATCCGGGCGGCGACTGCCGGGGGCGCCGCAGCCCTGCAGCGGGACGACGTCGGAGTCATCGCCCCGGGCACGCGCGCCGATCTGGTTCTGCTGGACGCGCCCACCCGGGTGCACCTGGCGTACCGGCCGGGGGTTCCCCTCGTGAAGCGGGTCTGGAAGGACGGCGTCACCGCCTGGCGGAAGGAGCAGCGTGGCACTGTCGCATGACGAACTGTGGCCGAGGGCCGGGTCGTGGCCCGTCTCCGCCGCGGGGGAGCGGGTTGACGCCGCGATCCTCGGGGTGCCGACCTGGCGCACGTCGCTGTCGTCGACCGGCGCGCATGCCACGCCCGCGGCGATCCGAGAGGCGCTGCGCCGGTACAGCGCGACCCTGATGGGGCCGCCCGCGCTCGACCTGAACGAGGCCCTGCGCATCGTGGACGCGGGCGACGTGCACGAGCCGGACGGCGACGAGGGCGTGCAGCGCACGGTCGATCGCGTGCGCGGACTGTCGGAGGACGCGCGTCTCGTCATCGCACTCGGCGGCGACAACTCGCTGACCTACCCCGTGGCGCGCGGATCCGGCGCCACCGGGCTGATCACGATCGACGCCCACTTCGACCTCCGCGACGGCGTCTCCAACGGTTCGCCGGTGCGGCGACTGGTGCAGGACGCGCCCGACGCTGAGCAGATCGATCCGCGGCGGATCGTCCAGATCGGAATCGCGGACTTCGCGAACTCGGCGGCTTACGCGCGACGGGCTGCCGAGTGGGGCATCCGCGTGATCACGCTCGACGAGGTGCGCGGCCGCGACCTCGCGGACGTCGTCGGCGAGGCGGTGCGGGTCGCGGGCGCGGAGTCGCGCATCCATCTCGACGTCGACGTCGACGTCGTCGACCGCGCCGTCGCCCCCGGGTGCCCGGCCAGCGTCCCTGGCGGGCTCGCCGCCTGGGAGCTGCGTGCGCTCGTGCGCGGGATCGCCACCGACCCACGGGTCGTCAGCGCCGACATCGCGGAGGTCGATGCGACGGCGGATGCCGAGGACGCCCGGACCGTGCGCCTGGCCGCGCTGTGCGTGCTGGAGCTTCTCGCGGGCCTCGCGGGCCGCTGATCCGACGACCGCCGCAGTCGCAGATGCTCAGGCGCGGTCGACGAGCTCGGTCTCGCCGGCGGAACGCGCGCAGTTCGCGCAGCAGAAGATCCTGCCCTCGGTCTCGACGCCGTGGCCGATGACCCGGCATCCGCAGTGCTCGCAGGTCGGTGCCATGGCGTGAATCGCGCATTCGAAGCTGTCGAAGGTGCCCACCGTCGTGCCGCTGGTGACCATGATCATGCGATCGTAGGTATTGCCGCAGACGTCGCAGACGCCGGTGGCAGACCCTTCCGTGGGGGCGATGCTCATGACGATTCCTCCTCGGTCGTTTCGTGCCAGCATGCGCTCCGATAGGGCCCGCCCGGCAGGGGGTGGTCAGCTCCCCGGTGGCGGCGTACCCTGTGGGCTGACGTGGTGCGGGGTAGCGTGGAGGCATGACTCGCGTACTGATCGTCGGCGGCCACGGCAAGGTCGCGCTGCTGCTCGCGCCGATTCTCGCCGCCCGAGGCGACGAGGTCACGGCCGTGATCCGCAATCCTGCTCATGCCGACGACGTCCGCGCCGCGGGCGGGAATCCGGTGGTGTTCGACATCGAGCGAGAGGGTCGGGAGTCCCTGGCGACGCTCATCGCCGGGCACGACGCCGTGGTCTGGTCGGCGGGCGCCGGCGGAGGTGCGCCGGAGCGGACGAACGCGGTGGACTTCGAGGCGGCGGTGCGATCGATGGATGCCGCGGCGGATGCCGGGGTGCGTCGCTACGTGATGGTGTCGTACTTCAACGCCTCGCCGCAGCACGGGGTCCCGCCGGAGAACTCCTTCCACGCGTACGCGGAGGCGAAGGCCGCGGCGGACGAGCACCTGCGCGCCTCGCCGCTGGACTGGACCGTGCTCGGCCCCAGCGCGCTCACCCTCGGTGAGGGAACCGGCCGGATCGACGCGCAGGCCGCCCGGTCGGGTGAGGTCTCCCGCGCGAACACGGCGCTGGTCATCGCGCAGTGCCTCATCGAACCGGCGACCATCCGGCGGACGATCCGGTTCAACGACGGCGATCAGCCGATCGCCGAAGCGCTCGCGGGGTAGCCCGCCCGCGGACGCCCGGGCGTCGGCGATGTCACCGCGTATCAGACCGGCAGCGCGGGGATCACCGCGTGGGCGACGGCGAAGATCGCGAGCCCGGCCAGAGCGCCGACGACGGTGCCGTTCAGCCGGATGTACTGCAGGTCGCGCCCGACCATCAGCTCGATCTTCTCGGTGGTCTCGGCGGCGTCCCACTTCTCGACCGTGTCGGTGATGATCGAGGCGATGTCGTGCCGGTACCGGTCCACGAGGAAGACGGCGGCATCCGTCACCCAGCCGTCGATGCGCGCCTGCAGCGCGGGCTCCGTGGCGAGCCGGTCGCCGATCTCGGCCAGGGCCGAGGCCGCCCGGCGCCGCAGTCCGCTGTCGGCGTCGGCCAGGGCCGTGAGCAGGCCGTTCTTGGCCGTGTTCCACGCCTCGGCGGCCAGCGCGATCACGCGAGGACTGTCGAAGACCGCGGACTTCGCGCCCTCGAAGCGATCGCGCAGGGCCGGTTCGTGCTGCAGGCCGTTGGCGAGGCGTGACAGGTAGCCGTCCAGCGCGAGTCGCGCCGGATGCCGCGGATCGGCCTGGACGGCGGCCACGAAGCGCACGGCCTCGTGGTAGACGGTCTCGTCGACGAAGCGGTGTGCGAGGCGGGGCACCCACCCGGGCAGGCGCTTCGACACCAGCCCGGTGAAGGTGTGGGCGTTGCCGTCGAGCCAGTTCGCGATGCTGTCCACGGCGAGGTCCACTGCCCCGCGGTGGGCATCCGCCTCGACGATGCGCTCCAGCCAGCCCCCGGCCGCCGGCGCCCAGTCCGGGGTGATGAGATGCTCTCTCGCGAGGTCGGCGATGAGGCTCTGCACGTCGTCGTCGCTGAGCGCGCGCAGCACGGCGGATGCGGCCGTCGCGCCCTCTGCGGCCACGCGCTCGGCGTGCGTCCGCCCGGACGAGGACGGAACGGGGTCGCGCAGCCACTCGCCGAGACGCTGCGACAGCGCGGTGCGCGAGAGCTTGTCGCGCACGACGGGGCCCGCGAGGAAGTTCGTCTCGACGAACTCGCCGAGCGTGCGCCCGATCTCGTCCTTGCGGTTCGGGATGATCGCGGTGTGCGGGATCGGCAGGCCGAGCGGATGCCGGAACAGCGCGGTCACCGCGAACCAGTCCGCCAGCGCGCCGACCATCCCGCCCTCCGCGGCGGCGCGCACGTAGCCCAGCCACGGATGCCGACTCTCCAGCCAGAAGGCGATCACGAACACCACGGCCATGAAGACGAGGGCGGCGAGGGCGACCGCCTTCATCCGCCGCAGCCCGCGCAGCCGCTCCTGGTCGGCCGGGGACAGCAGTGCCATCGGGATTCGCGACATGCCGACATCCTTTCACGGACGGCTAATCTCGAAGGGTGATCGAAGACATCAAGAAGCGCGCTCTGCACCGCACCAGCATCCTCGAGGGTCAGCTGCGCGGCATCGCGCGGATGATCGAGAACGAGGAGTACTGCATGGACATCATCACGCAGTCGCGTGCCGTGCAGCGCTCGCTGGAGTCACTCAACCGGCTGCTGCTGGAGAACCACCTGCGCACGCACGTGACGCACATGTTCGACCAGGGGGGCGACGAGCGCGAGCAGGCGGTCGGCGAGCTCCTGAAGGCGTTCGACTTCGACCGGAGGTGACCTCGGAGGTCAGCTCTCGACGGGGCCGAGCCAGAAGCTCGCGGCGGTCGAGTGCGCCGACTCGGGATCCGAGGGATGGAAGTGTCCGGCGAGCACGTCGCGGTACAGGCGCGACAGTTCGTTCCCGCTGAAGTACGAGCCGCCCCCTCCGACGAGCATCGCCTCGTCGATGACACGCTTCGCCATCACGACCGCGCGGTGCTTCACACCGGACAGCAGCGTGAACCAGCGCGCACCGTGGTCGGTCCGATCGTCGACGTCCCGCGCCAGGCTCGCGATCTGGGGCGGCAGGGCGTCGTGCGCCAGGGCCATCTCGGCGATCCGCCACCGGATGTCGGGATCCTGGCTGTACGCCGCGCCGGACTTCTTGGAACGCCGTGTCCGCGCGGCGCTCACGGCCAGGTCGAGTCCGCGCCGGGCGATGCCGGTGTAGACCGAGGCGAGCAGGATCTCGAACACGCTGAAGATGCCGAAGACGATCGGATCCGGATTCGGGCCGGGGTCGATACGGCGCACCACATGCTCGGGCTTCGCGATCGCGCCGTTCAGACGCGTCGTGCGACTCTGCGTGCCGCGCATCCCCAGGGTGTCCCAGTCGTCGCTCGTCACCACGGCGTCCGTGCGTTCGATGAATGCGAAGACCAGCCGGGGGGCGTCGTCACTCGTGGTGTCGAGCCCGTGCAGGCCGAGCTTCGTCCACACCGGGGCGAGCGAGGTGAAGATCTTCGTGCCCGTGAACGCATAGCCGCCGTCGGGTCGGGGCGCGGCATCCGTGTCGCTGCCGAACAGCACGAGGTCGTTGCCCCCCTCGCTGATGCCGAACGCGAAGACCTCGCCGTCCACGGCTCCGCGCTGCACGAACTCCAGGCCGGGGACTCCGCGATCGGAGAAGACCTTGGCGACACCCGTCCAGACCAGGTGCATGTTGATCGCCAGGGCCGTGGCAGGGGAGGCCGTCGCGAGCCGCTGCTGGAGCACCGCCGCCTGCTCGAGGCCCAGGCCGGCGCCACCGAGCTCGACGGGCACGAGGACCGCCAGGTAGCCGGCATCCCGCAGGTCGTCGAGATCCTGCTGCGGGAACGTGTTCTCACGGTCGTGCACGGCGGCGCGCTCGCGAATGCGCTCCAGCAGATCGTCGGGAAGGTGCGCTGCGGGGTCGAAGGTGCTCACGGGGCCAGCCTATGCCGCACGTCTCAGGGCCGGATGGTCGGGATGGAGAGAGTCTCGGTGTCCGGGTACGGACTCGGATCGCGGTGGCGCAGATCGGGGAACGCGTGCACGAAGACGATGGAGACGATCAGGCCGACGAGAGCGAACAGCGCCGCCGCCAGGTAGGCGCCCGTCGGGCCGCTGCCGTCGATGAGGATGCCGGCCACCGCCGACCCCGCTGCGGCGCCGATGAGCTGGCCGGTGCCCGCCCAGCCGAAGGCTTCGGCGGTCTCGCTGAACTTCACGCTCGCCGTCGTGATCGCGAAGAGCACGGCCAGCGCGGGGGCGATGCCGATGCCGGCCAGCAGCAGCGTCCCGCCGATCCAGAAGATGTCGAGCGACACCATGGTGAGCGCCAGGCCGATCGTGACGATCACCAGCCTGCGCGCCATCGCCCACGGACCGATCGGGATGTGCCCGAATGCGAGCCCGCCGGCCAGGCTGCCCACGGAGAACACGGCCAGCACCAGACCCGCTTCGAGTCCGCCGTGGCCGAAGGTCGCGACCACGCCGACCTCGACGGCAGAGCAGGCGCCGATGAGCAGGAAGCCGATCACGGTGGCCAGCAGCACCGGCGGCTTGAGCACGACCCGTCCGAAGGCGCGCCGGCTGCGCGGGATGCGAACCCGCCCGACCTCGGGGGAGAGGATGAACCAGGCGCCGCCGACGACGAGGATCACGGCGACCAGCTGCAGGCCCTGCACGGTGCCCGCCTGCGTGGAGACCATGGTGATCACGACCGGCGCGACGATCCAGATGATCTCCTGCAGGGACGCGTCGAGTGAGAACAGCGGGGTGAGCTGGCCGGCGTTGACGAGCTTGGGGTAGATGGTGCGCACCGCCGACTGCACCGGCGGGGTGGAGAGCCCCGCGAGCAGTGCGAAGACCATGTATCCGGGCAGGTTCAGCGGCAGCAGGGCGAGGCAGAGCACGGCCGCGACGCACACGATGAGCGTCAGGGTGAGCACCCGCCGCATGCCCCAGGCTCCCATCCAGCGGCTGGTGACGGGGCCCGCGATCGCCTGGCCGACGGATGCTGCGGCGAGGACGATCCCGGCCGCGCCGTAAGATCCGGTCTGCTGCTCGACATGCAGCAGGATGGCGAGGCTGGTCATCCCGTTGGGGAAGCGCGCCAGCAGCTGTGCGGCGATCATGCGCCCCACCCCCGGCGTGCGAAGAAGGTCCCGATATCCCGCCACCAGAGAACACTATCCGGGGCCTGCGTGGGCGCGCGAGGGGCGGATGCGGCGACACGCCGCGACACGCCGAGGAGTCTTCTCCACAGGAAATCGGATGTCGGTGACCCGGCGTAGCGTCCGGGCTGTGGATGGATCGCCTTCGGTGTCGCGCGAGCCGCGAGAACATGCGCTTCGGAGGGCTTCCGACAGGGCCCGCGGCTGTGGAAGGAATGGTGGACAACCTGTGTTGTACATGGGGAGAGCGGTGGAAAACTACACGGATGTAACTACTATCCCTAGTGGTCGCCCTCAATGTCCGTCCCCATATGTAGTATTGAAGTCCGGCGGGGGGCCTGCCGGAGGAACACCTGAGATCCGAGGGGAAGAAGCCAGAAATCATGTCGATCACGGTCTACACAAAGCCTTCGTGCGTGCAGTGCAACGCCACCTACCGCGCTCTCGATGCGAAGGGCATCGAGTACGAGATCCACGATCTCTCCGAGGACGCCTCGGCGCTCGAGCAGGTCAAGGCGCTCGGCTACATGCAGGCGCCGGTCGTCGTCACCGATGAGGACCACTGGTCGGGCTTCCGTCCCGACAAGATCGACGAACTCGCATCCCGCCTGGCGTGAGGTGACCGGCCATGAGCGCAGTCGCGACCGCCGCGCCGCTCCTGGTCTACTTCTCGAGCGTGTCCGGCAACACCGCACGCTTCATCGAGAAACTCGGGCTTCCCGCCCGCCGCATCCCCCTGCACCGCACTGACGAGCCACTCGTCATCGACGAGCCGTTCGTGCTCGTCACCCCGACGTACGGGGGCGGTCAGGGGCGCGGCGAGGAGAAGGGCGCCGTTCCCAAGCAGGTCATCCGGTTCCTCAACGACGAGCACAACCGCAGCCTGATCCGAGGCGTGATCTCGGCCGGGAACACCAACTTCGGCGAGGCGTTCTGCCTGGCCGGTGAGATCGTCAGCCGCAAGTGTCATGTGCCGCACTTGTACCGGCTCGAAGTATTCGGCACGCCGGATGATGTCGATCGCGTGAGCGACGGATTGGAACGATGGTGGACACGGCAGTTGAAGAGCAGGCAGTGACGGAGCAGGTGCAGTTCAAGGTCAACCCTGCGTTCGAGGGGCTCGACTATCACGCGCTGAACGCGATGCTGAATCTGTACGACGCGAACGGCAAGATCCAGTTCGACGCCGACAAGCGCGCCGCCCGGGAGTACTTCCTGCAGCACGTGAACCAGAACACCGTGTTCTTCCACTCCCTCAAGGAGCGGCTGGACTACCTGGTCGAGAAGGAGTACTACGAGGGTGCGGTCATCGAGCAGTACTCGTTCGACTTCATCCAGAAGCTCAACGACCTCGCCTACTCGAAGAAGTTCCGCTTCGAGACCTTCCTCGGCGCATTCAAGTACTACACGAGCTACACGCTGAAGACGTTCGACGGCAAGCGCTACCTCGAGCGCTTCGAGGACCGGGTCGTGATGACCGCTCTCGCCCTCGCCGAGGGCGACGAGCAGGTCGCGATCGACCTCGTCGAGGAGATCATCTCGGGCCGCTTCCAGCCGGCGACACCGACCTTCCTCAACGCGGGCAAGGCACAGCGCGGAGAGCTCGTCAGCTGCTTCCTGCTGCGCATCGAGGACAACATGGAGTCCATCGCGCGCGGCATCAACTCGTCGCTGCAGCTCAGTAAGCGCGGCGGCGGCGTGGCTCTGCTGCTCAGCAACATCCGCGAGTCCGGCGCCCCGATCAAGCAGATCGAGAACCAGTCCTCGGGCATCATCCCCGTCATGAAGCTGCTCGAAGACAGCTTCAGCTACGCCAACCAGCTCGGTGCGCGCCAGGGTGCGGGTGCGGTGTACCTCTCGGCCCATCACCCCGACATCATGCGCTTCCTCGACACCAAGCGCGAGAACGCCGACGAGAAGATCCGCATCAAGACGCTCTCGCTCGGCGTCGTCGTGCCCGACATCACCTTCGAGCTCGCCAAGAAGGGCGAGGACATGTACCTGTTCTCGCCGTACGACGTCGAGAAGGTGTACGGAGTGCCGTTCGGTGACATCTCCGTCACCGAGAAGTACTACGAGATGGTCGACGACGCGCGCATCAAGAAGACCAAGATCAACGCGCGCGAGTTCTTCCAGACCATCGCCGAGATCCAGTTCGAGTCGGGCTACCCGTACATCATGTTCGAGGACACGGTGAACAAGGCCAACCCGATCAAGGGCCGCATCAACATGTCCAACCTCTGCAGCGAGATCCTGCAGGTGAACACGCCGACCACGTACAACGACGACCTGTCGTACGACCGGATCGGCAAGGACATCTCCTGCAACCTCGGCTCGATGAACATCGCCCTCGCCATGGACGCCGACGACCTCGGCCAGACCGTCGAGACCGCGATCCGTGCGCTCACCGCGGTGAGCACGCAGAGCCACATCAGCTCCGTGCGCTCGATCGAGGACGGCAACGACCGCTCCCACGCGATCGGTCTCGGCCAGATGAACCTGCACGGCTACCTGGCCCGCGAGCACGTGTTCTACGGCTCGGAGGAGGGTGTCGACTTCACGAACATCTACTTCTACACGGTGCTGTTCCACGCGCTGCGCGCCTCGAACAAGCTCGCCATCGAGCGCGGCGAAGCCTTCGACGGCTTCGAGGACTCGACGTACGCATCGGGTGCGTTCTTCGACAAGTACATCGACCAGGCATGGGTGCCGGCGACCGAGAAGGTCAAGGAGCTCTTCGCGGGCAAGCACATCCCCACCCAGCAGGACTGGGTCGAGCTGCGCGAGAGCATCCAGAAGCACGGCATCTACAACCAGAACCTGCAGGCGGTGCCGCCCACCGGCTCGATCTCGTACATCAACAACTCGACGTCGTCGATCCACCCGATCGCGTCGAAGGTGGAGATCCGCAAGGAGGGCAAGCTGGGCCGCGTGTACTACCCGGCGCCGTTCATGACGAACGAGAACCTGGACTACTACCAGGACGCGTACGAGATCGGCTACGAGAAGGTCATCGACACGTACGCCGCCGCCACCCAGCACGTGGATCAGGGCCTGTCGCTGACACTGTTCTTCAAGGACACCGCCACCACGCGCGACATCAACAAGGCGCAGATTTACGCCTGGCGCAAGGGCATCAAGACGATCTACTACATCCGCCTGCGTCAGCTCGCGCTCGAGGGCACCGATATGACGGAGTGCGTCAGCTGCATGCTGTGACGCGCCAGGATCTGAGAACAGGAAAAGAACGATGACACCCTCTCCGAAGCTCACGCTGGTCGACCACGTGCAGGCGATCAACTGGAACCGCATCCAGGATGACAAGGACCTCGAGGTCTGGAACCGCCTGGTGAACAACTTCTGGCTGCCCGAGAAGGTGCCGCTGTCGAACGACGTGCAGTCGTGGAACACGCTGACGCCCGAAGAGCAGCTGCTGACGATGCGCGTCTTCACGGGGCTCACTCTGCTCGACACGATTCAGGGCACCGTGGGTGCGGTCTCGCTGATCCCCGACGCGATCACCCCTCATGAAGAGGCGGTGTACACGAACATCGCCTTCATGGAGTCGGTGCACGCCAAGAGCTACTCCTCGATCTTCTCGACCCTCGCGTCGACGAAGGAGATCGACGAGGCGTTCCGCTGGTCGGTCGAGAATCAGAACCTTCAGAAGAAGGCTCAGATCATCGTCGACTACTACCGCGGCGACGACCCGCTGAAGCGCAAGGTCGCCTCCACCCTGCTGGAGTCGTTCCTGTTCTACTCGGGCTTCTACCTGCCGATCTACTGGTCGTCGAAGGCGAAGCTGACCAACACCGCCGATCTCATCCGTCTGATCATCCGTGATGAGGCCGTGCACGGCTACTACATCGGCTACAAGTACCAGCGCGGGCTCGAGACCGAGACGGCGGAGCGCCGTGAGGAGCTGAAGGACTACACCTTCTCGCTGCTCTATGAGCTCTACGAGAACGAGGTGCAGTACACGCAGGACCTCTACGACGGCGTCGGCCTGACCGAGGACGTCAAGAAGTTCCTGCACTACAACGCCAACAAGGCCCTGATGAACCTGGGCTACGAGGCGATGTTCCCCTCGACGGTCACCAACGTGAACCCGGCGATCCTCTCTGCCCTCTCACCGAACGCCGACGAGAACCACGACTTCTTCTCGGGATCGGGCTCCTCGTACGTGATCGGCAAGGCCGAGGCCACCGAAGACGACGACTGGGACTTCTGAGAAGTGCGCGGCGTCATGCAGTGTGGCGCCGCGCCACATTGAAGCTGGCACACCTCAAAGGGAGTGGCGCTACTCGCCACGGAGCGTCGTCCCTGCCGCCCATGGCTCATCTCCACGACCAGCTGCAGGCGGAGAGCCCGCAGCTGGGGTCAAGGGCCGTCAATCTGTGCCGCATGTGTCTTCTCGGCATCGCATCGGGCTTGGCATACGACCGAGAGAGCGGCGTGTCGACTCGGTCCGAACCGCGTTCGCGGGTGCGGCGGGGCAAGCGATACCCACACCGACTCATACGTCGTCACCCCTTTCGGTGGTGCGAGCCGAGAGCGCTACTGCAGCTCCGAGAGCGAGAACGACGGCGTTCGCCCAGAACACAGAGATGAGACCGAGGGGCCCGGCGATGGCGCCCACGCCGAGGGGAATCGCGACTTGAGCGATGCGATTGGCCGTCAGCCGCAGGCCTAACGCCGCTCCGTGCGCGGTGGGCGGCGTGATAGCAGTCGTCCATGCCATCGTGAGCGGTTGAGGTACTCCGAGTGCGATGCCGAGCCCGACCATTACCGGGATGGCGCCCCACGTTCCGCAGAAGGGGAGCGCGACGAGACTCGCCACGCCGACGAGCATGGACGTGACGAGCAAGGGCTTCCGACCGAACCGCCCCACGAGACGCCCGAGCCCGAGACGGCTGAACACGGAGATGAGGGCGCGTAGGGAAAGAAGGAGCCCGACGGCAGACGCCGGGATGTTCCGGTCGACGGCCCACAGGGGCACAAACGTGTACAGCAGATCTACAGTGACGAGGACGGCTCCGCTCGCAGTCAGCGCCTTCCATAGCTCTGGGGCTCTGAGCACCTCCCTCACGCGCGGTCTTGTCTGCGGTGCCGTGGTCGCGCGTCGGTGGGCGTCACCCTTGTGGAGCACGAAGATCATAGGAAGGGCGGCGAGTGTGAATCCCACGCACACAGCCAAACCCACGGTGACGTCCGGCCGTGTCGCTCCGTGCAGAGTCGATCCGATGGTGACGGCCGAAGGGCCGATCAGCTGACCAATCGAAGCGGCGGCGGCCAGGGTGCCGAATCCGCTGTCGTGGGAACCGCCGCGGCTGGCGTGCGCGACGTAGGTCTGCTGGCCGACCATCACGCATAGGTGACCGAGTCCGACGACCAGAGTGCCGAGGATCAAAGTCGCGACCGTCGGCTGAAGGAGGAGAATCGTCGTAGTCCCGGTGCCAGCGACGATGAGGCCGCACGTGGCGACGGAACTGCCGCCGATCCGGTCGCTGACTCGGCCGATAGGTAGAGCGGCCACAATCGTAGGGACCGCGAAGCAGGCTGCCAGAACAGCGAGGAGTAGCGGGTCCGCCTGGAGGGCGAGTGCCTGATACCCGACCATGATTCGCACACCGACCCATGACGCTTGCGACAGCGAAGCCTGGAGGCTGAGTGCAAGGCGCCAGCGAGGCGCGGTCACGAACGGATCGGGATCTCGTCGGTGCCACCCAACATGCGCGTGAGACCGTCGATGTCCTCACGGATAGCGTGATAGCGATTGCGGTCAAGATGGTAGATCGCAAGTTGAAGGCCGTAGCTGATAGCCATGGGGACGAAGAGCGTTCGGTACTCGCTGTCTGCGCTTCGAGCAGCGGCCAAGAGTTGGTCGGGGGCAGGGCGGATCTGCGCCCCGGGCACGTCCGTGATAATCAGCGACTTGCCTCCGCGCCGGCTCACCTCGCCGATGAGCGCCGGGAGCATGCGAGGCGTCTCCCGGAGCGCGAATCCGATGAGAACGCTGGAGGAATCGAACGGCACGAACCGCTCGGCGAGGTCTTTGGCTTGCGGTGTCAGCGAGACGACGACGATCCCCACACGTCGAAGGCGTCGGCCCAGCAGCTCCTGGAGAGACCGCGAGTC
This sequence comes from Microbacterium sp. NPDC058342, assembly GCF_042723935.1. Taxonomy (NCBI): domain Bacteria; kingdom Bacillati; phylum Actinomycetota; class Actinomycetes; order Micrococcales; family Microbacteriaceae; genus Microbacterium; species Microbacterium sp. NPDC058342. Next base: position 17,806 of record NZ_JBHXID010000003.1, read on the forward strand.
CCCGTTCGCAAAGATGTACACGACGCTCGCCTCGCTGATGGTTCGGGCAGCGGCATCCAGTTCGTGCTGGTGAACGAAGTCAGAGACTCGTGACAGTCCCGCCAACTCGTCGTCGATGAAGGAGGCAAGGTCGGGGCCGGAGTCCGAACGCATGAGAGCGACGTGACGCTGCTGAGATTCATCGACGCGCAGGTCCCTGCGCAAGTCGGGGTATCCGCGATACCCGAGCTTCTTCGCTAACCGGACGACGGTGGACTCATGTGTCCCGGCTCGTGAAGCGATTTCCGCAGCCGTCAGTTCAGACGTGGCATCGCTCAGTAGCACCGTGATCACCTTCTGCTCTGTAGTGCTGAGGGACGCGGTGCTACGTGCTGCGACAGCTCGGAAGCTCATTCTCTCTCCTTCGAGACACCCATTTCAGGTCGTGTTGACAAGTGTGGCGCATCCTGCAATCCTGTGCAAGTGCGCAAGTTCGCTTGTGTGCTTGCAAGCGTAAACATATCCGCAGAGAGGCGGCTTGACGATGACGTCGAATGTGTCGACTTCGCCCGCAGCGAAGTCGCGAACGTATCTGGAATGGTGGGTGGTCGGTGTCAGCCTCGCCGGGGGCATCGCGGTAGCCATCTCAGGGCTCGGCTTCGGCCTGACGAATACCACTGGCGTCGGCGCGGGCTTCTTCCCACTCGTGGCGGGTGCCGCGATTGCGCTCGGTTCGTTGCTCTGGGGTTTCCAGATCCTCGGCGAGCTGCGCGAGCGTCGCAGGGAAGGGCTCGCATCGTCCAGCGGGGAGATCGGTACTCGAACCTTCGAGGACAAGCGTGTCGATCCGCCCACCGATACCGCGCTTGGCGCCCTCGTTGTCGACGGGATCGACGAGGAGGACGACGATATCGTGCTTCCCGATCGCCAAGGTGTCATCCGTATCGCATCGGTCGTCGTCGCCCTCGTGCTGGCTGCCATCGCGCTGCCATTCCTTGGCTATCTGCTCACCATGACCCTCATGCTGTTCGCCGTCATGACGCTGGTCAGTGCTCGTCGTTGGTGGGTCGCGCTCATCGTCGCCGTTGTCGCCGCATTCGCGAGTCGCTTCGTGTTCGAGACGCTTCTCGGAACCGCGTTGCCACACCCTGCTATCGACATCCTTCGCGTGATGGGACTCTGACATGGACTTCGGTGCACTCTTTCAAGGACTTCTGACGGTACTCACCCCTGAGAACCTGCTGTTCGCCCTGGTCGGCTGCGTGCTCGGAATGCTCGTCGGCGTGCTGCCCGGCTTCGGCCCGGCGGCGGCGGTGTCGCTGCTCATTCCTGTCACCTTTGGGCTGTCGCCGACAACCGCAATCATCATGCTCGCCGCGATCCTCTACGGTGCCGCGTTCGGCGGGACAATCACTGCCGTACTGTTGCGTATCCCCGGCGAGGCATCGTCCATCGCGACGACGCTGGACGGATACGAGCTCGCCAAGCAGGGACGCGGAGGACCGGCGCTCATCATCGCGGCGGTTGGCTCGTTCGTGGGCGGGCTCGTCGGCGTCATCGGGTTCGTCGCTGTCGCACCGTTCGCTCGCATCGCCTTGGAGTTCGGAGCTCCGGAGCTCTTCCTCGTCGCTCTTCTCGGGTTGGCTCTCATCACAAGCTTCGCCGGCGCGAATCCTGCGAAGGCACTGCTGAGTGCTGGAGTGGGCCTCGCGATCGCGACCGTGGGCATCGACCCGGGCGTTGGAATCGTGCGGTTCGGCTTCGACGTCCCGCAACTCTTCGACGGGTTGAGTCTCGTTGCCATCGTCATGGGCGTCTTTGGTCTGAGTGAGGTGCTCTCGCAGGCGCAGCGCGGGCCGCAAGGCATCCCGAAGCCGCTGTCAGTGGGGCGGCTTTTCCCCACGCGGGACGACTACCGTCGGTCGGCTCTCCCTTTTCTTCGCGGTTCGGTCATCGGGTTCTTCATGGGCCTCCTCCCGGGTTCACCGGGCTCTGCCACCTCACTCGCGTCGTACGCCGCGGAGAAGCGATTCTCTCGCCATCGCTCACTGTTTGGGCGGGGCGCCATTGAAGGCGTCGCCGGACCCGAGACTGCGAACAATGCGCTCGCGGTGTCGTCCATGATCCCGTTGTTCACGCTGGGTATCCCGACATCGGCGACCGTCGCCATTATGGCCGGTGCGTTCACCATCAACGGGCTCATCCCCGGTCCGTTGCTCTTCCGTGACAACCCCGAGGTTGCATGGGCAATCATTGCCAGCTTCCTCGTCGGCAATGTGATCCTGCTGATTCTGAACGTGCCGCTCGTGCGAGTGTGGATCGCGGTCCTTCGCCTGCCATTCGCCTACTTGATGGCCGCGATCCTTGCGTTCATGTTCCTCGGGACGTACTCCATCGGCGGAAACACGTTTGAGATCTTCGTGATGGTGGCATCGGGCGTCGTCGGATACGTCTTCCACCTGTTGCGAGTTCCACTCACACCGCTTGTCCTCGCCATCATTCTCGGGCCGCTCCTGGAAGACAATTTCCAGCGATCCCTCGCTCTATCGAAGGGGGACTGGGGAGTGTTCGTCAGCAGCCCCATCGCGTCCGGCCTGCTCGCGATCTGCGGACTCGCCCTCCTGCTCGGAGTGCTTCGTCCCGCCCTCGCCGCAGTCATGCGCAAGCGGGAGCGCACCCGTTCCACGTCCCGATAACAGATCACACCAACACTAAGAAGGAGATACTCGAGTGAACAGATACCGTCGTCTCGCGCTCGTCACTGTTGCCGCTCTCGCCATCGGAGCCCTCGCTGGGTGCACCAGCGCCTCCGGTACGACCGATGAAGGGAGCCAGGAAAAGTGGCCGGCCGCGGGCACCACCATCGAGTGGATCGTCCCATCCGCCGCGGGGGCGGGAAATGACATCCTTGCTCGCATCATGGCCCCGGTCATGCAGGAGGAACTCGGAGGCACCATCAAGGTTGTGAATGTCGAAGGCGGAAGCCAGGTGGTCGGCCTGACACAGCTGGCCACCGCAACGCCTGACGGGACCTCTTTGGGCCCCACGAACATCCCGTCGATCCTTGGCCGCTACCTCGACCCGTCGAAGAACGCGCCATTCGACCGTGACGACTTCTCCGCGATCGGCGGGTTCGCAGTGAACTCCATCGTCATCGCGGTTGGCAAGGACAGCCCGTACGACACGGCGGAAGAGCTGTTCAGCGCCATCGAGGAGTCACCGGGGGAGATCACCGCAGGCACCGACTCCCGAGGGGGCGATGATCACATCAACCTGAACCTGCTCGAAGACGCCACCGACACCGAGCTCAACATTGTGCACTACAACAGCGGAGCCGACAAAGTGGCAGCCGTGATGTCGGGGGAGATCGACATGGCGCTCGGCGGGGTCTCCAGCTTCTACGGGCCCTACCAGTCCGGGGACCTCAAGCTACTTGCTGTCGTCGACGAAGAGCAGAGCGACCTGATCCCCGACGTTCCGACTTTGGAGAGCGCGGGATACGAGGTTGCGCCGATGGAGAGCCGGTTCGTCCTGTCCGTTCCGTCGGCAACGCCTGACTACATCCAGGACGCTCTCGAAGCAGCGCTGAAGAAGGCGACTGAGGATCCCGACGTCGTCGAGAAGCTCAAGGGCGCGGCGACGGTGACCGAGTGGTTGTCAGCTGAGGACGCAGGCGAGCTCTGGGATGAGAGGGAAGCCGAGATCGAGCCCATCATCGACGATCTTCTCGGGCAGCAGTGAGCATCGTGACAGAGGGCGACAGTGTGCGAGAAGCGCCCGCGGCACTGACTGCTGAACAGAACCAGCGCTTGGACCGACTCGCGACTTCCAGCATCGTCGACTCCATGGACCGCCTCGGTGCTCCCGATGCAGGAATTTCCGCGGTCTGGCCCGGAGCGCGAGTCTTCGGCCCCGCGCTCACGGTGCTCACCGCCGCCGGAGACAACCGCATCATTCATGAGGCTCTGGACAATGCGAAACCCGGCGACGTCGTTGTCGTGAACGGATTCGGGGACCGCAACCGCGCACTCATCGGAGATCTCATCGCTGAACGCGCCAGGGCGCTGGGCGTGGCCGGCTTCGTCATCGACGGGTGTGTCCGCGATGCCGATGCAATCCACGAGGTGGGCCTTCCGGTCTTCGCTCGCGGTGTAACTCCAGCGGGACCCTATAAGAATGGCCCCGGGCAGATCGGTGTGCCGGTCGCCATCGGTGGAGTTGCGGTCCTACCGGGAGACATCGTCGTCGCGGACGCAGACGGAGTGGCGTTCATCCCTCGCGCGAGGGTCGACGCTGTTGTCACCGCAGCGGAACTCAAGCTCGAAGCGGAAGCGACCAAGCGCGCACAGCTGCGTGGCGAGAACTAAGGCGAGTGGAGGTCGGAAGATGCTCCGACCTCCACTCGTACCAACTGGCCCGAACGGTGGAGTGCAGCGGAGAAGGGCTGTGTGGGGCGGCGACTGTCCCTCACCCCCATAGCAGTGAACGGTTGTCAGCGATCTCGGGGGCGACCCCGGCCCCGTCCGCTTCGCAGCGGCCGCTAACGACGTTCTTGGCGGCGCGGTGACTCGAGTGTCAGTATCCGAGGCGGGATCGGATGTCGTTGAGCAGTTGCGACGAGCGCAGTGCAGCGTCGGGGGCGACCGCTGAGATCCCCTGCACGAGCACATCCGAGATCAGGATGCCGGCAAGGCTCTCCGAGGTGAGGCCGGTCGGGGTGTGCGGTGCGGTGAGTGTTGCGTCTACGCGCGAGGAGAGCCGCTCGTGGAGTTCGTCGGTGACGAGGATCACATTCGCACCGACCAACTGCGCGTGATCGAGCAGCACGTCGATGTCGCGGGTCACGCGGCCGGGTGCGAAGACGACGAGCGCGTCTCTCGCGCTGAGGTTCATGACCTCGTCGGCGAGTCGGAAACCGTCGGTGCTCAGACGCCGGGTTGCGATCCCTGTGCGACGGAGGCGGAGGGCGAGATGCTCCGCCGCGATGCCCGATGCCCCGAGACCATAGCAGTACACGTCATCGGCGCGGACGAGCAGGTTGATGGCAGCGGAGTACGAACTGTCGTCGTTCGAAGTCCGCGCGAGGTCGATGAGCGAGGCCGCCTCGTCCCATGTCTCCTGCTGAATACGGGCGAGATCCTGCCCGATGTGCTCGATGCGCGTCTTGAGCCGGACCTCGGGGGACACGCTGCTCGAGAAGGGAGCGGCGACCTCCTGCTTCAGCTGTGAGAGCCCCGAGTAGCCGAGCTTCTGCAGCGTGCGCACGACCGAGGCGTTCGACGTGCTGCTCTGCGCACCGAGTTCCGCCGCGCTCGCATACAGCAGGTGTTCGGCCGAGGTCGACGACAGCACCCGGCACACCGCGCGCTCAGACTTCGAGAGATCGTTCCACGCGCTCGAGATGCGGCCGCGGAGCCCGGAGAGCGCCGGATTGTCCGTACCGGTTGTTACAAACGGGTCCATCGATGTATCATTCTGTTCGAAAGCTGTTCATCCGTAACGGATGTTCCAATCATCCCGGCAATGCCGGTATTGCGCAACACCAGCAGCGCAGCGTACGAGGAGGTCGCATGGCGGACACCAGGCCGATCCGCATGATCGAGATCAGCGGAGATGCCCGAACGCGCGGACGTCAGCACGGTGAAGGCGCCGCTGATCTCATCGCGCTCTCGCTGGAGTACTACCGGGAGGCGCTGACGCAGCAGACCGGCATGAGCTGGGCTGCGATCACCGATTCGGTGTCGCGGTGGTTGCCGGTGAGCGAGCAGCTCGCACCGCAGCTCGTCGAAGAGATGCGGGGGATCGCCGAGGGTGCCGGTGTTTCGTTCGCCGAGATCGTCACTCTCAACGTTCGAGGCGAGTTCGTCTACGACCATCAGGGCGCACGTGCAACAGTTCCGGCTCCCGAGGTCGACGATGACGAGCGAGACGCGGTCGACGGCTGCACGTCGTACTTCCTGACCGGGGAAGGGAGCGGCACCGGGCACACCCTCATCGGGCAGAACTGGGACTGGCGCACCAGCACCACGGACACCACCCTCATCGTGCGGGTCGTGCAGGAGCCGTCGCCGACGATCATCATGCAGGTTGAGGCCGGTCAGGTGGGCCGCCACGGCGCGAACTCGGCCGGCATCGCGCTCAACGCCAACGGCCTGGGTGGCAGCTTCGGCGGCGGAGTCGGCCTGCCGCAGACGCTGATCCGACGCCTGGTGCTCGATCAAGCGGGCATCGCGCCTGCACTCAAGGTGCTGGTCAAGACCCGGCCGCACATCGCGAGCAACGCGCTGCTCGCGCATCGCAGCGGATTCGGCATCGACATCGAGACGACGCCGGCCGGCGTGGACTGGATCTACCCCGAGCATGGAGTGATCGCGCATACGAATCACTTCCAGGCATCCGTGCCGACGCAGGTCGCGGGAGCGTATCGTCCGGTCTCGGCGGATTCCCTGTTGCGACTGCCGCGGGTTCAGGAAGGGCTCGCGCGTGTCGCCGGGGCGACGACCCCGGCGGAGAGCTACGAGCTCGTGCGCGCGGCGATGTCTGATCATGTCGGACACCCCGAGGGTGTCTGCACGCATCCGCACCCCGATTCGCCGGCGGTGAAGCAGTGGTCGACGCTGCTGTCGAGCTGCGTCGATCTCACGACGGGGGAGTACCGCGTCGCCAATGGATTCCCCTGCAGGACCGCGTACGAACTGCTGCCCTGGAACCTCTATGACGGCCCGGGCGATCCCTTCGAACCTTCCGCGCACCAGAGCCCCATTTTCCCCCTGACAGACTGAACAACGAGGAGACGAGTTCAATGAAGAATCAACATCGCCCCATCTCGCTGATGATCGGCGCGCTCGCCGTTTCATCACTGGCGCTCGCCGGGTGCAGCTCCGGATCCGGCTCGGATGACGACGGCGGTGCCGCACAGCTCGACGCACCGTTCGGGGCGACCACACCCGCGGCGAGCGGTCCGATCGACAGCGTGACGTGGATGCTGGGCGGTGAGCCCACCACGCTCGACGCCGACATCGATGCCACGACGCCCGACGACACCGTGCTCGCGAACGTCTGCGACCGGCTGATGCAGGTGCAGCCCGATCTCACGCTCGGGCAGGGCATCGCTTCGGCCGCCGACTGGGTCGACGACACCCACCTGGTCTTCACGATCCGGCAGGATGCGCTCTTCCACGACGGCAGCCCCGTCAGCACCGCGGACGTGCTCTGGAGCATGCAGCGCCACTCGGCCGAGGGTGCGGCGGAGTCCGACGAGTATCAGAACGTCGTCTCGATCGAGCAGACGGGCGACGATCAGATCACCGTCACGACCTCTCAGCCGGACGCGATCCTGCTTCAGGCGATGGCGGGCGACGGCGGCATCGTCTGGAATCCGCGCGTCATCGAGGCCGAGGGAGACAACTTCGGCAGCCCGACCTCGGCTTCCGCGTGCAGCGGCCCGTACGAGGTGACCTCGTGGGAGGCCGGATCGCAGCTCACCATCACCAAGTTCGCCGACTACTGGAACCCCGACGTCGACGCCCTCGCCGAGGAGGTCGTGTTCCGCTGGGCCGAGGAGACCGCGATCGCCAACAGCGTGACGACCGGTGAAGCGCAGGGGTCCTTCCTCGAGAACGCCGGCGCGGCGATCAGTTTCGCCGGCAGCTCCGACGTCTCGGTCTTCCAGGGACCCTCGACCAACGCGTGGGTGCTGGAGACGACCGATCGCGGCGCGCTCACGGACGAGCGGGTCCGCAAGGCGCTGTCGCTCGCACTGGACCGGGAGGGCGTCGCGACCGCGGCCTTCGGGGGGCTCGCCGAGCCGTGGAAGACGCCCGTGGGGTCGGGATCGTGGGGCTACGAGGTCGAGGCCTTCGAGACGGCCTACGATGCCCTCAAGGGGGCGCCGGCGAAACCGAGCGAGGACGACCTCGCCGAGGCGAAGAAGCTCATCGACGAAGCGGGCGCGCCGTCCGAGCCCATCGTGGTGGCATCGAACGGCTCCTCGACCCACAACGTGATCGCGAACGCGCTCGTCGCCGCAGCGAAGTCGATCGGGCTCGAGGCCGAGATCACCGTGGTGCCGCAGGTGCAGTACGGCGACTTCTACTCCGACGCGGAACTGCGCGGCCAGGCAGATCTCTGGCCCGACGAGTACTACATCTCGAAGAACGATCCTCTCGGGTTCTACAAGAACGGCAAGTCCGATGCGAGCGTCAACTTCGGCGTCTTCAGCGACCCCGAGTACGACGCTCTGGTCGATGCGGGCTACGCTGCCACCGATGACGCCGAACGCGCCGAGATCACGATCGATCTGCAGCGGCGCTGGGTCGATCATGCGATCTGGCTGCCCGTCGTCGCCACTCCCGCAACGCTGATCATGTCGAATGACGTGACGGGTGTTCCCTCTTCGGCGGCGTACATCTACTACCCGTGGGCGGCTGACCTCGGCAGCGCGAAGGGCTGACCCCGATGGCGTTCGCGATCCGCAAGCTCGCCGGCATGATCCTCACGCTGGTGATCGCTTCCTTCATCATCTTCGCCGCGATGTACGCGGCACCGGGTGACCCGGTCACGTTCTTGATCGGCAACCCCGAGAACATGACGCCGGAGCGGATCGCGAACGTCCGGGCCCAGTACCATCTCGACGAGCCCATGCTCGCGCAGTACTGGCACTGGGCCTCCGCCACGCTGACGGGGGACTTCGGTCAGTCGTTCCAGTACCACCAGCCCGTGAGCGCACTCCTCGCGGCCCGGGTGCCCGTCACGCTCTCTCTCGTCGGGTACGCCGCGGTCCTGCTCTCGGTCGTCGGCATCGGGCTCGGCGTCCTCGCCGCGGTTCGCCGCGGTAAGACGGTCGACACCCTCATCGTCGGAGGCACCACGCTCGCCGCGAGCGTGCCGTCGTTCGTGCTGGGCATCGCCTTCGTCGCGCTCTTCGCCGTGCAGTTGCGATGGTTCCCCGTCGCGGGCGCAGGATCAGGGGGATTCGATCGGCTGTACGCTCTGACGCTGCCGGCGCTCACCCTCGCGATCACGGCTCTCGCCATCGTCAGCCGGGTGACGCGCCAGTCGATGATCGAGCAGTTCTCCTCAGAACATGTGGAGGCTGCGCGAGCCTCGGGTCTGCGCGAGCGCTTCATCGTCCGCGACCATGTGCTGCGGGGATCCTGGGGGCCGATCATCACCATGGTCGCACTCGTCATCGCCAGCATGATCGCAGGCACCGTCGCGGTCGAGACGGTGTTCGGCATCTCGGGCATCGGATCGCTCCTCGTCGACGCGATCAACACGCACGACTTCCCGGTCGTGCAGGCCGTCCTGCTCTTCATGGTCGTCGCGTACATGGTCGTCACCACCATCGTCGACCTCCTTCTTCCGGTGCTCGACCCTCGCATCAATCGAAAGGCGGTGTCCGCATGACCGCGATCCTGCCACCGCGGGTGCGCCGGCGCAGGCGAGGCGGATCCGACATCGGGTTCTGGATCTCGTCCGGCTTCCTGGCGCTCGTCGTCGTCGCGGCCGTCCTGGGGCGGTTCCTGGCGCCGTATGAGGCGGATGGCGTCGACTTCGCCGCGATCTGGTCGGGTCCGAGCGCCGAGCACGTGCTCGGCACGGATCAGCTCGGTCGCGATCTTCTGTCCAGGCTGCTGATCGGCACCGGTGAGACGCTGCTCGGCCCCGTGCTGCTGCTCGTGCTCGCGTCGATCATCGGCGTGGCGGTGGGAGTGCTGGCGGCGTGGCGGGGCGGCTGGCTCGACACGCTGCTGGCGCGGGTCACCGACGTCATGTTCGCCTTTCCCGGACTGCTCTTCGTGGTGCTCGTCATCGCGGTCTTCGGGAAGGGTCCGGCCACCGCCGTCGTCGCCCTCGCGTTCGCCTATGCTCCCGTCATCGCGAAGTACACCCGCAGCCTTGCACTCAGCGAGATGTCGAAGCCCTACATCGACGCCTACCGGGTGCAGGGGCTGGGCGGTCTCGCGATCTGTGTGCGAGGCGTCGTGCCGAACCTGCTGCCGCCGCTCGTCGGGTACCTCGTGGTGCTGTTCGGAGAGGCCCTCATGAGCCTCGCGACGCTGAGCTACCTCGGGTTCGGGGCGCAGCCGCCCAGTTCGGAGTGGGGCCTCATGGTGCAGGAGGGCCAGGCCGGCATCATCCAGGGACAGTTCCTGCCGACGTTGGTCCCCGGCGCTGCGATCGCACTCGTCGTCATCGCGGTCAACATCGCCGGCGTGCGCGTCGCCGATCGGCTGCTTGCGAAAGGGTGAATGATGCTGCTTGCTATTGAGGGCCTTGAACTCTCGTTCGGCGAGGGGGAAGACGCGGCGCGCATCCTGACGGGGATCAGTCTCGCCGTCGACCGCGGTGAGCTCGTCGGTCTGGTCGGCGAATCCGGATCCGGAAAGTCCACCACCGTGCGCGCAGCGTTGCGGCTCTATGGCGACGAGGCGACGATCGGCGGAAGCGTCGTCATCGACGGCACGGAGATGGTGGGCGCCGACTCCGGAACGCAGCGACGGGTGCGCGCCGAGTCGGTCGCGCTGGTGCAGCAGGATCCTCGCGCCGCGCTCAATCCGGTGCGACGCATCGGGGACTCGCTCGCCGAGCGGCTCGTGCGCGTGCACGGGTGGAAGCGAGCCCGGGCCGACGAGCGAATCCTCGAGCTGCTCACCGAAGTCGGCCTGACGCAGCCCGGACGCCGTATGCGCCAGTACCCGCACGAGCTCTCGGGCGGCATGCTGCAGCGGGTGGTGATCGCCTCCGCCCTCAGCACCGATCCGAAGCTGCTGCTCGCGGACGAGGCGACGAGCGCGCTCGATGTCACCACGCAGGCGGAGATCATCGCGATCTTCCAGAGGCAGATGCGCGAACGCGGTCTCGGGATGCTGTTCATCACGCACGATCTGCACCTCGCCGGGGCGATCTGCGACCGCATCCACGTGCTCAAGCAGGGGGAGATCGTCGAGACGCTCACGGCGCCGGGCCTGTTCGACGGGGCGCAGCACCCGTACACGCGCGCACTCATCGCCGCGGCCCCGTCCCTTGAACCGAAGGAGCGAGCATGAGCCTGGTGGAGGTCACCGACCTGCAGCGCGTGTTCCGAGCGGCACGCGGTGCCGACCACGTCACGGCCGTCGACCACGTGAGCTTCGCGATCGAGTCCGGCGAAGCGGTGGGGCTCGTCGGCGAGTCAGGATCGGGCAAGACCACGATCGCCCGCATTCTCGTGGGCCTCGAGCGTGCGGACGGGGGGTCGGTCACGGTCGACGGTGCGGATCGCCTCAGCCGTGCGCGCGGCAGGACGGAGCGGCTGGCGCGCGCGCGGGCCGTTCAGATGGTGTTCCAGGACCCGAACGGCTCGCTCGACCGCCGGCTCAGCGTGACGGAGACGCTGCGGCGCACCCTGCGACTGCGTGTCGATGCTCCGCACGGCGCGTCCGCGGAGCGCGCGGAGGTGCTGCGGCTGCTCGATCGCGTGCGCCTCACCGAGCGGCATGCCGTGGCGAAGCCGCACGAGCTCTCGGGCGGTCAGCGGCAGCGCGTGGCGATCGCGCGAGCGCTCGCCGTGTCGCCGAAGCTCGTGGTGCTCGACGAGGCCGTGTCGGCGCTCGATGTGTCGGTGCAGGCGCAGGTGCTCGACCTGCTCGCCGAGATCCAGCGCGACTCGGGGGTGAGTTACCTCTTCGTGAGTCATGACCTCGCGGTGATCCGTGAACTGTGCTCGCGCGTGCTCGTGCTGTTCCGCGGGGCGGTCGTGGAGTCGGGCGAGACGTCTCAGGTCCTGACCGCGCCGGAGCACGCATACTCTCAGCTGCTCATCGCTTCGACACCCGGGCCGGGCTGGGACCCGGAGCGAGTCGTGCAGGCCCGGATGTCGTTCACCCAGCGGATGGCGGCGGTGCGCACCGACGGCTGATGGCAGAGTGGACGGATGACACGCAGAACGAGGTCCCTGGCTCCGATCATCGGGCTGCTCGCCGCCGCTGCGCTGCTGATCGCCGGCTGCACCCCCGTGCAGGTGGGTGAGCCGGCGAGCGACCGCTCGCCGGCTGCGGAGACCCTCGCACCGCCGTCGACGTCGCCCTCGTCTTCACCCACGCCCGACGGGGACGCGACGACGAGCTTCCTCGCATGGCTCGACGCCTCGAGGATTCCCGACATCGGCGCCGCGTGCGCACCGTTGGCACCCGCCCTCGTAGACCGGATGCTCGCGGAGATGCGAAGCGACGGCTTCCCCGACGTCTCGACGTGCGACGAGATGATCACGCTCTCCGCTGAGCTCTACCGTGCGTTCGACCAGAGCGCCGAGGTGGAGATCGACGTGCAGTCCGAGACGGCGAGTGACGCCATCCTGTTCGTCACCTACCTCGCCAACGGGGACTGCGGGACGGTCGTCATGGAGCGCCCCGCAGCCACGTGGATCATCACCGAGCAGACCGAGGGATGCGACTGACCAGCATCCGCCCGCCCGGCTCAGGACTGCGCGCTGTAGTCCGGGAGCTCCTGCAGGGTCCAGGTGTTGCCGTCGGGGTCGTCGAAGGTCACGAAGCGTCCCCAGGCGAGCTCGTCGACGCCGCGCGCCTCGACACCGAGACCGCGCAGGTGCTCGAGTGCCTCGTCGGCATCCGGGACCACGACCTGGATCGTGTTCTGCTGCCCCGGCTCGAGGCCGGTGCCCAGGCCCGTGCCGAAGGCGATGGAGCACGCCGAGCCCGGGGGTGTCATCTGCACGAACCGCAGCTCGTCGGTGACCGTCTGGTCGTGGTCGGCGTTGAAGCCGATCTTCACGTAGAAGTCCTTCGCCCGGTCGACATCGCTGACCGGCACGAAGATGAGCTCGATCTTCCAGTCCATCTGCCTGCGCCCTTCTCGAGGTGGCGAGAGCGGTCGCTCCCTGCCCCTGACGGTAGACCTCGCCACCGACATCGACCAGGCCCGCCACGACACCCGTCGACGCCATCCATGCCCGCAGGCGTATACCAGGGCGCGTAGCGTGGGAACCAGCGATCGGCGACTGCCTTTGGCTTCCAAGGCTCAAGGGCTCCGATCGACAGGAGAGCATCATCTCCCTCACTCAGGTCGACACGACCACGACCACCACCAACCCGGGCCGGATCCGGCAGACGTACTCGGGCAATGCCGACTTCCCGCCGATGGCCCGCGCGTACAAGGACGTCCTGAACGTCATCCGCGACATGGGGCTGCTGCGGCGCACGCCCGTCTTCTACTCCCTGGTCGGTGCTGCGCTGCTGCTCGCCTTCGCCGGCTGCGTGGCAGGCTTCCTGCTGCTCGGCGACAGCTGGTTCCAGCTGCTGATCGCCGGCGCGCTGGGCATCCTGTTCACCCAGGTCGCCTTCCTCGCCCACGAAGCCGCGCACCGGCAGATCCTCTCGTCGGGGCCGGCGAACTTCCGTCTCGCCCGCATTCTCGCGGGCGTCGTCGGGATGAGCTATTCGTGGTGGGACTCGAAGCACACGAAGCACCACGGCAACCCGAACATGGTGGGCAAGGACCCCGACATCGAGATCGACACGATCTCCTTCCTCGATGAGGACGCCGCCCGCTCGCGCGGGGTCATCCGGTGGATCACGCAGCGACAGGGGTGGCTGTTCTTCCCGTTGCTGACACTCGAGGGCCTGAACCTGCACCGGCTGAGCTTCCAGCACCTGTTCTCGCGCGGCACCGTCAAGGGGCGCTGGACCGAGCTGGGCATCATCACGCTGCGCTTCGCCCTGCTGCTGACGCCGCTGTTCCTGTTGCTTCCCCTGGGGATGGCCTTCGCCTTCTTCGGCGTGATGGTGGCCGTGTTCGGCGTCTACATGGGTGCGTCGTTCGCACCCAACCACAAGGGGATGCCGATCATCGCCCGTGACGCCAGACTCGACTTCTTCTCGAAGCAGGTGCGCACCTCGCGCAACGTGTCGGGCGGCTGGTGGGCAACCTGGATGTTCGGCGGGCTCAACTATCAGGTCGAGCACCACCTCTTCCCGAGCATGTCGCGGATGAACCTCTCCCGGGCGCGCGACGTCGTCCGCGACTACTGCGCGGCGAACAGCGTGCCGTATACGGAGACAACCGTGCTGCGCTCGTACGGCATCGTGATCCGGTACCTGAACCGAGTCGGGCTCGCCGCGCGCGACCCGTTCGACTGCCCGGCCGCCGGTCAGTTCCGACGGGCCTGAACCGACGGGCGGCTCAGCCGTCCGTCACCGTGTAGTGCACCGTCTGCATCACGATCAGGCCGTCCCGGACGACGAAGCTGTCGGCGCCGTCTCCCACCTGGCTCTCACCCGTCTCCGCCGTCCATTCCAGGTAGCCGTAGTCGCCGTCGATGAGGGTGTGACGGTAGACGAAGACCGCTGATCCCAGCAGGCGGTCCAGCTCGGCGGCGCACGCGCGCACCCCGTCGAGGCCGCGGTAGATGCCCGAGCCGGTGAGCATCACGATGTCGGGAGCGTAGTTCGACAGATCGGCCTCGACATCGGCTGACAGCCGGTTGCCCAGGTGGTCGTGGATCACCTCGGTCGTCGTGCGCATGGCGCTCCTCGCCTCTTCGCCGCTCAGGCGGCCGAGTACCCGGACCCCTTCAGCATGCGGGCGAGATGAGCGGCGTTTGCGGCGGCGGTCGCCGTGGTCTGGGCCACCTTCTCGGGCGTCTCGGGCAGATCCTTGTAGTCGGTGGACTGCATCGCCTCGCCGTTCCAGTAGATGGAGCCCTGCGCCGGCACGGTGAAGCCCACATCGTTGAGCGACTGGAAAAGGACCGCGGCGATGTGGTGCGCGCCGTCCTCGTTGCCGACGATCACGGCGAGCGCCACCTTGTCGAACAGGATCGGCCGCCCCTGGTCGTCGGTCTCGGAGAGCTCGGCGTCGAGACGCTCGAGCACTCGCTGGGCGACGCTGGAATGCTGGCCGAGCCAGGTGGGCGTCGCGAACACGACGATGTCGGCTGCGAGAACGCGCGCACGCAGCGCCGGCCATTCGTCGTCGGCGCCCATGTCGGTCTGCACTCCGGGCAGGATGCGGTGATCGACCGCCCGGATGCGGTCAGCTGTGACGCCGTGCTCCGCGAGAGCACTGAGAACCTGTTCGCCCAGCACGTGGGTGCTCGATCCGTCCGGCGACGGCTTGAGGGTGCAGTTGATCAGAAGTGCGCTGAGCTGTTCATCCATGCCGGCACGGTAAGCCTGACACCCGCCGCCGGTGGAGGGGGTTCCGGACGGCGGGTCGATGCGCTACGGGTTTCGAGGCGTGCTCAGAAGCTCCGATGGGCCTGGTAGTACGCCAGCAGCGCCTTGGTCGAGGCGTCCTGCGCGGCGAGGGCATCCGCATCCCCCTCGATCGCCGGGGCGATCTGCAGCGCCAGCTGCTTGCCGAGCTCCACGCCCCACTGGTCGAAGGAGTTGATGCCCCAGATCACGCCCTGCGTGAACGTGATGTGCTCGTACAGGGCGATGAGCTGACCGAGCACCGCCGGGGTCAGCGACGGCGCGAAGATCGACGTGGTCGGGCGGTTGCCGCCGAACGTGCGGGCGGCCACCAGGGGCCCCTCGGTTCCCTCCGCCTCGACCTCGGATGCCGTCTTGCCGAAGGCGAGCGCCTTGGTCTGCGCGAGGAAGTTCGCCAGGAAGAGCCCGTGCACGTCGCGCCCGTCGTCGGCGAGCGGATAGGCCGGGTTGACGAACGCGATGAAGTCGGCGGGGATCAGCCGGGTGCCCTGGTGGATGAGCTGGTAGAACGCGTGCTGGCCGTTCGTGCCCGGCTCGCCCCAGAACACCTCGCCCGTGTCGGTCGTGACCGGAGTTCCGTCCCATCGCACGGACTTGCCGTTGGACTCCATGGTCAGCTGCTGCAGATAGGCGGCGAACCGGCTCAGCTGCTGCGCGTACGGGAGCACGGCGTGCGACTGCGCGCCGAGGAAGTTCGTGTACCAGATGTTGAGCAGACCCATCAGCACGGGAACGTTCTGCGCGAGGGGAGCGGTGCGCACATGCTCGTCGACGGCGTGGAAGCCCGCGAGCAGCTCCCGGAACGCGGCGGCGCCGAACACGATCGTCAGGGAGAGCCCGATCGCCGAGTCCACCGAGTACCGACCACCCACCCAGTCCCAGAAGCCGAACGCATTGGCGGGGTCGATGCCGAACTCGGCCACCTTGTCGAGCGCGGTCGAGACGGCCACGAAGTGGTGCGCGACGGCATCCGTGCGGCTGGCCTCGTCGTCGCCGATCGCTCCGGATGCCGCCAGACCCGTCCAGAGCCAGTCGCGGGCCAGACGGGCGTTGGTGAGCGTCTCCAGGGTCGTGAACGTCTTCGACGCCACGATGAACAGCGTGTTCTCCGGGTCGAGATCGGCAGTGGTCTGCGCCAGATCGGTGGGATCGATGTTCGACACGAACCGCGCCTCGATGCCCGCGTCCGCGTACGGTTTCAGCGCCTCGTAGACCATGACCGGTCCGAGATCCGAACCGCCGATGCCGATGTTCACCACGTGGGTGACCTTCTTGCCCGTCACCCCCAGCCAATCGCCCGAACGCACCCGCTCGGCGAAGGCCGCCATCGCGTCGAGCACCGACTGCACATCGGCATCCACATGCTGCCCGTCCACGACGAGCTCGGGAGAGGCGCCGGCGGGGCGGCGCAGCGCCGTGTGCAGCACCGCCCGATCCTCGGTGGTGTTGATGTGCGCGCCGGCGAGCATCGCCGCGTACCGCTCCGCGACGCCCGTCTGCTCGGCGAGGCGCACGAGCGAGGCGACGATCTCATCGGTCACGAGGTTCTTCGACAGGTCGACGTGCAGGTCGGCCAGCGGCAGCGAGAGCCGCTCGACACGCGTGGGGTCGGCGGCGAACCAGCCGCGCAGATCGGGGGAGAAGCTCTCACGCAGAGCGGTGAGCTCGGCCCAGGCGGGAGTGGTCGTCGCGTCGATCGGAGCGGTCATGCAAGCAACGTTAGCGCTCGGAGCGCTCAGCCGCGGCGTGTGAGTCGCATCTCGAGATGGGCCTTCACCGCGGGCCACTCGGGCTCGATGATCGAGTACTCCACACTGTCGCGGAACGCGCCGTTGCGATAACGGCCCATCGCCCTCAGCACGCCGTCCTGCTTGGCGCCGAGCCGCTCGATCGCGGCGCGGGACTGGAAGTTCACCCACTGCGTCGTCAGGCCGACGCGGAACACGCCCAGGGTCTCGAAGGCGTGTGTGAGAAGCAGCAGCTTCGACTCCGCGTTGGTCCCCGTGCCGTGCGCCGACGGACGGTTCCACGTGTAGCCGATGTGCACCCGGGGCACGTCGGCGACCAGGTCGTACAGGGTCGTCATGCCCAGGATGCGCCCGCCGGCGTCGACGGTGGTGAACGGCACCATCTCGCCTTTCTCCAGCAGATCCAGCCGCCGCTCGATCTCGGCTTCGACGCCGTCCGGCGCGGGTACGGACGTGTACCAGGCGCTGCGATGCAGATCACCCTCCCGCACAGCCTCGATCAGCCCGTCGCGGTGCTCGCGGCTGAGAGGGCGCAGTTCGACCAGCCGGCCGGTGAGCGTGACGGCGGAGGGAGAGGTGCGGAAGGGCATGCCGACATTCAATCAGGCCGGTAGCGTTGTCTGATGCAGCGCGGGCTGCGACTCAGGAGGAACCATGAAGACCGTCCCCTTCGGCGAAGCGAGCGCACCAGCGGTCATCGCCGGCATGATGCGCATCCCCGACAAGACGGATGCCGAGGTGCGCGAACTCTACGAGACCGCGCGCGGCGCCGGGATCGACTTCTTCGATCACGCCGACATCTACGGCGGGGCGATGCACGTGTGCGAGGACCGATTCGCATCAGCTCTGCAGCTGTCGCCGTCGGAGCGGGCCGAGATCACCATCCAGACCAAGTGCGGGATCGTGCCGTCGGAGCAGATGTTCGACTTCTCCTACGAGCACATCGTCACCCAGGTCGAGGGATCGCTGAAGGCGCTGCGCACCGACTACATCGACACCCTCCTGCTGCACCGGCCGGACGCGCTCGTCGAGCCGGAGGAGGTCGCCCGGGCCTTCGACGAGCTCTCCGCCGCGGGCAAGGTGCGCTCCTTCGGGGTCTCCAACCACACGCCTCGGCAGATCGACCTGCTGCGCACCGCGGTCGTACAGCCGCTGATCGCCAACCAGCTGCAGCTGTCGATCACGCACTCGCCGATCATCGCGCAGGGCATCGCGGCGAACATGTCCGGTGAGGACCAGAGCATCGTCCGTGATGGCGGCGGCGTGGTCGAGTACTGCCGCATCAACGGCATCACGATCCAGGCGTGGTCGCCGTTCCAGGCCGGCTTCTTCGACGGTGTCTTCCTCGGCAGCGACAGGTACGCGGAGCTGAACGCAGTGATCGACCGCCTCGCCGCCTTGTACGCGGTGGAGCCGATCGCGATCGCGACCGCGTGGATCACCCGCCACCCGGCGCGGATGCAGGTGGTGCTCGGCACCACGACGCCGCACCGCATCGCGGATGCCGCGGCGGGCGCCGACGTCGAGCTGACCCGCGCGGAGTGGTACGAGCTGTTCCGGGCCGCCGGCCACATCGTCCCCTGAGCCGCCTCGCGAGCTCCGCCCGTTCCCCCGAGAGGATGCCCCGATGAATCCGCTGATCTCCGCGCGCGAACTGCAGGATCGTCTGGGCGCGGTGCGTGTGCTCGACGCCCGCTGGCAACTCGGTCGTGACGACGGGCGCGAGCAGTACCTCACCGGCCACATCCCCGGTGCCGTGTTCGTGGACGTCGAGGGCGAGCTGTCGCGGCACGGCGAAGCGCACGAAGGCCGACACCCGCTGCCCGACGACGCCGCGCTCGCCGCGGCCGCCCGGCGGTGGGGCATCCGCACGGGGATCCCGGTGGTGGTCTACGACGACCACCGGATGCTGGCGGCGTCGCGCGCATGGTGGGCTCTGCGTCGTGCGGGTCTCGCCGACGTGCGCGTCCTCGATGGCGGCTGGCGCGCGTGGACGGCATCGGGTGGCGAGATCGCGAAGGGTGAGGTGCGCGTCGCGGAGGGTGACGTCGTGCTGTCCGCTCCCGGCGACGCGGGGATCATCGACACAGCCGGGGCCGCAGCCTGGCCGGCCGACGGCGTGCTGCTCGATGTCCGGGCGGCGGAGCGGTACCGCGGCGACGCGGAGCCCATCGATCCGGTGGCCGGTCACATCCCCGGCGCCCGGAGCCTTCCGGTCGGCCGGCTGCTCACCGAGGACGGACGGTTCCTGCCCGCCTCCGACATCTCCGCGGCCTTCGACGCCGTCGGCGCCGGCGACGGCGCCCCGGTCGCCGCCTACTGCGGCTCGGGCATCACGGCAGCGCAGATCGCGCTCGCCGGCGCGATCATCGGGCGCGAGGTCACGGTGTACCCCGGCTCGTGGAGCGCGTGGTCGAACAGCCCGGGACGACCGGTCGCGGTCGGTGATGAGTGAGGGCAGACGCGCCACGCAGTCGTCTACTCTGAGAGCATGGCCTTCGTGGTGTGGTTGATCGTCCTGGCGCTGATGGTGTTCGCGCTCGTGGACATCATCCGTCGTGACGATTCCCAGGTGAAGTTCATGCCGAAGTTCGTCTGGCTGCTGCTCGTCGTGCTGCTGCCCTTCATCGGCAGCGTGCTCTGGTTCGCGATCGGTCGCGAGTACCCGGAGGGCGGGGTCAGGCTCGGGCGCCCCGAGCGGCATCACGCGCCGAGGCCCGCTGCGCCAGCTGCTCCCGCGATTCCCGTCGACACGCGCACCACCGAGCAGCAGATCGCCGATCTCGATCGGGAGATCGAGGAGTGGCGCCTGCGCGAGGAGCTCGAGAAGCGCAAGCGCGAGCGCGGCGACTCCGCCGCAGGGCCCGGGACGTCGACGCCGGAATAGGTCAGCCGTCGAACGACGCGCGCAGCGCTTCGTCCAGGTCCGGATGCCGGAACGTGTAGCCCGCATCGAGCAGCTTTCCGGGGAGGACCCAGCGGCTCTTGAGGATCAGCTCCGTCTCGGTGCGGATGCCGATGGCGCCGAGCTCCAGCATCCACCGCGGCGTGGGCACGCCGAAGCGCACCCCGAGGGCACGGCGGACCGCCGCCATGAACGTGGCGTTGTCGACGGGGTTCGGCGTGGAGGCGTTCAGGGGTCCTTCGAGGGAGGGATGCTGCTCGAGGAAGTCGATGATCCCGACCACATCGTCGACGTGGATCCAGCTGAATCGCTGCCGTCCTGCGCGCGCTCCGGGAAGGTGGGCGGTTCCCGCGGCGCGGCGTGCTCTCGTCACGGGCCACCAGCCATCCAACTGCGTGCCGCCGAGGCCGAGCCGTGCGAGGACGCGCAGCGGACCCAGCACGCCGCCGTCGCCCAGGACGATCGCGGTGCGCAGGGCGACCCGCCGCGTCGTCGGGTGCTCGCCTGCGAACAGCGCGCTCTCCCAGGCCCTCGCGACGTCGACCGAGAAGCCCGTGCCGACCTCGCCGTCGGCCTCGGTCATCGGCCGGTCCTCGGCGTGCCGGTAGATGGTGGCGGTCGAGGAGTTGATCCACAGCGGCGGGGGAGCGGATGCGCGGGCGATGGCACCGCTGAGCGCGGCGGTCGTGTCCAGGCGCGATCGGAGGATCTCAGCGCGGTTCGCCGGCGTGTAGCGGCAGCTGACGCTCTTGCCCGCCAGACCCACGACCAGGGCGGCGCCGTCGACGGCCGCGTCGATGCCGGCCCGGTCGTCCCAGGTGAGGTCGGCATGCGAACGGGAGATCGTGACCACTTCGCGGCCCTGGGCGAGATACCGCTGCTGCAGGTGCCGCCCGATGAAGCCGGTCGAGCCGCCGATCACGACGCGGGTCATGGCTGATCGTCCCGCAGGCCGTACACGAAGGTGCCCTCGTACTCGTACACGCGGCCGATCACGGGCATGTCGACGGTGAGCCGCACCCGCTGCCGGCCCGCCTGCTTCTCGGCGCTCTCACGCAGCCGGATCACCGGGGCGATCGCGCGAGGTATCCTCACGCGCAGCGGGCCCAGCCGGATGCCGATACGCGTACTGCGAAGGGCGAGGGCGTCGCCGTCGACCGACACATGGAACGCGACGGCCAGGGTGGTGGGCTCGCCGAGCTGATCCACCACCAGCCCGTGCGGGCGCGCGCAGACGGCGTCCTTCATCGTCCAGTCGCCGTCGGGCAGCTGGAGCGTGCGCACGCCGATCGCCTTGCCGGCCAGCGTGCGATTGCGGATCGTGAACGGCACGTCGTGGTGCCAGCCGGCGTGCACGACGCCGTGGCGCTGCAGCATCCGCAGCACCGGCCACAGCCAGCGCCGCGGCGTGCCCACCGTCTCGAACACGCCCTCGCCGACGCCGACCCGACCGCGGGGCACCGCGGCGAAGTAGTCGCGCAGGGCCGGATGCAGCAGAGCGCGCTGCTCACCCAGGGCCCTCAGATAGGGCGACTGGGGCACATGTTCCATGCCTCGAGATTATCCCGGAGCGCGGGACGCGGTGACCGGTGAGGCGCCGCTCACGCGCTCCAGCGCTCGTCGGCGGCGATCGCCGCGTCGATGTTGGCGGGGGAGAGCACCTCGCGGATGACCATGATCGCGGCTCCCAGAACGCCGGCGCGGTCACCCGCCTGCGTCTGCACGATCGACAGATGCTGGGTCGCCAGCGGAATGGACCGGCGGTACACCACCTCGCGCACGCCGGCGAGAAGATGCTCCCCCGCGCCGGCGATGCTGCCGCCGAGGACGATGATCGACGGGTTGAGGAGATTGACGACCGTGGCGAGCACTTCTCCGACGTCTCTGCCCGCCTGCCGTGTGGCGTCGATCGCGGCCGCATTGCCCGCGCGGACCAGTTCGACCACGTCGGAGCTGTTCTGCGCGGGCAGTCCCTGGGCACGCAGGGCCTCGGCGATCGCAGAACCGCTGGCCAGCGCCTCAAGATCGCGCTCCTCGCCCGGCTCATGCGAGGAGTCCGCCGAGTGCGGGACCCGGACGTGCCCCAGGTCGCCCGCCGACCCCTGCGCACCGCGCTGGAGGTGGCCACCGACGATGATCCCGGCGCCGATGCCGGTCGCCACCTTGACGAACACGAGGTTGGTGGCGTCGGGAAAGCTCGTCGCCTGCTCGCCGAGCGCGAGGATGTTGACGTCGTTGTCCACGAGGACGGGCACCTCGAAGCTGCGGCGCACGTACTCGGGGACGTCGAAGCGATCCCACCCGGGCATGATCGGCGGGTTGTAAGGACGCCCGGTGGAGTGCTCCACCGGGCCGGGGACGCCGATCCCCGCGCCGACGACGCGGATGCCGTCGAACCGCTCGTCCCGGAGGAGCCGGCGCCATTCGTCGAGGATGGCATCCAGGACGACGACGGGGCCTGCGGCGATGTCGATCCTGTCCCTGCTGGCGGCGAGGATGTTGCCGGCGAGATCGGATACGGCCGCGGTGCCGTGCGAAGCGCCGAGATCTGCGGCGAGGATCAGACCCGCCCGCGGATTGAAGGCCACGCGTGACGGGGGCCGGCCCCCGGTCGATGCGCCTTCTCCGGCAAGTGACACGAGTCCGGACGCGACGAGCGCGTCCACACGGGATGAGACGGTCGATCGGGCGAGGCCGGTGAGATGAACGAGGTCGGCCTTGGTGCGTGCCTGCCCGTCGAGGAGGAGCTGCACGATATCGCCGGCGCCCGGTGTCGCGCTGGCGGAAAGACGGTCGGCGTCGCTCATGGAGTCAGTAAATCACAGTCCTTTCACCTTCTGTCGCCGCAACATCCGCGGTGAGAGGAAGAACTTATGACGATGAACTAGCAAAAGATGGGTGATGTGTGTCAGAATCGCTGGCATGACAACGGACGTCACTGACACCGGGGTCGGAACGATCCGATCCAGCTTCCTCGGCGGGGGCTTCATGGCTCGAGTGCACACTCGCGCAGCACGAGCCGCGGGTGCCAGCCTCGAAGTGCTCGCCAGCTCATCGGCGATGAGCGCGCAGCAGGCGGCCAGCGCACTCGGCGTCGAACGGGTCGCCGACGACGTGACCGAGCTGCTCACGGACGCCGGCGATGTCGTGCACATCTGCACCCCCAACGCCACGCATGCCGATCTCTCCCGTCAGGTCATCGCAGCCGGGCGCCACGTCATCTGCGAGAAGCCGCTGGCCACCACGCTCACAGACGCGCGCGAGCTCGTCGACGCAGCCCGGCACCGCGGCGTCGTCGCCGCGGTGCCCTTCGTGTACCGCTATCACCCGATGGTCCGCGAGGCGCGAGCGCGCGTCGCCGCCGGTGAGATCGGCGCCCTGGTGACGATCGACTGCGGGTACCTGCAGGACTGGATGCTGTCGCCGGAGGACGACGACTGGCGTGCCATCTCGGCCGACGGAGGCCCGTCGCGCGCCTTCGCCGACATCGGCTCGCACCTGTGCGACCTGCTGGAGTTCGTGTCGGGGGAGAGGATCGTCCGACTCACCGCCCGCACGCGACGCGTGTACGACGAGCGCGGCGGGCACGCGGTGGCGAACGAGGACGCGGTCGCCATCCTCGCGGAGCTCGCCTCCGGCGCGATCGGCACCCTGCTGATCTCGCAGATGGCGGCAGGGCGCAAGAACGCACTGACCCTGGAGCTGCACGGAACCCGGCAGAGCATCCGGTTCGATCAGGAGCGACCGGAGGAGCTCTGGATCGGCCAGCGGGAGGGGAGTCGGCAGCTCCTGCGCGACCCGCAGGCCGCCCATCCCGGAGTCGCCCGGTTCTCCCGTGTTCCCGCCGGACACGCCCAGGGGTACCAGGACGCATTCAACTCCTTCGTCGCCGACGTCTACGAGGCCATCCGCGGGGGGCACGCCGACGGCCTGCCGACATTCGCAGACGGACTTCGCGCCGTGGCGCTGACCGAGGCCGTGCTGCGAGCAGCAGACGAACAGTGCTGGGTCGACACCACTCCCGGCGCCGCCTGACCATGAACCACTCGAAGAAGGACAGCTGATGTCTGAGAACCTGGATGTCATCATCGTCGGCTCGGGGCCGAACGGCGCCATCATCGCCGAGCAGGTGCGCTCGCATTCCCCCGAGGCGAAGATCCTCGTCGTCGAGGCGGGCGGAGCGATCACCGACGCGCACGGCGTGCATCTCGTCGAAGCGGACGAATCGGCGATGAACGCGTCGTACGACGACCTGATGCGCCGTGCGCGCCAGATCGAGTACGTCAAGGGCGCGACATCCATGAACGCCATCGACGGCGACTCCTGGACGCCGCAGTCCACCGGCGTGTTCCCCGCTGCCTTCTTCGGGCACAACTTCGCCGAGTTCCCCGGAGCCTCCGTCGCCTGGAACGTCGGTGGTATGGGCGTGCACTGGACCGCAGCGACGCCGTGGCCCTACGAGGCGGAGATCCCCGACTTCCTCCCGCGTGCGGAATGGGACGCCGATCAGGAGACCGCCCGACGACTGCTGCGCACGTCGGTGGGGCCGCTGATCCCGGACGTGGAGAACCCGTTCGCGAAGCCGATCTTCGAGACCCTGCGCGAGATCGTCCCCAGCCCCGATCCGGAGCGCGCCTTCGGATACATGCCCATGGGTGGCGTCGCATCCGCCGGCCGGCCGTTCGGGCGGACGGGTCCGCGTGACATCGCGCCGTTCGTCTTCGACGGCAGCGCACCCGGGGTCGAGCTGCGCACCGGTCTGCTCGTCACGACGATCGAGCACGACGGATCGCGGGTCACCGGCCTCGCGGTGCGCGACCTCGCGACCGGGGCCGAGGAGACCCTGCGCGCCGACCGATTCCTGATCGCGGCGGACGCACTGCGCACACCGCAGCTGCTCTGGGCATCCGGCATCCGCCCCGCCGCACTCGGCGTGCGCCTGAACGAGCACGCATCGATCGACGGCGAGGTCGAGATCGATGCCGCACGCTTCGGCCTGACCGACGACGACGTCCTCACGCCCCCTGCGGGCGAGCCGTTCATCGACTCGTTCTGGAGCCCGTCCATCGGCGCCGGCCGACCGATGCACGGCCAGCTGATGGAGCGGGAGTTCAACGGCAGGCACATGCTCAGCGTCGGCTGGTACTGCTCGACGGACATCCGGCCCGAGAACCGGATCGAGTTCTCGGACGAACTCGTCGACGAGCTCGGCATGCCGCACATGACCGTGCACTTCTCGTACTCCGAGAACGACCTGGAGGCGATCCGGCGGATGCAGGACGTGCAGCAGGACGTCGCCAACGCGCTCGGCACCTTCCCGCGCGAGTATCGCGAGGTGCAGCCCCCGGGCGCATCCCTGCACTACACCGGAACCGTCCGGATGGGAGCTGCCGACGACGGAACCAGCGTCGTCGACACCGACGGCCGCGTGTGGGGATTCGAGAACCTCTACCTGGCAGGCAACGGCGTCGTCCCCACCGCGCTGACCTGCAACTCGACGCTGACCGGGGCGACCCTGTCCGTGCGTATCGCGCGTGCCATCAGCGCGGATATCTGACCTGCAGTAACCACCACAACCCACCAAGGAGATGATCGCGATGTCCACACCCGTTTCTTCGCGACGCCGGGCGATGCTGCTCGGTACGACTCTGGTCGTCGCCAGCGCTCTGCTGCTGACCGGCTGCGGTCGCAGCGCTGACGACGGCGCCCCGAGCGGCGACGCCGCCACGATCGACGCCGAGCCGGCTACCGGAACGCTCGACGTCTGGACCCAGGGAGCTGACGGGGCGAAGCTGCCCGAGATGTTCGAGGAGTTCAAGAAGGACAACCCCGACGTCACCATCAAGATGACGGAGGTGCCCGAGTCCGAGTTCCAGTCCAAGCTCACGGCGGCGATCACAGCCGGCACCACGCCGGACCTGCTGTACGCCTTCACCGAGACGCAGTCGGCGCTCATCGCGACCGGCGGCTTCGACGCCGTCCCCGACGGTCTCGTCGACTCCGCAGACTTCTACGAGTCGATCTGGAACAACTCCGTCGTCGACGACGTCGCGTACGGCGTTCCGTGGTACGCCTACGCGAACGTCTTCATGTACCGCAAGGACCTCGTCGAGGCCGCCGGCGCAGAGGTCCCGAAGGATTGGGAGGGGGTCGTCGAGTTCGCCGAGAAGCTCAAGGCGGATGGCGTGGAGTACCCGCTCTCCCTCTCGGCGAACTACGACCAGTACACGGCTCAGCAGCTGGCCGTGATCGCCGCTCAGAACGGCGGCGCGATGATCAGCGACGATCTGCAGACGTGGACGATCGATTCTCCCGAGAACGTCGAGGCCCTCGAGTTTTGGGCGGGCTTGATGAAGGACGGCTACGCATCGCAGGACGGCCCCGCGTTCCTCGACACCGTTCCCTGGATGACACAGGGCAAGAACGCCGCCATCTGGGACGGCGGGCCCTGGTTCGCCTCGTGGTTCGACGACGCGAACGGGGAGGGCTGGGGCGCCGAGCACATCGGCTACGCGCTGAACCCCCTCGGACCGACGGGTGACTCCGGATCGAGCATGGGCGGCGGCAGCTGGATGGTGCCGTCGGACAGTGCGAACAAGGACGCGGCGTGGAAGTTCACACGCTGGATGTCGGAGCCCGCGCAGCAGGTGCAGTGGTACAAGATCTTCAAGAACATGCCCGCGGTCAAGGCCGCGTGGGACGACCCCGCGCTCACGGGCGATCTGCTCGACGTCGTGCGCGAGTCGCTGGAGTCCGGCGTCAACCGCCCTGCCGTCTCGACGTGGACGCAGGTGGGCAACATGATCGGGCAGCAGATGGAGAAGGTCGTTCGCGGCGGTGTCTCGGCGAAGGATGCTCTTGCGGATGCGCAGAAGCAGGCCGAGCAGATCGGGACGGGCCACTAGTCCGATGTCCACGGCATCCACTCGAATGGTCGTCGTCCCGGGGGCGCGCAAGCGCCCCCGCGGCGACGGCCGCCGGTCCTCCGAGGGCACGCGGGCCGAAGCGATCACGGGGTGGTTGTTCCTCGTCCCGTTCCTGCTGATCTTCGCCGTGTTCACGGCGATTCCCGCCGTGCTGGCGGTCGGGGCGAGCATGACGGACATGAAGGCGAGGGACATCCGCACGCCCTTCGGCGTCGATTTCGTCGGTTTCGAGACGTTCATCCGCGTCCTCGGTGACGCCACCTTCCAGTCGTCGTTCCTCAACACGATCGTCTTCGTCGTCCTGTGCGTCCCGCTGAGCATGGCGCTGGGACTTTCCCTCGCCCTCATGCTGAACAACGGCATCCGCCGACTTCGCGCGACGTTCCGCGCCGCCGTCTACATTCCCGTCATCACGAACATCGTGGCGGCCGCCGTGATCTGGCAGTACGCCTTCTCCATCGCCGGCCCCGTCAACAGTTCGCTGGGCTCCATCGGGCTGCCGCAGCCGAACTGGCTGGGAGACCCTGCCTGGGCCGTGACGACCGTGGTCATGATGGGCGTCTGGCGCACCGCCGGTACGGCGATGATCCTCTTCCTCGCGGGCCTCCAGGCAGTGCCGGAAGAGGTGCTCGAGGCGGCATCCACCGACGGCGCGGGTGCCGTCCGCCGCCTGTGGTCCATCGTGCTGCCGCTGCTGCGTCCCACGACGCTGCTGGTCACGGTGCTGATGACGGTCATGTTCCTGAACATCTTCGAAGAGCCGTATCTGCTCACCGGAGGCGGGCCGCTCGGCTCCACCCGCTCGATGGCGCTCTGGGTGTACGAGCAGTTCGGGTTCGGCAACGTCGCGGCATCCATGGCCGGATCCGTGCTCCTGCTCATCCTGGTCGGCTTCGTCGCGATCATCCAGTTCAGAATGCTGAGGCCGAAAGAGTGAAGACCATGTCGACGGTTCGTCAGGCCGTGCTCTACGCGATTCTGGCCGTGATCACGATCTTCATGCTGCTGCCCTTCGTGTGGGTCATCTCCGGCTCGTTCAAGACGCAGGCGGAGTTCCTCTCGAACCCCGGTGCGTGGCTGCCCGAGTCGCTGCAGATCGGCAACTACATCCAGCTCTTCGCAGAGCGCGGCTTCGGCACCTACATGCTCAACAGCATCATCGTGTCCGCGGTCGCGGTGCTCGGCAACGTGCTGTTCAGCGCGATGGCGGGCTACGCGCTCGCGAAGCTGCGATTCCGCGGTCGCAACGCGATCTTCCCCCTCGTCATCGTCGCGATGATCATCCCGTACGTGGCGCTGTTCGTGCCCCAGTTCGTGATCATCGTGCAGCTGGGACTGGTGGACACGCTCACCGCCATCATCCTGCCCGTGCTCATCGCACCGCTTTCGGTGTTCATCATGCGCCAGTTCGCATACTCCGTGCCGTTCGAACTGCTGGAAGCGGCGCGCATCGATGGCGCCGGGGAGTCGCGGATCTTCTTCCGCATCTTCCTGCCGCTCTCCGGGCCGGCGCTGGCCACGGTCGGGATCCTCTCGTTCCTGGCATCCTGGAACAACTTCCTGTGGCCGCTGGTGGTCGCGCAGTCCCAGGGCACGTACACCGCGCCCGTCGGTCTCTCGGTGGCATCGCAGGCTTCCAACAGCATCTCCTTCGGCCTGCTGCTCGCGGGAGCGCTCGTCGTGCTGCTGCCCATCCTCATCCTGTTCCTCTTCCTGCAGAAGTACTTCATCCAGGGCGTCGCGACAGCGGGCCTGAAATGACTCCCGAAAGGCTCTGACATGCAGATGAAAGACCTGCGCTTCGCGCTGAACGCCATCCAGTGGATCAACGTCAAGGCGGATCCGAACGATCCCGACAGCGAGAGCCTGTGGCGATTCGCCGATCCGTCCTTCGTGGCGGAGTATCCCGGAGTGCTGGAGCAGATCCGGGCCGCCGGGTTCGACGCGACCATGATGGAGGTGCTGGCGACGCAGACGCTGCAGAGCTTCGCCGGCATGATCGAGCGCGCCGGCCTGAAGCTCGCGCCGGGCTACGTGCAGGTGCCGCTGATGAGCGATCATGGCGACCGGTTCGAGAAGGGCTCCTTCGAGCGTGCTCACTGGTTCGACGGCGTGCGCCGGCGCGCCGAGGAATCCAACTACTTCGGGCTGAAGACGGTCTTCCTCGCCGCAGAGGTGAACTACCTGGCGAGCCGCTGGGAGAACCCGGCGATCGGCTACGAATTCTCGCAGGACCGACTCGACGAACTGACGCAGTTGATCGACGAGGCCGTCGACGTGCTGAACGCGGAGGGCGTGCGTCCCGGGCTGCACAACCACGTCGGCACGTGGATCGAGACCGAGTACGAGTACGAGCACGTCCTCAACAGCATCGGTGCGGATCGCCTGGGCGCCTCGTTCGACATCGGGCACCTGGAATGGGCGGGGATCAGCGCGAAGGACGCGATCGCCAAATGGGCCGATCGGGTGCAGGATCTGCATCTGAAGGACCTCGATCTCGACATCGCCCGTCGCACCCGCGAGGAGGGCCTGTCGTACACGCGCGCCACCGATCTCGGTCTCTACCTCGAGCCCGGGCTCGGCGACCTCGACCTCGTCGGTACCCTCGAGGCGCTTCCCGACGACTTCGGCGGCTGGGTCATCATCGAGGTGGACCGTGCCAGCATGGACCCGGTGGCCAGCGCCCAGCACACCGCGCGCTGGCTCGCAGAAGTCACCGCAGATGTTTCGAGGCGATCACGATGAGCACCCATCCCGTCACTCTGTTCACCGGTCAGTGGGCCGACCTTCCCTTCGAGGAGGTGGCGCGCCTGGCGTCCTCGTGGGGCTACGACGGCCTGGAGATCGCCGCCTCCGGCGATCACCTCGACCTGAAGCGCGCGGACGAAGACGACGCGTACCTCGCCTCGCGCAAGGAGATCCTCGATCGGCACGGCCTGCAGGTCTTCGCCATCTCGAACCACCTCGCGGGCCAGGCGGTGTGCGATTCACCGATCGACTTCCGCCATCAGGCGATCGTGCGCGACCATGTCTGGGGCGACGGTGACGAAGAGGGAGTGCGTCAGCGCGCCGCAGAGGACATGAAGCGCTCGGCCCGCGTGGCGCGCAAGCTCGGCGTCGACACCGTCGTCGGTTTCACGGGATCGTCCATCTGGCAGTACGTCGCGATGTTCCCGCCGGTCCCGGCATCCGTCATCGACTCCGGCTTCGACGACTTCGCCGCGCGCTGGAACCCGATCCTCGACGTCTTCGACGCCGAGGGAGTGCGCTTCGCGCACGAGGTGCACCCCTCCGAGATCGCGTACGACTACTGGTCGAGCATCCGCGCGCTCGAGGCGATCGATCACCGCGAGGCGTTCGGGTTCAACTGGGATCCGTCGCACATGATGTGGCAGAACATCGATTCGATCGGGTTCATCTGGGACTTCCAGGACCGCATCTATCACGTCGACTGCAAGGACACCCGGATGCGGCCGCAGAACGGCCGTGCCGGCGTGCTCGGCTCGCATCTGCCGTGGGGCGACCCGAGGCGCGGCTGGGATTTCGTCTCGACGGGCCACGGCGACGTGCCGTGGGAGGACGCGTTCCGCGCGCTGGACGCGATCGGCTACGACGGTCCGATCTCGATCGAGTGGGAGGATGCCGGGATGGACCGCCTGCACGGTGCCGCCCAGGCCATCGAGTATGTGCGCTCGCTGCTGTGGCCGAGGCCGACCGCGTCCTTCGACGCAGCTTTCAGCAATCAGTAGCCGGTCCCGGCCGGTGCCAGGCGCCGCCGGCGCTGCGTCCGCATCAGTCGGCGCCGCGCGGCGTCAGCGTTCGCGCAGCCGCACGAGCCGCTCGTGACCGGTCTCCTCGAGCTCGGCGACGTCGTCGCGGGAGCGGAGGAAGTCGTTGAACGACCGGTAGCCGAGCGCCTTCTCGCTGAACGAGGGGTCCATTCGGCGCATCTGCGTCTTGACGGCCGACGCGTGCAGCCACTCGTCGGCGTCGGCCTTGTCGTGGCCCAGTCGCAGCGCCCGTTCCAGCAGCTGTGTCGCCTCGCCCTGCTCGTCGGGCTTCGCCGCGGCCTTCGCCTTGCGCGTGGCTCCGGTGGGCTTCTGCTCCGGCTTCTCCTTGGCATCCTTCGCGGACGTCGAACGCGTCGCGGGCGCCGCGACCGCCCTGGTCGGACGCGCGACGCCGGGCAGGGAGTCGTAGGACTCGAACTCGTCGCAGGCCGCGGCGAGGGACTTCGCGGTGGATCCGGCCACGCCGACGCCGACCACGTAGCGGCCGAGCCGTTTGCAGCGCTGCGCCAGCGGGACGTAGTCGCTGTCGCCGGCGACGATCACGACGTGCGTGAGGTCGGGAAGCCGGAACATGTCCTCGACCGCGTCGACGGCCAGCCGGATGTCGGCGCCGTTCTTGGCGTAGGCGGCGGCGGGGAACAGCTGCACGAGATCGACGGCCCGCGCGACCAGCTGGGTGCGGTACTCGGCGTTCACGGGTGAGGACCAGTCGGCGTACGCCCGGGTGAGCACCAGGGTTCCGAACGACGAGGCGTAGTCGATGATCGCACCCACCTCGACCATCGCCTGGCGCAGCCGCTCGGCGACCTCCGCGTCGTGCGGGTCGTCGGAGATGCGCTGCCTGTCCTTACCGTAGGCGTTGCGGCCGTGCACGCGGTCGTACCAGGAGATGACGATGTTGTCGAAGTCGAGATAGACGGCCACGCGTCCCGTCGTGTCGGCCATGGTCAGTGCTCCTCGGGGTAGGTCACGCCGATCTGCCGGCGGATCTCGTCCAGGGTGCCCATGATGCCGACGGTCTCGTCGATCGGCAGCACGTCGCCTGCGAGCACGCCCTCGGCGACCATCCTTTCGGCTGCGAGCGCCTCGTACTGCATGCCGCGTCCCTCGTCGGGGGAGGGGCGGCCGTCGAACTCCTCGATCAGGTCGCCGTCCGTCGAGTACACGCGCAAGATGCTCGGCGACCAGAAGAAGCGCTGGATCTCGACGCGCCCTTCGGTGCCGACCACCGCGGCGGTGTTCGGCCCGGCGGCGCGCGACGACGACAGTGTGGTCGAGATCGCGCCACCGGCGTGGGTCATGATGGTCGCGACCTCGGCATCCGCCCCGGTCTCGATCAGGCGGGCGGAGGCCTGGACGGTGTCGGGCTCCCCGAGGATGTCCCAGACGAACGAGATCGGGTAGATCGCCAGGTCGAGCAGGGCACCCCCGCCCAGTTCCAGAGCGTTGAGCCGGTGCGCCGGGTCGGTCGGCAGGCTCTGCGTGTGATCGGCCATCACGGCCCGGATCTCGCCCAGCGCGCCCTCGGCGATGATCTCGCGCAGTCGCACCATGTGCGGCAGGTAACGGGTCCACATGGCCTCCATGACCAGCAGACCCTTCTCAGCGCCCAGTCGCTGCAGGTCCTCGGCCTGGCCCCGGTTGACGGTGAAGGCCTTCTCGACGAGCACGTGCTTGCCGTGCTCGAGCGCGAGGCGCGCGTTCGCGTGGTGCATCGGGTGCGGTGTGGAGACGTAGACGATGTCGACGTCGGGGTCGGCGACGAGCGACTCGTAGGAGGCGTGCGCCCGAGGGATGCCGAAGCGGGCGGCGAAGGCATCGGCCGACTCCTGCGACCGCGAGCCGACGGCGGCGATGTCGAGACCCGCGGTGCGCAGGTCGGATGCGAAGGCGGAGGCGATGCCGCCCGTGGCGAGGATGCCCCAACGAAGTCCGGTCATGGGCACCAGCGTATCGGGGCCGCTGCCCGGGTGCGGCGCGCGCCGGGCCTGTCGGGTGCACTCACACGCACGCGAGTGCGCGGTCGAGGTCGGCGATGAGGTCTTCGGGGTCCTCGAGCCCCGCTGAGAGGCGGACCGTGCTGAGCGAGATGCCCGCCGCGGCGCGCTGCGCCGGCGTCAGGTGGGAATGGGTCATGGATGCGGGGTGTGAGACCAGGCTGCGGGCGTCGCCGATGTTCGCGACGAGGCGGAACACCTCCAGCACGTCGATGAAGCGAGCGATTCTCTCCTGCGCATCGTGCTCCTCTCCGGCGAGGTCGAACGAGAAGACCGAGGGGCCTCCGTCCGGCAGGTAGCGCTGCGCCAGAGAATGCCACCGGTTGGCGGAGAGGCCGGGATGGTGCACCTCCGCGACGGCGGGATGCTCCGCCAGATGCCGGGCGATCCGCAGCGCACTGCCGGACTGCCGCGCGACGCGGAGGTCGAGGGTTTCCAGGCCCAGCAGGATCTGCCAGGCGTTGAACGGCGACAGCGACGGGCCGAGATCGTGCACGTACTTCGACTTCACCAAGGCGGCGAACGCCTGCCCCTGTCCGAAGCGCTCCCAGAGGACGAGGTCGCCGAAGCGTGCGTACGGCTCGGTGAACTGCGGCCAGCGATCGGGAAGGGCGCCGAAGTCGAAGGAGCCGAGGTCGACCACGACGCCGCCGAGCGAGGTGCCGTGCCCGGAGAGGAACTTGGTCGCGGAGTGCACCACGAAATCCGCGCCGTGCTCACCGGGCCGGATCAGCGCGGGAGTGCCGACGGTGCTGTCGACGACCAGCGGCAGGCCGGCGTCGTGGGCGATGTCGGCGACCAGCCGGATGTCGAGCACCTGTGCGATCGGATTCGCGACGGTCTCGGCGAACAGCACCCGCGTCTGCGGGGTGATCGCCGCGCGCCAGGCGCTCGGGTCGTCCTGGTCGACGAAGGTCACCGGGATGCCGAAGTCCCCGAAGGTCTCCTGCAGCAGGTCGACGGTGCCGCCGTAGAGCTGATCGGCTGCGACGATGTGGCCGCCTCTGCCCGCGAGCGCCAGCAGCGTGACGGCGACCGCAGCCTGCCCG
Source organism: Microbacterium sp. NPDC058342 (assembly GCF_042723935.1). NCBI lineage: Bacteria > Bacillati > Actinomycetota > Actinomycetes > Micrococcales > Microbacteriaceae > Microbacterium > Microbacterium sp. NPDC058342. The sequence goes on from NZ_JBHXID010000003.1 coordinate 51,416, forward strand.
GAGGCGACGGCGACGGCACTCGTCCCGCCTTCGAGCAGTGCCAGGCGCTCCTCAAGCACCTGCTGGGTGGGACCGGCGTTGCGGCCGTAGATGATGCCGGGCCGGCGCAGTGCGAACAGGTCGGCGGCCTCCTGCAGCGAGGAGAACTCGTACGCGGCGGTCTGATGGATCGGAGGCACGGCGCCGAAGGACGGGCTGCCGGGCGTGAAGCCCGCCTGCACCTGGGCGGTCGCGAAGCGGTGCGCACGCTGCGGCGCGGGTGCTCCGCTCATGCGTCCCGGCTCGGCTCGGTGCTGGTCGCGACGCGGCGCGCGATCGGATCGGAGACGCGGGTCATGCGTCCCATCTTCGGCATGGTCGTGCTCTGCGAGCATCGATGTGTCGTACTGTTGCGCCGCGTTTCCCTCCGCTTCGCGTCGCTTGCCGCGGCCCGCGATCGGTCTCCGTCGGCGCAGCCCCGCCTCAGGGGATCAGGACGATCTTCCCGTCGGCCTCGTGCCGCTCGATGAGCTCGTGCGCGCGGGCCGCCTCGGCCAGGGGCAGCTCGGGCCCCAGCTCGATCTGGAAATCGCCCGCCGCGACGAGATTGATCGTCACGCCCACGGCTTCACGTCTCCAGGCGAGCTGCTCCTCGGTGAGCGGGACGGGACTTCCGCCCGAGTACGCCTGGATGCCGAAATCTGCGGCATCCGGCCCCCGCACGATCGTGGCGATGCGGTCGCGGTCGGAGACGAGGTCGAGCGAGACCCGGATCGCCTCGTCGGTGCCGGCGCAGTCCAGCGCCACGTCGACGCCCTGCGGGGCGGCGTCGCGCACCCGCTCGAGCAGGCCCTCGCCATACGCGACCGGTGTCGCGCCGAGGGCGCGTACCTGTTCGTGGCGTTCGGGGCTCGCGGTCGCGATGACGGTCGCGCCCCACAGCACCGCGAACTGCACGGCGGCCTGCCCGACTGAGCCGGATCCCGCGTGGACGAGCAGGGTGTCGCCCTTGCGGACGGCGAGGGAGCGCAAAGACTGGTACGCGGTGCCGGCCGGGATGCCGATGCCCGCACCCTCGGCAGCCGTGACGCCGTCGAGCATGCGTGTGATGTTCCCGACGGGGACGGCCAGTGACGTCGCGTAGGTGCCGCGGGTGTCGTGGACGGCGACGCGCTCGCCGACGGCGAAGCCGGTGACGTCGTCTCCGAGCGCGGTGATCGTCCCCGCGCCGTCGAAGCCCACGTGCCGTGGCTCGGTGATCGGAGGCAACGGACGCTGGCCGGAGCGCTGCTTCACGTCGATGGGGTTGACCCCCGCGGCTTCGATGCGCACGACCACCTCACCGGGAGCGGCGACGGGGTCGGGGACCTCGACCAGGCGGAGGACGTCAGGGGAGCCGAGTTCTGTGTGGACGATCGCGCGAGCCATGCTGCCAGGCTAACCCGGTCAGCGCGGAGCGAGGGCCTTCATGATCCGCTGCGGTGACACCGGCTGCGCCGTGCCCAGCCGCTGCGCGAAGACGCTGACCCGGTACTCTTCGAGCAGCCAGCGCACCTCGACCAGCTCGGCGGGCGTGTCGCCTGCGGGCGGGATCGCCCCGCCGGCATCCGCATACGCGTTCGCCATGCGTTCGAACTCGGTCATCCGCGCACGGTCTCTGCCGGGTGCGTCGGCGAGGGTCTTCAGCCGCTCGAGCATGCCGTCCAGGTAGCGGGGCAGGTGGGTGAGGCGCTCCACCCCGGTGTGCGCGATGAACCCGGGCCGGATGAGCCCGCTCAGCTGGGAGCGGATGTCGTTCAGCGGGCCGAGCAGCGCGAGCGAGTTCTGCGACTTGATGCCTCGCTCGACGTCGCGGCTCTTGGTGAGGATGCGGGCGACCAGCGACACGCACGCGAACAGCTCGTCGACGAGGGCGGCGTTCACGGCGTCGCGGACGCGGCGGAACTCGGTGTCGGTTCGGACGACGCCGCCGGGCACCTGCAGCGCGATGAGGTGGCGGACGACCGCCGTGCGCGCATCCTCGATCAGCGCCGCCGCGTTCTGGTACGGCGAGGACGCCAGCGCCAGCTTCTCCGCCGAGGTGAGGTGGTTCTGCACGTAGGAGGCCGGCGACGGCACGTTCAGCAGCACCAGGCGCAGCACGCCCTCGCGGGTGGCGGATGCGGCGGCATCCGCGGTCGCCTCCAGCCGCACCGATACGGTCGCCCCGCGGTCGACGACCGCCGGGTAGCCGCGCACGACCCCGCCGGCGACCTTCGTGTCGAGCACCTCGGGGAGGTCGCCGAAGGTCCAGTCGGTGAGGCCGTCGCGCTCGATCGGGCCGCGGACGGATGCGGCGGCCACCGCCGCGGCGTCCGGCCGGCGCGCGCCCGGGGAGGGGGCGTCATGTCGGGCGATCGACCGCGCCACGCTCTGCCGCGACCGATCGGACAGTCGCTGCTGCAGCGCGACGAGGTCGCGGTCGGACCCGACCACCCGGCCGCGTTCGTCGACCGCGCGGAAGTTCATCAGCAGGTGTCCCGGCACGCGATCGTCGTCGAAGTCGGAGGCCGAGACGGGCTGGTTCGCAAGCGGCTGGATGAGCCTGGCGAGCGCCTGCTTGAGCGAGTGCTCCGGTGCCCCGTCGTGCTTCTCGGGCCCGTGCTCGGCGAGCTGCTCGCCGAAGCGCTCGGCCCAGTCGGCCGCGGGGACCACGTGGCGGCGGATGGCCTTGGGCAGGGCTCGCAGCAGAGCCGTGATGAGCTCGTCGCGCAGGCCGGGCACCTGCCAGTCGAACCCGGTGTCGCGGACCTGCTGCAGCAGCGCGAGCGGAAGCACCACGCTGACACCGTCATCCTCCGCACCCGGTTCGAAGCGGTAGGCGAGCCCCAGCACCTGGTCGTCCTGCGTCCAGCGCGTGGGGAAGTCGGACTGGTCGGCGCGGTCGTCGTCCTCGAGCAGGTCGCTCTCGCGCATGACCAGCAGCTTGGGAGTCTGCGCCAGCGCATCGCGCCACCACTTCTCGAAGGAGCGCACATCGAAGACCTCGTTGGGGATGCGCTCGTCGTAGAAGGCGAACACGGTCTCGTCTCCGGCGAGGATGTCGCGGCGGCGCTCGCGCTCCTCCAGCTTTTCCAGGCGGCGGCGCAGTTCGGCATTCGCACGCCAGAACGCACTGACCCGCTTGTCGATCCGGGACGGGTCCCACTCGCCCTCCACGAGTGCGTGCCGCAGGAACAGCTCGCGCGCGCCGGCGCGGTCGATGCGCGCGAACTGTACGCGCCGCCGTGGAATGATCTCCACCCCGAACAGCGTCACCTTCTCGAAGGCCACGGCGGCGCCGGCATCCTTCGACCAGTGCGGCTCGGTCACCTGCCGCTTGGCGAGATCGCCGGCCAGATCCTCCGCCCAGGCGGGATCGATCGCCGCGACGGTGCGCGCGAACGTGCGCGAGGTCTCCACGATCTCGGCCGCCATGACGGCCTGCGGGGCCTTCCTGCGCAGGCCGGAGCCCGGGAAGATCGAGAAGCGGATGCCCCGGGCGCCGCGGTACTCCGCGAGGCGCCGCCCCTTCTCGCCCTTCTTCGGCTTGTCCTTGTTGGCGCTTCCGGCCGCGGTCCGCTCGTCCAGGATGCCGATCTGCGAGAGCAGGCCGGCGAGGATCGCGCGATGGACGGCATCCGCGTCGGCGGCGGACGCAGCGCCGGTGTGCTTCGGAGCCTTCACCAGCGTTCGCAGCTGACGGTGCACGTCGAACCACTCCCGCACACGCACGTAGTTCAGGTGCTCGCTGCGGCACATCCGGCGAAACGCGCTGGAGCCGAGCTCCTTCTGCTGCTCGCGCAGGTGCTTCCACAGCTTGAGCAGGGAGAGGAAGTCGCTGGTCGGGTCGACGAAGCGGGCGTGCGAGCGGTCGGCCTCGTCGCGCACCGACTGCGGGGCATCGGCGGACGGGCGCTCGCGGACGTCCTGGATGGACAGGCCCGCGACGATCGGCATGACGTCGTGCAGCACGCCGGAGCCGGCGGAAGCTCCCGCGACCAGCATCCGGGCGAACCGCGGATCCATAGGCATCCGGGAGATCTCACGGCCGATCCGGGTGAGCCGCGGCTGCGCGCCGCGTGCGATGTCGACCGCGCCGATCTCGGTGAGCAGGTCGAGGGCCGCCTTGACGCCGCGCGAGTCCGGGGGAGTGAGGAACGGGAACTCGGTGATGTCGCCGAAGCCGAGCGAGAGCATCTGCAGAACGACCGACGCGAGCGAGGTGCGCAGGATCTCGGGCTCGGTGAACTCCGGTCTCTTCGCGAAGTCGTCCTCGCCGTACAGGCGGATCGCGATGCCGTCGCTCGTGCGTCCGGCGCGTCCCGAGCGCTGGTTCGCGGATGCCTGCGACACGGCCTCGATGGGAAGGCGCTGCACCTTCGAACGTGCGCTGTAGCGCGAGATGCGGGCCGTGCCCGTGTCGACGACGTACTTGATGCCGGGTACCGTGAGGCTGGTCTCGGCGACATTGGTGGCCAGGATGATGCGGCGGCGCAGCCCCGCGACGCTCGAGCGCTCGAAGACGCGATGCTGCTCCGCCGCCGACAGACGTCCGTAGAGCGGCAGCACCTCCACGGGCGCGCTCCCGGAGCGGTAAGCGCCGCGAACGGCCTCGGCGGCGTCTCGGATCTCGGCCTCGCCCGGCAGGAACACCAGCACATCGCCGGGCGCCTCGCTGTCGAGTTCGCGCAGGGCCGCGACCATCGCGGTGACCTCGTCCTCCGGCTCCTTCTGCGACGCCGACATCGCGCTGTCGCCCTGCTGCTCGTCGACCAGCGGCCGGTACCGGATTTCGACCGGGAAGGTACGGCCGGATACCTCGATGATCGGTGCCGGGCTGTCGTCGGGGGCGGCGAAATGCGCGGCGAAGCTCTCGGGATCGATCGTCGCCGAAGTGATGATCACCTTCAGGTCGGGCCGCTCCGGCAGGATGCGGCGCAGGTAGCCGAGCAGGAAGTCCACATTCAGTGAGCGCTCGTGCGCCTCGTCGATGATGATCGTGTCGTAGCGGCGCAGCAGTCGGTCACGGTGGATCTCGTTGAGGAGGATCCCGTCGGTCATCAGCGCGATGCGGGTGGCATCCGACACCTGATCGGTGAAGCGCACCTTGTAGCCGACCAGATCGCCCAGCTCGACGTGCAGCTCCTCGGCGACGCGCTCGGCGATCGTGCGGGCGGCCAGCCGGCGCGGCTGGGTGTGCGCGATGCGCTCACGGCCCAGTTCCAAGCAGATCTTCGGCAGCTGAGTGGTCTTGCCCGACCCGGTCGCTCCGGCCACGATCACGACCTGATGATCGCGGATCGCGTCGGCGATCTCCTCGCGGGCGGCGCTGACCGGCAGCAGCGGAGGATAGGTGATGACGGGCGAGGACATGACCCTCCATCGTACGACGTGCGAGATGGCGGGACGTCCGCCGCCTCTCGCTGCTCGCCGGGCACCGCCGCATAGAATCTGGGAGTGACGCTCCCGGAACACCACGCCGCGCCCGTCGTCCGACGCATCGACGTCAGGGCATGGTGGACCGGGTTCGGTCGTCCGCCGCGGATCATGGGTCTCGACGTCGCGCGCAGTCTGGCCGTGCTCGGGATGATGGCCGCGCACATGCTCTCCACCCCCGAGCTGTCGCTGCTCGAGCCGCACACATGGGGAGCGCTGGTGCACGGACGCTCATCGATCCTCTTCGCCGTGCTCGCCGGCGTTTCGATCTCGCTCATGACGGGTCGCGGCGAGACTCCCGGTCCCGAGCGCGCTGCCGTGTTGCGCGTGGGCCTGATCGCCCGGGGCGGCGTCGTCTTCCTCATCGGCCTGATGCTCGAACTGCTCGGCACGCCCATCGCCGTGATCCTCACCGTGTACGGCGCCCTGTACATCGCGGCGACCGCGTTCATCCGCTGGCGGACGGCATCCCTGCTGATCGGATCAGCGGTGCTGGCGCTGGCGGGCCCGCCGGTGCTGGCTCTCATGCAGGTGATCACCCTCGGCACCGGCGGGGCCGGAGTCGACCTCGTGCTCTTCGGCACCTACCCGGTGACGGTCTGGCTCGCGCTGATACTGGGCGGGATGGCGATCGGGCGGATGCGCCTCGACGGCGTCCGCGAGAAGGCGAGTCTGCTCACCGTGGGACTCGTGCTCGCGGCGGTCGGGTACGGGGTCGGCGCGCTCGCGGGCACGGCCGCGTCGGAGCAGGGATCGCCCTCGTCTTCGGTCACGGACTCGAGCGTCGATTCGAGCAGCGACCCGGGATCCGTCGCACTGCCGACCGGCGTCGACCCGGAGGAGATCGACTTCGCCGGCGCCCTCTGCGACGACTACGGCGACGGTTACATCAGCTGCTACCCCGAGGACGACCCGAGCCTGGAAGACGACGTCGGGTTCGAAGAGACGTCGGACACGACAGCGTGGGCGGACCACTTCACGCAGGTCGCCGAGCAGGATCCGTGGCGAAGCGCTGTCGGAGCGCTCACGGCGGTGGATCCGCACTCGGGTGGCGCTGACGAGATCGTCGGCTCGGGCGGCTTCGCCGTCATGGTGATCGCGCTGTGCCTGCTGGCCTGCGGCCACTGCGCATGCTGCTGATCCCACTGGCGGCACTGGGCTCCATGCCCCTCACGGCATACAGTGCGCATGTCGTGTCCTACCCGCTGATCGCCGGCCCGGGCAGCAGCATCGACTCGATCGCGGTCTGGGCGTGGACCGCCGGCGCGATGATGGTCACGGCGACACTGTGGTCGATCGGTCATCGCCGCGGGCCGCTGGAGGCGCTCACGGCGCGGGTCTCCGACGCGGCGACGTCTCCCTTGCGACTGCCGATCGCCGGTATGGCATCGCGGCCATGATGACGACTGATGTTCGCGGATCGCGTCGGCGAACTCCTCGCGTGCTGCGCTGACCGCAAGAGTGCTCTGCGATGGCCCGACGCCGTCGCAGAGCACTCCGAGCTGTCAGGCTCGCGCTCCGAGCTCGCGCAACGGCGCGAGCAGATCGTCACGGAACTGGTGCAGGAAGCGGGTCTGGTCGTGCCCAGGGCCGTGGAAGACGAGGTGGTTGAACCCAGCCTCCACGTAGGGGGCGACCTGTTCGACGACCTGCTCAGGGGTGGAGGCGACGATCCAGCGCTTCGTCACCTGTTCCAGCGGCAGCTCATCGGCGGCGCGCTCCATCTCGATCGGGTCGTCGATGCTGTGCTTCTGCTCCGGGGTGAGCGAGAGCGGCGCCCAGAAGCGGGTGTTCTCTCGGGCGGTCTCGGGGTCGCGATCATACGACAGCTTGATCTCGATGAGACGGTCGACCTCACGCTCCGGGTTCCCGGACTGCGCGCGACCCTCCTCGACCGCAGGCATCAGCTTGTCGTTGTAGAGATCCATGCCCTTGCCCGAAGTGCAGATGAAGCCGTCGCCGTGGCGTCCCGCGTACCGCGCGACGAAGGGACCCCCGGCGGCGATGTAGATCGGGATCTGCGTCGCCGGGACGTCATAGATCGAGGCGCCCACCGTTCGGTAGTACGTGCCTTCGTGGTCGATGCGTTCACCGCTCCAGAGCTTGCGCATGAGGTCGATGGACTCGCGCAGGCGCCCGAAGCGCTCCTTGAACTCCGGCCATTCGCCGATGTAGCCGGTGGCGATCTCGTTGAGGGCCTCGCCGGTGCCGACGCCGAGGATGACGCGTCCGGGGAAGAGGCAGCCGAACGTCGCGAAGGCCTGCGCCACGACGGCCGGGTTGTATCGGAATGTGGGGGTGAGCACGCTGGTGCCGAGGACGATGCGCTCGGTCCGCTCACCCGCCGCAGCGAGCCAAGCGAGGGAGAACGGTGCGTGACCGCCGTTGTAGCGCCAGGGCTGGAAGTGATCGCTGACCATGGCCGAGTCGAGTCCGATCTCCTCGGCGAGAACGGTGTAGTCGACCAGCTCGCGCGGGCCGAACTGCTCGGCTGAGGCCTTGTAGCCGAGGCGGAATGAGGTGCTGCCCATTTGCATTGAGTCCTTTCTCACGTAACATGCTACATGTTACACATAAACAGCCGTCGGATCGAGAGGGAATCCGCGGCAACGGCGAAGAGGAGCGATGATGACCACCTTCTACACACTCACCGATGTCGTCCAGGAGCAGCTGACCCCGTCGGCCGCCCCGCCGATCATTCTCGAGGGCGACCCCCAGGCGACCAAGCGCGTTCTGCACCGCGACGGCGATACCGAGATCGGGATCTGGGAGTGCACTCCCGGCGTTTTCCGCTCCGAGAAGAAGGGCATTTCGGAGTTCATGCACTTCGTGACCGGCGCCGGTCGTATCGAGCACGCCGACGGCACCACGACGATCATCGAGCCCGGTGCCGTGCTGCACGTGCACAGCGGATACGTGGGCACCTGGTACGTCGAGGAGCCGGTCCGCAAGGTGTACACGGCGATCGAGAAGCCGGACGAGGCGTGAGCGGGGCGCCGTCGATGTCCCGAACAGCCAGGCATCCGAGGCGGGAGGCATCACGTGTCCGGTTCCGCCGTGGCTGAGTTCGGCAGTTTCATCGCTGGCGAGTGGACGACAGCTGCCGAGTATCGGGAGAACATCAACCCCTCCGATCGCTCGGATGTCATCGGCCGGTTTGCGCTGGCCGGCCCGGCCGACCTCGACCGTGCAGTAGAAGCTGCCCGAGGCGCCTTCGCGACCTGGTCTGGGACGTCGCCCGCGCACCGCGCGGACCTGCTGGAGCGCGTCGCCTCGCGCATCCTCGCCGATGTCGAGGCGCTCGCGGAGCTCCTCGCCCGTGAAGAGGGCAAGACCCGCGCGGAGGCACGCGGGGAGGTCATTCGGGCGGCGCACATCTTCCGCTTCTTCGCAGGCGAGGCGCTGCGCCTGACCGGCGAGCAACAGGCCTCCGTACGTCCAGGAGTGACCGTCACGGTTCATCGCGAGCCGCTCGGTGTGATCGGCGTCATCACACCGTGGAACTTCCCGATCGCCATTCCTGCCTGGAAATGCGCCCCCGCTCTCGCCTACGGAAACACGGTCGTGCTCAAACCGGCCGCTCTCGTGCCGGCGAGCGCGCACGCTCTCGCCCGCATCATCGAGGATTCGGGCTTCCCACCCGGCGTCTTCAATCTGGTGACCGGCTCGGGGTCCGTGATCGGCGGTGCTCTCGCGGCGCACGAGGGCATCGACGCGATCACCTTCACCGGGTCGGAGGAGGTCGGCATCGGCATCGCCCGCGAGGGCGCCGCCGCGCTGCGCCCGGTCCAGCTCGAGCTCGGCGGCAAGAACGCCCTGATCGTGGCGGACGACGCTGATCTCGACATCGCCGTGTCGTGCGCGATCGACGGCGCGTTCTTCGCCACGGGCCAGCGCTGCACCGCATCGAGCAGGATCATCGTGATGGAAGCGATCCACGATCGCTTCACCGCAGCATTCCGGGAACGCGCCCTCGCACTGCGGGTCGGGCACGCACTGCAAGAGGGCACCGAGATCGGCCCCGTCGTCGACGAGGCGCAGCTGCGCTCCGATGTCGCGTACATCGAGGGCGCCAAAGACACCCCCGGTGCGGTTGTACACGGCGGTGAGCTGCTCGAGCTCTCCACGAGAGGCAACTTCCTCCGTCCGGCCGTCGTGGAAGGGCTCGACGCGACCGCACCGCTGAACCGCGAGGAGGTCTTCGGCCCGGTCGCCGGCGTGCTCCGCGCGGACGATTACGATCACGCCGTGCACCTCGCCAACGACACCCCGTACGGACTGGTCGCCGGCATATGCACGACCTCGCTCGCTCGTGCAGCCGACTTCCAGCGGCGCTCCGACACCGGGATGGTCATGGTGAACCTCCCGACCGCCGGCGTCGACCCGCACGTGCCGTTCGGAGGCAGGAAGCGATCGAGCCACGGTCCGAAGGAGCAGGGCACCCACGCCAGGGAGTTCTTCACCCAGCTCAAGACCGCGTACGTGAGGCCATGACGGCCGACCTCGACGCGGCCGACCTCGCGCATGCGCTGCAGCGTCAGGTCGCGGGCGAAGTCTGGGCCTCGTCGGCGAGGCGCGCGCAATACTCGTCGGATGCTTCCAACTATCGAGTTCCGCCCCAGGTGGTGGTCGCACCGCGCGACGTCGACGACGTTCTCGCGATCGTCGACGTCGCGCGAAGGCGAGGCGCGCCGCTGACGATGCGCGGCGCCGGCACGTCGGTGGCGGGAAACGCGATCGGGACCGGGATAGTCGTCGACACGTCAGTACATCTCAATCGGGTGCGCGAGATCGACCCCGAAGGTGCGACGGCGCTCGTCGAGCCGGGGGCGGTGCTCGCCCGGATCAACGACGCCGCGCGTGCGCACGGTCTGCGCTTCGGGCCCGATCCGTCCACGCACGCGCGAGCGACGATCGGCGGCGTCCTCGGCAACAACGCCTGCGGCGCACACGCCCTCGCGTACGGACGCGCCGCGGACAACGTGATCGAGCTCGACGTCGTCGATGGGCGCGGCAGTCGATACGTCGCAGCCGACAAGCTGGATCCCGTACCGGGACTCGAGCGACTGGTGCGCGACAATCTGAGCATCCTGCGGACGGAGCTCGGCCGTTTCGGGCGTCAGGTCAGTGGGTACTCGCTGGAGCACCTCCTTCCGGAGAACGGCTCTTCGCTGGCCAGGGCGCTCGTGGGAACGGAGGGGACGGCCGCCATCACTCTCGGCGCGCGCGTCCGGCTCGTCCCGCTTGCACCCGCGCCGGCGCTCGTCGTGCTCGGCTACCCCGACATGGCGGCCGCCGCGGATGCCGTGCCGGCAGTGCTTGCGCATCGTCCCCTGGCGATCGAGGGACTCGACGCCCGGCTCGTGGACGTGATCCGACGCCATCAGGGCGTCGATTCCGTGCCTGAGCTTCCCCGCGGTGGCGGCTGGCTTCTCATCGAGGTCGGCGGCCAGAACCAGGAGATCTCGTTGGCGGCCGCGAGAGCTCTCGTGCGTGACGCCGGCGCGCTCGACTCTCGCCTGCTACCGGCCGGCCCCGACGCCGCGCGACTCTGGCGAATCCGCGAAGACGGCGCCGGGCTCGCGGGACGCACGCCGTCTGGAGCGCAGGCGTGGCCGGGCTGGGAGGATGCGGCGGTCCCGCCAGAGCGGCTGGGAGCATACTTGCGCGACTTCGAGTCGCTCATGGCCGAGCACGGCGTCGAGGGTCTGCCCTACGGGCATTTCGGCGACGGATGTGTCCATGTACGGCTGGACCTGCCATTGGACCCCGACCAGGGTGGACTGCGACGGTTCATGACCGACGCGGCGCAGCTGGTCATCTCACATGGCGGCTCGCTCTCCGGCGAGCACGGTGATGGACGCGCCCGGGGCGAGTTGCTCTCGCTCATGTACTCGCCGGAAGCTGTAGAGCTGTTCGGCCGCTTCAAAGCCTTGTTCGATCCCGACGACGTGATGAACCCGGGGATCATCGTCAGACCGGCGCCGGTCGACGCGGACCTGCGTCGACCCGCCGCGCTACCGATGCTGCGCGCAGGCGGATTCGCCTTCGCCGACGACGGGGGAGACTTCACCAAGGCCGTGCACCGCTGCGTGGGCGTGGGCAAGTGCCGCGCGACGGAGGGCGGATTCATGTGTCCGTCGTTCCGCGCCACCTCGGACGAGAACGATGTCACCCGCGGGCGGGCGCGCACGCTTCAGGAGATGGTGAACGGCACGCTGGTGACGGACGGGTGGAGGTCGTCCGAAGTGCACGAGGCGCTTGACCTCTGTCTCAGCTGCAAGGCATGCGCAAGCGAGTGCCCTGCCGGCGTCGACATGGCGCAGTACAAGTCCGAGGTTCTGTACCGCAGCTATCGCGGCCGGCTGCGGCCGCGCGCGCACTATGTCCTCGGCTGGCTACCCCGCTGGGCCCGGCTGGCGTCGATAGCGCCGGGACTGGCCAACGCCGCCATGCGGATCGCGCCCGTGCGCCGTCTCCTTCTGCGCGCCGGTGGGATGGATCCCCGACGGAGCGTTCCCGCGTTCGCTTCCCGCGCGTCGCGCCGCATCCTGCCTCGCCCGGCCAGCGGCGCGGGTGGCGAGCGCCGCGTCGTTCTGTGGGGGGACTCGTTCAGTGCCGCCTTCCGCCCCCCAGCCGTGGCGGCGATGCGTCGCGTGCTGGAGAGCGCGGGATACACGGTGATCATCCCCGAGGCTCAACTGTGCTGCGGACTCACGTGGATCAGCACGGGTCAGCTGGACGGCGCGCGCCGCCGGCTGCGCCAGCTCGTCGAAGGTCTCACGACCTATGCCAGGGAGGGTGTCCCGATCGTGGGCGTCGAGCCATCCTGCACCGCGGTGCTGCGCAGCGATCTGAAGGAGCTTCTCCCGGACGATCCGCGTGCACACCAGGTGGCCGCGGCAACGGTGACACTGGCGGAACTGCTGGATCGCACCCCGCAGTGGTCGCCGCCGGACTTGAGCGATGTCACCCTGATCGTGCAGCCGCACTGTCACCAGCACGCCGTCATGGGCTTCGACGCGGATCGCCGACTGCTCGCCCGCAGCGGCGCGAGCGTGCAGGAGCTGCAAGGGTGCTGCGGGCTCGCTGGGAACTTCGGGATGGAGGCGGGACACTACGAGACCTCGGTGGCCGTGGCCGAGCTCGCATTGCTGCCGGCGTTGCGATCGCGTGGCGAACGAACCGTCTTGCTCGCCGACGGGTTCTCGTGCCGGACGCAGGCGGAGCAGCTTGGCGATGTGCAGGGGATGACCCTTCCGGAGCTGTTGGCTTCATCGCTCCCGGAGTGAGCGGATTGTTCTCCGAGGACTTCCGCTCGCCGCAGCTTACATGTAACATGTTAGATGTCACCGAGGCAGGTGAGGCGGTCGGATCGAACAGGATTCCCGACTGCGAGCTCAAGGAAGAGAGGCACGATCAGTGGCATTCGTACGCGTCGACATCGCAAGTCGGAGTCAGGAACAGCGGGAGGCGATCATCGCCGGCATCACGGATGTGATGGTGGACAACGGCGCCCGACTGGAGAACGTTCAGGTTCTCCTGGTGGAGCACAGCCCGAAGATGTGGGGCACCCATGGGACCACCTTCCACAAGCATCTGGGCCTGCCGGACGACTGAGCCGCATCCGACCCGCTTCCCGGGCCGGTGACCAAGACGACTCCGCGGCGCACAAGGCGCGGCGGAATGACCAGAAAGGACGAGAAATGGCTGGAGAGAGTGTCGAGGAGATCCTCAAGAAGCTGAGGGTGTACCTCTTCCCGTGGGGCGCAGACGGCCCCAGCATCGATTCCATGGTGGAGTTCGCACAGAAGGCCGAGGAGCTCGGTTTCGAGGCGATCCACGTGCCATGGCACTTCACGATGCCCAAGACGGCCAGCTTCGCGGCGTTCGGCACCCGGTACCTGTTCGACCCGCTGGTGCTGATGCCGATCATCGCGCGTGAGACCAAGCGCATCAAGGTCGCGTTCGAGTTCGTCGCGCCGACGCTGCACCCCTTCGTGTGGGCGCAGTACTTCTCCACGCTCGACAACGCGTCCAACGGCCGCGCCGTCGCCGTCCCCGTGCTCGGCTGGTGGGACGAGGACTTCTCGGTCGGTATGGTCAAGACCACTGAGCGCGGCCGCCGGATGGACGAGGCGATGTCGACCTTCCGTCACCTGTGGAACGGCGAGGAGATCACCGAGGCGGGTCGCATCTGGGACTCCACCGGTCTCGAAATCACGCCGCGCCCCGTGCAGGAGCGCCTTCCGATGTGGGTCGGGGGCGGGGAGAAGTCCCTCAACCGCACCGCGAAGTGGGCGGACGCGTTCTACCCGCTGTTCCCGACTCCGGACGAGATCCGCAACGAGCTGCTCCCCACGCTCCGTGGGAAGGACGAGGAGTTCGGCCGTACTACTCCGCTTGAGCTGGCCGCCGTCAACTACGGCATGATCAGCGACGACGAGAACTGGATCAAGGAGTGGGCTCTGCCGCGCCTCCTGGCCCGCATCAACGGCATCACCTTCGAGGAGGCGCTCACCCGTATCGACGACAAGACGCTCAACCGTCCGGAAGAGCGCCTGATGATCGGCTCGGCAGAGCAGGCTGCTCAGCGACTGCGCGAGAACCTCGATGCAGGCGTAGACCACCTCGTCCTCGATTTCTACCTCCACGGCTGGGAGGATTCGAAGTTCGGCATCGAGCACATGACGCGCTTCGCGAAGGAAGTCGTCCCGCTCGCTGCAGCGAAGTGAGCACTGACTCACCCCCGAAGGTTCTGGTCGCGCTCCGCCCCACCGGGGCGGAGCCGCCGGGCCTGCGGGAGAAGGTGGACGGACTGGCCGATCTACGCTTCGTCGTGGACGCGGGCCAGATCGCCGCGGAGTCCGAGGACGTCGAAGCGGTGTTCGTCTGGAACTTCCGCTCCACCGTCGTGCCGGATGCCGTTCACCGGCTTCCCAAACTGAACTGGGTCCACGTCGCCGCGGTCGGCGTGGATGCATCCCTCTCCGATGAGGTGCGAAGTCGTGGCATCCGCTTCACGAACTCTCGCGGAGTGACAGCGGAGTCGATGGCCGAGTTCGCGCTGTCGTTCCTCCTCGCCTTCGCGAAGGATCTGCCGCGGTTCACGGCAGACAAGCAGGCGCGGGTGTGGAACCCGGTGGAGACCCGGATGCTGTCGGGCTCCGATCTGGTGGTCGTGGGCATGGGCGCCGTCAGCCGCGAGCTGGCGCGCCGCGCGCAGGCGCTGGGTATGACCGTCACCGGCGTAGGCCGACGCCCGCGCACGGAGCCGGTCGAGCACTTCGACAGCGTGGTCACACAGGACGAGCTGCGCGAGGTCCTCGGCAACGCCGACTACGTCGTGCTCGCCACGCCCCTCACTGCGAAGACCGAGGGGATGTTCGGTCCCGAGGAGTTCGCCGCGATGTCGTCCGAAGCGGTGCTGGTGAACATCGGCAGGGGACCGGTCGTGCAGGAGGAAGCACTCCTTCAGGCGCTGCGCTCCGGCGGCATCCGAGGAGCGGCACTCGATGTCGTCCCGCGCGAGCCGCTCGCACCCGACCACGAGCTGTGGAGTATGCAGAACGTCATTCTGACTCCGCACATCTCCGCCGACTTCCGCGGCTGGGAGGCGGCGATGGTCGACCTCTTCATCGACAACCTTCGCCGCTGGATCGACAGCCGACCGCTTCGCAACGTCGTCGACCTCGAGATGGGCTACGCGCCCCTGGACACCTGACGGTCCTTCGGACCTCGCGAACACAGCGCTGCGATGACGCAGACAGACAGAGAGGAACCTCAGTTCCGATGACTATGACCGTAGGCCAGATCATCGTCGAGGCGATCTGCGCGGAGGGCGTGGACCACGTCTTCTGCGTGCCGGGCGAGAGCTACCTGCCTGTGCTCGACGCTTTCAACGACGTGCCCGGGATCACACTGGTGACCACCCATCACGAGGAGGGCGCCGGCTTCATGGCTGACGCGTGGTCCCGCACACGCGGGCTTCCCGGCGTGTTCATGGTGACCCGCGGGCCCGGTGTCACGCACGCGGCGATCGCGCTGCATGCCGCACGGCAGGATTCGACGCCGCTGGTCCTGCTGGTCGGTCAGGTGCCGAAGGACGACGAGGGTCGCGAGAGCTTCCAGGAGATGGATCTGCTCGCCCTCGGCGACCTCATCGGCAAGGGGTCCGTGAAGATCACCGAGGGTGATCGGGCTGCGGAGCAGATCCAGCGCGCGTTCTACCTGGCCCGTGCGGGCCGCCCGGGACCGGTCGTGGTCAGCCTGCCCGAGGACGTCGGGTACGAGACGACCGAGATCGTCAAGGTCGCAAAGCAGCGGGTGCCGCTTCCGGCGGCGTCGGAGAGCGACATCGGGTCGGTGACCCGGCTGCTCCGCGATGCGGCTTCGGTGGCCTTCGTGATCGGGGGCGGCTGCGCCGATGAGACGATCCGCGACGATCTCGTCGCGCTCGCCGAGGCGAGCGGAGCGGTCGTCTACTGCGGATGGCGCCGCTTCGATACATTCCCGAACGGGCACGACCATTTCGCCGGGAACCTCCCGTGGCTGCCCGAGCACCTGCTGGTGCCGCTGCGGGAGGCGGACCTCATCGTGGGCATCGGGACGAGGATGGGTGACTTCTCCAGCATCAGCTACTCCGTCCCCGGGACGGCTCAGAAGTTCGTGCAGATCGACTTGAGCGCGGAGGCGATGTCGCCGGTGCGCAACCCCGATGTGCCCATCGTGGGTGACGCGGGTGACACGGTGACTCGGCTGCTCGAAGCTCTGAGCACGGATCCGATCTCGCCCGCACGTCGCGCCGAGCGCGCCGCCGGCGCCCGGCGCGCCCACGACGCGTACATCGCATCGTCCGTGCCCGAGGAGTCCACCGACGACTTCTTCGACATCCCCCGTGCGATGGTGGAGCTGCGCGAGGAGCTGCCGGACGACGCCGTGGTCACCTCCGATGCCGGCTCCTTCGCCAGCTATCTCAACCGCTACTACCGGTGGGAACGCGCCAGGACGTTCTTCGGCACGACCTCCGGATCGATGGGATACGCCGTCCCGTCGGCGGTGGGTGCGAAATTCGCTGCTCCGGAGCGCACGGTGATCGCCGTCGCCGGTGACGGAGGGTTCGCGATGACCATGAGCGAGGTGCACACCGCGGTACGGCTCGGCCTGAAAGGCCTGGTCTTCCTCGTCTTCGACAACGGGACGTACGGCACGATCCGGGCCCACCAGACCCGCGTCTTCCCCGGCCGGGAGATCGGCGTCGACCAGGCGAGCATGGATCTCGTCGCCGTTGCCGAGGGGATGGGCGCATCCGCCCATCGCGTGCGCACCAACGACGAGTTCCTGCCTGCGTTGCGAGCTGCCGTCGACGCAGGGCGGCCTGCCATCATCCAGGTGCACACGTCACCCGTCCAGATCGGGGCCTGGTGATGAGCACACCTCCGCAGGTCGGGCCGCGCACGGTCCTCGTCACCTGGGTCGACTTCCCGGGTGACGATTCGCCGCAGGTGCACCGGCTCCGTGAGGTGGGCCTGGAGCTGCGTCGTGCTCCACGACTGGGCGAGCGCAGTGTCGAGGAGATGATCCGGCTTGCGCGCGGTTGTGAGGCAGCGATCGTCAGCACGGACCCCTTCCCCCGGGAGTTCTTCGAGGCGGTGCCGGAGATGCGCGTCATCAGCCGCGTCGGGGTCGGCAGCGATGCGATCGATCTGCTGGCCGCTGAGCAGCACGGCGTCGCCGTGACCATCGCGCGGGGCACCAACGAGGAGGCGGTCGCCGATCATACGATCGGACTCATGCTGTCGGTGCTGCGCAAGATCCCCGCGATGGATGCCTCCGTCCGTCACGAGGAGTGGCACCGGGTCGACCCGTGGCTCGGCAACGACCTGCACGGCAAGACCGTCGGCCTTCTCGGACTCGGCCGCATCGCACGACTCGTCATCGATCGTCTCCGCGGTTTCGGCGTGGAGACGATCGGCTACGACCCGTACTCCTCGCCGCCCCCGGGAGTGCGCGCCGCCGACCTGCATGAGGTCATCAGCGGCGCTGACATCCTGTCGCTGCACCTTCCCCTCACGCCGGAGACCCGCGGGTGCATCGGGCGCGACGAGATCGCCCTGATGCGTCCCGGCGCCGTCCTCATCAACACTGCACGCGGGGGCGTCGTCGACGAGGATGCTCTCGCTGAGGCTCTGCGCGAAGGACGCATCGCCGGCGCCGGTCTCGATGTGTTCGGCGTGGAGCCGCCGGTGCGCAGCCCGCTGCTCGGTCTGACGCGGTCCACGGTCCTCACCCCGCACATCGGCGGTCTGTCCCGTGAGGCGATCGTCGACATGGTGGCCCACGCCACCGACGCCGTCGTCGACGTGATGAGCGGTCGCAAGCCGCGCGACGTCGTCAACAATCCCCACCCCGCTCCCTGGGAGGCAGGCGTTCTGTCGCCCGCCGAATCGGGCGCGTACTCAGAAAGGAACGAACGATGAGCAAGACACTCAGCGGCGTCCGCGTCGCCATCCTCGCGGAGGACCTGTACGAGGATTCGGAGCTGTGGTACCCGTACTACCGGCTTCTCGAGGAAGGTGCTGATGTCACCATCGTCGGCAGCGGTCGCCAGGAGACTTTCAAGGGCAAGCTGGGGATGCCGGTCAAGGCCGACGTCTCGATCGACGACGTGAGCTCCGACCAGTTCGACGGCGTCATCGTCCCCGGCGGCTTCTCGCCGGACTACATGCGTCGCAAGCCGCCGATGATCGACTTCATCCGCGAGATCGGCGAGGCGGGCAAGCCCGTCGGCGCCATCTGCCACGGCGCCTGGGCGCTGACCTCGGCTCAGCTCGTGCGCGGGCGCAACATCGCGTGCTACTTCTCCATCCGCGACGACGTCGAGGGCGCCGGCGGTACGTTCGTCGACGAGGCGGTCGTGGTGGACGGCAACGTGATCACCTCGCGGATCCCCGACGACCTCCCGGCCTTCATGCCTCCGATCATCGAGGCGCTCGCCCGGGCGAAGTCCTCTTGAGGCCGCGGCTTCGTCAGACTCCGGAAAGGGGAAGTGCATGAACGGCTCGTCGTCCGGCGCCGACGTCATCATCGTCGGTGCCGGGATCGTCGGCGTCACGGCGGCATACGATCTCGCCGGGGAGGGGCACTCCGTGCTTCTGCTCGACAAAGGTCCGATCTCGGATCTGCAGTCCAGCAGGAACTGGGGCTTCATCCGCAGGCAGGGCTGCGATGCGTCGGAGATCCCGCTGGCCGGAATGTCGTCGCGCATCTGGGACGAACTGCGTGACGATATCGGTGAGGCCTCTACCGTCGTGAAGTCCGGCCTGGTGTACCTCAGCCCCGACGCCGAGAACCTCGCGAAGTACCGCGCATGGATGGAGCAGACGCGCGCAGACGAGGTGTTCGGCACGCAACTGCTGTCGCCGGAGGACGTGCGCGGCCTTCTCCCCACCATCACGGGTGACTGGGCCGGTGGTCTCATGACGCCGACAGACGGCCACGCCGACCCTGGCGTCGCCACCCGCGAGATCGCCGCTGCCGCTGCACGGCGGGGCGCGAAGATCGAGACTGGAGTAACGGTCACGGGCATCCGAGTCTCCGGCGGCCGCGTGACCGGGGTCGACACGACCGCGGGGATCCGGCACGCCTCTCGCGTCATCGTGGCGGCTGGTGCGTGGTCGGGCCGGCTGACCCGTCCGCTCGGCGTGAGGATCCCTGTCCGATGGATCCGTGCCACGGCGGCACGGACCAACCGGGTGTCCCGGGTGACCGACCTGGCCGTGCACGTGCCGTCCGTCGGATTCAGTCAGACGCCGGACGGTTCGGTGATCTTCGGCAGTGCGGCGTGGAGCGACTACGACATCGCCATCGACACACTGGGCGATCTGCGGCTGTTCCTGCCGAACTTCGTCCGCAACCGGAAGATGATCCAGCTCCACCTGAATGAGGTGGCCTTCCAGGATCTCGGGCGCCGCGTCACCGGCGCGACCAAGGGAGCGGCGCTGTTCGACTGGCGTCGCGTGGACGACCCGCCGGCGAACCGCAAGAAGATCGAGATGGCTCATCGCAATCTCATGTCGCTGGTGCCGGAGTGGAAGGGCTCGCACATCGCTCGCATGTGGGGTGGCACGGTCGATGTCACTCCGGACGCACTGCCGGTCATCTCGTCGGCGCCGGACATCGAGGGACTTGTGCTGGCCACGGGTCTGAGCAGTCACGGCTTCGGTATCGGCCCCGCCGTCGCCCGTGCCGCAGTGGAGCTCGCCACGGACAAGGCTCCGTCGATCGATCTGGGAGACTTCCGCGTGTCGAGATTCACCGAGGGGCCTGTGCAGGCGCACGCGCACCTGTGAACTCCCGAACCGGATGAGTGAAGGGCTGGAGGGATGCTCCGCCTTCCGGCCCTTCGCTCATCCTCTGTGTCCAGCGCTCAGTCTTGGTCTGCGCGGCCCTCCGCGAGACCCCGTGCGTGGCCCTCAGCCTCGGCTTCGGCCGTACCCAGGCGGAACAGATCATCGTCCGATGCGCGCACGATACTGCGTGCGCCCGGCAGGTCGAGCGGACCGACGATGTCGGGGAGGCCGCGTACGACGGCGACCGGGCACCCGCTCGTCTTGCCCTTCACCAGGTCCGCGGCTCCGCACAACTCGTCTGCGAGGCACGGCAGCGTCACGAGGAGGTGCTTGCCCGCGGTATCCGTCGTCCCCCTGATGTCGTGGAAGACATGTACGCCGGCCGCGCCGATCGCGATATCCGTCTGTCCCTCGCGCCACGGCCGGCCCAGCGTGTCACTCAGCAGCACCCCGACAGCAGGGCCCCGCCGGCGGATGCCCTCGGCCAGCGCCTTCGCCGAGGCGTCGGGATCAAGCGGCAGCAGCAGCACCGTGCCCTCGTCGACGTTGCTCGCGTCGACGCCGGCGGCGGCGCCGACGATGCCGAGGCGGTTCTCCACGATGCGCGTGACGGTGCCATCCGCGCGGGGCCTGGTCGCCACTATGCGCACGGTCTCGGCCGTGATCGCATCCTCCCGGTCATCGGCGGCGACGATGCGTCCCTCCGCCTTCGAGACGATCTTGGAGGTGACGACGAGAATGTCCCCATCCCGCAGGGAATCGCCGGCCGCGGCGAGGACGAGCTCGACGAGATCGTCGCCGGGCCGGACTTCGGGGATGCCGTGCAGCGGCCATACGCTCATCATGAGCGCGAGCCGATCTGGGGGAGGATGTGTGTGGCGTACATCTGGATGAACTCCGATTGGTTGCGGCCGACGTTGTGGACGTAGACGTGATCGAATCCGAGGTCGACGTACCGCTGAATGTGCGCGCGGTGCTCATCCGGTTCCGCGGAGATGAGCATGCGGTCGGTGAGATCGTCGTCACTCACATGCCTCGTCATCAGGGCGATGTCGTAGGGGGAGCGGATGTCGGCGGTGGGGAAGCGCAGCCCGCCGTGCGCCCACTCGTCCCGGGCGTTGCGGAGTGCCTGCTCACGCGTGGGCGCCCAGGAGACGTGCAGCTGGATCATGCGTCGCCGGGGGCCGGATGACTGCGACTCCGTCACGCCGGCCTCGAAGCGCTCGAGCATCAGCTGCAGCCGGTCGGGTGTGCTCTGAACGGTGATGATGCCATCGGCGACCCGTCCCGCTCGGCGCGCGGCGACCGGGCCGGAGGTTGCGACGACGACCGGCGGCGGCTCGTCGGGCAGCGTCCACAGACGCGCCGCTTCGAACCGGAAGTGGTCGCCGTCGTGCCGCACGTCGCGTCGACTGGATCCGAGCAGTTTGCGGACGAGATCGACGGCCTCGAACAGCCGCTCAACCCGCTCGCTCGCTGGTGGCCAGTACTCCGCGACGATGTGCTCGTTCACGGACTGCCCGGCTCCGAGGCCGAGCTGGAACCGGCCGGGGTACAGCGCGGCGATCGTCGCAGCCGCCTGAGCGGTCACCGCAGGGTGGCTGCGGTACCCGGGCGTCGTGACGCCCAGCAGCGGCACCGAGACGCGCTGGCCAAGCGCGCCCATCACGCTCCACATGAATGAGGCGTTGCCCTGCTGGGGTAGCCAAGGCTGGAAGTGGTCGCTCAGGACCACGCCGCCGAAGCCGACCTCTGCTGCTTCGACGCAGTGCCGGATCGCGTCATCGGGATGGAACTGCTGGAGCATCGGCGCATAGCCGATGGTGACCTCAGCGCGGCTGGGCACGAGCAGCGTCGTCATACAGCCACGTGACGTGGGCGCCGGCGGCCTCGGCGCGTGCGGACGCCACCGCGATGGGCAGATCGCCGTGGGCGCGGGCCCGATCGAGCGCGTCGCGCTTACCGGCGCCGGTGGCGAAGACGAGCACCTCTCCGGCGTGGTCGAGGGCTGTGAGCGTGAGCGTGATGCGCTCCGCGGGGGGCTTGGGCGACCGATCCACCGAGGTGACCAGCGCGGGGGCATTCCAGATGTGCTCCTGGTCGGGGAACAGCGAGAGCGTGTGACCGTCCTCGCCCACCCCGAGCCAGATGACGTCGAAGTGCACCGGCTCGCCGTCCTGAACGATCCGCTCCGTGTAGGCTGCGGCCGCGGCGGCGGGAGCGAGCGATGTGTCGGGCGCGAGCTCGCGGATGGCGCGGACGCGGTCGTCCGCCGTGAGGAGAGGGATCAGCTGACCCCAGTTGGAATCGGCATGGTCGTGCGGGACCATGCGCTCGTCGCCCATGACGACGCTCACGCGGGACCAGTCCACTGCGCCGGCGTGTTCCGCCGCGATGATCCGGTACGCCGCAGCGGGGGAGGAGCCCCCGGCCAGCACCCATGTTGCTCTGCCGTGCGCGGCGATGGCCCGTCGCAGTGCATCCACGGTCCTCGTCGCGGCGGCCGCGGCGACCGCCGCGGAATCGGTCAATTCGACGTACTGGGGCATGGGTCCTCCTGGTCGGGCCGGGCGTCAGCGCTCGGCGTCGGCTTCCTGCGAGATGAGGTTCTCGGCGGTGTTCTGCAGGTGTGCGCGCATGGCCTCGGCGGCGCGCTCCGGATCGCGGGAGCCGATCCCGTCGAGGATCACTCGGTGCTCATCGGTGATCTGGGTGAGCGACCGGGTGCGCCCGGCGCTCGTCGCGCCGGGCACGAGGATCGACTCGCGTAGCATCCCGATGATGTTCGTCAGGCGCTCGTTGCCCGCGGCCTGGAGGATCATCTGGTGAAATGCGCGATCGGCCGCCCAATAGCTGCGGTCGTCCTGGGCGGCGCCGGCTTTCTCGAGCTTGTCGAACTCCGTCTGCAGGCGCGCCCGGGCGGCGTCGTTCATCCTGGTCGCGGCGATGCGGGTTGCGTGAACCTCCAACAGGCTGCGCAACTCGAAGATCTCACGAAGGTCGTCAGCAGTGGAGCGGAGGATGCGCACTCCTCGGTTGCGCTCGAAGCGGATGATCCCGCGTGATGCGAGGTCGATGAGCGCCTCACGGACGGGCGTGCGTGAAACGCCGAATGTCTCGGCGAGCTCCGCGGCCGAATGCAGGCTCCCGGGTGCGAGGTCGCGCCGCGCGATGGCGAGCTGCAGTGCCTCGAACACCTCCTGCGTCCGCGACGGACGCTGCCCGATCGCATGCAGCCCGGCATCGGGCTGGGCCGCATCGCTGAACTGATCCGTCTGTTCCATCGTTCGTCCCCCACGTAGTCTCGTGCGCTCTCAGGGCCTCGGGGATTTCCCGTGCGGCCAGGTCGTGCTCGTCAGTATCCCCTGTTGCGCGGCAGATGCCGAGCATCACCTCGTCTCCTTGCGCAAACAGCCGGTTTCTTCACTGGGGCCTTGACTCGACCTACTACATGCTACATGCTACATGTCACAGACGATTATTCACCCGATTGAGTCCGATGCGATCCGAGCTGTCCGCACGATGGGTGCCGCTGAAGGGAGCCTGAGCTGTCCGAGGTAACAACTGCGTCCAAACCTCAAGTGAAGGGGTGACGAAACATGCTCTTGGCGATTCTGCGCCGCGTCCTGTACGTCGTCCCTCTCCTCTGGGGTGTCGTCACGCTCACCTTCATCCTTGTCTCACTCGCGCCGGGCGACATCGTCAGCGCGACCATCGGCGACTACCCTGCTTCCGAGGAGTATCTGGCGGCCCGACGTGCTGAACTCGGCATCGACCAGCCGTTCATCGTCCAGTACCTGAACTACCTGTGGAGCGTCGCCCGCGGCGACCTCGGATTCTCCTTCGCCAACCGCGAGGCGGTCCTCCCTCTCGTCATCGATCATCTCGGAGCCACCGTGATCCTCGTGGTCGCGGCGAGCATCCTCTCGCTCACCATCGGCCTGCCGCTCGGCCTGTGGGCGGCCACCTCCCGGAAGCGCTTCGTCGACACGGCGATCAATGTCCTCGCCCTCGTCGCGTTCAGCATCCCGACGTTCTGGCTGGCACTTCTCGGTGTGATGGTGTTCGCAATCAGCCTCGGGTGGCTCCCCACGCAGGGCATGACGACGATCGGGTATGAGGGGACGCCCTTCGAGCAGGCATTGGACGTGCTGTGGCACCTCTTGCTCCCCGCCGCGGCGATGGCGGTTCCTGAAACGGCGCTGATGATCCGCATGACCCGCGCCAGCGCGGGCGGGGTTCTCAACTCGGGCTATGTGCTCACGGCGGTCTCCAAGGGCATGGTGCGCTCGCGCATCGTGCAGCGGCACGTCGTCCGCAACTCGCTGTTGCCCGTCGTGACCGTGTTCGGCTACACATTCGGCACCATGATCGGCGGCTCCGTGCTCGTCGAGAAAGTCTTCGGCTGGCCCGGGATGGGAACGCTGCTCTACGACTCCGTCAGCAGGCGCGACACAGCCGTCGTGCTCGGCGTCGTCGTGGTCGTCGCCGTGGTCACCCTCGTCGTCAACGTCCTCACCGACATCGTGTACGGCGTCATCGATCCGAAAGTCAGGGAGGCGACGTCGCTATGACCGAGGCCATCGTCGTTCAGCGGGCTGCCCGCAAGGTGCGCAGGAACAGGCTCAACGCCCTCACCATCGGTGCCATCGTCATCGTCGCCGTCTTCGCGCTCGCCGCGCTGTTCGCTCCGCTCATCGCCCCCTTCGACCCGTTCGCCATCTCTAACGACATCCTGGAAGAGCCGTCCTCCGTCCACTGGCTGGGCACCGACGACGTGGGCAAGGACCTGTTCTCGCAGATCGTGCACGGCGCGCGCGTGTCGCTCTTCATCGGCGTCGCGGCCGGACTCGGGTCTCTACTCGTGGGCCTTCTCGTCGGCGGGATAGCGGGATACGTGGGCGGCGCGGTGGACAACATCCTCATGCGCATCGCCGAGGTGTTCCAGATCATGCCCGCGATGCTCATCGCCCTGGTGATCGTCGCCGTCATCGGCAGGGACTCGACCCTCACAGCCGTCGCCGTCATCCTCGCGATCTGGCCGCAGTCCGCGCGCATCGTGCGAGGACAGTTCCTCGCGCTGCGCTCGTCCGAGTTCGTCGACGCGGCGCGGCTCGCCGCCACGCCGGCCTGGAGGATCATCCTGTTCGAGATCTTCCCGCTCGTCATTCCTGCCGCTGCCGTCCAGGCGGCGCTCGATGTCGGACGCGGGATGCTGCTCGAAGCCGGTCTGAGCTTCCTCGGTCTCGGTGACCCGACCACCGCAAGCTGGGGTGCCGTGCTGCGCCGGGCGCAGCCGTATCTGGCCGACGCATGGTGGTTCAGCATCCCCGCCGGTATCTGCATCGCGCTCATGGTGCTGTGCTTCAACGTGATCGGCGACGCCGCGGGCAGCCGTGGCAGCGCAGGAAGGAGGGCGCTGTGAACACGGACGAGAACACCGGGCACGACGAGATCGTGCTCGCTGTCGATTCGCTCGACGTCAGCATCAACCCCTTCGGGGTCGGACGTGTGGAGACCGTGCGCGACGCGTCTCTCAGGCTCCGTCGCGGAGAGGTCGTCGGCCTCGTCGGCGAATCCGGCTCGGGGAAGACGATGCTCACCCGCGCGGTGGCCGGCCTACTCGCTCCCGGGCTGCGGCCCGAGGTAGCCGGAAGCGTCAAGGTCATGGGCCGTGAGCTGGTGGGCGCGGATGCCGCGACTCGCCGCCGAGCCCTTCGCTCGGACGTCTCCTACGTGTTTCAGGACCCCACCGCGCACCTCAACCCGACGATGCGCATCGGTGAGCAGATCGAGGAGGCCATCATCGATGGCGCCCGCAACGTCTTCGAGCTGCTCGAATCGGTGGGCCTTCCGGGCACGAAGGATTTCAGTCGGCTGTATCCGCATCAGCTCAGCGGCGGGATGAAGCAGCGCGTCATCATCGCCTGCGCGTTGGCCAAGAATCCCGGGCTGATCATCGCCGATGAGCCGACGACGGCGCTCGATGTGACGATCCAGGACCAGGTGCTGAGGCTGCTCAAGCGGCTCGCGCACGAGGAGAACGTCGCCGTGCTGCTCGTCTCGCACGACCTCGCCGCGATCGGACAATTCTGCAGCCGGATGTACGTGATGTACCGCGGCGATCTGGTCGAAGACGGGGAGACCGAGGACATTCTGTGGCGTCCGCAGCACGAGTACACCCGCTCGCTCATGCGCGCAATGCGGGCGATCTACGACGCGCCGATCGCCTCGGAGGGACAGCGATGACGACGACCGAGAAACAGCATGACGCCTCCGGTTCCGACCGGCTCGACCTGAAAGAGGTTCGTGTCGAGTTCAAGACCGGCCGAGGCGGACGCAACCGTGTCATCGCCGCGAACGACGTCTCCCTGAGCATCGCACGGGGGGAGATCGTCGGTCTTGTCGGCGAGAGCGGCAGCGGCAAGAGCACACTCGGACGCGTGATGGCCGGCCTGCAGAAGCTCGATTCCGGGGAGGTCCACGTCGGCGGAGTGATCCGGTCCGGTCACAGGCGGCTCCGGCCCGGGTTCGGACGGACCGTGCAGATGGTCTTCCAGAGCCCGGCCGCTTCCCTCAACCCGAAGATGACCGTCGGCTCGATACTCGGCTACGCCGCACGGCAGGCGGGCGCGAGCAGACCCGTGTCGCGACAGAGAGCTGCCGAGGCGCTCGACGAGGTCGGCATCTCGCCGGCGGCGGACTACCTTCGCAGGTATCCGCACGAGCTCAGCGGTGGGCAGCAGCAGCGCGTCGCGATCGCTCGCGCGCTGCTTTACGAACCGAAGTTCCTCGTCGCCGACGAGCCCACGTCGGCGCTCGATGTTTCGGTGCGGGTGCAGATCATCGAACTGATCCGGAACCTGCAACGGACGCGCCAGATGGGCATCCTGTTCATCACACACGACCTCTCGGTCGTCCGGGCCCTCGCCGACCGTGCCGTCGTCATGTTCCGCGGCGACATCGTCGAGTCGGGCAGCGTGAGCGACATCTTCCTGAACCCCCGGAACGAGTACACGCAGACGCTGCTGACGTCCACGCCGAAACTCGAGCCGCCGGCTTGGTTCGTCGATGACGCACAGCCTGTCGACGGCGCTGAGAGCGGCGACACGGGACTCTGACTCACGGTCCCGCGGCACGGTGACCCGTGCATCAAGACCGAACACCACGCACCAAGAAGAACAAACCAGAAAGGCGACCACAATGAAAAGGACAGGACGGCTGCGGCAGCGACTGCTGCTCGCCGGAGCCAGCGCGGTCATCGCCGCGCTGGCGATCACCGGCTGCTCGCCGAACGGCGCAGCGAACCGAGGAGATGCCAAGGACAGCACCTTCGTGGTGGGGATGAGTGCAGAGCCGCCTCACCTCATGCGACTGTTCCTCGGCGACGTACAGGTCGGACTCGTCGGCCTTGCGATGGAGGAGTCCCTCGTCACGGTGAATCGTGACCGCGAACTCGAACCCCAGCTCGCCGAATCGTGGGAGCTGCTCGACGACGTCACCCACCGGTTTCATCTCCGTGAAGGGGTGAAGTGGCACGACGGCGAACCCTTCGCCGCGGACGACGTCGTCTTCAGCCTCACCGAGGGTCTCGGCGTGAACGCGCAGACGGCGGCGCTCAAAGACATGATCAAGGAGGTCCGTGAGGTCGACGAGCTCACCGTCGACGTGGAGTTGAACTCGCCGGCCGGCGCCTTCCTGGCGATGCTGAACTCGATGTCCTTCACCGTGCTGCCCAAGCACATCTACGAAGGAACCGACCTTCTCGAGAACCCGGCGAACCGCGCACCGATCGGCACGGGTCCGTTCAAGTTCAAGTCCTGGGACAGCAACCGCATCACGCTGGAGCGCAACGACGAGTACTGGGGCGACAAGCCCGGCTACAAGAACGTCGTGTTCACGGTCATGGGTGAGCCCTCGGCGCGCGCTCTCGCGCTGAAGAAGGGCGACATCCAGTACATCAACTCCTACGACGTGACCTACGAGTCGATCCTCCAACTCGAGGACGACGACAAGATCCTTCTGGATGTGGGCCGAGCGTCGACATCGATGAAGATGTTCCCGTTCAACACGAGAAACGAGGTGCTCTCGAAGCCGGAGGTCCGCCGGGCGCTCTTCCAGGCGATCGACCGCGACTTCATCTCGAAGAGCGTCTACGGCGGCTATTTCCCTCCCGGACGCGCTCCGCTGCCCGACGGCCATTGGGCGAACTCGGGCGAGGTCGACTACGAGAAGGAGCTGCCGTTCGACCCTGAGGCGGCCGAGAAGGCGCTCGACGCCGCGGGCTATCCCCGCAACGCCGACGGCATCCGCTTCTCGCTGACGCATCGCTACGAGACCGCGGAGCCGGGCGGCGACAAGGTGGCCGAGGTCATCGCCGACAACTGGAAGGCGATTGGCATCGACGTGAAGGTCCTTGCTGACGACCCGGAGGTCTTCCGCAAAGAGGTCTTCGCTGAGCACAACTTCGATACCTACACGATCAACATCTCCTCGGGTGCCGACCCGGCGATCGGGCTCTACCGTCGCTACACCTGCGACAACGACCAGAACGCGGTGTTCGGAAACGCGACGGGGTACTGCAACGAGAAGCTCGACACGGTGTTCCGCGACGCAGCGGCGGCCAACGAGCAGTCCGAGCGCACACCGTTCTACACCGAGGCGCAGCGGATCATCGCCGATGACCTGCCCACGGCCACGCTCGTCCAGGTGAAGTACACCGATGCGCTCCGGGCCGACCTCAGCGGTCTCGACGGGTTCCTGCACCCCGGCGAGGTCGTCATCCTCGATTGGAGCAAGATCGGGCCGCCCGCGTCCTGATCCTGGTCGAAAGAAGAAAGAAGAGCGTCATGCTTCATCCTCCCGGAGTGGTGGGCCGCAAGGCCGTCGCATTCGGTGACTCCGCAATGGTGTCGACCCAGCATCCGCTGGTCACCGATGCCGCAGTGGACGTCCTCCGGGAGGGTGGCAACGCCATCGACGCACTCATCGTCGCCTGCATGGTGCAGGCGACAGTGTCTCAGGAGCTCACCAACCACGCCGGAACGGTGACGGTGCTCCACTACGAACGTCGTTCCGGAACGGTTCGCCAGCTCAACAGCCCCGGCCGGATCGTTCCTGGGCTGGCTCCGTTCCGGCCCGTTCCCATCGTTCCCGCCACCTACTCCGCGCATCCACCGGGAGCCAACGCCGTCGTCCCCGGATTCATGCCGGCGATGAAGACCTGCTGGGAACAGGGCGCGACACTGCCGTGGGCCCGGCTGGTCGAACCTGCGATCGCCCTCGCCGAGGACGGTCATCGCGTCACCTCGTTCGAGCACTACGTGATGGCCACCACTCTGTCGTACTTCCAACACTCGCCATCGGGGAGAGCTCACTTCACCCCCGATGGTCGCCTTCCCCAGGTGGGGGAGTTGTGGCGGCAACTCGAGCTCGCCCGCACACTGTCGGCGCTCGCCGTGGAGGGCCCCGAGCATTTCCTCACCGGCGGGTGGGCGCGTGACTTCGTCGCCAGAGGCAATTCCATGGGCTGGCCGGTCCGCCTGGACGATCTCAGCGCGCACGCCCCGCAGTGGTCGCGGGCGCGACTGTTCCAGCACCGAGCGCACACGATCGCATCCCTCGCCGCGCCGCAGATCCAGGCCGTCTCGCTATCGTTCGTCCTCGGGGTGCTCGACCGTCTCGGCATCCGCGACCTCGGTCATTACAGCGAGGATCCTCTCGCCTGCTACTACCTCGGACACGTTCTGCGTCGGGCGCGGATCGAGCTGGGGCACCTCAACGACCCGCGTTGCTTCGAGGACCCGAGCGACACCATCATGGACGGTGACTTCCACGCCCACGTGGCACGCATCATTGCGGCATCCCGTCCGCGGGTAGATCTTTCCGAGCACGTCGAACTGACCGGCCGTCATCGCCGGCATCCGGAGACCCCCATCCCTCCGGGTACGGACAGCTGCGAGATCAGCATCGTCGACGCGAACGGCGACTGGGTGCAGGCCATGACGACCCTCTCCGGCAGCGGTATACCCGGCGAGGTCGTGGGCGGAGTGCCCATGACGGGGTCTCTCACGGACACCAGTCTCAACCCGATCCAGAACATCAGCGGCTGGTACGCCGGTGGTGGGGATGTGCGCACGGTGATGGGCAACACGATGGTGTTGCGCGACGGTGAGCCGTGGCTGGCGATCGGCACGCCGGGCAAGGTGGAGGCCACCGTGCCTCAAGTCCTGTCGAGCATCCTCGACTTCGGCCTCGAGCCCGACGAAGCCGAGGCGCGTCCGCTCATGATGCCGATGGACGACCAGTACACGATGGCCATGGAGAGCCGCGTCTCGGACGAGTTCGTCTCCGGCCTCTCGGCGCTCGGCGTGCGGATGCGGCCGCTCGGAGCATCCGACTGGCACATGGGGTCGTTCGAGATGTGCTGGCGCGGAACCGACGGGCGCCTGCGCGGCGCCTCCGGCTCCCGCAGGGAAGGCAAGTCGGCCGGTCTGTGAGCGGCCTGATCAGCGGCACACCGCGTGCCGAACAGAGGAGAGAAGATGACCACACGGCAAGAGCGCTATCGAAGCCTGCTTGATCTCGCCAGCACCCTCCGCGGCGGAAGGATCTCGCCTATCTGGAGCTCGGGGCGGGTCGCCTTCGAGGCGGACGGAGTCGTGCACATCGTGGACGGGGCGACCGGCGAGCGCACACGGGCCTCCCGGCTGCCGCAGAGCGACGTGCCCCAGGGGCGACACCTGCGCTCGGCGTTCAAGATCGGGCGCCCTCCCGTGTCAGA
This sequence comes from Microbacterium sp. NPDC058342, assembly GCF_042723935.1. Taxonomy (NCBI): domain Bacteria; kingdom Bacillati; phylum Actinomycetota; class Actinomycetes; order Micrococcales; family Microbacteriaceae; genus Microbacterium; species Microbacterium sp. NPDC058342. The sequence continues at coordinate 81,986 of NZ_JBHXID010000003.1, forward strand.
GGTTCCTGAGCCCCGTGGCCGCTACTTCGCAACCGAGGTCGGCGACGACCTCGCGCTGCGCTGGTCGATCGACGATCGGATCAGTCCGCTCACCGACGACGGCACCCCGGACCACCGCTGGGAGGTCAAGGGCTCGAAGTGGTCGCCCGACGGCCTGCAGCTGCTGACCAGGCGTGTCGACACGCGGGAGATGGAGAGGTTTCCCGTCGTGCACTGGCTCAAGCCCAATGAGGAGGTCGAGTTCTTCCCCGCGGGGCGCGTCGGCGGGGCCGTGGAGTCCACGAGCCTGCACATCGTGCGCCGCATCAGCCGGCGCGTCGTCGCCATCGACAGCGGTCCTGAACCCGAGCAGGACCTCCGGCCCCTCGGGTGGAGCCCTGACGGTCGCGAGGCGTACTTCATCAAGACGAACCGTTTCAAGAAGCCGTTCACGCTCATGGCCGCCGATCCCGAGAGCGGGGCGACCCGCGTGGTGTACGAGCAGCACGTGAACACGTGGGTCTCCTACTGGGAGAAGGGCATGGGGTGCACGCTCCTGCCGAGCGGCAGCGGGCACATCTGGCTGGCCGAACGCGATGGCTGGGCACATCTGCACCTCCACGACATGGACGGAGCCGCACGCGCGCAGATCACCTCGGGGGACTACGCCGTGACCAGGCTGGTCGCGATCGATGAGCCGGCGGGCTGGGTGTACTTCGAAGCGCACTCGGACCGCTCTCGTCCCTACGACACCCACGTGTGCCGTGCACGGCTGGACGGGTCCGGTGGTTTCGAGCAGCTCACGACCGAACCCGGCACGCACCGTGCCCAGTTCTCGCCCGACGCGTCGCTGTTCGTGGACACTCACGCGAGCATGGACCGCGTTCCGGCCTCCGACCTTCGCCGCGCCGATGGCACCACGGTCGCACGTCTCGACGAGGCTGACCCGGCCGTGCTCGACGTCTGGACTGCGCCCGAAGAGTTCACCGTCCTCGCGGATGACGGCGAGACCGTGCTCCACGGTCAGCTGTACCTTCCCGCCGACTTCGACCGGACCAGCACCTACCCGGTGATCGAGTCGATCTACGCGGGCCCCAACAGCGCCTTCGTACCGACCATGATCGACGACGACAACGCCATCGTCTCGCACGCGCTCGCCCAGCTGGGCTTCGCGGTCGTCATGGTCGACGGGCGCGGCACGCCGGAGCGCTCGAAGGAATTCCACGACTGGGCGTACGGCAACTTCGCAGACACCGTTATTCCCGACCACGTGGCGGCCCTGCGCGGGCTTGCGGCGGAGCGGCCGTACCTGGATCTGAGCAGAGTGGGCGTGTACGGTCGCTCGTACGGCGGGTATTACACCGCCCGCGCGCTGCTCGAGGCACCGGAGACCTATCACGTCGGCGTGGCAGTGAACGGCGTCTACGAGATGCGGGAGGGAAACGGTCCCGGTCCCATCGAATGCGTGATGGGACCGCTCGAGGACAACATCGAGGGCTACGACCGACTCGACCTGCACGCGATGGTCGATCGCCTTCAGGGCAAGCTGCTGATCGTTCACGGCACCTCCGACGTCAACGTCCCGTTCTCCGCGTCGCTGCAGTTCACAGAGGCACTGGTGCGCGCCGGAAAGCCGTTCGACTTCCTCCCGGTGAACGAGCAGCCGCACCACTTCACCGGGGAGCACGGCGTGTACCTCGGCATGGCGAAGGGACGGTACTTCACCGAGCACCTTGGCGTCGATGCGCTGTGAACCTCGCCGAATCGCTCAAGCTGCTGATCGAGGAGCCGCCGTACCGAGACTCGGACGAGACCAGGCTGCCCAAGGAGTGGAGCCAGGCACGGGCCGCCGCGCTGCTGGACGAACTCGCCCCGAGCGGGGTGCGCTCTGTGCTGCTGACCGACCCGTGGAACATCGTGTACTACACCGGGCTGTGGGCGGCGACGACGGAGCGTCCGCTCTACGCACTGCTCAGCGCCGGTGAAGATGCGCCGTTCTGGTTCTATCCGACGCTGGACCGTGACCTCGTCCATGAGTGGTGGTTCGGCGACGGCTTAGAGTACTTCGACTTCCCGCACGTGGCGGACCAGTTCCCCTACCGTGGGCTGGCGTCCAATGGGGCCGCAGTCGACTTGTGGGAGATGGCCGTCGAGGGCATCCGTCGCTCCGGACGCGTGGGCGAGCATCCGATGGGGATCGACAGGCTTCCCTCGGATGCCCGCCGATCCGCCGCCGAGAACCTGCTCGGCACCTCCGTCGTGGACATCTCTCACGTGTGCATGGGAATGCGCATGCGCAAGACACCGGAGGAGCTCGCACTGATCCGGCGCGCGTACACGTACTTCGACGAGGTGCACGCGTTCGCGCGACAGACACTGCTCGAGCGCGGGCGGGCGCTCACGGACTTCGACCTGCGGATGTCGATGATCGACTTCGCGACCAAGCGAATCGTGCCCGATCTCGACCTCGACGGCCGGCCGCATCGCGGCGTAGGAGTCGTGGTCGATCTGGGCTGGGTTCGCGCGGGCGCTGTGACAGGGTATCCGCACCCCAACCAGTTCCGGTACGCGCCGATCACCGCGGACACGGCGCTGCAGGTCTCTGGCGTCATCCAGATCGGCGGCTACGGAGGCGAGTGCTACCGGCCGTATCTCTTCCAGCAGCGCACGGCGCGCATGGAGCGCGTCTGGCGGGTCGTGAGGGATTCCTGCCTCCTTCAGCAGGATGCGCTCCGCGCCGGTGCCGTGTGCGGGGATGTCGCCGCGCGCATTCATCGCTTCCAGATCGACGAGGGCATGGCGGACCTGATCTACCACCGCCCCGCCCACGGACAGGGGCCGGAGCGTCACCAGCCCCCGTGGCTCGCCCTCGGGGATCAGACCGTGCTCGAACCGGGAATGTGCTTCTCCGTCGAGCCGGGTCTGTACGACCCGACGGCCGGGTTCAGCGTCAACTTCTCGGACACCTTCGTCGTGCAGGAGTCCGGGCCGGCCGTAGCGATGTCCCGGGTGCCGTGGACGGAGGAGTGGTCCTGGATCGACATCTGACAGCGGTGCGGCGTCTGCGGCGCCCCCGGCGTCATCGCCCGACGGAGGCGCCCTCGAGCGACAGGGCGAGCACGGTGCGGCCTGTCGTCGGGTTGGTGAGCACATCCGCATGAACCCCCCATATCTCGCGCAGCAGTGCGGGGGTGAGCACGTCGGCTGGCGCGCCCTGGGCGAACACGCCTCCATCCGCCATGACGACCACGTGGTCGGCGTGGGCGGCGGCGAGTCCGAGGTCGTGCAGCGCGGCCACGACCGTCGTGCCGTCATGAGCCAGCCGGCGCAGCAGCGCGAGCGTGCGGAGCTGGGCACGGATGTCCAGATGGTTCGTCGGCTCGTCGAGCAGCAAGAGCCGCGGCTCCTGCGCGATGGCCCTCGCGAGCTGCACACGCTGCTTCTCGCCGCCGGACAGCGAAGCGTAGGTGCGCTCGGCAAGCTCGTTCGCCTCGGTGAGGCGGATGCCACGCTGCACAGCGGGGTGATCGTCGCCGCTGGCGGCCCACATCCCGTCGTGGGGGAGCCTGCCGAGCGTGACCAGTTCCCGCACCCGGATGCTGTCCGGGGTCGCAGGCTCCTGCTCGACGAAAGCGACGACCTGTGCACGCGATCGTCGCGGCATGCGGAGCAGGTCGCCGTCGCCGTGCGTGAGCGTGGTGAACGACGCGGGGGATGTCCCCGCGATCGCGTGCAGCAGTGTGCTCTTGCCCGCGCCATTGGGGCCGAGGAGCGCTGTGATGCGCGCGCGGGGCGCGGAGAGGTCGGCGCCATCGATGATGAGGGAGCCGCCTCTGCTTGCGCGCACGCCGCGCACGGTCAGACCGTTCTTGCGCGTCGATCCACTCGCTTCGTCAGGCGCGGTATCGCGGGAGGTGTGCATCATGCCCTCCTCCTGGCGAGCAGGTAGGCGAAGACCGGTCCGCCGATGAGCGCCGTCACGATGCCGACGGGGAGCTCTCGCGGGTCGAGCACGGTGCGCGCGAGGGTGTCGGCCCACATGAGGAAGAGCGCTCCGGCGAGCGCGGCGAGCGGAAGCAGCCGGCGATGCATCCCTCCCACGACCAGCCGGACCGCGTGCGGAAGGATCAACCCGACGAAGCCGATCGATCCACTGACGGACACGAGCGCTCCGGTAAGCACGGCGGTGGTGAGCAGGAGCAGCGTACGCATCCGCGCCACGGGCACTCCGAGTGCGGACGCGCCGGCATCGCCCAGCGTGAAGGCGTCGAGCACTCGGCCGCTCGCGAGCAGCGGTCCTCCGGCCACGACCAGTGCGACCATCGCGATCGTCACCGAGCTCCACGACGACCCGGCGAGCGAGCCCAACAGCCAGTTCAGGATCTCGCGGTAGCTGTCGCCGGTCGCGTGCAGGAGGATGAAGAGGCTGGTGAGTGCGCTGCCGATCGCCGACACGGCGAGGCCGGCCAGCACGGTCGTCGAAGGAGAGAGCGCGCCGCCCAATCGAGCGAGTGCGAGGGTCGCGCCGAGCGCGGCAAGCGCTCCGAGAAACGCAGCAACCGGCAGATGGATGCCGATGCCGAGCACGAGCACGAGCACAGCTCCCACGGAGGCTCCCGAGGAGAGTCCCAGCAGATATGGATCCGCGAGCGGGTTCCGCGTGAGCGCTTGCATCACCACACCGCACAGGGCGAGTCCGGCCCCCACTGCGGCGGCCGTAACGATGCGCGGGAAGCGCAACTGCCAGATGATGCCCTCCTGAAGAGGCGTCAGGCCGCTCTGTCCGATGCCCACGCGAGCCAACACGCTGCGGAGCACGTCGTGTGGCGCGATGTCCGCCGTTCCGATCGTGCTCGCGGCGACAACGGAGAGCACGATGGCAGCGACGAGCACGGCGGCCACCGCCGGTACTCTGCCTCGAGTCCTCGGCTGCTCCCAGGCGACGCGTCGCGGGAGTGCAACCGTCATGACGACGCCAGCTGGTCGAGCAGTGAGGCGACCGCAGACACGTTGCGCACTCCGGCCTCGGTGGCGGGGAAGTCGACGACGAGGAAGCGATTCTCGCGCACCGCTCGGAGCTGCGACGTCACGGGACCGCTGCGAAGCAGCTCGATCTTGGAGTCCGCGGTGTTCCAGGCGGAGTCGACGAGCACGAGGACATCGGGATCTTGGTCGGCGACGGCCTCCCAGGACGCAGAGGTCCAGCTCTCGGTCACGTCTCCGAAGATGTTCTCGAGTCCGGCTGCGGACATGATCATCTGAGGTGCACCGGTGCCCGCGCCGACGAACGGCGTGTCCCGGCCCGAGGAGTACCAGACCGCGGTGAGGCCGCGTTCGTCCGGGGCCAGCTCGGCGAGCTCGCTGCGCTGCTCGTCCACGAGCGCGCTCGCGGCATCCGCGACATCGAAGATCCGTCCGGCCTCGGCGATTCCGTCGAAGACGTCGTCGAAGGTGAGGGGATTTGGTGCGTAGCCCTTCTCGGTGCATGCCGCTGGGGCGACGTATGTGCCGACTCCCAGCGAGTCCAACATGCTTCGCTCACCGGCCCCCTCCGCGGTGAGGTTCGATTCCCATCCGGCGAAGACGAGGTCGGGCTCGAGCGAGAGCACGGCTTCCTGAGAAGGCACCTTCTCGGACAGCATCTCGATGCTCTCCGCTTCGGTGCGGAGCTCATCCGGAACCGGGCCGTCCGAGAAGGCCTGCGCGACGATCCGATCGCCGAGGCCGAGCGAGAGGAGCAGTTCGGTAGTCGAGGACTTGATCGTGACGACGCGCTCCGGCGCCTTATCGAAGGTCGTCTCGAAGCCGCAGTTGTCGAGGGTCAGCGGGTAAGCGTCGGCGGATGGCTCCGCGGTGGCGGGGGCCGACGTGCAACCTGTGACGAATGCTGCGGCGACCGCGGTCAAGATGAGAGGAAGGGAAACGCGACGAAGGCGCATGAGAAGACTCCGGAGGGACGACTGACAACGGATACGGCAGAGCTGCCGCGTGGCGTCGAACCCAGATCCAGGCTCTCGTGCCGGCTAGACGAACCGGCGATACCCCATCGTAAACAGGTGCAGAGGTTCATGACAAGCGCGGGATCACCGCCGCGAGAACGCTCGCGGCGGATGACCCCACCCGACGACCTCAACTGATCGCGGCGGAGCCGGCCGGCTCGTGACCCATCCGGAGCCGGCCCGCCCCCGCTACGACGTCACGAGGTCTTGAGCTCGAACCACTCCATGCGCAGGCGCTTGCCCGTCGTGCCGACGGTGAACCCGCCGATGCCCTTGCCGACGCCGATGGTCTTGTCGCCGACGTTCTGGATGTGCACGGTGGCCGTCATCCCATAGGTGTTGCCGGGCCGTGTGAGGGTGACGGCTTCGATCGCGAGGTCTCGTCCCGTCGTCCCGACGGTGATCGTGGTGCCCTTGCCGCTCGTGCACCGCTTTCCCTGCCAGCCGATGTTCGCCACGTGGGCGTTGAGGCAGATCACCTTGTGCTGCAGCTGGGTGACGCGGATCGCCTCGAGTCGCAGGCCTGCGCCACGGGTTCCCGGCGTCGACGTCCAGCCCTTGTTCTGAACGTGCGTGAGCACGCGGAAGTCGTGGGCGGAGTTCGTGTAGTAGGCCTGCGCCGGCGCTGCCACGACGCCGACGCCGACGGCGGTCAGCACCGCGACGGCGAGGGCCGCGGCACGTGCCCGCCAGCCGGCACGGCTCCGGATGCGACGTCCTGTTGAACGCTCGTTCATTTCTGTCTCCCTTCGCGCGCCGGCCGTGGCGCGCCTGGTCAGTCTGTCGACATCGGCGAATGCGTGTCAAAAGGGAGAGGCCCGCACGCGCTCGGCGTCGCGTCGCATGACGCCCCGTGTCGTCTCCTATGACGCGGGGCGCCCCGCTCAGTACCGTCGAAGGCATGACTGCCCCCTATCGTGTGGTGGCCGTGTCGGGATCCCTGCACGAGCCGAGCAAGACCACGGCGCTGTTGCGTGCCATCTCCGCGGCGGTTGCGGAGCGGGTCGATGTCGATGTGCACCTGATCGAGCTCACCCGCATCGGTCCCGGACTCGCCGGTGCCCTGCGCCGCGAGGACCTGCTCTCCGGTGTGGAGGAAGAGCTGCGCGCGATCGAGGACGCCGATCTGCTCGTCGTCGGCAGTCCGGTGTACCGCGCGTCGTTCACGGGTCTGTTCAAGCACCTGTTCGACTTCATCGGCCAGTACTCGCTCGCAGGCAAGCCGGTGCTGCTGGCGGCGACGGGCGGTGGCGAGCGGCACGCCCTGATCATCGAGCACCAGCTGCGCCCGCTCTTCGGGTTCTTCCAGGCCCTCACCCTGCCGATCGGCGTCTACGCCAGCGACACGGATTTCGACGGCTACGAGATCTCGTCGGAAGCGCTGCGGGAGCGCATCGCGCTTGCCGCGGAGCGAGCCCTCCCTCTCATCGGCTATGCGGCGGTGGCCGACCCGCGTGCGGTCGCCGCGTTCTGAGGTCCGCCGGCGACGGGCGGCGTAGCGTGGGGCCATGACCAACCGGCTCGTCGACACCCTCAGCCCCTACCTGCGCGCGCACGCCGCCAATCCGGTCGACTGGCATCCGTGGAGCGCCGAGGCGTTCGACGAGGCACGTGAGCGCGACGTTCCCCTGCTGATCTCGATCGGGTACTCGACGTGCCACTGGTGCCATGTGATGGCACGGGAATCGTTCTCCGATCCGGCGACCGCGGCGCAGATGAACGAGGGCTTCGTCTCGGTGAAGATCGACCGCGAGGAGCATCCGGACGTCGACGCCGCCTTCATGGCCGCGGCATCCGCCTTCACGCAGAACCTCGGCTGGCCGCTGACCGTCTTCGCGACGCCTGGAGGGCGCACCTTCTACGCCGGAACGTACTGGCCGCCGACGGCGCGGGGCGGCATGCCCGCGTTCCGCGAGGTGCTCACGGCGGTGCGCGAGGCATGGACCGAGCGGCGGGAGGAGGTCGTGGAGTCGGCGGATGCCGTCGCCGACGCTCTGCGCCGAACCGCCGCGTCCACTCCGTCGACACTGCCCACCGAGCACGAGCTGCTCTCGGCCGCCGCCCGAGTCGCCGAGCGCGAGGATCGGCTGTTCGGCGGCTTCGGCGGCGCGCCGAAGTTCCCGATGGCCACCACGCTGCGGTTCCTGCAGCATCCGCTGGCCGGCCAGTCCGACGCCGCGGAGCGCGCCCTCGATGCGATGGCCGCCTCCGAGCTGCGGGATCGCGTCGACGGGGGCTTCTTCCGCTACGCCACCCAGCGCGACTGGACCGTGCCGCACTACGAGCGGATGCTGATCGACAACGCCCAGCTGCTGGACGTGGCGGTCGCGGCCGGGCGGGCAGACGTGGTGCACGGCATCGCAGGGTTCCTGCTGGGCGTCCTGCGCACGGACGGCGGGGGATTCGCCGCGGCCCAGGACTCGGAATCCTGGATCGGGGGCGAACGCAGCGAGGGCGGCTGGTATCGGAGGGATGCGGCGGAGCGGGAGGCACTCGAGCCACCCGCCGTCGACGGCAAGGTGCTCACCGGCTGGAACGGACTCGCCATCGGGGCGCTCGCCCGCGCGGGCTCGGCACTCGGTGTGCAGGCATGGGTGGACGCTGCGGCCGCCGCGGCCGAGCATGTGCTCCGCGTGAACCGCGCCGCCTCCGGTGAGCTCGTGCGCTCGTCGCTGGACGGCGTCGCCGCGGTGGCCGTCGCGACGTCGGCGGATGTCGGGCTGCTCGCCGACGGAATGTTCTCCCTGTCCGTCGCCACGGGGAACGCCGCCTGGGCTGAGCGGGCGCGGAGCGTCCTCGACGCCGTCGTGGCGTCGGACCCGGTGCTGGCCGCGTACGACATCGCGACCGCGGGAGACGAGAGCGACGGCGATCTGCCCTCCGGTCCTGCCGCGCTGGCCTCCGCGCATCTCACCGCCTGGTGGCTGGGCGCGGGAGATGTGCACCGGGAGCGCGCGCAGGAACTGGTCGCCGGCGTGGTCGGCCGAGCGCTGCAGCATCCGATCGCCTACGGAGCGCTGCTGCGGGTCGCGGGCGGTCTCGTGCGCCCGCCGCGCCAGGTGGTCGCCGTCGTCGGATCACGCGACGGTGCGCTGGCCGATGCCGCGACTCGGACGGACGCCGAGGTCGCCGCCGTGGTGACGCCGGCGCAGGCGAAGGCGTTCGCGGATGCCGGATTCGCACTGTTCGAAGGCAAGGATGCGACCGACGGCGTGGTCTACGACTGCCGAGACTTCGTGTGCCGCCTGCCGACCACCGATGCTCGTGCGCTGGCGCGCACTCGCTGACGCGGGAACAGGAGCTTCGGCGGCGACAGGACGGATGCCGCGAAACTTCTCCTGTGCCCGTGCGATCTCCTGCGTCCGAGCGCTTCGATGCGCGGCGCGGGCGACTCTCCGCTTTGCATTCTGATCACTCAGGCCGGATAGTGCTTTACCGCGGCGCGCAAGGTGCATCCTCTTCGTCGCGCACTTTGCACCGGAGCGGGACGGCGTTCTAGGGTTGCGCTTCGGAGCGGCCGCGCACTCCGGCGCGGCGGCCCGAACGGACGAGGAGGTCCGCCCCATGTCGGAGGCGCCCGCGATCACGACCACGACGCCTGGCCTGCACCCCGGCCTGACCCGCAGGCAGATCTCGATGATGGGCCTGGGCGGAGCGATCGGCGCAGGGCTGTTCGTCGGCTCGGGCCAGGCGATCAGCATCGCCGGGCCCGCGGTGCTGGTCTCGTATCTGGTCGCGGGCACCATCGTGATCCTCGTGATGTCGATGCTGGCCGAGATGGTCGCGGCGCGACCGAGCTCCGGGGCGTTCAGCTCGTTCGCGCAGCGGGCGATGGGCCGCAGCGCGGGTAGCGCCGTGGGGTGGCTCTACTGGATCCAGCTCGTGGTGGTGATCGCAGCCGAGGCGACGGGCGCGGCGGGCATCGTGTCGGGATGGATCCCCGGGATACCGGCCTGGGCCTGGGTGCTGGTGTTCGTCGCGGCACTCACCGCGGTGAACCTCTTCGGCGTGCGCAACTACGGCCGGTTCGAGTTCTGGTTCGCCGCGGTCAAGGTCTTCGCGATCGTGGCGTTTCTGGTGGTCGGCGCGCTGGCGATCGTCGGGCTCATACCCGGTGTGCCCGCCACCGGCATCGGCAACCTCGTCGACCAGGGCGGGTTCGCCCCGCACGGGGTGACGGGGATCGCCGCGGCGCTGCTGATCGTCGTCTTCGCGTTCGGTGGCACGGAGGTCGTGGCGATCGCCGCGGCCGAGTCGGACGACCCGGCGAACAACATCCGCCGCATCGTGCGCGAGGTGATGGTGCGCATCCTGATCTTCTACATGGGCTCGATCTTCGTGATCGTCACGGTGCTCCCCTGGAATGCCGAGGAGGTCGTCGAAGGCCCGTTCTCCGCCGTCCTCGCGACGCTGCGCCTGCCGGGCGTCGACCTGCTGATGTCCGCGATCGTCGTGCTCGCGCTGCTTTCGGCGATGAACGCGAACATCTACGGCGCCTCGCGCATGGCGTACTCGCTGGGTGAGCGCGGTCTGGCTCCGCTGGCCGCCGTCCGCACCAGCGACAAGGGCGTGCCGTTCGTGGCGGTGCTGGCCTCGGTGGCCTTCGGGTTCGTCACGGTCGGACTCAACTGGGCCTTCCCCGAGGTGGTGCTCGGCCTGCTGCTGAACATCGTCGGCTCCACGGTGATCGTCATCTGGACGGCGACGGCGATCGCGCAGATCATCCTGCGTCGCCGCGCCGACCGCGACGGGGAGCGGATGCCGATGCGCATGTGGGGCTTCCCCTGGCTGTCTTGGGCCTGCCTCGTCCTGCTCGCCGGGATCGTCGCCCTGGCGATGATCGATGCGACCGCGCGCACGCAGCTTCTGCTCACCCTCGGACTCACCGCCGTGCTCCTCGCGGTGGCGCGCCTGACCCGCGGACGGTCGCGCCCGGGAGTGCCGAAGACGCCGGCTCCGTAGCATCCGGCCGTCGATCCAGTAGCGTTACGTGTCGAACCGGCGAGACACGCCGGCCGCACACGATCCCTGGGGGACCGCATGTCCGTTGGCCTGCTCGCCGTCGTCGATGACATCCTGACCGCTGCGCTGAAGGCGTCCGCGAAGGCGGCGGGCGTCGTCATCGACGACGCGGCGGTCACGCCGCAGTACGTGCAGGGGCTGACGCCGGCGCGGGAGCTGCCCGTCGTCGGCAAGATCGCGCTCGGTTCCATCGCGAACAAATTCCTCATCATCATCCCGATCGCGCTGGTGCTCACCGCCTTCGCGCCGTGGGTGCTTCCCTACCTGCTCATCATCGGTGGCACCTATCTGTGCTTCGAGGGCGCCGAGAAGGTGCTGGAGTGGTTCGGATTCGGTCATGGGCACGGCGAGGAGGGAGCGCGTGACGAGAAGCGCCTGGTGTGGGGTGCGATCCGCACCGATCTGATCCTCTCCACCGAGATCATGCTCATCTCCCTCGCCAACCTCGACCCGCAGCTGGGCATCTGGCAGACCCTCGGCGTCCTCGCCGTGATCGCGGTGCTCATGACAGGCGTGGTCTACGGCGCCGTGGCGCTGCTGGTCAAGATCGACGACGTCGGACTGAAGATGGCCAAGAACCCGGTGCGGCGGGTGCGGCACACCGGAACGCGCATCGTGCGCTCGATGCCGGCGGTCTTCCGTGTGATCAGCGTCATCGGCACCGTCGCGATGCTCTGGGTGGGCGGCCACCTCGTGATCGTGAACCTGGGCGAGGTGGGCCTGTCGTGGCTGGCGGATCTGCTGCACAGCATCGAGGAGCTGCTGGCGCCGCTCGGCGGGTTCGTGGTCTGGCTCGGTGACACCGCCGTGTCGGCCGTGGTCGGGATGCTCGTCGGCCTCGTGGTGGTCGGTGTGGTCCTGGGCATCGGGCGGATGCTGGGCAAGCGGCCGAGCTTCGAGGAGGGCCACGCGCCCACTGGGACTGTGCCCGTCCAGCATTGAGCGCTCAGCGCCCGTCCCGCGAGCGAGTCAGATCCAGCCCGGTAGCCAGTTGTGGACGAGCCAGAACGGGTAGGGAACGCTCACCCCAGTCCACACGGGGTAGTAGAACGCCGAGATGACGACCACGGCGCACAGGTACACGGCCACCGTGCGCTGTCCGGCCTGGCGCCGGTGCAGCGGGGCGTCGACGGAACCGGCCAGCTCGCGCAGCGCGACGGCCAGTGCCAGCACGAGGAAGGGCATCATCACGATCGTGTAGAACTGGAAGATCGTGCGGTTGCCGACGAGCAGCCACGGCACATAGGTGGCGACCAGGCCCACGAGTGGGAAGGTGAGCACCGGCCCGACGGGGGTCCGCTCGATCAGCCCGCGCACGAAGCGGTACATCAGGTACACCGCCGCAGCGACGCCGGCGTACCAGATCAGCGGGTTCGGCACCGAGGAGATCACGGCGATGCAGTGGTCCGTGCCGCAGGGAGCGGGCTCGTCGGCCACCCAGATCGCCGTCGGACGCAGCAGCAGCGGCCACTGCCATGCCGGACTCGCGTACGGGTGCGGGGTCGCCAGGCCCACGTGGAAGTTCAGGATCGACTCGTGGTACTTCCACAGGGCGATCAGCGGGTTGGCATCCGCCTGCCTGTCGTAGCCGCCGGCTGTGATCAGCCAGCCGGTCCAGGAGACGAGATAGGTCACCAGGGCAGGGCCGACCGACAGGATGAACGACACCGGACCCTGACGGAACACGGCATCCGTCGGCCACAGCGCCACGCCGGCGCGCCGCCGCGCGAGCGCATCCGTGACGACGACGTACAGACCGAATGCGGCGAGCGCGTACAGTCCCGACCATTTCACCGCGGCGGATGCGCCGAAGGTGATCCCCGCGGCGATGAGCCAGGGGCGTGCCCAGAGCACGGGGCCGGTCATCCGAGCCGGCGCGTCGTCCGCGTCGGTGCCGGGACCGCCGCGGGGGCGGACCGCGGCCAGGCGCGCCATCGTGCGCCCGCGGTCCAGGAGCACGAACAGCGCTCCGAGCAGGAGGAAGAAGGTCAGGATGCCATCGAGCAGGGCGATCCGGCTCATCACGATCCCCAGGCCGTCGATCGCCAGCAGTCCGCTCGCGATCGCGGCGACGGCCTGCGACCGGGTCAGCTGCAGGGCGACCAGATGCACGAGCAGCACCGTCAGGGCCCCCAGCAGCGCGGTTGTCACCCGCCACCCGAAGCTGGAGCCCGGCCCGCTCGCGGCCATGCCCAGGGCGATGATCCATTTGCCCAGTGGAGGATGGACCACGAACGAGCCCTCGGCCTGCAGCGCCGCGGCGTCGCCGTTCTGCAGCCGCGCATCGGCCCCCTCATCCCACTTCGCCTCGTAGCCGAGGTTCCACAGCGACCAGGCGTCCTTGACGTAGTACGTCTCGTCGAACATGATCTCGTGCGGATGGGCGAGGTTCACGAGGCGCAGGACGGCGGCGAGCAGAGTGCTCAGAGCGGGGCTCAGCCAGCTCAGCATCCGGGAGGCCCGCGGAGTGCTCGTCGCCCGGGCCCGAAGCCGCTCCCACAGGGTCGCACGGGCGTGCAGCGGCGGCAGCAGGGGTGCGGGCGATGTCACCTGCTCAGCCTAGGCAATGCGTCGGAGCCTGCCGCATAAGCTGGAGCGGTGATCATCCTCGCGGCGACCCCGATCGGAAACCTCGGCGATGCGTCCCGGCGGCTGATCGAGGTGCTCGAGAACGCGGAGGTCGTCGCCGCAGAGGACACCCGCACCACGCAGCGGCTGCTGCAGGCGCTGAAGATCACCAACCGCCCGCGCCTGATCGCGCTGCACGATCACAACGAGAAGCACAAGTCGGCGGAGCTGGCAGCGCTCGCCGCCGAGCAGGACATCGTGGTCGTCAGCGACGCGGGCATGCCCGCCGTCAGCGATCCCGGGTACGGACTCGTCGCCGCTGCCGTCGATGCCGGGGTCACCGTCACCGCGATCCCGGGGCCCAGCGCCGTGCTGATGGCCCTGGCCATCTCGGGCCTGCCCACCGACCGCTTCACCTTCGAGGGGTTCCTGCCGCGCAAGCCGGGGGAGCGGCGTCAGGCGCTCGGCAGGCTCGCATCCGAACCCCGCACCATGGTGTTCTTCGAGTCGCCGTCGCGCCTGGCCTCCTCGCTCGCGGACATGGGCGCCGCCTTCGGCGCCGACCGGCGCATCGCGGTGTGCCGTGAGCTGACCAAGCTCTACGAGGAGGTGCGGCGCGGCACCGCATCCGAGCTCGCGGAGTGGGCCGAGCAGGGCGTGAAGGGCGAGATCGTCGTTGTCGTGTCGGGCGCGTCACCCATCGCCATCTCCGCCGAGGACGCCCTCGCTCAGGTGCAGGCGCTGGTGGCATCCGGCACCCGCCTCAAGGACGCCTGCACCGAGGTTGCGGCAGCGACGGGCCTGAGCTCCCGCGACCTCTATCAGGCCGCCCTCGCCGCCCGATGAGCGACGTCATCGGGGGCGCGTACGATGCGCGGGCAGCCGAGTACATCGCGCTCGTCGGCGAGGTCGATCAGCTCGCGGCGCAGGATCGAGAAGAGATCGGCGCCTGGGCGGATGCCACGACCGGGCGCATCCTGGATGCCGGCTGCGGACCAGGCCTGTGGACCGCGTTCCTGCACGAAGCCGGGCGCGACGTTGTCGGCATCGACCTGTCCGCGCAGTTCATCGCGCATGCGCGCAGCACGTACCCCGAGCTCGCGTTCCTGCACGGCAGCTTCGCGGCGCTCCCGCTCCCCGACGCGTCGCTCGGCGGCATCCTCGCCTGGTACTCGCTGATCCATACGCCGCCCACCGACATCCCCGCCGTCCTCGCCGAGTTCGCCCGCGTGCTCGCGCCGGGCGGCAGCATCCTGATCGGCTTCTTCGACGGCACCCCGCGCGAGCCCTTCGCCCACGCCGTCACGACGGCGTACTTCTGGAGCCCGGATGCTCTCGCCGAGCTGCTCGAACCGGCGGGTTTTATGGTGACCGCATGCGAGTCCCGTCCGCGGGTCGCCGGCGAGGTCAGCTCCCGCCCGCACGCCTCGGTGATCGCGGTGCGAGTCTGACGACGTCCGCCGCGGGGTCACGGAGCAGATCCGCGCCCGCTTCCCGCCTAGAATCGATCCCATGCCCGCAGGCGAATCCTTCTACATCACCACGCCGATCTACTATCCCAGCGACGTGCCGCACATCGGCCACGGCTACACGTCCGTCGCCGTGGACACGCTGGCGCGCTGGCACCGCCAGGCGGGCGATGACGCCTGGATGCTGACCGGCACCGACGAGCACGGGCAGAAGATGCTCCGTGCGGCAGCCGCCAACGACGTCACCCCGCAGGAATGGGTGGACAAGCTCGTCGGTGAGAGCTGGTTCCCGCTGCTGAGGACCTTGGACGTCGCGAACGACGACTTCATCCGCACCACGCAGGAGCGGCACGAGAAGAACGTGCAGGTGTTCTTCCAGAAGCTCTACGACGCGGGGTACATCTACGCCGGTGAGTACGAGGCGCTGTACTGCGTGGGCTGCGAGGAGTTCAAGCCCGAGTCCGAGATCGTCGACGGCACCGGTCCTTTCGAGGGGCTGAAGGTCTGCGCGATCCACTCGAAGCCTCTCGAGCTGCTGCAGGAGAAGAACTACTTCTTCAAGCTCAGTGAGTTCCAGGACCGCCTGCTCGAGCTGTACAAGACCGAGCCCGATTTCGTGCGCCCGGACTCGGCGCGCAACGAGGTGGTGTCGTTCGTCAGCCAGGGGCTGAAGGATCTGTCGATCTCCCGCTCGACGTTCGACTGGGGCATCCCGTTGCCGTGGGACGAGTCGCACGTCATCTACGTGTGGGTCGACGCGCTGCTGAACTACGCCACGGCGATCGGCTACGGCGCCGACCAGCAGATGTTCGAGCGCCGCTGGCCGGGCTATCACGTGGTCGGCAAGGACATCCTGCGCTTCCACGCCGTCATCTGGCCGGCGATGCTGATGGCCGCCGGACTCGACGTGCCCAAGGGCGTCTTCGCCCACGGCTGGCTGCTCGTCGGCGGCGAGAAGATGTCCAAGTCGAAGCTCACCGGCATCGCGCCGACCGAGATCACCGACGTGTTCGGCTCCGACGCGTACCGCTTCTACTTCCTGTCGGCGATCGCGTTCGGCCAGGACGGCTCGTTCTCGTGGGAGGATCTTTCGGCCCGCTACCAGGCCGAGCTCGCGAACGGCTTCGGCAACCTCGCCTCGCGCACGATCGCGATGATCGAGAAGTACTTCGGCGGCGTCGTCCCGGCACCGGGCGAGTACACCGAGCGCGACCTCGTGGTGCAGAAGAAGACCGCGGATGCCGTGATCGCGGCGGACGCCGCGATCGAACAGTTCCGCATCGACGAGGCGATCCACGCCGTCTGGACCATCGTCGACGACCTGAACCTGTACATCACCGAGAACGAGCCGTGGGCGCTGGCGCGCGACGAGGGGCAGCGCGAACGCCTGGGCACCGTCCTGTACACGTGCGCCGAGGGCCTTCGGGCGCTCGCCGTGCTGCTCTCGCCGGTCATGCCGCAGTCCACCGGCACGCTGTGGGACGCCCTGGGGGCGGAGAGCTCTCTGGGTGCGCTGACCGCGCAGCCGATCCGCGAGGCCGGTGCGTGGGGTGCGCTCAAGCCCGGCACCGTCGTCTCGGCGCTCGCCCCGCTGTTCCCCCGCGTGGAGCAGACCGCCTGACGCGGGCCGCCGAGGACATGGGTGACACCTACGTGCGCGAGCGCTCCGCCGGCGGGCGCAGGGATCTGAGCTATCCGGAGGCGCCGGAGCGCCTCGCGACACCGGTGTACGACAACCACTGCCACCTGGAGATCACCGACGGCGTCGAGCCGCTCTCGCTGCGCGAGCAGCTGGACCGAGCCGCCGCCGTGGGGATCGCCGGGGTGGTGCAGGCGTCCGGAGACATCGAGTCCTCGCGCTGGGCGGTGGATGCCGCGGCATCCGACCCGCGCGTGCTCGCCGCCGTGGCGATCCACCCGAACGACGCGCCGACGTACGCGGCGGAGGGGCGCCTGGACGAGGCGATCGCGGTGATCGACGAACTCGCCGCCCACCCGCGCACGCGGGCGATCGGTGAGACCGGGCTGGACTACTTCCGCACCGAGGAGTCGGGCCGTCCCGCGCAGCACGAGTCGTTCGAGGCGCACATCGCGCTGGCGAAGAAGCACGGCATCGCGATGCAGATCCATGACCGCGATGCGCATGACGACGTCCTCGAGACCCTTGCGCGCGTCGGCGCGCCCGACCGCATCGTGTTCCACTGCTTCTCCGGCGACGAGGCGATGGCGCGGGTCGCGGCGGATGCCGGGTACTGGCTCTCGTTCGCCGGCAACGTCACCTTCAAGAACGCTCAGAACCTGCGCGACGCCCTGCACGTGACGCCGCTCGAGCGCCTCCTGGTCGAGACCGACGCCCCGTTCCTCACCCCGGTGCCGCTGCGCGGCAGGCCCAACGCGCCCTACCTCGTGCCCCTCACGGTGCGCTTCATGGCCGCGGAGCTGGACGTCGACGTCGACGAGCTCTGCACGCAGCTCGCGGCGAACACCCTCGCCGTCTACGGCTCGTTCGACTGAACGGGGCCGCTCGGCGACCCGCCCTCGTCTTCGAGCACCGGCTTCGCCGCGGCGATGTGCGAGATCTGCCGCCACATGAGCAGCAGGGTCAGGGCGGCGCCGCCGAATGCGAACCACCACGGGGCGGTCAGCCCCCACGCCTGCGCGATCAGGCCGCCCAGCGCCTGTCCGATCACCATCCCGCCGAACACGCCGAACATGTTGACCGAGCCCACGCGGCCCTGCAGCTCGTGCGGCACCAGACGCTGCCGGACCGTGGTGGAGATCGTGCCCCAGACGAACGCGTACGCGCCGAAACCGAACATGATCGCCAGCGCCACCGCTCCGTTCGTCGTCAGCGCGAACGCCAGGTGCATGAGCACCTCGAGCGACAGGCAGATCTTCATCAGCGTGGCGAAGGACACGTGCCGTTCCAGCCAGCCGAAGACGAGGGTGGCGGCGAGGCCGCCCAGAGCGGATGCCGTCGTGAGTGCGCCGAAGCCGACCGGTCCCATCCTCAGGTGTTCGGTCGCGTACAGCACGAGGATGCCCCACGGGGCCGCCCAGGTGACGTTGAACGCCAGGATGATGATGATCAGCGTGCGCACCGGCTTGTTCCGCCAGGCCCACCGCACACCCTCGGCGATGTCCTGCCGGACGTGCGTCTTCTCGTGAGCGTTCGCGCGGGGCGGCACCGGCTGCCGGGCGATCCGCGACACCAGCACCAGTGCGATCGATACGGCCAGCACCTGCACCAGGAACGGCCAGAACGCTCCGAGCGCGAACAGGAAGGCGCCCAGCGGTGGCCCCGCCAGCTGGTTCGCGACGAGGAAGCCGGCCTGAAGGCGGGCGTTGCCGATCCCGAGATCCGCGGGCTTCACCATCATCGGCAGCAGGGTGCCGCTGGTCGTGTCGGCGAACACCTCGGCCGTACCGTACAGGAACGAGACCGCAAGGACGATCGCGATGTTCGCGGTACCGGTCACGAGGAACACCACGAGCGCCAGCACGACCACGGCGCGGATGCCGTGCGCGAGCATCACGAGCATCCGCCGCTCGACCCGGTCGGCGATGGCGCCGGCGTGCAGGCCGAACAGCAGCCAGGGAAGGAACTGCAGCATGGCGCCGGACGCCACGAGCACGGGCGAGGAGGTCATCGACGCGATGAGCAGGGGCGAAGCCGCGAGCGCGATGCCGTCGCCGATGTTGCTGGTCCACGCCGCGGACATCAGCCAGCGGAAGTCGCGGCCCAGGCGCTGCGGCGCGATGAGCTCTCCCAGTCCGGTCACCCGGTCGATCCTAGAGCGACTGCCGACATACGGGAGAATGGACGCATGACCGTCTCCCTGCTCGGCGCCACCGAGATCCGCCGCCTCGCCGCCGAACTCGATGTGACGCCCACGAAGAAGCTGGGGCAGAACTTCGTCGTCGACGCCAACACGGTGCGCAAGATCGTGCAGGCGGCGGACGTGCAGCCGGGGGAGCGGGTCGTGGAGATCGGGCCGGGGCTCGGCTCGCTGACCCTGGCGATCCTGGAGACCGGGGCATCCGTCACGGCCGTCGAGATCGATCACCGGCTCGCGGAGCGCCTGCCGCGCACGGCCGCCGAGCGCGGAGTGCCCGCCGGCGCCCTGACGGTGGTGGATGCCGACGCCATGCGCGTCACCGAGCTACCGGGCGACCCCACCGTGCTGGTCGCGAACCTGCCCTACAACGTGTCGGTCCCGGTGCTGCTGCACTTCCTGGAGACCTTCCTGACCCTGCAGCGCGGCGTGGTGATGGTGCAGGCGGAGGTGGCCGAGCGGCTCGCCGCGAAGCCCGGCTCGAAGATCTACGGCGCGCCGAGCGTGAAGGCCGCCTGGTACGGCCCCTGGCGGCTGTGCGGGAACGTGTCCCGTCAGGTCTTCTGGCCCGTGCCGAACGTCGACAGCCTGCTGGTGGGCTTCCACCGCGACCCCGAACCGCGCGGAGACGAGCACGAGCGCCGGCGAACCTTCGAGATCGTGGACGCGGCGTTCAACCAGCGCCGCAAGATGCTGCGCCAGGCGCTGTCGGGTCTGCTCGGCGGCTCGGCATCCGCATCCGAGATCCTCGAGGCCGCCGGAGTGGCTCCCACCGGTCGCGGCGAGGACCTGACGGTCGACGACTACCACCGCATCGCGCTCGCCGCGCGCTGAGCTAGCCTGGCTGAGTGACCGATCCGCGCTTCCGCCCCGACGTCCCCGAGATCCACCGCCCGTACGTCGCGGCGCCCGATCGCTATCAGCGCTTCGAGTATCGGCAGGTCGGCTCCTCCGGCCTCTACCTGCCGCCGATCTCGCTCGGCCTGTGGTGGAACTTCGGCGACAACATCCCGCTCGACGACCAGCGTGCCCTGCTGCGGCACGCGTTCGACAGCGGTATCACCCACTTCGATCTGGCGAACAACTACGGCCCGCCGTACGGCTCGGCCGAGAAGAACTTCGGCCGCATCCTCGCGGAAGACCTGGGGTCGTACCGCGATGAGCTGATCATCTCGTCCAAGGCGGGCTGGGACATGTGGCCGGGACCGTACGGCGACCTGGGCAGCCGCAAGTACATCCTCGCCAGTGCAGAGCAGTCGCTCACCCGTATGGGGCTCGACTACGTCGACATCTTCTACTCGCACCGCGTCGACCCGGTTACACCGGTGGAGGAGACGATCGGTGCGCTGGACACCCTGGTCCGCCAGGGCAAGGCGCTGTACGTCGGGATCTCGTCCTACAGCGCCGAGCGCACCGAGGCGGCCCTCGCCGTCGCGCGCGACCTGGGCACACCGCTCGTGATCCACCAGCCGTCGTACTCGATCCTGAACCGCTGGGTCGAGGACGGGCTGACCGACACGCTCCGCGCCCAGGGCATCGGGGCGATCGCTTTCACCCCGCTCGCCCAGGGACTGCTGACCGGCAAGTACCTCGCCGACGGCACGGCCGAGCGGGCGCAGAAGCGCGGATCGCTTCCGCAGAAGCCTCTCTCGGAAGAGGCCCTCGCCGTCCTGCGCGGGCTGAACGACATCGCCGCGGAGCGCGGGCAGAGCCTGGCCCAGATGGCGCTGCAGTGGACGCTGCGGGACCCGGTCGTCGTCTCCGCGCTGATCGGCGCCTCGCGCCCCGCGCAGCTCGACGAGAACATCGCCGCGCTAAACGGTCCCGCGTTCTCCGATGAGGAGCTCACGGCGATCGACGCGCTCGCGCACGGGGTCGACGTGAACCTGTGGTCGGTCTCGTCCGACCTGTGAAGCGGATCGGGAGCGGGCAAGCGGTGCTGAGCGAGCGGGGTGAGTCGAGGTGAGCATGGCGCGTCATCCGGATCCCGTGCACGTGCGCGCGCCGGGGAAGATCAACGTGTACCTGGGCGTCGGTCCCCGCCACGACGACGGCTACCACGCACTGGCGACCGTCTTCCAGGCGGTCTCGCTGTACGAGGACGTGCGTGCGCACCCCTCGGCCGGGTTCTCCCTGGAGGTGTCGGGTGACGTCGACGTCACCGATGTCCCGACGGACGACCGCAATCTGGCGATGCGGGCCGCGAGGATGCTGGCGCACGCAGCCGGCGTGAACGACGGGGTGCACCTGGAGATCCGCAAGGGCGTGCCGGTGGCGGGCGGCATGGGCGGGGGGTCGGCGGACGCCGCCGCTGCCCTCGTCGCGTGCGACGCCCTCTGGGGGACCGAGCTCGGCCCGCGGGGGCTGCACGAGCTGGCGGTACGGCTGGGCGCGGACGTGCCCTTCGCGCTGCACGGCGGAACCGCCGTCGGCACAGGGCGGGGCGACGTGCTGACGCCCGCACTGGCCCGAGGTCGCTTCGACTGGGTGCTGGTGCTCAGTGCGCAAGGCCTGTCGACCCCGGCCGTGTACGGCCGACTCGACCGCATGCGCGCGCACGGCGACGCGCTCGCCGACGATCCGCTGGACATGCTCGACGTGCCCGTCGCGCTTCTCCAGGCACTTCGCGCCGGGGATGCCCAGGAGCTCGCCCCGGTGATGATGAACGACCTCGAGGCGGCGGCGGTGATCGACCGTCCCGACCTCGAGCTCGCGCTCGCGGACGGTGTGCGCATGGGGGCGCTCACCAGTATCGTGTCGGGATCCGGACCGACCATCGCGCTGCTGTGCGCAGGTCCGGATGCCGCGCGTGCCGTGCAGGAGGAGCTGCGTGCCACGGGCCGCGACGCGCTGCACGTGCACGGTCCGGTGGCGGGGGCGCAGATCCTCAGCACCTGACCGGCGTCAGGGCGCCGTCAGCAGCTCGCTCACGCGGTAGGGGATCACTTCGCGCAGGAAGAGACTCGTCGACGTGCGCAGGATGCCGGGACACAGTCGAACGACCTCCGCGACACGGTAGAGGTCGTCGGGGTCGCGAGCCACGACGCGCAGGAGCAGGTCGGTCTCGCCGGCGGGCGCGAAGCACTCCAGCACCTCGGGTACGCGGCTGAGCGCCGAGATGGCGGCGCTGATCTGATGCTGATCGAGCTCGACCTGGATCGATGCGGAGACGCCCCTGCCGAGGGCCGACGGCAGCACTCGAGAGCTGTGCGCGCGCAGGATGCCGCTGGACTCCAGCCGTGCCAGCCGCGCGTGCACGGTTCCCCGGGCAAGGCCCAGATCCTGCGCGATCAGCGCCACGGGGCGACGCGGGTCGGAATCGAGCACGGCGAGGATGCGCCGATCGGTCTCATCGAGGCTGGCCAATTCGATCACCATCACTTTCAGCCCGGGATGCTGATTGATCGGATCGATCAATCGGCATCCACTCTATGGTGCGAGGAGCGCCGTGCGTGTTGAGATCAATGTGTCAAATGCATGGTGCTCATCACGAGTGAGGATCAGCGGACACTCGCAGTGGCGGTCACGAGCCGCGCAACGGGAGTCGACGGCCGGGCGATATCCCGGGGAGCGCTGCCGCTCACTCCGCGGCGGCAGCGCTCGGCGCCCCTCGTGCACCCTGTCGTCACCTGCTGCCGGCGCGGCGGTCGGCGCGACCGTTGTGCATGTAGGCCGCCCGGTCGCCGCCATCGCGCCCCAGGAACGCGAACGCCAGGTGCATGCCGCTCTGCCGTTCGCGCGTGAGCAGCGTGTCGCCCCGCCATCCGACCACCTCAACCGGCTCCGGCGCCGGACCGAGCTCTGCGAAGGCCCCCTTCATCGTGCGATCCAGCCAGATCCGGCCTGCCTCGTCGACGCGCACCGTGGTGTCTGTGACGGACGACGAGTAGGTGCCGAGAATTCGCTCGAGGTCGACGGCGACGGGCTCTTCCGGCGGAACGGGGAGCGGTGGCACGCTCACCCCGGCCAACGCCGCGAGCGCCTTCGTCATGATCCTCTCGTAGAGGGCGATCACATCCCCGCCGTTGGTGAGGATCGCGACGGCGACCCCTGCCGCCGGGACGATGCGCAGGAAGGCGCTCTGACCGATGGTGCCGCCGTCGTGGCCGATGACGGGTCCGCCATCCCAGTCGAAGATCCCCCAGCCGAGCCCCCAGGAGCCGCCGAGCAGACCGAGGTCCGGCACGTCCACCTGCGGCTGCTGCATAGCGCGCACCGCGGATTCTGACAGGACGCGAGTGCCGTCCGGCGCGATGCCGCCGTTCAGGTGCATGCGGGCGTAACCGACGAAGTCACGCGCGGTCATGGCGAGCATCGCGCCGGCCGGGGCATTGGATCTGACGAGACTCCACACCGGGGCGGGCACCGGATCGCCGCCCACCTCGCCGGAGATGTGGCCGAGCGCGGCCCGGAACATGATCGCCTCCGACGCCGTCGTTGCGACATGCGTGAGACCGAGCGGAGACGCCAGGCGCTCGCGCAGCGCCGTATCGAAAGGCACGCCGCGGAGGAGCTCGATGATGCGTCCAAGGACGACGAACCCGGCGTTGTTGTAGGAGAAGCGCTCACCGGGGGAGAAGAGCTGCGGGACGTCGGTGATCGTCGCCAGGTACTTCTCGACGGCATCATCGCCCGCACCGGTGTCGTTGAAGAGGTCGCCCTCGAAACCGCTGACGTGGCTCAGCAGGTGCCGGGTGGTGATGCTCTTGGCGGCAGAGGCGTCGCCGAGCTTGAACTCCGGGATGATCTGCTGCACGGGTGCGTCCAGATCGAGCAGTCCGTCGTCGACGAGCTGCATGATCAGGGTGGCGGTCCAGGTCTTCGTGATCGAGCCGATCTGGAACACCGAGTCCTCGTCGGCCTCCACGCCCGTGCTCCGGTTCAGAATCCCGGCCGCCGTCGTGAACACCTGCCCGCCCGCCAGGATGGCGATCGACGCCGCGGGCACGCGCGTGTCGGTCAGCATGCCGGGAAGGGCGTCTCGCAACCAGGCGCCGAGGTCGTTCAGATCGTTCATGTCGTGCGCTCCTGGTCGTCGAGGGCGTCATCGCAGGACGTGGCGACGTCGTCGGGCTGAGAATACGCGCTGGCCGGTGTGTGCGGTTCGTGCAGAACGACGACAGCGGCTCGCCGACTCGTGCACATGGACAAAGCATCGTGCGCCGGATTCAGAGACCGTCGTTCGAGCTCTCGTCACCCGGGCCCTGCACGCCGATGATCCCGACTGATGCACCGACTCGCGCCGCGTGACATGATGGTCACATCCATGTGACCGTGAACATGCGAGGAGGCATGCCGTGACCGCGTCCTCCGAGCGTGCCAGGACGCCGAGCATCCGGGATGTCGCGCGACTGGCGGGCGTCTCGCACCAGACGGTCTCGCGCGTGCTAAACGACCATCCCAGCATCCGCCCGGAGACAAAGGCGAAGGTGCTCGACGCGATCTCGGTGCTCGATTACCGCCCCAATCTCGCCGCCAGGGCTCTGGTCACCAGCCGATCGCACACGCTGGGCATCCTCTCGGCCACCATCGGCGAGTTCGGGCCGACGTCCTCCATCGCCGCCATCGAAGAGGCGGCGCGCGCCGAGGGCTACTCCGTCACCACGCTGAACCTCACCGAGACGACGCCCGAGGCCATCGGGGCCGCTGTGCGTCAGCTCGGGAGGGAGAGCGTCGATGGCGTCGTGGTGCTCGCACCGCAGGTGCGCGTGTTCAACGTGATGCGCGGCATGGCCACCGCCGTGCCGTTCGTCAGCCTGCAGACGGCATCCGGCTCCGACGGCATGACGCTGTCGGCCGATCAGGTCGCCGGCGCTCGCATCATCACCCAGCATCTGATCGGACTGGGCCACGCGGACATCCTCCACCTCGCCGGTCCCCAGGACTGGATCGAGGCGGAGTCGCGGATGCGCGGCTACCTCGACGCCCTGCGGGATGCCGACCTGCCCACGATCCCGCCCATCCGCGGGGACTGGACGGCGGACTTCGGGCATTTCGCGGGGAAGGAGCTCGCCCGGCGCCGGGACTTCACCGCCGTGTTCGCGGCGAACGACCTCATGGCGATCGGGCTCATGCACGGGTTCCGCGACGCCGGGCTGCGGGTGCCGGAAGACGTCAGCGTCGTCGGATTCGACGACATCCCGGTCGCCGCACACATGAACCCGACTCTGACCACCGTGCATCAGGACTTCACCGAGCTGGGCGGGCGGGCCGTGCGGATCCTGCTCGCGCAGATCCGCGGCGAGCAGCCCCCGGTGTTCGGCGCGCTGGAGCCCGTGCTGCGCCTGCGGGAGTCGTCGGCATCACGCTGACATCCCGATCCTGCGCCTGCACTTGACACGCCGGATCGAGCGGTGCACGATGGGGTAGCCCATGTGAACGGTCACATCGGTCGTGCCAAGGCATGCCACCTGCATCGAGGAAGATTCGTGAGCATCACAACCACGCTGTCGAACGTCGCGGGGCCCATCCTCGAGATGCGCAGCATCACCAAGGAGTTCCCCGGGGTCAAGGCGCTCGCCGACGTCTCGATCACCGTCCGGGCCGGCGAGATCCACGCGATCTGCGGCGAGAACGGTGCCGGGAAGTCCACCCTCATGAAGGTGCTCTCCGGCGTGTACCCCTACGGCAGCTACGACGGCGACATCCTGCTGTACGGCGAGGAGCAGCGCTTCAAGGACATCGCGGCCAGCGAGCAGGCGGGCATCGCGATCATCCACCAGGAGCTCGCGCTCATCCCCGAGCTGTCGATCACCGAGAACATCTTCCTCGGCAACGAGCTGGCACGCGGTGGCATCATCGACTGGCGCGAAGCGCGGCGGCGCACCACCGAGCTGCTCGCACGAGTCGGCCTCAACGAGGACCCCGACATCGCCATCAAACACCTCGGCGTCGGCAAGCAGCAGCTCATCGAGATCGCGAAGGCGCTGAACAAGGACGTCAAGCTGCTCATCCTCGACGAGCCGACCGCCGCACTCAACGAGAACGACTCGCAGCACCTGCTCGATCTGATCCTGGGGCTCAAGGCCAAGGGCATCGCCTCGATCATGATCAGTCACAAGCTCAACGAGATCGAGCAGATCGCCGACGAGATCACGATCATCCGCGACGGCCGCACGGTCGAGACGCTCGACGTCGGTCGTGGTGAGATCAACGAGGACCGCATCATCCGCGGGATGGTGGGCCGCTCGCTGGAGAGCCGCTATCCCGACCGCACCCCCGAGATCGGCGAGGTCTTCTTCGAGGTGAAGGACTGGTGGGTGCAGCATCCGACCGTCGCGGAGCGCATGGTCGTCAAGGGCTCGAATCTCACCGTCCGCCGCGGTGAGGTCGTCGGCCTCGCCGGCCTCATGGGCGCAGGGCGCACCGAGTTCGCTCGCAGCATCTTCGGGCGCTCCTACGGAACGTTCCTCGGTGGGCGGATGTTCAAGGACGGCCAGGAGATCGAGCTGCGCGACGTGGCATCCGCCATCCGGCACGGCCTCGCCTACGTCAGCGAGGACCGCAAGAGCCTGGGTCTGAACCTGCTCGACACCATCAAGCGCTCGACCGTCGCGGCGAAACTGTCGAAGATCGCTCGCCGCGGCGTAGTGGACGACCGCGAGGAGTACGCGGTCGCCGAGCGCTACCGCAAGGCCCTGCGCATCAAGACGCCCAGCGTCGAGGAGGGCGTCTCCAAGCTCTCCGGCGGCAACCAGCAGAAGGTCGTGCTGGCGAAATGGATGTTCACCGACCCCGATCTCCTGATCCTCGACGAGCCCACGCGCGGCATCGACGTCGGGGCCAAGTACGAGATCTACTCGATCATCAACGAGCTGGCAGCCTCCGGCAAGGGCGTCATCGTCATCTCCAGCGAACTGCCCGAACTGATGGGTATCTCCGACCGCATCTACACGATCTTCGAGGGGCGCGTCACCGACTGCATCCCCGCTGACCAGGCCACCCCGGAGGCGCTCATGCGCAGCATGACCTCCACGAACCAGAAGGCGAACGCATGAGCACCACGAACACCACGGTCACCGAGAAGCACGGTTTCCGCTTCGGCGACATCCGCAAGATGCTCGGCGGCAACGGCACGTCGTCGCTTCGTCAGTTCGGCATCCTCGGCAGCCTGATCGTCATCATCGTGCTGTTCGAGATCCTCACCCTGCTGCGCAATGGCCCCAACGGGGCGACGCTGACCAGTGGCAACCTCATCAACGTCATCAACCAGTACTCGTTCATCCTGATCCTGGCGATCGGCATGGTGATGGTCATCATCATGGGCCATATCGACCTGTCGGTGGGATCGGTGGCGGCGTTCACCGGAATCGTCGTGGCCAAGTCCATGACCGAGTGGAATCTGCCCTGGCCGCTGGCGATCCTCTTCGGTCTGCTGGTCGGCGCGCTGGTGGGTGCGTGGCAGGGGTTCTGGGTGGCGTACGTCGGCGTGCCCGCCTTCATCGTGACGCTGGCCGGGATGCTCTTCTTCCGCGGCGCTCAGCAGTGGATCGGCGACGCTCAGACGATCCCCGTTCCCAAGGGATTCCAGTACATCGGCACCGGATATCTGCCGGAGCTCGGCGGTCCGTTCCAGTTCAACGTCCTCACGATGCTGCTCGCGCTCGCGGGCGTTGCGTGGCTCGTGTTCTGGGAGATCCGCACTCGTCGCATCCAGCAGAAGATGGGCGCTGATCGCGCACCGCTCTGGGTGAGCGTCACCAAGGTCGTGCTGCTGTCGATCGTGGTGCTGGCCGCTGCGTGGATGTTCGCGACCGGCCGACCGGGCACGAGCTTCCCTGTACCGGGAATCATCCTGCTTGTGCTGGTGATCATCTACTCGTTCATCACCAACAACACCGTCTTCGGTCGCCACCTATACGCAGTCGGCGGCAACCGCCAGGCTGCACGCCTGTCGGGTGTGAAGGACCGCTGGGTCGACTTCTTCGTCATGATGAACATGTCGGTGCTGGCGGCGCTCGCCGGGATGATCTTCGTCGCACGTTCGCAGGCCTCCGGACCTGGCGACGGCAACGGCTGGGAGCTCGACGCGATCGCGTCGGTGTTCATCGGCGGCGCAGCCGTCGCCGGCGGCATCGGCACCGTGATCGGATCGATCATCGGCGGTCTCGTGATGGGCTTCCTCAACAACGGTCTGCAGCTGCTCGGGCAGGGGTCGGACGTCGTCTCGATGATCAAGGGCCTCGTGCTGCTGATCGCCGTCGGGGTCGACGTCTGGAACAAGCAGCAGGGGCGCCCCTCGCTCATCGGTTTCATGACACGCCGCCGCGGCCATCAGGACGCCCCGAACCTCACCGACTATCCGACCTCCGCCGCGGACTCCGCGAGCGGCAAGAAGGAGACCACGTCGCGCTCCTGAGCGGCGTCGTCTCCACCAAGAAACAGAGAAAGAGATCGCATGAAGAGAATGGCATTTGCGGCCACAGCGCTTGTCGCCGCGACAGCTCTCGCCCTCACCGGCTGCTCCGGCGAACGTGGCAACACCGGAGGCGGGACCGGGACCGAAGAGGAAACCTCCGGATTCGACGCAGGCTCGACGATCGGCGTCGCTCTGCCGGACAAGACCAGCGAGAATTGGGTGCTGGCCGGCGACCTGTTCACCAAGGGCCTCGAGTCGGCCGGCTACAAGGCCGACGTGCAGTACGCGCCTTCCAGCAACACCGTCGCGGAGCAGCAGAACCAGATCCAGGCGATGGTGCAGAACGGCGCCAAGGTCATCATCATCGGAGCGAACGACGGCAAGCAGCTGTCGACGCAGGTGCAGGCGGCCAAGGACGCCGGCGCCTATGTCATCGCCTACGACCGACTGATCGAGAACACCGACGCGGTCGACTACTACGTCGCGTTCGACAACTTCAAGGTCGGCCAGCTGCAGGGCCAGGCGCTGCTCGACGGGCTCGCCGAGCGCGCCGGACACGACGCTCCGTACAACATCGAGCTGTTCTCGGGAGCTGCGACCGACGCCAACGCACCGGTCTTCTTCGACGGTGCGATGGAGATCCTGCAGCCGAAGATCGACGATGGCACGCTCAAGGTCGTCTCCGGCCAGACCGCGATCGCCCAGACCGCGACCGAGGGCTGGCTGGCGGAGAACGCCCAGAACCGCATGGACACGATCCTGACCGGATCGTACGGTGGCGACACCGTCCTCGACGGCGTCCTCTCCCCGAACGACACGCTCGCCCGCGCCATCATCACCTCGGTGCAGCAGGCCGGAAAGCCCGTCCCGGTCGTCACCGGTCAGGACTCCGAGGTGGAGTCGGTGAAGTCGATCATGGAGGGCGTGCAGTACTCCACGATCAACAAGGACACCACGCTGCTCGTGCAGCAGGCGATCAAGATGGTCGGCCAGCTGCAGAAGGGCGAGAAGGCGGAGGTCAACGACGAGGAGTCGTACGACAACGGCAACAAGATCGTGCCGGCGTACCTGCTTCCCCCGGTGATCGTCACCAAGGACAACGCCGAGGAGGCGTACGCGAACGTCCCGAGCCTGCTCGAGATCGTCAAGTCCTACAAGTAATCGCTTTCAGCGCTGCGGCGGGCCGCTCCGGATGCTCCGGGGCGGCCCGTTCGCGTGCGCGCGACTACCCTTGAAAGGACATGGCACATCTTCTCGGGGCCGAGGGCCTCCACCTGGAATACCCGACCAAGGTCGTCTTCGACTCCGTCACTCTCGGAATCGAGGAGGGCGACCGCATCGGAATCGTCGGCCGCAACGGCGACGGCAAGTCGAGCCTGCTGGCCATGCTCGCGGGCCGCAAGGAGCCGGATGCCGGACGCGTGACGGTCCGGTCGGGAACCCGCATCGGCGTCCTCGACCAGGCTGACACGCTCGACGACGCGCACACGATAGCCGAGGCCGTCGTGGGCGACATGCCGGAGCACGAGTGGGCCGGCGATGCGAAGGTGCGCGACGTCATCCAGGGGCTGCTCGCCGACCTCCCGTGGAACGCCCCGGTCGCCGATCTCTCCGGCGGCCAGCGCCGCCGAGTCGCGCTGGCCGCACTCCTCGCCCAGGACTGGGACGTCGTCGCGCTCGACGAGCCGACCAACCATCTCGATGTCGAGGCGATCACCTGGCTCGCCGCTCATCTGAACAAGCGCTGGGCTGCGAACGCCGGAGCCTTCCTCGTCGTCACGCACGACCGCTGGTTCCTCGACGAGGTCTGCACCGAGACCTGGGAGGTGCACGACCGCGTCGTCGAGCCCTTCGACGGCGGGTATGCCGCATACATCCTGCAGCGCGTCGAGCGCGACCGGATGGCCGCGGCGACCGAGGCGAAGCGCCAGAACCTCGCGCGCAAGGAGCTCGCCTGGCTGCGCCGCGGAGCCCCGGCCCGCACGAGCAAGCCCAAGTTCCGCATCGACGCGGCCAACGAGCTGATCTCCGATGTCCCCGAGATCCGCGACACCGTCTCGCTGCGATCGCTGGGCGTATCGCGTCTGGGCAGGGACGTCGTGGACCTGCTCGACGCCGGGGTGTCGTATGGCGACCGGGAGGTGCTCAAGGACGTCGAGTGGCGCATCGCGCCGGGGGAGCGCACGGGCATCCTCGGCGTCAACGGCGCCGGCAAGTCGACGCTGCTCGGGCTCGTCGCAGGCTCCATCGAACCGACCAGCGGACGCGTCAAGCGGGGCAAGACCGTGCAGGTGCGCACGCTCACGCAGCGCATCGACGAGCTCGAGCAGCACTGGAACGACCCGGTGCGCACCGTCATCGGCGGTCTGCGCACGTCGTACACGTTCGGCGCGGGATCGAAAGCGCAGGAGCTCACCCCCGGTCAGCTCCTCGAGCGTCTCGGCTTCAGCTCCGCGCAGTTGTCGACGCAGGTCAAGGACCTCTCCGGGGGCCAGCAGCGACGACTGCAGCTGCTGCTCGTGCTCCTGGACCAGCCGAATGTCCTCATCCTCGACGAGCCGACCAACGACATGGATACCGACATGCTCGCCGCGATCGAGGACCTGCTCGATTCCTGGCCGGGCACCCTGCTGGTGGTCTCGCACGACCGGTACTTCCTGGAGCGGGTGACCGACCAGCAGTACGCGGTGATGGGCGGGCGGCTGCGGCATCTGCCCGGCGGAGTCGAAGAGTACCTGCGTCTGCGGGCGCTGGAGCAGAGGTCGGATCCCGGGACGGCGACCATCTCCTCCGCCGCGGCTGCTGCGACGCCGACGCTCGAGGGGTCGGCCCGGCGCAGTGCCGAGAAGGAGCTCGCGTCGCTGGAACGGCGGATGCAGAAGCTCAACGATCAGGTGGACCGCGCCAAGCATGCGCTGGCCGAGCACGACCAGTCCGACTACGCGGGCTTGGGCGAGAAGATGAAGGCCATTCAGGCGCAGCAGGACGAGATCGACGAACTGGAACTGCGCTGGTTCGAGCTCACCGAGGAACTGGGCTGAACGTCAGGACTTCTCCGCCTCGGCGCTCCCGGCTCATGCCGTCCGCATCGCGTACACGATCAGGAGCGTGGTCACGACGAAACCGCAGGCGTAGTTGATCCAGAGGAAGTGCCGCCATCCTCGGTTGGCCCGCGCGGAGTCGGCATCCGGCACGCGGGCGTACGGGGCCGCCGCCACGAGGTACGGCACCGCCAGCACCGCGGCGAGCGCACCGGGGAACCCGGTGGTGAGCATCAGCAGCCCGGCGGCGCTCCAGCAGACCAGCGCCAGGCGCACCGTGCGTGCGGCGCCGAACACGGTGGCGATCGATGAGATGCCGCCGTCGCGGTCGGGCACCACGTCCTGCACGGCACCGAACGCGTGGCTGGCGATGCCCCAGAACAGGAACGCGGCGAGGACGGCGATCAGGCCCGGGGTGAACGTGCCGCCCGCGAGGAGGACGCCGTAGACGGCCGGGCTCACGAAGTGCACGCTCGAGGTGAGCGAGTCCAGCATGGGCACCTCCTTGAACCGGAGCGGCGGCGCCGAGTACGCGACGACGGCGAACAGGCTGACCGTGAGCGCGATCCAGGAGCCGGGCCCGCCGAGGATCACGAGCGCGACGACGAAGGGCAGCGCGGTCAGCAGCGCGGCCAGCAGCACCGTGCGGTGCTTCTCCGGTGTGAGCAGCGCGCCCTCGACGCCGCCCTTGCGCGGGTTGGCGAGGTCGGATGCGTAGTCGAAGACGTCGTTCACGCCGTACATGGCGAGGTTGTAGGGGATGAGGAAGAACACCGCCCCGATGATCAGCGGAGCATCCACCTCTCGTGCGACCAGCAAATACGCGGCCGCGAAGGGGTAGGCGGTGTTGATCCAGCTCAGCGGCCGGGACGCGGTGAACAGGTCGGCGATCACTCTTCCCCTCCCTCCACGACACGGTCATCGGCGGACCGCGCGGTCGTCAGCCGGCTCCACAGGGCAGGAAGAAGGATGACGGCCGCGAGCGGGTAGGCGAAGTCCTCGATCGGAGCGGCGCCGATGCGCAGCCCCGACACGTGGGAGTCGGCGTAGGAGAACAGGCCGGCGGCGATCATCAGGTTGTCGAACACGGCCGTCAGCAGGATGAGTGCCGCGGCGGCGATCGCCAGGGCCCCCGACGACGGCCCGCCGGGCCGGCGCAGCACGGTCGCGGCGATCACCGCCAGCAGCAGGAAGCCGGCGCACAGGAGCAGATAGGTCACGGCTTCTCCTCACGCTTTCGCTCCAGCATCCGCTGCGCACCGCACGAGAGCACCATGGTGAGCTCGCAGAGGAAGAGCAGGAACAACGGCTCCTCCAGTGGCAGATCGGGCGCCAGGAGGATGCCGGTGGCGAACGGTCCGTCGGCGCGGAAGAAGATGCCCAGGCCGATCCCGGCGATGTCCCAGAGCAGGAAGAACACCAGGCCGACGCCCAGCACCACCAGCGCGCGCAACGGGCTGCGCCCCAGGAAGAGACGGTGGCGCAGATCGAGCGCCGTCACACCCGCGAGCGAGACGAGCAGGAACGCCGGGTAGAGCAGGCTCACAGCGGCTCCGGGAGGGGGCCGGCCGATCGGTCGCCGCGCAGCCGCTTGACGACGAGCTCGGCGCTGATCAGGCACATCGGCAGGCCGATCCCGGGGATCGTCGTGGCGCCGGCGAAGAGCAGTCCCTTCACCTTCGCCGAGGAGTTCGATCCGCGCAGCAGCGCGCTCTGGCGCAGCGTGTGCGCCGGTCCCAGCGCGCCGCCGCGCCACGCGCCGAACTCGCGCTCGAAGTCCGCCGGGCCGATGCTGCGGCGCAGCACGACGCGCTCGCGCAGGTCGGCTGCACCGCTCCAGGTCGCGATCTGATCGATCGCCGCGTCCACGGTGCGCTCGACGGTCGGGGACCCGGTGCCGTCGATACCGCCCGTCCCGATGGCGGTGTCGGCGGGCACGGGGATCAAGACGAACAGGTTCTCGTGACCGACCGGGGCGACGTCGTCGCTGACGCTGGGACGACACACGTAGATCGATGCGGGATCCGGGATGCTCGGACGATCGCCGTAGATCGCGTCGAATCCCGCCTCCCAGTCGCGGGTGAAGAACAGGGTGTGATGGGCCAGCTCCGGCAGCTCTCCTCGAACGCCGAGCAGGGCGAGCACGGCACCGGGGCCCGGTTCCCGACGTCGCCACCACCCCTCGCTGCGACTGCGGTGCCGAGGGTCGAGCAGCTGCCGCTCGGTGACGTTCAGGTCGGCGGTGGACACCACGACGTCGGCGGGAAGGCGTCCGGCTCTCCCGTCGGCATCCACGACGTCGACCCCGCGGGCGGCACCGGCTTGCACGACGATCCGCTGCGCGCGGCATCCGGTGCGGATGTCGACGCCGTGCTGCGCGGCGAGGCGGGCGATCGCATCGATCACCGCGGCGATGCCGCCGCGCGGATACAGGACGCCCTGACCGATGTCGAGGTGGCTCATCAGGTGGTACATCCCCGGCGCGGCTGCCGGGGATGTGCCCAGGAACACCGCGGGGTAGCCGAGCACCTGCTGCACGCGCCGCTCGCGCGAGTGTCGCCGGATCCGGCGATCGAGTGGCTCGCCCAGCAGCTTGGCGAGTCGGGGCAGCCTGCGCAGCGTGTCCGTGCCCAGCAGAGGACGCAGCGACTCGTAGGTGCTGTAGAGGAACCGCGACGTCGCGAGCTCGTAAGTGTCGGCGGCCGAGGCGAGATAGGCGTCGAGGCGCTCGGCTGATGCCGGGTCCAGCGAGACGAGGGCGTCCCGAGCTCCGTCTGCCGGCAGATCGAACGGCACCGCGTCGCCCTCGAAGTACACGCGATACGCCGGGTCGAGCCGCAGGAGCTCCAGCTGCTCGGCGGAAGAGGTGCCCATCAGCCGGAAGAAGTGGTCGAACACCTCGGGCATGAGATACCAGGACGGCCCGGTGTCGAAGGTGAATCCGCCTGACTCCCACCGCCCTGCGCGCCCGCCCAGCTCATCCCGGGCCTCGATCAGGGTGACCTCGGCGCCGTTGCGGGCCAGCAGGGCGGCCGTGGCCAGCCCGGAGATGCCGCCGCCGATCACGACGATGCGCTGCGCCGGGCTCATGCGCCGACCCGGCCCATGGCCGCCGCTGCGACCAGACGCAGCTTCACCGCTGTCGGCACCGACACGCGACGACGACGCAGCTCGTCGGCCGGTGTGGCGCGCAGCTGATCGTTCAGCCGGCCGAAGAGGGCGGCGGCCGCCGCCGTGGCGCGCTTCGAGCCTGCAGGCAGGCGCCCGATGGCGAGCCGGGCGGCATCGAGGTCCGCGGCGATGTCCTCGACGACGGTGTCCTTCTGCGCGTCGGTGATCGTCGCGGGGTCCACCCCGGGGATGTACGACCTGCCGAGCCGCGCGGAGTCATCCGCGAGGTCGCGCAGGAAGTTCACCTTCTGGAAGGCCGCGCCCAGCCGGCGCGCGCCCTCCTCCATCTCCTCGTCCAGCACGAGCGCCGGGTCCTCGAGAGTGAAGACGCGCAGGCACATGGAGCCCACCACCTCCGCGGAGCCGTGGATGTAGCGCCGGTATCCATCGAGGTCGAGATGAACATCACCGGCGTCCACCCGCATCGATGCGAAGAACGGGCGCACCAGCCCGGCGTCGATCCCGGTGGCGCGGGCGGTGGCGGCGAACGCGTGCACGGTGAGGTTGGCGCTGAAACCTCGAGAGAGCGCCGCGACGGTTTCGGATTCGAACTGGTCGAGCAGGGCACGGGTCGCGACGGGATCCATGCCCGCCTCCGCCGCGGGGCCGTCCACGATCTCGTCGGCGACGCGCGCGAGCGCGTACACGTCGGCGATGCCGGCGCGCACCTCGGCGGGAAGCATCCGGCTCGCGAGCCCGAAAGAATTCGAGTACGCGCGGATGACCCGGGCGGACGACGCGCGAGCGGTGCGCGTGTAGAGCTCGAGCCCGGTGTGCTCGCTCATGCGTCCCGCCCCGCGCAGTCCACGGCGATCCGGCGCAGCGCGCCGCGCAGCGGATCGGGCAGCGGCGCTTCGTCGATCTCGCGCTGGACGCGGTCCAGCTGCTCGGCGATGGTCTGCTGCATCCGGTCGGCAGCGCCCGAGGAGATCAGGGCCGCGCGCAGACGGCCGGCGTCGGCGAGATCCAGTCGAGTCCGGCCGAACAGGTGGCGCACCTGTGCCCATTGCGCACTGTGCTCGGCGAAGGCGATGAGGAGGGTGCGCTTGCCCTCACGCAGATCGCCGATCACCGTCTTCCCGCTGCGGGTCTCCGCGCCGAACACGCCGATGACGTCGTCGCGCATCTGGTACAGCAGGCCCAGGCTCGCGCCGATCCCGCCGAGTCCGGACACCGTGCGCGCGTCGGCGCCGGCGAGCAGTGCGCCGGCCCGAAGCGGCGCCGAGAACGAATAGCACGCCGTCTTCTGCTCCATCATCCGCAGGATCTCGTGCTCATCGGCCCTCAGGACGCCCAGGGCATAGCCGACGTCGGAGTGCTCGCCCGACGCCGTCACCGCCAGGCAGTCGTCCACGAGCGCGTGCAGTGCGGCACGAGCGGAGTGCTCGATCTCGGCGATCAGGGAGTGCACCCCGCTGAGGAGCACGTCGCCCGCGAGAAGAGCGGATGCCTCTCCCCACGCCGTCGCGGCCTCGGGTGCGACGCCCTCGTCGACCGCTGACGCCGCGAAGCGGCCGGCGAGATTCGGCCGGCCGCGGCGCACCAGGTCGCCGTCGAGCAGATCGTCGTGCAGCAGCAGCGCGGTGTGCAGCAGCTCGAACGCGGCCGCGGCCGTCTCGGCCGAGCGCGAGTCACCGCCGCCGAGCGCCTCGTGCGCGAGTAGGAGCAGGCGCGGCCGCAGCCGCTTGCCGCCGTTCGTGGCCTCCGCGGCCCTGCGCCAGATCTCGCCGTGCCGGGCTCCTCGTGCATCCGCGCGTTCGATGCGCTGGGCGAAGAACCGTCCGATCACCGCGTCCACGTCGGTGGCGATCGTCGTCTCGGGCACTCTCATGCCGCGCTCTCCCAGGCCTCCGCGCGGATGCTGCCGCCGGCGGCGGACATCTGCTCGGCCTGCATCACCAGCCAGGGACTGAACGCCCACGGTGCGGTGGTGAGGGACGCCGCGAGGTCGGCCGGGTTCACCCACCGGTGCTCCATCACCTCGTCGGGGTGCGGCACGAGCGGTCCCACGGCCACAGCGGTGTACACCGGGCACACCTCGTTCTCGACGATCCCCGAGGCGTCGACGGCGCGGTAGCGGAAGTCGGGCAGCACCAGCCGCATGTCCCGCAGCTCGAGGCCGAGCTCCTGGCGACCTCGGCGCGCGACCGCATCGGGGATCGGCTCGAACGGCTCGGGATGACCGCAGAACGCGTTGGTCCAGGTGCCGGGCCATGTCGCCTTGCCGAGCGCCCTGCGGGTGACCAGGATCCGGCCGTCCTGGTCCACGACATGGCAGGAGAAGGCGAGATGCAGGGGAGTGCTCTCGGTGTGGACGGCGGACTTGACCGCGACGCCGCGCGGGCTGCCGTCCTCGTCGAGCAGGATCACTCGCTCCTCAGCGTCCACGTGCCCACCTCTCCTTTGCTAGGTAAGCTAGATGCACACCGACTATATATCTTCAATTCGCATAAAGTAACGGACATGGTCAGTCGAAAGGCGCCGGGGGAGGCGCGCGTGGTCCTGCACGATCCGGTGAGGCTGGATCCGGATCAGGAGATCGTGCGGCGATCGCACCTGTCCGACGAGGATCTCGCCGGCATCGTCGGCGTGCTCGACGCCATGCACCGGTGGCGCGAGGCGGAGCGACGGATGAACGAGGCCTCGCGGCGGTACATGAAGCTGGGCGACACCGATATGCGTGCACTGCGCATGCTCATCGCGGCGCAGCGACAGGGGATGGTCGTCACTCCCGGACTGATCGCCGCTCACCTCGGCATCTCGTCGGCTTCGACCACCAAGCTTCTGGATCGGCTCGAGGCGGGGCGGCACGTCACCCGCGCGCCGCACCCGACTGACCGTCGCAGCCTGGCCATCGAGGTGACCGAGGAGACCAGACGCGTCGCGAGGGAGAGCGTGGGCCGCTCCCACGCGCGACGCTTCGATGTGGTCGCCGGCCTGTCACCGAGCGAGCGCGGCGCCGTCACGGCGTTCTTCGAGGCGATGACCGAGACCGCTCAGCCCGATGCCGACGACGTGGCCTGACATCTGTGACGCCGTGTGTCGCATCGATTCGATGTGCTGCGGCCTGCGCACGTAGCGTTTCTCGAGTCCCCCACGAGAGGAAGAGGCCACCACATGTCCCGCCGCATCACCACCTTCGCCGCCGCAGCAGCCGCGGCCACACTCATCGCATCCCTGGCCGGATGCGCGTCGAACTCGGACGGGGGCTCCGCGCCCGCCTCGGGTGGGAAGGACGAGCCGGTCAGGATCGGCGTCGTCGGCAAGAGCGACCCGCAGTGGCCCGCGTTCGTCGAGGCCGCTGAGAAGGAGGGGATCGACGTCGAGCTCGTGGACTTCGGCTCCTACGAGCTTCCCAACCCGGCACTGACCGAGGGCGAGATCGACCTCAACCAGTTCCAGCACGTCATCTACCTCGCCCAGTACAACGAGGCCTCCGGTGAGGATCTGGCCGTGATCGGCTCGACCCAGACCTACCCGCTCGGCCTGTACTCGTCGAAGTACGACGACGTGAAGGACATCAAGGAGGGCGAGACCGTCGCGGTGCCGGATGACGCGTCCAACCAGGCACGCGGGCTGCTCGTTCTTCAGTCCGCCGGGCTGATCGAGCTCGCCGACGGAGGCTCGCCGTTCTCGGATCTCTCCGATGTCGACGAGGAGAAGTCCAAGGTCAAGGTGACGGCTCTCGAAGCAGCCCTGACTCCCGAGGCGCTGCCGGATGTCGCAGCAGCGATCGTCAACAACGACTTCGTCGAGGGCGCCGGCCTGTCCTTCGACGACGCCCTGTTCACGGACGACGCTTCCGACCCGGCCGCCGCGCCCTACGTCAACATCTTCGCGGCGCGCTCGGAGGACGTCGACGACGAGACCTACCTGAAGCTCGTCGACATCTTCCAGACCGACGAGGCCGTGCAGAAGGGCCTCGCCGAGTCCTCGGGCGGGACGGGTGTGACCGTGCAGATCTCCCGCGAGGAGCTGGCGAAGACTCTCGCGAAGGTCCAGCAGGACGTCGCGGCCGACAACTGACCCGCATCGATCTGAGAGAATCGGGCGGCGCCCCATCGCGCCGCCCGATTCTCCGTGTCGGGTGGCCGGCGCTGCGAATCGCCCGCCCGCACCCGGAAGCCGGAGAGAATCCATGCCGATCGTCTCACTCGAGAACGTGTCGAAGCGATATCCGTCCCCGCACAAGGCGGGGGAGGAGATCACCGCCGTCGACGACGTCACCCTCCACATCGACAAGGGCGACGTCTACGGCATCATCGGATACTCCGGTGCGGGCAAGTCCACACTCGTGCGGCTGATCAACGCGCTGGAACCGGCGACCGGCGGGCGCATCACGGTCGGCGACTTCGAGGTCACCGCGCTCTCCGAGCGTGCGCTGCGCGGCGTGCGCAGCGGTATCGGCATGATCTTCCAGCAGTTCAACCTGTTCTCCTCCAAGACGGTCAGGGCCAACATCGCGTACCCCCTGAAGCTCGCCGGGTGGACGTCCTCCGACATCGATGCCCGCGTCGCCGAGCTCCTCTCTTTCGTCGGCCTCAGCGACAAGGCCCGCTCCTATCCGGAGCAGCTCTCCGGCGGGCAGAAGCAGCGCGTCGGCATCGCGAGAGCCCTCGCCACGCGTCCGGCGATCCTGCTCGCCGACGAGGCCACCAGTGCCCTCGACCCCGAGACGACGCACGAGGTGCTCGCCCTGCTCAAGCGCGTCAACGAGGAGCAGGGGGTGACGATCGTGGTG
Source organism: Microbacterium sp. NPDC058342 (assembly GCF_042723935.1). Lineage (NCBI taxonomy): Bacteria > Bacillati > Actinomycetota > Actinomycetes > Micrococcales > Microbacteriaceae > Microbacterium > Microbacterium sp. NPDC058342. The sequence continues at coordinate 121,170 of NZ_JBHXID010000003.1, forward strand.
ATCACCCACGAGATGGACGTCATCCAGACCATCGCCACCAAGGTGGCCGTGATGGACCGGGGCCGCGTCATCGAGTACGGCGACGTGTTCGAGGTCTTCTCGGCCCCGCAGCATCCCGCCTCGCAGCGCTTCGTGAGCACGGTCGTCAAGGGCATCCCCTCGCCTGCCGAGCGGGTCGTGCTGCGCGAGCGCCACACCGGGCGGCTCGTCACCTTCTCGTTCCGCGACGGCGGTCCCTCCCAGGCGCAACTCTTCGTCGATCTCGCTGAGGCGGGCCTCGAGTTCGAGCTGGTCTACGGCGGCATCAACGACATCCGGGGGCGCGCCTTCGGACATCTGACCCTCGCGATCCGCGGTGACGACGCGGTCATCGACGAGGCCCTCGCCCGGATCGGCCGACAGGTCGATGTGACCGACATCGACCGGGAGGAGACGCGCTGATGGATCGCCTGGTCGAACTCGCCCCGGAGTTCTGGGAAGCAGCGGTCGAGACGCTGTACATGGTCTCGCTGACACTGCTGTTCGGCGGCATCCTGGGCGGCCTGATCGGTGTCGGGCTCTATGTCACCCGTCCGGGCGGGATGCTGCAGAACCGCGTCGTCTCCTTCCTGCTCAACCTGTTCATCAACTTCTTCAGACCGATCCCGTTCGTGATCCTCATCACGGTCCTCATCCCGTTCTCTCGCTTCGTCGTGGGCAGCGGGATCGGCACGAACGCCGCGATCGTGGCGCTCGTCGTCGCATCGATGTTCGCGATCGGGCGCATCGTCGAGCAGCACCTGGTGGGTGTCTCGCCCGGCGTCATCGAAGCCGCCCGCGCGATGGGCGCGGGGCCCTGGCGCACGCTGTTCACCGTCGTGATCCCCGAGGCTCTGGGGCCGCTCGTGCTCGGCTACACCTTCGTGATCGTGGCGCTGATCGACATGACCGCGATGGCCGGGTACATCGGCGCGGGCGGCCTCGGCAACTTCGCCCTCACGTACGGCCGCCGCCAGTTCGAGCCCGTCGTGATGTGGGCGGCCGTGCTGCTGATCGTGGTCTTCGTGCATCTCGCCCAGACACTGGGGACGTGGCTGGCGCGGCGCATCATGAGGCGCTAGCCGTGCGATGACCTAGCGCGCTCGCGGGGCGTCCTGCAGCGTCCGCCGGGTCGTGAACTCGCGCGGCTCGCCCGTGATCGGGTCGACGAAGCGCAGTTCGCGCGCCAGCAGCTGCAGCGGCCTGTCGAAGTCGTCCGCCGCCTCGGGCAGCAGCTCCGGGTAGAAGCCGTCGTTCAGGATGCCGGCGCCGAGCGCGGCCAGATGCACCCGCAACTGGTGCATCTTCCCGGAGTGCGGACGCAGCCGCGTGTGCAGAACGCGGTCGTCGGAGCCGATCAGCTCGACGAGCGTCTCGGAATTGGGCTCGCGCCCGGCATCGACCTGCACGCACACCTGCGCCCGCAGCTTCTCGATGTGGTTGCGGTAGACGATCGGGAACGACTCGCCGCCCAGAGCGGGCGATGCGGCATCCCAGCCGGCAGGCAGCGCCGACACCGCCTCGTAGACCTTCTCGACCTGACGCCGCTCGAAGAGCAGCTGATACGCGCCGCGCGTCTCGGGGCGCACCGAGAACATCAGCAGTCCCGCGGTCGCCCGGTCCAGCCGGTGGATGGGGGTGAGCTCCGCCAGCCCGAGCAGGTTGCGCAGCCGCACCAGCGCGGAGTTCTGGAGGTACTTGCCGCCCGGCGTCGTCGGGAGGAAGTGCGGCTTGTCGGCGACGACCAGGTCGCGGTCCTGATGCAGCACGTCGATCTCGAAGGGGATCTCGCGCTCCACCGGCGGCTCGCGGTAGTACCAGACGAACTCGTGGGCGCCCAGCGCCGTCTCCCGGGTCAGCGTCGTCCCGTCGCGCGCGACGATCTCACCGCGATCGAATCGGCGCAGAAGCCGCTCCGGGTCGAGGTGGAAGAACCGCTCGGCCATGTACGCGCCGATCGTGGGCCAGGGACCGCTCATCGGCAGGTGCAGGCGGGTCGCGCCGACCCCGTCGCGCACGGGCAGCGGAGAGGCCATCGCCATCACGAGTCGAAGGTCAGGCTGAGCTTGCGCAGCAGACCCGCCAGCCGGTCGCGGTCCGAGCGGGGGAGCGCACGCAGCAGCTCGGCCTCGGCGTCGACGAGGCGGGTGATGGCCGCGTCCACCCGGATCCTGCCGTCGTCGGTGAGGATGACGAGGATGCTGCGGCCGTCGCCGGGGTCCGCTTCGCGCCGCACGAAGCGCCGGCCCACCAGGCGGTCGATGCGGTTGGTCATGGTGCCGCTGCTGACGAGCGTCTGCTGCAGCAGCTGCTTGGGCGAGAGCTGGAACGGCGCGCCCGCGCGACGCAGCGCGGAGAGCACGTCCCACTCCCACGGCTCGATGTCGCTGCGGTGGAACACGTCCCGGCGCGCCCGGTCGAGTTGACGGGAGAGCCGATCCATGCGGGAGAGCACCTCGAGCGGCGAGAAGTCCAGGTCGGGGCGCTGCACGTTCCACGCGCTGACGATCCGATCGACCTCATCCGTCTCCCTCATCCCTCCATCATCGCGCACCGGCGGGCATCGCCGGACGTGCGCGCTCGGCGTCGCGGGCGGGCGGGCTCACAGGCCCGGTCGTGGCAGACTTGTCACGCGGTCGCGCTCTCGGCGCCGCCGCGGTCCGCCGTGGTGTAACGGCAGCACGACAGCCTTTGGAGCTGTGAGGTTCAGGTTCGAATCCTGGCGGCGGAGCATGACGGAGAACAACGCGTCGACTTTCGACAACCTCGCCATCATCGTCCTCGCCGCGGGCCAGGGAACGCGGATGCGCTCGCGGCTGCCCAAGGTGCTGCACGAGATCGGCGGGCGCCCACTGGTCGGTCACGTGCTCAACACCGCGCACGCGCTAGGCGCGCAGCACATCGAGGTGGTCGTGCGCCATGAGCGCGATCAGGTCGTCGCCGCGCTCGCCGCCGACTACCCCGACGCCGTGTTCGTCGATCAGGACGATGTCCCCGGCACGGGCAGGGCTGTGCAGGTCGCGCTCGATGCGCTGCCCGCCGACTTCGGCGGCGACGTGCTCGTCCTCTCCGGCGACTGCCCCCTCGCGGATGCGGACACGCTCGCCGGGTTCCTCCGCGAGCATCGCGCGGCGGGTGCCCCGGCCACGCTGATGACGGCCGTCGTCGACGACCCGACCGGCTACGGGCGCGTCATTCGGGATGCCGACGGCGGCGTCGACCGCATTGTGGAGCAGAAGGACGCCAGCGACGACGAAGCCGCGGTCCGCGAGATCAACGCGGGCATGTACGTGTTCCGCGCCCAGACGCTGCGCCGCTATCTTCCCGAGATCGGCGTGGACAACGCGCAGGGCGAGATGTACCTCACCGATGTCCCGGGTCTGCTCCGTCGCGACGGCGACCGGGTCGCGGCATCCGTGGTCTCCGACGTCACCGTCACGTACGGCGTCAACGACCGCGCGCAGCTCGCCCTCGTCGGAAGCCTCCTCAATGCCCGCATCGTGCGCCGCTGGCAGCGCGAGGGCGTGACGGTCATCGATCCCGCCACCACCTGGATCGACGACGACGCGACGCTCGCGCCCGACGTGACGATCCTGCCGAACACGCAGATCCTGCGCGCCAGCACCATCTCCTCCGGCGCGGTCGTCGGCCCCGACACCACGCTGGTCGACTGCGAGGTCGGTGAGGACGCCGTGGTGCGCCGCACCGACGCGAACCTGGCCGTCATCGGCGCCAGGGCCACCGTCGGGCCGTTCTCGTTCCTCCGCCCGGGCACGGTGCTGGGTGCTGACGGCAAGATCGGCGCCTATGTCGAGACGAAGAACGCCCAGATCGGCGAAGGCAGCAAGGTCCCGCATCTGTCCTACGTCGGGGATGCGACAATCGGACGCGGCGTGAACCTGGGCGCCAGCACGATCACGGCGAACTACGACGACGTGAACAAGCACCGCACCGAGATCGGCGATGAGGTGCACACCGGCTCGCACACGGTGCTCGTCGCGCCCGTTAGGCTGGGAGCAGGTGCGAAGACCGGTGCAGGCGCCGTCGTCCGCAAGGACGTCCCCGCTGGCTCGCTGGCCATGAGCGTCGCCCCCCAGCGCAACATCGAGGGGTGGGTCGAGAAGAACAGAGCAGGAACCGGCGCGGCGGATGCCGCCGCGCGGGAACGATCGGCGGAATAGGCGGACCGATGGGGCGCAAGAAGAAGACGGTGGCACTGGATCGCGAGAACGGCGTCGCACCAGGGCTGATCGCCAAGACGAAGAAGCGGCTCGTCGTCGCGGGAGGGCGCTCGCACCCCGAGCTGACCGCCGCCGTCGCGGCAGCACTGGGTCAGGAGATCGCCCCCGTCGAGCACCGCACGTTCGCCTCCGGTGAGATCTACGCCCGCTTCGAGGTGTCCATCCGCGGCTGCGACCTCTTCATCGTGCAGTCCTTCGGCGAGCCGGTGAACGAGTGGCTCATGGAGACGCTCATCATGCTCGATGCCGCCAAGCGCGCCTCCGCCAAGCGCATCACGGTCGTCGCCCCGTACTACCCCTACTCCCGCCAGGACAAGAAGGGCCGCGGCCGCGAGCCGATCTCCGCCCGCCTCGTCGCCGACATGCTCAAGACGGCCGGTGCCGACCGTGTCATGAGCGTCGACCTGCATGCCGCGCAGATCCAGGGCTTCTTCGACGGCCCGGTCGACCACCTGTTCGCGAAGCCGGTGCTGCTCGAGCACTTCGAGGGCACGCTCACGCCAGAGGACCGTGAGACGCTCACCATCGTCTCGCCCGACATGGGCCGTGTGCGCGTCGCCGACACGTGGTCCGACAGCCTCGGCGCGCCGCTCGCGATCATCCACAAGCGCCGCGACCCGAAGGTGGCCAACCAGGTCTCCGTGCACGAGATCGTCGGCACCGTCGACGATCGCACCTGCCTGCTCGTCGACGACATGATCGACACGGGCGGAACGATCGTCAAGGCCGCCCAGGCGCTCAAGGCCAACGGCGCCCGCAAGGTGATCGTCGCCGCCACCCATGCGATCTTCAGCGACCCGGCCTCCGATCGGCTGCAGGACTCGTCGATCGATCAGGTGGTCGTGACCGACACCATCCCGCTCACCGAATCCCGTCGCTGGGACACGCTGACTATCCTTCCGATCGCACCGCTGCTCGCGACGGCGATCAGACAGGTGTTCGAGGACGGCTCGGTGACGAGCATGTTCAACGGAGACGCCTGAGCGACGAACATCCGGGTCGCTCATAGCCGGATGCTCGAAGCTGGGTGCATGAACGCGCATCCCGCCCTCCGAAACGGAACCGCACTCGCCGGCATCGCCGGTGCTCTGCTGCTCGCCGGATGCTCCGGTGCCGCCGACGCCGACGAGCAGCCTTCGACCTCGGACGCCGCCGGGGACTCCTCGACCGCCGCCCCTTACGCGGACGGGGAGTACACGGCCGAGGGCTCGTATCAGACGCCGGAGACCGTGGAGACGATCTCGGTCACCCTCACCCTCGAGGACGACATCGTCACCGACGTCGAGGTGACCGGCGACCCGATCGCCCGGGAGACCGAGAACTACCAGGGTCAGTTCATCGACGGCATCGCCGACGTCGTCGTGGGGAAGAAGCTCGACGAGCTCGACGTCGACCGGGTGGCCGGCTCCTCGCTGACGAGCGGCGGGTTCGACAAGGCCGTCGAGGCGATCAAGTCGGCCGCCGCCGAATGATCCGGGGGTGCCGGTGAGCAGCTGGCGCTTCGAGGCGATCGGCACCGGCTGGGAGATCGAGACGCAGGAGCCGCTGCCGTCCGAGCATCGGGCAGAGATCCTCCGGGTGATCTCCGCCTTCGACGCGGCATGGTCGCGGTTCCGTGCGGATTCCGTCGTCTCGCATCTGCGCCGGCACGGGGGAGCCGTGGCGGCGCCCGACCACGCCGTGGCGATGCTCGACGCCTACCGAGAGCTGTCAGCGGCGACCGGCGGCGCCGTGAACCCGCTCGTCGGCGAAGGGCTCGAGGCTCTCGGCTACGATGCCGCGACGACCCTCAGGGCGGGACCGCCGCGTTCCGCGCCGGAGGCGTGGGAGCGGATGCTGCGCTGGTCGGCATCCGAGCTGAGCCTCACCGCGCCCGCACTGATCGACGTGGGTGCTCTGGGCAAGGGGCGGCTCGTCGATCTCGTGAGCGAGCTGCTCACCGACGTCGACGGCCGGGTGATCGTCGACGCCGGCGGTGACCTGCGCGTGCACGGCGGAACGGCTCGCGTGGCCCTGGAGCATCCTTACGACGCGACCTCGGCGATCGGCGTCGTCGAGGTGACCGATCGTGCGCTGTGCGCCTCGGCCGTCAACCGCCGCGCATGGGGCGAAGGGCTGCACCACGTGCTCGACGCCCGCACCGGCGTCCCCGTGCGCACCTGGGCCGCCACCTGGGCGGTCGCCGACGACGCCATGCACGCCGACGCGACGGCCACCGCGCTGTTCTTCGACGGCGGCGCGGAGCTCGCCGGCGCGTGGGGCGCGGAATGGGTGCGGATGTCGACAGACGGACGCGTCCAGCGATCCGGCGGCTTCGACGGCGAGCTGTTCACCCGTTCGGGCCCGCGCCCGGAAAGATGAGGAAGAGTGGAAGAGTGATCGCATCTCTCACAGCGCTGCGGCAGCGTGTGCTCGCCGTGCTCGGCGCCATCTCGATGTACCGGCTCGTGCTCTTCGCCCTCGCGGCCCTGGCGGTGATCGCCATCGCACTGTCGCTCGCGGAGCTCGTCGGGCCGACGCCGGCGGAGATACTGGCCACCTTCGCCGTGCTCGCCCTCGTGATATCGGCCGTGGACGCCGCCGCGCAGCGCATCCTGCGGCTGCCCTGGCGGGTCGAGTCGTCGCTGGTGACCGCGCTGATCCTGCTGTTCGTGCTGCAGCCCACGCTCACGCTGCCCGGGCTCGCCGCCACCGCCCTCGCCGGTGGCGTCGCCAGCCTGTCGAAGTACCTGATCGCGTGGCGCGGCCGTCACATCCTCAATCCCGCCGCCTTCGGCGCCACCGTCGTCACGGTGTCGGGCCTGGGCGCCTTCTCGTCGTGGTGGGTGAGCACGCCCGCGCTCGCCGCTGCCGTCGCGGTGCTGGGCCTGATCGTCCTGTGGCGGACCGAGAAGGTGCGCATCGTCCTGGTCTTCCTGCTCGTGGTCGTGGCGGCCTCGGTGCTCCGTCAGGCCGTGCAGCTGCCGGCCGCCGGGCTGGACTTCGTGCTCGCCGATGCCCTCGTCCTCACGCTCACGCAGACCCCGTTCCTCTTCCTCGGCGCCTTCATGCTCTCCGAGCCCCTGACCCTGCCCCCGCGCCGCTGGCAGCAGTTCAGCGTCGCCGGCCTGGTCGGCGTGCTCGCCGGATGGCCGATCCCGATGGGCGATCTCCTCACGCTCGGACAGGAGCGGGCTCTGCTGCTCGGCAATCTGCTGGCGTTCGCCTTCGCGCTGCGCGGGTCGGTGCGACTGGTGCTCGAGCGACGCCGGTTCGTGACCCCGACAGCGCAGGAGCTCACGTTCCGCACGAAGGGACGGCTGCGCTTCCTGCCGGGGCAGTACCTGGAGCTCGACGTGCCGCACCGGCATCCGGATGCCCGCGGCACGCGGCGCGAGTTCAGCATCGTCTCGGCGCCGGCCGATCTTCCGACGCTGCGCATCGCCTACAAGGACGGCGATCAGAAGCATCCCTCCAGCTACAAGCGAGCGCTCAAGGCGGCGCAGCCGGGGGCCGTGCTCGCGGTCACCGGAACCTGGGGCGACTTCGTGCTGCCGCGCGGCGGTGCGCCGACGCTGATGGTGGCGGCGGGCATCGGAGTGACGCCGTTCGTCTCTCAGCTGCGTCAGCTGCAGGCGCTCGGCGCTCACCGTGACGTCGTGCTCGTGTACGTCGCGTCAGAGGCCGCCGAGCTCGCCTTCCGTGACGAGCTGGAGGCGACGGGCGTGCGGGCGATCGTGTTCACCCGCGACGAGCCGGTCGGTCTCGCGCCGGAGTGGAGCTGGGCGCAGGGCGTCCGCCTGGACGCGGAAGGGCTGGAGCGGGTGGTGCCGGACATCGCCGCACGCCATGCCTTCATCTCCGGTCCGCCGCGGCTGATCGCGGATCTCGCTCCCGCCCTGCAGAAGGCCCGGAGCCTGACCACCGACGCGTTCGCCGGTTACTGAGCCGGGGGAAGGGGCGGCGGTGGCGCGGCCGACGGGCTTCGCGGCGCCGCGGCATCCGCGTCGACGACCGGCAGGCGCACGGTGAAGGTCGTGTCGCCCGGAGTGCTGTCCACCTCGATCGTGCCGCCATGCCCCTCGACGATCGCCTTCACGATGGCGAGTCCGAGCCCGGTGCCGCCGGTCTGGCGTGCCCGCGAGACGTCGCCCCGCGCGAACCGCGCGAACAGCTCGTCACGGACCTCGGAGTCGATGCCGGGTCCGTCGTCGTGCACCCGGAGCACCGCGGTTCTCTGCTCCGTGGTCAGCGACAGCGTGATCCTCGTGCCCGGCGGGGTGTGCGTGCGCGCGTTGGCGAGCAGATTCGCCAGCACCTGATGGAGCCGACCGGCGTCGCCGGAGAGCATCACCGGCTCTTCGGGGACCTCGAGCTCCCACGAGTGCTCCTGCCCGGTGGGCTGTGCATCGGTGAGCGCCTCGACGGCGAGACGGGTGAGGTCGATGTCCTTGTACACGAGCTCGCGTCCCTCGTCGAGTCGCGCCAGCAGCAGCAGGTCCTCGACGAGTCTCGTCATCCGCAGCGACTGCGCCTGGATGCGCTCCAGCGCGGACGTCGTGCTCTCCAGGGTCTGCGCGCCGTCGACCGCGTCCTGCGCCTGCCGGATCGCGCGCAGCGAGAGCTCCGAGTAGCCGCGGATGGATGCCAGCGGGGTGCGCAGCTCGTGGCTGGCATCCGCGACGAATCGCCGCATGCGCTCCTCGTTGCGCTGACGCGCCGCGAGCGAGGTGTCGACGTGGTCGAGCAGGGTGTTCAGGGCGATGCCCACCCGGCCGACCTCGGTGCGGGGGTCGGCCTCGTACTCCGGCACTCGCTCGGTGATGCTCACCTCGCCCCGGTCGAGCGGCTGACCCGCGACGCGGGTGGCGGTCGCGGCGACCGCGCGCAGCGGTCGCAGACCCATGCTGATCGTGAGCGCGGTGGTCAGCGCCAGCAGCAGCAGGCCGCCCAGGGTCGCCAGAGCGATCACCGTGAACAGGTCGCCGAGTGTGCGCTGGATCTCGGACCGGGAGAGACCGGTCACAACGATGGTGCCGTCGTGCGTCTGGGAGATCGTCGCGAGATAAGAGCCGGCGGACAGAGAAACTTGCGCAACGCTCGCGCCGCGCAGGGAGTCGGTGAGCTCGAAGAGCTCGCCGCTGGTCAGGCTTCGGGCGCCGTCTGTGGTCACGATCACACCGGAAGCCGGCTGCCCATCCTGTTGCACCGCGAGCAGCAGGCCGGCCGGAACGCGCTGGCCGGTGAGGACGCGTTCGGCGGTCAGAGGCGTGCCGTTCAGAGAGGACAGCGGCTCCGCGTTCGCCACCAGCTTCGTCGTCGCTGCCGAATAGCCGCTCAGCTGCTCCTGCAGCCGCTGTTCGAGAGCACCGCCGAGCGTGGCGCTCGTGATGACGGCGACCACCACCAGGATGAGGGAGACGAACCCGATCACGGCGGCCATCAGCCGCGCCTGCAGGCTCACCGGACGGGTGAACACGATGGGCTACTGCGGTGACTTGATCATGTAGCCGACGCCGCGCACGGTGTGCAGCAGCGGAGTCCGCCCCGCGTCGATCTTCTTGCGCAGGTACGAGATGTACAGCTCGACCACCGAGGACTTGCCCCCGAAGTCGTAGCTCCACACCCGGTCGAGGATCTGCGCCTTGGACAGGACGCGGCGCTCGTTGCGCATGAGGAAGCGCAGCAGCTCGAACTCGGTGGCTGTCAGCTCGATCTCGTCGTCGCCGCGGATCACCTCGTGGCTGTCCTCGTTGAGCGACAGGTCGGCCACCCGCAGGATCGACTGCTCGTCCTCGGTCCGGCCCTGCCCCGACCGGCGGATCACGGCGCGCAGTCGCGCGATGACCTCCTCGAGACTGAACGGCTTCGTGACATAGTCGTCGCCGCCCGCGGTCAGCCCGGCGATGCGGTCGCCCACCGAGTCCTTCGCGGTGAGGAACACCACGGGGACGAGGTTGCCCGCCTCGCGCAGCCGGCGCAGCACGCCCATGCCGTCGAGGTCGGGCATCATCACGTCGAGCACCAGCGCATCGGGCTCGAAGTCGCGTGCGACCTGCAGCGCCTCGAGTCCGGAACCCGCGGTGCGCACCTCCCAGCCCTCCATCCGCAGGGCCATCGCGAGAAGATCCGTGAGCATCGGCTCGTCATCGACCGCGAGGATCCGCAGCGGAGCGCCGTCGGAGCGGCGCAGGTCGGGGTGATCGTGGCTCATGCACTCATTGTGGGCGCACAGTCATAGAGAATCCATAGCGAATCCTATGTGAACACTGTGGAGTTCCTTCGTAGGTCGGCCCGAGACGCGAGCGTCAGTGCGTGTCCTCGGCCTCGACCTCGCTGCGGTCGCCGGACCAGAGCGTGTGGAAGGTGCCGGCCTTGTCGATGCGGCGGTAGGTGTGAGCGCCGAAGAAGTCGCGCTGACCCTGCACGAGGGCGGCCGGGAGACGGTCGGCGCGAAGGCCGTCGTAGTACGACAGCGACGACGCGAACGCCGGGACCGGGATGCCTGCCTGCGTCGCCGCGATGACCACGCGCCGCCACGCGGCCTGCGCCCGGGTGAGCGCCTCGGCGAAGTACGGCGCCGTCATCAGCACGGGCAGCTCGGGTGCCTCGGCGTAGGCGTCGGCGATCCGGTTGAGGAACTGGGCGCGGATGATGCAGCCTCCGCGCCAGATCTTCGAGATCGCTCCCAGGTCGATGTTCCAGTCGTACTCGGCGGCGCCTGCCCGGATCTCGTCGAAGCCCTGCGAGTACGCGACGATCTTCGACGCGTACAGCGCCAGGCGCACGTCCTCGATGAACGCCTCGGGATCGGCGACCGTGAACGCGTCTGCGGGGCCGGGAAGGGCGCCGGCGACGGCACGCTGCTCGGGGTGGGACGACAGCGAGCGCGCGAAGGTCGCTTCGGCGATGCCCGAGACGGGCACGCCGAGCGACAGCGCGGTCTGCACGGTCCATGCGCCGGTGCCCTTGGCCCCCGCCTGGTCGACGATGACGTCGACGAGCGGCTTGCCGGTGCCGGCGTCCACCTGGCGCAGGACCTCGGCGGTGATCTCGATGAGGTACGACTCGAGCTCGCCGGCGTTCCACTCACCGAAGATGTCGGCGATCTCTGCGGGGGTGCGGCCCGTGCCGCGACGGATCAGGTCGTAGGCCTCGGCGATCAGCTGCATGTCGGCGTACTCGATGCCGTTGTGCACCATCTTCACGAAGTGGCCCGCGCCGTCGTGGCCGACGTGGGTGACGCAGGGCTCGCCCTCGGCGACCGCGGCGATCGACTTCAGGATCGGCCCGAGCGTGACCCAGGACTCGTCGGAACCGCCGGGCATGATGCTCGGACCGAGCAGGGCGCCCTCCTCGCCACCGGAGATCCCGGCACCCACGAAGTTGATGCCGGTGTCACGCACCGTCTTCTCGCGGCGGATGGTGTCGGGGAAATAGGCGTTGCCGCCGTCGACGATGATGTCGCCGGGCTCGAAGACGCGGACGAGCTCGTCGATCACAGCGTCCGTGCCTGCACCGGCCTTGACCATGATGATCGCCGTACGCGGCTTCTGCAGGCTCGCCGCGAACTCCTCGTACGAGAACGCGGGGATGAATCCGGCCTCGGGATGTGCGCTCAGCAGTTCGTCGGTCTTCGCGCGGCTGCGGTTCAGCACCGCCACCGTGTTCCCCTCGCGACTGGCGAGGTTGCGGGCGAGATTCGAGCCCATGACGGCGAGTCCGACGACTCCGATGTTGGCTGATGCTTCGGGCACTGAGAGCTCCTCGATCGTGGATGACGGTGATCTCAGATTACCGTCGGCCGATCGGCGCGGACGTCCCTGTGACGGGTCAGTCCTTGCGGTAGCCCGAGCGGCCCATCGCGAACATCGCGGCGATGGAGGACACGACTCCGCAGACGGCGATCGCGCCGATCAGCCAGAGGACGACGTGCGAGAGGAAGGCGGCATCGAGCATGGCAACAGCCTACCGAGCTTTTCGGGTAGCATGGAGGCGTTCCTCGGCGAGGGATGGCGCGCACGCGCTCATCCGTTATCGACGCGGTGGTGTGTGGTCGTCCTCGTGCATGATCCCGCGTCCTCGTGTCCGCATCCGAGGCGCCGATCCCATGACCACCGCGCGGCCCGGCCCGTGCGTCCTGAAGGAGAACCACATGTCTGACGAGAACAAGGTCCACGCCGACCTTCGCACGAACTTCGGCAAGGGCTTCGCCCGCCGCCTGCGCGCCGCCGGCAAGATCCCCGCCGTCATCTACGGCCACGGCACAGAGCCCGTGCACGTCGCGCTGCCCGGTCACCAGGTGTCGCTGATCATCCGTCGCGCCAACGCCCTGCTCGAACTCGACATCGAGGGCAGCTCGCAGCTCGCCCTGGTCAAGGACGTGCAGAAGGACCCGGTGCACCAGATCATCGAGCACATCGACCTGCTGGTCGTGAAGAAGGGCGAGAAGGTCGCGATCGATCTTCCCGTCGTGCTGGTCGGCGAGTCGTTCGCCGGCACCATCGCCAACCTCGACGCCACGACCCTCTCGGTCGAGGCCGAGGCGACGCACATCCCGGAGCACGTCGAGGTCTCCGTCGAGGGCCTCGAGGAGGGCGCTCACATCACCGCCGGTGACGTCAAGCTCCCGAAGGGCGTCACCCTCGTCGCGGACCCCGAGACCCTCGTGGTCGCGATCTCGGTGCCCGCCGCTCCGGTCGAGGACGAGGCCCCCGCGGCCGAGGCCCCCGCCGAGGAGGCTCCGGCCGAGGAGGCCGCCGCGGAGTGATCCGCTGACGTTTCAACGGGGAAGGGGACGCGAGCTGCTCGCGTCCCCTTCTCCTATCCGTCGAGAGGAACTGAGCATGACGTCCACGTGGCTGATCGTCGGTCTCGGCAACCCGGGGCCGCGATACGCGCCCACCCGCCACAACATCGGCCAGATGGTGGTGGACGAGCTCGCCGCGCGCCGCGGAGAGCGCTTCCGGGAGCACAAGGCCGGGGCACGCGTGGTCGAGACCTGGCTGCGGCCCGGTGGAGACAGGCTCGTGCTCGCCAAGCTCAACTGCTACATGAACGTCTCGGGCGCGCCCGTCGCAGCGCTCGCCCGCTTCTACTCGGTCGACGCCGCACATGTCGTGGTCGTGCACGACGAACTCGACATCCCGTTCGACAGCATCCGGCTCAAGACCGGCGGCGGGCACGGCGGCCACAACGGCGTGCGCGACATCGCCCGCGCCCTGGACACGCCGGAGTTCCCTCGCGTGCGTGCGGGGATCGGTCGTCCCCCTGGACGGCAGGACCCGGCGGACTGGGTGCTCGCCCCGTTCGGCTCTGACGAGAGGAAGACGCTGCCGATCTTCCTCTCGGATGTGGCCGACGCCGTGGAGCAGCTGGTCGACGAGGGACTGCTCGCCGCGCAGCAGAAGCACCACTCCCGCGGTTGAGCCGCGTCAGAGCGACTGCGGGTAGGCGATCCCGTTCCCGACGCCGAACAGGATCGACGCGCCGAAGAAGAAGAACGCCGGGCCGAGCACCGCGAGCACGATGGCCGTGATCCCCATGCCGCGTCCGCGCCGCCGAGCCGTCGCCACGATTCCGAGCACGAGTGCGGCGACGCCCAGCACGGTCGCGGCCCAGAAGGTGATCTCGATCCACAGGACCTGGGTGCGCACGGGCGACAGCGCCGAGAACGCGATGTCGCCCGACATCAGGATGAGGTCGTCGATGAGCACCTGCAGCCCGATCTGCAGCGCGAGCACCCCGCCGACGATCGGTGCGACCACGGCGGCGAGCAGAGCGGCGACCAGGGCGAGGGCCCCGGTGCGCTTGGACGGCGCCCGCTCGGTCGGGGGAACCTGATATCCGCCGACGGGCATCAGGTAGCCGCCGACCGGGACCCCATAGGCGCCGGGAGGGGCTGCGGGAACCGGCGGCACGGAGGATGCTGGCGCCGGCGCCGATCCGTACGGCGAGCCGCCACCTGGGGCGGGGAACCGAGGATTCTGATCCGTCACGTCGCTCCTCCTGGAAGTCGCTGCCCCGTCACACGCGACGGAGCAGCCCGACCTTGTCGTACACGTCGGCGAGAGTGGCATCCGCGACCGCATCCGCCTTGGCCGCGTTGACGGCCAGAAGGCGGTCGAGCTCGGCCGGGTCGTCGAGAAGCGCGTTCGCACGCTCGCGGACAGGACCGAACTCCTCCACCACGACTTCGGCGAGACCCTTCTTGAAGTCGCCGTAGCCGCGCCCCGCATACTCGTCCTCGATGGCGCCGATCTGCCGGCCCGTGAGGGCCGCATAGATGGTGAGCAGGTTCGAGACGCCCGGCTTGCCGTCGCGGTCGTAGCGGACCGTGCCCTCGGTGTCGGTCACCGCGCGCATGATCTTCTTCGCCGACTTCGCGGGGTCGTCGAGCAGCCACAGCACGCCCGCGTCGCTCTCGGCGGATTTCGACATCTTCGAGGTGGGGTTCTGCAGGTCGTAGATGCGAGCGGTGTCCTTCTGGATGACCGCCTTCGGGATCGTGAACGCCTCGCCGAAGCGCTTGTTGAACCGCTCGGCGAGGTCGCGGGTGAGCTCCACGTGCTGCTTCTGGTCGTCGCCGACCGGCACCAGCTCGCTCTGGTAGAGCAGGATGTCGGCGGCCATCAGGACGGGATAGGTGAACAGGCCCACCGAGGTGGAGTCCGCACCGTAGCGCGCCGACTTGTCCTTGAACTGCGTCATGCGGCCGGCCTCGCCGAAGCCGGTGATGGTGCTGAGGATCCAGGCCAGTTCCGCGTGCGCGCGCACGTGCGACTGCACGTACAGGGTCGACTTCGACGGCTCGATCCCCGCGGCGATGTACTGCGCCGCCGTCCGCCTGGTCTTCTCGCGCAGCTCTGCCGGATCCTGCGGCACCGTGATGGCGTGCAGATCGACGACCGAGAAGAACGCGTCGAACGAGGTCTGCATCTCACGCCACTGCAGGAGCGCCCCGATGTAGTTGCCGGCCTGGAGCGAGTCGGCGGAGGGCTGCATTCCGGAGTAGAGGCGTGGTCGCTGGGTCACAGCTCAATCCTACGGGGAGGTTCGTGACGCGACGGTCGACCGCGCATCGGCTCAGTAGGTGTAGTCCACGATCACCGGTGCGTGATCGCTCCACCGCTCGGCATACGTGGCCGCACGTGCCACGGAGTATCCGGTGGCCCGGTTCGCGAGCGAGGGCGTCGCGAGGTGATAGTCGATGCGCCAGCCGGAGTCGTTGTCGAAGGCCTTTCCGCGCATCGACCACCAGGTGTACGGCCCGTCGACCTCGCCGTGCGCGGATCGGCCCACGTCGATCCAGCCGATCCCCGTGCCGCCGCCCTCCGGCGCGAACGGCCGTGTGTCGCTGAGCTGCCCGACCATCCCGCGACCGACGCCCTCCTGCCCGGTCACCGGCTCACCTGCGGCGCCGAGGAAGCGGTCGAAGTAGGCGCGCTCACGGGCCAGGAAGCCGGACTTCTTGACATTGCCCTTCCAGTTCAGGATGTCGAGTGGGCGATGCCCGACGTTGAGGTCGCCCGTGACGAGGGCGTGGGCCCCATCCGCGCCGAGCTGCGTCATGCGCACCGTCATCGCGTCGAGGAACTTCCACTTCTCATCCTGCTTGGGCGTGTCGGCCTCCCCGGAGTGCACGTAGGCGCTGACCACCGTGAGCGGGATCCCGCCGATCTCGAAATCGGCCTCCAGCCACCGCCCGGCCGAATCGAAGTCGTCCGCGCCCAGTGCGGTGCGGAATGCGGTGGCCGGCGTGCGGCTCAGCACGGCGACGCCCGCGCGGCCCTTCGCCGTGGCCGCATCGTGCAGTATCGACCAATCCGGGAACGCCGCAGCGAGATGCTCGTCCTGGCCGCGCACCTCCTGAAGAGTGAGGATGTCGACGTCTGCCGCGTCCAGCCAGGCGCGCATGCCGTTGCGGACCGCCGCGCGGATCCCGTTGACGTTGACAGAGGCGATACGCAGATGGGGCATGCCACAAGCCTAACGAGGGCCCCCGACACGTCGCGCCGCTCGGTGGGCGCCCGCGCCCGGTCGTTCGAGGGGCTCCCCCCGGTCGTGTGCGCCGATGGCGATCCAGGTCGCCGACAGCAGGATGACGGCGGCGACGAGCCGGCACCACAGCAGCAGCGCCACCATGACCGCGAAGGCCGCCAGCAGCGGGTTGCCGGGCGTGTGCGCGAACAGCAGACCCGCGCCGAGCTGGAGCGCCGCCACGGCGGTGCCGCCGAGTGCCGCACCGGGCCAGATCGTGCGCCAGCGGATCGATGTGCCGGTGAGGAAGCGCACGAGCAGCGCGATCGCGGCGATGTCGATGGCGACGATCACCAGCACCGAGGATCCGCGCACGAGAGCCGGGTACGCGCCGTCCGGCATCTGCCAGCCGAGCAGGTCGAAGAGCTGGGTGAGCGCCCAGACGCCCCCGACCGACAGGGCCGCGCCGGCCAGCAGCGCGATCCCGAACGCCAGAGCCGCGGCGGCGTCGCGCACCTTCAGGAGCAGATAGCCGCGCGGGTCGAAGGGCAGCCCGAAGACATCGCGGACGGCGCGACGGGTGAAGGTCACCGCGCCGATGGCGGTCCACAGCACGACGGCCATCGCGATCAGGCCGGTGACGGTGAAGGCACCCGCGGTGCTCGCCGCCACCTCATGCACCTGCTCGACCGTCGCCAGTCCGGTCCCGGCATCGCTGATGACCCCGGGGAGGTAGCTGTTGGCGACGCGGATCAGCGCATCGATCGCGGGGCCGCTGCCGCCCACCCAGATGCCGGCGACGGCGAACGCGGCATAGAGCAGGGCGAACAGCGCGAAGAGCGCCTGGTAGGCCATGCCCGCCGACAACAGGAAGCCGTTGCGGCGAAGGAAGCGTCGCCACACCCGGATGGGGAGCAGCCGTGTCGTGCGCCGGGCCAGGACGACAGCGCGCCCGGCTGAACGGGTCAGTCGGGCGCGCATGTCGCGGGGGCGTCTCGTCAGCGGCCGCCGCGCAGGACGGCCTGCTTGACCTCCGCGATGGCCTTGGTCACCTCGATGCCGCGCGGGCACGCCTCGGTGCAGTTGAAGGTGGTGCGGCAGCGCCACACGCCCTCCTTGTCGTTGAGGATGTCCAGGCGCACATCGCCCGCGTCGTCGCGCGAGTCGAAGATGAACCGGTGCGCGTTGACGATCGCAGCCGGGCCGAAGTACTGGCCGTCGGTCCAGAACACCGGGCACGAGGAGGTGCATGCCGCGCACAGGATGCACTTGGTGGTGTCGTCGAAGATCGCACGGTCGGCGATCGACTGGACGCGCTCCTTGCCCTTCTCGGGGGAGGAGCTCGCGATGAGGAACGGCTGCACCTCGCGGTACGACGCGAAGAACGGCTCCATGTCGACGATCAGGTCCTTCTCCAGCGGCAGGCCCTTGATGGCCTCGACGTAGATCGGCTTCGAGATGTCGAGGTCCTTGATCAGGGTCTTGCAGGCGAGGCGGTTGCGACCGTTGATGCGCATGGCGTCGGAGCCGCAGATGCCGTGCGCACAGGAGCGGCGGAACGACAGCGAGCCGTCGACCTCCCACTTGATCTTGTGCAGCGCGTCCAGCACGCGGTCGGTGGAATACAGCTCGACGTCGTAGTCGACCCAGCGCGGCTCGGCGTCGACCTCCGGGTCGAAACGGCGCACGATGAAGGTGACCAGGAAGGACTGCACCCCGGTGTCGTTCGTGTCCGCGGCAGGCGCCTCTGCGATCGCGTTCGACATGGTCAGTACTTCCTCTCCATCGGCGGGTACTTCAACTCGCCGTTCTCATTCTTCGTGAAGACCACGGGCTTGGTGGCGAGCTCGATGTGATCGCTCGGGTCGGAGGAGTGCGCGTCACCAGTCAGGTAGGCCATGGTGTGCTTCATCCAGTTCTCATCGTCGCGCTTCGGGAAGTCGTCGCGCATGTGGCCGCCACGGCTCTCCTCGCGGTTCTGCGCGGCGTAGACGACGACCTCGGCGATGTCGAGCAGGAAGCCCAGCTCGACGGCCTCGAGCAGATCGGTGTTGAAGCGCCGACCCTTGTCGTCGACGTGCACGTTCTTGTAGCGCTCGCGCAGCTCGGCGATGACCCCGAGCACGTGCTGCAGCGACTCGTGCGTGCGGAACACCTGTGCTCCCTTGTCCATCTCGTCCTGGAGCTTCTTGCGCAGGACGGCGATGCGCTCGGTGCCCTGGCTGTTGCGCAGACCCTCGATCATCCCGGCGACGAACGCGGCGGGCTCCTCCGGCAGCGGCACGAACTCGGCGGTCTTGACGTACTCGACGGCGTTGCGGCCGGCGCGCTTGCCGAACACGTTGATGTCGAGCAGCGAGTTGGTGCCGAGCCGGTTGGAGCCGTGCACCGAGACGCAGGCGCATTCGCCGGCGGCGTACAGGCCCGGCACGACCGTGTCGTTGTCGGCCAGGACCTCGGCGGCATTGTTGGTGGGGATGCCGCCCATCGCGTAGTGCGCGGTCGGCATCACCGGCACGGGCTCCACCACGGGGTCCACGCCCAGATAGGTCCGAGCGAACTCGGTGATGTCCGGCAGCTTCGTCTCGAGGATCTCGGCGCCCAGGTGGGTGCAGTCCAGCAGCACGTAGTCGCGATGCGGGCCGGCTCCTCTGCCGTCGAGGACCTCCTGCACCATGGATCGCGCGACGATGTCTCGCGGGGCGAGGTCCTTGATGGTGGGGGCGTAGCGCTCCATGAAGCGCTCGCCCGAGGCGTTGCGCAGGATGGCGCCCTCACCACGGGCGCCCTCGGTGAGGAGGATGCCGAGACCGGCGAGGCCGGTGGGGTGGAACTGGAAGAACTCCATGTCCTCGAGCGGCAGGCCCTTGCGCCAGACGATGCCGACGCCGTCTCCGGTGAGGGTGTGCGCGTTCGAGGTGGTCTTGAAGATCTTTCCGAAGCCTCCGGTCGCGAAGATCACGGCCTTCGAGTGGAAGACGTGCAGCTCGCCCGTCGCGAGGTCGTAGGCGACGACACCGGCCACCTGGGTGGCGCCGTCGGCGTCCTTCACGGTGATCAGGTCGAGCACATAGAACTCGTTGAAGAAGTTGATGCCGAGCTTGACGCAGTTCTGGAACAGCGTCTGCAGGATCATGTGACCGGTGCGATCGGCCGCGTAGCAGGCGCGGCGCACGGGCGTCTTGCCGTGCTCGGCGGTGTGGCCGCCGAAGCGGCGCTGGTCGATCTTGCCCTCCGGGGTGCGGTTGAAGGGCAGGCCCATGTTCTCCAGGTCGATGACCGCGTCGATGGCTTCTTTCGCGAGGATCTCCGCCGCATCCTGGTCGACGAGGTAGTCGCCGCCCTTGACCGTGTCGAACGTGTGCCACTCCCAGCTGTCCTCCTCGACGTTCGCGAGGGCGGCGGCCATGCCGCCCTGCGCCGCGCCGGTGTGGGAGCGGGTCGGGTAGAGCTTCGAGATCACCGCGGTCCTGGCGCCGGGACCGGCCTCGATCGCGGCGCGCATGCCGGCACCGCCGGCGCCCACGATGACGATGTCGAACTCGTGGTAGTGCACTCCGTCGCGGACGACGGAGTCATGGGTCTGCGTGGTCACTGTGTTGTCTGCCTTCTCTGTCTCTACTTGCCCAGCGCCTGGCACGTCTCCCAGAGCGCTCCGTCCTCGAACACGCCGCCACAGGGGTCGAACGTGAACACGACGAGGGTGCCCAGGATGATCAGGAGGGCGGCGGCGAGGCCGAGCGCCCACACCAGCGCGGTGCGCGCCTTGGCGTTCGTGACGTAGTCGTTGACGATCGTGCGCATGCCGTTGGCGCCGTGGATCAGGGCGAGCCACAGCATCAGCACGTCCCACCACTGCCAGAACGGGTTGGCGAACTTGCCGGCGACGAAGCCGAAGTCGAGCGCGTGGATGCCCTGGCCCAGCATGAGGTTGACGAAGAGGTGGCCGAAGATCAGCACGACGAGCAGCACGCCCGAGCCGCGCATGAACAGCCAGCCCCACTTCTCCAGGTTGAATCCCCGCCAGCGGCGGGATGCGGGAACAGCGGTCTGCGTGGTCATCAGTGGCCTCCTCCGAAACCGGCGAACGCGAGCGACAGGTGGCGCGGCACGAAGCCGAGCATGACGACCGCCCACAGGCCGAGCACGATCCAGAACAGCTGGCGCTGGTACTTGGCGCCCTTGGACCAGAAGTCGACGAGGATGATGCGCAGGCCGTTGAACGCGTGGAAGGCGATGCCGGCGACCAGCACGACCTCGCCGAAGGCCATGATCGGGTTCTTGTACGTGCCGATGACGGCGTTGTAGGCCTCGGGCGAGACCCGCACGAGCGCCGTGTCGAGCACGTGGACCAGCAGGAAGAAGAAGATCGCGACGCCGGTGATCCGGTGCAGCACCCACGACCACATGCCTTCGCGACCCCGGTAGAGGGTTCCGCGCGGCGACTTGGAGGTGGTCTCTGAAATCGATGGTGTCAAGCGCGTGCTCGTGGACACATCGTCCTCCCTGCTCGATGAGATGTCAGGTCCGTGCATCCGGGCACGCCCGACCTCGTCCATCCTATTCCTGTCAGAACGCTGGGTGCGACGAAGGCGACCCTTAGCGCGCAAGCGCACAGGGTTCGGCCGCTAGGTTGGACGGCATGGCGCGAATCGACGACTTCCACGCGGTGATCCCGGCCGGAGGCATCGGCAGCAGGCTGTGGCCGCTGTCGCGCGCGGACGCGCCGAAGTTCCTGCACGACCTCACGGGGTCGGGCCATTCGCTGCTGCGGGACACCTGGGATCGGCTGGAGCCCCTCGCCGGTGCGGAGCGCATCGCCGTGGTCACCGGTCGCGCGCACCGGGCCGCCGTCGAGGCGCAGCTGCCGGGCATCCCGGACGCGAACGTGATCCTGGAGTCCGAGCCACGGGAGTCGGCGGCGGCCATCGGCCTGGCGGCGGCGATCCTGCATCGAAGGAACCCGGACGTCATCATCGGCTCCTTCAGCGCCGACCACGTCATCCGCGGCACCCAGGTGTTCGAGTGGGCGGTGCAGCAGGCCGTCGCGGTGGCCCGGCAGGGGTACGTCGTCACCATCGGCATCCCGCCCACCGAACCGTCGGTCGGGTTCGGCTACATCAAGCGCGCCGGCGAGATCGTCGTCGCGGGGGCTCCGGAGGCGACGCTCGTGGAGCGCTTCGTCGAGAAGCCCGACCTCGAGACGGCCAAGGAGTACGTCGCCGACCGCGACTACCTCTGGAACGCCGGCATGTTCATCGCGAAGGCGAGCGTGCTTCTCGACGAACTCGAGGCCAGCGAACCCGAGCTGCACGCCGGGCTGCTCGAGCTGGCCGAGTCCTGGGACGATCGCGAGCGGCGCGGACCGGCCGTGGATCGCATCTGGCCGCGGCTGAAGAAGATCGCGATCGACTACGCGGTGGCGGAGCCGGCCGCCGAGCGCGGCCGTCTCGCCGTGATCCCCGGTCACTTCGACTGGGACGACGTGGGCGATTTCGCCTCGCTGACGAAGCTCATCAACCACGGTCGCCGCAACGACCTCGCCGTGCTGGGGCCGCGCGCCCGCGTGCTCTCGGATGCGGCCAGCGGCATCCTCGTCAGCCAGACCTCGCGCGTGATCAGCCTGGTCGGCGTGCAGGACATCGTCGTCGTGGACACCGACGACGCCCTGCTGGTGACCACCGTCGAGCACGCGCAGCGCGTCAAGGGAGTGGTCGAGTCGCTCAAGCTCACCGGCCGGGGCGACGTCCTGTAGTCGCTCGCGTCGTAGCGGTGCGCCAAGCGGATCGCGAGGTTCGCATTTCGGATTTGTAACCTTTCGCCAGCACATCCGGGCTGAACGTGCGCACGACCGTAACCGTGGGTAACTTAGATCGATCCGCGATGTCCGCGGGAAAGATCTCATGGGGAGGCAAAGAGTGCCCATCTCTACGACCAAGAAGATGCTCGGCGCAACCATCGCCGCCGGCGTCGTCCTCGCTCTCGCCGGCTGTGGCCAGGCGCCGACGAACGAGCCCGGTGGCGACGGCGGCGACAAGCCGGCCGCATCGGACTTCCAGACCTGCATCGTCTCGGACTTCGGCGGATTCGAGGACAAGTCCTTCAACCAGCTCTCGCTCGAGGGCGCCGAGAAGGCCGCCGACGAGATCGGCGTGCCGATCAAGCAGGCCCAGTCGAACGCCGAGACCGAGTACGCCCCCAACGTGGAGAACATGGTCTCCGAGGGCTGCAACGCCATCGTCACCGTCGGCTTCGCCCTCGCGACCGCCACCGTCGACGCGGCCAACGCGAACCCCGACACCGACTTCATCCTCATCGATGACGCGGGCGGCGACGCCAAGCCCGACAACGTCAAGCCCCTGCTCTACAACACGGCCGAGGCCGCGTTCATGGCGGGCTACCTGTCGGCCGGCTACACGAAGACCGGCAAGGTCGGCACCTTCGGCGGCATGGAGTTCCCGACCGTGACGATCTTCATGGACGGCTTCAAGCAGGGCGTGGACCACTACAACGAGCAGAACGACAAGGACGTCGCCGTCGTCGGCTGGGACGGCAAGACCGGCTCCTTCACCGGTGGCTTCGAGGCCAACCAGGACGCCAAGACGGTGGCCACCAACATCATCGACCAGGGCGTGGACGTCCTCTTCCCGGTCGGCGGGCCGATCTACCAGTCGGGTCTGCAGGCCATCAAGGAGTCCGGCAAGGACATCGCGCTGATCGGCGCGGACGCCGACCTGTTCAACACCGACCCGACCACGGCCGACTTCGTGCTGACCTCGGTCCTCAAGGGCATGGACATCTCCACCTACGAGGCAGTGATGTCGGCCGCGGACGGCGAGTTCAGCGGTGACCCGTACATCGGCACGCTCGAGAACGAGGGCGTCGGCATCGCGCCGCTGCACAACTTCGAGAGCAAGGTCGACGCGGAGCTGGTCACCCAGGTCGACCAGATCAAGCAGGACATCATCGACGGCAAGATCACCGTCACGTCCTACCTGGACAACTGACCCGATTACGCAACGGGGAGGCCGGCCGTGCCGGCCTCCCCGCTGTCGTCTGCTCGGGCGATCCCTGGGCGGCGCAGCATGTCACGAATAGGATCGGACACATGAAGCTCGAACTGCGCGGCATAACGAAGAGGTTCGGCGCACTGACGGCCAACGACCACATCGATCTGGTCGTCGAACCGGGGGAGATCCACTGCCTTCTCGGTGAGAACGGCGCGGGGAAGTCCACGCTGATGAACGTCCTGTACGGCCTGTATCAGGCCGACGAGGGGCAGATCCTCATCGACGACGTCGTGCAGCACTTCAGCGGCCCCGGCGACGCGATGAGCGCCGGAATCGGCATGGTGCACCAGCACTTCATGCTCGTGCCCGTCTTCACCGTGGCCGAGAACGTCATGCTCGGCCACGAGCAGACCTCCTTCGGTGGACGCCTGGACCTGGCGGCCGCCCGGCGGCGGGTGACCGAGATCTCCGACCGGTTCGGATTCGACGTGGATCCGGATGCGATCGTCGAGGACCTCCCCGTCGGCGTGCAGCAGCGGGTCGAGATCATCAAGGCCCTCTCGCGGGATGCGAGCATCCTCGTGTTCGACGAGCCCACCGCGGTGCTCACCCCGCAGGAGACCGATGAGCTGATGGCGACGATGCGCCGGCTCAAGGAGCAGGGCACCGCCATCGTCTTCATCACCCACAAGCTGCGCGAGGTGCGCGAGGTCGCCGACCGGATCACCGTCGTGCGCCTGGGCAAGGTCGTCGGCGAGGCGCAGCCCACCGCGTCGAACACCGAGCTGGCGTCGCTCATGGTCGGCCGCGCGGTCGAGCTGACCGTGCAGAAGGGCGCGCCGAACATCCGCAGCAGCGCGCTGGTCGTCGAGGGCCTGACCGTCACCGACGCCGTCGGCACGGTGCTCGTCGACGACGCCTCCTTCGAGGTGCGCGGCGGCGAGGTGCTCGCGATCGCCGGCGTGCAGGGCAACGGTCAGACCGAGCTCACCGAGGCCCTCCTGGGTCTGCAGGACCGGGTGCGGGGAAGCATCCGCCTGAACGGGCAGGAGCTGGTGGGTCGCAGCGTGCGCCACATCCTCGACGCCGGTGTCGGCTTCGTCCCCGAGGACCGCGGCGTCGACGGTCTGGTGAAGGAGTTCTCCATCGCGGAGAACCTCATGCTCGATCGCGCGAACGGCGCGCCCTTCGTGAAGGCGGGCGCGCTGCAGCTGGGCCTGCTCGACGAGTTCGCCCGGGAGAAGATCGCCGAGTTCGACATCCGCACCCAGGGTCCCTCGCAGGCGGCGGGACGCCTCTCCGGCGGAAACCAGCAGAAGGTCGTGCTCGCCCGGGAGCTGAGCCGCGACCTCTCGCTCTTCGTCGCGGCGCAGCCGACTCGCGGCGTCGACGTCGGATCCATCGAGTTCATCCACAAGCGCATCGTCGAGACGCGCGACTCGGGCGTTCCGGTGATCGTGATCTCCACCGAGCTGGACGAGGTCGCCGCGCTCGCCGACCGGATCCTCGTGATGTACCACGGCAGGATCGTCGGCATCGTGCCGGGCGACACCCCGCGCGAGCAGCTCGGCCTGATGATGGCCGGCGCCGTGAACGAAGGAGCACAGGCATGACCACCGCCGAGACCCGGCCCGCGGCGCCGCAGCGCCCGGAGCCGACGACCCCGCAGCGCCCGTCGCGCTGGCGCAGGGCGTGGACGCAGGTGGTGAGCGGCAGCGCGCTCGTCTCCGTTCTCGCCGTGGTCGCGGCCGTGATCGTCGGCTCCCTGATGATCGCCCTGACCGACCCGGACGTGCAGGCCGCGGCCGGATACTTCTTCCAGCGTCCATCCGACACGTTCGAGGCCATCGGCGCGGCGGTGGGCGGGGCGTACGCGGCTCTGTTCCGCGGATCGATCTACAACTTCAACGCGTCGTCGTTCGCGGTGGGCATCCGCCCCCTGACCGAGACGCTCAAGTTCGCCACGCCGCTCATCGCCGCAGGCCTCGGTGTGGGCCTCGCGTTCCGCGCGGGCCTGTTCAACATCGGTGGGCAGGGCCAGATGCTCATGGCCGCGGCGGCCGCCGGGTACGTCGCCACCGCGTGGAACCTGCCCTTCCCGCTGCACATGATCGCGGCGATCGCGGCCGGCCTCGTCGCGGGGGCGGTCTGGGCGGGCATCGCAGGGCTCCTGAAGGCCCGCACCGGTGCCCATGAGGTGATCGTGACGATCATGCTCAACCACATCGCGGCGTACCTGCTGGCGTGGATGCTGGCGACGCAGGGCATCCTGCAGGCGCCGGGCTCCAACAACCCGAAGACCGCCCCGATGGCCGACAGCGCCGTGCTGCCGCCCATCCTCGGACCGATGTACAAGCTGCATCTCGGCTTCCTCCTGGCCCTGGTCGCCGTGGCCGTCACCTGGTGGCTGCTGGAGCGCTCGAGCCTGGGCTTCCGGTTCCGCGCCGTCGGCGAGAATCCCGCCGCCGCCCGCACCGCGGGCATCTCGGTGGGCCGGATGTACTTCCTCGTCATGGTGATCGCGGGCGCCCTCGTCGGCCTCGCCGGCGTCAGCCAGGTGCTCGGCACCGAGCCGAAGGGCTTCGGCGGTGGCATCGACGCCGGAATCGGCTTCGACGCGATCACGGTCGCGCTGCTGGGCCGTTCGCGCCCGCTGGGCATCCTGTTCGCCGGCCTGCTGTTCGGCGCGTTCAAGACGGGCGGGTTCACCATGCAGGCGTCGCAGGGCGTGCCGATCGAGATCGTGCTGGTCGTGCAGTCGCTGATCGTGCTGTTCATCGCCGCGCCGCCGCTGGTGCGCGCCATGTTCGGAGTGCCCCAGCCGGATCGGCCCGGCCGCAGGCAGCGTCGCGCCGCGAAGCGGGCCGCCGCATCGGAAGGAAAGGAGGTCGCCGCGTGAGCGCTCAGACCCTCGAGGCGCAGCCGCGCACCGTCGCGGTCATCTCCTGGAAGACCCCGATCGTGCTCGGCGTGCTCGCCGTACTCGTGGCCCTGCTTCCCCTGTTCGCGCCTCGCGCGGGCGACGCGACCTTCCGCTTCGCCGCGGGCGGCGATGCCATCGCCGTCCCCGACCTGGTCGTTCCGGGTACTGCCACCGCGTGGGTGTGCATCGTGATCGCCCTGGCGGTGGCGGTGGCCGCGACGCTGCAGACGGCCTCGCGTCGCCGGGTGCCGCTCTGGCTGGTCGCCGTCTACGCGGTCGCACTGATCTTCGGCTTCCTGTCGTGGGCGGCTGCCGGAAGCTCCGGCACCCTGCCGATGATCAGCCTGCTCAGCGGAGCCCTCGCCCTGGCGACACCGCTCATCTTCGGCGCCCTCGGCGGCGTGATCGGCGAGCGGGCCGGCGTGGTGAACATCGCCATCGAGGCCCAGCTGCTGGCCGGCGCGTTCACGGCCGCGATCGTCGCCTCGCTGACCGACAGCCCGTGGGCCGGCCTGATCGCGGCGATGGCCGCGGGCGTGCTGGTCGCGCTGGTGCTGGCTGTGTTCGCGATCACCTACTACGTCGACCAGGTGATCGTCGGCGTCGTGCTGAACGTGCTGGTGATCGGCGTGACCACCTTCCTGTTCCGTCAGGTGCTCTCGCCGAACGAAGCGACCATGAACACGGTGCAGCCCTTCCACGGCATCGCGATCCCGCTGCTCAGCGACATCCCGGTGCTCGGACCCATCCTGTTCCGTCAGACGATCATCGTCTACCTGATGTACGTCATCGTCTTCGTGGTCTGGTACGGCATGTACCGCACCCGCTGGGGCCTGCGCATGCGTGCCGTGGGCGAGCATCCGCAGGCGGCCGACACCGTCGGCATCAACGTCGCGCGCACGCGCTACATGAACGTGCTGATCGCCGGGGCGATCGCGGGCATGGGCGGTGCCTTCTACACGCTGGTGTCGGTACCGCGGTTCAACCCCGAGATGACCGCCGGCGCGGGCTTCATCGCCCTCGCCGCGGTGATCTTCGGAAAGTGGGACCCCATCCGGGCGACGCTCGCCGCGCTCCTGTTCGGCTTCGCGACGAACCTGCAGAGCGTGCTCAGCGTGATCGGGTCCCCGGTGCCCAGCCAGTTCATGCTGATGCTGCCGTACATCGTGACGATCTTCGCCGTCGCCGGTCTGGTGGGGCGCTCGCGCGCGCCTGCGGCGGACGGCGAGCCCTACATCAAGTCCTGATTCCGAGGAGACGCATGACCGACATCGACTGGGACGACCTGCGCCACGTCGCGACCGAAGCGATGCACAAGGCGTACGCGCCGTACTCGCGCTACAAGGTGGGCGCTGCCGCGCTCGTGGACGACGGACGCGTCGTGGCGGGGTGCAACGTGGAGAACGCGTCGTACGGGGTCACCCTCTGCGCCGAGTGCGCGCTGATGGGTGATCTGCACATGTCAGGCGGAGGGCGGCTCGTGGCGTTCGTCTGCGTGAACAACGAGGGTCAGACGATCATGCCGTGCGGCCGCTGCCGTCAGCTGCTGTCCGAGCACGCGAGTCCCGAGATGCTGCTGGAGACCGTCTCGGGCATCCGCACGATCGACGAGGTGCTGCCCGACCGATTCGGTCCCGCCGACCTGGAGATCGTCCGATGAGCGTCGAGCCGTTCGACGCGGTCGACGTGATCCGCGCCAAGCGCGACGGCGCGGCCGTCGGCGAGGACGCCCTGCGCTGGATGGTCGACGCCTACACCCGGGGCTATGTCTCGGATGCGCAGATGGCGTCCTTCGCGATGGCGATCTTCCAGCGCGGGATGCAGCGCGACGAGATCCGCGTGATGACCGACGCCATGATCGCGACGGGTGAGCGGATGGACTTCTCGGGACTCGGCAAGCGCACCGTCGACAAGCACTCCACCGGCGGCGTGGGCGACAAGATCACCCTGCCGCTGGCACCGCTGGTCGCCGTGTTCGGCGTGGCAGTGCCTCAGCTGAGCGGCCGCGGCCTCGGCCACACCGGAGGCACCCTCGACAAGCTCGAGGCCATTCCGGGCTGGCGGGCCGCCCTGTCGAACGACGAGATGTTCGCGCAGATGCGCGGCGACGTCGGCGCGGTGATCTGCGCGGCGGGCTCGGGTCTCGCACCGGCCGACAAGAAGCTCTACGCCCTGCGCGACGTGACGGGCACGGTCGAGGCGATCCCGCTGATCGCCTCGAGCATCATGTCGAAGAAGATCGCCGAGGGCACGGATGCACTGGTGCTGGATGTGAAGTTCGGCAACGGCGCCTTCATGCAGGACATCGATCGCGCCCGCGAGCTCGCCCGCACCATGGTGGCGCTGGGGACCGATTCGGGCGTCGCGACGACCGCGCTGCTCACCGACATGAACGTGCCGCTGGGCCTGGCGATCGGCAACGCCAACGAGGTGCGCGAGTCCGTCGAGGTGCTCGCCGGCGGCGGTCCCGCCGACGTGCGCGAGCTCACGGTCGCGCTGGCACGCGAGATGCTCGCCCTGGCGGGGCAGCCGGATGCCGACGTCGAGCGCGCCCTGGACGACGGGCGCGCGATGGACTCCTGGAACGCGATGATCCGCGCACAGGACGGCGACCCGGATGCCGCGCTGCCGACACCGCGCGAGACGCACGTCGTCACCGCTGACCGCGACGGCATCGTCACCCGCATGGACGCGCTGCCGTTCGGCATCGCGGCCTGGCGTCTCGGCGCCGGTCGTGCCCGTGCCGAGGACCCGGTGATCCACGCCGCAGGGATCGACCTGGCGGTCAAACCGGGGGAGCGGGTGACGGCCGGGCAGCCGCTGTTCACCCTCGCCGCCGACGACGAGGCGCGCTTCGCCCGGGCGCTGCAGGCACTCGACGGGGCGTACGAGCTGGGCGACACCGCCCCCCAGGCCGCGCCCATCGTGCGCGAGCGCATCACGGCCTGATCTGCACCCCGTGCGACGAGGAGAGACGATGACCATCGACCAGAACGGCGATCTCACGGTGCAGGGCGCGTCGCTGCGCGCGCTGCCCAAGGTGTCGCTGCACGACCATCTCGACGGTGCGCTGCGCCCGGGCACGATCCTGGAGCTCGCCGCCGAGGCGGGCGTCGAGCCTCCGGCTGCGGATGCGAAGGGTCTGCGCCGCTGGTTCGCGGACCGGAGCGCATCCGGCTCGCTGGTCGAGTACCTCGAATCCTTCGCGCTGGTGAGCGCGGTGCTGCAGACCGAGGCGGCGCTCACCCGCGTCGCGCGCGAGTACGTCGCCGATCTCGCCCAGGACGGCGTGATCTACGGCGAGGTGCGCTGGGCGCCGGAGAAGCACGTGTCCGGCGGGCTCAGCCTCGAGCGGGCCGTCGCGGCCGTGCAGCGCGGCATCGAGGAGGGCGAGGACGAGGCGGATGCGGCAGGGCGCAGCATCCGGGTCGGGCAGATCCTCTCCGCCATGCGTCACGCCGACCGGTCGCCGGAGATCGCGCGGCTCGCCGTGGCGAACCGCGAGCGGGGGGTGGTCGGCTTCGACATCGCCGGCCCCGAGGACGGGTTCCCCGCCTCGAGCCACCGCGAGGCCTTCGACTATCTCGCCGCCGAGTTCATGCCGGTGACGGTCCACGCGGGTGAGGCGGCCGGTCCCGCATCGATCCGGTCGGCCATGCTCGACGGGAGGGCGCTGCGGCTGGGCCACGGCGTGCGCATCGCCGAGGATCTGCAGGTCATCGAGCGCGAGGGCGACGACGTGCAGGTGCAGTTCGGCGACCTGGCGCGCTGGGTACGGGACCGGGAGGTCCCTCTGGAGCTCTCGCCGAGCTCGAACCTGCAGACCGGGGCGATCGCGCAATGGGGAGACGAGCCGGCCGACCATCCCTTCGACCTGCTTTACCAGCTCGGCTTCGCGGTGACGGTGAACACCGACAACCGCACCATGAGCGGTACGTCGCTGACGCGGGAGCTCGCACTCCTGGTCGACGCGTTCGGGTACGACCTCGACGATCTGGAGGCATTCCAGTTCAACGCGGCGTCCGCCGCCTTCCTGCCCGTGGAGGAGCGCGAGGAGCTCGTCGAGATGATCGCCGAGGGCTTCGAGCGCTGAGGCTCGACCGCCCGCCGGGAGAGATCAGACGAGAAGGGACACCGCGGCGCGCGCGAGGATGACGAGGATGCCCGCCCAGGCGCACAGCAGCATCACGCGTCGGGCGAGGGCGAGAGGCACCCGCCGCGCCGCCACAGCGCCGAGGAGCATGCCACCGGCGGTGCCTGCGGCGAGGAGGGCGAGCTCCGGCAGGGGGGTCGAGGGCAGTCCGCGCAACGCCACCGACACCGTGCCGTATCCGAGAAAGACGATCTGGGCACTCGCCGCGAAGCGTCGCTGATCCCAGTGGTCGCCGAGCGCGAAAGATGCCAGGGCGGGACCGGAGAGGCCGCTCGACGCATGCATGAACCCCGCCAGGGCGCCGGCGCCCACCGCGCCGCGGCGGCCGTGCATGTGACGGGCCACCCCGCCCAGACGCTGCGCGCTGAGGGCGAGGACGCCCACGGCGCCGATGAGCAGCAGCAGGGCGGGCTCGGGGAGTGCCGCTGCGGTGAGAGCACCGAGGGGAGCGGCCGCGAGCCCAGCGGCCAGCAGCCACAGGGTCCGCGGCCAGTCCACGTCGCGCCAGGCGCCGGGACAAGCATGAGGCTCCTGGGGCGGCCGCGGGCCGGCCGTCCCAGGAGCCTAGACGGTCAGGCGGCCGACACCTCGACGACCCGCGCGGCGAAGACGTCGCGGACGGCGTCGTACAGCGGATGCGCGGCGTCGAGACCCGTGACCGCCTCGGCGAGCACGTCGGCCTCTTCGGTGCGCAGCCGGCGCTGCAGCTCCACCGACTGCTCGTCCTCGGGGTCGTCGAAGGCGAGCGCGGCTCCGACGGCGACGAGCAGCGCGTCGACGTCGAGTCCGCGCTCGGCGGCCTCCGCCGCCGGACCGATGAAGCGCTCGTGACGGGACAGCTTTCGCAGCGGCTGGCGACCGACGCGCCACACCGTGTCGGGAAGGGCGGGATTGGCGAAGCGGCGCAGGATGGTGGACCGGTACTCGGCGAGCTCCTGCGGGTCGAGCCCGTGCTTGGCCGCGAGGAGCGCGGAGGTCTCCTCGAGCGCCGCGGCCACCTGCGCGGCGATCGTCTCGTCGGCCAGGGCGTCCGAGATGCGCTCGATGCCCGCCTGAGCACCCAGGTACGCGGTGGTGGCGTGACCGGTGTTCACGGTGAACAGCTTGCGCTCGATGTACGGCGTCAGATCGTCGACGAAGTGCGCGCCGGGGATGCTCGGCATCCGGTCGCCGAACGGTCCGCGCTCGATCGCCCATTCGAAGAACGGCTCGACGGTCACGTCGATGCCGCCGTCGGCGGGCTGACCGGGGACGATGCGGTCCACCGCCGTGTTGGCGAAGACCGCCCGGCCGGCGAGGGCTCCCCAGTCCTCGCCGGCGCGGTCGATGATCTCCTGCCGCAGCAGGTCGGTGGCGCCGATCGCGTTCTCGCACGCCATGACCTGCAGCGGCGCGGCGTCCGGGTCCCGACGGCGGAGCGCGTCGAGGATCGGCGCGGCCACGAACCGCAGCACGGTGGGGCCGACCGCGGTGGTCACCACGTCGGCATCCGCGATCTCGGCGACGAGCCCCTCGGGGTCCTCGGCGCTGTTGATCGCACGGAAGCCGGTGACCACCGTGTCGGTGCCTCCGTCGCCCACCTCGTGCACCGTGTAGCGGTCGGCCGCGTTGATCGCGTCGACCAGCCCGGCCGCCACGTCGGAGAACACCAGCTCGTAGCCGCCCTGGTGCAGGAGGAGCCCGACGAATCCGCGGCCGATGTTGCCGGCGCCGAAGTGGACGGCCCTCATGCCTCGTTCACCGCCGACAGCAGAGCGAAGAGCTCCTCGGGCGTGGCGGCGGCGTTGAGCCGTGCCACGTCCTCCTCGTCGGAGAACAGCTCGGCGATCTGGGCGAGGATCTGCAGATGATCGCCGTCCTTGCCGGCGATGCCGATGACGAAGCTCGCCCTGTCGCCGGCCCAGTCGACGCCGCCGTCGTAGCGGACGACGCTCAGCGCCGAGCCGAGCACAGCGTCCTTCGCGTCATTGGTGCCGTGCGGGATCGCCAGTCCGTTGCCCATGAACGTGGACACGGTCGCCTCACGGTCGTGCATCGCCTGCAGGTATGCGGGCGTCACGGCGCCGGCGGCCACGAGGGCGTCCGCGGCCTGCTTCAGAGCCTCGTCGCGCGTCGCGGATCCCGGCACGATCCGCACCCGGTCGAGGGTGAGGACAGCCTCTGCCCCTGCGGGTGCCGTCGTCTGCGCCGCGGGGGCGGCCGTGTCCGTCTCGGTGGCGGCGGGTGCCTGACCCTGGTCACGGACCAGCTCCACGACCTCGTCGTACTTCGGCGAGTTCATGAAGTTGTCCACCGAGACGTGCAGCGAGTCCGGCGACTGCGCCTTCGCCCGGTCGGTGAGCTGCTGCTGAGTGATGACGAGGTCGGCGGTTCCGTCGAGGTTCGCGATCGCCTGGTTGACCACCGTGACGCCCTGCACCCCGGCCTGCTTGAACTTGTTGCGCAGGACGCTGGCGCCCATGGCCGAGGATCCCATGCCCGCATCGCATGCGAACACGACGGATCGGATCGGAGCGGTGAGGGTCGCCGTGCCGGCGCCGCCGAGGCCGGCCAGCACGCTGGACTCCTTGCCCTTGTTCGCCTGGGTCTGCGAGATCGCGGCGGCGAAGGCGGCGTCGCCCTCGGCGGCCAGATCGCGCCGGCGGCTGGCCAGCAGGAACGGCATGCAGACCAGGAAGGTCACCGCCGCTGCGAGCACGACCGACAGGATCACGCCGATGTGGCTTCCCGGTGCGGTCTGGAACAGCACCGCGAAGATCGATCCGGGGGCGGCCGGGGCGACCAGGCCCGACTGGAAGATCACGTTGGTCAGCACCCCCGTGGCGCCACCGGCGATGAGGCCGAGGATGAGAGTCGGCTTGGCCAGCACATACGGGAAGTACACCTCGTGGATGCCACCGAGGAACTGGATGACCGCGGCGCCCGGTGCGGTCGCGCGCGCGGCGCCGACGCCGAACACGGTGATCGCCATCAGCAGGCCGAGGCCCGGGCCGGGGTTCGCCTCGATGAGGAACAGCAGGCTCTTGCCGGTCTGCGAGGACTGGTCGCTGCCGAGCGGGGTGAACACGCCGTGGTTGATGGCGTTGTTCAGGAACAGCACCTTCGCGGGCTCCACGATGATGCTCGCCAGCGGCAGTAGGTGCGTGTCGACCAGCCAGCCCACGGCGCCGCCGAGGATGTCCGTGATCCACTTCATCAGGGGGGCGAGCCAGAAGAACGCCGCCAGCGATGCGAAGAAGGCGACGAAGCCCGCTGAGAAGTTGTCGACGAGCATCTCGAAGCCGGGCTTGATCTTGCCCTGCCAGGGCTTCTCGACCCACTTCAGGATGAGGGCGGTGAGGGGTCCGGCGATCATCGCGCCCAGGAACATCACGGTTCCGTCGGCGCCGATGATGACACCGAACGCGGCCACCGCGCCGACCACGCCGCCGCGGTGCCCGTGCACCATGCGACCGCCGGTGAACGCGATCAGCAGCGGCAGCACGTAGTTGATGATGGGACCGACGAGGCCCTTGTAGTCGACATCGCCGATCGTGCCGCCGCCGAGGATGGCGGAGTCGGCCCAGCGCCAGGCCTCGATCGGCCCGTCGTTGCCGACCCAGCCCTTGTCGATGAAGAGGGCGGTGATGATGCCCCAGGCGATGAAGGCGGCGATGTTCGGCATGATCATGCCGGAGAGGAATGTGCCGAATCTCTGAACGCGGACGCGGGCTCCGCCCGGCGCGCTGGTGGCAGGTGACGTCGTCGTCATGGTGTCGTCTCTTTCTCGGTTCGGGTGGGGATGGGGTTGTTACTTCTGTTCGGCCGCGGCCTGCGCTGCCGCGCGGGCTCCTGCCGCGTCGTCGGCGTCCAGCGCGGCGGTGGCGATGCGGCGGGCGTCCTCGAGGCTGTGCTGCGAGATCGAGCGGCGGACGTCGGAGAGGGCCGCTGGAGCCATCGACAGGCTCGTGGCGCCGAGGCCCACGAGCACGACGGCCAGCAGAGGATCGGCGGCGGCCTCGCCGCAGATGCCGACGGGCTTGCCGGTGCGGGCACCCGCATCGCCGACCTCGCGGACCAGGCGCAGCACCGCCGGGTGCCAGGGGTCCTGGAAGGAGGCGACCGAGCCGAGCAGGCGGTCGGCCGCCATCGTGTACTGCGTGAGGTCGTTCGTGCCGATCGATGCGAAGTCGGCGTGGCCGAGCACACGATCGGCGAGCAGCGCGCTCGCCGGGACCTCGACCATGACCCCCGCGGTCTTCAGCCCGTACTCGCGTGCGAGGCCCGTGACGTACGCGGTCTCCTCGACGGTGGTGACCATCGGGGCCATGACCCACAGATCGGCCGCGGTCGCGGCATCCGCCTCGGCGAGGGCGGTGAGCTGCTCGCGCAGGATGTCCTCGCTGGCGCGCAGGGCGCGCAGTCCGCGCAGTCCCAGGGCCGGATTCTCCTCGTGCGCGTCGTTGAGAAACGCCAGCGGCTTGTCCGCGCCGGCATCCAGCAGCCTGACGACGACCTTCTTGCCCTCGAACGCCTCCAGCAGCTCGACGTAGGCGGCGCGCTGCTGCTCGATCGTCGGGGCCTGAGCCGAGGACAGGAACAGGAACTCCGTGCGGAACAGGCCAACGCCCTCCGCGCCGCGGTCGACCGCGTCGGCGGCGTCGCCCGGCTTTCCGAGGTTCGCGAGCAGGCTGATCGGGGTGCCGTCGGCGAGCGCCCCGGGAGCTGCGGGACCGGCATCCTCGGCGGCCCGCGCGGCGATGCGCGCGGCTGCACCGGCGAGCTCCTCCTGCGTGGGGGAGTCGTTCACGGTGCCCGTCGCGGCGTCGACGATGACGGTCGTCCCGTCGGCGAGCGCGGCGGCGTCCGCCGCGCCGACCACGGCGACGATCCCCTTCTCCCTGGCCAGGATCGCCGTGTGGGAGGTGGGTCCGCCGTCGGAGGTGATCAGCGCGAGCACCTGGTCGAGGTTCAGCAGGGCGGTGTCGGCGGGTGCGAGGTCGCGGGCGACGAGCACGAACGGATGCCCGGGGTCGGGCACGCCCGGCGCGCCGACGCCCTGAAGGTGCGCCAGCACGCGCTGTGCGATGTCGTCGAGGTCGGCCGCACGCTCCCCGAGGTATCCGCCGACGGCCTCCAGCGTCGCGCGGAACCCGGCGAAGGCGTCGTGCACGGCCCATTCGCCCGTGGTGCCCTCGTCGATGCGCGCGTCGACCTCGTCCATCAGCGTCGGGTCCTCGGCGATCATCGCCTGAGCCTCGAGCACTTCCTGGGCGGCACCGCCGGCGGCATCCGCCCGCTGCTGCAGGTCGGCGGCGACGGCCCGCACGGCTTCGCGCACACGGGCGCGCTCCGCGTCGGCGCCGGCGGTGCTGGCCTGCTTGTCGGGAGCGGGGAGCGCCTCGGCCATCCGCACGACGGGCCCGGAGGCGACGCCCTGACCGATTCCGACTCCTCGCAGCACGCTCATGCGTCCTCATCGTGGTCGGTGGTGAGCACCTCGGTGAGGCCGTCGAGCACGGCCTCGGCGTTGTCGCCGTCGGCGGTGAGCACCACGTGGTCTCCGAAGTCGATGCCCAGGGCCACGACCGCGAGGATGCTGGCCGCGTTGACGGCCTTGCCGGAGTCCTTGGCGATCGTCACCGGGATCCCGGCGTCCTTCGCGGCCTGCGCGAAGAGCTTGGCGGGGCGTGCGTGCAGACCGTGCGAGGAGCCGACGCGGACTGTGCGGGTGATGGCGGTCATGGGATTTCCTTCCGGTCGTGCGGCGCGGCCATCGCGTCGCGGACGAAGCGCAGTGTGCGGGTGCCGTCGAAGTCGGCGAAGGCGTCGTGCGACAGCGCGGCGACCAGGACGTGTTCCGGCAGAGCCGAGCGGATGCCGTCGACGCGGTCCGCGAGGTGCGGGCCCACCAGCACGACGTCGACGCCGGCCGCCGCGCGCGCGCTCTGCTCGGTGCCCGCCTCGGTCGTCCAGGGCAGGCCTGCAGCAGCCGCCGCCCGCGCGAGGCGCTGAGCGACGAACGTGCTCGACGCCCCGGCACCGCACACCACGAGAATCCGCATCGATCTGCCTTTCCACCTTCAGTGTCGCGTGCGCTCTCAGCGTTCTTCCAGCAGAGTTCTTTCCGCCCCCGCGGAACGAGGCTTTCCGCTCCTCCGCTCGACGGGACGGGTCCGTTCCGGCCCCGCACCCCGGAGGACTGGCATCATGGAGGCGCAGGGTCATCGACGAGGAGGGCGGCGGATGTCACGTCAGCGCCAGGATCAGCTCCTCGCCGTCCTCCGGCGGCAGGACTCCTGGGCGACCGCCGCGAGCCTCGCCGACCAGCTGGGCGTCACCCCGCGCAGCATCCGCTCCTACGTCGCGGCACTCAACGCGCGCACCCCCGGCCGGGACGCCGTCGAGTCCGGCCCCGCCGGCTACCGGGCGGGAGCGCGGGCCGCCGATGCCGCCGGGACCCCGGACGCGCTGGGCACCCCGCGCGCGCGGCTGCACCGCCTCGCACGCACGCTGATCGACGAATCCGACGGCATCGACGTGCACCAGACGGCCCTGGCGCTGCACGTCAGCGAGACCACGCTGGAGAACGACCTGGCCAGGGTGCGCTCCCTGCTCGAGGGCGGTGACGTCCGCCTGGAGCGCGAGCGCGATCGCGTGCGGCTGCGCGGCGACGAGCAGGCCCTTCGCCGCCTGCTCAGCCGCCTGGCGCAGGATGAGATGGACGCGGGACCGCTGCGGGCGGATGCGCTGCAGCGCGCCCTCGAGCCCGAGGCGGTGCCCGCTCGGGCGGTCGGCCCGTTCAAGGCGGAGCTCGTGCGGGAGCTGGGAGAGCTGGGCTACTACGTCAACGAGCTGGCGATCAGCGACGTCCTGCTGCACATCACGATCGCCGCGGAGCGGGTCGCGGTCGGGCGGCCCCTGGAGCAGCGGGTGGACATCGCCGACGACGCGGTCGCGGCCGTGGGGGAGTCGATCACCCGGCTGGCGGCCGAGCACTTCGGGGTGACGCTCGGCGACGGCGACCGCGAGCATCTCGCGGATCTCGTGCTGACGCGCGTGGTCACGCCGGGGGAGCAGCGCATGGGGCGCACCCCGCGGCGCGTCGACGACGAGGTGCAGCAGGCCGTGCGGGCGGAGATCGAGCAGGCCGCCCACGATTATCAGGTCGACCTCGTCGACGAGTCGTTCATCGTGCGGCTGTCGCTGCACGTGCAGAACCTGCTGCGCCGCTCGCAGGAGCAGGCGTGGACCCGCAACCCGCTCACCCAGTCGCTGAAGTCCTCGTACCCGATGATCTTCGACGTGGCGGTGTCCATCGCCAGCGGCCTGCACGACCGCCTGGGCGTGCCGCTGCAGGAGGACGAGATCGCCTACATCGCGATGCACGTCGGCGGACGCCTCGAGCGCAGCCGGACGGCCGATGCCATCCTGACCGCGACCATCGTGTGCCCCGGCTATCGCGAGCTGCAGGAGCTGCTGCGCTCCAGCGTCGACCGGTCGCTGGGACGGCTGATCGAGGTGGTGCGCGTGGACACCAGCGTGGATCCCGACTGGGACGCGCTCGACACCGACCTGGTGCTCAGCATGATCCCCGGCCCGGGCTCGGACGAACGCGTCGTGCGCATCAACCCGTTCCTCGCCGAATCCGACATCGAGCGGGTCCAACAGGCGGCCGCCCGCATCCGGCGGGCGCGGCGGCTGAGCCGGCTCCGTGAGGAGCTGCAGCGCTACTTCTCCGCAGACGCGTTCCTCGTCCCCGTCCCGGATGTCGGCGAGGAACGCATCATCCGGATGCTCGGCGGCATGCTGACGGACTCGGGCCTCATCGGCGAGGACTACGTCGAGAACACGATCGCCCGCGAGCGGATGTCGTCCACCGCCTTCACCGACGCGCTGGCGGTGCCGCACGCGCTGCAGATGACGGCCCGGCGCACGGCCATCGCGATCGGCATCGCCGATGGGTCGGTCGCCTGGGGCGGAGGCCGGGTGCAGGTGGTCGCGCTCGCCGCGTTCAGCGAGACCGACCGCGACGCTTTCCAGACCGTGTTCGAGCAGTTCGTCGAGGTGTTCAGCGAGCGCGACAGCGTGCAGCGGATCGTGCGACGAGCGAGCGGCTTCGACGCGTTCCTCGACGAGCTCGTCGCCGTGATCGACGGCTGATCAGCGCGGGTTCAGCACCGCGGACAGCGCATCGAGCAGCGCGGGAGCGCCCGGCGCGTCGGCGACCTCGAAGGTCACCTCGTCGCCGGCGGCGATCCCCAGGTCCATGACGGCCAGCACGCTGGAGAGCTCCGCGCTCTCCCCGGTCTCGGTGGTCAGCAGCACGGTCGAGCCGTGCGCCTGCGCGAGGCGGGCCAGTTCGGCGACGGGGCGGGCGTGCGCTCCGTCGCCGACGCCGACTCTGACCCGCCTGCGCAGCGTGCTCATCCGCGCTCCGCGAGCATCTCCTGCACGGCGGTCTCCAGTTCGGCGACCGCCTCCGCGGCCTCGGCAGCGGACGCCGCCCGCGCGTCGATGTACACCTTCAGCTTGGGTTCGGTGCCGCTCGGACGCACGATGACGCGCGACCCGTCGGAGAGCCGATAACGCAGCACGTCGCCCGTCGGGGTGCCGGCGCCGCTGCCGTGAGCGAGGTCGTCCGCCGCCGTGACGGAGCGGGATCCGAAGGCGGACGGAGGCTGCGTGCGCAGCGAGAGCATCGTGTTCGATATCACCGCGAGGTCCTCCACGCGGATCGAGACCTGGCCGCTGGCGAAGTGGCCGACGCGGGCGCCGAGATCGTCGAGGAGCCCGGCGATGCTCGTGCCGCCGACGCGCGCTTCGGCGGCGAGCCCGAGCATGGCGATCGCGGCCGAGATCCCGTCCTTGTCGCGCACGGTCCCGGGGTTCACGAGGTAGCCGAGCGCCTCTTCGAAGCCGAACACCATGCCGGGTGCGCGCGAGATCCACTTGAAGCCGGTGAGCGTCTCGTGGAAGTCGAGGCCGTAGGCCTCGGCGATCGCTCCGAGACCGGGCGAGGACACCAGCGAGCAGGCGAGGGACGCCCCGGCGTCACCCTGCGCGGCCCGCGCCGCGCGCCAGCCGAGAAGCAGACCGACCTCGTTGCCGGTCAGTCGGCGCCAGCCGCCTTCGGCGCTCTCGTCGGGGATGGCCACGGCGAGCCGGTCGGCATCCGGATCGTTGGCGAGGATGAACTCGGCGTCCGCCGCGCGGGCGCGCGCGAACGCGAGATCCATGGCGCCCGGCTCCTCCGGGTTCGGGAACGAAACCGTGCGGAAGGTCGGGTCGGGGTCGCGCTGCTCGTCCACGATCCGCGGAGCGGGGTATCCGGCGCTCTTCACCACGCGGGAGAAGGTCTCCCATCCCACGCCGTGCATCGCCGTGTAGACCCAGCGCATCTCCTGCACGCCGAAGGGCGCGGGGGCGACGGCCGCGGTCGCCGCGACATACGCGTCGACGACGTCCTCGCGGGCGATCTCGTAGGCGTCCGACCGGGG
The DNA here is from genome assembly GCF_042723935.1 of Microbacterium sp. NPDC058342. NCBI lineage: Bacteria > Bacillati > Actinomycetota > Actinomycetes > Micrococcales > Microbacteriaceae > Microbacterium > Microbacterium sp. NPDC058342. Next base: position 160,952 of record NZ_JBHXID010000003.1, read on the forward strand.
CAGCAGCCCCACGTCTCCGGCATCCGCGACGCGCTGGATGTGCGCGGCGATCTCGGCATCCGCCGGTGCGACGATCTGCGAGCCCGCGTCCGCACCGCCGAGGTAGACCTTGTAGCCGTTGTCGTTCGGCGGGTTGTGGCTGGCGGTCACCATCACGCCCGCGTCCGCACCGAGATGGCGGACGGCGAAGGCCAGCACCGGCGTGGGCAGAAGTCGAGGCAGCAGGATGGCGCGCAGACCCGCCCCGGCGAACAGCTGCGCCGAGTCGAGCGCGAAGCGACGGGAGTTGCGTCGCCCGTCATAGCCGATGACGACCGTCGGGGTGCCCGGGGTGCGCTGCAGCAGGTACCCGGCGAAGCCCGCGGCGGCCTGCGCCACCAGCACGCGGTTCATGCGGTTGCTGCCGGCCGCGAGACCGCCGCGCAGCCCGGCCGTGCCGAAGGCCAGACGGGTCGAGAAGCGATCGTCGAGGTCGGCGAGTGCGGCGGCGTCGCCGGCCGCGGCGCGTGTGATGATGCCCGCCAGCTCGTCGCGCGTCTCGGCGTCGGGATCCTGACGCAGCCAGGCGCGCGCCTGCGTCAGCAGCTCGCTCGCGGGGGTGCTCACAGCGCCTCGATGACGCGGGCGAGCAGGGCGGAGATCACGGGCTCGGCCTGCTGGCCCGCCTCGATCACCTCGGCGTGGCTGAGCGGCGTCTGCTGGATGCCGGCGGCGAGGTTCGTGATGAGGGAGAAGCCGAGGACCTCCATGCCGGCCTCACGTGCCGCGATCGCCTCGAGCGCCGTGGACATGCCGACGATGTCGCCGCCGATGGTCTTGGCCATCTGCACCTCGGCCGGGGTCTCGTAGTGGGGACCGCGGAACTGGGTGTACACCCCTTCGTCGAGCGTCGGGTCGATCGAGCGGGCGATGTCGCGCAGTCGCTTCGAGTAGAGATCGGTCAGGTCGACGAAGGTCGCGCCCTCCAGCGGCGAGTCGGCGGTGAGATTGATGTGGTCGCTGATCAGCACGGGCTGGCCCGGCTTCCAGCTCTCGCGCACGCCGCCCGCGCCGTTGGTGAGCACCATGATCGACGCGCCCGCCGCGGCGGCGGTGCGTACGGAGTGCACCACCCGCCGCACGCCGTGGTTCTCGTAGTAGTGCGTGCGCGCGCCGATGACGAGCACGTTCTTCCCGTCGGGGGTGCGGATGCTGCGCAGCGTGCCGACGTGGCCCTCGAGCGCGGGCCGGGAGAAGCCGGTGACCTCGGTGGCGGGAACGGTGGCGACGGTCTCGCCGATGATCTCGGCGGCCCGGCCCCAGCCGGAGCCGAGGGTCAGGGCGATGTCGTGATGGTCTACCCCCGTGAGCCGCGCGATGTCGGATGCGGCCTGCGCGGCGACCTCGAACGGATTCGCATCCGGGGCGTCGAGGGGGTGGATGAGAGTGTCTGGCATGAGACCACTCTAGGAATGTGCGGGCCGCACTGCCAGTACGGAAGAATGGAGTGCATGTCTCAGACTCCCTTCGCGAACAGGCAGAGTGTGGCCGTCCTCGGCGGCGGCCCCGGCGGTTACGAGGCTGCCCTCGCCGCCGCGCAGCTGGGCGCGGAGGTGACGCTCGTCGAGCGCGTCGGAGTGGGCGGATCCGCGGTGCTCACCGACGTCGTCCCCTCCAAGAGCCTGATCGCCACCGCCGACGCCGCCGTCGCCATCTCCGAGGCCAGCGACCTGGGTGTGCAGTTCTATGCCAAGGGCGGCGACGGCAAGCCGCTCAAGCCCGAGATCGCGATCAACCTCGCCGCCGTGAACAAGCGGCTGCTCGCCCTCGCCGGCCAGCAGTCCGAGGACATGCGCGCCACGCTGCTCGAGGCCGGGGTGCGCATCCTCTCCGGTCACGGCCGCCTCGAGGGGCCCAACGCGATCATCGTCGCCACCGGGCCCGGCGGCACGGACTTCGACCGCGTCGAGGCGGACACGGTGGTCGTCTCGGTGGGCGCCTCGCCGCGGGAGCTCGACTCGGCCAAGCCCGATGGGGAGCGCATCCTCACCTGGACGCAGCTGTACGACATGAAGGCGCTGCCCGAGCACCTCATCGTCGTCGGCTCCGGCGTGACGGGGGCGGAGTTCGCCTCGGCGTACATGAACCTCGGCGCGAAGGTCACACTCATCTCCAGCCGAGACCAGGTGCTGCCCGGTGAGGACGGCGACGCGGCCAAGGTGCTCGAGAAGGTCTTCAAGCGCGGTGGTATGCAGGTGCTCTCGAAGGCGCGTGCCGAGAAGGTCGAGCGCACCGCCGGCGGTGTCACGGTCACCCTCGCCGACGGTCGCACGGTCGACGGCAGCCACTGCCTGATGGCGGTCGGATCGATCCCGAACACAGCGGGGATCGGGCTGGAGGACGCCGGTGTCGAGCTGACCGAGTCCGGGCATGTGCGCGTCAATCGCGTGGCGCGCACCTCGGTGCCCAACGTCTACGCGGTGGGAGACTGCACGAACTTCTTCCCGCTGGCATCCGTCGCCTCGATGCAGGGACGCACCGCCGTGTTCCACGCGCTCGGCGACATCGTCATCCCGCTCGAGCAGCGCAAGATCACCGCCAACATCTTCACCGCGCCCGAGATCGCGACGGTCGGATTCTCGGAGCAGGACATCGAGAACGGGCTCGCCGACGGCATCGCCTTCAAGCTGCCGCTGGCGGCGAACCCGCGTGCCAAGATGATGGGCATCAAGGACGGCTTCGTGAAGGTCATCGCGCGCAAGGGCTCGGGCACCGTCATCGGCGGTGTCGTGGTCGCACCGAAGGCATCCGAGCTGATCTACCCGCTTGCGATCGCCGTCGAGCGCCGGCTGAACGTCGACCAGGTCTCGCGGGTGTTCGCGGCGTACCCGTCGCTGTCCACGAGCTTCACGGATGCCACCCGCGCCATGCACCTGGTGAACTTCGGCTGAGTCCGCGACGCGAAAGGCGCGCCCCCGGTGATCCGGGTGGCGCGCCTTTCGTCGCAGTGGGCGGAGGTCAGCTGATCGTGAGCAGCTGATGGCCCGCGGAGACGGTGGTGCCGGGAGCGGCGTCGATGCTGCCGATGACACCGTCCTTGTGCGCCTGCAGCGGCTGCTCCATCTTCATCGCCTCGAGCACGACGACGAGATCGCCCTTGACGACCTGCTGGCCCTCCTCGACGGCCACCTTGACGATCGTCGCCTGCATCGGCGACTTCACCGCGTCGCCGGAGGCGCCGGAGTTCGCCGTGGAGGCGTGCGAGCGTCGCGACGGAGGCACGGCCGCGGGGCGGCCGGCGGTGCCGGAGACGGGGGCGGTGACCTGATCGGGCAGGCTCACCTCGAGGCGACGACCACCGACCTCGACGACGACCGTGTGCCGGCCGGGGGCTGCGGAGGGATCCGCGAGCTCGCCGTCCCAAGCCGGGATGTCGTTGACGAACTCGGTCTCGATCCAGCGCGTGTACACGCCGAACTCGCCGTCCTCGGCGGTGAAGGCGGGGTCGCGGACGACCTTGCGGTGGAAGGGCAGCACGGTCGGAAGGCCCGACACCTCGAACTCGTCGAGCGCGCGGCGCGAGCGCTCGAGCGCCTCGGCGCGGTCGCGGCCGGTGATGATGATCTTCGCCAGGAGCGAGTCGAACGCGCCGGATACGGCGTCGCCGGCCGTCACGCCGGAGTCCAGGCGGGTACCGGGGCCGCCGAACGTCTTGAAGACGTGGATCGGCCCGGGCTGGGGCAGGAACCCGCGGCCCGGGTCCTCGCCGTTGATGCGGAACTCGATGGAATGGCCGGTCGGCTGCGGGTCGTCGTAGTCGAGGATGCCGCCGGCGGCGATGCGGAACTGCTCGCGCACCAGGTCGATGCCCGTGACCTCCTCGGAGACGGGGTGCTCGACCTGCAGGCGGGTGTTCACCTCGAGGAACGACACGGTGCCGTCGGCGCCGATGAGGAACTCGCAGGTGCCGGCGCCCACGTAGCCGACCTCCTTGAGGATGGCCTTCGACGCGGAGTACAGCTGCGCGTTCTGCTCGTCGGTCAGGAACGGCGCGGGGGCCTCTTCGACGAGCTTCTGGTGCCGGCGCTGCAGGGAGCAGTCGCGGGTGGACACCACGACGACGTTGCCGGCCGCGTCCGCCAGGCACTGCGTCTCGACGTGGCGCGGCTTGTCGAGGTACTTCTCCACGAAGCACTCGCCCCGCCCGAAGGCGGCGACGGCCTCACGGGTCGCGGACTCGAACAGTTCGGCGACCTCGCCGAGCTCGCGCGCGACCTTCAGGCCTCGCCCGCCGCCGCCATAGGCGGCCTTGATCGCGATGGGCAGGCCGACCTTCTCGGCGAACGCGACGACCTCTTCGGCAGTCTCGACCGGACCCGGGGTGCCGGGGGCGAGGGGAGCGCCCACCTTCTCGGCGACGTGACGAGCGGTCACCTTGTCGCCGAGCGCCTCGATCGCCTCCGGGGAGGGACCGATCCATGTCATACCGGCGCTGATCACGGCGCGGGCGAACTCCGCGTTCTCCGCGAGGAAGCCGTAGCCGGGGTGCACGGCGTCGGCGCCCGAGCGCCGGGCGACCGAGAGGATCTTGTCGATCTGCAGGTAGGTGTCGGCGCTGGTCGCGCCGTCGAGGGCATAGGCCTCGTCCGCGAGTCGCGCGTGCATGGCGTCGCGGTCCTGGTCGGCGTACACGGCGACAGAGGAGATCCCGGAGTCCCGGGCGGCGCGGACGATGCGTACGGCGATCTCGCCGCGGTTTGCGATAAGTACCTTGGCGATATCAGGCATGACTGTCAGCCTAGCGAGTGCGGCGCCGATCCTTTTGACGACTCTCCACAAGAAATCGCCGGTTCCGTTATGAAGGCTTCACGGAGCGCGCTCGGATGCGGGTGCCCGGCATCACCGCTGCGATCGCGGGGTCCACAGGTCCGTCCAGGTCACCCCGAGCTCGGCGGCGAGCGCTCGAAGGGTCGAGAGCGACATGCCGACGACGGTGGAGGGGTCTCCCTCGACGCGCGTGATGAACGCTCCACCGAGGCTGTCGACCGTGAATGCGCCCGCGACGAGCAGCGGCTCGCCCGTGGCCACGTAGGCGTCGATCTCGGCATCCGACACGTCTGCGGCGAAGGTGACGCTCGCCTCGGCGACCGCGGTGGCCTCCACAGGGTCGGCGTCGGGACGCACCCGGAACACCGAGTGTCCCGAGTGCAGCACGCCCGTGGCGCCGCGCATCCGCTCCCAGCGGGCGCGAGCGGCTTCGGGCGTGTACGGCTTGCCGTACACCTGTCCGTCCAGCGCGAACATCGAATCTCCTCCGATGACGATGCCGTCGAAGCCCGGGTGCTCCTCGCCCACTCGCCGGGCCACGTCGGCGGCCTTCGCCCTCGCCAGCAGCAGCACGAGCTCGTCGGGCGCCAGCGCCGCGCCGCGCCGCGCCTGGGCCTCGGCGGCGATGGCGTCCTCGTCGGCGTCCGGGGAGAGAACGACCGGCTCGATTCCCGCCTGACGCAGCAGCATGAGGCGGGCGGGGGAGGTGGATGCCAGGCAGACGCGCATGACCCCACGCTATCCCGTATGGGATCCTGGAACGATGACCTCCTCCCCGCCTGTGCTCGACCTCGACATCACCGGAATCGCGCACGGGGGCACCTTCATCGCCCGCCACGAAGGACGGGTCGTGTTCGTTCCGGACGCGATCCCCGGGGAGCGCGTGCGGGTGCGCGTGACGGAGCCCGCCGGCGGCGCGGCGGACACGCGCAGCTTCTGGCGGGCGGAGACGCTGGAGGTGCTCGAGGCCTCCCCGCATCGCCGCGAGCATGTCTGGGCCGAGGCGGATGTCTCCCGTGCACCCGAGGACCGGGTGGGCGGAGCAGATCTCGGGCACATCGCGCTCGACGAGCAGCGCCGGCTCAAGCGCCGCGTGCTGCAGGAGGCGCTCGACAAGTTCGCCGGGCCCGGTCTGCAGGCTCCCGAAGTGCAGCCGGTCGATGGCGGCGACGGAACGGCATGGCGCACGCGCGTCTCGCTGCACGTCGACGACGAGGGTCGCATCGGTCCGTACGCCGCGCGCAGCCACCGCGTCATCGACGTGGCGACGCTGCCCCTCGCGCGCCCCGCGGTGGCCGATGCGGCCTGGGGTCTGCGCGCGCAGAAGCCGGGACGGGTCGACCTGGTCGAGCCGGGCGACGGGCGCGTGCGCGTGCTGCCGCGACCAGAGGGCGCACGGAGGGGAAGGCCGGAGAGCGTCTACGAGATCGCGGGAGGCCGGCGCTTCCGCGTCGACGCGGGCGGCTTCTGGCAGGTGCATCCGAACGCCGCGGAGACGCTGCAGCAGGCCGTGGGCGAGGCCCTGGCGGGCCGGGTCGACGCGGATGCCACCCACTTCGACCTGTACGGGGGCGTGGGACTGTTCGCGGCCACGCTGGGCGCGCAGGGCGCGGCCGACATCATCACCGTCGAGTCGGATCGCCGTGCGACCGAGCACGCCGCACACAACCTCTCCGACATCGACGTGCAGGCTGTCACGGCGCGCGTCGACCGCTTTCTCACCGGGCTGCCCGAGGGCACCGCGGCGGGAGCGGTCGTGCTCGACCCGCCGCGGGCGGGCGCAGGCCGGGGAGTGGTCGAGTCCATCCATGCGCTCGCGCCGGATGCCGTGGTCTACGTCGCGTGCGACCCGGTCGCGCTCGCCAGGGACCTCGGCACCTTCCGTGGTCTCGGCTGGGAGACGGCATCGCTGCAGGGGTTCGACCTCTTCCCGCACTCGCATCACTTCGAGGCGGTCGCGCTGCTCACGCGCTGAGCGTCATCCGCGGTCATGCGCCGAGCACGGGGCGGCTTCGGCACTGGGTAGGCTGACCGCATGAGCACAGTCGCCCTGATCGACGACCACGAATCCGTTCGCCTGGGACTCGAGGCGGCCTGCCTGCGCGACGGCGATCAGGACGTCGTCTTCTCCGGAGGGACGGTCAAGGAGTACCTCGCCTGGCGCCGGGCCAGTGGCGCCCGCACCGCCGACGTCATCGTGCTCGATCTCACGCTGGGCGACGGCACCACCGTCACCGAGAACGTCGCGACTCTCGTCGCCGACGGTGCGAGCGTCGTGATCCACAGCGTGGCGGACCGGCCGGCGGCCGTGCGCGAGGCGCTCGTGGCGGGCGCTGCGGGAGTGGTCAGCAAGTCGTCGGCTCTCGACGACGTGCTGGACGCCATCCGCACGGTCGCGCGCGGCGAGGCGCTGAACAACGTGGAGTGGGCGAGCGCCGTCGACGGGGACCGCGACTTCGCCGACGCGCAGCTGTCCACCCGGGAGCGGGAGGTGCTCCGTCTGTACGCCACCGGCCTGCCGCTGAAGGCGGTGGCCGAGCGGCTCGGCGTGGCGTATTCCACGGCGAAGGAGAACATCACCCGCATCCGGGTCAAGTACGTCGAGGTCGGCCGTCCCGCGCCCACCAAGGTCGACCTGCTGCGCCGCGCGATGGAGGACGGCATCGTCGCTCCCGACGGGGTGCCGAGTGCCTGAGACCCGCAGCATCCGTGAGGCGTGGAACAGCATCCCGTCCCCGGGTGAGGTGGGCCTGGGGCTGGAGCGCTTCACGGGCCAGCGGATGGAGCGGATCCTCGCGACGGTCGCGGCGATCGGGTCGACCGCGCTGGGCATCCAGGCGCTGCTGGCCGCGATCACACGCCTGACGGTGCTCGATGCGCCGCACCTGGCGATGATGATCATGGTGTTCGGGCCGCTGCTGTGGATGATCGCGGCATGCGTGACGGGGCGCTGGGTGACGCAGGCGTGCGGGTCCTTCGCCGTCGTCTACACGCTCGCACTGCTGCTGTGGCCCGTCGTCGTCGAGCGCACCGTGACGGATCCCTCCGACCAGCCGTGGATCTTCTTCCTCGTGAACATCGGGGTCGTCGCGGCCGTGCTGGCCTTCCGCCCTCGACTGCAGTTCGCCTGGGCGCTGGGGCTGCCTCTCGTGTACGGGTACGTGCGTCTCGAGCAGGGCGGGTTCACGCAGGGATTCTGGATCACGACCGGCTTCGACGTGTCGTTCACGATCATCCTCGGCATGGTGATCGTCTCACTGGCCTGGATGTTCCGGCAGGTGGCCACCGGGGTCGACGACGCCCGCTCTCGCGCGGTGGAGTCGTATGCCGCGGCTGCGGCGGCCTCGGCGTCGGAGGAGGAGCGGGTCGCGATGTCGGCGCTGATGCACGACAGTGTGCTGGCGGCGCTGATCGCCGCGGAGCGGGCCGACACCGACCGCGAGCGCACCCTGGCGGTGGCGATGGCGCGTGAGGCGCTGACCCGTCTGGCCAACACCGAGGCGTCGATCGCGCAGGAGGGCAGCGACGAGCCCGTGCACCGCTCGCAGATCGTCGCGGAGCTGCGCCGCACGCTGTCGGAGCAGGGTGCGGATGCGGTCGTCGAGGAGCGCGGCGGTCCGGTCGCGATTCCCGGACGCGTCGCGCGGGCGATGGTGCTGGCGGGGCGTCAGGCCATCGGCAACGCACTGGTCCACGCCGGCGGGCGGGGCCTGCACGTCGTCGCCGAGTCGACGCCGGCGAACCGTCTGACGGTCACCGTGCTCGACACAGGGCCCGGATTCGATCCGGAGGCCATCGGCGAGGATCGCCTCGGCATCCGCGCCTCGATCGTCGCCCGGATGGCGGCGGTGGCGGGCAGCTCGCGCATCTCGTCGGATGCCGGGGGCACCGTGGTCGAGCTGAGCTGGGAGCCGTCATGAGACGCACGGTGCGCAGTATCACCACCGCGCTCGCGCTGGGCTTCGCCCTGTATTTCGCCGCGCGCGCCATCTGGTGGGTCGAGCAGCCCACGGCTCCACTGCTGATGGTCGCCGCGATCGTGCTGTATCTCGCCGCCGTGCTCACGGCCGTGCTGACGTCGACGAACGGGGCGGTGCGGATGCCGGTGGGCGCCGCGGTGCTGGCGCTCTTGGCCGGCACCGGTGTGCCGATCCTGGTGAGTCTGGCGCTGGAGCCGCAGATGCGCAGTGCGCCGTTCGCCACCTGGTTCATCGGCGCGACGGGACTGCTGGCGGTGGTGTGCATCGTGCGGCGCAACGCGCTGTGCGGCTGGAGCATCCTCGCGGTCCTGATCGTCGTGGCGTCGTTGTCGATGGGGCTCGGTGCGGCGTTCACGCTGGGCCTGGTCGGATCGATCACCTGGGTGGTGGTGGCACAGTTGCTGGTGCTGTTCTGGGATCGGGCGGTGCGCGACACCGAGCGGCTCGCCGACATCCAGCGGGCCGTGTCGGCTTGGCACGCGACCCAGCTCGTGCGGCAGCGGGAGCGCAGGGTGCGCGCACAGCGCGCCCTCGCGATCGCAGGCCCGGTGCTGACGCGCACCGTGGCGACCCGCGCGGAGCTCACTGCGCCGGAGCGGCTGGAGGCGCGTCTGGCCGAGGGGACGCTGCGGGACGAGCTCAGGGGCGCGAGCCTGCTGAACGACGCCGTCCGGCAGGCGATCTCGGATGCTCGCCTGCGGGGCGCCGTGGTGACCGTCTTCGACGAGGGCGGTCTGGAGGGCACGGATGACGTGCGCCTGAACGAGATCCGCGATGAGCTCGCGGGGGTCCTCGCGCGGGTCCGCTCGAATCGGGTGATCATCCGTGCGGGACGCGACGATGACGTCGCCGTGACGGTGGTCGGCCGCGCGACCGGCGGATCGCACGACGACGACGCCGTGGATCTCTGGCACGAGATCCGTCGCGTCGCGGACTGATCGACGTCTCGAGCCCCTGGGGGAAGAGAGTGGGCGAGGGGCGGCGAAGCCGCCCGCCCCTCGCCAGTGCGGAACAGCTACCCGAAAACTGTCCGCAAGGAAGCGGTAATGCGTCTGTCTACCCTGGGACAGAGCATCCGCCTAACGCGAAGCGTTGGTACAAGTCTGTCGACTCGCCAGCGGCCTGTCTGTAGGTATTTCGGGGGACAAATCAGCCGGAGAAGCGTCCCCACGGCAGGTCGCGGCGCAGCGGAGCGCGCAGCCCGCGCCGCGTGCGGTTCCAGACCGAGACGCGCGGCTCGTCGACCACGGCTTCCGCGGTCTCGCGCAGGTAGGCGTCGCTGACCACCGCGATCAGCGCGGCGAGTTCCTCTTCGGTGGGCGCGCCCCGCACGATCTCGACGCGGGGGGCCTGGTCGTCGGCGCTCACCGTGTCTCCCCGTGGGGTGCCGCCGGGTTCGCAGCGACGGCGCCTGCAGCTGTCGCGTTCACAGCGGGATGTTCCCGTGCTTCTTCGGAGGCAGCTCGGCCCGCTTGCCCTTCAGCGCGCGCAGCGCCTTGGCGATGGCGACGCGGGTGTTCGCCGGCTCGATGACCCCGTCGATCTCGCCGCGCTCCGCCGCGAGGAACGGGGAGGTGACGCTGTAGGTGTACTCGTTGGCGAGGCGCGTGCGGACCGCTGCGACGTCTTCGCCGGCCTCCTCCGCCTTCTTGATCTCGTTGCGGTAGAGGATGTTCACGGCACCCTGACCGCCCATGACGGCGATCTCGGCGGTGGGCCAGGCGAGGTTCACGTCGGCGCCGAGCTGCTTGGAGCCCATGACGATGTAGGCGCCGCCGTAGGCCTTGCGCAGGATCACGGTGACCAGGGGCACCGTGGCCTCGGCATACGCGTAGATGAGCTTGGCGCCGCGGCGGATCACGCCGGTCCACTCCTGGTCGGTTCCCGGCAGGTAGCCGGGCACGTCGACGAGGGTGACGATGGGGATCGAGAACGCGTCGCAGAAGCGCACGAACCGGCTGGCCTTCTCGCCGGCCTCGATGTTGAGGGTTCCGGCCATCTGGGAGGGCTGGTTGGCGATGATGCCGACGGAGCGGCCTTCGACGCGGCCGAAGCCGATGACGATGTTCGGGGCGAACAGCGGCTGCACCTCGAGGAAGTCGCCTTCGTCGACGACGTGCTCGATGACGGTGTGGATGTCGTAGGGCTGGTTGGGGGAGTCGGGGATGATCGCGTTGAGGCGCTGATCGGCATCCGTCGTCTCCCATTCGAACGCGGAGGCGTAGCCGGGGAGCTCGGCCATGTTGTTGTCGGGCAGGAAGCTGAGCAGGGTGCGCGCGTAGTCGATCGCGTCGTCCTCGTCGTCGGCGAGGTAGTGGGCGACGCCGGAGCGGGTGTTGTGGGTGTGTGCGCCGCCGAGTTCCTCCATGCCGACGTCTTCGCCGGTGACGGTCTTGATGACGTCGGGACCGGTGACGAACATCTGGCTGGTCTTGTCGACCATGATGACGAAGTCGGTGAGGGCGGGGCCGTACACCGCGCCGCCGGCGGCGGGACCCATGATGATGGAGATCTGCGGGATGACGCCGGAGGAGCGGGTGTTCATCTTGAAGATCTCGCCGTACTTGCTCAGCGCCAGCACACCCTCCTGGATGCGCGCCCCACCGGAGTCGAGGATGCCGATGACGGGCATGCCGCTGGTCAGGGCGAACTCCATGATCTTGATGATCTTGTCGCCGGAGACCTCGCCGAGCGATCCGCCGAAGGTGGTGAAGTCCTGCGAGTAGACCGCGACGGTGCGGCCGTGGATGGTGCCGATGCCGGTGACGACGGAATCGCCGTACGGACGGTTGCGGTCCATGCCGAACGCTGTGGTGCGGTGGCGCACGTACTCGTCGAACTCGACGAAGCTGCCGTTGTCGACGAGCAGTTCGATGCGCTCGCGGGCGGTCATCTTGCCCTTGGCGTGCTGCTTCTGCTTGGCGATCTTCTCGGGCTCGACGACGGCTTCGTCGAAGCGCGCGCGGAGGTCCGCGATCTTGGCGGCCGTGGTCGAGAGGTCAGGCGTGTCCGTCACGGGTTCCACCTTATCGCCGGGGTCCGCCGCGACGTTGGATGCTCGCCACAACGGGTGCCGCGTTCATTTGGTGCTGCTCGCCACATGCGGTTCGTGGGGTTCAGCAGCCGGCGGCTGTGGGGGTCTCGTTGCAGGTGTGGGCGACGAGGGCGGTGCGTGCTTCGTAGATGCGGATGTCCTGGGGTGGGCCGGGGATGGTGAGGGTTCCTGTGATGGGGAGGTATCCGGTGCCGAGGTCGATCTCGGCGGTGTAGATCGTGTCGACGGATGCGTTGTAGGTTCCGCGTTCGGTGTAGACGTGGCTGGTGTCGGTGGGGGAGAACTGTGGGAGGTTCAGAGCCTCCCAGCTCTTGCCCGCCGTGCTGCTCGTGCGGTGCTCACCGTCGCCGTAATGGAAAGTGAAGGAGGAGGGTGTGAAGCGTGCCGTGAGTGGGTAGCCGAAGAGCTCGCCGTCTCTGGTGTGGGCCCGCGCGTCGGCGGTGAAGTTGGTGGGCAGGCCCGCGACGCCGAGGTTGCCCGGTTCGCCGGTGAGAGAGCTGGGAGCGGGCGAGAACGACGCCAGGTCCGTGATCGTGATAGGTGGAGTTGCGGTACCATCTGGCGCCGCGGGGGTAGCGGCTTCGTACGCGGCACGCGGGATGCAAATGGAATTGGCTCCGCCGAACACTGCCGCGCATTTCTTGTAGGCCTCGGTGTCCTTGTAGGCCTGGGATTCAAAGGCTTGAGCCTTTGAGTCCTTGTCGGTTTTCGTGACCTTCGTCCGCCCGGGTGCGTGGTCGCCGGAGCCGTCCTTCGTCATCGTTCCTCGGGCCTCCGCGGAGTCCGCGGTCAGCGTCGGGTCGGGACACCCACCCAGTGCGAGCTTGATCTCTTTCGTGCACCGTGGTGCGCCGGCCACCGCTGGTGAAGCTACCTATGCAGTCATGATGATGAGCATGGTCGCTGCGAGTATTGTCAGCTTGCGCACTGCTCATCATCCTCATCGAGCTCCGCTGTGATGACGTAGCGTGTGTCGATCCAGCTCATTTCGACCCTCTGCGCAACTGCTGATGGTCGGTCGATCGGAGTGACGTCTTCTCCGGCAGCATTCACTGTCGTGATCTTCGATGCATCAAGGCACACAACGACAGCCAACCTCTCGCCGTGTGACTCGATTGATCCCCCGACGGGGAGGAATTTCGTCACCGTCGCGCTTCCCGTGGTTTTCAGGCCAGCAGCTTTGAGGTCCTGGCGGCCTCGGATGTCCGCATCAAGTGCAGTGCCCGTGAGGTAATCTTGCGGATTCGACTCTTCGTTCCCGTTACGGCGAGCATTGCCCGCATCGTTGTACGCCCGGTATGTCTTTTCGGCCGCGGCGAAGGCCTCCTCGTCGGAGGAGAACAACGCGGTCTTCGTCGGCTGCGGCTCCGGCGGGGGAGTGCATGCCGTGAGTACTCCCAGCGCGAGCAGGCCGGCGGTCAGCGCGCCGACGACGCGGGCGGAGGATTTCGCCGGAGTCACCCGGCCACGGTAGCCCGATCATCGGCACCCGCGCAGAAGTTATCCACAGGCGCGTCCAGTGGCACAGTGGAGCGACCGTTCAGAAGGGAGTGGCGCCGCCCTGTCCGATTCACTCGATCACGCTGTCGGAACGCAGCGACGTCGGATGCCCGCCACATGCGGTTCGTGGGGTTCAGCAGCCGGCGGCTGTGGGGGTCTCGTTGCAGGTGTGGGCGACGAGGGCGGTGCGTGCTTCGTAGATGCGGATGTCCTGGGGTGGGCCGGGGATGGTGAGGGTTCCTGTGATGGGGAAGTATCCGGTGCCGAGGTCGATCTCGGCGGTGTAGATCGTGTCGACGGATGCGTTGTAGGTTCCGCGTTCGGTGTAGACGTGGCTGGTGTCGGTGGGGGAGAACTGCGGGAGGTTCAGAGTCTCCCAGCTCTTGCCCGCCGTGCTGTTCGTGCGGTGCTCACCGTCGCCGTAATGGAAGGTGAAGGAGGAGGGTGTGAAGCGTGCCGTGAGCGGGTAGCCGAAGAGCTCGCCGTCTCTGGTGTGAGTCCGTGCGTCGGCGGTGAAGTTGGTGGGCAGGCCCGCGACGCCGAGGTTGCCCGGTTCGCCGGTGAGAGAGCTGGGAGCGGGCGAGAACGACGCCAGGTCCGTGATCGTGAATGTGGGTGTCGCCGGCTCGTCGTCCTCGGGAAGCGGCTCGTCTTTCGAGGGCACAGGGACGCACCGGACCATCAGACCCCAAGCGATGTCGCACCACTCGAACGGATTCGGCTCGCGAGGCCTGGGTGCGGAGCCGGTGCCGACGTTCACGACCGGATTGGTCGAGGCAGACCTATCGCCTTGATGATGAGCGGAATCACCGGTGCGCTCGATCACCGAACCGACATCGATCCCGCGGCCGTCCTCGCTGACGTCGGTCCAGACTTGATCGAGACCGACTTGTTCCGGTGGGGGTGGAGCGGCTCCCATCTGCACGGTGAGCGCGAATATGATGCCGGCCGCCGCGCTCGACGCCCTCAGCATGGGAAGTCTCTAGCGATCACGTTTGACCTGATAACCAGCCCGGTGGGCGTCTGGCCCTCGGTCATCTCGATCTCGAGCGGTTGTCGAGCTTCTCGTTCTTCGGGCACAACGGACTTGCCCCCGGCGTCCAACAGATCGACATCTGAGGCATCGGCGCACAATCGGACGGTAACGATTCCGTCGTCAAACGAGATTGGAGTGAACGTGTCGAACCTCGTTACGCCCGAACGGGAGACGTTCTCGGCATAGTAGGTGCTGTAGTTCTTGCGACTGGCCGCTTCGGCAGGATCTTCCAACCAGTCATAGACGGGCTCGATTGACTCGGGTTCCGAGAGGTCCGCCGCATTCACCGCGTCCGTGTACGCCCGATACGTCTCTTCGGCCGCCTCGAACGCCTCCTCATCCGATGCGAACAGTGCGGTCTTCGTCGGCTCGGGCTCCGGCGGGGGAGTGCATGCCGCGAGCATTCCCAGCGCGAGCAGGCCGGCGGTCAGCGCGCCGACGACGCGGGCGGAGGATTTCGCGGGAGTCACCCGGCCACGGTAGCCCGATCATCGACACCCGCGCAGAAGTTATCCACAGGCGCCGTCGGCGGGCGCAACGGTGCCACCGTTCAGAAGGGAGCGTCATGAGCGAGCGCGGCCCAGTCGGCGGGGCCCGGAGGTGCCGTGTTCGGCGTGGCCTCCGGTTCTGAGGGCACGAACATCACGCGTCGTGGCGGACGGTCGAGGTGGGTGGCGCCGTCCGGTCCGATCCACTCGATCACGCCGTCGGAACGCTGTCGTGCGGACCACCGGTGCTCGTCGGGGATGTCCGGATGCTTCAATGCGTGGTGCGTCCGGCACAGGTGCGCGAGGTTGGTGATGCTCGTCGCGCCGCCCCTGGCGTGGTCGTGCGTATGGTCGGTCTCGCAGCGGTGGACCGGCATGCGGCAGCCGGGGAAACGGCAATGCTGGTCCCTGGCCCGCAGATACCGGCGCATGCCCGCGGTCGGGACGTAGGTGTCGGTGTGCGTGACGAATCCGTCGGCATCGAGGAAGAGACGCGTCCAGCTGGTCGCGCTGCCGGCCAGGCCCCGTGCGATGTCCGGATCGAGGGGCCCATGACCGTCGAGCTGTGCCGGGCGATCGTCGTGGCCCGCGAGTGTCGTCGCGGCGACCGTCACCTGCACGTGAGCGGTGATCTTCGCGAGATCGGCTCCGAAGACGTCGGACGGCGCCGCCGTGAGAAGTTGATCGATGAGCAGTTCGGCGCGGATGCGACCGAGGCTGCGAGGATCCTGCGGAATGGGGAGTGGATCCGGACGAATGGCGAGTGCACGATCGTACGCCTCCGCGACCTGCGGATCGTCGAGCGGATCGGTCGCCGGCACCCAGGTTCCCTCGAAGGCGCACCCTCCAGGGTGGAACGGGTCGACGGTGTAGGTGTCGGCGATGCCGAAGATCGCGGTGGAGTCCACCGAGCCGTCGGGCATCAGCTCGGGATCGTCGCTGCGCAGCTCGACAGTCGGATGGTCCTTGATCTCGCGAGCCTGCGCGGTGAGTCGTTCCATGATGGCGACGGCCTGGTGCATGGGAAGCAGCGCCATCAGAAGTCCCATGTCGTCGTCGCGCGGCCGCACCGACACGAACTGTTCGTCGAGCGCGGCGCGGTGGCGCTCCAGGACCGTCTGCGGTGCGAGAGCGGCGGCGAGTTCGCGAACATGCGCCCGGGTGCGCGCCGGGGCCTCTGCTTCGGCGAAATCCAGGGCGCCGGCCTCGAACAGTCGCAGCCGATCCGCATCGACCGCGCCCTCGTTGATCGCCTGCAGCAGAGGGGCGGCGGCGCGCACGATCTCCCGGACGTGCGCGCCGGTGACGTCTCCCGCGGCGAACGACGCGCGCAGCGCGGGGAACACCTCGTGCAGCAGCCGGGCATCGCCGAAAGCGTGCTCGACGCTGCCCTTGGCGATCTTCCCCGCTGCGGAGAACTCGGCGACCATCGACCGCCAGATCGCGTCACGGTGCATCGGCGTCTCGGCGACGTCCGCGTCCATGAGCGAGACGCTCGGACAGCAGCTCCGCTGAGCGGGCTTCGAGCGCGGCGATCTGCCGACGGGTCCGGGTCCACTCGCTCAGCAGCACGTTCTGCTGTTCGAAGCGGCGGATGACCTCGGCGTCCATGCATCCAGTATAGAACAAAGTTTCGAAGAAGGGAAGGTCATGCGACGAATCGCCAGACGTACTCGAGCCCGTCGTGCTGTCGGAACCAGGCGATGGTGAGGACCAGCTCCTCGTCCCCCGAGTCGCACAGGCAGATCTCGACCGTCTCGCCCGGCAGTACCTGACCCCAGAGGTCGACCAGCTCGCCGCCGACCGCATCGCCGCGCATGACCTTCACGAAATCGACCGGTTCGCGTCCGGCGTTCATCACGATGGGGTGCGTGTGGTCGCGGCGCGTCACGACCCAGGGAACGCAGTACGCGGTCGGACGGGTCGGCTGGGTCGGGTCGATGGGTTGGAGCATCCCGCCACGCTAGGAGCGCCGACGGACCCTGCGGCCGTACAGAAAGGGGTCGTGACGGTGAGTGTGGAGAAGTGCTCTCAGCTCTCGGCTGTGGAGGGGTAATCGCCGCTTTCGGTCGCCGAGGAATTCTTGGTGGCCACACCCTCTTCTTTCCTGCGCCGCGGCAGCCGGGAGGCGACGTTCGCTCCGATCAGGCGGGCACCGTGCAGCATCCTCCGTTCGATCCTGTCGCTCCCCGGTGCCGGCTCGAGCTCCGCGGGGAGCCAGGCGGGAGCGGTGCCGAACGCGAGGCGAGAGTTGCTCAGCACCCGGCGTCCGAGCAGGTGATTGCCGGCGCCGCCGATCACCGCACCGACGCCGAACGGCAGGGCCTTGCCGATGAACGATGCGCCGCCGCGCGAGGCGAACTGACGGATGAACGCGGACTTCAGCCGATCGACCAGAGGCCCGACGGCTGCACGCGGAAGAGACTTGGTCACCAGTTCGCCCCAGTAGGACGAGCGTGTGGTTCCCTTGCCCGAGGCCTGCCGCGCCAGCTGAGAGACCAGGTCGACGCCCTCCTTGCCCAGCATCAGCGCCATGACGAGCGCGCGTGCGCGCTCGGGACTCTCGATGGCGATGCCGTGCACCTCGGCCACCGACTGCGCGAACAGGGCAGTCGATTCCATGAAGCCCAGCGTCTCCACGCCGGAGAGAGCGAGCGTGACGCCCGTGCCGATGCCAGGGATCACCGCGGTCGCGCCGACGGCCGCCCCGCCCGTCGTAACGGCGGCGAGGTAGCGGGTCTCGAGGATGCTCACGATCTGCTGCGGGGTCGCGTGCGGGTGCCGGAGGCGGATGCTGCGAATGTGCGCGACCACGAGGGGGCGCTGCACGGCGAGCACGCGGTCGAGGCTGCGGGCCGTGAAGGACCGGTCCTCGGTGGAGACGGGCGCCTCGGGCGGCAGTGGCGCCCCATCCGGGAGGATGTAGAGCTTGTGGACCTTGTCGGACATGGGGTGATCCTATGCGCGGCGACCGCGAGAATGCCGAAAGCCGTCTCCCCCGGGGGAGACGGCTTTCGTGGAAGTCGCGAGGGGTCAGACGTAAAGGTTCGCGCGCTCGAGGTCCTCGGCGAAGTCGATCTCCACCGCATAGAGATCGGAGACGTCCATCGGCTCGAGCAGCAGACCGTCTTCGGCGATCGCCAGTTCGAGACCTCGCTCGAAGTAGTCCTGATCGTCGACGCGCTGCAGCTGGCGCATGAAGGCCTTCTTGTCCGCCGCCGAGATGTAGTTGATGCCGACGGCCTCGCCGAGACCGCCCTTGACCGTCTTCGAGAGCTCGTTGATGAAGCCCTCGGCGGTCACGGTGTACTTGACCTCTTCGTCGCTCACCTTGGAGGTGTTCACGGTGACGAAGGACTGGTCGCGCTCGATGAACTCGATGGCGCGGCCCAGGATGCGCGGATCGAAGACGACGTCGCCGTTCATCCACAGCACCCCGCCCTTGCCCGTGGTGCTCAGCGCACGCAGCAGGCTCTTCGAGGTGTTGGTGACGTCGTACCGCTCGTTGTGCACGTACTTCGCGGTCGGGAAGGCTTCGATGATCGTCTCGGCGCGGTAGCCGACGACCGCGGTGATCCGAGCATCGCGGCCGAAGGCCGCGCGGATGTTGTCGTGCTGCTGCTGCATGATCGTGCGTCCGTCGCTCAGCTCGGTGAGCGGCTTCGGCAGCGCTCGGCCGAGGCGCGAGCCCATTCCGGCTGCGAGGATGACGGTCTGAAGAGTCACGATTTCTCCTAGAAAGAACTTGTGTTCACTGTCGATTCATCGACGGGACACCTCTTCGTGCCAGGGCAATGCTACTGATCCGACCTGGGAGAGGCCCGGTCGCACCTGCCCCCGTTGCCGTTTCGTGACCGTTTGCACACCTTCTCTTCAGGGTCGCGAATGGCTCGACCCACGCCGGGAAGGGTGTCTCCCGCTTGATACCGTAGTACCCGTGACAGCTTCGATCGATTCCGGGGACGACCGCGACACCTCTCAGAACGCGGATGCCGCTGAATCCCCCGCCGTCGAGAAGAAGTCGAGCTCTTCGCCTGCGAAGCCGGCGACGACTGCGGCGAGGCCGTCCGCGGCGAAGAAGCCCTCGTCGGCGAGAACGGCCTCCACCGCGAAGGCAGCTGCCTCGAAGTCGTCTGCCGCGAAGGATTCTGCGACGAGGACCGCCGCGGTGAAGAAGGCCGCGACGACGAGCGCGGCCGCGAAGTCGGATGCCGGGAAGCGCACAGCGGCGGCGACCGCGGCGAAGACCGCCGCGGCACGACAGGCCGCGTCGGTGGCGGCTGAGGCGAAAGCCTCCACCAAGGCCGCATCGGCCAGGACCGCGGCGGCCAAGGCAGCGGCCGCGAAGGCCGGCGCCGCCAAGGCGACGGCCGAGACCTCGCCCTCCAAGGACACGACGGCGAAGAAGACCGCTTCGAAGACGAGTTCTGCCTCGAAGACGAGTTCTGCCTCGAAGACGAGTTCTGCCTCGAAGATGAGCTCTGCCTCGAAGACGAGTTCTGCACCGAAGAAGTCGACCGCCTCTGCGAAGCAGGGGACCACGCCGAAGCCCGCCGCGAAGAAGACGGCGGCATCGACGACCGCGAAGAAGCCGGCGACGGCAGGGGGATCGAAGACGGCGGCTTCCAAGCCGGCGACCTCGAAGCCGGCGACCTCGAAGGCGGCGACCTCGAAGGCGGCCCCTTCTCGGACCACCGCCTCGAAACGGTCCGCGTCGAAACCCGCCGCCGAACCGCAGGCGCTCGATACGCCGCTGATCAGCTACATCCCCGCGCTCCCGGCGACCGAGCCCGCGGTGGACTCAGCGCCCGAGACCGCGCCCGCCGTCGAGCCGGTCCGTCGCCTGACTGCGGCCTCGAACAGCGCCGCCGCTCCCGCCGAGGCACGTCCTCCCCGCCGCATGCCCGCATCGGCCACCTTCGCGACCGAGGCCCCGGACGAGTCGCCGGCGGAGGCGGTGGAATCGGCGCCCGCGGGTCCGGAGCTCACCGAACCGGAGCCGACCGAACCGGAGTCCGCGCCGGTCGACGAACAGACGCCGCCGACGCAGGCGGTCACCTCGCCTCCCGTCGCAGAAGATCCGGCCGATTCCGTCGCGTCCGGGAGCGCCGATCCCGTCGACGCGAGCACCGCTCCAGCGGGCGCTGCCGAGCCGGAGGCATCCACTGCCCCGACGGCCATCGCCGAACCCGAGGCCGCCGACTCCGGTGCCTCCGCGGAGCAGACCGACGCCATCCGCATCCGCGGCCTGGTGAAGCGCTTCGGCGACTCGACCGCCGTCGACGGCATCGACCTCACGGTTCCCGCCGGATCCTTCTACGGTCTGGTCGGACCCAACGGCGCCGGAAAGACGACGACCCTGTCGATCATCGCAGGTCTCCTGATCCCCGACGCGGGCACCGTGCACATCGGCGGCATCGACCAGAAGGCGAATCCGCTCGGCGCGAAGCGCGTGATGGGCGTGCTGCCCGACAGACTGCGCACCTTCGACCGCCTGACGGGTCGTCAGCTGCTGCACTACTACGGCCAGCTGCGCAGGCTGGAGCGTCCGGTGATCGAGAAGCGCGTCGCCGACCTCGCTCGTGCCTTCGACCTCAGCGAAGCACTCAGCCGGGTGGTTTCCGACTACTCCGCGGGTATGACGAAGAAGCTCATGCTCGCGGGGGCGATGATCCACTCGCCGCGCGTGCTGGTGCTCGACGAGCCGTTCGAGGCCGTCGACCCGGTCTCGTCCGGGGTGATCCTCGACATCCTGCGCTCTTATGTCGCCCACGGCGGCACGGTGATCCTGTCCAGTCACGGCATGGATCTCGTCGAGCGGGTCTGCTCCCGCGTGGCGGTGATC
Source organism: Microbacterium sp. NPDC058342 (assembly GCF_042723935.1). Classification (NCBI taxonomy): domain Bacteria; kingdom Bacillati; phylum Actinomycetota; class Actinomycetes; order Micrococcales; family Microbacteriaceae; genus Microbacterium; species Microbacterium sp. NPDC058342. The sequence goes on from NZ_JBHXID010000003.1 coordinate 181,662, forward strand.
GTCGGCGGCGAGGTGCTCGTCGAGGGCACCGTCGATGAAGTGCGCGCGGGTCAGACGCTGGCCGCGAGGTTCGTCGAGCTCTCCGGCGCCGGCGGCGAAGTGGAGGGGCTGGAGTGGTTGCACACGTTCTCCGGCTGAGGCTCGCCCTGCTCGCCGGTGCGCTGCGCGGCGAGCGCCCCGGGCGAACTCTGCTCGCCCTCCTTGCGACGGCCGCGATCACCGTCGCCGTGTGCTTCGCCGTGCTGGGACTCGGGAGTGCGCCACTGGCCACCGGCCGGACGGTGATCGTGCTGGGCGCGGCGGCCGCATTCCTCGCCTTCTTCCTCGGGCCGATGCTGACCGGCACGCCCGATCAGCTCGACCCGCGGCGATTCGCACCGTTCGGCGTGGACGAGAGGCGGATGCCGTGGATCCTCGCTGTGGCTTCGCTGATCAGCGTGCCGAGCCTGGCCCTCATCGCCGTCAACGTCCTCTTCGTCATCACCGCGATCGCCCTGGGCGGCATCGCCTGGCCCGTCGCGGCCCTCGCCGGGCTGGTCGGAGTGCTCTCCACTGCGCTCGTGGCGCGGATCGGGATGGCGATCAGCGCGCTCGCCCTGCCGGAGCGGCGCTCGCGCGAGCTGACGGTGCTGTTCACCATCCCCGTGATCGTCATCGCCTTCCCCGTGGCCGCGTATTTCGCGTCGCTCAACTGGGACGGGCACGTGCCGGATGCCGTGCGGGCGGCGACCTCGGTGGTCGGCTACTCGCCGCTGGCCGCGCCGCAGGCGTTCCTCTTCCACGTGGCCGCCGGCGAGACCGCGGCGGCGTGGACGAGCGGTCTGATCGCCCTGGCATCCCTCGCCGGACTCCTCGTCCTCTGGGCCTACCTGGTCCGCCGCCTCCTGACCACCACGGAGCGCCCGTACGCGACCCGCGAGCGGTCGGGACTCGGCTGGTTCGGGACGCTCCCGGCGGGCGCCTTCGGTGCGGTCGCCGCGCGCAGCCTGGTGTACTGGCTGCGCGATCGTCGCTACATCGTGAACATCCTCGTGGTTCCGATCGCGGGTGTGCTGACGGTGTTCCCTCTGATGGTGGCCGGCGTCCCGCTCTGGGCCGCCGCGCTCGTGCCGGTGCCGATCATGGCGCTGTTCTTCGGCTGGCTGCCCCACAACGACGTCGCCTACGACTCGACGGCGCTGTGGATCCACGTCGCCAGCGGGGTGCGGGGGCTTCCCGATCGCCTGGGTCGTCTGGTGCCGGTGCTGCTCGTGGCCGTTCCGGTGCTCGCCGTGGCGGTCTCGGTCACGCTGGCGTACATCGACGAATGGCACCTGTTGCTGCCGCTCATCGGGCTGGCGTCCGCGCTGCTGCTGACGGGCCTCGGGATGTCGAGCATCGCCTCGGTCGTGGCCCCGTACGCGGTCTCACGACCCGGCGACAGTCCGTTCCAGCAGCCGCAGCGCTCCTCGGCGCACGGCTCGTTCGGCGCGGCCGGCACCTTCCTGGGCGCGCTCGTCTTCAGCGCCCCGACGCTGTGGTTGTTCACCCTCACGGTCATCGAGGGCGAGCAGCACGCGCCCGCCGCGTTCTGGGTGGGCGTCATCACCGGCGTGCTGGTGCTCTTCGGCGGCGCCGCGGCGGGTGGGGCGATCTTCGAGCGCAGCGGTGCGAAGCTCATGGAGTTCGTCGAGACCACCTGAGCCGGCGTGCTCTGCGGCGGCTAGAATCACGGCATGAGTACTCCGCTGGACAGCCCCGATCAGGGTGGCGTGGCAACACTTGATCGCGAACTCGAAGAGCTTCTCCGCGAGGAGAATGTCGAGCCCGGCGACCATGAGCGCTTCTCGCACTATGTCAAGAAGGACAAGATCCTCGAGTCGGCGATCACCGGCAAGCCCGTCCGGGCCCTCTGCGGCAAGAAATGGACGCCAGGGCGCGACCCGGAGAAGTTCCCGGTCTGCCCGACCTGCAAGGAGATCTACGAGAGCATGATGGGCTGATCCCGCCCTCGGGAGGGATCAGGCCGACCGCCCTCGGAACGCCTACCCGGCGTCCTCGAAGACGGTCGGGATCGCGGGATCGGACTTGCTGAGCGCGAGCGCCCGCACGGGTAGCTCCTCGCGCACGCGCAGATGATGGGCGCGTGCGGCCTCGGTTCCCGCCGCTCCCTCGTGAGACGCGTCGATCTCGCCGCCGTCCACCAGCACGACCTGCAACGCACGGGCATCCGGGTGGTCGGATGGGGTGTCGACCTGCTCGAAGCCATCGGCGACCGAGACCGTCTCGGCGAAGGCGACGCCGCCGTCCAGCGAGCGGAACGCCGCCTTGCGGCCGCCCTTTGATCCCTTGTCGGTCGACGCCTTCGCGACGGCGACCCAGCCTCCGGCGGAGTCCTGACGCGCCACGAGCTTGTACACCATGCCGGCGGTCGGATAGCCCGAACCCGTGACCACCGAAGTGCCGACGCCGTAGGCGTCGACCGGGGAGGCGGCCAGGGCGGCGATCGCGTACTCGTCCAGATCGCTGGTGACGGTGATCTTCGTCTCCGTCGCGCCGAGTTCGTCGAGCTGGGCTCGCACCTCGGCGGCGACGATGGGCAGGTCTCCCGAGTCCAGGCGCACCCCGCCGAGGTTCGTGCCCGCGACGCGGATCGCCGTCTCGACGCCCGTGCGGATGTCGTAGGTGTCCACGAGCAGGGTCGTGCTGACTCCGAGGCTCTCCACCTGCGCGCGGAAGGCGTCCTCCTCGCTGTCGTGCAGCAGCGTCCAGGAGTGGGCGGCCGTGCCCATGGTGGGAATGCCCCACTGCCGGCCCGCCTCGAGATTGCTCGTCGCGCCGAAGCCCGCGATGTAGGCGGCGCGTGCTGCGGCGACGGCGGAATGCTCCGCGGCGCGCCGCGAGCCCATCTCGGCCAGCGGGCGCTCGCCGGCGGCGATGCTCATCCGCGAGGCCGCCGTGGCCACGGCGGAGTCGTGGTTGAGCACGCTCAGCGCCAGCGTCTCCAGCACCACGGCATCCGCGAAGCTGCCCTCGACGGTCAAGATGGGGGAGCCCGGGAAGTACAGCTCGCCCTCGCGGTAGCCGCGGATGGTCCCCGTGAACCGGTACCGCTCGAGATAGCCGATGGCGGCGGCATCCACGACGTCGTTGTCCCGCAGGAACCGCAGCTCGTCCTCGCCGAAGCGGAACTCGCGCAGCAGCCGAAGCAGGCGCCCGGTGCCGGCGACGACCCCGAAGCGCCGTCCGCCGGAGAGCCGTCGGGAGAACAGCTCGAAGACCGAGGGCCGGTGCGCCGTGCCGTCGCGCAGCGAGGCGGCGAGCATGGTCAGTTCGTAGCGGTCGGTCAGGAACGCGGAGCTCATCCGCTCAGTGTATCGACGCGGCGGATCGGGGATACTGAGGACCGTGCCGGAAGCCCCGGCGCCCCGTGCTGCGACACAGGAGGAGCCGAGGATGGCGCACGCCGACGAGCTGGAGCGACTGGTCAACGGCGTGCTGTGGCCGGGATTCCTGGGTGAGGGCGTCCCCGACTGGCTCGCCGAGGCGCTCGGCGACGGGCTGGCGGGCGTCGTGTACTTCGCTCAGAACCTCGGCGGTGACACCTCGGCTCTCAGTGCGCGCATCCACGGGATCTCGCCGAGGGCCCTGATCGGGATCGACGAGGAGGGCGGCAGCGTCACGCGCCTCGAGAGCCGTACCGGATCGACCCTTCCCGGCGCAGCCGAGCTGGGCGCACTGGACGACGTGGACGCCACGAGGGCGACAGGGTACGAGATCGCCCGGCGGGTCGACGCCATCGGCGCGGATGTCGTGATCGCGCCCGTCGCCGACGTCAACACCGACCCGCGCAATCCCGTCATCGGAGCGCGTGCGTTCGGGGCGACGACCGACGTCGTCAGTCGTCACGTCGCCGCTGCCGTGCGCGGCATCCAGGCCACGGGGCTCGCCGCCTGCGCGAAGCACTATCCCGGCCACGGCGACACCCACACCGATTCGCACCACGACCTTCCGCGCATCACCCTGAGCCGAGAGGAGATCGAGCGGGTGCACCTGCCGCCGTTCGCCGCGGCGACAGATGCGGGAGTGTGGGCCATCATGACCGCGCACATCGCGGCACCGCACTGGGGTGCAGCGCCGGCCACGGTCAACCCGCGCGTGCTCGCAGGACTTCGCGACGCCGGGTTCGACGGCGTGATCGTCACCGACGCCCTCGACATGGCCGCCATCCGCGAGAGCGTCGGCATCGGCGGCGGGGCAGTGCGGGCGCTGGCCGCGGGCGCCGATCTGCTCTGCATCGGCAACCCCACGAACCCCGGGGCGGCGATGCTCCCCGATCAGGACGAGCGCGACTACCGGTCGGCCCGTGATGCCGTCGTCGCCGCGGTCCGCGACGGCGAGCTGCCGCGCGAGCGCGTCGAGGAGGCAGCGTCGCGGGTGGCGGCGATGGCGCGGGCCGTGCGCGCCCGCGGTCCGGTCGCCGAGGAGCCCTTCGACGCCGAGGGGATCGCCGACCGCGCGCTGCGCATCGACGGCGCCCCGCAGGCGCTCGCCGACCTGCCGACGAGAGTCATCGACCTGCGCCGCGCATCCAGCCTGGCCGTCGACAGCGCCGCCTCCCACGTCGCGCTCGCGCTCGCCGCGGGCGGCGACATCGTCCGCATCGATCCCGAGAGGGTGACGGATGCCGCCGTCGATTCCGCCGCCCGCGCGGCCGGCGACGCGCAGAGCGTCGTCCTCGTCGACCGGATGGACGCGGATGCCCCGCAGCGCGCCGTGCTCGAGCGCATCCGCGCCGTGACGCCTGACATCGTCGCCGTGAACGTCGGACTCCCCGTCGACGGCGCGGGCGCCGTGATCACCGCATCCGCCGCGAGCCTGCTCGCCGCCCGCGCCGCCCGACGGGCACTGCTCGACCCGAACCGCTGAGAATCCGGAGACGCCATGACCGACCGCGCAGAGCTGCGATCCACCCTCGACACCTTCGCGACCGAGCGCATCGATCCGCGTTTCGCCGGGCTCGACCTGCTCGACACCCGCGCGCAGGTGCAGCTGATGGCCGAACAGGGGCACCGGGCTGCGGATGCCGTCGATGCGGCGAGCGGGAGCATCGCACTCGCCGTCGACGGGATCGTCGAGCGGATGCGTCAGGGCGGCCGGCTCATCCACATCGGCGCCGGCTCTCCCGGGCGGCTGGGCGTGCTGGACGCCAGCGAGATCCCGCCCACGTTCGGCGCCGACCCGGGGCTCGTCGTCGGCGTCATCGCCGGGGGCGACCGGGCACTGCGCTCGGCGGTGGAGAACGCCGAGGACGACGCCGCCGCCGGGGCTGCGGCGCTCGCCGAGCTGGAGGTCGGCCCACTCGACAGCGTGGTCGGCATCTCGGCATCCGGGCGCACGCCGTACGTCATCGGTGCGCTGCGCGCCGCCCGGGAGCGCGGCGCCCTGGCGATCGGGCTGTCCGGCAACCACGACGCGGCGATGTCCGCCGAGTCCGACATCGCCATCGAGGCGGTGGCCGCCCCTGAGATCGTCGCGGGCTCCACGCGGCTGAACTCCGGCACGGCGCAGAAGATGGTGCTGAACATGCTCTCGACGCTGGCGATGGTGCAGCTGGGCAAGGTGCACGGCAACCTCATGGTCGACGTGCAGTCGACCAATGAGAAGCTGCGCGCCCGTGCCGAGCGCATCGTCATCGCGGCCACCGGCTGTGAGCCGCAGGCCGCCGCGCAGGCGCTCGCGGCAGCCGACGGCTCGGTGAAGCTCGCCATCGGGATCGTCTCGTCGGGTTCGGATGCCGCGGCGGTGCGCGCGGCGCTGGCGGCGTCCGGCGGGCGCCTGCGCGATGCGCTCGCCGCGCTGGGCGCCGGCGCGGCCGAATAGCGGACGGCGCGACTAGGCTGGATGATCATGAACGACGCGCCCATCGGCATCTTCGACTCCGGAGTCGGCGGGCTGACGGTCGCCAGAGCGATCCGTGCGCAGCTGCCGCAGGAATCGCTCGTCTACATCGGCGACACGGCGCATTCGCCCTACGGGCCCAAGCCCATCGCCGATGTGCGCCGCTACAGCCTCGAGGTGCTCGACACGCTCGTCGACCAGGGCGTGAAGATGCTCGTGATCGCCTGCAACACCGCATCCGCGGCCATGCTCCGCGACGCGCGCGAGCGCTACGACGTGCCCGTCGTCGAGGTCATCGGCCCGGCCGTCCGCCGGGCAGTCTCCACGAGCCGCAACGGCCGCATCGGCGTCATCGGCACGGTCGGCACCATCGGGTCGCGCGCCTATCAGGACATGCTCGAGGTCAACGAGCGTCTCGAGGTCTTCACCGCGGCGTGCCCGCGCTTCGTCGAGTTCGTCGAGGCGGGGATCACCGGAACGTCCGAGGTGCTCGCCGTCGCCGAGGGCTACCTCGCACCGCTGCGCGATGCCGGCGTCGACACCCTCGTGCTCGGTTGCACGCACTACCCGTTCCTGCGCGGCGCCATCAGCTACGTCATGGGCGACGGCGTCTCGCTGGTCTCGAGCGACGACGAGACCGCCGCCGACGTGTACCGTCAGCTCGTGCGGCAGGACCTGCTCGCGCCGCCCGACGCGGTCGCGAGCCACGTGTACGAGGCCACAGGCGAGTCCGCAGACGACTTCACCGCGCTGGCGAACCGGCTGATGGGCCGTGAGGTGCGCGATGTGCAGCTCGTGCAGACCGGCGTCATCACGCTTCCCGATCTGTCCGAGGCGGGCGTCGACGGCGCCGCGCCCGCGCAGCACTGAACCCGAGAGGACCCCATGTCAGACATCGTCCGCGCCGACGGCCGCAGCACCGACCAGCTCCGTCGGATCACCATCGAACGCGGCTGGTCCGCGCACGCCGAAGGGTCTGCGCTGATCAGCTTCGGCGGCACGAAGGTGCTGTGCACGGCGTCGTTCACCAACGGCGTGCCGCGCTGGCTGACCGGCAAGGGCAAGGGCTGGGTCACCGCCGAGTACGCCATGCTGCCCCGGGCCACGAACAGCCGCAACGATCGCGAGAGCGTGAAGGGTCGCATCGGCGGACGCACCCACGAGATCTCCCGTCTGATCGGCCGCGCCCTGCGGGCCGTGGTCGACACCAAGGCACTGGGTGAGAACACGATCGTCATCGACTGCGACGTGCTGCAGGCCGATGGGGGCACGCGCACCGCGGCGATCACCGGCGCCTACGTCGCTCTGGCCGATGCCATCGAGTGGGGTCGCGGCAAGAAGTTCATCGGCAGGAACTCGACGCCGCTGCTCGACACGGTGGCCGCCGTCTCCGTCGGCATCATCGACGGCGAGCCCATGCTGGATCTGGCATATGTCGAGGACGTGCGGGCCGAGACCGACATGAACGTCGTCGTGACCGGTCGCGGGCTGTTCGTCGAGGTGCAGGGCACCGCCGAGGGGGCCCCCTTCGACAAGCGCGAACTGGATGCCCTGCTGGAACTGGGCATGCAGGGCTGCGCTTCGCTGCAGGAGCACCAGTTGGCGGCGCTGGCACCCGGCTCCGGAGGCGAGGCGTGATGCGCGTCGTCCTCGCCACCCACAACCCGCACAAGATCGCCGAGTTCCAGCAGATCGTCGCCTCGACGCGCCCCGACCTCGAAATCATCGGGTACGACGGGCCGGAGCCGGTCGAGGACGGTGTGACCTTCGCCGAGAACGCGCTGATCAAGGCGCGCGCGGCCGCCGCGCACACCGGCCTGCCCGCGCTCGCCGACGACTCCGGCATCTGCGTCGACGTGCTGGGCGGCTCGCCCGGCGTCTTCTCGGCCTACTGGGCCGGGCAGAAGAAGGATGCCGCCGCCAATCTCGAGCTGCTGCTCGACCAGTTGCATGACGTCGCCGACCCGCACCGCACCGCGCAGTTCCACTCCACGATCGCGCTCGTGACCGCGGATGGCGCCGAGCACACGGTCGAGGGCATCTGGCCCGGCCGGCTGGCGCACGGGCCGGCCGGCGTCGGCGGCTTCGGGTACGATCCGATCTTCGTGCCGGACGGGCAGGACGCGGCATCCGAGCGCACCGTCGGCCAGTTCACGGATACCGAGAAGCAGTCGCAGTCGCACCGCGCCCGGGCGTTCCAGGCGCTCATCCCCCTGCTCGCCGGGCTCTAGCATCCACTACTGAGAACCGTTACCGTTCCCGACTGCGCCGGACCGCGTCCCGGCCGAGCGCTTCCGGCCTAGCCTGGATGCATGCACGATCACGCACCTGCTCCGGGCGGCATCCGCGATGCCGGCCATCGGCGTCTGCTGACCGTCTCGCTCGCGCTGACCGGCACGGTGATGATCGTGCAGGTCATCGGTGCGATCCTCTCCGGCTCGCTGGCGCTGCTGGCCGACGCCGCGCACATGTTCACCGATGCGTCGGCGCTCGTCATCGCGCTCATCGCGACTGCCGTCGCGGCACGGCCCGCCGACGACCGGCGCACCTTCGGCTATCAGCGCGCGGAGGTCTTCGGAGCGCTCATCAACGCGATCATCCTCAGCGTGCTGATGGTCGTCGTGGCGGTGCAGGGCGTCCAGCGGCTGCTCGATCCGGGTGAGGTCGAGGTGGCCGGGCCGCTCATGCTGGTGGTCGCCGTGGTCGGCATGGTCGCCAACGCGATCTCGCTGTGGCTGCTGAGCAGGGCCCAGCGCTCGAGCATCAACGTGCGCGGCGCGTACCTGGAGGTGCTGGGCGATCTGATCGGCTCCGTGCTGGTGATCGTCGCCGCCGTCGTGATCGTCACCACGGGGTGGACGCCCGCCGACGCGATCGCGTCCCTGCTGATCGCCGTCATGATCCTGCCGCGGGCGGTCTCGCTGCTGCGCGAGGTCTTCTCGGTCCTCGCCGAGTCGGCGCCGAAGGGCACCGCGGTCAGCGAGATCCGTGCGCATCTGGAGGGCTACCGGGGTGTTGTCGGCGTGCACGACGTGCACGTCTGGCAGCTCACCCGTGGAGCGCCGGTGTTCACGGCGCATGTGAGCGTGGATCCGGCCGTGTTCGAGGCGGGGCGCTCGTCGCAGCTGCTGCAGGAGCTGCAGTCGTGCCTTGCCGATCACTTCGACGTCGAGCACTCGACCTTCCAGCTCGAGCCCGCCGACCACGACGAGTGCGAGGCGACGCACGCCTGACCCGAGGCATCGTGGTCACGCCTCCCGGTGCACCTCCGCCGGGGACTTGTCGGCGCGGAGACCGCGCCACCGGGAATGGCGCAGGATGCCGCCCGGCGTCCACTCCGAGAACTCCACCTCGCCGACGAGCTCCGGCCGCACCCACAAGGCATCCCGCGCCTCTGCCCGGGGCACATCGTGCACAGGCGCGTCCTCGATCCGCAGCGCCTGCAGGCGCGCGTTCAGATCGCGAAGCACGCGACCGGAGAAACCGGTGCCGACGCGGCCCACGTACTGCAGCTCGCCGTCGTCGCCGGTCACGGCGAGAAGCAGCGAGCCGAACGCGCCGCTGCGGTCGCCCTTGCCCGGTCGGATGCCGACGATGACGACCTCCTGCGTCCGGGTGTTCTTCAGCTTGAGCCACGCCGAGGAGCGGGCGCCGGGGCGGTAGGCGGAGTCGGGGTCCTTGGCGACCACGCCCTCCAGACCGTGCTGCCGGCTCATCTCCACGGCCGCGTCGACGTCCTCGAAGACGGGCGGCACCTGGATGGGTGCGTCCAGGTCGCCTGCCAGCTGCTCGAGCAGGGTGCGACGCTGTCGCAACGGCACGCGGGTGAGGTCGTGGCCGTCCAGGCTCAGCAGATCGAACAGCATGTACACGATCGGGGTGCGCACGACCTCGCGCTCGATGTCGCGGCCCTTAGTGAGATGCATCCGGTTCTGCAGGCGGGTGAAGCTGGGCCGGCCCTGCGCGTCGAACGCGACGATCTCGCCGTCCACGACGGCATCGGCGGCGGGCAGGTGCGGCGCGCCGTCGGCGGTGAGCTCGGGGTAGCGGGCCGTGATGTCGGTGCCGCTGCGGGCCTGCAGGATGAACCGGCCGTCGCGCCACGTGCCGATCGCCCGGATGCCGTCCCACTTGATCTCCGCCCAGGCATCGGCGCCGACGCTGCGGGCGATGCCGGCGGACCCGGATTCGGCGAGCATGGGGGAGTAGGAGCTGCGAGACGGCGTCACCGGTGCGCTCTCCGGCGGGTTCGGGTGCGATGGGGGGTCGGCATCCGGTCGCGCCACGGGCGCCGCTGCGCGCACGCCGGAGCGCGCCGCGACGGCGGCGTCCTTCATGCGATGCAGCAGCCACTGCGACTTCTCGCCCTCGCCCTCCGTGCGGATGAGTGCGAGCCGTGCCGAGCCCAGCCGTCCGCCGGCGCGGCCGGTGAAGGTGCCGATCACCTCGTCGTCGCGCCACTTCTCCAGCGCCACCGTGCCGGTGTCCCACACCGTCATGGAACCGGCTCCGTACTCTCCCTGCGGGATCTCGCCCTCGAAGGTGAGGTACTCCAGGGGGTGCGGTTCCGTCATGACGGCGAGGTGGTTGCGCGCGGCGGTCTCGGGGACGCCCTTGGGCACCGCCCAGCTGACGAGGACGCCGTCGCGCTCGATCCGCAGGTCGTAGTGCAGCCGGCTGGCGTGATGCTCCTGGATGACGAAGCGCGGATCGCCGCCCCCGCCGGTGTGCGCGGTCCCCGGCATCGGCTCCGGCGTCTTCGCGGCGTCGCGTTTGGCGAGGTACGCGGCCAGGGCAGGACTGGGCGGCGCGAGGGAGGCGAGCGGGTCGATCCCCGCGTCCACGCGCTCGAGCACCTCAGGGAACTCGAGGTGGCGCAGCTCGGCATCCTCCAGCTCCGCCCAGGTGCGCGGCGCCGCCACCCACGGGCGCGAGCGCCCGCGCAGCGAGTACGGCGCGATGGTCGTCTTGGCGGCGTTGTTCTGACTCCAGTCGATGAACACCTTCCCGGCCCGCACCGACTTCGACATGACGTGCGTGGCGAGGTCGGGATGATCGGCCTCGATCAGGCGGGCCAGCTCCTTCGCCACCGCCGACACCTGGTCGCTGGTCTGCAGGCCGGTGCCGTCGTCACTGGTCGGCAGGCGCGCGTACAGGTGGATGCCCTTGCTGCCGCTGGTGACGGGCATCGGCTCCAGGCCCATGCCGGTGAGGATGCCGCGCGCGATGCGCGCCACCTCGGCGCACTGCGCGAGACCCACGCCCGGCCCGGGATCCAGGTCGAGCACCATCCGGTCGGGGTGCGCGCGCCCGCCGGAGTGCGTGAAGCGCCACTGCGGCACATGCAGCTCGAGCGCTGCGATCTGCGCGAACCACACGAGCGTGGCCACGTCGTCGGCCAGCGGATACTCCTTCGGTCCGTCGGAGTGCTCGATGGGCATCCGCCGGACCCAGTCGGGCGCACCCTGTTCGAGCTGCTTGGTGAAGAAGCTCTCGGCCGGGGCATCCGCCGTTCCCGTGCCGTCCACCCAGCGCTTGCGGGTGACAGGCCGCCCGCGCAGGTGCGGCAGCATGGCCGGGGCGATGCGCGAGTAGTACGAGATGACCTCGCCCTTGGTCGTTCCCGTCTCGGGATAGACCACCTTCTCGAGGTTCGTGACGCGCAGGCGACGGCCGTCGACCTGCACGACCTGCCCGCTCGCTGCCATGGGGACAGAGTAGTCGCCGCGGGTCAATCCCCTGGCCGTAACGGCTGTGACTGGTGATACTGGTGTCATGAGGAGCATCTGGAAGGGCGCGGTGACCTTCGGCCTGGTGAACGTGCCGGTGAAGGTGTATTCGGCCACCGAGGATCATGACGTGTCGCTGCACCAGGTGCACGATGAGGACGGCGGCCGCATCCGTTACCAGCGCATCTGCGAGCTGGACGGCAAGCCGGTCGCCTACGCGGACATCGACCGGGCCTATGTCGACGACGACGGGCAGACCGTGGTGCTCACCAAGAAGGACCTCGCGGCCCTCCCCGCCGAGAAGAGCCGCGAGATCGACGTGGTGGAGTTCGTGCCCAGCGAGCAGATCGATCTGCTGACCCTCGACAAGCCGTACTACCTGGAGCCGGACTCGAAGTCGCCGAAGGCGTACGTGCTGCTGCGCAAGACGCTCGAGCAGACCGACCGCACCGCGATCGTGCGCTTCACGCTGCGGCAGAAGACCCGCCTGGCGGCGCTGCGGGTGCGCGGCGACGTGCTCGTGCTGCAGACGCTGCTGTGGTCCGACGAGGTGCGCGAGGCGAGCTTTCCCGCGCTGGACGAGGACGTGAGGATCAGCAAGAAGGAGCTGGAGCTGTCGGCATCGCTGGTGGACAGCTATTCGAGCGACTTCGATCCCGAGGAGTACGTGGACGAATACCAGAAGGAGCTGCGCACCCTGATCGACGCGAAGATCGAGGCGGGCGACACCTTCGACGCGTCGGAGACGTTCGCGGAAGAGGGAGTCGCCGCCGGCGGCGAGGTCATCGACCTGATGGAGGCGCTGCGCGCCAGCGTGGAGAAGTCGAAGGCCGCCAAGAAGGATGCCGGGTCGAAGGGATCCGGCGCGGACAAGTCCGGCCGGAAGGGCTCGGGCAAGAAGAAGGCGGGCTGACGATCGGGCGCCGCACGGTCTCCGCGGCGCCCGGAGTCCGTCAGTGCTTGCCGTCGCCGTCCAGGTCGGGAGCGCGGTCGAAGACCTCGGCGTCGAGGGCGAGGGCCTGCGCCTCCGTGGCATCCGTGTCGGCGTCCGCGCCTGCGGCGGCCGCCTTCTTCGCCTTGTAGCGCTCGCTCAGGTAGTGCCAGAGGGTGACGAGCGCCGTGCCGCCGACAGCCGCGAGCAGGATCAGATCGATGTAGTTCTTGACGAAGCCCGCCACCTGCGGGATGAAGCCGATCGCGTAGCCGAACATCGTCAGCCCGAAGCCCCAGATCACCGCGCCGATGAGGTTGTACAGCGTGTACCGCCGCCACGGCATGTGGCCGACGCCGGCCGCGACGGGAGCGAACGTGCGCACGATGGGCACGAAGCGGGCGAGGATGACGGTGATGCCCCCGAAGCGCTCGAAGAACGCGTTCGTGCGCTCGACGTTCTTGCGGCTGAACAGGCCGGATTCCTTGCGTTCGAAGACCGCGGGTCCCCCCTTGTGCCCGATGAGGTAACCGACCTCGCCGCCGATGAAGGCGGCGAGGCCGATCAGCAGGGCGACCAGCCAGACGCTCATCCCGAAGACGCCGTGCTCCGAGCCCGCGAGCGAGTGCGACAGAAGACCGGAGATCACCAGAAGGGTGTCCCCGGGCAGGAGGAAACCGACCAGCAGGCCGGTCTCCGCGAACACGATGAAGCACACGACCAGCAGCGCCCAGGGTCCGACGGCGGTGATGATCGTCTCGGGGTCGAGCCAGGGGATGAGTGCGGTGGGCGCGTAGGCGAGTGCATGCAGCAAGGGAGGTCCCGTCGTTCGTGATTCGGCGGTGGCGATGCGGGGCATCACACGTGCGGAAGGTGGGACTTGAACCCACACGCTCGAAAGCACAGGAACCTAAATCCTGCGTGTCTGCCAGTTTCACCACTCCCGCGCTCGGACAAGTCTATCCAGCGGGCCGTGCGGGTTTTCCGTACATCTGCCGAGGACGCGCCCGTCGAGCCTCGCTATCGTCCCTCTCGGGCATCCCGGCCGTCGACCGGTCCGCCGGCCCGCCAGAACACTTCGAGGATGGCCTCGTGCACCGCCTCGGGCTGCTCCTGCGGGATCATGTGTCCGGCGCCGTCGACCACGATGACCCGGCCCTGCGGCGTCGAGGCCATCATGCTCTCGGCGATCGCGTTCCAGCGCGGTCGCACCTTCGCGGTCGCGCGGGTGACGTTCCCGCCCTGCAGGACGATGGTCGGCACGTCCGGGGTCCCTTCGGCCTCGAGCTGCTCGAGCAGCGGGACCGCCGCCGTGATCTGCTGAGCCTCGCGCCGGCCCGCGGCCATCGCCTGCACGCCGGCGTAGTCGCGGGCGAAGCGAGCCTGGTCGTCGGCGCTGATGGTCTCGGCGAATCCGTCCGGAAGCATCGCTCGCACGATCAGATCCGGACGACGCAGCCGCGCGAGCAGCGCGTTGATGCGGAACGACACGAGGTTGAGGCGCACGATGGCGGGTGTCATCAATTCCGCGACCGTCGCGTCGACGAACACCATCCCGGCGACCCGCTCGGGGTGCCGGCCGGCGAAGGATCGGATGATCGGTCCGCCCCAACTGTGGCCGACGAGCACCACGGGCCCGCTCTCGCCGATCGCGTCCAGCAGGCTCGTGAGGTCTTCGGTCAACCGCTCCAGTGTGCGGTCGTGGTCGTCGACGTCGCTGCCGCCGTAACCGGACCGGTCGTAGGAGAGGGTGCGCGCGTGCGCGCTCAGTTCGCGCTGGGTGTGAGCCCAGCAGGCGGCAGGAGCGCTCATTCCCGCCTCGAGCACGATCAGCGGGCCGGGCCCGTCGCCGGCGCGGATGGTGCGGATTCGCCTGCCGTCCGGCAACTCGACGAACTGCTCATCGAGTCCAGCGCCCGGATCCAGCATCGGTGATGGAGGGACGGTTTGTGACATGGTGACTGCCTTTCATCGATACCACTGAGGAGGATGGACCGCTTCCCAGAGCCCTTCGTGCTCCAGTTGCGCGGCCAGGGAGAGCAGCGCGGCGTCCTGGCGGACGCGCCCGATCAGCTGGATGCTGTAGGGCAGTCCGTCGTCGTCCAGATGGGACGGCAAGGCGATCGCGGGCTGACCGGTGAGGTTCGCCCATGGCGTGTAGCACGACCACTCGATCATCCGCTGGCTGACGTGTTCGATGCCTTCGGACTCGAAGTGCCCCACGGGGACGGGAGGCCCGCTGGTCGTCGGTGTGAGAGCGAAGTCGAAGTCGTCGAACGCCGTCAGGAACTTCGTCGCGTAGCGGGCGAGCACGGCCTGCATGGTCAGCACGTCGGCGCCCGTCATCGCTTCGCCCGTCGCAGCGAGGTGCCGTGTGTGAGCGGTGAGCTGATCCCGCTTGTCGTGCGGCACCATCGCCGCCGTGTTCATGGCGGCCGAGATGGCGAGCATGTCTCTGACCGCCCGGGCTGTGACCTCGTCATAGCGGGCGGGCGGAGCGATCTCGATCACCTCGTGACCGAGCTCGCGCAGCAGTTCGACGGTGCGGCGCACGGCGCGGATCGCTTCGGGATGCGGGTCGACGTCGTCGAAACCCGTGTCGGTCCACCAGGCGATCTTCAGGCGCCCGTGCGGCCTGTCGCGGCCGGCCTCGGCCAGGTCGACATCGGACCGCCAGTGGTAGAGGTCTCCGACCGGACCGCGGGCCATGACCTCCAGCAGGAGCGCAGCGTCTTCGACGGTTCGCGCGAGTGGGCCTTCCACACCGGTCGCGAAGAACGAGCCGGCGGGAGCGAGGCTCACCAGGCCCCTGCTCGGCTTCACTCCGACGAGATGACAGGTGGCCGCAGGGGTGCGGGTCGAGCCGGCTCCGTCACTCGCGTGTGCCAACGGAAGGAGACCGGACGCCACCGCGGTGGCCGCGCCGCCGCTCGATCCGCTCGAATAGCGACGGGTGTCGAAGGGCGTGACCGCCGGGACGGGAGCCACGCCGTCGTCGATGTAGCACGCAACGCCGAACTCGGGTGCGTTGGTCTTTCCGAGCAGGACCGCCCCGGCATCCCGGATGAGCCCGACGGTCCAGGCGTCGTCGGTCGGCATCGACCCGGCGAGCGGCTTCGAGCCGAAGGAGGTGGCGAGCCCGGCGGTCGCGTGAAGATCCTTGATCCCGATGGGGATCCCGCCGAGCGGAGTGTGCACGTCCCGGGCCAGCTGCTCGTCCGCTCGATCGGCATCGCGCAGGGCGAGTTCGGGATCGACGGTGATGAACGCGCCCAGCTCGCCGTCGAGCCTGTCGATCCGGTCGAGGTAATGCTCCGCCAGTGCCCGTGCGGTGAAGTCGTGACCGCGCAGGCCGCGCAGCTGGTCGGCGGTGGAGAGCTCGTGCAGCGCGCTCATCGCACGGCCGCCATCGAGGTGACGATCCGATGAGCGGCGTCCGCGACGGCGTCGAGGAACTCCGCGGACGGGACACGGCCGGCGACCAGCCGGGAGTGCATCAGCGGACCCTCCAGAAGGCCGCTGATCAGCTGGGCGTCCGGAAGCTCCGGGATCTCGCCGCGCTCGACCGCCTTCTCCAGGGAGCGCCGCAGCGAGCGCCCTCGTCGCAGTCCCAGCTCGCGGAAGGTCGTCTCCGCATCGGCGTCGTCGGCCAACTCGGCCAGCCAGCCCACGACGCTGTCCATCCACGGTGCCGACCATGACCTCGTGAGGTCGTCGAGGTACACGCGGAGGTCGGAGCGGAGGGACCCGGTGTCGATGTCGGAGATCGGTGGCACATGCACGGCCAGCGCATCGGCGACCAGTCGGCTCTTGGTGGGCCAGCGGCGGTAGACGTCGCTGCGGTGGGCTCCGGCGCGAACGGCGACGCGGGCGAGAGTCAGCTCCGCGTAGCTCCCTTCCGTCATCAGCTCCCAGGTCGCAGCGAGCAGCCGCCGCTCGAGCTCGGGATCACGGGGTCTTCCGGCCATTGTCGCCACCTTTGGTCAATCAACTACACGACGTCGTGTAGTTGATGGTAGAGCAACCCCACAGCCCACACAAGGGGCCTCTTCCTGGACGCCGCACGGCAACGCCTATGCTTCAGGGCATGAACATCGAAGTTCGGCACTTGCGGATGCTGTGCGCGATCGCCGATGCGGGCTCGCTCTCGCGCGCCGCCGCGGATCTCGGATTGTCGCAGCCCTCGGTGACATCGGCACTGCGCCGGCTCGAGGCCCATGTGGCCGGGCGGCTCTTCTGGCGCAGTCATCGCGGTGTCGAGCCGACCGAACTCGGCATTCGGCTCATCTCCCGAGCCCGCATCGCTCTGGCGGAGGTCGACCAGCTCGAGGGGGAGCTGAGTGCGCGCCGGTTCGGTGGACCTCTGCGCATCGGTATCAGTCAGATGTCGTGCACGCCGCAGATCATCGCCAACCTCGACGCCGCATTCGGAGCGTCGACGACCTTCTCGGTCGACGGCTCCACTGCCGTGCTCGCGCACGAGCTCAAGCATCGCCGACACGATCTGTCGGTCGTGGTCGTGAGCGAGGACAACAAGCGAGAGCTGCCGGGCGACGTGCACGTCCGCGTGATCCAGCCATCGGTGCCGGTCTTCGTGGCGCTGCCTGAGCGGCACAGACTCGCCGGATGCACGGAGGTCGAGCTGGCGGACCTCGCCTCCGACGCCTGGGTGGGGCCTCCCGGCGCCGACGACGGATCGCTGGCCGAGCTGAGAGCCGCGTGCGCCGACGCCGGGTTCGTGCCGAACGTGCGCTTCGTCGTCCCGGCTGGTGTCGGCCGGTCGATCGTCACCCAGACCGACGCGGTGCAGCTGGTCGAGCCCGCCTCACCCGAGACGCCTGGCCTCGTGACCCGTCCGCTGGTGGGCGATCCGATCCGTCTGCGGCTGGTGCTGGCCTGGCAGCGGGACGATGTCCGACGCGACGCGCCGGACATCGCGCATCGCGCCGCGATGAGCGCATACACGCAGTTCGCGAGGAGCAGCCCGGTGTACGTCGACTGGTGGCGTCGCAGTCGCGCGGAGAAGAGCTGGGCGAAGCAGCTGGATCCCGTGTTCGCCGACTGATCCCGCGAGCCGGATCAGTCGTCGTCGCCGCTTCGTCCTGGCCGGGGCGCGTCGCGCAGTCATAGCCGGCGGTGATGGGTTGCGCCTGCGCGTCCGTATGTTCTTCGGACGCCTCCCATAGCTCACACCTATACCCGGGCGGGATAGGCACAGCATCCGCGGCGTTGGGACAGTAGCGAGTACCGCATCTCACCGCCCGGTCGACCCGACAACCGGCCGGAACGGCCGACAAGGTCTCCGCGCTGTGCGATGCGATCACTCGACGACGAAAGGTGCTCCAATGGCGGAGTCTCGATCCACCCGCGTGCGGTCCCGATGGGCCGCACCGATCCTGTCCCTGAGCCTGACGATCGGCATGTGCGCGGCCGGCGCCCCCGCGTTCGCCGACGAAGCGCCCGCGCCCGAGGGCACCGCGGGGGAGACGGTGCTTGCGGCCGAGCAGGCGCAGGATGGCCTGCCGCAGGAAGATGCGGTCACGGCAGGAGCGCAGGACGCGGACGCCGTGCGGCCGGATGCCGGTGACGGCACGGCGGTGCCCTCGGGCACACAGGATGCCGATGCTTCCGAGCCCGGCGGCGCGCAGGAGGCGCCGGGTGCCGAGACGACCGGCGATGAGGCGGACGCCGCAGAGACGCAGGATCCGGCGGCGCAAGCCCAGGATGCGGCCGACGCACAGGCCGACGCGACACAGGCCTGCCTCGACGGTCACCTGCAGTACACGCTGCTCATCGCCGAGATCAAGGCGGAGCAGACCCGGCCCGCGCGCAGCGCGGCGTGGACTCTCGTGGGCGCGACGGAGGAGGGCGGTGCCGTCGCACCTCTGGCCCAGGGCGCCACCGACGCGAACGGAGACTTCAGCGCCTGTGCGCCCGTCGCGACGATCTACGACGCGGCTGTCGAGTTCTCCTCGCACAGCGACAAGCCCTGGCGTGTCGTGGTGGACGACGGCGATGCTCCCGCCGAGCACAGCTTCACGGGTGCTGAGCAGGCATCCGTCTCGGGCATCGTCGACGTGGGCACGATCGACGTGCCCGAGGCGCTGGCCGGCGCCTGGAAGATCATCGACGATGTGACGCTGCTCTGGGACCTGCGGGCGAGCGGGACGCCGTGCTGGACGGTGCACGAGACCGACGCCGACGCGTGCACCGAACTGGAATACGCCTGGCCGGATGCCGAGGAAGGCGTCGCGTACTTCGCCCTCTCCACGACGCAGCGCATCGTGCTCGGAACGGATGTGCCTCCGTCTCAGCACACCGTGCTGCACGAGGCGGGGCACTGGCTGCAGTGGGTGCTGGCGGGGAAGGACTTCCCGGTGGTCACCGGCTGCGATCCCCACTACATCGAGAAGCCGAGCTCGAAGTCCTGCGCGTGGACGGAGGGATTCGCCGACGCGGTCGCCGCGTGGGCGCTGGGAGACCGTCGCTTCGTGTTCCCCAGCGGATTCTCCTGGCCGCTGGAGAACCCGGACGGCATCGCCTGGGAGGGTGGTGACGTCACGCAGGGCAACGTCGCGGGAGCGCTGCTGGACCTCTGGGCGGCGGACGGCCCCGACGGACGCTGGGACGCGAACATCGCTCTCATGTCCAGGCACAACCCCGCGGACTTCCGGGACTACTTCCTGAATGCACGGCCCGCTGAGGGACTCGCCATCGATCAGGCCGCCAGAGACGTGATCGCGCGTCACGGCATCGTCTACGAGAGCGCACCTGTGGTGGAGCCGGTTCCGGACGACCCCGCGCCGGTCGACGAGGACCAGGCCGTCACCGCGCCGGTCTCCGACGACCGATCGGCCACCCGGGCCGCGGCGCTCGCCAGCACAGGGGCGGATTCCTCGCCGCTGCTCGCCGCCGCCATCGTCCTGATGCTCGCCGGTGCCGCCGCGTTCACGCTCAGCCGCCGCTCGCGTCGTCGCGTCGCCGGCTGACCGATCCACTCAACGACAGATGCGCAGCACCCGGCCGCGCACCGACACGACCGACCCTGAAGGAAACACCATGACACGGCACCATGCTCACCGAGGCGACCGCAGCCGGACGCTGCACGCCGTCAGCCGCTCGACGAGGCTCATCGCCCTGGGCGCGACCGCAGCCCTCCTGCTGTCGGCCTGCGCGCCCACCGGCGATGCGGAGCCGTCGTCGTCGGGAGCGGGGGCGAAGCGCGGCGGCACCATCCACATGCTGCAGCAGTCGGACTTCTCCTACCTCGACCCGGCGCGCGGCTGGGACACCGGCGTCGCGCAGATCTACCGGCTGCTCTACCGAGGCCTCACCACGCAGGCGGCGGGCGACTCCGACGACCCGAGCTCCGTGGTCCCGGACCTGGCCACCGACCTCGGCACCGTCTCCGACGACGGCCTGACCTGGACCTACACGCTCAAGGACGGGCTCGCCTTCGACGACGGCACTCCGATCACCTCGGCGGAGGTGAAATTCGGCATCTCGCGCGCCTGGGACCCGCAGATCGGCATCGGGTCTCCCTACCTCGTGAAGACCATCGCGGCCCCGGACGACTATCAGGGCCCGTACGTCTCCGGTGAGCTCGACGCGATCGAGACGCCGGACGCGAAGACCATCGTGTTCCACCTCAAGAAGCCCTTCCCGGAGTTCGATGCCGTGCTCGCTCAGCCGAACGGGGCGCCGTTCCCGGTGGGCTCGGGCGGAGGAGAGGAGTTCCTGAAGAAGGTCATCGCGTCCGGGCCCTACACCCTGGAGGAGTACACGCCCGGCACGCGGATCGAACTGAAGCGGAACCCGAACTGGCAGGCCGAGACCGACGACGTCCGCAAGGCTTATCCCGACGAGTGGGTGTTCGACCTCGGGCTGGACCCCGCCACGATCGATGAGCGGCTGATCGCCGACCAGGGGGCCGATGTCAATTCCATCGCCTCGGGAATCACCAAAGCCTCGCTGCCGCGGCTCACCGACCCCAAGCTCAAGAAGCGGCTGCTGTCGGCGGAGGGCGTCTGCACCTCGTACATGTCGATGAACACCGCGGAGGGTCCGTTCGCGGACGTGCGCCTGCGTCAGGCGGTGAACTGGGCGCTCGACCGCGAGATGATCGTCAACGCCATCGGCGGACCCCAGATGACCAAGGCGGTCACCACGATCGTGCCCGCCAGCATCAACGGCCACCTCGACTACGACCTGTACCCCGGGCCGGACGCCGACAAGGCGAAGCAGCTGCTCGCCGAGGCGGATCACCCGGACGGCTTCACCTTCACCCTCGACATCGCCTCCGCCGACGCCACGAAGGACCGCGCCATCGCCATCCAGGAGTCGCTGTCGAAGGTCGGGATCGACGTCGAGCTCAACGTCATCGACACGTCCATCTTCTACGAGACGGTTCAGACCCCTGCCAACGCACACGACGCCGCGCTCGCGAGCTGGTGCCCGGACTGGTCGTCCAGCGCCAGCACGTTCATCCCGCCGCTGTTCTCGTCGTCGGCGATCACGGAGAAGGGGAACCAGAACCTCGCCCAGTTCAGCGATCCGGCGATCGACCGCCGGATCGAGGAGGTGGCCGCGATGACCGACATCGCGGAGGCGAACAAGGCGTGGGGCGAGCTCGACAAGCTCATCATGGAGAAGGCGCCCTGGGCGCCGCTCACGGTCGGCAAGGGGCTCTTCCTGCCCGGCAGCAACGTGGCGAACTTCACCCCGAGCACGGATCTTCTCGACCTGTCGGTGATGGGGCTCAAAGACCCCCAGAAGGGGAACTGATGTCGCTCGAGACCTCCGTTCGCGCGAGTGACATCGAGCCGGGGGCAGCCGTCGCGCTGCCCCCGGCTCGGGCGCGGGGGACGTGGCGCCGGCTGCTCTCGGACATACCCCTGACGCTCTCCGCGGGCTACATCCTGCTGATCATGCTGCTGGCGCTGTTCGCTCCGGTGCTGACGGCCTGGTCGGGCTGGGATCAGTACACCTTCGACCAGACGGCCATCGATCCGGAGGTCGGGGGCATCCCCCGCGGAGCATGGGGCGGCATCAGCGCCGAGCACTGGCTGGGGGTGGAACCGGCGACCGGACGGGACATCTTCGCACGCATCGCGTTCGGCGCACGCGTGTCGATCTCGGTCGCGCTCGCCGCAACCGCCGTCACCACCGTCGTCGGGGTCGTGCTGGGACTCGCGGCCGGCTATTTCGGCGGGTGGGTCGACGCCGTCGTCTCGCGCAGCATGGAGTTCCTCATGGCGTTCCCGGCGCTCATCTTCATGATCGCCATCCTGTCGTCCATACCGGCGGGCAACCGCATCGTCCTGCTCGTCGCCGTGATCTCTTTCTTCGGGTGGCCCTACCTCGCTCGCGTCGTGCGGTCGCAGACGCTGTCGCTGAAGGAGAAGGAGTTCGTCGAGTCCGCGCGCGCCTCCGGCGCGAGCGGGCTCTCGATCATCTTCACCGAGATCCTCCCGAACCTCCGCTCGACCGTGCTGGTGCTCGCGGCGCTCGCCGTTCCGGGCTTCGTCGCGACGGAAGCGGGTCTTTCGTTCCTCGGCGTGGGCGTGGTCCCGCCGACACCGAGCTGGGGTCAGATGATCGCGGAAGCGGCCCGCTGGTACGCGGCGGATCCGGTCTTCTTCCTCGTCCCCGGAATCTTCCTCTTCCTGCTGGTGATGTCGTTCACGACCTTCGGCGACCGCCTGGGCGCTCTGCTGGACCGAGGGGAGGCGCGCGCATGATCGGCGTCATCGCCCGGCGTCTGGCCGCCATGGTGCTCATCCTCTTCGTCGTCACGGTCTTCACCTACGTCATCTTCTTCGCGCTGTCGCCGGATCCGGCGCTGCAGATCTGCGGCAAGAACTGCACGCCCGAGCAGATCGATCAGCTGCATGCGAACCTCGGGCTGGATCAACCGTTCCTCGTGCAGCTGTTCGGGTACATCGGCGGCCTGTTCTTCGGGCACACCTACCTCATCGGCGGCGCCGAAGTGGCGTGCCCCGCACCCTGCCTCGGCTACTCCTTCCAGACCGGCCAGTTCGTGACCGAGATGATCCTGCAGCGGCTGCCGGTCTCCCTGACGATCGCGCTCGGAGCCGCAGTACTGTGGCTCGTCGTCGGCGTCGCAGCCGGCCTCCTCAGCGGGGTGAAGGAGGGCACGGCCACCGATCGAGTGATCGCCGGGCTCAGCCTCGGCGCCATGTCCGTGCCCGTATACGTCTCCGCCCTCGTCCTGCAGTACGTGTTCGTCGTGGTCCTGGGATGGCTGCCCTTCCCGCAGGCGGTGGAGTTCTCCGAGGACCCGGGACGCTGGTTCGCGAGCTACCTGCTGCCCTGGGTCGTGCTGTCGATGCTGTACGCCGCCGTCTACACGCGGCTCACGCGCATCAACGTCATCGAGACCCTGCAGGAGAACTTCGTGCGCACGGCGCGTGCGAAGGGACTGCAGCCCGCACTCGTGTGGCGGCGGCACGCGCTGCGGCCGGCCCTCACTCCGGTGGCGACCATGCTGGGCATGGACATCGCCGGTCTCCTGGGCGGAGCACTCATCACCGAGACCGTCTTCGGGCTCAATGGAGTCGGCAAGCTCACCGCCGACTCGATCACCAAGAACGATCAGCCCGTCATCATGGCCGTCACGCTGCTCTCCGCGGTGTTCGTCATCGTCGGCAACCTCGTGGTCGATCTCGTCTACGCGGCGATCGATCCTCGGATCAGGACGGGAGCGACGGCATGAGCGGCGCATCGGAGGCACTGCTGAAGGTCGAGGACCTCAGCGTCGAGTTCCGCACCGGGCGAGGCCCGTTGCGGGTGGTGGAGTCCACGAGCTTCGAGCTCGCGCCCGGTGGCACGCTCGGGATCGTCGGCGAGTCCGGATCGGGCAAGTCGATGACGAGCCTCGCGATCATGGGGCTGCTGCCGAAGGGCGGACGTGCGGAAGGAAGCATCCGGTTCGGCGGCGTCGACCTGCTCTCGCTGCGTGAGTCCCGCATGAGGGCGGTGCGGGGAGGTCGGATCGCCATGATCTTCCAGGACCCCCTGTCATCGCTGAATCCGTATTACACGGTGGGCACCCAGATCGCCGAGGCGTATCTCGCGCACCATCCGACCGCAGGGCGCCGCGAAGCGAGGAAGGTGGCCATCGAGGCGATGGAGCGGGTGCGCATCCGCGATGCGGCCGCACGCGTGGATCAGTATCCGCACCAGTTCTCCGGAGGGATGCGCCAGCGGATCATGATCGCGATGGCGCTCTCGATGCAGCCGGAGCTGATCATCGCCGACGAGCCCACGACGGCGCTGGACGTGACCGTGCAGGCGCAGATCCTGAGTCTGCTCGACGAGATCCGCCGGGAGAGCGGTGCCGGGCTGATCCTCATCACGCACGACCTGGCCGTCGTGGCGGAGGTCGCCGAGGAGGTGCTCGTCATGCGGCAGGGGAGGACCGTCGAGCAGGGCGCGACGCGAGAGGTGTTCCGCAGTCCTTCCCACGAGTACACCTTCCGCCTTCTCGACGCCGTCCCGCGCATCGACGACGAGGTGGGGGAACTGAAGCGCATCGGGTTCGCGGAGCGACCGGGACCGCTGGCGAACGCCGGGGTCGGAATCGGAGAGGAACGGGCATGACGGAGGACGGCACGCAGACGAGGACGCCGATGCTTCGCGCTTCGCGCCTCGTGAAGGAGTTCGGATCGAAGAGGGGTCCGCTGCAGCGCAGAGCGGGGTTCCGTGCCGTGGACGACGTCTCGTTCACGGTGGACCGTGGTGAGACCCTCGCTCTCGTCGGCGAGTCGGGGTCGGGCAAGTCGACCACCGCCCGGCTCATCGCCCGGCTGCTCGACCCGACCTCGGGCTCGATCGAGTTCGAGGGTGTGGAGGTGAGCTCTCTCGCCGCGAGGCAGCTCCGCCCGTACCGCTCGCAGGTGCAGGTCGTGTTCCAGGACCCGTTCTCGTCCCTGAATCCGAAGCACAGCGCGGAGCAGATCATCACCGCGCCCCGCCGGCACCTGGGACTGCCGATGCCCACCGGAGCGAGTGCCTTCGCCCGCGACCTGATGGCCAGGGTCGGGCTCGACCCGGATCACTCCACCCGGCGGCCGGCCCAGTTCTCGGGCGGGCAGGCGCAGCGCATCGGCATCGCGCGAGCGCTCGCCGTCTCGCCGAAGCTGATCATCTGCGACGAAGCCGTTTCGGCGCTGGACGTCTCCGTCCAGGCGCAGGTCATCAACCTGCTCAAGCGTCTGCAGGCGGAAGAGGGCTTCGCCTATGTCTTCATCGCGCACGACCTCGCCGTCGTGCGCCAGATCGCCACGCGTGTGGCGGTGATGAGCCAGGGACGGATCGTGGAGTCCGGTGAGCGGGATGCCGTCTTCGACGCGCCGCGGCATCCGTACACGCGCGAGCTGCTGGCGGCCGTCCCCCGGATAGACCCCGAGTGGGATGCCCATCGGCGGGCAAACTCGCCGTTCGCCGGCCAGGAGGCGGCAGCGTGACCGTGGAATACCACCTTCCCGGCATCCACGTCACGGAACTGCTCGTGCGCGTCCCGCTCGACTGGAACGCCGTCGGGGCAGCGGCCGGTGCCGAGATCGATCTGCTGGTGCGAGAGCTGGTGGCACCCGATCGCAAGAACGACGAGCTGCCCCTGCTGCTCTACCTGGAGGGCGGCCCCGGTGGCGCTTCTCCGCGTCCGCTGGGGCGCTCCGGCTGGATCGACGAGGCGCTCGAGCACTACCGCGTCGTGCTCATCGACCAGCGCGGCACGGGCCGCAGCAATCCACTGGAAGGCGCCGACTTCATCCGGCTCGACGCTGAGACCGGAGCGGATTTCCTGTCGTTCTTCCGCGCCGATTCCATCATCCGCGACGTCGAGCATGTGCGTCGCACCCGCTACGGCGGACGGCAATGGGCGATCCTCGGGCAGAGCTACGGCGGGTTCCTGGCGCTCACCTATCTCTCCACGGCGCCCGCCGGGCTGAGCGCCTGCTACATCTGCGGCGGCATCCCGGGCGTCCCGCCGTCCGCCGACGAGGTCTACCGGCGGACGTTCACCCGCGCGCGGAGGCGGAGCGAGGAGTTCTACCGGCGCTTCCCCGACGACCTCGAGCTCGTCGAAGCGATCGCCGACCGGCTCGCCGACGGCCCGGTCCACCTGCCCGACGGTGACATCCTCACCGTGCGGCGTTTTCAGAGCCTGGGCCTCGCCTTCGGCATGGGGCCGGGTCTCGCGCGGATGCACTGGCTCTTCGAGCGGGCGCTCGTCACGCAGTCGCGATTGTCGACGCACTTCCTCGAGCGGGTCATGGTCGAGACCTCCTCGGCGGAGGACCCGCTGTTCTGGACGCTCCAGGAGAACATCTACGCGGATGCCGGAGGCGGACCGACCGCATGGGCGGCCGAGCGTCGACGCGATTCGCATCCGGAGTTCGGCGAGGAGCGCAGACCGCTGCTGTTCACCGCAGAGATGGCCTTCCCCTGGATGTTCGACGAGATCCGGCTGCTGAGACCGTTCCGCGACGCGGTTCATGCGCTCGCGGCACGATCCGGATGGCCCGCCCTGTACGACGAGGACGCGCTCGCGGCCAACGAGGTCCCGCTGGCCGCGGCGGTGTACTTCGACGACCTCTACGTCGATTCCGGCCTGCAGCTGGACACCCTCGGCCGCATCGGCGGCGCACGCGCCTGGGTGACGAACGAATTCGAACACGATGGCATCAGCTCCGGACGAGTGCTCACCCGTCTGCGGGAGCTGGTGCGCGACAGCGGAGGAGAGAGATGATGACACCGGCAGACACCACCACGGCGCAGACCGGCCCGGCGAGGCCCCTGCACTCGGGTGTGCGCCCGCCGAGGCTGACCGCGAGCCCCGGATTCGTGGAGCACATCGGCACCGGCTGGGGGGAGATGCGCACCGAGACCGGTGTGCAACCGGAGGCGGCGGCCGCCGCGCTCCGGCACCGGGAGCGCCTGTCGGCCGCGTTCCCCGGACGCACACTCGTCGTGGCGTCGGGGAGCGCACCTGTTCGCAACGACGACTGCTCCTACGAGTTCCGCGCCGACTCGGCCTTCGTGTGGCTGACGTCATGTCAGGCCGAGAACGCGGTGCTCGTCCTGCATCCCCGATTCGGCGGGCACGACGCCACGCTGTACCTCCCGCCGCCGTTCCGGCCCGGCGAGGACGGATTCTTCGACGACTCCGATCACGGCGAGCTCTGGGTCGGTCCGCAGCCCGGCCTTGCGGAATGGCAGAACGATCTCGGCATCGATGTGCGTCCGCGCGGCGAGCTGTCGTCTCGGTCGTGGGAGCGGGCTCTCGGAAGTGCGGCGGCCGTGCGCGCCGGCCTCGACGCTCAGCCGTCGGACGACTTCGATCGGGTGCTCTCCACCCTGCGCATGGTGAAGGACGAGTGGGAGATCGCCCAGCTGCGCCAGGCGGTGGACGCGACGACCGAGGGTTTCGCGGCAGTCGCGGCGGAGTTCGCGAACGCGGTCCGTCCGGGGCTGGGGGAGCGCTGGCTCCAGGGCACTTTCGACAGGCACGCGCGCACCTTCGGCAACGGCCCGGGGTACTCGACGATCGTGGGCTCGGGCGCCCACGCTCCCGTGCTGCACTGGTCGCGCTGCGACGGACCGCTGGATCCCTCGGCATCCGTGCTGCTGGACATGGGCGTGGAGGCGCGCACGCTCTACACCGCCGACGTCACCAGGGCGCTGCCGGTGGGCGGGACCTTCACGGATGCCGAGCGCACGGTGCACGATCTCGTCGAACGCGCCCACCGCGCGGCGCTGGCCGCGGTCGGTCCCGGAGCGCTGTTCAGCGACTTCCACCATGCCTCGATGCAGGTCCTCGCGCAGGGGCTCCACGACTGGGGACTGCTGCCGGTCTCGGTCGATGAGGCGCTGTCGCCTGAGGGACAGCATCACCGTCGGTTCATCTGCTGCAGCGTCGGGCACCATCTCGGCCTGGACGTGCACGACTGCAGTCGCGCCCACGCGTCCGACTACTCGATGGGAGAACTCGCACCGGACATGGTGATCGCCGTGGAGCCCGGGCTGTACTTCCACGCCAATGACCTCACCGTCCCGCCGGAGCTGCGCGGCGTCGGCATGCGCATCGAGGACGACGTGCTCGTGACGCCGGACGGCAACGAAGTGCTCTCCCGTGCGCTCCCGATCGACGCGCGTGGACTGGAGGCGTGGGTCCGCGCGCAGTCTGTGGATAACTCCGGCCGCTGATCCGCGGATTCTGTCATGATTCCCGCGTGAGTCATCCGTCCCTGGTCGTCGCCGAGCGGGTGCGACGACGCCTGCGCCTCGAGCACACGGATCCCTCGTCGCACCCCGACGCGGCGCGGCACATCGCGCAGACCGAGGTTCGCAGGCACAACGACCTGGCGCTGCAGCGCGGCGAACCCATGATCGACGACGAGGCGGCGCTCGTGCGTGACGTGCTCGCCTCGGTCTCCGGGTTCGGCGCGCTGCAGCCGCTGCTGGACGACCCGGAGATCGAGGAGATCTGGCTGAACGGACCGGACCGCATCTTCGTGGCCCGCGGTGGCACGACCGAGCGGGTGGACCTGCACCTCACCGACGCGATCGTCCGCGATCTCGTCGAGCGGATGCTGCAGTCCACCGGCCGCCGGGTCGACGTCAGTCAGCCGTTCGTCGATGCGTCCCTGCCCGACGGCTCGCGCCTGCACGTCGCGATCGCGGATGTGGTGCGCGGATCCTGGGCGGTGAACATCCGGAAGTTCCTGCGGCAGCACCGCACGCTCGAGTCGCTGGTCGCCCAGGGATCGGTGCCGGCCCACGTCGCGGACCTTCTGCACCAGGCGCTGCTCGACGGGCGCAGCATCATCGTCTCGGGCGCCACGCATGCCGGCAAGACGACGCTGCTCGGTGCGCTGCTGGCGGCCTGCGCGGACCGTCAGCGCATCATCACGGTGGAGGAGACGTTCGAGCTCGCGGTGGACGGCCCCGACGTGGTCGCGCTGCAGGGGCGCCAGGCGAGTCTGGAGGGCACCGGTGAGATCACGCTGCGACGGCTGGTGAAGGAGGCCCTGCGCATGCGGCCCGATCGCATCGTCGTCGGCGAGGTGCGCGACGCCGAGGCGCTCGACCTGGTGCTCGCGCTGAACACCGGAGTACCCGCGGCGGGCACCGTGCACGCCAGCTCTGCCGACGAGGCGCTGGAGAAGCTGGCACTGCTGCCGCTGCTGGCGGGGAGGAACATCGATCGCGCCTTCATCGCTCCCGCGCTCGCCACCTCCATCTCGTACGTGGTCCACTGCCGCCGGGAGCCCGACGGCTCGCGCCGCGTCGCGGAGGTGGTCGCGCCGACGGGCGAAGTCGTGGACGGCCGCATCCGCAGCACGACCGTGTACCGCGCGGAGGTCGAAGGATGACTCTGCTGATCGGTGCGCTGCTCGGGGCCGGCCTGCTGCTGTGCGCGTCGCCCTGGCTCTGGCCGAGGCGCGAGCGAGTGGCCAGGCCGGCCCGTCGCGGACGCCTGCGCCGACTCCTGGAGGAGTCGGGCCACTCCCGGTCCTCCTCACGGGCGCTCGTCGCGATCATGGCGGCGCTGGCTCTGCTCGCCGCCTGCATCGCCTGGCTCGTCACCACGCTCCCCGTGCTGGCGATGCTCGCCGCGCTCATCGGCGCGGCATCGCCCGTCCTCTACCTCCGCGGCCGGAGGCTGCGCCTGCGCAAGGCGCGCCGACAGCTCTGGCCCGACGTGTGCGATCTGCTGGTGGCCGCCATCCGCGTCGGCCTCTCGCTGCCGGACGCCGTGGCGAGTCTCGCCGAATCGGCGCCGCCCGCCGTGCGCCCCGCGTTCGTCGTGTTCGCGCGCGACCTGAGAGCGACAGGTCGCTTCGAGACGAGCCTGGACAGACTCAAGGAGACGCTCGCCGACCCCATCGCGGATCGCATCATCGAGACCCTGCGCATGGCGCGTCAGGTCGGTGGAACCGAGCTCACCGGCGTGCTGCGCGCGCTGTCGTCGTCGGTGCGGGCGGATGCGGCGCTGCGCGGCGAGGTCGAGGCCCGACAGTCCTGGATCCGTGGTGCCGCGGTGCTGGGAGTGGTGGCGCCCTGGGTGATCCTCGCCCTGCTCGCGATGCGCCCCGAGGGCAGGAGCGCGTACGCCAGCGCCGAGGGGGTCGTCGTGATCATGGTCGGCGCCGTCGTCTCGGTCGTCGCCTACCGGATCATGCTGCGCATCGGCCGGCTGCCGGAGCCGGAGAGGTGGTTCGCGTGAACCCCGTCACGGACATCGCGCTCGCGGTGCTGCTCGGCGGATGCTTCGCACTGGGCGTGCTGGGAGTGCTCTCAGCGCTGCCGCGCTGGGGCGCACTGCCGCTCGACCGCCGCATCGCGCCCTACGTGCGAGACGTCGTGCCGGACGAGGCGTTACCCGCCGGCATCCTTCCGCGGGTGGGCGCCATGCCCGTGCGCGGACACCGTCTGCGCGAGATGGCCAGAGAGCGGTTCGAACGACTCCTCGGCGGCGGCGATGCGCTGGCGCTGCGGCTCGCCCAGGCGGGCGACGCACGCACGCCCGGGGCGTTCCGCGGACGACAGCTCGCCTGGGGCGTGGGCGGGTTCGTCGCCGGCGCGCTCGCCGTGGTCCTCATCGCCGTCTCGGGCCGGATGACGCCTCCCGCCGTGCTCCTGCCCGTGATCGCGGGGGCGGGAGCCGCCGTCGCATACGACATGCAGCTCACCGCGCGCGCCACCTCGCGTCGTGCCCGCCTGGCCGACGAGCTCCCGACGACGCTGGAGTTCCTCGCACTCTGCCTTTCCGCCGGAGAGTCCCTGCTGGACGCCCTGCGCCGCGTGTCGGGAATCGGCACCGGCGAGCTGACGGCGGAGCTGCGGCAGACGGTGCTCTCGGTGCACACCGGCTCTCCGCTGGCGGACGCGCTCGCAGAGACGGCGACGCGCCTGCAGCTGCCCGGGCTGTCCCGCGCCGTCGATCAGATCGTCGCCGCCCTCGAGCACGGTGCGCCCCTGGCCGCCGTGCTGCATTCCCAGGCGGCGGATGCGCGTGACGAGGCCAAACGCGTGCTCATCGAGCAGGCCGGCCGCAAGGAGATCGTCATGCTCCTCCCGCTCGTCTTCCTCATCCTTCCCCTCTCCGTCCTCTACGCCGTCTATCCCGGCCTCTTCATCCTCCGGCTCGGCCTCGGCTGAGCCCCGACCACAGGGAGCACATATGACCAGCAGCAGACTTCGGAACATCAGATGGCGCGCGCTCGCCGAGGACGAGCGCGGCGATGTGCCCGGATGGGTGCTCGTGACCCTCATGACTGCCGCGCTGGTCGTCGTGATCTGGGCCGTCGCCGGTCCCGCTCTCGTCGACCTCTTCGAGCAGGCCATCGGCCGCGTGTCGGGCATCTGACCGGCGTCCGCATGCGTGGCCGGCAGGCGTTCGCCGATGAGCGCGGATCGAGCCCCGTCGAGTTCGTGCTCGTCGGAGCACTGCTGACCGCGCTCACGCTCGCGGTGCTGCAGATCGCCCTCGCCGTCTACGTCCGCAACGTCGTCCACGACGCCGCCGTCGAGGGAGCGCACTACGCCGCGCTCGCCGACACCGACCTCGCCGAGGGGGCGGAACGCACGCGCGCTGTGATCACCCGGGCCGTCGGCGCCGCCTACGCACAGGACGTCGCCGCGGGGCAGGACGCCGCCCTGGGCCACGAGAGCGTGCTCATCCGCGTGCGCACGACCCTGCCGGTGCTCGGACTCATCGGGATCCCCTACGGATTGGAGGTGCAGGCGCGTGCGCCCGCGGAGTCGTTCGATGAGTGAGCGCCGCCGGGACCTCGCGAGCGAGGACGGCTCGGCGGCGCTGGAGTTCGTCGTCCTGGGTGTGCTCCTGCTCGTGCCTCTCGTCTACCTCGTGCTCACGCTCGGATCGGTCCAGGAGCAGACGCTGGGAGCAGAGGCCGCAGCCAGGCATGCGGCGCGAGTGATCGGTCAGGCGCCGGACGAGGCGACAGCGTCCGCCCGGGCGGACGCCGTGCTGGACAGCGTGATCCGCGAGTACGACATGAACGCCGACGCCGTGGACGTCGCGATCAGCTGCCGACCCGCCGGACCGAACTGCCCCGCAGCGGGAAGCACGGTCATCGTCACCGTCCGCACCCGTGTCAGCCTTCCGCTCATGCCGCCGCTGTTCGGCCTCGACCGCATCGCGGCGATCCCCGTCGAAGCGGAGTCCGTGCAGCGCGTGTCGAGGCTGTGGGGGACGGAATGACCCGTTCAGGCACGTTGCGCACGCTCGCGCGCGACGACGACGGGAGCATCCTGCCCCTGATCCTCGGGTACGCGCTGCTGGCGATCGCGGTGATCCTCGTCTGCGTGTGCGCCACCGACCTGTACATCGCGCAGAAGCGGCTGGACTCCCTGGCCGACGCGGCGGCGCTCGCCGGCGCCGACGGGTTCACTCTCGCCGCCGACGGGAACAGCGTGAGCGCCGAGCTCACGGACGAAGGGGTCCACGACCAGGCCGCGTCGCTCATCGACGCAGTCTCGCCGGAGTCCCGACTCGTCTCCGCCGTGACGCCCGACGGCGTCTCGGCGAGAGTCACGGTGAGCGCCGACTGGCATCCACCGCTCGTCTCCGCCTTCGTTCCCGACGGCGTGTCACTGGAGGCGACCGCCACCACCCGCACCGCGCTCCGCTAGCCGCGGATCACTCGTCGTGCCGGGCCAGGTACCTCGGCGTCCACCGCAGGAAGCCGGCCGCCCCGAGCAGGGCGATCACGCCCATCAGACCGGTCGCGAGCGACAGCGACACGGCGGCGGTCACGGCGGACACGATCAGCGGCGCCGCCGCGCCCCCGGCATCCGTCAGTGTCCGCCACGACCCGAGGAAGGTCGCCGGCTCCCGCTCCGGCGCCAGATCGGC
Organism: Microbacterium sp. NPDC058342; assembly: GCF_042723935.1. NCBI lineage: Bacteria > Bacillati > Actinomycetota > Actinomycetes > Micrococcales > Microbacteriaceae > Microbacterium > Microbacterium sp. NPDC058342. Next base: position 214,111 of record NZ_JBHXID010000003.1, read on the forward strand.
GCCGAACGTGAGCAGGATGCCGCTGGAGAGACCGTTGCCCACACCGAGCACGGCCGCGAGCGCGCCGTACCAGAGCATCGCCGAATCCAGGTCATGCGTGAAGGAGAGCGCGACGAACCCGAGGCCCATCAGCAGCAGGGCGGGCATCCCCGCCCAGATGCGGCCGAAGCGGTCCATCACCTGCCCGCTCGCATAGAACAGTGCGAAGTCGATCGCGCCGGAGACGCCCACGATCAGGGCGATCGTCGTGGCATCCAGACCGAGCGAGACTCCCCACAGCGGCAGCACCACCTGACGCGCCGAGCGCACCGCCGAGAGGCAGGCCGCCGAGATGCCCAGTCTCGAGAGCACCCCCCGGTACGCCCACATCGTTCGCAGCACACCGCGCTGATCCGCGACGGGGATCGATCCGGTCACGACCTCGCCGGTGTCCTCCGCCACCGCTGCGCCCGTGGGCTTGAGCAGCGCCGGACTGCTGCGCTCCGGATCCGGTCCGAGCAGCACCAGCACCACGAGCACCGCCACGCACGCCAGCATGAACCAGACGGTGGCCAGCTCCGCACCCGTCACGCGGATGAGGGCCGCCGCGACGAATGGACCCACGAAGACGCCCAGACGGAAGCATCCGCCCAGCAGCGACAGCGCTCGGGCGCGGAACCTCGTCGGAACGCGCGTGGTCATGAACGCGTGCCGAGCCAGTCCGAACGCGGCCGCGCAGAAGCCGAGCAGGAACACCGCCGCCGTGAACAGCGGCAGCGAGGTCGCCAGCAGCATCCCGGAGCCGGCGACCATCGCGGCGAGGCCGGCATAGACCATCGTGAACCGCTCGCCGATCTTCGACACCAGCCGGCCCGAGGGGATGTTGCCGCACAGCTGGCCGACCACCAGGGCCGACGCCACCAGCGCCGCCATCGGCACGTCGGCTCCGAGCCCGGTCGCGAGCACGGGGATCAGCGGCAGCACGGCGCCCTCGCCGACCGCGAACAGCACGGTCGGCAGATAGACCATCGGCCCGAACCGCTTCAGAACACTTCCCGCACTGTCGCTCACACGCCCACGCTATCCGCTCCGTCGCGCCGCAGAACGGCCGACATCCCCGTGGCGCTCGGAACAGCGGCGCGGCGCGATAGGCTGAACTGCCATGTTCGAACTCGATCTCTCCGCCGACATCCAGGCCCTGCGACACACCTTCGGCGACATCCGCGAGGTCGTCGACGTCAACTCCCTGCGCCACGACATCGCGCGCCTCAGCGAGGAAGCCGGGGTGCCAGACCTCTGGGACGACCCCGAGAAGGCGCAGAAGGTCACCAGCGCGCTCAGCCACAAGCAGGCCGACCTCAAGCGCGTCACCGACGTCGAGCGCAGGCTCGACGATCTGGAGGTCCTCGTCGAGCTCGCCAACGAGATGCAGGACGACGACTCCGCCGACGAGGCGCGCAAGGAGCTCGCCTCTCTCACCGAGACGGTCAACCAGCTCGAGGTGCAGACCCTCCTCGACGGAGAGTACGACGAGCGCAACGCCATCATCACCATCCGCTCCGGTGCCGGCGGCGACGACGCCACCGACTTCGCCGAGATGCTCATGCGCATGTACCTGCGCTGGGCCGAGCAGCACGGCTACCCCGTCAAGGTCATGGACACCTCCTACGCCGAGGGTGCGGGCATCAAGTCCGCGACCTTCGAGATCACCGCGCCCTACGCGTTCGGCACGCTCTCGGTCGAAGCCGGCACGCACCGACTCGCCCGGATCAGCCCGTTCGGCTCGGCCGACAAGCGGCAGACCTCCTTCGCCGCGGTCGAGGTCATCCCGCTCATGGAGGAGGCGACCGAGGTCGACATCCCCGAGGGCGACATCCGCGTCGACGTGTTCCGCTCCTCCGGTCCGGGCGGGCAGTCGGTCAACACCACCGACTCCGCCGTGCGCCTCACGCACCTGCCGACCGGCATCGTCGTGTCGATGCAGAACGAGAAGTCGCAGATCCAGAACCGTGCCGCAGCCATGCGCGTGCTGCAGACCCGCCTGCTGCTGCTGCAGAAGGAGGAGGAGGCCGCGAAGAAGAAGGAACTCGCCGGCAACATCACCGCGAGCTGGGGCGACCAGATGCGCTCCTACTTCCTCTACGGTCAGCAGCTGGTCAAGGATCTGCGCACCGGTCACGAGTCCGGCAACCCCGCGAGCGTGTTCGACGGCGACCTCGACGACTTCATCTCGGCGGGCATCCGCTGGCGCAAGCGCAAGGACGAGGACTGATCCTCTCCACCGCACGAAGGAGGGTCCGGGAGCGATGCTCCCGGACCCACCATAGTCGTCCGCGCACGAGGTGCGTCAGCGAGCGCACTCCGCGATGGCCTCCTGGGTGACCTGCTGAGCCTGCGCGGCGTCGGCACCGAAGATGTCGGTGCCGCTCGCGATGGTGAGCAGGTTCACGTCGCTGAGGTCGGAGTCGTAGAAGTACTCGCCGATGCACAGCGCCACGTCGGGGTCGTCGTAGTCGGAGATGCCGTTGTCGTGCATCACCACGATGAAGCCGTCAGCGATCGCCTGCGGCTCGGGACGGATGTCTGCCGTCGTGGGGAAGCCGCTGGGCAGGCTGTCGATTGTCTGCTGGGTGATGAGCAGGGCGATCGAGGCCAGCAGCGTGAAGATGGCGACGATTCCGCCGACGAAAGCCAGGGCGGCGCCGACGATGCCGGGCCACTTCGCCGTGCCGGCCTTGAACAGCGAGATGATCGAGATCACGAAGCCCGCGAACAGGATCACCATGCCGATGACGATGACCGCCGGGTGCACGGGGATGCACGCCAGGATCGTGCCGAGCACGGCCAGGCCCAGCCCGATGAAGCCCAGGACGGGCAGCCGCTTCGGGCCGGCGGGTGTACTGCCCGGGTACGGCGTCGCGCCGTACGCGGGAGCGCCGTAGGCCGGCGCGTTCCCGTAGGCCGGCGCACCACCGTAGGCCGGCGCACTCCCGTACGCGTTCGCCGAACCGTCGGCCGCCGGGGCGGTGTAGCCGGGGGCGGTGTAGCCCGGCGTCGCACCGTACTCCGGTGCTGCGCCGTAGGGAGCGGATGCCTCAGGAGCGGGTGCCTCGGCAGGCGCCCCGGCGACAGGCTCGGATGCGGAGCCCGGAAGGTCTTCGCGACGCACCGTCGCGTCGGGGTCCGCGTCCGCCGGCGGGGCGGCCGCAGCCGGCGTCTCGCCGCTCCCCGGGGCGAAGTGCTCGGTCCACTGCGCGCCGTCCCACCAGCGCTGCCTCCCTGAACCGTCGTCGTACCATCCAGCCGGAATGCTCATCGCACCCTCCTCCTCGTGCGGGTCTCGCGTGCGATGGACGCGGATATCCCCGTGCGGCGCCGAACGCGCCCCCTCTGCATACGTGTATAGCAGGAGCGGGTGACGCGCACGCACTCCTGAGCGCGGCACGCGCCGGGTGGGAGTGTCGCTGGTCGCCGATCGGGTGGCCGCGCTTAGGCTCGAATGGCCATGATCCGGTTCGAGAACGTCACCAAACGCTATCGCGGCACGAAACGGCCAGCCCTCTCCGACGTCGACTTCAACGTCGAGGCGGGGGAGTTCGTGTTCCTCGTCGGAGCCTCCGGCTCCGGCAAGTCCAGCTGCCTGCGACTCATCCTCCGCGAGGACGTGCCCACCACGGGCCGTGTCGCCGTGCTCGGACGCGATCTGCGTTCGCTGGCCAATCGCAAGGTCCCGTACTTCCGGCGCCACATCGGCTCGGTCTTCCAGGACTTCCGCCTGCTCGCCTCCAAGACCGTCTACCAGAACGTCGCGTTCTCGCTGCAGGTGATCGGCTCCTCGCGCGGGTTCATCCAGCAGGCGGTGCCCGAGGCGCTCGCACTGGTGGGGCTGGACGGAAAGGCCAAGCGGATGCCGCACGAGCTCTCCGGTGGAGAGCAGCAGCGGGTCGCGATCGCGCGCGCCATCGTGAACCGCCCGAAGGTGCTGCTCGCCGACGAGCCCACCGGAAACCTCGACCCCGCGACATCCGTCGACATCATGCGGCTGCTCGCGCGCATCAACGCCGGCGGCACCACGGTGGTCATGGCCACGCACGAGGCCGGATTCGTCGATCAGATGCAGCGCCGCGTCATCGAGCTCAAGGAGGGCCTGATGGTGCGCGACGAGGTGGGCGGCGGATACGGCGACACCTCCGGCATCCCGCGCCTGCAGCCCGAGACGGTGCCTGGCGCGGCCGCGGCCGCGGCCCTCACCGCCGTTCAGGAGGTGCAGCGGCAGACGGCGGACGTGCCCGTCGCAGAAGCGGATGCCCCGCAGCAGGCTGCCGCGCCGGTCGACACGCCACCGGAGGAGCCGGCGTCGACCGTCGGACCGCGCACCAACCCCATCGTCATCCCGGAGGTGCAGGTCGACGAGCTGGGCATGGCCGATCGCCTCGGTCTGTCCGGTGACGACGAAGAGGAAGTGGGGCCGACCTCGTGAACTTCGGACTCATCGTCGGCGAGGCGCTGCTGGGCCTGCGTCGCAACCTCTCCATGGTCATCTCGGTCGTGCTCGTCACGTTCGTGTCTCTCACCTTCGTCGGCGCCGCGATCCTCATGCAGACGCAGATCAGCACCATGCGCGCCTACTGGGGCGAGAAGGCCGAGGTGACGGTCTACATGTGCTCTCCGCTCTCCACCGCGCCGACCTGCGTCGGCGGCGAAGCCACCGAGGAACAGATCGCCGAGGTCGAGCAGGCGCTCGAGGGCGACGCGCTGGCACCGCTGATCAGCGAGGTGCGCTTCCAGACCAAGGAGGAGGCGTTCCAGGACATCGTCGCGCAGCTCGGCGAGGAGCAGGCGGGCGTGATCGGAGTGGACAACACCTCGGTCGACTTCCGCATCACCATGAAGGACCCTCAGCAGTCCGAGGTGATCTCCGAGGCGTTCGGCGGGCAGGCGGGCGTCGACGCCGTGAAGGACCAGCGCAAGCTGCTCGATCCGCTGTTCTCCGCGCTCACGGTCGCGACGTACATCGCGGTCGGCGTGGCCGCGCTGATGCTCATCGCGGCCGTCCTGCTGATCGCGACGACCATCCGGCTCTCGGCGTACGCGCGGCGCAAGGAGATCGGCATCATGCGTCTGGTCGGTGCGTCGAACAGTTCGATTCAGACACCGTTCGTGCTCGAGGGCGTCTTCGCCGCGTTCCTCGGCTCGGTTCTCGCGAGTGCGGCGGTGCTCGCCGGCGTGCACTTCGGCGTCGAGGGGTATCTCGCGGAGCGCGTGCCGTTCATGCGGCCCCTGGTGGGAATGCAGGACGCCGCGTTCGTCGTGCCCGTGCTCATCGGGATCGGCGTGCTGCTCTCGGCGCTGTCCGCCGGCTTCGCGATCCGCCGCTGGCTGCGCACCTGATCGGCCGGTCGAACCGGATAGACTGATGGGCTGTCCCATCGTCAGGAGAAGAACATGCCCAGGGAACGCGGTGAGAAGGTCGTCGCGACCAACCGTCGCGCGCGTCACGACTACAACCTCGAGAAGTCGTATGAGGCTGGCCTCGTGCTCACCGGCACCGAGGTCAAGTCGCTGCGCCAGGGGCGTGCCAACCTCAGTGACGGCTACGCCTACATCAAGGGCGGTGAGGCGTTCCTCGACGCCGTGCACATCCCGGAGTACTCCCAGGGCCACTGGACCAACCACTCCGCCAAGCGCATCCGCAAGCTGCTGCTGCACCGTGACGAGATCCACAAGCTCGAGCACGCCGTCTCCGCCGGTGGGTACACGCTGATCCCGCTGCGGCTGTACTTCTCCGACGGGCGCGCCAAGGTCGAGATCGCGCTCGCGAAGGGCAAGCGCGAGTACGACAAGCGCCAGACGCTCCGAGAGCGTCAGGACACTCGCGAGGCCGAGCGCGCCATGCGGTTGCGCAACCGCGTGGGGGAGTAGCTCAGCCCCGCGGTTCGAAGCCGAAGGTCCGTGCGAGGAACGCCAGCTCGGTCTCCAGGGACGAGATGATGGTCTCGGCGCGGCGGAAGCCATGCCCCTCGCCCGGGTACAGCACGTATTCGTGCTGTACGCCGCGGGCCGTCAGGGCGTCGCGGATCGCCTCGGCCTGGGAAGGCGGCACGACCCGGTCGTCCTCGCCCTGCTCCAGCAGCACCGGGACATCGATCCGGTCGGGGTGCGAGAGCGGGGACCGTTTGAGGTACACGTCCTCCGCCTCGGGCAGGGGTCCCACGAGCCCGTCGAGATAGCGCGCCTCGAAGTCGTGCGTCTCAGCCGCCAGCATCCGCAGATCGGCGACGCCGTAGCGCGAGATGCCGGCGGCGAACGCGCCGCCGCGCACCAGCGCGCACAGCACCGTCCACCCACCGGCGGATCCGCCCCGGATCGCGATCCGGTCCGGGTCGGCGAGGCCGGCGTCTGCGAGCCCGCGCGCCGCGGCGATCACATCGTCGACGTCGGCGATGCCCCACCGGCCGTCCAGTCGCTCGCGGTACTCGCGCCCGTAGCCGGTCGACCCACCGTAGTTCACGTCGAGCACGCCGATGCCGCGGCTGGTCCAGTACGCGTAGGCGGTGGATGCCGCACCCGAGACGTGGGAGGTCGGTCCGCCGTGCACCATGACGATGTAGGGCGGCAGCTCGCCCTCGCCCGCCTCGGCGTCCGGGTGGGTGGGCGGGTAGTCGAACGCGTGCACGGGCCCGTGCAGGCCGTCGAACGTGACGGGCCTGGCGAGGGGGATCCAGTCGGCGTCGACAGGGGCACCGCCGCGCACGGCCGTGACCTCGCCGGAAGCCGAGTCGACGAGCCAGAGCCCCTTGTCGACATCCGCGCCGCTGCCCGAGATCAGCACGCGCGTCCCGGCGGCGTCGTCGACGCTCGCATCGCCGGTGACGGGCACCGCGAGCGGGTGCGCTTGGCCGGTGGCCGGGTCGATGAGCACGATCTCGTCGGCGCCGTTCGTGCGCACCGCCACGATCCGTCCGTTCTCGAGCATCCGGTACCACCGGTTTCCGAGCACCCACAGCCCGCCGCCGGTATCGGCGTCGGCGGGCGCGACGTCCTCGACCGACACCGTCTCCGCGCCGGACAGGTGCAGGCGTCGCAGGTTCCACCGCCCGCTCGTGTCGTCGAGGTGCAGCAGCTCGTCATCGGATGCCCAGTGCGGCTGCAGCGCCGTGCGGGCGCCGGCGTCCACGATCCGCTCCGGGCCGGCGACGAGCAGGTGGGCGCGCTGCCACGGCATCGCACCGACAGGCCATTCCACGAACGCGACCCGCTCTCCGTCGGGGGAGAGTGCGGGATGCGCGAAGAAGCCAGGGCCCTGAGCGTGCACGCGCAGGGCGCGCTCGTCGTCCGCCGCCGAGCCATCCCGCGGGATCTCCACGATGGCGCGCAGGTGCGGCTCCGCGCGCAGGTCCTCGCGCACCGCGAACAGCCGGCCCTGCTGCAGTGACAGGCCGCCGAAGGCGGCGCCCTCCGCGGTCAGCGGCCGCGGCTCGCCGTCCCGCGGCATGCAGTGCACCCGCTGGTCGGTCGCGTTCACGAAGAACAGCGTGCCCTCGGCATCCGCCGTCCACGCTCCGCCTCCGTACTCGTGCACGCGGGAGCGCGCGTTCCAGGGCTCGGGCAGGATCTCGGCACCCGTGGAGCTGCGCACCGTCACCCGGCCGCCCTGGTCCGGCACGGACTCGCCCCACCAGATCTCCTCGCCGACGAAGCACGCTCCGTCGATGCGGGCGGGCGCCCGGGACACCTCCGCGGCAGAGAGGGGCGAGGGCCAGGAACCGTACGGCGCGATCATGCTGCGAGCCTATCGAGCGTCCACTCGACACACGGCGTCACACAGTGTGCGCCCGGCCCTGAGCGCGTTCTACCGTGCTGAGACACCACCCGTGCGCCCGTCAGTGAGGAGAAGACATGAGCCAGGTGCCCTTCTCCTTCGAGCTCTACCCGCCCCGCTCGGCCGAGAGCACCCGCGCGCTGCACGACACCATCGACCGGCTCGCCGCTGCGGGGCCGGATTTCCTCTCCGTGACGTACGGCGCCGGCGGATCCACAGGCGGACGCTCTCTCGACGTGCTGCGCTACATCCGAAACCGCACGGCCGTGGAGCCGTTGGCGCATCTCACCTGCGTGGGCAACACCTACGCGGGGGCTGCACGGCTGATCCGGGAGTTCCTCGATGCGGGCATCCTCAGCTTCCTCGCCCTGCGCGGCGACCCGCCCGCGGGGCACGACGAGGCCGAGCCCTTCCTCGGCGATCTGGAGAGCTCCGCGCAGCTCGTCCAGCTGATCGACCGCGTCCAGGCGGAGCGCGCCCCCTACGAGGAGTCTCCGGTGCCCGGCAATCCGGGAGCCGTGCGGGTGGCCCCTCGGCGCAAGGTGAGCATCGCCGTCGCGGCGTTCCCCAACGGACATCCCCGCTCCGCCTACAGCAGCCAGCACGTCGACGCCCTGCTGGCCAAGGAGGCCGCCGGGGCGACTCTCGCGATCACCCAGCTCTTCTTCCACCCCGACCACTATCTGGCCTTCGTCGAACGGGCGCGGCGGGCGGGTGTGACCATCCCCATCCTTCCCGGCATCATGCCCATCACCTCGCCCGCGCGTCTGGCGCGCGTCCTCGAGCTCACCGGCGAGGAGCTTCCGGGCGAGCTCTCGATCGCGCTCGAGGTCGAGCCGACCGTCGAGGGCCGCCGGCGGATCGGCGTCGAATGGGCGGCCGGGCTCGCGCGAGACGTCGTCGCGGGCGGCGCTCCCGGCGTCCACCTCTACGCGTTCAATCAGCACGAGACCGTGCTGGACGTGCTCGCTCAGGCCGGCCTCGTGCCCGAACCGCAGCTCTCCCGCCCATCGAAAGGAACCTCATGACCGCTTTCCCCGCCGGGACGATCCTCGGCTATCCCCGGATCGGACGCCGCCGCGAGCTGAAGAGGGCCGTCGAGGCGTTCTGGGCCGGTCGCATCGACGAGAACGCGCTCGAGACGGCCGCCGCAGAGCTGCGTGCGGAGAACAGGGAGCGGCTCGCCGGTCTCGGGCTCGGACGCGATGACTCGTCGATCCCCGAGTCGTTCTCGTTCTACGACCAGGTGCTCGACGCGGCCGTCACGGTCGGTGCGATCCCGTCGCGCTTCGAGGACCTCCGCGAGGCGGACGGCACGATCGGGCTTCCCGCCTACTTCACGATCGCGCGAGGCGAGGGGGATCGCGCGCCACTGGAGATGACCAAGTGGTTCGATTCCAACTACCACTACCTCGTGCCCGAGATCGGGCCGGAGACGGTCTTCTCCCTCTCCAGCCATCGCCTCGCCCGCGAGGTGGGAGAGGCTGCGGCGGCGGGGCTGCGCACCCGGCCCGTCATCGTCGGGCCGGTGACACTGCTGGCCCTGGCGAAGGCGTCGGATGCCGCGCCGGAGGGCTTCGATCCGCTGTCGCGTCTCGACGACCTCGTGGCCGTCTACGTCGAGCTGCTCGCGTCCCTCAAGGCGGCGGGAGCCGACTGGGTGCAGCTCGACGAGCCGGCGCTGGTCAGCGAGTCGCTGCCCGCCTCCACCGTGCGCCTGGCGGACGCCGCACGTCGCGCACTGGCGGTCCTGGGCGGCGCGACCGAGCGCCCGGCGATCTTCGTCGCTGCTCCGTACGCGGATCTCGGCGAGGCGCTGCCGGCACTGGCCGCCGCGCCGATCGAGGCGATCGGCATCGACCTGGTGCGCGGCGCACTGCCCGCAGAACTGCCCGAACTGGGAGAGAAGACCCTGGTCGGCGGCGTCGTCGACGGACACAACATCTGGCGCGGCGATCTCGCCGGGGCCTTCGCCGAGCTGGAGGCGCTGCGCGACCTCGGCGCTCCGGCGGTCGCGGCGTCCACCTCGACGTCGCTGCTGCACGTGCCGCACGACGTCGACGACGAGGCGAAGCTGGATCGGCGCCTCGTGTCGTGGCTGGCCTTCGCCGACCAGAAGGTGGGTCAGGTCGTGACCCTGGCCCGCGGACTCGGCGAGGGCCGCGCGGGGATAGCCGCCGAGCTGGATGCCGCGACGGCGGCGCTGGACGACCGCCGCGATGCGCCCGGCGTCCGCGACGGCGCGGTGCGGGAGCGCCGGCTCGTCGAGCAGGACTTCTCGCGTGCCCCCTACCCGCAGCGCGAGAGCGCGCAGCAGGCGCTGAGCCTTCCCGCGCTGCCGCTGACGACCATCGGCTCCTTCCCGCAGACCGGAGACATCCGCCGGGCACGTGCGCAGTTCACCCGAGGCGAGCTTCCGCAGGACGACTACGAGAGCTTCCTGCGGGCCGAGATCGACCGCGTCGTCTCGCTGCAGGAGGACCTCGGGCTCGACGTGCTGGTGCATGGCGAGGCCGAGCGCAACGACATGGTGCAGTACTTCGCCGAGCACCTCGACGGCTTCGCCGTGACCGAGCACGGCTGGGTGCAGTCGTACGGATCGCGTGCGACGCGGCCCTCGATCCTGTGGGGCGACGTGTCGCGGCCGGCGCCGATCACGGTCTCGTGGGCGGAGTACGCGCAGTCGCTGAGCGTCAAGCCGGTGAAGGGGATGCTCACCGGGCCCGTCACGATCCTGGCGTGGTCGTTCGTCCGCGACGATCAGCCGCTCGCCGACACGGCGAACCAGGTGGCGCTGGCGCTGCGCGACGAGATCTCCGATCTGGAGCGGGCGGGGATCGCGATCATCCAGGTCGACGAGCCGGCGCTGCGCGAACTGCTGCCGCTCAAAGCGGCCGACCAGGCCGCCTATCTGGACTGGTCGGTGCGCGCCTTCCGGCTGGCGACCGGAGGCGCGGCGGCCGCCACGCAGGTGCACACCCATCTCTGTTACTCGGAGTTCGGTGTGATCATCGACGCGATCCGCGCGCTGGACGCCGATGTCACCTCCATCGAGGCGGCGCGCAGCCGTATGGAGGTCGTCGCGGACATCGCCGCTCAGGGCTTCGATCACGGTATCGGCCCGGGCGTGTACGACATCCACTCCCCGCGCGTGCCGAGCGTGGCGGAGATCGAGTCGCTGCTGCGCCGCGCCGTGGCAGAGCTGCCGCTGCGTCAGCTGTGGGTGAACCCGGACTGCGGCCTGAAGACCCGCGGCTACGACGAGACGATCGCCTCACTGCAGAACATCGTCGAGGCCACGCACCGCGTCCGGCAGGATGTGAACGTCCCGGCCTGATCCGGAGGCGCCGGCTCCCGCCATGGCGTCCAGACCCCTCCGTGATCCAGCGACCCGGAGGGGTCTGGACGTTTCGAAGCCGTCCCGACGCGCTCAGACGGCGCGCAGCACCGCCACGACCTTGCCGAGGACGACCGCTTCGTCCCCGAGGATCGGCTCGAACGCCGAGTTGCGCGGGAGCAGCCAGGTGTGGCCGTCGCGACGGCGGAACGTCTTGACCGTCGCCTCGCCGTCGATCATCGCCGCGACGATCTCGCCGTTCTCGGCGTCGTGCTGCGTGCGCACCACGACCCAGTCGCCGTCGCAGATGGCCGCGTCGATCATCGACTCACCGCTCACCTTCAGCATGAACAGGTCGCCCTTGCCGACCAGCTGGCGGGGGAGCGGGAAGATCTCCTCGACCTGCTGATCCGCGGTGATGGGGATACCGGCGGCGATCTGACCGACCAGGGGCACGAGCGCGGCGTCGCCGACGGCCGGCGCGGTGTCGGCGGGGCTCTCGGTGCTCGTGCCCGGCAGGTCGATCAGCACCTCCATCGCGCGGGTCTTGCCCGGGTCGCGGCGCAGGTACCCGCTCAGCTCGAGCTGGCCGAGCTGATGCGTGACGCTGGAGAGCGACTTCAGTCCGACGGCGTCTCCGATCTCCCGCATGCTCGGCGGATAGCCGTGCCGGGCGATCGAGGTCTGGATGACCTCCAGGATGGCCATCTGCTTGGCGCTCAGGTTCTTTCGCCGACGGGTGCGCGGAGCATCGGATGCCGGGGTCTGGTCGTCGCTCATCGGTGCTCCTTCTGCCGTGCCGGCCCTGTCGTGAATCCGCGCCCTCGCGGACGTCCGATTCGAATGTCGGTGGCCCGTGGTGGGCTGTCCGTATCGAAACCGTATCCGAGTTTTCGCCGAGAACGGAAGATCTGTTCGAGCGTGTCGAGAACTTTCGGGCGTGGATTTCGAAGAGTTCTTGACAGATGTTCGAGTTCGAAGATACATTCGGAACGTAGCTTCGCATCCGGCGTCCCCGGCCGGATGCCGGATGCGAAAGCTGCACCAGTTCCGCCCCTCGCCTTTCGGCGGGCCGACCAGAGGAGCACCGCATGAGCACCATCAGCATCCCGACCCCCGCGCTTCTTCGCGTTCCGGCGGTTGCGGACGGCCGTTCGGCGCAGCGGACGCGTCTGCGCCTGACGGCGCGCGGTCGCCGGCTGCTGGTCGCGGTGGCGGCCGCTCCGCTCGTGGTCGGCATCGGCCTCTCGGTTCTCGCCGGCGGCTCGGCCCTGGCATCCGGCGACGAGGTGGCCGAGATCTCGTTCGAGACGGTGACCGTTCTGCCCGGCGATTCGCTCTGGTCGATCGCCACCGAGGTCGCCCCGGAAGTCGACCCGCGCGACGTGATCGACGACATCCAGCGTCTGAACAACCTCCGCAGCGGGTCGATCCAGGTGGGCGCCGAGATCGCGATCCCGGTGCAGTACTCGCGCTGACGCTGCGTCATGCGGGAAGGACCCGTACGCAGGCGCTCTACCATGGAGAAGGTGACCTCTCTCGACGAGCTTCCCCTCCGCGACGATCTGCGCGGGCTCACTCCGTATGGCGCGCCGCAGGCGCCTCTGCCGGTCGCGCTGAACGTGAACGAGAACACCCATCCGGTCCCGGATGCGGTGATCGGCGACATCCTCGACGACGTCGCCCTCGCACTCAGCGACGTCAACCGCTACCCCGATCGGGAGTTCACGGTTCTCCGTGAGGCGTTCGCCGAGTACCTCGGACACGGGCTGACGGCCGACTGGATCTGGGCGGGCAACGGCTCGAACGAGGTGCTGCAGCACATCCTGCAGGCCTTCGCGGGTCCCGGGCGCACCGTGTTCGGGTTCGCGCCCACCTACTCCATGTATCCGCTGCTGGCCCAGGGCACCGGGGCGACGTGGCTCACGGGAACGCGCGAGGACGACTACCGCATCAGCGCCGGGAGCGCGGCAGCGCAGGTGCGCGCCGCCGACCCGGACGTGGTGCTGCTCTGCTCGCCGAACAATCCGACCGGCACACCGCTCGGACTGGACGTCGTCGACGCCGTGTACGAGGCCGCTCGTGGCATCGTGATCGTCGATGAGGCGTACCACGAGTTCGCGCCGAAAGAGGCGCCCTCAGCGCTGTCGCTGCTGACCGGTCGTCCCCGGCTCGCCGTCTCCCGGACCATGAGCAAGGCGTTCGCCTTCGCCGGCGCACGTGTCGGGTACCTGGCGGCCGACCCCGCGTTCATCGACGCGCTGCGCCTCGTGCGTCTGCCGTACCACCTGAGCGCTCTCACCCAGGCGGCCGCGACCGCGGCGCTGCGCAACTCGTCGACCATGCTGAGGATGGTCGACGAGATCTCCGAGCAGCGCGACCGCATCTCGGCCACGCTCGAGGCGCTGGGCTACATCCCGCACCCGTCGTGGTCGAACTTCGTGCTGTTCGGCGGTGTCGACGATCCTCGCGCCGTCTGGCAGGCGCTCTACGACCGGGGGGTGCTCATCCGCGACATCGGCATCCCCGGCCACCTGCGTGTCACGGCCGGCACCGAGGCGGAGACCACGGCATTCCTGGAAGCACTCGCCTCGATAGGATCGGCTTCATGAACGAGCCCCGCACCACACAGGCCCCTCGAACGGCGCGGCGCACCCGCAGCACCTCCGAGTCGACGGTCGAGGTCGAGATCGATCTCGACGGCTCCGGGCGCGGCGACATCAGCACCTCGGTCCCGTTCTTCGATCACCTCCTCACGGCATTCGCGAAGCACTCGCTCACCGATCTCACGGTGCGGGCCACCGGTGACACGCACATCGACGCGCACCACACCGTGGAGGACGTGGCGATCGTGCTCGGCCAGGCCGTCCGCGAGGCGCTCGGCGACAAGGCGGGCATCGGTCGCTACGGCGACGCCCTGGTGCCGCTGGACGAGGCGCTCGCCCAGGCGGTCGTCGACATCTCCGGTCGTCCGTTCCTCGTGCACGAGGGCGAGCCCGCCGGCTTCGAGTTCCACCTCATCGGAGGGCACTTCACCGGTTCCCTGGTGCGGCACGTGTTCGAGGCGATCGCCTTCAACGCCGCGCTGACCGTGCACGTGCGAGTGCTCGGCGGGCGTGATCCGCACCACATAGCCGAGGCCGAGTTCAAGGCGTTCGCGCGCGCGTTCCGACAGGCGAAGGCGTCCGATCCGCTCGTCGAGGGCATCCCGTCGACGAAGGGCGCGCTGTGAGCCGAACGCCCCGTGTCGCGGTGTTCGACTACGAGTCGGGCAACGTCCACTCGGCGGTCAAGGCCCTGGCCGCCGCGGGAGCCGACGTCGAGCTCACCGGCGACCGCAGGGCGGCGCAGGAGGCGGACGGGCTGTTCGTCCCCGGCGTCGGTGCCTTCGCCGCCGTCACCGAGGCGCTGCGCGCCCACGGCGGCGACGAGATCATCGGCCGCCGGCTGGCGGGCGGGCGCCCCGTGCTCGGGATCTGCGTCGGGATGCAGGTGATGTTCGAACGCGGCGTCGAGCGCGGGCAGGACGTGGCGGGGCTGGGAGAGTGGCCGGGCACGGTCGCCGAGCTGGATGCGCCGGTGCTCCCGCACATGGGCTGGAACACGGTGGAGGCCGGTGAGGGGAGCGTGCTGTTCCGGGGCGTCGAGGAGGAGCGCTTCTACTTCGTGCACTCCTACGCGGCGAAGACGTGGGACCTCGAGGTCTCCGGCCGGTTCGCGCAGCCCTCGGTCACCTGGGCCACGCACGGCGAGCGCTTCCTCGCCGCGGTCGAGAACGGCCCGCTGTCGGCGACCCAGTTCCATCCCGAGAAGTCCGGAGAAGCCGGCATCCGCCTCCTGCGCAACTGGGTCGGATCGCTCGTCTGACGCGCCGACCGGACGGTCGGCCCGTCACCCCGACGCGCTCGTGTTGAACCGCGCATCCGCCCGGGCTAGTCTCGTCTCTCGTGTTCGCACGAAGCGAATCCCCCCGAACCAAGGACGTCATGAACGACTTCGCACAGTCCCCCTCGCTGATCCTCCTCCCGGCGGTCGACGTCGCCGGTGGCAAGGCGGTGCGTCTCACCCAGGGTGAGGCCGGCACCGAGACGAGCTACGGCGACCCGGTGGACGCCGCGGGGGAGTGGGTCGATCAGGGCGCCCAGTGGATCCACCTCGTCGACCTCGACGCGGCATTCGGACGCGGGAGCAATGCGGGCATCCTGCGCAAGGTCATCAAGCAGTACCGCGGCGTGAACATCGAGCTCTCCGGGGGCATCCGCGACGACGCCAGCCTGGAGGCGGCGCTGGAGTCCGGTGCCAACCGCATCAACCTCGGCACCGCCGCGCTCGAGAACCCCGAGTGGGCCGCCGACGTCATCAGCCGCTACGGCGAGGCCGTCGCCGTCGGGCTCGACGTGCGCGGCACGACTCTCGCCGCGCGGGGGTGGACCGAAGAGGGCGGCGACATCTGGGAGGTGCTCGAGCGTCTCGAGGAGGCCGGCTGCAGCCGCTACGTCGTCACGGACGTCACGAAGGACGGCACGCTGCGCGGCCCCAACCTCGATCTGCTGCGCGAGATCACCTCGCGCACGCCGAAGCCCGTGATCGCCTCGGGCGGGGTCGCGAGCCTCGACGACATCGCGGCGCTGCGCGAGCTGGTGCCGCTCGGCGTCGAGGGCGCCATCGTCGGCAAGGCCCTGTACGCCGGCCAGTTCACCCTGGCCGAGGCGCTGGATGTCGCCGGTTTCTGACGACGCCTGCGAGCACGGGGCGAATCGATCCGACTCCGCCGGCGTCCCATGGGCCGGCCGGAGCTTCGAGCCGAACGCGCGCGCCGCGGATGACGGCTCCGCTGACCCCACGCTGCTGGACGCGCTGCTGCGCTTCCGCGCCGGCACCGCAACGCAGGCGGAGGTCGTCGACGCGTTCCGGCCCGCACGCGTGCTGATCCCGTTGGTCGCCGAGAAGGGCGACGAGGGCACAGGGCCCACCGGCCTGAAGGTCGACAAGACGCAGGAGCTGTCGATCGTCACGGTCGCTGGACCCGACGGGCGCCGGGTCCAGCCCGCGTTCTCCTCGGTCGACACCATGCGCCGGTGGGATGCCCGGGCTCGTCCCATCCCGGTCGAGGCCGTCCACGTGGCGTTGTCGGCCGCCGGCGAGGAGACCGACCTGATCGTGCTGGATCCCGCATCCGACACCGAGTTCGTGTTCCGCCGGCCCGCTGTGTGGGCGATCGCGCAGGGCCAGCCCTGGGAGCCGAGCTTCCTCTCGCCCGAGGTCTTCACGGCGCTGCGCGAGAGCATCGCGCACGAGCTGGCCGTGATCGACGTGTCGGTCGCACCGGGCGACCCGGATGCCCGCATGCGCGGCCCCGAGCTGATCGTCACGCTCGAGCTGATCGACGGGCTCGATCGCGAGACGCTGGACGCGGTGCTCGCGCGTCTCGCACAGCGTTGGGCCTCGGACGACCGGATGGCCGTGCTCGTCGACTCGCTGACGGTGAAGCTGACCCGTTCCGCCGGCTGAGACCTGGCGCGCTGGGGCGCCATCCGCTCGGTGAGCACGTGCCGCGGAATTGCGCGCCTCCAGCGGACCGATGGCGCGGAATCATCCGCGCGAAGCGCACATCTCCGCGCGAAGAGTTCGCGGGAGGGCGAAAGAAGCGGTGGATCTCAGGTGACCGGGCCGGTCCACTTCTCGCCGGGACCCTTGCCGATCGGATCGGGGATCGGCGATGCCTCGCGGAAGGCGAGCTGCAGGGAGCGCAGCCCGTCGCGCAGCGACCGGGCGTGCATGTCGCTGATCTCGGGCGCTCCGGCGGTGATCAGGCCGGCGAGGGCGTTGATCAGCTTGCGAGCCTCGTCGAGGTCGAGCTGCGAGGAGGGGTCGTCGGCCAGGCCGACCTTGACGGCCGCGGCGCTCATCAGATGCACGGCGGTGGTGGTGATCACCTCCACGGCGGCGACGTCCGCGATGTCCCTGGTGGCCGCGTTGGCGGCCTCCTCCTGCTTCTCCCAGCGCTCGTGGCGCTCGTCGCCTGCGGCATCGGATCCCGGAATCGTCACTTCGTGGTGCTTTCTGGTAGACTTCTGCGGGCTTCAGAGTGTCATGCTCTGATACGAAAGAGGATTCATTCCCACCCGCGCTTGCCGTTCCAGGCTACCGGGTTCCACACCCCGCCGGACTCCGGTGGAAAGGGTGTCACAAGCCGGTGCGTCTGAATGCGTCGGCGGGTGGGGAGAACTCCGATTTCGCCCGAGAAGCAGACAGCTCCTCGGTGGCCGAAACCACGTCTAAGGAGCTCCGCATCAGCGATCCCCGTACCAATGAGCGCATCCGCGTCCCCGAGGTCCGCCTCGTCGGCCCAGCGGGTGAGCAGATCGGTGTTGTCCGCATCGAGGCAGCGCTGCGTCTGGCCCAGGAAGCAGATCTCGACCTCGTCGAGGTCGCCCCGAATTCCAAGCCGCCCGTGGTCAAGATCATGGACTACGGCAAGTTCAAGTACGAGGCTGCCCAGAAGGCGAAGGAAGCGCGTCGCAACCAGGCGAACACCATCCTCAAGGAGGTGCGGTTCCGCCTGAAGATCGAGGCGCACGACTACACGACCAAGCTCAAGCGCGCCGAGGGCTTCCTCAAGGCGGGCGACAAGGTCAAGGCCATGATCCTGTTCCGCGGTCGCGAGCAGTCGCGTCCCGAGCAGGGCGTGCGTCTGCTGCGCAAGTTCGCCGAGGACGTGGCAGAGTTCGGAACCGTCGAGTCGAACCCCACGATCGACGGCCGCAACATGGTCATGGTCGTCGCTCCCCTGAAGAACAAGTCCGAGGCCAAGGCCGAGCAGAACGCGGTCCGCACGGCCAACAAGCAGGCCGCGCGCGAGGCCAAGAGCAGCACCGGCGCAGCATCCGAGTCCACGGACGAATCCGCGGCCTGAGCCGCCCCACCAGCTCCCGCCTGTGCGGGTACCCACCGTCGCCCGCCAGGGCGCCACACGAAGGAAGAGAAGATGCCGAAGCAGAAGACCCACTCGGGTGCGAAGAAGCGCTTCAAGATCACCGGCAGCGGAAAGCTGAAGAAGCAGCAGGCCGGCATGCGCCACAACCTCGAGCACAAGTCGAGCCGCCGGACTCGTCGCCTGAACCAGGACCAGGTCCTCTCCAAGGCCGACGCCAAGGTCGCCAACAAGCTTCTCGGCCGCGGCTGACCGTCGCCCGAACGTACGAATAGGAATCCAGGAAAATGGCAAGAGTCAAGCGCGCGGTAAACGCGCACAAGAAGCGTCGCGTCATCCTCGAGCGCGCCTCGGGCTACCGTGGCCAGCGTTCGCGCCTCTACCGCAAGGCCAAGGAGCAGGTCACCCACTCCCTCGTCTACGCGTACCGTGACCGTCGCAAGCGCAAGGGCGACTTCCGCCGCCTGTGGATCCAGCGCATCAACGCCGCCGCACGTCAGAACGGCATCACCTACAACCGCTTCATGCAGGGCCTCGGCCTCGCCGGCGTGCAGGTCGACCGTCGCATGCTGGCCGAGCTGGCCGTGACCGACGCCGCCGCGTTCGCCACCCTCGTCGAGGTCGCGAAGAACGCTCTTCCGTCGGACGTGAACGCTCCGAAGTCGGCTGCCTGATCGATCCGATCGTGAACGGGCGTCTCCCTACGGGGAGGCGCCCGTTCCGTCGTTCCCGCCACCCTAGACTGAGAGCGTGCTCGAGAACCCACGCTCGCCCCGTGTCCGCGCCGTCGCCAAGCTGACCAAGCGCAGCGCCAGGACCGAGACCGGTCTGTTCCTGCTGGAGGGGCCGCAGTCGGTGCGCGAGGCGCTGCATTACCTCCCGGATGCGATCGTCGAGCTGTTCGCCACGCCCACCGCGTGGGAGAAGCACGCCGACGTGCGCGAGCTCGCCGCCGACGGCGGCATCGAGGTCGAGTTCGTCACCGAGGACGTGCTGTCGTCGATGGCCGACACCGTCACACCCCAGGGGCTCGTCGCCGTCGCCCGGCAGACACCGACCTCGGTGCGCGACATCTTCTCGGCGTCGCCGCGCCTCGTCGCGATCTGCGAAGAGGTGCGCGACCCCGGGAACCTCGGCACCATCATCCGGGCCGCCGACGCGGCGGGAGCGGATGCCGTGGTGCTCACGGGCCGCACGGTGGACCCCTACAACCCCAAGGTCGTGCGCTCCACCACGGGGTCGCTCTTCCACCTGCCGATCTCTGTCGGCGGAGACCTCGCCGACGTCGCGTCCCGAGCCCACGCGGCGGGCCTCCAGATCCTCGCGGCCGACGTGAAGGGCGACGACCTGCTCGCGGCGCGAGCCGACGGCCTGCTCGACGAGCCCACGGCCTGGCTGTTCGGCAACGAGGCCAGGGGACTCGATGAGGATGGGCTCGCGCTCGCGGATCGCGCGCTGCGGCTGCCGATCTTCGGTAGAGCGGAATCCCTCAACCTGGCGACCGCGGCCAGCGTCTGCCTGTACGAGAGCGCCTTCGCGCAGCGCGCAGCGCGCTGATCCCGCATCACAAAACGGTAACCACGCGGGCGCCTCTTCGCACCGATGGCGGTGTACTCATAGTCTGTACGAATGGCAGAGAGCAGAGACGCCCTCGTGGTGGTCGAGAACGTTCAGAAGCACTACGGCGAGTTCCATGCCCTGAAGGACATCAACCTCACGGTCGACAAGGGCGAGGTCGTCGTGGTGATCGGCCCGTCGGGATCGGGCAAGTCCACCCTGTGTCGCACGATCAACCGGCTGGAGACGATCACCAGCGGCACGATCGCCATCGACGGCAAGCCGCTCCCCGCCGAGGGCAAGGGCCTGGCCGAGCTGCGTGCCGAGGTCGGCATGGTGTTCCAGTCGTTCAACCTTTTCGCGCACCTGACGATCCTGGAGAACGTCACGCTCGGCCCGATCAAGGTGCGAGGACTCAAGAAGGCGGATGCCGAGAAGGAGGCGATGGCTCTCCTGGAGCGCGTCGGCGTCGCCCAGCAGGCCTCGAAGCTTCCCGCGCAGCTCTCCGGCGGTCAGCAGCAGCGCGTCGCGATCGCCCGCGCTCTGGCCATGCACCCGAAGGTGATGCTCTTCGATGAGCCGACCAGCGCGCTCGACCCGGAGATGATCAACGAGGTCCTCGACGTGATGGTCGAGCTCGCCAAGGACGGCATGACGATGATCGTCGTGACCCACGAGATGGGCTTCGCCCGCAAGGCGGCGAACCGGGTGGTCTTCATGGCCGACGGCCAGATCGTCGAAGAGGCCACTCCGGAGGAGTTCTTCACGAACCCGAGGAGCGACCGTGCCAAGGACTTCCTCTCGAAGCTCCTCACCCACTGACCCTTCCCGCACCACAGCACACAAGGAGACGGATATGCGACGCACACGAGCACTCGCAGGAATCGGAATCGCGGCGGCGGCGCTGCTCGCGCTCACCGCCTGCAACAGCGGCACCCCCTCGAACCCGGGTGGTGGCGGCGACGGTGGAGACGGAGCGGGCGACAAGGCGCTGTTCGAGGTCGCCAAGGACGTCCAGCTCGACGGCAGCCCCACGTTCGACGCCATGCAGAAGCGCGGTGGACCGGTCATCGGCGTCAAGGAGGATCAGCCCAACCTCGGCTACCTCGACGCCACCACGGGCGAGCGCAGCGGCTTCGACATCGAGATCGCACGCTGGATCGCCGCATCCCTCGGCTTCGCCGAGGACGACATCACCTACAAGCCGATCGCCTCGGCCAACCGCGAGCAGGCGCTGGTGAACGGCGACATCGACTACTACGTCGGCACGTACTCGATCACCGACTCCCGCAAGGAGCAGATCGACTTCGCAGGGCCCTACTTCGTCACCGGACAGGGCTTCCTCGTCCGCGCGGACAGCGAGATGACCGAGGTCAAGGACGTCTCCGACTTCAACGGGATGACGGTCTGCTCCGCGACGGGTTCGACGCCGATCCAGAACATCAAGGACAACTTCAAGCAGATCGAGACCGCCGAGTACGACATCTACTCGCAGTGCGTCGAGGATCTGCTCAGCGGCAAGGTCGACGCGGTCACCACCGACGCGGCGATCCTCATCGGGTACGCGGCGCAGAACCCCGATGAGCTGAAGGTCCTCGACGGCCTGTTCACCGAGGAGCGCTACGGCGTCGGCGTCCCGAAGGGCGACTCGGCTCTGCAGGAGCACATCAACACGCTGTTCACCGACGGTGGCGACACCTGGCAGGCGATCTTCGACGCGACTCTCGGCCAGTCCGGGATCACCGTCGACCAGCCGGCCGTCGACCCGGTCGAGTGACCCGAAGCGGTGGGGGCCCGATCGGGTCCCCACCGCCATCTGAGAGAGGCAGGGCGCGTGGACGCCATCAGCGGCAACCTCGACCTGTGGGGGCAAGGGATCACCTTCACCCTGCTGGTGTTCTTCTTCGGCGGTGTCATCGCCCTGGTGCTGGGCACCATCGTCGGCGCCATGCGCGTCTCGCCGGTGCCCATCGCCCGGGCCGTCGGCACCGTGTACGTCACCCTGGTGAGGAACACCCCCCTCACCCTGGTGTTCTTCTTCTTCGTCTTCGGATACAGCGCCCTGGCGCTGCCCACCCTCTCCAACGTGGTCCTCGGGATCCTCGCGATCGGCACCTACACCGCGACGTACGTCGCCGAGACCCTGCGCGCCGGGATCAACACGGTTCCGGTGGGGCAGGCCGAGGCGGCTCGCGCGATCGGCCTGCCGTTCGGACAGGTGATGACACAGATCGTGCTGCCGCAGGCCTTCCGCTCGGTCGTGCCGCCGATGATGAGCGTGTTCATCGCCCTGCTGAAGAACACCACGGTGGCGGCCGGGTTCTCCATCGCCGTGCTCCCGCAGCTGCAGTCGACCATCTCGAACTCGCACACCCGCACCGGTACGCCGATGGAGGTGCTGCTGTGGGTGGCGCTCATCTTCGTCGTCCTCGTGCTGGGCCTCACCTGGGTGCAGCGCGCGCTCGAGAACCGTTGGAGGATCGCACGATGAGCTCCGTTCTCTACGACGTCCCCGGCCCCCGCGCCCGTCGTCGCAACAACATCCTCACCGTCGCGACCGTCGTCGTGGTCGTCGCGATCATCGCGTTCCTCGTCTGGCGGCTGACCCTGACCAACCAGTTCAGCGCCACGAAGTGGAATGTCTTCACGTACACCCTGGTGTGGTCCAGCATCGGGCAGATGCTCCTGAACACGCTGAAGGCGTTCGCGCTGGCGGCGGTGCTGAGCCTCGCGCTCGGGTTCGTGCTCGCGATCGGGCGGCTCTCTGATCACGCCTGGGTGCGGGTCCCGGTGACCGTCATCACGGAGTTCTTCCGCGCCGTCCCGGTGCTCGTGATGATGATGATCCTGTACTACGGTCTGCCCACGCTCGGCATCGACATGGATCCGTACTGGGCGGTCGTGCTCGCGCTGATGGTCTACAACGGATCGGTCCTCGCCGAGGCGCTGCGTGCCGGGATCGAGTCGCTGCCGAAGGGGCAGAGGGAGGCCGGGTTCGCGATCGGTCTGCGCAAGAGCGGCGTCATGATGCTCATCCTGCTGCCGCAGGCCGTGCGGGCGATGCTGCCCGTCATCGTGGCGCAGCTGGTCGTGACCATGAAGGACACCGCACTCGGCTTCCTCATCACCTACCAGGAGCTGCTGTACTACGCCAAGCTGCTCAGCTCGCAGCCCGGGCGCCCGATCCTGCAGTCCGCGCTCATCATCGGCGGCATCTACATCGCGATGTGCCTGATCCTCTCCGGCATCGCGAAGTGGCTCGAGATCCGCACGCGCCGCTCTCCGAAGCTCAAGGGCTACACCCCGGACGCCGGGGGCGGCGACCCGCGCATCCACGAGGGTTCCACGGTGACCGAGGTGATCGCCACGCAGCGCGGGGCCGGAAAGTTCGACATGGGCAACTCCGGGCCCGCCGCGGGCATCTGACCCGCCATTCGCCCCCTGCCGAAAGGCCCGTCCCCGCGACCGGGGCGGGCCTTTCTCGCCGCTAGACTCGGTTCTCGTGTCAGACTCTCCCGAAACACCCCAGATCACGCCGGAGGCGGTGGAGTCCGCCGTCGACGCCGCCCTCGCGGCGATCGCCGCCGCATCCGATTCCGCAGAGCTGAGGGCGGCACGCTCGGCACACGTCGCCGAGGGGTCGCCCCTCGCGGTGCTGAACGCGTCGATGCGGCAGGTCGCGCCCGAGCACAAGGCCGCGTTCGGCAAGCTCATCGGGCAGGGGCGGGGACGAGTCACCCAGGCGCTGGCGGCCAAAGAGGCGGAGCTGGTCGAGGTCGAGACCGCCGCCCGCCTGGAGGCCGAGCGGGTCGACATCACTGCGATCGCCTCGCGCTCGCGCGTCGGCGCCCGGCATCCGATCTCTCTCATGCAGGAGCAGATCTCGGACATCTTCGTCGGCATGGGGTGGGAGATCGCCGAGGGCCCCGAACTCGAGCACGAGTGGTTCAACTTCGACGCACTGAACTTCGACGAGGACCACCCGGCCCGCCAGGAGCAGGACACGTTCTACGTCGACCCCACGTCGCGTCACCTGGTGATGCGCACGCACACCAGTCCCGTCCAGGTGCGTTCGATGCTCGATCGTGAGCTGCCGATCTATGTGCTGTGCCCGGGACGGGTGTACCGGACCGACGAGTTCGACGCGACGCACCTGCCGGTCTTCACGCAGTTCGAGGGGCTGGTCGTCGACAAGGGCATCACGATGGCGCACCTGAAGGGCACCCTCGATCACGTCGCGAAGCAGATGTTCGGCGCCGAGGCGAAGACCCGGTTCCGCACCAACTACTTCCCGTTCACCGAGCCGTCCGCGGAGCTGGACCTGTGGCACCCGACCTTCAAGGGCGGCGCGCGCTGGATCGAGTGGGGCGGATGCGGCATGGTCAACCCCAACGTGCTGCGCGCGGCGGGCATCGACCCCGAGGTGTACAGCGGGTTCGCCTTCGGCATGGGCGTCGAGCGCGCGGTGATGTTCCGCAGCGACGTTCAGGACATGCGCGACATGGCCGAGGGCGATGTCCGCTTCAGCGAGCAGTTCGGGATGGTGGTGTGATGCGCGTTCCGCTTTCCTGGCTGCGCGAGTACGTCGATGTGGCAGCGGATGCGACACCTGCGGACGTGCTGGCGTCCTTCGTGTCGGTCGGCTTCGAAGAGGAGGACGTCCACCGTTTCGAGATCAGCGGTCCCGTCGTCGTCGGACGCGTGCTCTCGGCGGAGCCCGAGCCGCAGAAGAACGGCAAGACGATCAACTGGTGCCAGGTGGATGTGGGCGAGGTGAACGGCGGCGTGCGCGGCATCGTCTGCGGCGCGCACAACTTCGTCGCCGGCGACAAGGTCGTGGTGACGCTGCCCGGGGCCGTTCTGCCCGGCCCGTTCCCCATCGCGGCTCGCAAGACGTACGGTCACGTCTCCGACGGCATGATCGCCTCGGCACGTGAGCTGGGCCTGGGCGATGAGCACGACGGCATCATCGTGCTCTCGACGCTCGGTCTCGACCCCGAGGTCGGCGCGGATGCCATCGAGCTGCTGCACCTGAACGACTTCGCGGTCGACATCAACGTGACGCCCGACCGCGGCTACGCGTTCTCGCTGCGCGGCGTCGCCCGCGAGTACTCTCACGCCACCGGAGCCGCCTTCCGCGACCCTGCGCAGCGCGATTTCGCCGAGCTGCAGCCTGGTTCCGGTTTCTCGATCTCGGTCGACGACCGGGGCCCGATCCGCGGCAACGTCGGCGCCCGCGAGTTCGTCGCCCGCGTCGTGCGGAACGTCGACCCGGCGCGGCCGACCCCGCCGTGGATGATCGCGCGGCTGGTCCTGGCCGGCATGCGCCCGCTGGGCGTGCTGATCGACATCACCAACTACGTGATGCTCGAGCTCGGCAACCCCATCCACGGCTATGACCTCGACAAGCTGCAGGGCGGCATCGTCGTGCGCCGCGCCGAGAAGGGCGAGCGGATGACGACGCTCGACGGCCAGGACCGAGCCCTGCACGTGGAGGACCTGCTCATCACCGACGGCTCCGGCCCGATCGGCCTGGCCGGCGTCATGGGCGGCGGCACCACCGAGATGAGCGGGACCACGCGCAACGTGCTGATCGAGGCCGCGACCTTCGACCCGGTCACGATCGCCCGCTCCGCGCGACGCCACAAGCTGCCCAGCGAGGCGTCCAAGCGCTTCGAGCGCGGTGTCGACCCGCTGATCCCGTTCGTCGCCGCCCGCCGTGTGGCCGACCTGATGGTGGAGCTCGCCGGCGGCGAGCTGACCGACGAGGGCGGCGCGCTGTTCGCCGACGTCGACATCGCGGGCATCGACCTGCCCCGAGGTTTCGCACAGGGGGTGATCGGCGTCGACTACACCGACGACGAGGTGATCGGCGCGCTGGAGATGATCGGCGCCGAGGTCACGGCGACCGACGGCGGCTGGTTCGTCATCCCGCCGAGCTGGCGCCCCGACCTCACCGACAAGTGGACGCTCGTGGAGGAGGTCGCCCGCATCCACGGTCTCGACCGCATCCCGTCCGTCCTGCCGACCCCGCCCTCCGGTCGCGGCTACACTCCGCTGCAGCAGGGACGCAAGCGCGTGGCGGACGCCGTCGCCGCGGCGGGCTTCGTCGAGACGCCGGCGTTCCCGTTCGCCAACGAGGAGCAGAACGATCTGCACGGCTCGGCGAGCGGTGAGCACCTGCCCAGCATCCGCCTGGCCAACGCCCTGGACGGACAGGCCGCGTACCTGCGTCGCTCGCTGCTGCCCGGTCTGCTGCAGACCGCGCACCGCAACATCTCGCGCGGTCTGGTGGACCTGGCGATCTTCGAGACGGGACTCGTGTTCACCCCCGAGGCGGGCGTGACCTACGGCACCGACTCCGTCCCGCCGCTCGCGCAGCGTCCGAGCGATGAGACCCTGGCGCAGCTGAACGCGGCCATCCCGCC
Source organism: Microbacterium sp. NPDC058342 (assembly GCF_042723935.1). Taxonomy (NCBI): domain Bacteria; kingdom Bacillati; phylum Actinomycetota; class Actinomycetes; order Micrococcales; family Microbacteriaceae; genus Microbacterium; species Microbacterium sp. NPDC058342. The sequence continues at coordinate 240,168 of NZ_JBHXID010000003.1, forward strand.
GCAGCCGCGGAACATCGCGGTGCTGCTGACCGGCCACGTCACGCCGCGCCAGCCCGGGCGTGCCGCCGAGCACGCGAGCCTGGGCGACGCCCTGCACGCCGTGCAGGTGATCGGCGTCGCGGCCGGCGTCGACATCGACGTGGCCCAGACGCAGCGCGCCGCCCTGCACCCGGGGCGCGCCGGCGCTCTGAGCGTGCGCGGCGAGGAGATCGGCTACGTCGGCGAGCTGCACCCGCGAGTCGCCGCGGATGCCGATCTGCCGGGCCGCGCCGTGGTGCTCGAGCTCGACCTCGACCGCCTGCTCACCCTTGCGGGGGAACGCGTGGTCGTGGAGTCGCTGTCGACGTACCCCGCGGCGACGCAGGACGTCTCGCTCGTCGTGGATGTCGCTGTGCCGGCGTCCGACGTGCGCGCCGCGCTGGTCGAGGGCGCGGGCGAGTTGCTCGAGTCGGCGGCGCTCGTCGACGACTACCGGGGCGAAGGCGTGGCCGAGGATTCCAAGAGTCTCACCTTCGCACTGCGCTTCCGGGCGTCCGACCGCACCTTGACCGCCGCCGAGGCCACCGAGGCCAAGCTCGCCGGAGTCGCGGTCGCGACCGACCGCTTCGGCGCCGCGATCCGCGACTGATCCGCCTGCATCGCCGCCGCATTCCGCACCGGGATGCGGCGGCGACTGCGTAGGCTCGAGGTCATGACCGACGCCGCGTGGCTGCGCAGCCTGCGCACGCTCTCCGGGGACGCCCCGGCATTCGACCCTGCTGGGGCCCCGGCCGATCCCGTCGTGCTCTTCCGGGACTGGCTGGCGGATGCCGTGGCACGCGGCGTCGCCGAGCCGCATGCGATGACGCTGGCGACCGTGGACTCCGACGGTCTGCCGGATGCGAGGACTCTGATCCTGAAGGACTTCGGTGATGCCGGCTGGGGCTTCGCCGGGCATCGACGCTCTGCCAAGGGCGTGCAGCTCGCCGCCCGGCCTGCTGCGGCGCTGAGCTTCTGGTGGCAGCCGCTGGTCCGCGCGGTGCGCGTGCGCGGCAGTGTGCACGAGGCCACCGCAGCGGAGTCCGCGGCGGATCTCGCCGCTCGCTCGCCCGCCGCCCGCGCCGGGGTCGCCGCCGGAGACTGGGTGCTCTGGCGCGTCGTTCCGGAGCGCATCGAGTTCTGGCAGGGTGCGCAGGACCGCGACCATCTGCGGCTGGTGTACCGCCGGGGTGCGCACAGCTGGACCCGCGAGGCCGAGCATGCCGAGAACGGATCCGAAGAGAAGGAGATGCGATGAGCGACTACCAGGTGACCGAGATCGGCGCGCTGCAGGACTGGCGCGCGTTCCATGGCGGATTCGATGAGGCGCGCTCGCGCGACGGCCGCCGCGTCGTCGACCACGAGCTGACCATGCAGTACATCGGCATGACGGCGAACGCCCTGGTCCCGGGTGAGGAAGCCGGCTACTGGCACGTGCACGAGAAGGTCGAGGAGCTGTACGTGTTCCTCGCCGGACGCGGCCAGATGGGGCTGGACGACGACGTCGTCGACGTGGAGGAGGGCACGGTCGTGCGTGTGGGTCAGGGCGTGTGGCGCACCTGGCGGGCACTGCCGGACAGCCCGGGCGAACTGCGCTGGCTCTGCATCCGCGCCGGCGGCGAGCACCTTCCGCACATGCCCGACGACAGCCGTCGCGGGCCGGACCGTCCGATGCCGTGGTGAGTCCCGTCCTTCGGCGGGAGCGGGGTCGCATCCGCTGACAGCGGAAGCCCTTCCCTGTGGAGCGTCCGGATGCTGTCATGGCGTCATGACTCAGGTGCTGGTGCTCGGTGGAACCGGGTGGCTGTCGGGGCGGATCGCGCGGAAGTGGCGGGATGCCGGGGCGCAGGTGACCTGCCTCGCGCGGGGCGGACGTCCCGCGCCGGACGGGACGGTGCTGCTGCGCGGGGATCGCGATGATCCGGCCGTGTACGACCGGCTGCGCGAACAGCACTGGGACGAGGTGGTCGACATCTCCTCCCGGGCGCGGCACGTGCGCGAGGCGGTCGCGGCGCTCGGTGCGAGCACAGCGCACTGGACCTACGTCTCGTCGATGTCGGCGTACTCCGACGACACGACCCTCGGGCTCGACGAATCCGGGGCACTGCACGAGCCCGCGCAGGAGGGCGACGAGTACGAGTACGGCGCGGAGAAGGTCGCCGCGGAGCAGGCCGTGAGCGCGCTGGGGGAGCGGGCCTTCATCGTCCGGCCCGGCCTGATCGTCGGGGAAGGCGATCCCAGCGACCGCTTCGGGTACTGGGCGGCGGCGTTCGACCGCGCCGGGAACCAGCCTGTACTCGTCCCCACCCTCGCCGACAGGTACACGCAGGTGATCGACGTCGACGACGTCGCCGAACTGCTGGTGAGCGGCAGCAGGCAGGGGATCGTCAACGCGATCGGAGACGCTCACCCGCTCGTCGACGTGCTGCGCCGCATCCGCTCGGCCGCCGGCCACACCGGCGAGCTCCTCGAGGCCTCCGACGACTGGCTGCGCGGGCACGGCGTGGACTACTGGATGGGAGAGCGTTCCCTGCCGCTGTGGCTCCCCGCGGACATGCCCGGGTTCGCCCGTCGGGACAACACCGCGTACAAGGCATCCGGTGGTCGCCTCACGCCGATCGACGACACCATCCGGCGCGTGCTCCACGACGAGCGCGCCCGCGGGCTCGATCGCGAGCGCCGCGCGGGACTGACCCGTGCGGAGGAGCAGGAGCTCATCGGACAGCTCGTGCCGGCCGACGTCGATCCCGCTGACGACTGAGCCGACCCGACGACCGACGTCCTTCGCTAGACTCGCGATCAGTGACACGGGGTGCCGCATCCGCGGCTGAGAACAGACCCGTCGAACCTGATCTAGTTCGTACTAGCGAAGGGATGTCGCGAATGAGCGATCCTCTGCGTCCTGCATCCGCCCCCGGCCTCGCCACCGAGGCGGCCGACCTGCTGAGGGCGCTGCGCGCGGGCCCGCCCCTCACCCACTGCATCACGAACGCGGTGGTCACCGGCTTCACCGCCAACGTGCTGCTCGCCGTCGGCGCGGCCCCGGCGATGGTCGACATCGTCGGCGAGGCCGGGATGTTCGCGGGCATCGCCTCGGGCGTGCTCATCAACCTCGGCACTCCGACGCCCGAGCAGCGGGCGGCGAGCCTCGAAGCCGTCGCCGGCGCGAACGCCGCAGGCACGCCGTGGGTGCTCGATCCCGTCGCGATCGGGGCGTTGCCGATCCGCACGGCGCTCGCGCACGAACTCGCACAGCAGCGCCCGACCGCGATCCGCGGCAACGCCTCCGAGATCCTCGCGCTCGCCGGTCTCAGCGCCGGTGGTCGCGGTGTCGACGCCACCGACACGACGGATGCCGCAGCCGAGGCCGCACGCGCACTGGCGCACCGGCACGGCAGCGTCGTGGCCGTGTCCGGTCGCGTCGATCTCCTCACCGACGGAGAGCGGGTGCTGCGGCTCGCGAACGGCGACGAACTGCTCACCCGGGTGACGGGCGGCGGCTGTGCTCTGGGGGCGGTGATGGCAGCCTTCCTCGGCGCCGCCCGCGGCACCGGAGCGGATGCCCTGACCGCCGTCGCGGCGGCGAGCCTCTTCTACACGATCGCCGCGGAGCGCGCGGCTGCGCGCTCCGCAGGACCCGGCAGCTTCGCCGTCGCACTGCTCGACGACCTCGCCGGCCTGCAGCCCGAGGACATCGCCGCCGCCCGCTTCGAGGCGGAGGCACTGTGAACGCCGACCTCTCGCTGTACCTCGTCACCGACCGGATGCTGTGCGGCGACCGCGGGGTGTCCGAGACCGTGCGCCTGGCCGTCGACGGCGGCGCCCGCATCGTGCAGCTGCGCGACAAGGAGGCGACGGATGCCGAGACCGCGGCTCGGCTGATCGAGCTGTCGCAGGTCATCGACGGTCGCGCGCTGCTCATGGTGAACGACCGGCTCGACGCGGCGCTCGCCGCCCGTGCGGCCGGCGCCCGCATCGACGGCGTGCACCTGGGACAGGGCGACGCATCCGTGCTCCGCGCCCGCGCCGAGCTCGGACCCGATGCGCTGATCGGCCTCACCGCCAACAGTCCCGAGCACCTCGAGGCCGTGCTCGCGCTTCCTGCGGGTACCGTCGACTACCTGGGGGTCGGCGTGATCCGCCCGACCAGCACCAAGCCCGACCACCCGCCGGCACTCGGGGTGGACGGCTTCCGCGCGTTCGCCGCCGCCAGCCCGCTGCCGTGCGTCGCGATCGGCGGAGTGGGCATCGACGACACCGAGGAGCTGCGGGATGCCGGCGCGGCGGGACTCGCGGTCGTCTCGGCGCTGTGCGCGGCCGAGGATCCCGCGCAGCGAGCCGCCGACTTCGTGAGCCGCTGGCGTGCCGCGGGCATTCCCCGCGTGCTCAGCATCGCGGGCAGCGATCCGTCCGGCGGTGCGGGCATCCAGGCGGACCTGAAGTCCATCGCCGCGAACGGCGGCTACGGCATGGCGGCGATCACCGCTCTCACCGTCCAGAACACGCAGGGGGTCCGTGCCGTGCACGTGCCGCCGGCCGAGTTCCTGCGCGAGCAGCTCGACGCGATCTCGGACGACGTCGTCATCGACGCGGTGAAGATCGGGATGCTCGCGAACGCCGACGTCATCCGCGCCGTCGCCAGCTGGCTCGACACCGTGCGTCCCCCGATCGTCGTCATCGACCCCGTGATGATCGCCACCAGCGGCGACCGGCTGCTGGACGCCGAGGCCGAGCAGGCGCTGGGCGACCTGCTGCGTCGCGCCGATGTGGTGACCCCGAACCTCTCTGAGCTCGGCGTGCTGACCGGCCGGGAGTTCGGCGACTGGGAGGATGCGCTCGCCGCGGCATCCGTGCTCTCCGGCGCGATCGATGCGCGGGTGCTCGTCAAGGGCGGCCACCTCGACGGCGCCGACGCCCCCGATGCGCTCGTCGGACGCGGCGCGATCGTCGAGTTCCCGGGCCCCCGCATCGACACCGCGAACACGCACGGCACCGGATGCTCGCTGTCCTCGGCGCTCGCCACCCGTCTGGCGCGCGGCGAGTCGCCCGCAGAAGCCGTCGGTGGATCCCGCGCCTGGCTGCGCGAGGCGCTGCGCTCGAGCGACGAGCTGCACGTGGGGCGCGGACACGGACCCGTCAACCATTTCGCCGGGCTGTGGCGACGCGGTGGGCTCGAGACGGCGCCGAGTGCCGCGGACATCCGCTCCGACTGGTGGCGGGGCATCGCGGGCATCCGGCGCGACATCGATGAGCTCCCGTTCATCCGCGCCCTCGCCGACGGAACGCTCGATCGCGAGCTGTTCCTGACCTACCTCGCCCAGGACGCCCTGTACCTGCGCGAGTACGCGCGCGTGCTGGCAGAGGCCGCCCGCCTCGCCCCCACCGCCGAGGAGCAGGGCTTCTGGGCGGAGTCCTCGCACGGCTCGATCGCCGGTGAGCTCGAGCTGCACGCCACCTGGCTGACGCCCGAGACGGGGATCTCGGCAGCGACCTTCGCCGCGGAGCCGAGCGCGGTGAACGCCGCCTACCTCGACCACCTGCGCGCCGCCGCATTCTCCGGTGACTACGCCGTGCTGATCGCGGCGGTCCTGCCGTGCTTCTGGCTGTACACGGATCTGGGACGCCGGCTGCACGCCGGCGACTTCGGCGCGTACGCGTCCGATCCGCGACATCCGTACGCCTCGTGGCTGGCGACGTACGCCGACCCCGGCTTCGCGATCGCCACGGAACGAGCCATCGGCTACGTCGTGACGGCGGCTGCGGCAGCAGACGGGGAGCGCAGGCGCCGCATGCGCCGGGAGTTCGTCGCGGCAGCGGAACACGAGCGGGCGTTCTTCGATCTGAGATGAGCGGAGCCCGGGCGGGCGGTGCGGCCCGTGACGCCGCGGATTTGCGGATGCTGCGCGATCGGCGCTACTGTCGCGTCATGCCTTCGGCCGCACACTTCTCGCTGACGCCCCTTCCGGGTGTCGCCCCCGTGCGCCGACGCCGCGCCGGCCGCCGACTCTAGGCGACCCCGCGCAGCCCGTTCCGCGATGGTTCGAGGCCGGAGCCGGTGTCGCCGCCCCGGCCCCCTGTCAGTGGGTCACGCCCGTCATCGGGCGCGACTCGACCGTTAAGGTAGAACCATGACGTACTCCGTCGCCGTCTCCGGCGCATCAGGCTATGCGGGAGGCGAGATCCTGCGGCTTCTCGCCGCGCATCCCGACATCGAGATCCGCACCGTCACCGCGCACTCCACTGCGGGTCAGCCACTCGTGCAGCACCAGCCGCATCTGCGCTCGCTCGCGCATCTGACCCTTCAGGACACCACCCCCGAGACGCTCGCCGGGCACGACATCGTCTTCCTCGCGCTGCCGCACGGGCAGTCGGGCCAGTACACGGATGCCCTCGGCGACACCCCGCTCGTGATCGACGCGGGTGCCGACCACCGCCTCACCTCGCGGGATGCGTGGGATGCCTTCTACGGCGGCGCCTTCCACGACCCGTGGAGCTACGGCGTCCCCGAGCTGCTCGTGAACGGCCGTAAGCAGCGCGAGAACCTGCGCGGCGCGACGCGCATCGCGGCCCCCGGGTGCAACGCGTCGACCGTGAGCCTCAGCCTCGCTCCCGGAGTCGCGGCGGGCGTCATCGATCCGTCCGACATCGTGACCGTCCTCGCCGTCGGGCCGTCCGGTGCGGGCAAGAGCCTGAAGACGCACCTCCTCGGCAGCGAGCTGCTGGGCACCGCCAACCCCTATGCGGTCGGCGGCACCCACCGGCACATCCCCGAAATCCGTCAGGCGCTCGCCGCAGCATCCGGTGTCGCGCCCGCGGGAATCCGCATCTCGTTCACTCCCGTGATCGTCCCGATGGCCCGCGGTATCCTCGCCACCTCGACCGCACCGATCGCCGACGGCGCCACCGATGCGCAGATCCGGGACGCGTGGCAGAGCGCGTACGGTGACGAGACCTTCGTGCAGCTGCTGCCCGAGGGGCATTTCCCGCGCACCGCCGACGTGCTCGGTGCCAACACCGCGCTGATGGGGCTCGCGATCGATCGCGCGGCGAACCGGGTCACCGTGGTGACTGCGGTCGACAATCTCGTCAAGGGGACCGCCGGCGCCGCCGTGCAGTCCATGAACCTCGCGCTGGGCCTTCCCGAGGACCGCGCCCTCACCGTGAACGGAGTGGCGCCGTGAGCGTGACCGCAGCCCAGGGATTCGAAGCGGCCGGCGTCGCTGCAGGCCTCAAGAGCACCGGCAGGCCCGACGTGGCCGTGGTCGTCAACCGCGGACCCCGCAAAGTGGGCGCGGCGGTGTTCACCACCAACCGTGCCAAGGCGAACCCGATCCTGTGGTCCCAGCAGGTGATCGCCGATCGCACGGTCGAGGCGGTCGTGCTGAACTCCGGCGGGGCGAACTGCTTCACGGGCGCGTTCGGGTTCCAGACCAGCCACCTCACCGCCGAGAAGGCGGCCGAGCTCCTCGAGGTGAGCGCGGGAGACGTCCTGGTGTGCTCGACCGGTCTCATCGGCGTCGGCGACGAGGTCTTCCGCGGCAAGGTGCTCGACGGCGTCGAGCAGGGCATCGCCGGCCTCAGCGCCGACGGCGGCCAGGCGGCGGCCGAGGCGATCATGACCACCGACACCGTCTCGAAGACCGCGGTCGTGCACGGCGACGGCTGGACGATCGGCGGCATGGCCAAGGGCGCCGGGATGCTGGCGCCGGGTCTGGCCACCATGCTGGTCGTCATCACGACGGATGCCGACCTGGAGGCCTCCGAGGCCGACGCCGCTCTGCGCAGCGCGACCGGGGTGAGCTTCGACCGGCTCGACTCCGACGGCTGCATGTCCACGAACGACCAGGTCACGCTGCTCGCGAGCGGCGCCAGCGGCATCCGTCCCGACCTCGACGCCTTCACCTCCGCCCTGACGGAGCTGTGCCGCGAGCTCGCGAAGAAGCTGCAGACGGATGCCGAGGGCGCCGGCCACGACATCACGATCGAGGTCCGCAACGCCGCCACCGAGGCGGAGGCCGTCGAGGTCGGCCGCTCGGTCGCCCGCAACAACCTCTTCAAGGCCGCGATCTTCGGCAACGACCCGAACTGGGGCCGCGTGCTCGCCGCGATCGGCACGACCACCGCGCAGTTCGACCCCTACGACGTCGACGTCTCCATGAACGGCGTGCGGGTGTGCACCGCCGGGGGCCCGGACCGCCCCCGAGACGACGTCGACCTCACGCCGCGCGCCACGCATCTCGAGATCGACCTGAAGGCCGGCCAGGCCACGGCGACGATCCTCACCAACGACCTGACCCACGACTACGTGCACGAGAACAGCGCCTACGCCTCATGACCGATCTGCAGGACACCGCCCCCGAGGAGGCCGCCGTCAAGGCGGCCACCCTCATTGAATCCCTGCCGTGGCTGAAGAGGTTCCGCGACCAGATCGTCGTCGTGAAGTACGGCGGCAACGCCATGGTCAGCGACGAGCTGCAGGACGCCTTCGCGCAGGACATCGCCTATCTGCGCTACGTGGGTGTGCAGCCCGTCGTCGTGCACGGCGGCGGGCCGCAGATCTCGAACATGCTCGATCGGCTGGCCATCCCCAGCGAGTTCAAGGGCGGCTACCGCGTCACCAACACCGAGGCGATCAGCGTCGTGCGCATGGTGCTGACCGGGCAGGTCAACCCGCAGCTGGTGGCGAAGATCAACTCGCACGGGCCCATCGCCACCGGGCTCAGCGGGGAGGACGCCGGGCTGTTCGGCGGCCGTCGGCGCGGCGTGGTCGTCGACGGCGAGGAGATCGACCTCGGCAGGGTCGGCGATGTGGTGCAGGTGGATCCCACCCCTGTCCTCGATCACCTCTCCGCGGGCCGCATCCCGGTCGTGTCGTCGATCGCTCCCGACCTCGACCACCCAGGCCAGTCGCTCAACGTGAACGCGGATGCCGCCGCAGCGGCACTGGCCACGGCGGTGGGCGCGCGCAAGCTCGTGATCCTCACCGATGTGGCCGGGCTCTACGCCGACTGGCCGAACCGCGACTCGCTGGTCTCGCACATCACCGCCGACGCGCTCACCCAGATGCTGCCCGGGCTCGAGTCGGGGATGATCCCGAAGATGCGCGCCTGCCTCGACGCGGTGCAGGGCGGCGTCGACGCGGCCGCGATCATCGACGGACGGGTGCCGCATTCGGTGCTCGTGGAACTGTTCACCAGCAAGGGAATCGGCACGGAGGTGGTCGCACAGTGACCTGGAACGATGATGCCGCGCGCGATCTGATGAGCCTGGGCGGACGGCTCGCTCTGCTCACGCACGGGGAGGGATCCTGGGTTCACGACGACGAGGGTCGTCGCTACCTCGACTTCCTCGGCGGCATCGCCGTGAACTGCCTCGGTCACGCGCACCCGGTCTTCGTCGATGCCGTCGCGCGCCAGGCCGCGACGCTCGCGCACGTGTCGAACTACTTCGCCACGCCCGGCCAGCTCGAGCTGGCAGCACGGCTCAAGCGCCTGGCGGGCACGGGGGAGCGGGGCCGCGTCTTCCTCGCGAACTCCGGGACCGAGGCCAACGAGATGGCCGTGAAGCTCGCACGCCTGCACGGCAACCCCGACGGCCGCACCACCATCCTCGTCGTGGAAGGGGCGTTCCACGGGCGCACGATGGGCGCGCTCTCCCTCACCCCGAAGGCGGCGTACCGCGATCCGTTCCTTCCCGCCGTGCCGGATGTGGTGACGGTGCAGCGCTCGGTCGAGAGCCTGGAGCAGGCGTTCGCCGCCGGCGGTGTGGCCGCCATGATCGTCGAGCCCATCCAGGGCGAGGCCGGTGTGGTCGAGCTGCCCGAGGGCTTCCTCGCGCGTGCGCGGGAGCTGACCGCCGAGCACGGCGCGCTGCTCATCCTCGACGAGGTGCAGACCGGCTCGGGTCGCACCGGCACGTGGTTCGCGTTCCAGCGCGAGGGGATCGTGCCGGACGCCGTCACCCTGGCCAAGAGCATCGGGGCCGGCTTCCCGCTCGGGGCGCTGATCACTTTCGGCGCGGCGAGCGAGCTGTTCTACCCGGGCACCCACAACTCGACCTTCGGAGGCAACCCGCTCGCCAGCGCCGTCGCCAACGCCGTGCTCGGACACATCGAGGACGAGGGCCTGCTCGACAACGTGAACGCCCGCGGAGCGCAGCTTCGTTCCGGCGTCGCCCAGCATCCGCTGGTCGCGGGCACGACGGGAGCCGGCCTTCTCATCGGCATCCGGCTCGCGGCCCCGGTCGCCGCCGCCGCCCGCCAGGCAGCGCACGAGCGCGGCCTGATCATCAACGCACCCACCGACGACGTCATCCGGATCGCCCCCGCGTACACGATCGGCGATGCCGAGGTGACCGAGTTCCTCACCCTCTTCACGGCGGCGCTGGACGCCGTCGCACCCTCGACCAAGGAGACACCCGCGTGACCCGCCACCTGCTTCGCGACGACGACCTGACCCCCGCCGAGCAGGGCGAGGTGCTCGACCTCGCCCTCGAGCTGAAGAAGGACCGCTGGGCGAACAAGGCCCTCGCCGGTCCTCAGACCGTCGCGGTGATCTTCGACAAGTCGTCCACGCGCACCCGGGTGTCCTTCGCCGTCGGCATCGCCGACCTCGGCGGATCGCCGCTGATCATCTCGACGGCCAACAGCCAGCTCGGCGGCAAGGAGACCCCCGCCGACACCGCGCGCGTGCTGGAGCGCCAGGTGGCGGCCATCGTCTGGCGCACCTACGCGCAGGCCGGGCTGGAGGAGATGGCCCGCGGCACGCGCGTGCCGGTCGTGAACGCGCTCTCCGACGACTTCCACCCCTGCCAGCTGCTCGCCGACCTGCTGACGATCCGCGAGCACAAGGGCGAGCTGAAGGGCCTGACGCTGACGTTCTTCGGCGACGGACGCAGCAACATGGCCCATTCCTACCTGCTCGCCGGCGTCACGGCGGGCATGCATGTGCGCATCGCGTCCCCGGAGGCCTACGCGCCGCGCGCCGACGTCGTCGAGGCCGCCCGCAGGCGCGCCGCGGAGACCGGCGGCTCGGTCACCCTGCTCACCGATCCCCGAGAGGCGGCGCTGGGCGCCGACGTGATCGTCACCGACACGTGGGTGTCGATGGGCAAGGAGGAGGAGAAGATCGAGCGCCTGCGCGACCTGGGCGGCTACAAGGTGACCACCGAGATCATGGCGCTGGCGGATCCCGCGGCGATCTTCATCCACTGCCTGCCCGCCGACCGCGGATACGAGGTGGACTCCGAGGTCATCGACGGCTCGCAGAGCGTGGTCTGGGACGAGGCCGAGAACCGCCTGCACGCGCAGAAGGCACTGCTGGTGTGGCTGCTCGGCAAGCAGGAGGCGGCAGCATGACCGGCGGCGCGCACGGCACGAACGAGGGTGCGCTCTGGGGCGCCCGGTTCGCCGGCGGTCCCTCGCCCGAGCTGGCCGAGCTGAGCCGGTCCACGCAGTTCGACTGGATCCTGGCGCCCTACGACATCGCCGGGTCCCATGCGCACGCGAAGGCGCTGGAGGCCGCCGGGTATCTGGAGCCCGAGGAGGCGCGCATCATGCACGCCGGGCTCGATGCGCTCTCCGCCCGTATCGCCGACGGCACCCTGCTGCCGGACCCGGGCGACGAAGACGTGCACGGCGCCCTCGAGAAGGCCCTGATCGCCGAGGTCGGCGCCGAGGTCGGGGGCCGTCTGCGCGCCGGCCGCAGCCGCAACGATCAGATCGCGACCCTCGTGCGCATGTACCTGATCGACCACGCGCAGGTGATCGCGCGAGACCTGCTGCGCGTCATCGATGCGCTGGTCGCGCAGGCCGAGGCCCACCCGCAGGCGATCCTGCCCGGGCGGACCCACCTGCAGCATGCGCAGCCGGTTCTGCTGGCCCACCATCTGCAGGCGCACGCGTGGCCCCTGGTGCGCGAGCTGGAGCGTCTGGTCGACTGGCGTCGCCGCGCCGGATCCTCTCCCTACGGCGGGGGAGCGCTGGCGGGCTCGACGCTCGGGCTCGATCCCGCGCTCGTCGCCCGCGAGCTGGGTCTCGACCGCCCGGCGGAGAACTCCCTCGACGGCACCGCCGCGCGCGACGTGGTCGCCGAGTTCGCGTTCATCGCGGCGATGACGGGCATCGACCTGTCGCGTCTTTCCGAGGAGATCATCCTCTGGAACACGCGGGAGTTCGGCTTCGTCACCCTCGACGACTCCTACTCGACCGGCTCGAGCATCATGCCGCAGAAGAAGAACCCCGACATCGCCGAACTCGCACGCGGCAAGTCCGGGCGCCTGATCGGCAACCTGACCGGCCTGCTGGCGACTCTCAAGGGGCTGCCGCTCGCGTACAACCGCGACCTGCAGGAGGACAAGGAGCCGGTCTTCGACTCGGTGCAGACGCTCGAGGTGGTGCTCCCGGCGTTCGCGGGGATGATCGCCACGCTGCGCTTCGACACCGCGCGCATGGCCGAGCTCGCCCCGCAGGGGTTCTCGCTGGCCACCGACGTCGCGGAATGGCTGGTCAAGCGACGTGTGCCGTTCCGCGATGCGCACGAGATCTCGGGCGCGCTCGTCCGGGTGTGCGAGCAGCGCGGCATCGGTCTTGAGGACGCCGATGACGCGCTGCTGATCTCCGTCTCGGAGCACCTCACGCCCGAGGTGCGCGAGGTGCTCTCGATCGAGGGCTCGGTTGCGTCGCGGTCCGGCGTGGGGGGGACCGCCCCGGTGCGGGTGGCGGAGCAGCGTGCGGAGCTCGTCGCGCGTGCCCAGGCCGCCGTCCATGCCCTCGGGCTCTGAGAACAGCTCTCTTCGATATAACCAGAAAAGGAATAAGTCTCGCTTATTCGTGCTATGGTCATGTCATGGTCGTAGCAGTGATCGCCGACATCGTCGGCTCGCGCCGCCTGCGTGACCGGGCGAAGGCCCAGCAGATCTTCGACGAGACGATCGCGCGGGTGGAGCGCGAACATCCCCTCGCGGAGCATGCGCTGCGTCCGACGGTGGGAGATGAGCAGCAGGGCGTCTATCGCACGCTCGACCAGGCTCTCGCATCCCTGCTGCTGCTCCAGCTCGCGCTGCCCGACGGCATCGAGTTCCGTTTCGGCCTGGGCATCGGCGACATCCGCGCCATCGAATCCGAGCACCGCGAACTCTCCGACGGGCCGGGATGGTGGGCCGCGAGGGATGCGATCGAGGCGGTGCACGCCCGCCAGCAGCGCGCCGTGCCGACCACCCGCACCTGGATCGTCGGAGCCCCCGGGCAGGATGAGGTCATGGAGACCGCTCTCGCCGCATCCAACGCCTACCTGCTGGCCAGGGACGAGATCGTCGTGCGCATGAGCGAGCGCGAACGCCGACTGGCATACGGGCGCGCCGGCGGGATGTCGCAGCGCGAGCTGGCCGAGCAGGAGGGCATCACGCAGCCGGCCGTCTCCAAGGCGCTGCGGAGCTCCGGAGCGGCTGCGCTGCTCGACGGGCTGAGTCTGCTGAAGGGTGAGACGGCATGATCCTCACGGCCCTCGTGCTCGCCGCCGTCGGCGCGAGCGACCTTCTCCGGCGATTCGTGCCACGCCGCCCCGTGCGTCTTGTGCTTCTGATCGCTCTCGGCGCCGCGATCGTCGCGCTCGGGGCGTGCGCCGACGCGCTCGCGGCCGCAGTCGTCGCCCTCGTGCTCACCGCGCTGTGGTTGTGGAGCATGCCGCTGGACGCTACCGGGCGCGCCTCGTTCTGGCCCGCGGTGCTGCTGGGGGCCATCGCCGCGGGCGCGACGGCGCTGATGCCGTCGCGTCGGTCGCCGGGCATCATCGGCGACATCTGGCAGCTGCCCTCCCCGGCGGGCGAGATCGGCTTCGACGTCGCGCTGCTCGCGGTCGGAGCCATGCTGTTCGTCACGGAGTCCGCGAACCTGGTCGTGCGGGCCGCCCTCGACCGGGAGGGGACCTGGCGCCCGGCCGACCAGGGCGGAGCGCTGCGCGGCGGCCGGCTGCGCCAGCCGCAGCAGCTTGCCACCGGCTTCCAGGGCGGGCGGCTGATCGGACCGCTGGAGCGCCTCATCGTCGTGGTGCTCACGCTCGCCGGCGCGTACTCGCTGCTGGCCGCGATGCTCGCGGCGAAGGGCATCGTGCGCTTCCCGGAGATCTCCAAGGACGGCGAGACCGGAGCGCGCGCCGAGTACTTCCTGGTGGGGAGCCTCGTGAGCTGGGTCATCGCGCTCGGTGCCGCCTTCCTGGTCTGGTGGGCCGCGCACAGCTGAGCGGACGGCCGCTGATAGCCTGGAACACGTGTCGAATCCCGCTCTGACGACCGCCCCCGTGGCGCTCGATCCCACGTTCGAGAACGTGTGGGACGAGCTGCTGTGGCGCGGGCTCGTCCACGTGTCCACCGATCAGGAGGCGCTGCGCGCCCTTCTCGCCGGGGACCCGATCACGTATTACTGCGGTTTCGACCCGACCGCTCCCAGCCTGCACCTCGGCAACCTCGTTCAGCTGCTCACGCTGCGCCGCATCCAGCTCGCCGGCCACAAGCCGCTCGGCCTCGTCGGCGGCTCCACCGGCCTCATCGGCGACCCGCGACCGACCGCCGAGCGCACGCTGAACACGCGCGAGACGGTCGAGGAGTGGGTGGGCCGTCTTCGCGGCCAGGTCGAGCGCTTCCTCAGCTTCGAGGGCGACAACGCCGCCCGCATCGTGAACAACCTCGACTGGACGGCGCCGCTGAGCGCCATCGACTTCCTGCGCGAGGTCGGCAAGCACTACCGCGTCGGCACGATGCTCAAGAAGGACGCCGTCGCCGCGCGCCTGAACTCCGACGCCGGCATCAGCTACACCGAGTTCAGCTACCAGATCCTGCAGGGCATGGACTACCTCGAGCTGTACCGCTCCTACGACTGCGTGCTGCAGACCGGCGGCAGCGATCAGTGGGGCAACCTCACCAGCGGCACCGACCTGATCCATCGGGTGGAAGGCGCTTCCGCCCACGCGATCGGCACCCCGCTGATCACCAACACCGACGGCACCAAGTTCGGCAAGAGCGAGGGCAACGCGATCTGGCTGGATGCCGAGATGTGCAGCCCGTACCGGATGTACCAGTTCTGGCTCTCCACCGCGGATGCCGACGTCGTCGAGCGCCTGAGGGTCTTCACCTTCCTCACCCGCGCCGAGATCGAGGAGTACGCGGCACTGGTCGAGAGCGAGCCGTTCCGCCGCGCCGCTCAGAAGCGGCTGGCGCTCGAGGTGTGCGCCACCGTGCACGGCGTCGAGGCGACGGCGGCGGTGATCGCCGCATCCGAGGCGCTGTTCGGCCAGGGCGATCTGGCCTCGCTCGACGCGGCCACGCTGCGCACGGCTCTCGAGGAGCTGCCGAACACGACCGTCGCGGCCGGGACGCCGGTCGCCGAGGCACTCGTGCAGACCGGGCTGGTCTCGAGCATCTCCGAGGCGCGCCGTGCGATCTCGCAGGGCGGCGTCACCCTCGACGGGGAGCGCGTGACCGATGACGGTGCGACCGTGCGTGGGTCGCTTCCCGGAGGGGTGTCGGTGCTGCGCCGCGGCAAGAAGACCCTGGCCGGCGTGTTCCTCGACTGAGCGGCGATCGGATGCCGTTCACGCCGAGCCACGCCGTGGCCGCTCTGCCGTTCCTGCGCACGCCGCTGGTGCCCGGCGCGATCGCGATCGGGGCGATGACACCCGACCTTCCGCTCTTCACGCGGGGAATCGGCCTGTCGTACGGCTTCACCCATGCGACGACGAACATCGCATGGACCACGATCGTCGCCTTCGTGTTGCTGCTCCTGTGGCGGGTGGTCCTTCGCCCGGCTTTCGTGGAGCTCGCGCCGACCGCGCTGGCGGCGCGGCTCCCCGATGACTGGCGTTCCACCGGTCGCGCAGCTGTGCGAGAGCTGGTCGCACCGCGCGAGCGCTTCGGCTATCCGCTCCTGCTGGTCCTCTCGCTCATGCTCGGCGTGCTCTCGCACATCGCCTGGGACGGTCTCACCCACGAGGGGCGCTGGGGCGTCGAGGCGCTGCCGGTGCTGCAGCAGATGTGGGGATCGATGCACGGCTACAAGTGGCTGCAGCACGGATCCAGCGCACTGGGCCTGCTCGTCATCGGGCTGTTCGCCTTCCTGTGGCTGCGACGGCGCGGGATCGTCTTCCGTGGAAGGGTGCTGCCGGGCTGGGTGCGGTGGGCGTGGTACGTGTCGCTCCCGGTGTTCCTGATCGGGGCCTGGCTGCTGGGCCTGGCCGTGTACGGGCCTCTCGCCGACACGTTCACCATCCAGCATCTGGCGTATCGCACGCTTCCGGTCGCGTCGGGCGTGTGGGGACTGCTGACGCTCCTGCTGTGCGCGGTCGTCGTGATCGCGGCCGGGCGCGCGAGGCGGCGCGGGGAGCGTTGAGCCGAGAGGTCACCGAGCGGTCTCCGGGCGGTGTTCGCAGGCTCGCCGACGGCGCTCACCACTCGGGCGGATCGGTTCCCCACGGACGAGGGGACGCGAACAGCTCCGGCGAGCCCGGCCAGCGGACGGCCGGCACGACGGTCGTCACCGTTCGTCCGGCGACGGCGAAGGTCTGGGTCTGCGCCTGCTCGTCGAGCGGGGCGGGTGCGGCGCCGGGTGAGGACCGCGGCAGGCCGAGAAGTTCGGCGGCCATCCGCCGCAGCGAGGTGCGCACGTGCCAGGCGCCCCCGGACTCGGCGCGGCGACGCAGTGCGGTGACGATGCCGGCGGCGAGCAGATAGCCGGCCGAATGGTCCAGCGCCTGCGCGGGGAGGGCTCCCGGAACGACGCCGTCGGCGGACTCCAGCCAGGAGATCCCGCACTCCGCCTGCACGATGCTGTCGAACCCCCGAGGTGAGTCGTCGCCGGGCCATGCGCTGAGCTGCCCGATGACGAGATGCGGATGCCGCGACGCGAGCGCGGATGCCGTGAGCCCGAGTCGACGCAGGCCCTGCGGGCGGTAGCCGAGCACGAGAACGTCTGCATCCGCAAGCAGTGCGTCGAATCGTGCACGATCCGCGGAGACGTCCAGCAGTGCGGAGCGCTTTCCGTGGCCGGTGTCCAGATGCTGCCATGCGGGCTCAGCACGATCCGGCGGATCGATGCGCAGCACGTCGGCACCGGCCAGGGCGAGCGTGCGGGTGGCCACGGGGCCGGCGATCACCCGGGTCAGATCGAGCACGCGGACGCCGGTCAGCGCAAGCGGAGATCCCCCGTGGGGGAGAGCGCGGCTGGACGAGACGGCGAGTCGGGTCAGGTCGACGAGCGGGCGGCGCCGCAGCTCGGCGTCGACGGCGTCACGTTCTTTCCGGACGGAGACGCCGATGCCGCCCGCTACGGTGATCGCGTCCACGGCATCCGCCGCCCGCATGCCGGAGAGTGCGGCCTCGACCGATCCGGGGTCCGCATCGCGATCGAGGCGCAGTCCGTCGAGAAGCGCATGCGCGTGATGCGGGTAGTTGCCGTGCGTGCGGATCCAGCCGTCGGCCGTGCGCCAGAATCGCGACAGTGGAGCCCATGACTGCGGGGTCGCTCCATCGATACGCAGATGCCGATCGCTGCGGAACGCCGCAGCGATGCGCGCCGGATCGGGAGGGGCCGCGCTCGTGGCCGAAAGGGTGGCGCCGGCGACGAGGACCGAGGCCCAGGCGAGCTCGCCCACGGCCAGGGAGGAGCTCAGGGGGACCGCGGGGTGGCAGGACGAGTCGCTCCGACCTGCGGCGAGGCCGAGCTCGCGATGAAGACGCGCGACGAGCCCGGGTTCCCGCGGGTCAGGGGTGGTGTCGTGAGCCGTGGCCATGAGGGGACACTACGCCGTCGGATGGCGGTGCGGCTGCGCGCGACACGCCCGGGATGCGGCGGTGATTTGCCGGGCCGTGGGGATCCGCGTAAGTTATTACCTGTTCGCCCCAAGCGGTTGAGCGGAAGGCCGGAAGGCCTGGCTCCCCTCCAAGCAGCGAACAGACTCCTCCTTCTCCTGCGGACTCGTCCGGAGTAAGATGGAGGGCCCGGCTCCGATCGGATCGCTTTGACAGCGCCCGCGGTGCCGGATAAGATTGTGAAGTTGCCCTGCGCGTCCTGCCTTGGTTGGTGGGTGTGTGGGTGCGTCCGATCCTTGAGAACTCAACAGCGTGCACTTGTCAAATGCCAAATTATCCTCGTCCAGCCCTGTGGGGTTG
>NZ_JBHXID010000004.1:0-5412 GCF_042723935.1 Microbacterium sp. NPDC058342
AGAAGTCCGGCGGTGTCCTACTCTCCCACAGGGTCCCCCCTGCAGTACCATCGGCGCTGTGAGGCTTAGCTTCCGGGTTCGGAATGTGACCGGGCGTTTCCCTCACGCTATGGCCGCCGAAACACTATTGACGTTTCAGGCAACACACACGTGTGTGTTGTCGGTTCCCGACCGTACGTCGAGAACCACAAAGTGGACGCGTTCATCTCGCAGAAGGAGGTGTGTTATCAAGTCATCGGCTTATTAGTACCAGTCAGCTGCACACGTTGCCGTGCTTCCACATCTGGCCTATCAACCCAGTCGTCTGGCTGGGAGCCTCTCCACCCGAGGGTGATGGAAGTCTCATCTTGAGGCCGGCTTCCCGCTTAGATGCTTTCAGCGGTTATCCATCCCGAACGTAGCTAACCAGCGGTGCTCCTGGCGGAACAACTGGCACACCAGAGGTTCGTCCAACCCGGTCCTCTCGTACTAGGGTCAGATCCTCTCAAACTTCCTACGCGCGCAGCGGATAGGGACCGAACTGTCTCACGACGTTCTAAACCCAGCTCGCGTACCGCTTTAATGGGCGAACAGCCCAACCCTTGGGACCTACTCCAGCCCCAGGATGCGACGAGCCGACATCGAGGTGCCAAACCATGCCGTCGATATGGACTCTTGGGCAAGATCAGCCTGTTATCCCCGAGGTACCTTTTATCCGTTGAGCGACAGCGCTTCCACAAGCCACTGCCGGATCACTAGTCCCGACTTTCGTCCCTGCTCGACCTGTCAGTCTCACAGTCAAGCTCCCTTGTGCACTTACACTCGCCACCTGATTGCCAACCAGGTTGAGGGAACCTTTGGGCGCCTCCGTTACTTTTTGGGAGGCAACCGCCCCAGTTAAACTACCCACCAGGCACTGTCCCTGAACCGGATCACGGTTCGAAGTTAGATATCCAGAGTGACCAGAGTGGTATTTCAACAATGACTCCACCATAACTGGCGTCATGGCTTCACAGTCTCCCACCTATCCTACACAAGCCACACCGAACACCAATACCAAGCTGTAGTAAAGGTCACGGGGTCTTTCCGTCCTGCTGCGCGTAACGAGCATCTTTACTCGTAATGCAATTTCGCCGAGTTCGCGGTTGAGACAGTTGGGAAGTCGTTACGCCATTCGTGCAGGTCGGAACTTACCCGACAAGGAATTTCGCTACCTTAGGATGGTTATAGTTACCACCGCCGTTTACTGGGGCTTAAATTCTCAGCTTCGCCTTGCGGCTAACCGGTCCTCTTAACCTTCCAGCACCGGGCAGGCGTCAGTCCGTATACATCGACTTGCGTCTTCGCACGGACCTGTGTTTTTAGTAAACAGTCGCTACCCACTAGTCTCTGCGGCCACCACACCCTTTCGGAGTAAATCCTAATAAGTGGATGGCCCCCCTTCTCCCGAAGTTACGGGGGCATTTTGCCGAGTTCCTTAACCACGATTCTCTCGATCTCCTTGGTATTCTCTACCTGACCACCTGAGTCGGTTTGGGGTACGGGCGGCTTGAACCTCGCGTCGATGCTTTTCTCGGCAGCATAGGATCACCCACTTTTTATCCGCATCGTGTCTCAGCCTGTATGAGTCACGGATTTGCCTATGACTCGGCCTACGCACTTGCACCAGGACAACCATCGCCTGGCTTGGGCTACCTTCCTGCGTCACACCTGTTAATACGCTAGCCGCACCAGCATAGGGTCGTGTGCTCCACCAGCCGGTGAACCCCGAAGGGTTCGATGACTGGCTTTGGACACTTAGCATTACTGGATTGACTGGGGCGGTTCTTCGCCGGTACGGGAATATCAACCCGTTGTCCATCGACTACGCCTGTCGGCCTCGCCTTAGGTCCCGACTTACCCAGGGAAGATTAGCTTGACCCTGGAACCCTTGGTCTTCCGGAGGACGTGTTTCTCACACGTCTTTCGCTACTCATGCCTGCATTCTCACTCGTGTGGCGTCCACGGCTGGTTCACACCGCCGCTTCACTCGCCACACGACGCTCTCCTACCCATCAACACGGCTGGACCACGAAGGCCTACCAAAAATGTCAATGCCACAACTTCGGTGGCGTGCTTGAGCCCCGTTACATTGTCGGCGCGGAATCACTTGACCAGTGAGCTATTACGCACTCTTTCAAGGGTGGCTGCTTCTAAGCCAACCTCCTGGTTGTCTAAGCAACTCCACATCCTTTTCCACTTAGCACGCGCTTTGGGACCTTAGATGGTGGTCTGGGTTGTTTCCCTCTCGACTATGAAGCTTATCCCCCACAGTCTCACTGCTGCGCTCTCACTTACCGGCATTCGGAGTTTGGCTGACGTCAGTAACCTGGTGAGGCCCATCGGCCATCCAGTAGCTCTACCTCCGGCAAGAAACACGCAACGCTGCACCTAAATGCATTTCGGAGAGAACCAGCTATCACGAAGTTTGATTGGCCTTTCACCCCTATCCACAGCTCATCCCCTCAGTTTTCAACCTAAGTGGGTTCGGCCCTCCACGACGTCTTACCGTCGCTTCAGCCTGGCCATGGATAGATCACTTCGCTTCGGGTCTAGGACATGCGACTGAATCGCCCTATTCAGACTCGCTTTCGCTACGGCTACCCCACACGGGTTAACCTCGCCACATATCACTAACTCGCAGGCTCATTCTTCAAAAGGCACGCTGTCACCCCTACTAAGGAGGCTCCAACGGTTTGTAAGCAAACGGTTTCAGGTACTATTTCACTCCCCTCCCGGGGTACTTTTCACCTTTCCCTCACGGTACTTGTCCGCTATCGGTCATCTGGGAGTATTTAGGCTTATCAGGTGGTCCTGACAGATTCACACGGGATTTCTCGGGCCCCGTGCTACTTGGGATACTCTTCACGCTGTGAGCAGCATTTCAACTACGGGGCTGGCACCCACTATGGCCCGCCTTTCAAGACGGTTCGTCTATGCAGTCACATCACGTCCACCACTCGGCAGAATGGTAAGAAAAGTCCCGCAACCCCGGGCATGCAACGCCTGCCGGCTATCACACACACCCGGTTTAGCCTCATCCGCTTTCGCTCGCCACTACTCACGGAATCACTGTTGTTTTCTCTTCCTGTGGGTACTGAGATGTTTCACTTCCCCACGTTCCCTCTACCCGCCCTATATATTCAGGCGGGAGTCACCAGGTCGCACAAACGCCTGGCGGGGTTTCCCCATTCGGAAATCCTCGGATCAAAACTCGCTTATCAATTCCCCGAGGCTTATCGCAGATTGCTACGTCCTTCTTCGGCTCCAGATGCCAAGGCATCCACCGTTTGCTCTTAAAGACTTGAAATCACACGAGTAATCACCAGTCCAGGAAAAGACTGATGATCAATAATTCTTTAAGATGCTCGCGTCCACTGTGTAGTTCTCAAAGTACGGGCGGTCCCCCACCCCCACTGCCAAACGGCAACAGAAGTAAGGGCCACGAAGGTCCGTCCAACCCGAAGGCCGGCCCGGTCCCTCAGGACCCAACAGCGTGCAGGCACCCCACCCACGAACCCAGCGTTCCAGACCCGAAGGCCGTACTAACCCAAGCTCGCAGCTCGAATACCATGTCAAATGTTCCACCCATGAGCTCCCGTCACACACATCCGGTGTGAATCGGGCTCTGACAGAACCGAAGTCCTGCAGTGCTCCTTAGAAAGGAGGTGATCCAGCCGCACCTTCCGGTACGGCTACCTTGTTACGACTTAGTCCTAATTACCAATCCCACCTTCGACGGCTCCCTCCACAAGGGTTAGGCCACCGGCTTCAGGTGTTACCGACTTTCATGACTTGACGGGCGGTGTGTACAAGACCCGGGAACGTATTCACCGCAGCGTTGCTGATCTGCGATTACTAGCGACTCCGACTTCATGAGGTCGAGTTGCAGACCTCAATCCGAACTGGGACCGGCTTTTTGGGATTCGCTCCACCTTACGGTATCGCAGCCCATTGTACCGGCCATTGTAGCATGCGTGAAGCCCAAGACATAAGGGGCATGATGATTTGACGTCATCCCCACCTTCCTCCGAGTTGACCCCGGCAGTATCCCATGAGTTCCCACCATTACGTGCTGGCAACATAGAACGAGGGTTGCGCTCGTTGCGGGACTTAACCCAACATCTCACGACACGAGCTGACGACAACCATGCACCACCTGTTCACGAGTGTCCAAAGAGTTGACCATTTCTGGCCCGTTCTCGTGTATGTCAAGCCTTGGTAAGGTTCTTCGCGTTGCATCGAATTAATCCGCATGCTCCGCCGCTTGTGCGGGTCCCCGTCAATTCCTTTGAGTTTTAGCCTTGCGGCCGTACTCCCCAGGCGGGGAACTTAATGCGTTAGCTGCGTCACGGAATCCGTGGAAAGGACCCCACAACTAGTTCCCAACGTTTACGGGGTGGACTACCAGGGTATCTAAGCCTGTTTGCTCCCCACCCTTTCGCTCCTCAGCGTCAGTTACGGCCCAGAGATCTGCCTTCGCCATCGGTGTTCCTCCTGATATCTGCGCATTCCACCGCTACACCAGGAATTCCAATCTCCCCTACCGCACTCTAGTCTGCCCGTACCCACTGCAAGCCCGAGGTTGAGCCTCGGAATTTCACAGCAGACGCGACAAACCGCCTACGAGCTCTTTACGCCCAATAATTCCGGATAACGCTTGCACCCTACGTATTACCGCGGCTGCTGGCACGTAGTTAGCCGGTGCTTTTTCTGCAGGTACCGTCACTCTCGCTTCTTCCCTGCTAAAAGAGGTTTACAACCCGAAGGCCGTCATCCCTCACGCGGCGTTGCTGCATCAGGCTTCCGCCCATTGTGCAATATTCCCCACTGCTGCCTCCCGTAGGAGTCTGGGCCGTGTCTCAGTCCCAGTGTGGCCGGTCACCCTCTCAGGCCGGCTACCCGTCGACGCCTTGGTGAGCCATTACCTCACCAACAAGCTGATAGGCCGCGAGCCCATCCCCAACCGAAAAATCTTTCCACCCGCACACCATGCGGTGACGGGACATATCCAGTATTAGACGCCGTTTCCAGCGCTTATCCCAGAGTCAGGGGCAGGTTGCTCACGTGTTACTCACCCGTTCGCCACTAATCCCCAAGTGCAAGCACCTGGTTCATCGTTCGACTTGCATGTGTTAAGCACGCCGCCAGCGTTCATCCTGAGCCAGGATCAAACTCTCCGTAAAAAAGAAATGCATACACAGCCGGGAAAACGACCATGCAGCGAGTTTGAAACTGACCAAAAGAGACGAACATCATTGCTGACATTCATATAAATTGATCCAAAGGAATTCTCAACCAACCCCACAGGGCTGGACGAGGATAATTTGGCATTTGACAAGTGCACGCTGTTGAGTTCTCAAGGATCGGACGCACCCACACACCCACCAACCA